>NZ_JBVJPT010000009.1:0-118838 GCF_055609385.1 Streptomyces sp. NPDC036764
TGCGCCCGGACCTCGGTGCCCAGCCGTTCCCGAAGCTGGCTGAGCAAACCGTCATCATGCTCGTCATTGAAACGGACATAGCTCATGAACGCCGCAGGCTTACCGGACATGGCATCCCCCTCCCGCCGCACCATGTGAATTCTGGCAGACCGGCCCAACCCGTGATCGGTGAAGCACACAACGGCAGTTGCACATACGGCACTTGTGAGCGGCGTGCAGCAACCCACCACGACTACAAAGCAGATGCTTGCGCTTGCCCCCGCGTGGCCATCCTCCAGCCAGCATCCCGCCGCCGCAGGGAGCGCAGTTAGCGAATGTCCTGGTCAAGTACGGTTCCTGTGCGAGTCCTTGACCGGTCTTGAAAACCGCCGTGGCAGCGATGTCACCGTGGGTTCAAATCCCACACCCACCGCTGATGAACGGCCCCTGACCAGGTATCTAGGTCAGGGGCCGTTCTCGTGAGCGTTGTCCACCAGTGACTGCGGCTCCCCGCCGTTTCCCGACCGAACGGGCGCGAGAGGGGCACGTTGACTGGCGATCTCTAGACGGCGAGCAGTCCGGCGAGCACCACAGCCCCCGCCGCGGAGAAGACCCGCAGCTTCCTCCAGCCCGGTCCCGAAGCCTGGCGGTTCAGCTCCCACATGAACACCAGACCGCCACCAAGGCCCAGCGCACTCCGCAGCAGGAAAACGGTGGTGTGCACAGGGAGCCTCCAGGGACCTTCGAAGGGACGGGAAGGCTACCCCGGGCGGCGGTCTGGTGGTGGATGGGGCGCTCATACGGGGCGCGGAGCCGACCGCCCCAGCCACCCACAATCCCACCCACCACGGCCCGCAGGATCCGGCAGAGCCCCCAGCCGTTGCGCACCTGCTTTTGGATCAAAGCGTCTTTTGGGTCCGTGGCGGATCCTGCGTGTAGCCCCGCGGGCAGTGCCTATCCCCAGGTCGGGCCTGCCGGTGTGGGCCACGGGTGGGGAATCAAGCTCGGTCCGGTGTGTCGACCCTCGGCGGGCCGGAGTGTGAAGCGTGATCATCCCGGGGCATCGATGGTGGCGCGGGGGGCCGGGGCCGGGGCGGCACGGGCCGAAGGCATGAGCGCAGCCCCGAGTCCCGAGCCCGCGCCGGCCCGCAGTGGGGGCCGGTGGGGTGTGATCTACGCAGCGACGGCCGGGAAGCCGTTGGGACAGAGCAACCGGATGTCGAAGGCAAGAGCCCCCGGCCCCTGACCGATCCGCCGTAGGCCGGTGACCGAGGGAAGCAGGCTCTAGCCCTAGGGGCTGTCGAGCATGGAGAAGCTGACGGTTCCCGGGGGGGGTCCTGTCGAGTCCTGTTCTCCCAAGTGCGCGACGGCTGGGAGCTCTGCAGGATCCTGCGGGCCGTGGTCGGAGGGATCCCCCGTCCCCGCCCGGAAGGGCGGGGCTTGATGAAGTAGAGCAAGTTGTATCGCCCTGGCACACAGCGGTTTTCAAGATCGTCACACTGCCCGCGCCCACAGGCCGGAGGCCCTCCAGGGTTCCTGGATAGAAGCCCCGCGAGAGGGCTGGCCTTGCCCTAGCAACACAGCGGGCCCGCCCCGGGAGATGCCAAATGCGAGGCCTCCGTGTTGACGGCCCGTGATCGGAGCCAGCCGCATGTGGAGGGCACGACGAGGGCACAACGGCATCGCGCAGGTTCAACGGCGGTCAACGCCAGCAAACGACATTTCGCTTGGTCAGCGACGTAGCTTGACGGTCTCCGCAGAAAACGCAGGAGAGGGCGGCACCCCCGCACAGGGTGCCGCCCTCATTGGTGCACCGGAGTCGCCGCCCATCGGTCTTGAGGGTCGGGGACAGGCGACGACTCCGGAGTTCGGTGGCCGTAGGGCCTAAAGGTCGCCGTACGGCCTAACGGTGGACGTACGGCCTAACGGTGGTCGCTGCCCGTCGACTGTGAGGCCGCGCGGCCTGCCTCCAGACGTGCCACCGGGATACGGAACGGCGAGCAGGACACGTAGTCGAGGCCGACCTCGTGGAAGAAGTGCACCGACTCCGGGTCACCGCCGTGCTCGCCGCAGACGCCGAGCTTCAGGTCGGGGCGGGTCTCGCGGCCGGCCCTCGCCGCGGCGGCGACCAGCGAGCCGACGCCGTCCTTGTCGATCGTCTCGAACGGGGAGACGCCGAAGATGCCCTTCTCCAGGTACGCCGTGAAGAACGAGGCCTCCACGTCGTCCCGGCTGAAGCCCCACACCGTCTGGGTGAGGTCGTTCGTGCCGAAGGAGAAGAACTCCGCCGCCTCGGCGATCTGACCGGCGGTCAGCGCGGCACGCGGGAGCTCGATCATCGTGCCGATCGACAGCTTCAGCTTCGTACCCGTCGCCGCCTCGACCTCCGCGATGACCTGGTCGGCCTCCTCGCGGACGATCTCCAGCTCCTGGACGGTGCCGACCAGCGGGATCATGATCTCGGCGCGCGGATCGCCCTTGGCGTTCTTGCGCTCGGCGGCCGCTTCCGCGATCGCGCGGACCTGCATCGTGAACAGGCCGGGGATGACCAGGCCCAGGCGTACGCCGCGCAGACCCAGCATCGGGTTCTGCTCGTGCAGGCGGTGCACCGCCTGGAGCAGGCGCAGCTCGTTCTCGTGCGGCTCCTGGCGGGACTCCGCCAGGGCCACGCGGACCGAGAGCTCCGTGATGTCGGGCAGGAACTCGTGCAGCGGCGGGTCCAGCAGACGGACCGTCACCGGCAGGCCGTCCATCGCCGCGAACAGCTCCACGAAGTCCTTCTTCTGGAGCGGCAGCAGCGCCTGCAGGCTCTCCTCGCGCTCCTCCTCCGAGTCCGCCAGGATCAGGCGCTCGACCAGCTCACGCCGGTCACCGAGGAACATGTGCTCGGTACGGCACAGGCCGATGCCCTGGGCGCCGAAGCGACGGGCGCGCAGCGCGTCCTCGGCGTTGTCCGCGTTGGCCCGCACCCGCAGCCGGCGCTTGCGGTCCGCGAAGGCCATGATGCGGTGGACCGCCTCCACCAACTCGCCGGCGTCCTGCGCACCCGCGTGCATCCGGCCCTCGAAGTACTCCACGACCGGCGACGGGACCACCGGGACCTCGCCCAGGTAGACCTTGCCGGACGACCCGTCGATGGAGATGACGTCGCCTTCCTCGACCACGTGCCCGCCGGGGACCGTCATCCTGCGGCGCTTGGTGTCGACCTCCAGCTCCTCTGCGCCGCAGACACAGGTCTTGCCCATGCCGCGTGCGACGACGGCCGCGTGGGAGGTCTTGCCGCCGCGCGAGGTCAGGATGCCCTCGGCGGCGATCATGCCGTCCAGGTCGTCGGGGTTGGTCTCCCGGCGGACCAGGATGACCTTCTCGCCCGAACGCGACCACTTCACGGCGGTGTACGAGTCGAAGACCGCCTTGCCGACCGCCGCACCCGGCGACGCCGCGATGCCCCGGCCGACCTGCTCGACCTTCGCATCGTCGTCGAACTTCGGGAACATGAGCTGCGCGAGCTGGGCGCCGTTGACGCGCTGGAGCGCCTCCGCCTCATCGATGAGGCCCTGGTCCACGAGCTGGGTCGCGATACGGAAGGCCGCGCCCGCGGTGCGCTTGCCGACGCGGGTCTGGAGCATCCAGAGCTGACCGCGCTCGATCGTGAACTCGATGTCGCAGAGGTCCTTGTAGTGGTTCTCCAGCGTCTCCATGATCTGCATGAGCTGGTCGTACGACTTCTTGTCGATCGACTCCAGCTCCGCGAGCGGCACGGTGTTGCGGATGCCCGCGACCACGTCCTCGCCCTGGGCGTTCTGGAGGTAGTCGCCGTAGACGCCCTGGTGGCCGGAGGCGGGGTCACGGGTGAAGGCGACGCCCGTGCCGGAGTCCGGGCCGAGGTTGCCGAAGACCATCGAGCAGACGTTGACGGCCGTGCCGAGGTCGCCGGGGATGCGCTCCTGGCGGCGGTACAGCTTGGCGCGGTCGGTGTTCCACGAGTTGAAGACCGCCTCGATGGCGAGGTCCATCTGCTCGCGAGGCTCCTGCGGGAAGTCCCGGCCGGCCTCCTTCTTGACGATCTTCTTGAAGGCGGTGACCAGCTTCTTGAGGTCGGCGGCCTCCAGGTCGGTGTCGACCGTGACCTTCTTGGCCTCCTTGGCCTTGTCGAGGGCCTCCTCGAAGAGGTCGCCGTCGACGCCGAGGACGGTCTTGCCGAACATCTGGATCAGGCGGCGGTAGGAGTCCCACGCGAACCGCTCGTCGCCGGCCTGCTCGGCGAGGCCCTTCACGGACTTGTCGGAGAGTCCGATGTTGAGGACCGTGTCCATCATGCCGGGCATGGAGAACTTCGCGCCGGAACGGACGGAGACCAGAAGCGGGTTGTCGGCCTGGCCGAGCTTCTTGCCCATACGGCTCTCGAGAGCGTCGAGGTGCGCACTCACCTCGTCACGCAGTGCCGCCGGCTCCGCGCCGCTGTCGAGGTAGACCTTGCAGGCTTCCGTCGTGATCGTGAAGCCCGGGGGAACGGGAAGCCCCAGGTTGGTCATCTCGGCGAGGTTTGCGCCCTTGCCACCCAGGAGGTCCTTGAGGTCTTTGTTTCCCTCGGTGAAGTCGTAAACGAACTTCGCTACGTGGGGTTCTTTGTTTTCCGACACGGTCTCGACTCCCTCGAGGACGTGGTGGCTGCCCTGACGGCGAGGAACATACCCAGATCGAAGGCGCCTGGGTACGTCTACTCACGCGTCATGCGCCTGTAACCACCCGTCCGCCAGTGGATCGAAAGTCAAGGCTTGGCAAGCCGTGACGGGCTGATGTTTTCACTTCTTGAACGCAAGAGCGTCCGCAGGTGCGGTTTTCCGCTCACATGAGCGGCCTGACCGCACGTTTGATTTCGATCGATGAACGATCAAAGGGTGGCACCCAGTGCCACCCTTTGGAGAAGTGCAGTCGCTCAAGATCCGCTCATCTGAGCGCAACCCTTATCAAGGGTGGCGAGAATCACGCTGCCACAGCCGACGGAATTTCACCATGCGGACCCGTCCTCGAAACGGAAACGCGGCTGTCACACACCCAGCGCGACCAGCCGATCTTCCACCCGTTCGGGCGCGTAGAGGTGCTCCACGACGAGCGCCCCGGCCCCGATCAGCCCGGCCCGCTCACCCAGCCGCGAGGTCACGACGTCCAGATGAGCGGTGGAGCGCGGCAGCGCCCGCTGGTACAGCAGCTCCCGCACCCCCGTGAGGAAGGCCGTCCCGGCCAGATCCCCGGCGATCATCAGCACCCCGGGGTTGAGCAGCGTCACCACGGTCGCCAGTACGTCCCCGACCTGCCGCCCGGCCTCCCGGGCCAGGGCTGCGGCACCCGGGTGCCCGGCCGCGAGCAGGTCCCGTACGTCCGAGCCGGAGGCCGCGGGCACGCCCGTCTCGGCCAGCCTGCGGGCCACGGCACGGCCACTGGCGACCGCGGCCAGACAGCCGTGGGAACCACAGCGGCACTGCGCGTCGGCGCCCACCCGGATGTGGCCGATGTCGCCGGCGCCCCCGTCGATGCCCCGGTAGACCGAGCCGTCCACCACGACCCCGGCGCCGATGCCCGTCGACACCTTGACCAGCACGAAGGCCGAGCAGTCCGGGTATCCGGTGCGCTGTTCGCCGTAGGCCATGAGGTTGGCGTCGTTGTCGACGAGGACCGGTACCGGCGCGGCCCCGGTCTCCTCGCCGAAGGCCCTCGCCAGTTGGCCCGTTATGTCGTAGCCGTCCCAGCCGGGCATGATCGGCGGCTGGACGACCCGGCCGGTCTCGCTGTCCACGGGGCCCGGCACCGCGAGCCCGATGCCGCAGACTTCCCCGGCCCGCCGCCCGGCCTTCTCCAGCAGCTCGGCGAACCAGCGCCCCAGGTCGCCAAGCACCGCCTCCGGCCCGTCCTCGACGACCAGCGTGCCGCTGTGCTCGGCGAGGATCTCGCCGGTCAGCGTCAGTACGGCGGCACGCGCGTGCCGGGTCTCCAGGTCGGCGGCGAGGACGACGGCGTGGGCGTCGTCGAACTCCAGGGTGATGGAAGGGCGCCCGCCCAGCGGGGAGTCCACGGGACCGCCGGCGCCCTCGCGCAGCCAGCCGGCGCGGAAGAGGCGGTCCAGGCGCTGGCCGACGGTGGCACGGGACAGTCCGGTGGCCTGTTGAAGTGCTCCGCGTGTGACGGCCCGTCCGCTCCGCACCAGTTCAAGCAGTTCCCCGGCGCTGGCCTGACCCCGTGCGCTCATGCACACCCCCTTGTGTTTCTCAAGCTTGCATTACATATTGGGTTTTGCGTGTTAAATAGACGTAACTCTACGGTGTTGCCGACCTAACCGGTCGGCCGGACGTCTTTTCGGGGAGCCCCGAGTGGATCGCACTGCCCAACTCACCGCCCGCCGCGCGGACCGTGACATCGCATACGATCCGCCGCCGGGTGCCGATTCCCCGCACGCCGGAGCCGCCCGCGTACTGGAGGCCAACTGGACCGGCACCTCCACGGTGCCCTCGCGCGGCCTGTACCCGCACCAGTGGTCCTGGGACTCGGCGTTCATCGCGATCGGCCTCAGGCACGTCTCGCCGTTACGGGCGCAGACGGAACTGGAGACGCTGCTCGACGCCCAATGGGGTGACGGGCGCATCCCGCACATCGTCTTCAACCCCTCCGTGCCGCTCGACGCCTACTTCCCGAGCCCCGACTTCTGGCGCTCCTCGACCGCCGGGCGGGCCGCCGGCGCCCCGCGCACCGTACAGACCTCCGGCATCGTGCAGCCACCGGTGCACGCCCTGGCCGCCTGGCTGGTGCACCGCGCCGACCCGGGGCTGTCCCGGGCGCGCGGTTTCCTCTCCCGGGTGTATCCCCGCCTGGCCGCCTGGCACCGCTATCTGCTGCACCGGCGCGACCTCGGCGGGGCCGGCCTCGCGTCGGTCGTGCACCCCTGGGAACAGGGCATGGACAACAGCCCCTGCTGGGACGCTCCCCTGCGCCGCGTCCCGCCCGCGCCGACCCGCTCCTTCCGCCGTGCCGACCTCGACCACGGTGCGGCGGAGGTCCGGCCGACGGATCTGGACTACGGGCGGTACGTGCGGCTGGCGACGGACTACCGGGACGCCGGGTACGCGGACGGCCCGGGCCGCTTCGCCGTCGAGGACCCGGCCTTCAACGCCCTGCTCATCGCCTCCGAGCACGCCCTGGCCGGCATCGCCAGGGAGCTGGGGGCTACGGGCACGGCCCGGCACGCCCGCGCCGAACGCCTGACGGCGGCGCTGATCGAGCGGATGTGGGATCCGGCGAGCGGGATGTTCCTCTGCCACGACGTGCGAGCGGGCGAGCTCATCCCCGAGCGCGGCGTCACCGGCCTGATCCCCCTCCTCCTGCCCACCCTCCCGCGCGACATCACCTCCGCCCTGGTCCGCACCGCGTACGGCCCGCACTTCGGCCTCGGCCGCTCCACCCGCCTCGCCCCGTCGTACGACCTGCTCGGCGAGGCCTTCGACCCGCACCGCTACTGGCGCGGCCCGGCCTGGTTCAACACCGGCTGGCTGCTGGAGCGCGGCCTGCGCACGCACGGCGAGCTGGACCGGGCCGACGCCCTGCGCGAGGCGATGCTCGACCTCGCCGCCGCGTCCGACTTCGCCGAGTACGTCGACCCGTACACCGGCGAGGGCTGCGGCGCCACGCGCTTTAGCTGGACGGCGGCGCTCACGCTCGATCTGCTGCACGAATTCAAGGAACCCATGGACTCCAAGGGAGGGGACCGGGGATGACAGATCGTCATCATCTGCTCGTGTACGGGGGTACGTTCGCCGCCGTGGGCGACGCCGGCGACATCAGCGGCGTACGGGCCGCCGGCTCCCCGGAGGGGTTGTTCGTACGCGACGCCAGGCATCTGAGCCGCTGGCAGCTCACCGTCGACGGGGCGGTGCCCGAGACGCTCTCCCCGGTGGCCGACGGTGACACGGCACGCTGTGTGCTGGTCCCGCGCGGCGGGCGCGACGAGCCTCCGGCGTACACACTCTTCCGTGAACAGGCCGTCGGCGACGGCTCGTTCATCGACTCCATCCGTGTGACGAGCAACCGTCCGGTGCCGACGACGATCCGCCTCGCGCTGACGGCCGACGCCGACTTCACCGACCAGTTCGAGCTGCGCTCCGACCACCGCACCTACGCCAAGTCCGGCGCCAAGCGCCGCCGCCAGGTCCTCGACCACGGCGTGGAGTTCAGCTACCAACGAGGCGAATGGCGCTCGGTGACGACGGTGACGACCGAGCCCGCACCCGACGCCGTGGAGGAGACCGGGACCGGTGCCCGCCGGCTGGCCTGGGCCCTGGATCTCGAACCGCACGGCACGGCGGAGCTGACCCTGCGCGTGATGGCCCGACCGCACGGCGACAAACGGGCCCTGCGCGTACCCCGCTCCCCCGCCGCCCTGTCCGCCCAACTCCTCGCACTGGAAGGCGAGTTCGTCGAGGGCGTGGCCTTCCCGACGGGCTGGCCGGAGCTCGCCGCGGC
The DNA here is from genome assembly GCF_055609385.1 of Streptomyces sp. NPDC036764. Classification (NCBI taxonomy): domain Bacteria; kingdom Bacillati; phylum Actinomycetota; class Actinomycetes; order Kitasatosporales; family Streptomycetaceae; genus Streptomyces; species Streptomyces sp. NPDC036764. The sequence continues at coordinate 8,491 of NZ_JBVJPT010000009.1, forward strand.
CTGTGCGCGCGGCCTGGCCGACCTGGCCGCGCTCCAGGTCCCGGCGACGGGCCCGGACGGCGAGGAGCTGCGCGTACCGGCTGCCGGAGCGCCCTGGTTCCTGACCCTCCTGGGCCGCGACGCCCTGCTCACCTCGCTCTTCGCCCTCCCCTACCGGCCCCGGCTCGCCGCGGCCACCCTGCCCGCGCTGGCGGCGACGCAGGCGACGACCCGGACGGGGCCTGACGCGGTCTCCCAGCCCGGCAAGATCGTGCACGAGGTCCGGCACGGCGAGCTGGCGCACTTCGGGCAGGTGCCGTACGGCCGTTACTACGGCTCCGTGGACGCGACGCCGCTGTTCCTGATCCTGCTCGGCGCGTATGTGGAACAGACCGGCGACACACCTCTGGCGCAGCGCCTGGAGTCGCACGCCCGTGCCGCGATCGGCTGGATGCTGGACCACGGCGGCCTCACCACCCGCGGCTATCTGGTCTACCGCGCCGACCAGGGGGGCCTCGCCAACCAGAACTGGAAGGACTCCCCGGGCGCGATCTGTTCCTCCGACGGGACCCGCCCGGCCGGCCCGGTGATGGCGGCGGGCGCCCAGGGCTACGCGTACGACGCCCTGCGCCGCACGGCGTGGCTGGCCCGCACGGTGTGGCAGGACGCGACGTACGCCGCCCTGCTGGAGCAGGCGGCGGCCGATCTGCGCGACCGTTTCCAGCGGGACTTCTGGATGCCGGAGCACTCCTTCCCGGCTCTGGCGCTGGACGGCGAGGGCCGCCAGGTGGACGCACTCGCATCCGACGCGGGGCATCTGCTGTGGTCCGGGCTGCTGGACAAGGAGTACGGCGAGCTGGTGGGCCGGCGCCTGCTGGAGCCGGACTTCTTCTCCGGCTGGGGTGTACGCACGCTGGCCTCCGGCCAACCGGCCTACCACCCCCTGTCCTACCACCGCGGCTCGGTCTGGCCGCACGACAACGCCCTGATCAGCCTGGGTCTGGCCCGCTACGGCCTGCATGACGAGGCCCGCACGGTGGCGCACGCGCTGGTCGACGCGGCGACGACGACCGGGCATCGGCTGCCGGAGGTTCTCGCGGGGTACGGCCGAGACACCCATGCGGAGCCGGTGCCGTACCCGCACGCGTGCGAGCGCGAATCCCGCTCGGCGGCCGCGCCGTTGGCTCTGCTGACGGCGGTGGGCGGGGCGTAGCCCCACGGCCTCGGCTCCGCCTTCGCCCGATCCGTGTTCCCACCCGCACCACCTGTGCGACTTTCGCCGCCGGGTGCGGGTGGCCCCCGCGAGGGCTCGTCACCGTCGGCGGCCCCAGGTTCAAGCCACCCGCACCACCTGTGCGACTTTCGCCGCCGAGTGCGGGTGGCCCCCGCGGGGGCTCGTCACCGTCGGCGGCCCCAGGTTCAAGCCACCCGCACCACCTGTGCGACTTTCGCCGCCGAGTGCGGGTGGCCCCTGCGGGGGCTCTTCACCGTCGGCGGCCGCAGGTTCAAGCCACCCGCACCACCTGTGCGACTTTCGCCGCCGAGTGCGGGTGGCCCCCGCGAGGGCTCGTCACCGTCGGCGGCCGCAGGTTCGGGCCGACCGTCCATCGAGGGCTCATCACTGTCTGCGCCCGCAGGCTCGTGTGGCCGGCCATCCATCCGTCCGTCGGTTCATCGCCTTCGTAGGGCCACCGCGAGCCTGTTGGCCCGCCGTTTGCCGGGTGTTTGCCGAGCGCTGGGGCGCGGGGGCTGAACATGGGTGCAGGCCGGCCCGTACGAGGAGATGGCGGGCCCCCAGCCTCCCCAGCGAGGCCCGCCACAACTCCAGCAGGGGCCTCGCACGGAAGGACCTTCGGGTGCCTGTCTTCACGCGCTTTCGTCAACCCACCAGCAAGAACGACGACTTGACCGAGACGGCCCCCACCGACAAGAAGTCCTCGGAAGACCCCCCGCCGGACAACCAGCCGCCCGAGCCCACGCCCACCGCCGGCGGCGAGACCTCGGCAGACGACCGGTCCCTCGAACCCGCGGACGCCGACGGCGACGAGCTCTCAACGGCGGACGCCCGGACCCTCGAACCCCCGCCTACCGACGGCGACGAGCCCTCGACGGACGACGGCCCCAACGACCCCGCGGCCGCAGACCGGCCCTCGGCAGACGGCCAGACCCTCGAACCCGCGGACGCCGACGGTGACGAACCCCCGCAGGGGCCACCCGCACCCGACGACGAAGGTGCCACGGGTGGTGCGGGTGGGAAAAAGGAATCGGCCGATGGCGAAGCCGAGGACGAGCGGCGGCCCCAATACCTCCGCTGGACCCTCACCCTCCTCGCCGCCGCCCTCGTCTACGTCTGCCTCCAGATGCCGAACACCCTCGGCAACCTCAGACTCAGGGAGTTCGTACGCCTCCCCGCCGAGGCAGTCATCGGCGCCGCGATCCTCCTCAGCCTCCCCCGCCGCCCCCGCGTCATCACCGCGGCGACGACGGGCGCGGCCCTGGGCGCCCTCACCATCCTCAACCTGCTGGACATCGGCTTCAACGAATACCTGGGCCGGCACTTCAACATCGTCCTGGACTGGGAGCTCCTCGACGACGCCCAGTCGTACATGAAGGACTCCATGGGCGGCACGACCGCCGTGCTGCTCACGATCGGCGCCATAGTCCTCGCCGTGCTCCTGATAGCCCTCGTCGCCCTGGCCACCGTCCGCGTCGCCGACGTGCTGGCCCGGCACAAGGCGGACGCGTCCAAGGGCGCCCTGATCGCCGGCACCGTCTGGATCACCTGCACGGCGTTCGGCATCCAGATCGCCGGCGTGCCGATCGCCGCCGACCACACCGCCGGCGTGGTCAAGGTCCATGTGCGCCGGACGCTGGACACCCTCCGCGACGAGGCGGCGTTCGCGAAGGACGCCAAGGCGGACACGTTCGGCAACACACCGCCCGCCCAACTCGTCCCCGACCTGCGGGGCAAGGACGTCATCTTCACGTTCATCGAGAGCTACGGCCGCAGCGCGATCGAGGACCCGGAGATCGCCCCCGGCGTCACGAGCACGCTCGACAACAGCACGGCGGCCCTGGCGAAGGCCGGCTTCCACGCGAAGAGCGGCTGGCTGACGTCGGCGACGTTCGGCGGCAATAGCTGGCTGGGCCACTCCAGCACCCTGTCCGGCCTGTGGATCGACAACCAGCAGCGCTACCGCACGGTCATGGCCAGCGACCACCTCAGCCTCACCAAGGTCTTCCAGAAGACCGGCGAGTGGGACACGGTCGGGGTGATGCCCGGCGTGCAGAAGAGCTGGCCGGAACAGAAGTACTACGGCCTGGACAAGGTCTACAACGCCTTCCAACTCGGCTACCGAGGACCGAAGTTCAGTTGGTCGACGATGCCCGACCAGTACGCCCTGGAGGCATTCCAGCGCCAGGTCCACAGCAAGAAACGCGACAAGCCCCTGATGTCGGAGATCATCCTGACCTCCAGCCACCAGCCCTGGGCGCCGATCCCCAAGATGGTCGACTGGGACGACCTGGGCGACGGTTCGGTCTTCGGGCCCATCCAGCAGGCGGGCGTCAAGCCGGCGGACATCATCTCCGACTCCACCCGCTCCAAGCAGGAGTACGGCAAGTCCGTCTCGTACTCCGTCACCAGCCTCACCCAGTGGGTGGAGCGCTACGGCACCGACGACACCGTCCTCGTCTTCCTGGGCGACCACCAGCCGATGTCCCGGGTCAGCGGCACCAAGGCCAGCCGGGACGTGCCGATCTCCATCGTCGCCAAGGACCCCGAGGTCCTGGACAAGATCGCCGACTGGAACTGGACGGACGGCCTCCAGCCCGCGTCCAAGGCCCCGGTGTGGAAGATGAACTCCTTCCGTGACCGCTTCCTGACGGCCTACGGCTCCACGCCGAACCCGTCGAAGTAGTCCCTCGGCCCCTCAGCCCCCGGACGTGTCCAGCTCGGCGTCCTCGCTCACACCCGCGCAGTCGTACGGGTCCTTCAGCCAGCCGTCCGGCAGCACCACCCGGTTGTTGCCGGACGTACGGCCGCGGGGCCCGTCGGCGCCGGCGGGCCAGGGCTGGTCGAGGTCCAGCTCGTCGAGACCGCCGCGCAGCGCCTGGAGCGAGGACGTGATCGCGAGCCGCTTGCGCATCTCGGAGCCGACCGCGAAGCCCTTCAGGTACCAGGCGACGTGCTTGCGGAAGTCGATGACGCCCCGCGCCTCGTCGCCGATCCACTCGCCGAGCAGCGTGGCGTGCCGGACCATGACGTCGGCGACCTCGCGCAGGGTGGGCCGCGCGATGTCCTCCGTGCGTCCTTCGAAGACCGCGACCAGGTCCGAGAACAGCCAGGGCCGCCCGAGGCACCCGCGTCCGACGACCACGCCGTCGCAGCCGGTCTCGCGCACCATCCGCACCGCGTCCTCGGCCGACCAGATGTCGCCGTTGCCGAGCACGGGGATCTCCGGCACATGCTCCTTGAGCCGCGCGATGGCGTCCCAGTCGGCCGTGCCGCCGTAGTGCTGGGCGGCGGTGCGGCCGTGCAGCGCGATGGCCGTGACACCCTCCTCGACGGCGATCCGCCCGGCGTCGAGGTAGGTGATGTGGTCGTCGTCGATGCCCTTGCGCATCTTCATCGTGACCGGCAGGTCACCGGCCCCGCTGACCGCCTCCCGCAGGATCGCCCGCAGCAGGTTCCGCTTGAACGGCAGCGCGGAGCCGCCGCCCTTGCGCGTCACTTTCGGCACCGGGCACCCGAAGTTCAGGTCGATGTGATCGGCGAGGCCCTCCTCCGCGATCATGCGGACGGCCTTGCCGACGGTGGCGGGGTCGACGCCGTAGAGCTGGATCGAGCGCGGCTTCTCGGTCGCGTCGAAGTGGATGAGTTGCATGGTCTTCTCGTTGCGCTCGACCAGCGCCCGGGTCGTGATCATCTCGCTGACGAACAGCCCCTTGCCGCCGCTGAACTCCCTGCACAGGGTGCGGAAGGGCGCGTTCGTGATCCCGGCCATGGGGGCCAGGACGACGGGCGGCTGGACGGTGTGCGGGCCGATCTGCAGCGGCGAGGCGGTCGTGGGCATCCACCCATTCTCACGTACCGGACCGGGTGCGGCGAAATTCATTAGTTAGGCGTACTATTCAAGAATGCCGGAGCTCAGCCCCCGCCGCCGAGTGCTGGTCCTCGCGATCTGCTGCATGAGCCTGCTGATCGTGAGCCTCGACACCACGGCCCTCAACGTCTCCCTCCCCGCGATGCAGCGCGATCTCGGCGCGAGCACGTCGGGCCTCCAGTGGACGATCGACGCCTACACCCTCGTCCTGGCCTCGCTGCTGATGCTGGCCGGCTCCACGGCGGACCGCATCGGCCGCAAACGCGTCTTCATGACCGGCCTGATCCTGTTCACCATCGGCTCGGCCCTGTGCTCCGCCGCACCGAGTCTCGACGCGCTGATCGTCTTCCGGATGGTGCAGGCGGTGGGCGGTTCGATGCTCAACCCGGTCGCGATGTCGATCATCACCAACACCTTCACGGACCCGCGCGAGCGGGCGCGGGCGATCGGCGTGTGGGGCGGGGTCGTCGGCATCTCGATGGCCGCGGGACCGCTGGTCGGGGGCCTGCTCGTGGACGCGGTCGACTGGCGCGCGATCTTCTGGGTCAACCTTCCGGTGGGCATCGCCGCCCTCCTGCTCACCCTGCGCTTCGTCCCCGAGTCCAGGGCCCCCAAGGCCCGCCGCCTGGACCCGGTGGGCCAGCTCCTGGTGATCGCGCTGTTCGGCTCGCTGACGTACGCGATCATCGAGGCGCCGAACGCCGGGTTCGCGTCGGTGCTGCCGTTCGCGGCCGTCGCGGCGGCGGCCCTGCTCGGGCTCCTGTGGTACGAGCCGCGCCGCGCCGAGCCCCTCATCGACCTGCGGTTCTTCCGGTCGGCACCGTTCAGCGGGGCCACCGTCATCGCGATCGGCGCGTTCGCCTCGCTGGGCGGGTTCCTGTTCCTGTCGACGCTGTACCTCCAGAACGTGCGCGGGCTCGACGCCCTGGACGCGGGCCTGTGGATGCTGCCGATGGCGACGCCGATGTTCCTGTGCGCGCCGCTGTCCGGACGGCTGGTGGGCAGCCGGGGCCCGCGGCTGCCGCTGCTGGTCGCGGGCGTCGCGATGACGGTGAGCTGCGCGCTGTTCGCCCTCTTCGAGGCGGAGACGTCCAATGTCACGCTGCTGCTCGGGTACCTGCTGTTCGGCATCGGGTTCGGGTTCGTCAACGCGCCGATCACCAATACGGCGGTGTCGGGGATGCCGCGGGCCCAGGCAGGTGTCGCGGCGGCCGTCGCCTCCACGAGTCGGCAGCTCGGGGTGACGCTGGGGGTCGCCGTGATCGGGGCGGTGCTGGCAGCCGGGGTGGGGGCGTCGTCGTACAAGGAGTCGTTCGTGTCGGCGGCGGGGCCGGGGTGGTGGATTCTCACCGGGTGCGGGCTGCTGGTGCTCGTCGTGGGGGCGGTGACCAGTGGGCCGTGGGCGCGGCGTACTGCTGAACGTACGGCTGAGACGCTGGAGTCTGCTGAGATTCGCGGTGCGTCCCGGGTTGTCGCGTAGTTCGGCGGCTATCGGTTCGTGGGGGCTGGTCGCGCCCACGCGGCGGAGCCGCACATCCAACTCAGCCCCGCGCCCCTTTGAGGGCGATTTCGTGCAGCTTCTCAAGACGTACCCTCGACTCCTCGTCCGCCGGTACGTACGTCACCATCCTCGGCCCCACGTCCGGGCTCAGCCACAGGTCGGTGTGGTCGACCGTGATGCGGCCCACGTGGCGGTTGAGGAACTCCTTGCGCTTGCTGCGGTGGGACACCACCTCGTGGCGCTCCCACACCTCGCGGAACTCGGGGGACTCCGTGCGCAGCCGCTTGAGGAGCATCTTCCAGGCGGGCTCGCCGAGATGACCGGCCATCGCGGCCCGGAAGCGGGCGGCCATGAGGCGCTGGGACTCCGCCAGGTGCACGATCGAGGACTTCCAGTCCGGGTGGGTGTACGAAAGGATCATGCAGTTGCGGTCCTCGGGCGGAACCGCCTCCAGGTCGCACAGCAGCAGGCCGTAGGTGCGGTTGTGGGCGAGGATGTCGTACCGGCTGTTCTGGAGGCACGCCGGATAGGGCTCTAGCTGCTCCAGCACGGCCCGCATCGCCGGCGTCACGGACGGGCAGGCCGTCGCCGGCGTCGGGTCCACCGCCCCGGCGAGCTGGAAGAGATGGGACCGCTCGCCGGCGTCCAGCATCAGGGTGCGGGCGAGGGCGTCGAGGACCTGGACGGAGACCTGGATGTCCCGGGCCTGTTCGAGCCACGTGTACCAGGTGACGCCGACCGCGGCGAGCTGGGCGACCTCCTCGCGGCGCAGGCCGGGCGTGCGGCGCCGGCTGCCGCGGGGCAGGCCGACCTGCTCGGGGGTGATGTGCTCGCGGCGGTGGCGCAGGAAGGCGGCGAGTTCATGGCGCCGGATCACCGACGCGGCCGTACCGCGCGAGCCGTCTGCGAGCGCCGTCGTCTCCTGGGCCATGGTGGTCATGCCTCCAGCCTGCCGCTGTCCGGACCCTGTTTCCAGGTGGTTCTGCTACCAGGATAAGGACACTCTGGTACCAGTCTGAGGACCGTCGCAGCCTGGTGAGCGTGACCGAAACCATCACTTCACGCAAGGCCGCCCGGGCCACCGCGGCGGCACCCTCGCTCGGCGGCCTCGGCCTGTTCACGGTGCTGCTCGCCGCGGCGCTCCCCCTCATCGACTTCTTCATCGTCAACGTCGCCCTGCCCACCATCGGCCACGACCTCGCGGCGAGCGAGGCCGTGCTCGAACTCGTCGTCGCGGGCTACGGGTTGGCGTACGCCGTGCTGCTCGTCCTCGGCGGGCGGCTCGGTGACCTGTTCGGCCGGCGGCGGCTGTTCCTCGGCGGCATGGCGGCGTTCGGGCTGACCTCGCTGGCGTGCGGGCTGGCGCCCAGCGCGTGGACGCTCGTCGCGGCGCGGGTCGCGCAGGGCGCGGCGTCGGCGGCGATGCTGCCGCAGGTGCTCGCGACGATCCAGGCGGCCACCAGCGGCCCGCGCCGCGCGAAGGCCATGGGCCTGTACGGCGCGACGGCCGGCCTGTCGATGGTCGCCGGGCAGATCCTCGGGGGCGTCCTGGTCGCGGCGGACATCTGGGGCACCGGCTGGCGCTCGGTGTTCCTGGTGAACGTGCCCGTCGTCCTCGTCGGCCTCTTCCTGGCCGCCCGCGCGGTCCCGGAGACCCGCTCCCAGCACCCGGAGCCGCTCGACGGTCCCGGCACGGTCCTGCTGGCCGCCGCCCTGCTCACGCTGCTGGCCCCGCTCACCGAGGGCCGGGCGGCGGGCTGGCCGCTGTGGACGTGGCTGTCGCTGGCGGCGTTCCCGTTCGTGGCGGCGGCGTTCTACGCGGTGGAGCGCAGGGCGGACCGCAGGGGCCGTACGCCGCTCGTGCCGCCGAGCCTGTTCGCCCTGCTGTCGCTGCGCCGGGGCCTGGTGATGATCGTGCCGTTCTCGATCGGCTTCAGCGGCTTCATGTTCGTGATCGCGGTGGCGTTGCAGCAGGGGGCGGGGCTCGGTCCGGTCGGGGCCGGGCTGGCGTTGGTGCCCATGGCGGTGGCGTTCTTCTTCGTCTCGCTGGCCGGCCCGCGGCTCGTGGCCCGCTTCGGCACCCGGGTCGTGACCGCCGGTGCCGCGATCCAGGGCGTCGGCGTGGCCCTGATCATCCTGGCCGCCTGGCGTTCCTGGCCGGACCTCGGCCTGCTCGAGCTGCTGCCCGGCGCGGCCGTCGCCGGTGCCGGTCAGGCCCTCCAACTCCCCGTCGTCTTCCGGATCGTGCTCTCCGAGGTGCCGCCGGCCAGGGCGGGCGTGGGCAGCGGGGTGATGATCACGACCCAGCAGTCGGCGCTGGCGCTGGGCGTGGCGACCCTGGGCACCCTCTTCCTCTCCCTCGTCCCCGGGGCGGGCATGCGGGACGCCCTGGTGACGACGTTGCTGGTCCAGCTCGCCGGTGTGGCGCTGACGGGCCTGCTCAGCCTGCGCCTGCCGCGCACGATCTCCTGATCGAGTTGTGAGGGTGTGGCCACAGGTTGGTCAACTCGCCGGGCAAGTGTCCCTGTTGATGTTGGTCTTGCTGCACACTCCTTGCTGCGCGGCGCCGCGCAAGCAGACTCGATGTCCTCGGACGCTGGAGGCGTCATGCTGGAGATCAACACGAGCAAGGTGAGCCGCTGGGACCACCACGGACGAGAGCACGTCGTACGGGTACTCCGCAGGGGCACGCAGCGCACGGTCAGATGTGACACCTGCGGCTGGCGCAAGGGCGCGCAGTTCCTGCCCTGGCTCAAGGCGGAGGAGCATCTGGCCGAGGCGCACCAGGCCACGGTGGACCCGGCCGGGGCGCAGACCGACGGATGACCGGCGTACGCCCCTACCGGCCCGGGGACCGCGAGGCCGTCGAGGACATCTGCGTCCGCACGGCCCACGAGGGCGGTGACAGCCGGCCGCACTACCGGGACCCCGCCGTCTTCCCGGCGACCTTCGCGATCCCGTACGTCGTCCTGGAACCGGACCTGGCGTTCGTCCTGGACGACGGGGACGGGCGGGCGGTCGGCTACGTCCTCGGCGCCGCGGACACCCCGCGCTTCGTGACGGCGTTCCGCACGCGGTGGCTGCCCACGGTCGCCGGCCGTCATCCCGAGCCGGACGGGCCGCCGCGCACGCCGGACGAGGAGATGGTCCGGCTTCTGCACGACCCGGAGCGGATGCTCGTCCCGGAGGTCGCCGCCTACCCGGCCCACCTCCACATCGACCTGCTGCCCGACTGGCAGGGCCGGGGCCACGGGCGCGCGCTGATGCGCACCCTGCTGCGGGCCCTCGGGGACAAGGGGGTCCCGGCGGTGCACCTGTCGATGGTCACGGCCAACACGCCGGCGCGGGCCTTCTACGACCGTCTCGGCTTCCACGAGATAGCCGTCCCGGACCCGGGACCGGTCACCTACCTCGGCCGTGCGACGGGCGGACTCGACGCCCTGTGACGGCTCAGCCGCGAGCCCGCAGCCCCCGCAGCAGCAGGTCCACGAGGGCCTCGAAGTCGCCGAGAACGCCCGGCTGTTCCCACTCCCGGGCGTAGTGCGGGTCGTGGAAACGGTCGGTCGCCCGGAACAGGGCGCCCGCGGTGACGACCGGGTCCTCGGCGGTGAAGGCGCCCGCGGCGACGCCCGAGCGCACGATCTCGGTGAGCTGGCCGGTGAGTTCGGCGATGTGCTCGCCGACGACCGTCTCGACGGTCTCGCTGGTCAGCACGGTGTACGTGGCGAACAGCTCCGGGTCGTCGAACGCCTTGCGGCGCTTAGCGGCGAACAGCGCCGCGAGCCACTCGCGCACCCGGGTCTCCGGGTCCAGGTCGGGTGCCGCGACGATGGCCGCGAGCACCTGCGTGGTCCGGTCCAGCCACCGCTTGGTGACCGCTTCGCGCAGCGCCGCCTTCGTGCGGAAGTGCCGGTAGACGCTGCCATGGCTGACGCCGAGCGCGCGGGCCACGTCGACCACGGTGGCCTTGGCCGGGCCGTGGCGGCGCAGCACCTCCTCGGTGGCTTCGAGGATGCGCTCGGCGGTCAGGGTCTGGGGCGTCGGTGACATGCCCTAGACCGTACCCGGCAGGTGATCCGGCACCGCGGTCACTACTTGCTGCCCAGGTGGGCCATCTGCTGGGCCGGGTAGCGGTCGCCCGCCGCGGCGTCCGCCGGCACCGCCCGCTCGATCGCCGCGAGGTCGGTGGCGTCCAGCGTGACGTCCAGCGCGCCCAGCGACTCGGTGAGCCGCTCGCGGGTGCGGGCGCCGATCAGGGGCACGATGTCGTCGTTGTGGCCCGCGCCCCGCGAGAGCACCCAGGCGATGGCGATCTGGGCGACGGAGACGCCCTTCTGCTCGGCGATCTTCCGCAGTGCCTCGACGAGGTCGAGGTTGTGCTGGAGGTTCTCGCCCTGGAAGCGGGGCGAGTACGCCCGGAAATCGTTGGTGGCGAGCTGCCGGTCGCGGGCGAAGTGGCCGGAGATCAGCCCGCGCGACAGGACGCCGTACGCGGTGATGGAGATGCCCAGCTCACGGGTGGTCGGCAGGACGGACTCCTCGATGCCGCGGGAGATCAGGGAGTACTCGATCTGGAGATCGGCGATGGGTGCGGTGGCGGCGGCCCGGCGGATCGTGTCGGCGCCGACCTCGCTGAGGCCCACATGGCGGACGTATCCCTTCTCGATCAGTTCCGAGATCGCGCCGACCGTCTCCTCGATCGGTACGTCGGGGTCGAGCCGGGCGATCCGGTAGACGTCGATGTGGTCGACGCCCAGGCGCTGGAGGGAGTAGGCGGCGAAGTTCTTCACGGCGGCCGGGCGGCCGTCGTAGCCGGCCCAGTCGCCGTCCGGGGAGCGCAGCGCGCCGAACTTCACGCTGACCAGTGCCTGTTCGCGCAGGGCGGCGGGCGCGGTGCGCAGGGCCTCGCCGACCAGCATCTCGTTGTGGCCCATGGCGTAGAAGTCGCCGGTGTCGAGCAGCGTCACGCCTGCTTCCAGGGCTGCGTGGACGGTGGCGATCGACTCGGTCCGGTCCGCGTCGCCGTACAGCGCGGACATGCCCATGCATCCGAGGCCGAGGGCGGAGACCTGGGGGCCGGTGGTTCCGAGGGTGCGGGTTTGCATCGTCATGCCTCCACCATGCCCTAACAAATGACAGATTTCAATATCTGTCATTCCATACTTGTCCGCACACTCGCCGACCACCCAATGTGGTCCAGACCTATTGACGAGAGGTCTGGACCACGAGCACTGTCATGCCTACGACATCGCCCGCCCCGACCCCCACCGGGAGGCCCCGTATGCTCCGCCGCGCCCTCAGCCTGCTCACCGCGGCACTGGCGACCGCCTGTCTCACCCAGCTCCCCGCCGCACCCCCCGCATCCGCCGCCGACACCTGCGCGGTCAAGTCCAAGCCGGCCGGCAAGGTCCTCCAGGGCTACTGGGAGAACTGGGACGGCGCCGCCAACGGCGTCCACCCGCCCTTCGGCTGGACCCCGATCACCGATTCCCGCATGGCCGCGCACGGCTACAACGTGATCAACGCGGCGTTCCCGGTCATCCGCTCCGACGGCACGGCCCTGTGGGAGGACGGCATGGACAGCGGGGTGAAGGTGGCCACCCCCGCGGAGATGTGCGCGGCGAAGGCGTCCGGCCAGACGATCCTGCTCTCGATCGGCGGCGCGGCAGCCGGCATCGACCTCAACTCGACGGCCGTCGCGGACAGGTTCGTCGCGACGATCGTCCCGATCCTGAAGAAGTACAACTTCGACGGCATCGACATCGACATCGAGACGGGCCTGACCGGCAGCGGGAACATCGGCCAACTGTCCACGTCCCAGGCCAACCTGATCCGCATCATCGACGGGATCCTCGCCCGGATGCCGTCCAACTTCGGCCTGACGATGGCCCCGGAGACGGCGTACGTCACCGGCGGCAGCGTCGTCTACGGCTCGATCTGGGGCGCGTATCTGCCCATCGTCAAGAAGTACGCCGACAACGGCCGCCTGTGGTGGCTGAACATGCAGTACTACAACGGCAGCATGTACGGCTGCTCCGGTGACTCCTACTCGGCGGGCACCGTCGAGGGCTTCGTCGCGCAGACCGACTGCCTCAACAAGGGCCTCGTAGTGCAGGGCACGACCATCAAGGTGCCCTACGACAAGCAGGTGCCCGGCCTGCCCGCACAGTCCGGCGCGGGCGGCGGCTACATGTCACCGTCCCTCGTCGCCCAGGCCTGGCGGCACTACGGCACCTCGCTCAAGGGCCTGATGACCTGGTCGATCAACTGGGACGGCTCGAAGAACTGGACGTTCGGCGACAACGTCAGGTCGCTGCAGGGCCGTTGACCCCGGGGGCACGCAGGTCCCGGACATACCGGTCGAGCAGCGTCCCGTCCTCGGTGAACCTCTGCCCGCCGGGCGTGAACCCCGCCCGGCGGGCGACGGCGGCGGACGCGGCGTTGTCCGGCTCCACCTGGATCACGGCCTCGTTCCCGCCCGCGCCGGCCGCGTACCGGCAGACCAGGAGGACGGCGCGGGTGGCCAGGCCGCGGCCCCGCCACGACGGGTAGAGGCCGTAGGCGACATTGACCTGGCCGCGGGTGAGGCCCTCCGCCGCGAACCGCAGGTCGATCGTGCCCGCGAGCGTCCGGTCGGCGCCCACGCGGATGCCGAAGGCACGCAGGGGGCCGGACGCGGCCCACTGGTCCACGCAGTGCCGGAGATAGGCCGCGACGCCCTCGGGAGTGCCGGGACCGCCGCTGAGCCAGCGGACCAACTGCTCGTCCTCGCCCGCGAGATGGGCCTCGGCGTCGTCCGGGCACAGCGGGGACAGCTTGACGACCCCGTCGGACAGCCTCACCTCACGCATCCGCTCGGCACCGGCCCTCAGCGCCGGTCGTCGGAGTGCAGGGCGGCGAACAGGCCGTGCGCGCGGGTGCCGTCCGGCAGTTGCCAGGCGCCGCCGACATGACCCGAGGCTCCCTCGGTCAGGAGCCCGGCGCCCTGCCGGGCGGGCCGCAGGACGCGGTGCAGCCGCAGGGTCGTGCCGTCCGGCGCGGCCAGCCGGCCGCTCTCCGAGTCCTCGACGACCGGGGCGGTGACCTGCTCCGCCGCGAGCCCGGGTCCGGTGTAGGAGCGGGTGACCTCGCGGTCCACGGCGTCGGTGACGCTCTGCGCCTGGGCCTGGGCCCGCCCCTCGATCAGGGCCCACAACTGGGCGACCAGCACCGGGTCGTGGCAGCCGTCGTAGGCCCAGCGCGGGCCCAGCACCCCGTGCTCCATGGTCCCGACGAGAGCGTGCTCGGCGCCGTCGAGAGGGGCGCCGCGATAGGTCAGCGGAACCAGATAGCAGACCGTTTCCGGACCGGAGTCGTCGGTGATCACCATGAACTCGATCCCGACCTCGCCCCGCGGGTCGTCCAGCCGGAAGCCGCCGGCCTTGGCCAGACGGGGTTCACCGGCACCGGCGTACCACGGGCGGGAGGGCAGCCAGGCGGTGAGCAGCTCCAGCTTCGTCGGCTTGAGGGTGGTGTGGTGGATGATGGCCATGCCGCAGGCTCTCACGGAAACCAGACCGGCTGGTACGCTTTTTCGATCATGATGACGACGTACTTCTTCCCCCTCCGCTAGCCGCTCCGTCGGCACGACGCGGAACATCCCGGCGCCGGCGATGCGGGACGGTCCTCCACCGTCCCGGGCTTCGACGTGGGAGAAGACGGCATCATGCGCACACCGCGCGTGTTCCTGGTGGCCCGGTGCGTACGCGGGCTGGAGCCCGTACTCGGCACCGAGATTCTGCGGACGGACTCCGCGACCATCGACTGGATCGGCCACCGCGAGGTGGGTTTCCGGGCGGCCGACGACATCGCCCTTCGGCTACGGACCGCCGACGATGTCTTCCTGCTGGCCCACCGCCGGCACGACATCGGTCCGCACAGGAGCGACCTGACCGAACTGACCGGCCTGGCCCGCGAGTTCGACCTGGCGGCCCTGGCCCGCGACCGCAGGACACTGGGCGGCCCGTCCGGCTTCGGTGACGGCATCGAGATCTCGGCGTCCTTCCTGGGCCGCAGGACGTACAACCGGTACGACATCGAGGACACCGTCGGCCGGGTGCTGGCCGAACGTGCGGGGGTGCCGTACCACTCGCGCCGGCACGGCGACGCGCCCCCGCCCGGCCACAGCGGCTGGCGGCTGACCCTGGACGGCACCCACGCCACCCTGCTGCTGCGCCTGGGCCGGCGCCCCGCGCACCGGCGTGCCTACAAGAACGCGACGATCCCGGGCACCCTGCACCCACCGGTCGCCGCCGCCATGGCCCAGGCGGCCGAACTACGGCCGGGGCAGCGGGTGCTGGACCCGTGCTGCGGCGCGGGCACGCTGCTGATCGAGGCTCATCACACGGCGCCGGGCACGACTCTGGTCGGCTTCGACCTCGCCCCGGCCGCACGCCGGGCGGCACGGGAGAACGCCGGCCCGCTGCCGATCACGGTCCGCCGCGGCGACGCCGGGGCCCTCCCTCTCGCCGACCGCAGTGTGGACCGCGTGCTGTGCAACCCGCCCTGGGGCGAACAGGTCGGCGCCGGCGGCCGGCTCACCGGGCACCCGGAGCGCTGGTGGCACGAACTCGCCAGGGTCCTGACCGACGAGGGACGCGCGATCGTACTCCTACCGGACGCACGCGGCCTGGCCCACGCCCTGGCGCTGGGCCTGTCCCCCGTCCATGTCCAGCGGCTCAGCCTCTTCGGCAGCCAACCGCTCCTGATCCACTTGGAACGCCGGGTCCTCGCACCCCCTGAGGGGCGCGGGGAACTGCGCGACCAGCCACGACGGCGCCGCAGCCGAACGACGGCACAGCCGCGGAGCGCCTAGCGGGCGGTGAGGGCCAGCTTCGCCCCCAGTGCCACGAACGACCCGGCGAAGGTCCGCCGCAGCCACGTCATCACCCGCGGCCGGGAGGTGACGTGGCTGCGCACGGAGGCCGCGATGACGCCGTACGCCGCGAAGACCACGAACGTCGCCGCCATGAACACCCCGCTGAGCACGAGCATGCGCGGCAGTGCGTTCGCCTCGCCCGGATCCACGAACTGCGGCAGGAAGGCGAAGAAGAACATCGTCAGCTTCGGATTGAGAATGTTGATCAGCACACCCCGCAGGATCACCCGCCCCGCGGAGAGCGGCGCGGGCTTGTCGTCCACCACGAGGGCCTCCCTGTCCTTGAGCGTCGCCCAGGCCATGTAGAAGAGGTAGGCGACACCGGCGTACTTGAGGATCTGGAAGGCGGTCGCGCTCGCGTGCAGCAGCGCGGCGACACCGGTGATCGTGGCCACCATGTGCGGCACGATCCCGAGGGTGCAGCCGAAGGCGGCGACGACGCCGGCGCGACGGCCGCGGGAAAGAGCGGCGGCGAGCGTGTAGACGACGCCGGTGCCGGGGGTGGCGACGACGACGAGGGTGGTGAGGAGGAAGGCGAGACTCATGCCGTCACCCTGCCGTGCCCGAAGCATGGCCGTACAAGGCCAATCGCCCACCCCGTAACAGGGCCAATCAGCCACTGCGTTCGACACCGCCTCGCGGTGGCCGGAGAATTGAACTGTCGGGCGAGCAGCCCCCGGTGGCGCCTGCCCCCCGGCACCGCGGACGCCCCTGCGCCACCGCAGAGGAGGCGCCATGACCATCCGCATCGCCACCTTCAACGCGGAGAACCTCTTCCGCCGTCCCAAGGCCCTCGGCATCCCGGACGTCGAGCGGCGCCGCCGGGTCCTGGCCGACTTCGCCGAGCTGGTGTCGCTGCTCGACCTGGCGAGGTACGAGCGGGACGAGAAGCTGCGGATCGCCGAGATCGTCGCGAAGCACCGGGCCTACGAGACGAACCCGAAGAACCCCCCGCCGATCTTCGTCAACCAGACCCGCATCGGCGGCGCCAAGCTCTTCCAGACATCCGGTCAGCCGGGCAGCGCCGAGTTCGAGGTGCGGGTCGTCGCCGGCGGCCGGGGCGACTGGACGGGTTGGGCCGAACTCGTACGGGAGGACCTCGGCGGGGACGCCGTGAAGAACACCGGCCGGGTCGTCGCCGAGGTCAACGCCGACATCCTGCTGATGGTCGAGGTCGAGGACCGGCTCACCCTGCAACGCTTCAACGAGCAGATCCTGGACGGGACCCTGAAGATGAAGCCGTACCCGTACAGCATGCTGATCGACGGCAACGACATCCGTGGCATCGACATCGGCGTTCTGAGCCGCCACCCGATCACCTCCGTACGGCCGCACCTCTTCGACCGCCACGAAAACCGGCCGTTGTTCAGCCGGGACTGCCCCGAGTTCGAGATCGATCTCGGCGGTCAGAAGCCGCTGTGGCTCCTCGGCAACCACCTCAAGAGCAAGAGCTCGGACGACCCGGCGCTGCGACTGGCCCAGGCCCGTCGGGTCGCGGAGATCTACACGGAAGCCCTGAAGCGCTCCCCGAAGGTCGTGGTCGCCGGAGACCTCAACGACTCCCCCGACAGCGCCTCCAGCGGCGCCATCCTGGCCACCGGTCTTCAGGACGCGATGAGTCACCCAAGTTACCGGGGCCTGCCCGGCACCTTCGGGGAGTGCGACTCACCGCGCCACAAGATCGACTATCTCCTTCTGTCACCGCAGTTGTGGAACGGCGTACAGCATGTGGCCCTGGAGACCCGCGGAATCCACGCCGAGGGCATCAAGTCCTTCGACTCGGTGACGTCGAACGTCGACGCCGCCTCCGACCACGCCGCCCTCTACGCCGATCTGGACCTGTGATCGCCGGTCCTCAGCCCTGCCGCAGCGGCAGCGCCAGGTCCACCACCTGCCGCCCCTTCGGGAAGCCGCCGACGGTGGTCGCCCTGCCGGTCAGCAGGTTGATGCGCAGGGTGCGTGAACCGGCCACCGCGTAGCCGGTGTTGGCGGCGGTGGACGGTGAGCTGTAGATGTCGAAGCCCGTTGCGGGCGGCAGGTCCGTGCCCGTCTTTCCGGTCGGCGCCAGGTTGCCCGCGTTGGCCGGGGACTGGAGGGAGACCTGGTCCTGGGCCGTGTCGAGGTCGAAGAGCGTCGTGGCGGTCGTCGCGTCGAGGTCGTTGTTCGTGTACGCCGCCGCCGTCACCCCCGCCGCCGTCGCACCGAGAGGTTCCTCGCCGCGCCCCGCCCGCTGCGGGCCGCGCATGACCTCCCCTTCGGAGCGAACCGCCCCACGGACGGCAAAAACCCCGATTCCGTTATGCCTGTTACGTCCGTAACGGAATCGGGGTTTTTCAGCGGATCCCTCAGGCGCCGACGAGGCGGCTCGCCAGGTAGCCCTCGATCTGGTCGAGGGAGATACGCTCCTGCTTCATCGAGTCACGCTCACGCACCGTCACGGCGTTGTCCTCGAGCGTGTCGAAGTCGACCGTCACGCAGTACGGCGTGCCGATCTCGTCCTGGCGGCGGTAGCGGCGGCCGATGGCGCCGGCGTCGTCGAACTCGATGTTCCAGTTCTGCCGCAGCGCCTGGGCGAGGCCCTTGGCCTTCGGGGAGAGCTCGGCGTTCCGCGACAGCGGCAGGACCGCGACCTTCACCGGGGCCAGGCGGTGGTCGAGGCGCAGCACCGTGCGCTTCTCCATCTTGCCCTTGGCGTTCGGCGCCTCGTCCTCGACGTAGGCGTCGAGGAGGAACGCCAGCATCGCGCGGCCGACACCGGCCGCGGGCTCGATGACGTACGGCGTCCAGCGCTCGCCGGCCTCCTGGTCGAAGTAGGAGAGGTCCTGGCCGGAGGCCTTGGAGTGCGCGCCGAGGTCGTAGTCGGTGCGGTTGGCCACACCCTCCAGCTCGCCCCACTCGTTGCCGCCGAACTGGAAGCGGTACTCGATGTCAGCGGTGCGCTTGGAGTAGTGGGAGAGCTTCTCCTTCGGGTGCTCGTACCACCGCATGTTCTCCTCGCGCAGGCCCAGGCCGGTGTACCAGTTCCAGCGCTGCTCCATCCAGTACTCCTGCCACTTCTCGTCCTCGCCCGGCTTGACGAAGAACTCCATCTCCATCTGCTCGAACTCGCGGGTGCGGAAGATGAAGTTGCCGGGCGTGATCTCGTTGCGGAAGGACTTGCCCATCTGCGCGATGCCGAACGGCGGCTTCTTGCGAGAAGCGACCTGCACCTGGGCGAAGTTGGTGAAGATGCCCTGCGCGGTCTCCGGGCGCAGGTACGCGATCGAGCCGGAGTCCTGCGTCGGGCCGAGGTGGGTGGAGAGCAGACCCGAGAACTGCTTGGGCTCGGTGAACTGGCCCTTGTTGCCGCAGTTCGGGCAGTTGATGTCCGCGAGGCCGTTCTCCGGAAGGTGGCCCTTCTTGGCCTCGTACGCCTCCTCCAGGTGGTCCGCGCGGAACCGCTTGTGGCAGGAGGTGCACTCGGTGAGCGGGTCCGTGAAGGTGGCGACGTGGCCGGAGGCGACCCAGACGTCGGGGGCCAGGATCACGGACGAGTCGATACCGACGACGTCCTCGCGCGACGTCACCATGTAGCGCCACCACTGGCGCTTGAGGTTCTCCTTGAGCTCGACACCCAGCGGCCCGTAGTCCCAGGCGGCGCGCTGACCGCCGTAGATCTCACTGCAGGGGAATACGAAGCCACGGCGCTTGCTCAGGCTGACGATGGTGTCGATCTTGTCGGCGGCCACGGTGCTCTCTTCATTACGACGACGGGCGACGAAGCGAGGCGCTTCACAGCGAATGCTTCAGGGTACCGGCGGGGCCTCCCCCTCAACCAAATCGGTAGCCCTCTGTGGACGGCCGCTCACGCTTGTTGACAACCGTTTCCAATTTCGCTGAAAATGACTGTCATGAACGTACGACGACCTCACATATCCAGGATCGCCCTCGCGGCCGTCACCGCAGTCGGTATCGGCGCGCTCTCCGCCTGCTCCTCGGACAGCGCGGCCGCGGGCAACACGGACAAGTTCGACGTCGTCGCGTCGTTCTACCCCATGGCCTTCCTCGCCGAGCAGATCGGCGGCTCCCATGTGAAGGTCACCAGCCTCACCGAGCCCGGCCAGGAGCCGCACGACCTGGAGATCAGCGCCCGGCAGCGGGCCCAGTTGGAGGACTCCGACGCGGCCCTCTACCTCAAGGGTCTCCAGCCCTCCGTGGACGAGGCGATCGGCCAGGCCGGCCTCGACACGAAGATCGACGCCGCCACGCTCACCAAGCTGGAGGACCACGGCGACGTCGAGCACGAGCACGCGGGCGAGGAGGCCCACTCCGAGGAGTCGCACTCCGAGGAGGAGGGGCACGCCCTCGACCCGCACGTCTGGCTCGACCCGGTGAAGTACGCCGAGATCGCCAAGGGCGTCGGCGCGGCCTTCGAGAAGGCGGACCCCGACCACGCGGCCGACTACCAGAAGAACACCGACGCCCTGGTCAAGAAGCTCGGCGAGCTGAACACCGAGTTCGCGGACGGGCTCAAGGACACCCGGTCCAAGGTCTTCTTCACCAACCACTCCGCCTTCGGCTACCTCGCCGAGCGCTACGGCCTGACCCAGGAGGCCATCACCGGCGTCGACCCGGACAGCGAGCCGAGTCCGGCCCGGATGAAGGAGCTCCAGAAGGAGGCCAGCGCCGACGGTGTGACCACCGTGTTCTACGAGACACTCGTGTCCGACAAGACCGCGAAGACCCTCGCCGCCGACGCCGGCCTGAAGACCGACGTCCTCGATCCGCTGGAGGGCATCACCGACAAGTCCAAGGGCGACGACTACTTCGGAGTCATGGAGGCCAACCTCACGGCCCTGAAGACCGCCCTGGGAGCCAAATGACCAACGCTACGGAGGACGGCATGACCGAGCCCGTCATATCGCTGCGCGGCGTCCGCGCCGAGCTGGGCTCGCGCCCCGTCCTGCGCGGCATCGACCTCACCGTGCGCCGCGGTGAGGTCGTCGCCCTGCTCGGCGCCAACGGCTCGGGCAAGTCGACGGCCGTGCGCAGCGTCATCGGCCAGGTGCCGGTCAGCGCCGGCGAGATCGAGCTGTTCGGCACCGCGCGGGCCCGGTTCCGCGACTGGGCGCGGGTGGGCTACGTCCCGCAGCGCACGACGGCCGCCGGCGGCGTGCCCGCCACGGTCGGCGAGGTCGTCTCCTCGGGCCGCCTGTCCCGCACCCGCTTCGGCGTCTTCCGCAAGGCCGACCACACGGCCGTCCGGCACGCCCTGGAGCTGGTCGGCATGGCGGACCGGGTCAAGGACTCCGTGAACGCCCTCTCCGGCGGCCAGCACCAGCGCGTGCTCATCGCCCGTGCCCTGGCCTCCGAGCCCGAGCTGCTGATCATGGACGAGCCGATGGCGGGCGTGGACCTGGCCAGCCAGGAAGTGCTCGCTCGCACGCTCACGGAGCAGGTCGCAGGCGGTGCGACGGTCCTTCTCGTGCTGCACGAACTGGGCCCCCTGGAGCCCTTGATCGACCGGGCGGTCGTCCTGCGCGACGGCTGTGTCATGCACGACGGGCCGCCCCCGAAGGCGGTCGGCCAGCACGCGCTTCCCGGCCACGACCACGTACACCCGCACGCGGCTCACGACGCCGAACGGATCCGGACGGGACTGCTGAGCTGATGGACTTCCTGAACTACGACTTCATGCAGCGGGCGCTGCTCGCCGCCGTCCTGGTCGGCATCACCGCCCCCGCCGTCGGCATCTACCTCGTCCAGCGCCGCCAGGCACTGATGGGCGACGGAATCGGCCATGTCGCGATGACCGGCGTGGGCCTCGGCTTCCTGCTGTCCTGGTCGCCGGTGTGGATGGCGACGCTGGTGTCGGTGCTCGGCGCGGTACTGATGGAGCTGATCCGCTGGTACGGCAAGACCCGCGGCGACATCGCCCTCGCGATGCTCTTCTACGGCGGTATGGCCGGCGGCGTCATGCTCATCAACCTCGCTCCGAACGGCTCGAACGCGAACCTGACGTCGTACCTCTTCGGCTCCTTGTCCACGGTGAGCGAGTCGGACGTGACGGCGATCATCCTGCTCGCCGCATTCGTGGTGCTCGTCACCCTGGGTCTGCGCCGCCAGCTCTTCGCGGTGAGCCAGGACGAGGAGTTCGCGAGGGTCACGGGCCTTCCCGTGCGCGCCCTGAACCTGCTGACCGCGATCACCGCGGCGGTGACGGTGACGGTCGCGATGCGCGTGGTCGGCCTGCTGCTGGTGAGCGCGCTGATGGTGGTGCCGGTGGCGGCGGCGCAGCAGCTCACGCGCAGCTTCGCGGCGACGTTCGCCATCGCCGTGGCGATCGGCATCACGGTGACGATCGGCGGCACCGTGACCTCGTACTACCAGGACGTGCCGCCCGGCGCGACGATCGTCCTGCTGACCATCGGCGCGTTCATCGCGCTTACCGCGCTGGCGGCCCCGCTGGCCCGGCGCAGGGCGCGTGCCCTGGCGGCGGCGCAACCCTCCGGCGACCCGGCGGAGTGCGCGATTCCGGCCAGCAGGGAGAGCGACGGGAAGGTGAGCGTCTGACCGCGCCCAGCCCGGGCTGGCACAATGGCCCGGCAAGGCGCAGACGTGAGGAGGCAAACCGGTGACGACCGCTGGACCGCCCGTGAAGGGCCGCGCGACGCGGCAGCGGGCCGCTGTGGCGGCGGCCCTGGACGAGGTCGACGAGTTCCGCAGCGCGCAGGAGCTCCACGACATGCTCAAGCACAAGGGCGATTCGGTCGGCCTCACGACGGTCTACCGCACCCTCCAGTCGCTCGCCGACGCCGGCGAGGTCGACGTCCTGCGCACCTCCGACGGCGAGTCGGTCTACCGCCGCTGCTCCAGCGGCGAGCACCACCACCACCTCGTGTGCCGTGTCTGCGGCAAGGCGGTCGAGGTCGAAGGCCCGGCCGTGGAGAAGTGGGCGGACGCCATCGCGGCCGAGCACGGCTATGTGAACGTGGCGCACACGGTGGAGATCTTCGGCACCTGCGCGGACTGCGCGGCCATCAACGGCTGAGCCAAATCAGGCCAGTTGGCCAAATGATGAACCTACCGTAACCCCTTCGTGATCAAGTGTTCATATGATCATTACGGCTCCTGCGACCACAGGGGCCACATGAATCACAGGGGAGAACAACTTGAGACTGGGACGTATGGCAGGTGTGGCCGCTGCGAGCGCCGCGCTCGTGATGGCTGTCGCGAACTCCGCGGCCGCCGCCGACCACACCATGCACACGGGGGACGCCTGGGGCAACGTGCCCGGCGTCGACTGGAGCGGCACCGGCTTCTTCAACGAGTACGGTGACGTTGTCACGATCAAGGACAACGACGCCGACGGCCGTGGTGTCACGATGAACGTGTACATCGGCAGCCCGAGCGGCAACCCGCGCTACTCCTTCACCGTCGGTGGCGAGGGCAACACGGCCACCAAGAAGGCCAGCATGGGCGGCAAGTACGACCTGCCGGAGAACACCCGCATCGGCTTCAAGTTCTGCCGCGCGCCTGACGGCGAGTGCAAGGACTACACGTTCCTCAACGACAACTAAGTCGGCGGGAACCACGAACGGCCCCGCTCCACTTCGGTGGAGCGGGGCCGCTTCATGTCGTGGCGAGCTGGAGCATCAGCGTCACGGCGAACCCGGCGAATGCGATGCCCAGGGCGAGTACACCGACGCGGATCCTGCGGTACTTGCGTGACACGACGCGGCTGAGCAGCCAGAGCTGCTCCACCGTCCTGGCCAGTGGATCGGCAGCGTGCCGCTCGATGTTGTCCCGCAACTGCTCGATGCTCGCGCAGGCTTCGACGTCACCGTAGTAGCTCAGCGAGCTCGCGGGGTGCGACGGTGTACGCCGCTTGCTGGTCGTCGGCATGACCGCGGAGGCCAGAGCGCCGAGCCCGTACGCGCCGCAGATCGCCGAGATCCACCACGTGATCTGCGACAGGGTCCTCAGATCACGGGGCGACCACTGGCCGGCGAGAGCCGCGCTCAGCACGACGCCGGTCACCACACCGCTGCCCGCCAGCAGGGTTGCGGCTTTGGCGTCGGCTCTGGTGATCTCTTCCCGCGTTTCCCTCAGCAGGGTGTCCGTGTAGGCAAGCTGCTGCCTGCGCGCCCGCCTGTCACGGGAATTGGCCTCAGCGGTCATGGGACCGGCCTGAAGGTGTTCACGTCCGTCGCCAGGCCGTTCAGTTGTACGCGCTGGAACTGCGTGAACTCGGAGGCCCGCCACAGGTTCTGCCGGGTCCCCACGTCGTATGCGTCCTCGGTGATCAGCAACTGCGCCTGGGCCGTACGGTAGAGCTGCTCATCGGCGCAGAGCCGGGTGGCCTGTACGGCGGGCAGGCCCATCAGGTCGTACGAGGACACGACGGGCCCCACCCAGGTCCTGCCGTAGGCGAGGGCGACCCGCAACACCGGCGTACTGAACCGTGTCTCCTGGACGATGCTTTTGACCTCGTCGTTCCGGTCGCGCAGCGAGCGGAGCCGACTCGCGATGCCGGTGGTCAGCGCCGCGTGCACATTCCGTTCGAGGGTGGTGTCGCCCGGGAGGAAGAACTGAAGACCGTCCCCTGTGAAGCCGATCACACGGGCGAATCCCTCGATGAACTCCTTGATGTCTCCCAGGAGCAACTGCAGATACCGTATGGCCTGGCCGGGCCCGGAGGCCGCGTTGCCGACGATGCTCGCGGTGGAGCCCTGTACGTCGAGCACTCCGACGAACGCATCCAGTTCTTCCTGGCTCCGCCTGGCCTCCAGTCCGGCCACGCGCCCCCGGACCTCCTGCAGTTCCGCGCTCTGCTCCCTGTGCTGGATCTTCAACTTGCCCAGGGTTTCGTTCGTATTGAGCAGGCGGCTGATGAGGTCGCCGGTGAATTTCTTCTCCGTGGCGAACATGTGCCCGTCGCTGTTCCATCCGTAGTAGTCGAGGACCGCTCGCCAGCAGACGGCCTTCGCGCCCAGGTCGGCTATCTCATCCTGCCCGGCCTCGGCCAGGCGCTGCATCAGAGCGTTCTTGGCGTTGACATGGATGGTGAGAACGCCGCCCTTCTGCTGCATCTCCTCCAGAACACGACGCATCCGGTCGAAGACGACTTCCGAGCCCACCATTCCGCTGAGCGAGTCGAAACTGCCCCTGATGTTCTCCAGAACCTCCGGGTCCACATTGGAATTGGTGATGGCGATGGCGGTCGTGGCGGGGTCGAACCGTTCTACCTGCACCTCATGGCTGCTGTGGACGAAGCGGATGCCGCGCTCGAGGCTTCCCACCAGATGACGCCAATGAGGGGCCTCCTCGTCGGAAACCTTCTCGAACCTGCTGGCGCTCACCTGACGGATGCGGTAATCCGGGTAATGCTCGTTGAAGGCCTGCATCTGCATGATCATCGCCTGATGCGGCCGCTTCTCCGCCCGGCTCACGTCGATGAAGAAGAGGTGATCGTTGAGGAGCAGCTCCTTCTCGATCGGGTTGGTCTTCTCGGAGAAGTGGATGGTCACCTTCTCGCCGCCGACGGCCGGCGGGTTCTTCTTCAGCAGCTCGTCGATGGAAATCCACGCCGGCTTGCCCTGGGCCCCGATGAACTGGGTGATCACATGGAAGGGGAAGTATCGGGAGGCGTTCAGCACGAAGGACTTGGCGGCGTCATGGTCCTCACCACCCTCCCCGTCGACCACCAGAATCTCAAGCAGTCGGCTGATCACCGTGTTGTCGATATTGGGCCATAGCTCGGTGAAGTCGTCGGCCCTCTCGCGTGCGAAATTGATGAATGCCGTCTCGAACTCCTGGGCCGCAACCCCGCGCACCCATCGGTAGGTCGGGTCGAAGGGCCGAACGGTGCGCCGGGCCAGGTCGTACTGGAGGTCGGGGCATTCGAAGATGGCCTGTACGAACGGCGCGTAGGCGGGTATCAGCCGGTTGACCTCCCGGTCCACCAACATGCGCTTGACGTGCAGTGAGGCGGACAGCGAGCTGGAGATGCGGTCGCGGAAATAGAGAACGCCGGACACGGTCAGGTCGAGCTGGGGGTGCTTCCGGTGGAACCGGTGGATGGCGAGGGGTTCGTTGCGCTGCCCGAACATCGCCTGGAAGGCGGCCCGTGCCTCGACGTCGGAATCCCAGGGAACGCCAAGGGCGTTCGCCCGGCGCAGGCCGCCGCCCACGCTGACGTTTCCGACCTGGATCGGCACCGCGATGAGGTAGCAGTGCTGTTTGATGATGCCCTCGACGCCATCGACGAAGCGGAGGCTGCGGACCCGCTCTTCGTATTCCGGCGGGTAGTAGTCCCGGAAATAGAGACGCACGCGAGTACCGTGCTCGAATGCGTGCTCCGCGAGGGTCGTGATCTGCCAGTTCTCTTTGTCTCTGGTCTCCCAGAGCAGCGTCGTGTCCGAACCGTAGCGCCGGGTGACCACCTCGACGCGATCGGCGACGATGAACGAAGAGAGGAAGCCGATGCCGTACTTGCCGATCAGAGCGGGGTTGTGAGCCTTGAGCTTGGAACTGTTGCCCACGACGCACAGCTTCGTGCGCACATCGTCCGCGGTCATGCCGATGCCGTGATCGGTGATCTCCAGATAGGGTTCCTCACCAAGGGCGTCGATCATCACGACGATGGGCTGGTTGCGGTGTTCCCCCGCCTCTTCGGGAAGTTCCGCCAGCGCGTCGTGCGCGTTCTGCATGAGTTCCCGGACGGTGAGGTAGGGGTCGTTCCCATAGAGATCGCGGACGAGCAGATCGAGGATGGTCGACACCGCGCCGATCGATATTTTCCCGTCGTCCGTGGCATTGCCGTCCTGGAGCGGGAGCTCTTCCTCCTCATCAGCTCCAGGAACGATCTCGTCGCCCTCGTCCGCATGGTTCTCGCTCATCGTCAACCCTCCTCCGCCGACTGTCCCGTTCGCCCGTCTTTCGTTCCGATGTCGTTGTCGAGCAGGGCGAGCACCTCGACGTTCAGCCGCTGGAACTCCTCATTGCTGATGGTGTTCTGGGCCATGAGCTGGGCGAGCACCATCATGATCCGGGCGTAGCGGCTGAGCTCCGTCGTGGAGACGACATCGAGTGACCGGCGCAGGCTCTGAATAATCGGATTCCTGGTGTTCACCACGGCCCACAGCGAACCGTCGCCCTGGACGGTCCGCGGTTCAGCGAATTCGAAGTCCTCCCACCAGTCCTCCTCCAGGTCCGCGTCGTCGTCGAACATGTCGTCCCAGTAGGACGAACGGGCCGGAGCGGCGGACCGGGACGTCGAGACCAACTTGACCGGGACCCGGGCGTCGACATCGTCGACACACAGGATCTCCCAGTCCGGCGCGCTCACCGAGGCGAAGAGTTCGTGCAGTGGCCCCCATGCCTCGGCGGCCCTGCTGATCTCGTCCATGTAGTCCTTGACGACGTGCCGGAGAGTCACCCCGTGATCGGCGCAGATGTCGGCCACGAGTCGAAGGATCTCCTCCTCGTCCAGCAGCACGGGCGCCGCCCCGAGGTGCCGGGCGCGGTCGGCGAAGAGCTGGTCGTTGCCTCGGTCGTAGGCCCATCGCAGCACCCGGCCGGCGGATCCCTCGACGACGTCCCGTACGGATGTGTGGCGCCGGCCCGACACGGCGTCCGGGAAGTACAGGGGGAGCGGCATCCTCGGCCCGAGCGCCAGGCGAAGTTCCGGGTCGTGCCTCAGGAGCAGCCTGGTGGTGTCCCCGTGGGTCTGGAACAGGCGCTCCACATGGTCGTTGCCCTTCCGGGCGAGTTGAAGCAGTGCCTGCCGTGCGGACGCCTCCAGGTCACGGCTGAGTCGCTGGTACGAGGCGTCGTGGCGCAACCCGGCGCGATCCGGCTTGAGATCGATGTCGGCGACATCGACGACGCCGCACATGACGAGGTTCAGCGGATAGGGAAGGATCTCCTCCTCGGTGACGAGGATGCCCCGGCGGTAGACGGTGATCGGAGGCACGAAGCCGGCGGGCGCCACTGCCAGCGCGCCATCTCCCGCAGTTTTCACGCGGGTTGCGTACACGGGGCGATGCGACCACTGAAACCGCTCCTGCAGCATCTCTCCCACCACACCTCCCCGCGACGACAGGGACTCCCGCCAGCCTTCGGGCTGAGGAATTCCCAGCGGGACCCCGTTCACGAGCACGGGATAGGGCGCGTACAGATATTGCTCGCGCAGGTATTCGAGGATGAAGTCGGTGTCGAGCAGTTCGTCATGCTCGTCGGAGATCTGCAGCACGACGGTGGTGCCGTGGTCGCGCAAACCGTCCGGGACCCTGTCGATGACAGCCGTACGTGCGCTTCGGTTCAGTGACCAGCGAACCGCCGGCTCGTCCGGAGCGCTGCCGAACTTGCGGGAAACCACGCTGACCTCGTGTGCGGCCAGGAACACCGTGTAGAAACCGAAACCGAACTTTCCGATTCCCAGCGTTTCCCCGGGTTCGCTTGGCCAACCGCTCAGGAAGAACGTCGAGAGGTTTCCCTCGAGCTCGGCCTCCGACATGCCTATGCCCGCGTCGGAGAAAATGAGCCGCCCGCCTCCGACACCGCCCGGATCCTGCCGTGTGGTGATGGTGATCGGCGATATTCGTGCCCCGGACCGGGCCGCCTGGAAGGTCGCTTCCAGGGCGTTCTGCAGCAGCTCCCGGAGAATCACCTCCGGAGAATCGAATAGGCTTTCCACCATCCTGAGAAAGCTGGAAACGTCCGTTCCAATTTCGATATCGCGCACCGACCGCTCCCCCTGATACACCTCTGGCCGGCAGAAGTGTTATTAACGGTAGCGCTCTCGATACCCGCTAACAAGCCATTCGCATGGATGGTCGCGAACAGTCAAATATGATCAGAGGTGGTGGCCCTGAGTTCGCCGACTCAGGGCCTGCGCTCAGGCGTCGGGCTGCCGGCCTTCCATGGCGAGCAGTTCCTCGTTCGGGATCGCGCCGCCGAACCGCCGGTCGCGGGAGGCGAACTCCACGCACGCGCGCCACAGGTCGCGCCGGTCGAAGTCCGGCCACAGGACGTCCTGGAAGACCATCTCGGCGTAAGCGCTCTGCCAGAGAAGGTAGTTGGAGGTGCGCTGCTCGCCGCTCGGGCGCAGGAACAGGTCCACGTCCGGCATGTCCGGGTAGTACAGGTACTTCGCGAAGGTCTTCTCGGTCACCTTCGACGGGTCCAGCTTGCCGGCCTTCACATCCTCCGCGAGGGCCTGCGCCGCGTCCGCGATCTCGGCCCGGCCGCCGTAGTTCATGCAGAAGTACAGCGTCAGCTTGTCGTTGCCCTTGGTCTGCTCCTGGGAGATCTCCAGCTCCTTGGCGACCGACTTCCACAGCTTGGGCATACGGCCCACCCAGCGCACCCGGATGCCGAGCTCGTCGAGCTGGTCGCGGGTCTTGCGGATGAAGTCGCGGTTGAAGTTCATCAGGAACTTCACCTCGTCCGGGGACCGCTTCCAGTTCTCGGTGGAGAAGGCGTACAGCGAGATCGCCCCCACGCCCATCTCGACCGCGCCCTGAAGGACGTCCAGCACCCGCTCGGCACCGACCTTGTGCCCCTCGGTGCGCGGCAGGCCCCGCTCCTTCGCCCAGCGGCCGTTCCCGTCCATGACGATCGCCACGTGCTTGGGAACCAGCTCGCCGGGGATCTTCGGCGCACGGGCACCGGACGGGTGCGGCTCGGGCGCCTTGTACTCGCGTCGCCGGCGTCCCAGGAACCCACTCACGGCCATGTGCTTGTCGTCTCCCTTACTTTTCCACGTACCGAAGCGAACGCAGTCCGCGTTCCAGATGCCAGTGCAGATAGGCGGACACCAGCCCGCTGCCCTCCCGGACGTGCCGCGGCTCACAGGCGTCCGCGGTCTCCCAGTCCCCCGTAAGCAGCGCACCTAGCAGTTCCAGGGTCTGCGGCGACGGTACGACGCTACCGGGCACCCGGCAGTCGACACAGACCGAGCCCCCGGAAGCGACCGAGAAGAAGCGGTTCGGTCCGGGCATACCGCACTTCGCACAGTCGCTGAAGGTCGGGGCGTAGCCGTTGACGGCGAGGGAGCGGAGCAGGAACGCGTCGAGCACGAGATGGGGCGCGTGCTCGCCGCGGGACAGCGTCCGCAGGGCGCCGACCAGCAGCAGATACTGCTGCACCGCCGGTTCGCCCTCATGATCGGTGAACCGCTCGGCGGTCTCCAGCATGGCCGTCCCGGCGGTGTAGCGGGCGTAGTCGCTGACGATCCCGCCGCCGTACGGAGCGATGGTCTCGCTCTGTGTGCACAGCGGCAGACCGCGCCCGATCAGCTCGCTCCCGCGCGCGAAGAACTGCACGTCGACATGGGAGAACGGTTCGAGCCGGGCGCCGAACTTGGACTTCGTCCGCCGCACCCCCCGCGCCACGGCCCGCACCCGCCCGTGCCCCCGCGTGAGCAGCGTGATGATCCGGTCCGCCTCACCGAGTTTCTGGGTGCGCAGCACGATGCCGTCATCCCGGAAGAGACTCATCGCAGGCCTCCACGGGCTTCCGGCCGGGGGTCCGGGGGGTGGCCCCCGGGAAAGCACAGCATGATCCGGTCCGCCTCACCGAGTTTCTGGGTGCGCAGCACGATGCCGTCGTCGCGGAACAGACTCATGGGTTCATTCTCGCGTACGGCGGGGGGTGGGGGTCCCCCCTGTCGAGCGAAGCCGAGAGTGGGGGAGGGTGCGGTCGGGGTTGCTGATCGCGTCCCAGGGGGCCAGGTTCCACGGGCTGGAGCGGTTCGCCGGGTCCAGCAGGGCCCGCAGATGCTCGTCGGCGACCGCCTGCGACGCCGGCAGATCGGAGTCCCCCGCGTCCCGCAGCCCCGCCCGCCACACATGCCGGCCGAGCAGATAGTGATCGGCGTACTCCTGCCAGGAGGCGTACTCGCGCACCACCGTCGGCACGATGTTCTTCAGCGCGGTCCAGGCGTCGCCCTCGCCGATCAGCCCGCAGGCGAAGCCCCGGCGGGTGATGTCGACGTACAGCGCGGCATCCCAGGCGAGCGGCGAGACGCCCGTCTGCCGGTACGCCCGCGCCCGGTATCCACTGCGGGACAGGTCGTCGAGCCGACCGACCAGCTCCTCACGCGAGGTGATCTCCCACTGGTCGGCCAACCAGCGCCGGGCACTGTCGTCGTCGATCCGTACATACGGGTACAGCGTCGTCCGCGAGGCGCCCTTGTCCCTGCTCACCGGCGCGCTCAGCGACACCATCCACAACTGGTGCGTGGTGAGCGGCACGGGGTAGCGGCGGGCCGCCTTCACACCACGCCTTCTCCATCTCCACATGGCCATGCCGCCGCACCCTATGCGCACGCACCTACGTCAAGGAACCTCACCCCTGCTCCGTGCGTTCGCGTACGCCGTCGCGGCCCGCAGCCGCTCGGCGGGCGTCGCGTTGCGTACGGCCGCCGGCTCCGCGTCCCACTCCTTGCCGCCCCCGTACGGCCTTAGCTGCACATACGGTCCCTCGTGTCCCATCACGATGCCGATCCGACCCGAACGAGTGTCGATCACATACGACCCGACAGGCGGCTTCATCGAAGTACCGCCGCGAGGCGCCGCACGGTCTCGACGGAACAACGACCCAATTCGACGAGCGGGCACGGAGCTTCACGCGCAAGACTCGCCGGATCGATCCGGAGTGTCGGAAGCGTAATTCCTGCCTTCTCCAGCGCCGCCCGCAATTCCTTCACTACTTCCTCCGCTTCTTCGACGCAGCGCGCCGAGTGTCGTGCCGTCACCTGACTCCCCTCGAATTCGGGTTTCACGCTTCCCATCTCCATGGTGACCTGCGACGCCTACACTCGGCAGGAGTCTGTGCCCTACAAGTGCAGGGCAGCGCAAGGGGGTTGGCCATGGCCAACGGTTCACGTCAGGCGGCGTGGGAGTTTTTCGGAGCGGAACTGAAGCGACGCCGGGAGGACGCCGGGATCACTCAGGTGGAGTTGGGTTCCCGGGTATTTGTATCCGGCGGATACATCGGCCAGTTCGAACAGGCAATTCGAAAGCCGCAACTTGATGTCGCCCAGCGGATTGATGAGTCCCTGCAAACCGACGGTATTTTCGAGCGGATGTGGCGGCAACTCATCAAGGAACAGCGGTACGCCGATTATTTCGCGCACGCGGCAGAACTGGAGCGGCTGGCAACGAGCATCTGCGACTGGGCGCCGGCTGTGGTGCCGGGGCTCCTCCAGACGCGCGCATACGCCCGAGCCATCTACCTGGCGAGCAACCCGCTCGCGACGGACGAGTACATCGAGCAGGTGGTCGGGCTGCGCCAAGAACGCGCGCAGATCCTCAAGGACGCCACAAGGCCGGTGTACTGGGCGATTCTGCACGAGACGGTCCTGCGCGTCCCTGTCGGCGCCTCTGCTGTGATGGCCGAGCAGTTGGACCAAGTGGCGGCGATGGTGCGGGAGCGCAAGGTGCTGGTGCAGGTGCTGCCGTTCTCGGCGGGAGCCCACCCCCAGATGGGCAAGATGATGACCCTCATGCAGTTCGAGGATGCCCCGCCAACTGCCTATACAGAGGCCGTGTTTTCGGGGAGTCTGTTGGACGATCCGGCTGTAGTGAAGCAAACACAGGCGGATTACGATCTCCTGAGGGGCGCTGCGCTGTCGTTGGAGGCGTCCCTGGCACTGATCGAGTCGGTGGCGGAGGACTACAGACGATGCAGGCGTACGACCTGAGCAAGGCCCGTTGGCGCAAGAGCACCTACAGCGGGGGCAGCGGCGGCGAGTCCTGCGTCGAGGTGGCCGACGGAGTCCCCGGCGTCGTTCCTGTCCGAGACTCCAAACTGGCCTCGGACAGTCCCGTACTCCTCGTTCCGGCGTACGCCTGGTGCGGCTTTCTCACGTCTCTGAGGTGACCCGCGGAGCCGTCTGCTGACGCTCCGCCTCTGCCCACAGCTCGGTGAACTGGGTGACGTGGTCCTCGATATGGTCCGGCTCGGCACTCAGCAACGTACTGTCCGGGTTGTTCTCCTGGTCCGGCTTGGTCTCGTGGCAGAGTTCGCCGTCGAAGACGATGAAGTCGCTGACCCTGGGGTTGGACTGCATCAGCGAGCGCACCGCGATACGCGCGTCGATACCCCGCCTGCGCTGGCTCTCGCACAGCGCTCTGAGTTCGGATGTGACCTCGTCGGGGTCCCGCACGATGAACAGGCGCCGGATCTCCACGCCGCGCCGCTTGATCGCCTTCTCCTGCGCGGCGAGGTACCGCTCGGCCGGCCCGCTGGTCCAGAACTCCCGGTCCACCGAAGTACTCGTGGCGTCGAGGGTCATCTTCACGCAGTCGGTGATGTCGATGAGCCACTCGTGGTTCTCGCCGGGGCAGTCCGCGCTGCCGCTGCCGAGCCCCTCCATCATCTTGGCCAGGCGGCCGAGCTCCTTCTCGGCGAAGGCCTGCACGATGTCGCCGCCCTGCTCACGGACCTTGGTGTAGCCGAGGACCAGCCGGGTCACCTCGTCGGAGCGCAGCACCGAACCGTCGACCTGGCTGAACAGCGTCGTCGCGGCGAGGATCTCGTTGAAGCGGGTGTCGACCTTCTCGAACCGCTCGCCGAAGTCGATGAGGAACTGCACGATCAGCGCCGCGCTGCCGATGACGATGGACGCCACCCACTGCCAGATGTTGCCGTCGTCCTCATTGAGAATGCTGGTGAGCAGGAAGGCGCCGCCCGCCGCCGTGGCCGTGATCAGGATCCGCCAGAACATCCTGGGCATGCGCTGCTCCTGCCGCGGTACCGCGTGTCCGTTGCTTCCCGCTCCTAACGATGACGCTCCACTCATCTCTCATCCCCCGTCGGGTTTCTCGTCCGGTTCCGCCCCTCAGCGTGTGCTCAGCGCCTGGTGCGGCGTCGCCACGGCCTGGAGGGCCAGTCGATCTCGGATGCGCCGGCTCAGGTTCTCCCACTGGCGGGAGAAACCCGGTTTGTCTTCCAGCACGTCCCACAGGTGACCCAGCGCGGGGTCCACGTGCGCGCGCGGCATCCACAGATGCAGCAGATGTACGACGACCGGTTGCAGCGTCTCGAGCACGGAAGGCCCGTCCGCCGTACCGAGCCGGCTGTTGTCAAGCATGTGCTGAACAGTCGTCAAAAGCCAGTCGTGCAGGGCGAGATCTTCGCAAATGCCCGCCGCCGATGCCGTCGGAATGTGCTCCGGAAGCCGTAGCTCCATGGTCCGCAGCCCGCCCTCGGCCACCGTGAAGTGCACGAGGGACGCCCGCTCGCCGTCCGAGGTGCGCCGCGCGACCCAACGCAGCCTCGTGGGGCTGGACTTGAAGGGCACCCGGCGGTCCAGGAGCGGATGGCGGCGAAGCTCGGCCAGCAGGCCCTCGGCGATCATCCCGAGGTCGAGCTCACCCCGCCGCGCACCCTGCAACACCCCATCGGCCGTAGCTTGTTGGGGCAGCTTGCCGAAGGGCTCGACCAGGCCGGGGCGGACCAGATACTGACCCCAGGTACGGCGCACGTCGGGGCCGGAGGCAGGGAGGCTGAAGTACGCCGTCGACTGCAACAGGCGGCCCTCGGTCAGCGCCGCGCGGCCGGCCACCGTACCGACGGCCCGGACCTTGGAGCCGTTGGAGGCGGGCAGCCGGCAGTCCACGCCGGTCAGGATCTCGGGGGAAAGAGCGTGTATGGAGGGCCGCTCGGAGACCCGGACGTGTTCGTCGGCCCGCAGCTTGAGCAGTTGGGCGGCGGCCCGGCGGTCCAGGGCCTGATGGGACGGCAGCAGACAGGTGCGCACCTCGCCGCAGGCGAGGACCGAAGGCGCGGGTTGTCCGAAGGCCGCCGTCATCTCAGGTCCCCTCAGCCTCGGAGGAGTCGCCGGGCTCCTCGTAGAAGACGTAGGTGGCGCGTTGCGCGACCGCCGCGGGAACCGGCATCCCCTCGCCGGCGGACCGCTCGGCGACCTGCTGGAGCGCACCGGCGTCGACGTCTATCTGGTCCAGGATGAGCCGTACGGCGTCCTCGACGGCGAGGAAGCGGTTCGGCATCAGGGTGCAGGTGCGGTAGGCGCTGAAGGCGGCCTTGGTGTCGGTGAGCCTGATCAGCGGATCCAGCCGGTCCCAGTCCTGCGGGAACTCCCCGCCCTCCCACTGGGTCGGTGGCAGCACGGGATCGCCGAGGTGACGTAACAGGCCCAGCCGGGCGAGCTGCCAGACGGCGGCCAGGAACGGGCAGGACCACAGCCGCCGGCCGTCCTTCTCGGACCACAGCTCGACGTCCATGAAGATGGAGTGGTTGCGGGCCGCGGTCTCCTGGGGCGCGGCCCAGCCCTTGACCTCGCCGAGTGCGCTGCGTGAAGTCGACGGCGTGCGCTGGCCGTTGGCGAGCCAGCCGCTGTGACTGACGGACGGGCGGGAGCCGTAGCTGCCGGGCGGCGGCGACTCGACGAGGCGGTGCATGACCGATTCCGCAAGCTCGATGCGGTCGGCGACCGCGCAGGCCGACTCGCGGGCCAGGTAGTCGATGACCAGGCCCGCCTTCTCGGCCTCCTTGAGCACCATCGGGATCAGCTCGGCCGGGGTGGAGAAGCGGGTGAAGTAGTCGTCGATGAGGAAGCAGGTGCTGATCCGGGGCCGCTTGCTGCGCCGGGCCGCGGAGGCGCGCACGGCGTCCACCCAGATCCGCACCTCGGCGAAGTGCTCGGCCAGCCGTTTGGGGCCCGCCTCGAAGTCCTCCATGTAGAGGTGGCCCAGCTCCAGCGAGAGGTGGGCCAGCGGGACGGACTGGGTGCGCCGCTCCGCGGTGGTCTCCTGGAAAACGGCCTCGGTCACACCTGCTCCCAGTACTTGTCGTCGGTCAGGCGTCCGGCGAGCTGGCTGAGCGCCTGCCAGGTCTCCTGGTTGGCGATCTGGCTGTCGAGCACGTCCTCGTCGGTGATGAGCTGCTCACGCCACTGCAGGACCGGTTCGAGCGGCACCGAGCCGAGGACCTGGCTGTAGCCGATGCCGTGCGTGGAGGCGAGCTGCTTGAGGTCGCCGTCGGTCTTGCGCATCCACGCCGACTGGGTGGGCGAGACCTGCGACCACAGGGGCGACTCGGGGTCGGGTACGGCGGCCCGCACGAAGCGGATCGCGTTGCGCAGGGCGTCCTCGCCGTGGCCGCGCTCGACACCGCCGGCGACGATGCCGCGCTTGCCGAACACCAGGCTCGCGGCGGCCGCCACATGCTGGCGGGTCCAGCGGTGGAAGACCAGCCAGCGGGCCGTGACCTCGCTCATCTCGGACGACGCGGTGGCCTCCAGCGCCATGTCGACGGCGTAGGAGCGCCCGGCGCTGAGGTCGACGATCACCAGGTCGAACTCGTAGTACAGC
Source organism: Streptomyces sp. NPDC036764 (assembly GCF_055609385.1). NCBI lineage: Bacteria > Bacillati > Actinomycetota > Actinomycetes > Kitasatosporales > Streptomycetaceae > Streptomyces > Streptomyces sp. NPDC036764. The sequence continues at coordinate 44,317 of NZ_JBVJPT010000009.1, forward strand.
GTCATCAGCAGGTCGACGCAGCGGCGCAGGTTGTCGTCGCTGGTGGCGAACTCGCCGCCGCTGACGTCACCCGGCATCAGCACCAGGCGTCCGCTGCCGGGCGGCGGGAACCGCAGCACCTGGTGCTCCGTCTCGGCCCACACGTCGATCCGGGCCGGTTCGCTGACCTCTCCTATGAGGTAGGCGTGCAGTCCGCGGTCCTCGGTGGCCTGGCGGGCGTCGCCCACGTCGAAGACGGCCGCCGCGGTGGGCGAGCCGAAGTCGAAGTCCAGGTAGCAGACGTCGTCCCCGGCCATGGCGCGGTGGTAGGCGAGGTTGGCGCTCGTGACGGAGCGGCCCGTGCCTCCTTTGTCGGAGGCGGCGAAGATCAGCACGGTTCACACTCCCCGGTCCGCGGCTTCGCGGGCACGGGCGAGCGAGTCGAGCTGTCCCAGCACGTCGAGCGTCAACGCGTAGGCCGTACCCGGCTGTTCGTCCACGAGGCTGCGGGCGCGGCGCAACTTGACCTCGATGTTCCTGAGCTGCATGCCGTGCCGGCCGGCGTCCGAGGGCGCGGGTTCCATCTGTTCGTTGCCCAGCAGGTGCGCGGACTCACTGAGCAACGCCCTTGCCAGGTCGGTCAGTTCGAGGCTGCGGATCGGGGGCTGGCGGTACATGGCGTGGGCCTGCACCATCACCTCGGTGACGCGCTCGGTGATGCTCCACGACACCGGTACGCGCCGTTTGTGGATCTCCGCCTCGGGATAGGCGGCGTGGACGTTGTCCCACAGGCCGGCGCCCTCGCCGTCCCGGATGCGGCGACGCCACATGTGGTCGAAGATGTCCTCGGCGAGCCGCAGCAGCCGGTCGTGCGAGCCGAGGCTGCGCGAGAGCGTGCAGAGCTGGACGGTCCGCTTCAGCAACTGGGCCGAGAAGTCGGTCATGGCCCAGGTCATGGGCGGTCCGATCCGCTCGCTGCCTTGCAGCGGCAGGGCGACGCCGACGTTGTGGAGCTGGTGGACCATGGGGTCGTCGCGCGTCATACGGCTGGTGATACGGCCGCGCTCGGCGAGGCGCTCCATGACGCCGACGGTGCGGGTGAGGTCGTCGTCGGTGGCCCGGCGGCGCATCAGGTCGTGCACGAGGATGGCGGCGACGGAGAGGGAGAAGTACTCGGACTCCAGCTTCTGTCCCGTCGTACGCCAGGGGATGTCCTCCAGGGGCCAGCGGTCCTCGTCGAAGCGGGCGATGCGGGACCAGTACTGCTGGGTCAGCTCCCACCGCAGCCGGAGCGCCTCGGCGAGCCGCTGCTGCTCGGTGTTCAGCAGGCCGAGGGTCAGGGTGCGGTCGGAGAACAGGTCCTGGATACCGTCGAGCGCGACCACGGTGAAGTACAGGTACGGCACCGCGTTGGCGACGCCCTCGGGCTGCGGTCCGACGGGTTCGGTGGTCTCGACCTCGGGCGAGTCCTTGACCATGGTCCAGGCCCAGCCGCACTCGAAGAGCTGGTTCTCGTCCTTGAGGCCTTCCTGGACGTCGATACCGAGGTAGACACTCTCGACGATCGCCGCGCGTAGCGCGCGGAAGCGGTTCTGGAACTTGTTCAGCACCTGGCGCTGCGACAGCCGCCCCTGGCCGAGGAGTTCGGAGAGCGTGCGGCCCTGCGAGGAGTCGGTGTCGAAGACGTTGACGACGAAGGAACGCAGCAGGCTCACCATCGCGGCGGTCAGGCGGTTGCTGGTGGCCTGGCGCAGTTCGGCGATGGTGTCCCGGACGTCGCTGCGCCGGGTTCTGGTCTCGTAGATCTTGAGGAAGCCGAGGGTCGCCAGGCACAGGGTGATCGACATGGAGTAGGAGTCGACCACGCCCAACTGGCGTTGTTCCTCGGTGACTTCCTTGGCCTTGTCGGCCGAGCCGAAGTAGTAGCCCCCGGCGAAGGTGGGCCGCTTGTCGTCACCGGTGTGGGTGCGCATGAAGTCGGCGGCGGCGGTCACGAGGTTGGCCGGGATGTCCAGCCGTCCGCCGGCCTTCTTCAGGACCTGTTGGACGTCCTCCTGGGTGGTGTCGGGGTCGTCGAGCCGGAACGCGGGGATCTCGGTTGCCGGGTACAGCAGGCAGAGCAGCCGCTCGGCGTCGGCCACACTGCTCTCTCCGCCCCATTCGCCCCAGTCCCACTCTCCCCCGTCGAAAGAGTGGCGAGCGATTCCCTGCCAGATGTCCAGCAGATGCTGGCGTGGCTTGATCTGCATCCCATGCCCCTCACACAGGCCGCACTGCCATCAGTTGAGGAATATCCCTCTTCTGTTGTGAAGATTCACTGTGAAGATTCACTGATCAGTCGATCGGAAGGATCGAGTCCGAATTACTGCGCCAGCCGTAGGCGATGATCATTCCCGAATAACCGTCGCGCACTTCGGCCTCGGATTCGAGCCGTTGGACCTTGAAGTCGCCCGCGAATGTCTCAAGACTCGCGCGCACCTCGGATTCTCCCACGTCACAGGCCGGGAAGAAATGCTCACCCGCGTGATAGCCCTTCGAATGCTCCATGAAGGCCGCGGCGAAGGGCGCTCCCGGAGCCAGGGCCCGCATGAAGCGCTCGACGCCGAGCCGGAACTCCTTGTGGGACGTGGTCATGGACTCGGCGACGAAGAACATGGTCCCCATGGACCACCGTCGCCCGTACCGCGCGAGGTCGAAGAGGTCGCCCTGCTCGACCGAGACGACCTTGCTGAACCGCTCACGCGGGTCCACACCAAGGGAGTTGTACGCCTCGTGCTCGCACAGGGCGCTCCAGAACTGGTCCCAGTTCGGGTCGTAGGACTCGACCTGGCTTCTGAGGTAGCCGACGTTCGCGGACGAGCGCTCGAAGAGCGTGATCTCGTCGCACCACGGCATCATGGAGAGTGCGGGATAGAGATTGGCGCCGGCACCCACATCGATACCGGAAACGGGGCCGCTGCCCTGCTTCCGGAAATGATCGCCAAAATGATCCCGTACCATGTGCAGGATCTCCGCGTCCTCTGCCTGTAAGTCGCGGTAGTTATGATCAACGTAGGCGATCGGGTCGAATGCCGCCCAGCGCACCTCAGCGTTCTTCAACTGGACGCCCCCCGACGATCTCTGGGTCATTCACTCACGGTACCAAAGGAAGGCGCACTGGGAGCGCGTCGAGGCATAAGCATCTCGCACTCTTGAACCACCGGATTGCCCTGCTCAAGATGGGCGGATCTCGAACCGAGCACCTGAAACGGCGGGCAACGGGTGCTCACCCGCACGAGTGACACCATTCCATCACATAGGGGGCAGTTGATGGCTGTGCCGGAGGAACGTTTCCCTCTTCTGGGTCACCGCGCTGAGCAGGCCTTCCTAGCCGACAGCAGCGATCGGCCGCTGACGATGAGGGGCGTCACCGAGACGGACCTGCCCGAACTCCTCCGCGTCGACCGCGAGGTCTTCCCCGACGACCCGTACCCGTACTTCGTGCTGCGCCAGCACATCGACGTGCACGGCGACCGGATCCTGGTCCTCGACGACGGGGAGTACCTGCACGGCTATGTCCTCTTCGTGACCACGTCGGACGGCTATGTGTGCTGGGTGCTGAGCCTGGCCGTCAGCGCCGACCAGCGCGGCCGGGGGCTGGGCAAGCGGCTGATGCTGGAGGTGCTGCGGCAACTGCGCAGGGAGCGGGTGCACGAGGTGAGGCTGACCGTCGAGCCGACGAACGCCGCGGCCATCATGCTGTACCGCACCCTGGGGTTCTCCACCGACGGGGGCGTGCACAGGGACTATCTGGGGCCCGGGGAGGACCGGCTCATCATGGTGCTGGGGTTGGCTTCCGCGTAGGGCGCGTCGGGGGTAATCCCCCGGGGAGACCGGGGAGTTGGCCGGATGTGACACTCCGTCATGGTCCGTCAGGCTGCTGTGCATGAAGCAGATCACGAAGAGTGCCGCCCTGATCGCCGCCGCCTCCGGAGTCGTCTTCGGACTCGTCACTCCGCTCACCGCGTCCGCCACCGGCGCGCCCACGCCGCTGAAGTGGACCAAGTGCGAGGGTGCGGGGCTCGACCCGCGCCAGGAGTGCGCGACCGTGTCCGTGCCGATGGACTACGCCGACCCCGGCGGCCCGCGGATCGACCTCGCCGTCTCCCGTATCCGCAGCGAGAACCCGTCCGCCCGCCGGGGCGCGCTGCTGATGATCCCCGGCGGGCCGGGCGGCGACAGCCTGGCCCATCCTTCGGACAAGGGAAAGCTGATGCCGCGCCAGGTGCGGGACGCCTACGACCTGATCGGGTTCGCACCCCGCGGCAACGCGCCGTCCACGTCGGTCAGTTGTGACGTCGACTCCGACGACCTGTCCGTGACGAGCCTGCTGCCCTGGCCCGCCCCCGACGGCTCCGTCACCGAGAACATGGCGATGGGCCGGCGCCTGGGGGACGCCTGTGCGCGCAACGGCGGGGAGCTGATGCAGCACATCAGCACGCTCAACAACGCCCGGGACGTCGACAGCATCCGGGCCGCCCTCGGCGAGCGCAAGCTGTCCGCGTGGGGCGTCTCCTACGGCACCTATGTCGGCGCCGCCTACACCGAGCTGTTCCCGCAGCACACCGACCGGATCGTGCTGGACAGCAGCGACAACCCCGACCCCGTGCAGGCGGAGCGCGCCTGGCTGCGGGCGTTCGAGGTGGGCGTCGAGGACAACTTCCCCGAGTTCGCCAAGTGGGCCTCGCGGCCCGGCAATCCGGACCGGGTCGCAGAGACCCCGGCCCAGGTGCGCTCCCGCTTCCTCGGCCTCGCCGCCCGGCTGGACCGCGAGCCGATCCCCTGGCCCGGTGCCAACCCGGCGGAGCTGAACGGCAACGTGCTGCGCCAGACCATGCTGTCGAGCATGTACGACCCCGACGACTATCCGGTCCTGGCGAAGCTGATGCTGGCCGCCGAGAGCGGCACGCTGCCGGCCGCTCCGCCGCGCCCGCCGGAGTCCGCGCTCCAGAACTACCTGGCGGTCGGCGCCGGGACGATCTGCAACGACGTCGCGTGGCCCAAGTCGGCGGCCGTGTACGAGAAGGGGGTCGCCGAGAGCCGGGCGAAGTACCCGCTCACCGCGGGCATGCCGCGCAACGCGCTGCCGTGCACCGCGTGGCCGTGGCAGCCGCGGGAGGCGCCGGTGCGGGTGACTGATCGGGGGCCGTCGAATGTTCTGATGATCCAGAACGAGCGGGATGTGGCCACGCCGCTCAGTGGTGCGTTGAAGCTGCGTGAGGCTCTTGGGCGGCGGGCCGTCATGGTCACCGTGAACTCCACGGGGCATGACGCCTATCTGGAGAACGGCAATGCGTGTGGGGACGCTGCCGTGTCTCGGTATCTGGTGACGGGGAAGCGGCCCGGGAAGGACCTGTACTGCGAGTGAGGGTCGTCGGTTGAGTGCGGCGCCGTCGTGGCTGGTCGCGCAGTTCCCCGCGCCCCTTAAGGCGTTGCCGGACCGCCGGTCCCTCGGCCCCGCCCGCTCAGCGGCAGCTCGCGTAACGGTGTGCCAAGGCGCGGTACGCCTCCTTCGGTTCCCAGTGCCAAGGGGAGTTCGGGTCGTCCGGGTGGGTCTTGATGGGCTTGGTGATGGCGTAGCTCGCCAGGTCGAGGTCGTAGCGGGGGTTGTCCGGGCGGTGGGGGGCGTCGGGGGTGACGAACTCGAAGGCCATCGCCACGTAGAGACCCATCGACTCGAAGACGTCCAGCAGATCGGTCAGGTAGGCGGCCTGTGTGCGCTCACTGCGCACCGGGTCGCCTTTGATCTCGTTGGGCTCCTTCGTGTAGTCGACGATGTTCCAGCCCATGCCGGCGGTCTCGGGGGCACCGACGTAGGCGCACGTGCCGAACTCGGTGATGGCCAGGGGCTTGCCCCAGCGCAGGTGGCGGCGCAACTCGCGGACGTAGGCGGCCGGTTGGGGGTGGTAGGAGTAGTAGTCGATGCCGACGACGTCGAAGAGGTTCCAGTCGACCGGCTCGAACTTCTCGTCCTGGGCGGCGGCGTAGCTGAGGCGGCCGTGGAAGACGGAGCGGCCGACCGCCGCTGCCTTCGCGGTGAAGCGGGCCAGGCGGCGCTGCATCCGCGCCATGTCGACGTTGCCCTTCTGGAGGTTGTCGATGCGGTCCAGGACCGTCTCGCCCGGGATGATCCCCGGCACGAACAGCCAGAACTCGCAGCCCACGCTGAAGTCGACGCCCGCGCCCTGCCTGCGCAGCTTCTCCGCGAACCGGCCGCACTCGGCGATCGAGTCCAGGATCTCCTTCTCCGGGATGTCCCCGAGGGTCGGCTGGAGCCAGACGTGCAGCCCGCGTTCGGCGGCCTCGGCGGCCGTGCCGAGGAGGCGGTCGACGCCGTCGCCGGTGACGTCGACCGTGTCGGCGTGCAGCTCGTCGCGGATGGCGCGGATGTCACGGCGCATCCGGGCGGCGCTCCACGCGGTGCCGGGCGTCTCCCCCTCGCCGACGGTGTAGACGACGCCCCGGTGCTTCAGGCCCCGGTGCTTCAGGCCCCGGCGCTCCGGCTCTCGCGTGGCCGCGGCGGCCTGCCCCGCGGGCAGCGCCGCCCCCGCCAGTCCGACGGCCGCCGCACCCGCGAGAAACCGTGCCCTGCTGATTCCCTCGGTGTTCTCCATACGGCCACTGTGGCGAGCACGGGCGAGTCGCGCCGTCGGCCGACGGTCTACAACACCGCAACCAAGGAATGACATACGGCGTCGATCACTAACGAGATCGTCATCACCGTTCATCCATCTTCCGTCAGACGACATCCGAACGAAGGAGATCGAGATCTTAGGCCGACGCACCCTGCTCACCGCAGGCATCGCCACCACCGCCGCGCTCCTCACGGGCGCGCCCGCCGCCCACGCCACCACCGAGCGTCTCGGCGAACTGGAGCGGCAACACGGCGCCCGCCTGGGCGTGTTCGCATACAACGTCCGTACGAGAAAGACCATCACTCACCGCGCCGACGAGCTCTTCCCGATCTGCTCGCTGTTCAAGACCCTGGCCGCCGCGGCCGTCCTGCGTGACCTGGACCGGAACGGCGAGGTGCTCGCCAAGCGGATCCATTACACGGCGGCCGACCTCGTGGACAATTCCGAACAGACCAAGCAGCACCTGGACACCGGCATGACCGTCGGCGAACTCGCCGACGTGGCCATCCGGTTCAGCGACAACACGGCGGGCAACCTGCTGCTGCGCGAGCTCGGCGGCCCCACCGCCGTCACCGGTTTCGCCCGCTCGCTCGGCGACCGGGTGACCCGCCTCGACCGCTGGGAGACCGAGCTCAACTCGGCGGAGCCGTGGCGCGTCACGGACACCACGAGCCCGCGCGCGATCGGCCGCACCTACGCCCGGCTGGTCCTGGGCGACGCCCTGAACCACCGCGACCGGGACCTGCTCACGCACTGGCTGCTGAACAACACCACCAGCGTCAACCGGTTCCGTGCGGCCCTGCCCCCGACCTGGGCGATCGCCGACAAGACCGGCGGCGGCTTCTACGGTGCCAACAACGACGTGGGCATCGCCTGGACCGAAGACGGCACCCCGCTCGTCCTCGCGGTCCAGACGACGCTGCCCGAGCAGGACGCCGCGTACGACCACGCCCTGATCGTGGAGACGGCGAAGCTGCTCGCCGAGACCCTCGTCTGAGTCGTCGCGCGACAGAAATCACCTGAAGCGCCGGGCAACCCATTCCTCGCCCTTGGTGGTCTGGAGGGCGAGGGAGGGTGCCAGATGCAGGCCGAACAAGAGGCCCAGTTCCAGGAGTTCGTCAGGGCGCGGTGGTCCCACCTGGTGCGGACCGCGTATCTCCTCACCGGCGACGCGCACCACGCCGAGGACCTGACGCAGACGGCGCTGGCGAAGGCGTACCGCTCATGGCGGCGGGTGGCGCGTGCCGACAACCCGGAGGCCTACGTCCGGCGGATGCTGGTGAGCTGCAACAGCGACCGGTTCCGCAAGCGGCGGGTCGCCGAGGCGTTGACGGCCGCGCCGCCCGAGACCGCGGGGCGCGACGAGGGCTACGCGGGTGTGGACGAGCGCGGTGCGCTCATCCGCGCGCTGGCCCAACTGCCGCCCAAACAGCGGGCAGTGGTCGTCATGCGCTACTGGGAGGACCTGTCGGAGACGGAGGTCGCCGACGTACTCGGCTGCTCCGTCGGCACGGTCAAGAGCCAGGCGTCGAAGGGGCTGGCGAAGTTGCGTGCGTGTCCGGGGCTCGCCCGGATGACGCCGTCGGGGCAGGGAGGCAGCAGGTGAACGACGACGAGCAGCCGCAGGAAGCGGACGGCGAGCGGGACTTCGAGGAGCGGCTGCGGGAGCTGCTCGCGGAGGACGCGTACACGATCCGGCCCTCTCCGGCACCGTATCCGGCGATCCGGCGGCGGGGCGTGGTGGAGCACCGGCGCCGGGTGGCCGCGGCGGGGGCGGCGCTGGTGACGCTGGCGGCGATGCCGGTCGGGGCGTACGCGCTGAGCGGCGGGGGGCCGGGCACGAGCACGGCCACGTCCCCGACGCCCTCCGCCAGTGCCTCGCGGACGACCACACCCACGCCGTCGCCGACGCCGAGCGGGCCCGCGCGGCCGGCCACGGCGGGGCAGTTGCTGGACGGCATCACCTTCGAGCAGGCGGTGGACGGGCTGGAGGGCTGCCTGGACTACAGCCGGTCCGGGCCCACCCACGCGGGCGAGACCGACCTGGGCGGTGCCGACGGCTACCGGATCGTCCTGGCGATGAACTCGACCGGCGACTCCAACGCGCCCGGCGACGGCATGTACGTCGTCGCGGTGAAGGAGAAGCCGCGGTCGACCCGGCTGATCTGCCGCACCGAGGACGGCGAGACACAGGGCCTGAACACCAGTGTCGGCAACGACGCCGACGCCATCGAGGACGAGGGCCCGGTCTTCGTCGACCCCAACGGCGGCAAGCTCTACCAGCAGTCGTTCCTCGACCGGGGCAACTGGAAGCTGCCTTTCCGGTGGGGTGTGGTCGGCACGGTCGAGCCGTCGGTGGCCAAGGTGACGGTCTCCTACGGCGACTCCAGCGCCGAGGCCGCCCTCGACCACGGCTGGTTCGTGGCGTCCGGCGTGCTGAACGAGCAGGTCACCCTGGCACCGCACATCAAGGGCTACGACGCCGGCGGCAAGTTGATCTACGACTCCGACGGGGACAAGTACTACCAGCGGACCCTGCCGTAGCAGCGCCCATGCGCGGCATCGACGGGCCGGGGGCGCCGCACCGGGGACGGCGCCCCCGGCCCGTCGTCACGCCGGCCGCTGCCCGCCGTCCGGCACCGCTCCGTTGACCGCCGCGGCGAGGCTGAACGGCGCCGGCCGGTTCCTGAGCGGCCTGGTCACCTGCTTCGCCACGCAGGACGGCATCCCTTCCGTCGCGTCCGTCTCCTGCCGCCGGTAGGCGCTGGGCGACATGCCGACCAGCTCCGTGAAGCGGGTGCTGAAGGTGCCGAGGGACGAACAGCCGACCGCGAAGCACACGTCGGTGACGCTGAGGTCGCCCCGGCGCAGCAGCGCCATCGCGCGCTCGATGCGCCGCGTCATCAGATAGCCGTACGGCGACTCGCCGTACGCGGCCCGGAACTCGCGGCTGAGATGCCCGGCCGACATGTGCACTCCCCGCGCGAGCGCCTCCACGTCCAGCGGCTGCGCGTACTCCCGGTCCATCCGGTCACGGACGCGGCGCAGCGCGACGAGGGTGCGCAGGCGCTGTTCCTCGGACGTCGACTGGCTGGATCCCACACCCGTATCTTCCCGGGCCGGCTCCCACCTCGTCCACTGCCGCGTCTGGCGCGAGCGGGACGAGAGCAGGGCCAGCACCGGTGCGGAACCTGTGCACATCGCCGCTCAGCCGCCGACGTAGGCCGCGAGGTGCTCACCGGTGAGGGTGGAGCGCTCGGCGACGAGGTCGGCGGGGGTGCCCTCGAAGACGATCCGGCCGCCGTCGTGACCGGCGCCGGGGCCGAGGTCGATGATCCAGTCGGCGTGCGCCATCACGGCCTGGTGGTGCTCGATGACGATGACCGACTTGCCGGACTCCACGAGCCGGTCCAGCAGACCGAGGAGCTGCTCGACGTCGGCCAGGTGCAGACCGGTCGTCGGTTCGTCGAGGACGTACACCCCGCCCTTGTCGGCCATGTGCACGGCCAGCTTCAGCCGCTGCCGCTCACCGCCGGACAGCGTGGTCAGCGGCTGGCCGAGGGTGAGGTAGCCGAGCCCGACCTCCGCCATCCGCTCGACGATCCGGTGCGCGGCCGGGATGCGCGCCTCGCCCTCGCGGAAGAACTCCTCGGCCTCGGTCACCGACATCGCGAGCACCTCGCTGATGTCCCGCCCGCCGAAGTGGTACTCCAGCACCGACGCGTCGAACCGCTTGCCCTCGCAGTCCTCGCAGGTCGTGGCGACGCTCTGCATGATCGCCAGGTCGGTGTAGATGACGCCGGCGCCGTTGCAGGTGGGGCAGGCGCCCTCGGAGTTGGCGCTGAACAGGGCCGGCTTGACGCCGTTGGCCTTGGCGAACGCCTTGCGGATCGGCTCCAGCAGTCCGGTGTACGTGGCCGGGTTGCTGCGCCGCGAGCCGCGGATCGGCGTCTGGTCCACCGAGACCACTCCCTCCGGCGCCGGGATGGAGCCGTGCACGAGCGAGCTCTTGCCGGAGCCGGCGACGCCGGTGACGACGCAGAGCACGCCGAGCGGAATGTCGACGTCGACGTCCTGGAGGTTGTTGGCGGTGGCCCCGCGGATCGCCAGCTTCCCGGTGGCCTCGCGGACCGACTCCTTGAGCTTGGCCCGGTCGTCGAGGTGACGGCCGGTGACGGTGTCGGAGGCGCGCAGCCCGTCGAGGGTGCCCTCGAAGCAGACGGTGCCGCCCGCCGTGCCCGCGCCGGGGCCGAGGTCCACGACGTGGTCGGCGATGGCGATCGTCTCCGGCTTGTGCTCCACCACGAGCACCGTGTTGCCCTTGTCCCGCAGGCGCAGCAGCAGGTTGTTCATGCGCTGGATGTCGTGCGGGTGCAGGCCGATGGTGGGCTCGTCGAAGACGTAGGTGACGTCGGTGAGCGAGGAGCCGAGGTGGCGGATCATCTTGGTGCGCTGCGCCTCACCGCCGGACAGCGTGCCCGAGGCCCGGTCGAGGGAGAGATAGCCGAGGCCGATCTCCACGAACGAGTCGAGGCTGTGCTGGAGCTTGGCGAGCAGCGGCGCCACCGACGGTGCCTTGAGTCCCCGTACCCATTCGGCGAGGTCGCGGATCTCCATCGCGCAGGCGTCGGCGATGTTGACCTTGCCGATCTTCGAGGAGCGGGCCAGTTCGCTGAGCCGGGTGCCGCCGCAGTCGGGACACTCGGCGAAGGTGACCGCCCGGTCCACGAAGGCCCGGATGTGCGGCTGCATCGACTCGCGGTCCTTGGACAGGAAGGTCTTCTGCAGCTTGGGGATCAGGCCCTCGTAGGTGAGGTTGACCCCGTTGATCTTGACCTTGGTCGGCTCGCGGTAGAGGAAGTCGTGCCGCTCCTTCTTGGTGTACTTCGCGATCGGCTTCTCCTTGTCGAAGAAGCCCGACTCGGTGATGACCCGCACGACCCACCCGTCTCCCGTGTAGGTGGGGATGGTGAACGGGTCCTCGGACAGCGACTTGGAGTCGTCGTAGAGCTGTGTGAGGTCGATGTCGGAGACCCGGCCCCGGCCCTCACAGTGCGTGCACATGCCGCCGGTGCGGCTGAAGGAGACCTTCTCGGTCCTGGTCTTGTCGGCACCCCGGTCGATCGTGAACCCGCCGCTCGCGGAGACCGAGGCGACGTTGAAGGAGTACGCGGCGGGCGGGCCGATGTGCGGCTTGCCGAGCCGGCTGAAGAGGATCCGCAGCATCGCGTTGGCGTCGGTGGCGGTGCCGACGGTGGAGCGCGGGTCGGAGCCCATGCGCTGCTGGTCGACGGTGATGGCGGTGGTCAGACCGTCCAGGACGTCGACCTCGGGCCGCGCGAGGTTCGGCATGAACCCTTGCAGGAACGCGCTGTAGGTCTCGTTGATCAGCCGCTGCGACTCGGCGGCGATCGTGTCGAACACCAGCGAGCTCTTGCCCGAGCCGGAGACCCCGGTGAACACCGTCAGCCGGCGCTTGGGGATCTCGATGCTGACGTCCTTGAGGTTGTTCTCCCGCGCGCCGTGCACGCGGATCAGGTCATGGCTGTCGGCAACGTGCGGCTCGGTCATCGTGAGATCTCCATCTGCAATTCGGTCGGGACGTCGCCGGTGAGGGAGGTGGGGCGCGGGGCGGGGAGCAGGGTGGGCCGCGGGGTGGACTCAGCCGCGCTCCTGGATACGGACCAGGTTGCCCGCGGGGTCGCGGAAAGCACAGTCGCGGATGCCGTACGGCTGGTCGGTGGGCTCCTGGACGACCTCGGCGCCGCTCGCCTGGACCTTCTCGAAGGTGTCGTCGACGTTCCCGGTGGCCAGCAGGATCCAGCCGTAGGTGCCCTTGGCCATCATCTCGGCGATGACGCGGCGCTCGTCGTCGGTGACGCCGGGGTCCGCGGCGGGCGGCGCGAGCAGGATGGACGTGCCGGGCTGACCCGCCGGGCCGACCGTGATCCAGCGCATCTTGCCCTGTCCGACGTCGGTGCGCACCTCGAAGCCGAGGGCGTCGCGGTAGAAGGCCAGGGAGGCGTCCGGGTCGTCGTGCGGAAGAAAACTGGCGTGAATGCTGATGTCCATGCCCGTCACGCTAGCCGTGGCACGGTGACGGCGCTTCTCGATTCCTGACCGGCCTCGGCGACATCGCGGATTCCTTCCGCCCCTACCTGTCCCGTCCTGAAAGATCGCGTCCCGCCCGCGCCTCGATCCCCCGGAAATGGACCGTCATCGCCCTCTGCGCGCCCTCGACGTCACCGGCGCGCAGGGCGGTGACGATGTCGCGGTGCCAGCGGGCGGTGACCTCGGGCGAGGGGTCGTCGGGGCGCCCGCGGGCGCCGTTCACGCGGCGGAACACCGTCCAGAACGCGGCGAGCAACTGCGGCACGAGGTCGTTGCCCAGCGAGGCGTACAGCAGCTCGTGGAACTCGCGGTCCAGCTCCGGAAAGGGCCGCCCGGACCGCCCCGCCGCCTCCATCCGCGACACGACCGCCTCCAGTCGGTCCAGCTCGCCCTCGCTCACCGTCGCCGCCACCCGCCGGATCAGCCCCTCCTCCAGCACCTCGCGCACCTGGAGGATCTCCGCGAGGGCGCCGGTGTCGTGGTCGTGCCGGGCGAGCGTGCGGAAGGTCAGACCGTCGATCAGCGGGGTGAGCGAGGCCTGGCCGACATACGTCCCGTAGCCGTGCCTGATCTCCACGATGTCGAGGGCCTGGAGGGCCTTGAGCGCCTCGCGCACGGAGTTGCGGCTGACGCCGAGGTCCTCCATGAGCTCGGCCTCGGTGGGCAGGAGGGCGCCGGCCTGGAGCCTGCGGTCGATGATGAGCTGCATGACCTGGCGCTGGATCCGGCTGTTCCTGGACTCCTCGGACGTACGGCTGTTCCTGGGCTGCCCGGGCATGCGGCGCATCGTACGCGCACCCGGACGTCCCACGTCCCATGTCTCCCGTAATCGCCCCTGACGGGGGGTCAACTCTCGCCATTTCACAGCGCCATTGGTCCGACCTGTGGCAGATGCGCCATTCGTGTGAGATCCCTTGACCGCCCCCATCGCCCCACCTATGGTCGCGCTGACCGTCAGGACGTAGGACGTCGTATCTCCTCGCATCACCCCATCGCCGGAGCACACCACCCACCGCTGGAGGAACCGTGCGCGACGTGACCCACGACGTGCCGGCGCTGCACCGCCGGTCGTTCCTGAAGTACACCGGCGCGCTGGGCGCGGCCGCCGCCGTCTCCGCGTCGCTGTCGGCCTGCTCGTCGGGGCCGGAGTCCACGAACGAGACCGGCGGGGGCGGTGGCCAGAACCGGACCCTCACCGCCGTGATCGGCTACGGCAACGACGGTAGCTGGGACCCCACCCAGACGGCGTCCGCCTTCTGCATGGCCGCCAACAACCACATCTACGAGGGCCTCCTCGACACCGACCCGATCTCCCGCGAGCCGTACGCCGCGCTCGCCACGCAGGTGCCGGCCGACCCGAATGCCACGTCGTGGAAGTTCACCCTGCGCGCGGGCGCCAAGTTCCACGACGGCAAGCCGGTCACCGCCGACGACGTGGTCTTCGTCTTCGACCGGATCCTCGACCCGAAGACCCAGACCCTCGCCAAGGGCTTCTTTGCGAGCTGGCTGAAGGAAGTGCGCAAGATCGACGCGCAGAACGTCGAGCTGGTGCTGAAGTTCCCCTTCCCGGACGGCCTCGCCCGGCTCACCCTCGCCAAGATCATGCCCAAGCACGTGTTCTCCCAGCCGGGCGCCTGGGACGAGGCCATCAAGGGCAAGGCGATCGGTTCCGGGCCGTACGTGCAGAGCGCGCACCACCCGAAGTCCAACACCACCTTCGAGGCGTATCCGGACTACAACGGCCCGCGCAAGGCGGCCTTCAAGAAGATGAACTGGCTGACCATCGTGGACGCGGCACCGCGTGTGGCCCGGATCTCCGGCGCGAGCGCGGGTGCGCAGATCGCCGACAACATCCCGTACGCCAACATCGGCCAGCTCGAGAGCGGCGGCCTGACCGTCGCCGGCGGCGCCGGGATGAACAACCTGTTCCTGATGTTCAACACCAAGCACAAGCCCTTCGACGACGTGCGCGTGCGCCAGGCCCTGCACTACGCCATCGACACCGGCAAGATGATCGAGGTCGCCCTCAAGGGGCACGGGAAGCCGTCGAGCTCCTTCCTCAACGAGGCCAACCCCAGCTACCGCCGCGCCAAGAGCGTCTACGACTACGACCCCGACAAGGCCAAGGCGCTGCTGAAGCAGGCCGGGGTCAGCGGGCTGAAGGTCGAGATCCTCTCGGTGAACGTGAGCTGGATCGTGGACTGCCTGCCGACCATCAAGTCGTCCTGGGACGCGATCGGTGTCGAGACGACCCTCTCGCCGCAGGAGACGACGGCCGTCTTCACCAAGATGGACCAGAAGCAGGACTACCAGGTCGTCGCCGCCGCCTCGAACCCCAACCAGTTCGGCCTCGACGCGGATCTGATCATGCATTACAACTACGGGCCCGAGAACCTGTGGATGCAGTACACGCGGTGGGCGGACAACTCCGTCGCCAAGGCGCTGTTCAAGGACATGGACCGGGCGACCCAGGAGCCGGACGCCGAGAAGAAGAAGGCGATGGTCCAGGACTACATCGACATCGTCGCCGAGCAGGCCGTCCTCTACCCGGTCGTCCACAACGAGCTGATGACCGCGTGGAACCCGAAGGAGCTCACCGGGATAAGGGCACAGCCGTACCCCGGCATCAACCTCCTCCAGGCCAAGTGGGCCTAGGAGTCACTGAGTGATCACCGTCGTCAGGATCCTGGCCAGGCGCGTTCTGCTGCTCGTGCCGCTGATGCTGGGCATCGTGCTGTTCGTGTTCCTGGTCATGCGGTTCTCGGACGTCGACCCGGCGTCCGCGTTCTTCCAGGGCGCCAACCCCACCGCCCAGCAGCTCCACGACTTCCGCGAGCAGAACGGCCTGCTGGATCCCCTGCCCGTGCGCTACGTCGCCTTCATCGGCGACCTGGTCCACGGCGACATGGGCACCAGCGCCCTGACCCGGGGCGCGGTCATCGACCAGGTCATGACCGCGCTGCCGCTGACCATCCAGCTCACCTTCCTGGGACTCGGCATCGCGGTCGTCCTGTCGCTGGCCGGCGGCGTCACCGCGGCCATCTACCGCGACCGCCTGCCCGACCAGATCATCCGCGTCGTCTCCCTCACCGGGGTCGCCGCCCCCGGCTTCTGGCTGGCGCTGCTGATGATCCAGTACCTCGCCGTCGATCTCGGCTGGTTCCCGACCGGCGGCTACATCAACCCGGCCGACTCCTTCACCGGCTGGCTGAAGACGATGACCCTGCCCGCCCTCGCGCTGTCGCTGCCGGTGGCGGCGCAGCTCACGCGGATCGTGCGGACGTCGGTGGTGGAGGAGCTGGACAAGGACTACGTCCGCACGGCGATCGGCAGCGGCCTGCCGCCGCGGGTGGTCGTCGGCCGGAACGTGCTGCGCAACGCCCTGATCAACCCGCTGACCGTCCTCGGTCTGCGGGTCGGCTATCTGCTGGGCGGCGCGGTCGTCATCGAGACGATCTTCTCCCTGCCGGGCATGGGGAAGCTGATGATCGACGCGGTCAAGAACGGTGACCCCGCCGTGGTCCAGGGCGTCGTCATCACCACGGCGATCGGCTTCGTCGTCGTCAACCTCGTGATCGACATCCTGTATCTGCTGGTCAACCCGCGGCTGCGGGAGGCGACGTGACGTTCAACCGCAAGCGCCTGGCCGAGGCGCTGTCCCGGCCCGGCATCCGTCTGCGCGGCTGGCGCAAGCTGCCGACGCTGTCGAAGGTGGCGGTCTGCTTCCTGGCCGTCGTCGTCGTGGTGGCGCTGTTCGCCCCGCTCCTCGCCCCGCACGACCCGCTCGACCAGCAACCGCCGGTCGACGGCACCGGGCATCCGTCCGCCGGGCACTGGATGGGCCAGGACAGCCTCGGCCGGGACATCCTGAGCCGGCTGATGTACGGCGCCCGCTGGTCGCTGGCGATCGGGCTCGGCGCGACCGCGCTCGCGCTCGTCGTCGGCGCGCTCATCGGCGCCGTCGCGGCGACCTCGCGCAAGGCGGTCGACGAGACGCTGATGCGCTGCCTGGATGTGGTGATGGCGTTCCCGGGCATCGCGCTGGCCGCCGTGCTCGTCGCCGTCTTCGGCGGCGGCATCACCGTCCTGATCTGCGCCATCGCCTTCCTGTTCACCCCACCCGTGGCCCGGGTGGTCCGGGCGAACGTCCTCGACCAGTACGGCGAGGACTATGTGACGGCGGAACGGGTCATCGGCGCCCGCACCCCGCACATCGTCATCAAGCACGTGGCGATCAACTGTGCCGCGCCGGTGCTGGTGTTCTGCACCGTGCAGGTGGCGGAGGCGATCGTCTTCGAGGCGTCGCTGTCCTTCATCGGCGCGGGCGTCCGGCCGCCGGACCCGTCCTGGGGCAGCGTCATCGCCGACGGCAAGAACATGGTGCTGACCGGCGGCTGGTGGGCGACCGTCTTCCCCGGGCTGCTGATGCTGGTGACCGTGCTGTGTCTGAACATCCTCTCCGAGGGTGTCTCGGACGCGTGGGCGGCGCCGTCCGCGCGCGAGGTCGACGTGAAGGACGAGCACGACCGGCTCCAGGCACCGGAGCCGGGCAGTGGCAAGGTCCTTCAGTTGCCCGGGCTCACGCAGGCCGCGGCCCGGCTGCGGTCACGTGCACGGCCGTTGCCCGGGGGGCAGCTCCCGGTGCTCGCGGTGGAGAACCTGGCCATCGGGTTCGAGGACCGGCACGGCGGCGTGGACATCGTCGACGGCATCAGCTTCGAGGTGCAGCCCGGCGAGGTGCTGGGCCTGGTCGGCGAGTCGGGCTGCGGGAAGTCGCTGACCGCGCTCGCGGTGATGGGCCTGGAGCCGAAGGGCGCCCGGGTGCGCGGCCATGTGCGCTTCAACCAGCGCCAGTTGGTCGGCGAGCCGATGCGCGTACGGCGCAAGCTGCTGGGCCACGAGATGGCGATGATCTACCAGGACGCCCTGTCGTCCCTGAACCCGGCGATGACGATCCGCTCGCAGCTCAAGCAGGTCGTACGCCGTGGCGGCCGGCGCAGCCCGCACGAGCTGCTGACCCTGGTCGGCCTCGACCCCGAACGCACCCTGCGCAGCTATCCGCACGAGCTCTCCGGCGGCCAGCGCCAGCGCGTCCTGATCGCCATGGCGCTGTCCCGGGACCCGAAGCTGATCGTCGCGGACGAGCCGACGACCGCGCTGGACGTCACCGTGCAGGCGCAGATCATAGAGCTGATGCTGAGGCTGCGGGAGGAGCTCGGCTTCGCCCTGATCCTCGTCTCGCACGACCTCGCACTGATCGCGGACGTCACCGACCGGGTGGTCGTCATGTATGGCGGCCAGATCGTCGAGACCGGCGTGACCTCCGACCTGGTGGAGGCGCCCGCGCATCACTACACGCGGGGTCTGCTGGGCAGCGTGCTGTCGCTGGAGTCGGCGCAGGAGCGGATGACGCAGATCAAGGGCGTGGTCCCCTCCCCCGCGGACTTCCCGGCGGGCTGCCGTTTCGCGGACCGCTGCCCGCTGGCGAGCGAGGTGTGCCTCACGACCGCGCCCGCCCTGGTGGGGACACCGACACACACGGCGGCCTGCCACCATCCGGCGATCCTTCTGGCGCCGACTGACCGCTCGGAGAGCGAGGCGGTGACATGAGCGCGAGTGAGATGAACGCGGACGGCCTGGGCGCGGTGAGCGCGGGCGACGTGACCCTGAGCAAGGCGAGCACGGCCGGGACGGACCAGGGACGGGGCCCGGCTCAGCCGGGCGTGCTGGTGGAGCTGTCCGACGCGCACGTCGTGCACAAGGCGCGCAGCGGCGGACTGTTCACCCGGGACAGGGTGTACGCCCTGACCGGCGCCGACCTCACCATCGCGCCCGGCGAGACGGTGGGCGTGGTCGGTGAGTCGGGGTGCGGCAAGTCGACGCTGGCGAAGGTGCTGGTGGGGGTGCAGCGGCCGACGTCGGGGAGCGTGGCGTTCCGGGGGCGTGACCTGTGGAGTATGACGCCGGCCGAGCGCAGGACGGCGGTGGGCGCCGGCACGGGCATGATCTTCCAGGACCCGTCGACGGCCCTGAACCGCAGGCTGCCGGTCCGCCAGATACTGCGGGACCCGCTGGACGTGCACGACCGCGGCACGAAGCGCGAGCGCGAGGACCGGGTGCGGGAGTTGATGTCCCTGGTGGGGCTGCCCCGCGCCCTGACCGACGCCCTGCCCGGCCAGCTCTCGGGCGGCCAGCGCCAGCGCGTCGCCATCGCCCGCGCGCTGGCTCTGGACCCCGACCTGGTGGTGGCGGACGAGCCGACGAGCGCCCTGGACGTCTCGGTGCGCGCCCAGATCCTGAACCTCCTGCTGGACCTGAAGGAGCGGCTGGGCCTGGCCCTGGTCTTCGTCTCGCACGACATCCAGACGGTACGCCGGATGAGCGACCGTGTGATCACGATGTACCTGGGCCGGATCGTCGAGGAGGTCCCGGCGGCCGACGTCACCGACGGCTCCCGGCACCCGTACACCCGCGCCCTGTTCTCCGCGACCCCCGGGCTGCTGGACCCCATCGACCCGATCCCGCTGGTCGGGCCGGTCCCGTCGGCGACCCGGCCGCCCAGCGGTTGCCCCTTCCGGACCAGGTGCTGGAAGGCGGACGGGGTATGTGCGCAGGCGATGCCGGAGTTCTCGGCCGCGTCGAGCCCCGCGCACCGTTACAGGTGTCACCATCCAGTGGAGGAGGGCGAGGCCACCCGCGACCTCGTACGACAGAGCCACAGTTCCAGGGAGCCCTGATCATGATCCCCACCCCGCTCACCGGTGTCGTCCCGCCCGTCTGCACGCCCCTGACACCGGACCGCGAGGTGGACGTCCCGTCACTGCGCAGACTGATCGACCATCTTATGGCGGGCGGGGTGCACGGCCTGTTCGTGCTCGGCTCGACGTCGGAGGTGGCGTATCTGACGGACCGGCAGCGGCAACTGGTGGTGGAGACGGCCGTACGGCACGCGGCCGGCCGGCTCCCGGTCCTGGCCGGCGTGATCGACATGACGACGCCGCGGGTCCTGGACCACGTACGGCAGGTCACGGAGGCGGGCGCGGACGCCGTGGTGGCGACGGCACCCTTCTACGCGCGCACCCACCCCGCCGAGATCGCCCGCCACTACCGCCTGATCGCGACGGCCAGCCCGGTCCCGGTCATCGCCTACGACCTGCCGTCCGCCGTGCACACCAAACTGCCCGCCGAGGTGATCCTGGACCTGGCCGCCGAGGGGGCGCTGGCGGGGCTGAAGGACTCCAGCGGCGATCTGGCCGGTTTCCGCGAGGTCGTCATGGGTGTCCGCAACCGGCCCGACCTCAAGGGCTTCAGCGTGCTGACCGGCTCCGAACTCATCGTCGACGCGGCCCTCGCGGTCGGCGCCGACGGGGCGGTGCCGGGGCTGGCCAACGTCGACCCGGCGGGGTACGTCCGTCTCGACCGCCTGTACCGCTCCGGCGACCGCGAGTCGGCCCGTGCCGAGCAGGAACGCCTGTGCGCCCTGTTCGGCATGGTGACCGTCGGCGACCCCGAGCGGATGGGCGGCAGCTCCTCCGCGCTGGGCGCGTTCAAGGCGGCACTGCACCTGAGGGGCGTCATCGACTGCCCGGCGACAGCGGAGCCCCAGGTGCCGCTGTCGCCGGAGGAGGTGGAACGGGTGGGGAAGTTCCTGGCGGGTGCGGGCCTGCTGTAGCCGGGTCTCCCCCGGTGGCCGCTAGCTGAGATCGGTCACCGGCAGCCGGCGGAACTCGATGGTCTCGTACGTGCCCGACTGCCCCGTCTCGTACAGCAGCCCCACCGTGTGCCGGTCGAGCCGCACCAGGTCGGAGTACGCGGCCCGCTGCTGGGACAGCGTCAGCGCCTTCGTGAAGGTCGCCCCGCCGTCGGTGCTGCGCCATACGGCCATCGACTGGCGGGCGGTGGGGACGGACGGGCCGGAGAACATCAACGGAGCCCCTGCGCCCGGGAGTTGGAGGACGCTGCCCTCCACCACCGGCACATCGTTCAGGGTGGGCTGGACCGTGTACGGCCGGTCCAGGCTCTCGCCGCCGTCGCTGGAGACGCTGTCGAGGCGGTTGCCCGCGCTCGTGCCGAGCTGGTCCCGGGAGTTGAAGTACACCCTGCCGTCGGGGAGTTCGGCGGCGGTGGATTCGTTGGCGTTGCTGTAGCCGTCGTACGTCTCGTCGACGAAGCCGGTCTGCCAGGTGCGCCCGCCGTCGTCGCTGTAGATGGCGTGCGCGCCGTAGTACTTCGCCTCCTGCCCCGTGTCGCCGGACCCCGCCGGCGGGGCCACCGAGTGGTTCGAGGGGACCACCAGCCGCCCCGCGTGCTTTCCGCGCTGGAGGGCGATGGCGTGCCCGGGGCCCGTCGCGTACCAACGCCAGTTCGCCGGCTTCACGTCATCCGTGACATCGCGCGGGGAGCCGAAGGTGCGGCCGTCGTCCGTGCTGCGCTGCACGAACACCCGGCGGCTCTGCTCCGGCGTCGCCTCACCCCGCATGATCTGCGCCTCCGTCACATCCCCGCTGTTGTAGGAGGTGACCAGCACGACCGCGCCGGTGAGCGGATCCACCACCGGCGCCGGGTTGCCCCGCGTGTCCCCCTCCCCCGCGGCGACCACCGCCACCGGTCCCCAGGTGCAGCCGCCGTCGAGGGACCGTCTGAGGACGACATCGATGTCGCCGGTGTCACCGGCCCCGTCGTGCCGGCCCTCGGCGAAGGCCAGCACCGTGCCCCGCGGGGTCGTGACCGTCGCCGGGATGCGGTACGTGTCGTAGCCGTCCTCGCCCGAGACGTACGGGACGGAGGACGTGCAGCCGGGGTCCGCCGAGGCGGTGCCTGCGGTGGTGAGTGGGGTGGTCAGGAGTACTGCGGTGGCCAGGACTGTGCGGCTCAGGATGGTCATCGAGCTCCCTTGACGGAGGGTCAGACATTACCTGTCCGTCACAGGCTCCCCGGACTCACCATCCCTGACTCATACGCCACGATGACGAGCTGCGCCCGGTCCCGTGCCCCCAGCTTGCCCATGATGCGGCTGACATGGGTCTTGGCCGTGAGCGGACTGAGTCCCAACGCTTCGGCGATCTCCGTGTTGTTGAGTCCGCGCGCGACCAGCGTCAGCACTTCGCGTTCACGTTCGGACAGGCATTCGGGTCCGCCGGCCGCGGGTGCCGATGGGCTGCGCAGGAACCGCTCGATCAGCCGTGCGGTCGGCCCCGGCGAGAGCAGGGCCTCGCCCGCGGCCACCGTACGGATGGCGTCGAGGAGTTCGGCCGGGCGGGTGTCCTTGACGAGGAACCCGGAGGCACCGGCGCGCAGCGCGTCCACGATGTTCTCGTCGGTGTCGTAGGTGGTCAGGACCAGCACGCGCACTCCGGCCAAGTCCTCGTCCGCCGCGATCAGCCGGGTCGCCTCGATGCCGTCGAGGTCGGGCATGCGGATGTCCATCACGACGAGGTCGGCGCGCGAACCACGGGCCAGCTCCGCGGCCTCCCGGCCGGTGGCCGCCTGGCCGACGACCTCCATGTCCGGGGCCGACTCGACCAGCATGGCGAACGCCTCCCTGACGAGCGTCTGGTCGTCCGCGAGCAGGACGCGGATCATCGCTCTCCCTCCCGGCCGGTGCCGGTGGGCAGTACTGCGCTCACTTCGAAACCCCCCTCGTCGCGCGGCCCGGCGTCGAGGGTGCCACCCACGCTGCGGGCCCGCTCACGCATCCCGACCAGACCATAGCCCGGGGGCTGCCCGGCGGGGGCGGGGCGGGGGCCGTCGTCGGTGACCGAAAGACGCAGGGCGCCCCGCTCCTCGTACAGCGCGACGCGCACGGCCGGTTCGGGGCCCGCGTGCCGGACCGCGTTCGTCAGCGCCTCCTGCACGATCCGGTATGCCGCCGCGCCCACGGCGGGCGGTGCCTCGCGCACCCGTACGTCCGAGGCGACCCGCGCTCCCGCGAGCCGCGCCGTCTCCACCAGGTCCGGCACTCCGTCCAGGCCGGGCAGCGGGCCGCGGGTCTCGCCCGCGACGCCCTGTGCGCGCAGCACCTCCAGCGTGCCGCGCACTTCACCGCGTGCCGTGCGGCAGGTCTCGGCGATGTCGTCGAGCGCCTTGGCGATCGTCGCGCGGTCCAGCCGCTCGGGGTCCGCCGCCAGTACGTGCGCGGCCACCGACGTCTGCACGCCGATGAGGGTGATGCTGTGGGCGAGCAGGTCGTGCAGGTCCCGGGCGATGCGCAGGCGCTCCTCGGCGACGCGGCGACGGGCCTCCTCCTCGCGGGTGCGTTCGGCGCGCTCGGCGCGCTCGACGACGGCGGCGAAGTACCGCCGGTAGTAGCGGACGTCCATCCCGCTGAAGAGGAACGCGAAGACCCAGCCGGAGATCCGCAGCAGCTCCAGCGTCTCGTCGGGGTTGGTGAGGGCGTTGAGGATCAGGGTCACGCCGAGGACGGCGGCGCCGGTGAGCAGCGTGCGGCGCACCGTGCCGGTCGCCGCGACCGTGTACAGCACCACCATGGTCGCGAAGATGGGCGCGACGTGGTTGTAGTCGAGGGCGTGGTACGGGGCGATGCAGACCATCACCGCGACCAGGACCAGCAGCGGACGGTGGCGCCGCCACACCAGGGGGACGTGGGCGGCGAGCAGCAGGGCCCAGCCGAGCGCGTCGGGCCGGCGCCCGTCGTCGCCGAGCAGGGCCATCGCCGTGGCGAGGACGGCCCACCCGGCGGCCAGCAGCGCGTCGTTGCGGCTGCGGTGCGGGGCCGTCATGGGGTCGCGGTTGATCGCCGCCATGACCCGCTCGCCGACGCGGGGCCGTACCTGTGTCCTGTTCGCCTGCACGGGCTCATCCTCCGCGATGGGGGCGCCCCTCCGGGAGGGAGGGGCGCCCGTCGGATCAGTGGGCGGACACGGCCACGCGCTCCGGTTCCTTCGGCGGCACGGGCGGCTTCGGCGCCCGGGAGAGCGGGCCCGGCCACCACACCTTGCGCCCGAGCGCGACGCCGGCGCTGGTGACCAGGTAGGTGCGGACGAGGAAGGTGTCCAGCAGCACGCCGACGGCGATGACGAAGCCCAGCTCGACGAGCTGCACCAGCGGCATGTTGGTGAGCACCGCGAAGGTGGCGGCGAGGACGAGTCCGGCGGAGGCGATGACGCCGCCCGTCGTGCGCAGCGCGGTGAGCGCGGCCGAGGCCGGTTCGGCGCCGTTCAGGCACTCCTCGCGCATCCGGTGCATCAGGAAGATGCCGTAGTCGACGCCGAGGGCGACCAGGAACACGAAGGACAGCAGGCCCAGTCCGGGGTCGGTGCCCTCGAAGCCGAAGACCGGCCCGAAGACGAGTCCGCCGATGCCGAGAGCCGCGGCCCACACCGCGACCACGGCCGCCACCAGGATCAGCGGCGCGACGAGCGAGCGCAGCAGGGCGACGAGGATCAGCAGCACGGACAACAGCACGATCGGCACGACGGTCAGGCGGTCGCGGGCGTTGGTGTCCTTCAGGTCGAGCTGCTGGGCGCTGGGCCCGCCGACGTAGGAGCCGTCGAGCTTGTCGCGCAGGGCCTCGATGGTGGCGCTCTCCGCGGCGGACTGGGGCGGTGCGGTGGCGATGACGGAGATCTCGGTCCAGCCGTCTCCGGTACGGCCTTCCTGCGCGCTGTCGACGCCCCGGGTGCCGCGGATCGACGCGAGGGTCGCCTCGGCGCGGTCGTCCGGTGTGATGACGCTGATGGGCTGGGTGCCGCGCTCGGGGTAGGCCTTGGCGAGCGTCTCCATGGCGGCGACCGCGTCGGGCTTGGACGTGAAGGAGTCCTCCTGCTTGAGGCTGCCGGGCAGATTGAGGGTGCCGAGCGCGAGCGCGCCGAGCAGGACCGCGCCGCCCGCGAGGACGGTGAGGGGCCGGCGTCCGGCGGAGTCGCCCATCGCGGTGAACAGGGACCGGCGGGCCTTGGGCGTGCTGCCGTGGCGCGGCACGAGCGGCCAGAAGACGCGCCGGCCGAGCAGGACGAGGATCGCGGGCAGCAACGTCAGCATGGCGAACAGGGCGCACAGCACGCCGACGGTGCCGAGCGGGCCCATGCCCCGGCTGGAGTTGAGGTCGGCGGCGAGCAGGCACAGCAGTCCGGCGGCGACGGTGCCGGAGGAGGCGAGCACGGCGGGCCCGCAGCCCTTGAGCGCGGCGACCATGGCGTCGTAGGGCCGCTCGATGCGCCGTAGCTCTTCCCGGTAGCGCGAGACGAGCAGCAGGGCGTAGTCGGTCCCGGCGCCGAACACGAGGATGGTCATGATCCCGGAGCTCTGGCCGGAAACCGACGTCCCGAACGCCTGGTTGAGCCCGTAGGCGACGCCCATCGACAGATAGTCGGCCATGCCCGCGACGGCGAGCGGCACCAGCCACAGGAACGGGCTGCGGTAGATGAGGATCAGCAGCAGCGCGACGACGGCGGCGGTGGTGTAGAGCAGTGGCCCGTCGAGCGAGTTGTAGACCTCGCTCGCGTCGGTGGCGAGCGCCCCCGGCCCACCGACGTCGACGCTCAGCCCGTCGCTCCCCCGCGCGACGTCCCTGACGTCGTTGACGAGCCGGTCGCGCGCCTCCTCGTCGGTCCCCGGCTCGGTGCTCGCGATCGGGTACATCAACGTGGTCCCGTCCCCCGACGGCACGCCCCGCGGTTCACCGGTGAGCTTGTGCTCGCCCGCGATCCGCTCGATCTGCCCGGCCGCGGCCGCCTTGTCACCGGAGGTCAGCCCGCCGTCCCGGTGATACACGACGACCATCTCGGTGGCCTCACCGCCGGGCAGCCGTTCCTGGATCCTGGCCACCTGCGTGGAATCGGCACTGGCCGGCAGATAGTCGACGGCCCGGTCCCGCTGCACGTCCGCGAGTTTCGACGCGAACGGCGACGCGATGGCCAGCACGGCGATCCACAACCCGAGCACAAGCCAGGGCACCGCCCGCCGCCGCGCACTCGTCCTTACGGCCCCCATGAGACGGGCCCCCTTCCGGTCGGATGTCTGGGTCGCTTCCAGACTTCCGGCAGGAAGGTGGCCGATCGTCGGGCGGGAGGGGGAGTTGGGGGCTACTGCGCGGGGTGGCCCGGGGCGGGGGTTACTCCCCAGGGAGTACTGCGGCGAAATGCGTCGAGCGCCTTGCGGGGGTGCCCGGTGGCCAGGGCCAGAAGGGCGAGTCTGCGCAGGCCGCGGCGTACGTCGGGGTGGTCCGCGCCGAGCGTGCGGATGCCGTCGGCGAAGACGGAGTCGGCCAGGTCGAAGGCGCGCCGGGGGTGTCCGGACCAGAGGACCGCGTAGGCGTGGAGCCGCCGCCGCTGCCAGGTTCCCGCGTGGTCCGGGCCGTGCAGGCGAGTGCTGTCGGCGACGAGTGCGGTGTATGCCGTGACGGACTTGCGGACCCGTCCGGTCAGGCGCAGGGCCCAGGCCTCGCTGCCGCGGGCGTCGAGCGTCTCGCGGTGATCGGGGCCGTGGATCCGCTCGTTGTCGGCGACAAGGCTCCGGTAGGCGGCGAGTGACCGCCTCAAGCGGCCGGTGGCGCGCAGGCTGCCGGCCACGTAGCGGCGCTGGTCCAGCACCTCCGGATGGTCCGGGCCGTAGAGCGCGAGCATCCTGCTCAGCAGTCGCCGCTGCACGGCGGCGCACTTCCACACCAGGCCCACCGACCAGTAGGCGTGGCCCAGTGATCGCAGGGCCCTCAGGCTCTCCTGGCTGTCCTCCGCGGTCCTGGCGGTCTCCAGCGCGAGCACCCTGCGCCGGATGCGGAGCGCCTTGAACCGGCGGTTGACCGCTCGGTGGTCGTCGGCCAGGTCGTCCAGGAGCTCGATGGTGTACGGATGGTCCGGCCCGAGGGCACGCACATAGTCCGGGTACAGGGCACGGCGCAGACGGAGCGCCTGTCGGCGCTTCCCGGAGCGTCGCACGGCGTCGGCCCGCTCGGAGCGGACGACCAACGTCCAGTGGTGCTGCTCGCCGTAGAACCGCGTGAACTCCTCGACGACCTGCGTGATGGTCGCCAGCCATTCCTGTACGCGGTAGGCGCTGCCGTAGGCGCCCGCCAGCCTGCGCCGCAGAATGATCGTGTGCCGGTGCCCGGCGCCGCTGCGCCGTTCCGCCGTCGCGAGGGCCTCCTGGTAGCGGGCCACGGCACTGTCGTAGTCGCCCAGCCACAGTTCGGCCTGGCCGACCATGGCGCCGAGCCAGGGAACGGCGGCATCGTCGGCGCCGTGGTCCGCGATGCGCTCCTGAAGCGCACGGGCGCGCAGGTCACGGACCTCCTGTCGGCGGTTGGCCGAGTGCAGCACCCAGGCCAGCACGTCGTCCACCCGGCGCAGCAGCGGGTGGCGTGAGCCGAGGTGGCGTGCGATGTCCGTACGCGTCCGCCGGAGCAGGGTTTCGGCCTCGTCGTGGGACTGGGCTCCGTTCAGCGCGACGGCCAGGTCGACGCGGCAGCCCAGTGTCCAGGGGTGGCCCCGACCGTGGATCCGCTCCGCGTCCCGCAGGACCTGCCGCGACACCGCGATCGCCTCGGTGTGCTGTGCCGCGTCCGCGCAGGTGTCGGCGTACAGGTCGCGGGCGCGAAGGGTGGCGGTGTCGTCGGGACTCAGTAACCGTTCGTAGTCCGCGAGGAGTCGTCGTGCCTGCTCGTAGGCTTCCTGGAACCTGTCCGCACTGCTCAGGGCCCGCACGAGCGAGCGCCGCGCGTCGAGGACATCGGGGTGGTCCCGGCCGTGCAGCGCCACCAAGTCGTCGACGACACGCCGGAGTTCGGCCAGGGCCTCGTCATAGCGTTCCTGCTGTGTCAGGGCGTCCGCCCAGGTCACGCGCAGCGTCGCGATCCGCGCCGGGGTGTCGGCGAACAGCCGCTCGGCGTCGCGCAGCGCACGTCGGGCGGCCTCCAGTGCCTCCTCGTACAGGCCCGCCGACATGCAGTTGTACGCCAGGCGGTTCCTGATCCACACCGTCTCCGACTCGTCGTGGTCCCCGCCCGCCGCACGCTCCGCGAGCAGTCGCCGCAGCAGGTCCACGCCCTCGGCGGCGCGGCCCACCGAGTCGTAGAAGTCCGCCAGGCGGCTCAGCTCGTCGGAGTTGCGCAGGGGGTCCACCGCGTCCGCCGGCATAAGCCGCTCGCGCAGGGACTCCGACACGGCGACGGCTTCGGCCAGCCGTCCCGCCTCGGCGTACATCTCCGCCAGGGTGGCCCGGGCCTCGATGGTGCGGCTGTGGTCAGGTCCGCCGAGCCGCTCGAAGTCCTCGACGAGGCGTTCACACATGGATACGGCGACATCGAAGTGGCCCGCCGAGCTGTGGGCCTGCGCCAGGTCGCTGCGGATGGTCAGGGTCTCCTCGGCGTCGGGGCCATTGGCCTCTTCCAGGAGAGCATGCAGCCGCTGGAGAGCGGCGACGGCTCCCTCGGCGCGGCCGGCCCTTGCCCGGATGCCGGCCAGGGATCTCAAGGCGGTCGGCACGGCCCCCGACTGTGTGTCGGGCCCGGTCTCCAGGCACAGCAGGGTCTCCTCGGCCGCGTCCAGGGCCCGCCCGGACTCCCCGACCTCATACAGATACCGCGCCATCCAGCCGCGCAGCCGCGCAAGGCGCTCGGCGCACTCCTGCCCCAGATCGGCGAGGTCGCTCACCACGGCGTTCCACAACGCGTCGATCTGGTCGACGAGTTGGCCGCCCTCCTCCCTGCGTTCCCATGCCTCGCCCAGCGGTACCCGGTCCTCCTCCAGGCACTGCGCGATCGTCGCCGCCGCCTCGGCGAGAGTCCCCTCCGCCCGAACGCGGTCCTGGAGCACACGACGGGTGAGCCGGTGTACGGCGATGCTCTGGGCGCCCATCCTCGTGGCGAGCGAGGCCTCGACAAGTCGGCCGGCCGCGCGCTCGACCGCCGTGCCGGACTCCTGCCCCTGCCGCCGGGCGATCGCGTACAGCAGCGCACCGGGCACCCCCGCGGGCGACAGCAGGGCGAGGGCGTCCAGGAGAGGCCGGACCAAGCCCGTGTCGTCGTAGCCCTCCACCTGCTGGACGGAGACCAGTACGGCCTCGGCGGCCCGGTGCGGATACCGCTCACCCGGCACCGCCGCCAGCAACTGCCCCACCGGCATCGTCCGCAACCGCCGCAGGCACCCCTCGTACCCGATGTGCTCGCTCTTGATCACGGCGGCGGACTGGGCGAGGGCGACGGGCAGCCGCCCGAGTTCCTCGGCGAGGGCACGAGCCCCCTCGTCGTCGTCGAGCCCGGTCCGCTCCCGGAGGAAGGCGAGCGCCTCCTGCGGGGTGAACACCCCGACGTCCACCTGCCCTCCCGCCGCGATGTTCCCGAAGGCCCGGCTGGTCGTGGTCACGACCACCTCCGCCCGCCCCACCGTGGGCAGCCAGTCGGCGGCCTCGTCGGGATCGACGGCGTTGTCGACGACCAGCAGGCACTGCTCGTCGGTGCGACCGATCCAGGTCAGCGCCGCCCGCGCCGAGGTCTCCGCGTCCTCGCCCGGTTCCCGCACTCCGAGCTGGGCGGCCAGTTCGGCGAGACCGGAGACCAGTTGGCCGCGCGTCTCGCCATTGATCCAGGCGACCACGGGCCACTCGTCCTCGACGCGCAGGCGGGCGTACGCGGCAGCGAGCTGGGTCTTGCCGACGCCTCGCGTACCGGTCACCGTGCGGACGACCGCCAGACGGTGGTCCGCCGCGGTCCGGGCGAGTTCGGCGACGAGATCGTCGCGCGGCTGGAAGCCGACCGGACGGCGGGGCAGGTCGCCCATGCGTACCAGGGGCCTGACCGGCTCGGCCGGCTGCCCGTTGGCGGTGACGGAGATGGTCGAGTGGGCGAAGTCGAGCCGGACCGGGGCGTCGGCGGCAGGGGCGGGCGCGGCTCGGTGGGTGGCGTACCAGGCGCTCCACGCGGTGATCGCGGCGGCGACGACCGTGCCGGCGCCGACGGCGACCGAGGCGCGGTCGCCGTCCTGCGAGGGCAGCAGGGGAAGTCCCGCGCCGTAGAAGACCGCGAAGGTGGCCCCGAAGCCCAAGAGGGCGAGCCCGATCGCCACCGCCCAGCGCACTCCCGGCCGCATGCCGCCCCCTTCAGGCGCCGCCCCTCCGGCGCACGGCACGATTGTGCGGGAGTGCGGGCAGCTCAGGAAGGCGAACGGTCGAGACGGCTCGTCGGAGCTCAGGAAGGCGAACGGCCGGGACCGCTCGTCGGAGCTCAGGAAGGCGTGCGTGCCGCCGCCGCCAGCAGCCTCGTCACGTCGTCCGTGCAGATGGTGAGGGCCGCGCCGACCGTCGCGAGGGCGTCTCGTTCGGCGGGGGTGTACGGGCCGTCGGCCAGGGCGATGCGGGCTCCCTGGAGGAGGATCGATTCGCGGCCGGCGGGGGCGAGGTGCGGGGCCAGGGGGTCCAGGGCCTCGTGGAGCTCTATGGCGAGGCCGGCACCGCAGGGCTCGGAGAAGACGCGGCCGGTGTCGGCGGCCAGGGCCTCGACCAGGGCATTGAGCTGGTCCTCCGTGCAGTCCTCGAAGCCGGCCGCGCGCACGGTGGCCGCGGCGGTCTCCAGGGACGTACGGGCGCAGGTGCCGCCGGCCGCCAGCACCGCGAGGGCGACCGTGTGGACGGCGTCGCGGAGCATCGCGGAGAAGCGGGTGGTGGTCGGATGGTCGAGGACGTCGGTGCCGAAGTGGCGGCGGCAGGCCGCGCACTCCACGACGGGGGCGGTCTCGCCGCGCGGCAGCACCGGCACGCCGAGCAGCGTGAAGCGGCGATGGCCGGTCAGCCGCTGGTAGTTGCGGTCGCCTCCGCATCCGGGGCAGAAGAACTCACCGTCGCCCACGGCCGACCATGCGGTGCGGGTGCCCAGGATGCGCGCAAGCCTGGCGGCACGGCCGTTTCGTACCCGTCCTGGCAGCACGTCGCACCTCCGTAACGCCGCGGCAACATCGCCGCGCTTGCGTGATGTTAGCCACATCACGGACGTGGAGTCAGTACCCCGGACGAGACCTTTCCGTGACCTGCACAGGTCAATGGCCGGAAATGAGCGAACCCCGCCCACCGAAATACGGCGGACGGGGCCCGAAAACTCCGGGTGCGACAACGCCCTGAAGGGGCGCGGGGAACTGCGCGACCAGCCACGACGACGCCGCGGCCGACCGAATGTACACAGCCCCCCGCGGAGCGAACCGTCAGCGAGCCGCCCGGTTGACGGCGGAGACGACCGCCTTCAGCGAGGCACGCGTGGTGTTGGCGTCGATGCCGATGCCCCACAGAACCTTGCCGTCGATCGCGCATTCGATGTAGGAGGCGGCCTGCGCGGACGCACCCTCGCTCATCGTGTGCTCCTGGTAGTCCAGCAGACGCGCGTCGATGTCGATCTTCGCCAGCGCGTCGAAGAAGGCCGAGATAGGACCATTGCCGGTACCGGTCAGGACCGTGTCGACGCCGTCGACGGTGGCCTCCACCTTCAGTGTGTCCACGCCGTCCGTGTCGGTCGTCGACTGGCCGTTCTTGACCTGGACGCGACCCCACGGGTTCTCGGGGTTCGGCAGGTACTCGTCCTGGAAGACCGCCCAGATGTCGCCGCCGGTGACCTCGCCGCCCTCGGCGTCGGTCTTGGCCTGGATGAGCTTCGAGAACTCGATCTGCATCCGGCGCGGCAGGTCCAGCTTGTGGTCGTTCTTCAGGACGTACGCGATACCGCCCTTGCCGGACTGCGAGTTGACGCGGATGACCGCCTCGTAGGAACGGCCGACGTCCTTCGGGTCGATCGGCAGGTAGGGCACGGCCCACTCGATGTCGTCGACGGTGACCCCGCGCGCGGCCGCGTCGGCCTCCATGGCGTCGAAGCCCTTCTTGATGGCGTCCTGGTGGGAGCCGGAGAAGGACGTGTAGACCAGGTCGCCCACGTACGGGTGGCGCGGGTGGACCTCCATCTGGTTGCAGTACTCCCACGTGCGACGGATCTCGTCGATGTCGGAGAAGTCGATCTGCGGGTCGACGCCCTGGGAGAACAGGTTCATGCCCAGGGTGACCAGGTCGACGTTGCCGGTGCGCTCGCCCTGCCCGAACAGACAGCCCTCGATGCGGTCGGCGCCGGCCATCAGCGCCAGCTCGGCCGCCGCCACCGCCGTACCGCGGTCGTTGTGCGGGTGGACCGACAGCACGACGTGCTCGCGGCGCGTCAGGTTGCGGTGCATCCACTCGAAGCGGTCCGCGTGCGTGGACGGCGTCGAACGCTCCACCGTGGCGGGCAGGTTGAGGATGATCTCGCGGCCGGGACCGGGCTGGTAGACGTCCATCACCGCCTCGCAGACCTCCAGCGCGAAGTCCAGCTCGGTGTCGGTGAAGATCTCCGGGCTGTACTGGTAGCCGAACTCGGTCTCCGGGCCCAGCAGCTTCTCGGCGTACTCCATCACCAGACGGGTGCCGTCCACGGCGATCTGCTTGATGTCGTCCTTGGAGCCGCGGAAGACCACGCGGCGGAAGACGGGGGCGGTGGCGTTGTACAGGTGGACGGTGGCCCGCCTGGCACCCTTCAGCGACTCCACCGTGCGCTCGATCAGGTCCTCGCGGGCCTGGGTCAGTACGGAGATGGTGACGTCGTCGGGGATGGCCCCGGGCTCCTCGATGATGGAGCGCACGAAGTCGAAGTCGGTCTGGCCCGACGCGGGGAAGCCGACCTCGATCTCCTTGTAGCCCATCTTGACCAGTTGGTCGAACATCCGGCGCTTGCGCTCGGGCGACATCGGGTCGATCAGGGCCTGGTTGCCGTCACGCAGGTCGGTGGAGAGCCAGCGGGGAGCGGCGGTGACACGCTTGCCCGGCCAGGTCCGGTCGGGGATGTCGACCTGGTCGTAGCGGCCGTACTTGTGGATCGGCATGGTGCTGGGCTGCTGGCGGTTCGCCATGTCTGCGGGGCTCCTCAGGATGTCCGGAAGGACGGCCGACGACGCAACGCGAAGCTCCGCGGGGAGGGAGTCGACCTGGACTACAGGCCCTCGCCGCGGCAGCTAAGAAGAAGCAGCCCGAAACGCATGATGCGAAGCATGCTAGCCGAGCCTCTCCGGATGCGGGGCGCTGTATCAGTATGCGGGACCCCAGGGGCAAATAGGGCAAAACGTGCGCCATACCACTCCGTCACGGAGAGTGCGGCTCCCTATCCGCATATTTCACCAATCATGGTTGCGACTAGTGACAGTCAGCTAACGCAGTGCAATGGTGCCGGACATGACGACCAACGGGGGCTTCGAGCCCGTCTTCTGCACCGTCGTACCACCACATGTCCTGGACAAACTGGCCCGCAACGACGACCCGGCCCTGTCCGGCCCCGCCCGCCGCACCCTGATGCGCGACAGCGAGCTGCGCGGCAGGCGCCGTGTCACGACCGAGTTCGCCCTCGCGGCGGCTCCGACGGCGAAGGCACCGTCGGACCAGCCGCTGCGCACCATCTACGACGCACGGCACGGCACCGCCCTGCCCGGCACCAAGGTCCGCGGCGAGGGCGCGGACCCCGGCCAGGACGCCACGGTCAACCGCGCCTTCTCCGGGCTCGGCGCCACCTTCGAGCTCTTCCTCAAGGCCTACGCCCGCCACTCCATCGACGGCGACGGCCTGCCGCTGGACGCCACCGTCCACTACGACGAGAACTACAACAACGCCTTCTGGAACGGCGAGCAGATGGTGTTCGGCGACGGTGACGGCGAGATCTTCCTCGACTTCACCATCCCGATCGACGTGATCGGCCACGAGCTCACGCACGGCGTCACCCAGTACACGGCCAACCTCACGTACTACGGCCAGCCGGGCGCGCTGAACGAGTCGATGTCGGACGTCTTCGGCTCCCTGATCAAGCAGTACACGCTCGGCCAGACCGCCGCCGAGGCCGACTGGCTGATCGGCGCTGGCCTGCTCGCCCCCAGCGTCTCCGGCAAGGCCCTGCGCTCCATGAAGGAGCCGGGCAGCGCGTACGACGACGACGTGCTCGGCAAGGACCCGCAGCCCGCGACGATGGACGAATACGTCCGCACCGGCCGCGACAACGGCGGTGTCCACATCAACTCCGGCATCCCCAACCACGCCTTCTACCTGGCCGCCACCGCGCTCGGCGGAAACGCCTGGGAGAAGGCGGGGCAGGTCTGGTACGACGTGCTGACCGGCGGCGAGCTGTCGGACCGGGCCATGTTCACCGACTTCGCGGCGCTCACGGTCAAGGCCGCGCGCGAGCGGTTCGGCGACGGCGGCGAGGAACTCCAGGCCGTGTCGAAGGCATGGGAACAGGTCGGGGTGCGAATCCCGTAAGTCCGTACTAGACAGGGACCCATGCGTATTCAGGTACGGCGCACGGGCGGATTCGCGGGCATCGAGCGGTACGCCGAGGTGGACACCTCGGGGCGGCCCGACGCCCAGGAGTGGCAGGCCCTGGCCGAGCGCGCGGTCGCGTCCGGCCGGGGCACGCCCCCGGTCGGGGTTCCGGACGGCTTCAGCTACCAGATCACCGTGGACGGCAGGACGGTGTACTGCTCGGATCCCCGGCTCACCGACGAGCAGCGCAAGCTGATCACAAGGGTGCTGAAGGAAGGAGCGTAACGGGCAGTTCACGCCCGGGCGTTGACTTCCATTACCGCCGGTACGGATGATCCGGCGCATGGCGATCGATGAGCGCGGCGCGCAGCGTCCGATACCCCGTTTCCCGGCCGGCTTCCTGTGGGGCGTCTCGACGTCCGCCCACCAGATCGAGGGCGCGACGGACGAGCGCGAGCGGTCCGTGTGGGACGCCTTCACGGCCGAGCCGGGACGGGTGAAGGACGGCTCCACGGCCGAGGTGGCGTGCGACCACTACCACCGGTACCGCGAGGACGTGGCGCTGCTGGCCGGCCTGGGCGTCGGCGCGTACCGCTTCTCGGTCTCCTGGCCCCGGGTGAACTCGCCGAAGGGCCTCGACTTCTACGACCGTCTGGTGGACGAGCTGTGCGCGGCGGGCGTACGCCCGGTCCCGACCCTCTTCCACTGGGACCTGCCGCTCACGCTGGACTGGCTGGAGCGGGACACGGCCGCCCGGTTCGCCGAGTACGTGTCCGTGGTCGCCGAGCGCCTCGGCGACCGCGTCCAGAAGTGGATCACCCTCAACGAACCCGCCGAGCACACCCTGCTGGGTCACGCCCTCGGCACCCACGCCCCGGGCAGGCAGCTCCTTTTCGACGCCCTCCCGGTCGCCCACCATCAGTTGCTGGCCCACGGCCTGGCGGTACGGGCCCTGCGCGCGGTCGGCGCCACCGACATCGGCATCGCCAACTCGCACGGCCCGACCTGGCCGGCGTCGCAGGAACAGCCGGACCTGGAGGCGGCCGACTTCTACGACCTGCTCCTCAACCGCCTGTTCGCCGACCCCCTCCTCCTCGGCCGGTACCCGGACGGCATCGGCGAGTTGATGCCCGGCGACGTCGAGTCGGACCTGAAGGTCATCGCCGAGCCGATCGACTTCTACGGCGTCAACTACTACGCCCCGACCCGCGTGGGCGCCCCACAGGGCACCGAGATCGAGTTCGGCGGAGTGACCATGCCGGCCGAACTGCCCTTCTCGGTAAGGGAGATCGAGGGCGTGCCGACGACGGACTTCGGGTGGCCGGTGGTCCCCGACGGGCTGACGGAGCTGCTCACCGGCTTCCGTGAGCGCTACGGCGACCGGCTGCCGCCCGTCGTCATCACCGAGAACGGCTGCTCGTACGAGGGCGTCGACGACCAGGAGCGGATCGCCTATCTGGACGGCCACATCCGCGCCCTGCACCGGGCCGTGGAGGCGGGCGTGGACGTGCGCGGCTACTTCGTCTGGTCGCTGCTGGACAACTTCGAGTGGGCCGAGGGGTACGCGCGCCGGTTCGGGCTGGTCCACGTGGACTACGAGACGCAGGAGCGGACGCCCAAGGCGTCGTACGGCTGGCTGCGGGACGTGCTCCGGGCCCAGGGATGACGACCGGCGCCCTGGCCGAGCCCACGGAACGGGTCGGCGGGGGCTGGACGACGGCGCTGTCGCTGGCCAACGTGGCGATCTGGGTGGGCTGGTACGGCCCGCTCCAGATCCTGCTGGCCCAGCAGGCGGAGGACTTCGCGCCCGGCACGGGGATGTCGAAGGAGACCCTGCTGGCCTGGGTGACGGGCGCGGGGGCGGTGGTGTCGCTGGCGGCGAACCCGTTCTTCGGTGCCCTGTCGGACCGCACCACGGCCCGCCGGGGCCGCCGTACGCCGTGGATCGTGGCCGGGGCCGCGGGCGGTGCGCTGTCGTTGCTGCTGCTCGCGGGCGCGGACGGGCTGTGGCTGATGACGCTCGGCTGGTGCCTGGTCCAGCTCACCCTGAACGCGGCCTTCGCGGCGGTGACGGCGGCGGTGCCGGACCGGGTGCCGCGGCTCCAACGGGGCGTCGTGGGCGGCTGGCTGGGGGCGGCGCAGATCCTCGGGGCGGTCGCCGGGACGGGCCTGGCGACGGCGGCGGGCGGGATCGCGGCAGGGTACGCGGCGTGTGCGGTGTTCGTCGCGGCGGGCGTGTTGCCGTACGTGCTCCGCCACCGGGACCTCCGGCTCGCCGCCGCGGACCGGCCGGCGTGGTCCTGGCGGTCGTTCGCACGCGGCTTCTGGCTGAGCCCGCGCCGCTATCCGGACTTCGGCTGGGCCTGGCTGACCCGCTTCCTGATCAACCTCAGCAACGCGCTGGTGATCCTCTACCTGCTCTACTACCTCCGGGACCGCCTGCACCACGACGACCCCGAGCAGGGCGTGCTGATCCTGACCGCGGTGAACGCCGTGTCGCTGCTGGCCACGGTCGTGGTGGGCGGCGTCTGGTCGGACCGGGTGGGCCGCCGCAAGCCGTTCGTGCACTGGTCCGGCGTCCTGATCGCGGCGGCCACCGCGCTCCTCGCCGCCTGGCAGACCTGGCCGGGCGCGATCGTCGTGGCGGCGCTGCTCGGCGTCGGCCTCGGCGTCTTCATGTCGGTCGACTTCGCCCTGATGACGGACGTCCTGCCCGCGGCACGGGACCGCGGGAAGGACCTCGGCGTCATCAACATCGCCAACGCCCTCCCCCAGGTAGCGGCCCCCGCCCTGGCGGCCCCGATCGTGACGTACCTGGGCGGCTACCGGGCGCTGTACCTGGTGGCGGCGGTGGTCGGGTTGGCGGGGGCGGTGCTGGTCGGACGTATCAGGGGCGTGGATTAGTCGCCCACGGTTCGGCGACGCCGCCAAGGGGCGCGGGGCTGCATTGGATTTGCGGCTCCGCCGCGTGGGCGCGACAAGCCACAGCGAATCAGCAGCCGCCCGACTACCGATCGCGGCACTCGGTCACAGCGCACCGGCGTCCCGAGCCGCATAGACACTCGGGAACAACGGCCGATACCCCAGCTCCCGCCGAATCCGGTCCGTGGAGACAACCGCCAGCCACGGGTCGGGATCGGTGCGGTCGTACAGAGCCTCCGGCACCTCCACCCCGTTGAGCTGGTGCAACTCGACCGCCGTGACAGGGACGTCGTCGGCGATGTTGTAGATCCGCCCCGCGATCCCCGGCGCGTGCAGGATCCGCAGCAGCCCCTGGGCGACATCCGCATGGTGCCCCATGTGCAGCCGCTGGGTCGCCGCCCAGTTCCCGGCCCACATCAGGGACTGCGCGAGATGCGGATCGCCCTCGCCGTAGACGAAGGGGAGACGGCCGATGCGTACGTCCATCCCGTCCAGCGCGAGCAGCTCCCGCTCGGCCTGCGCCTTGGACTCGGGGTAGGCGCCCCACATCGCGCCGCCGGGCCGGGTCTCGTCGTCCTCGGTCAGCGGGCGCCCGCGCCCGGTGCCGTACACCAGCCCGGTGCTGACCTGCACGAACCTGCGCACACCGGCCGCCTGTGCGGCGCGGCCCAGTTCCACGGCCGCGTCCCGGTTGACCGCCCACGCCTCCTCGTCGGGCACGCCGCGGAAGGACGCCGCGACGTTGACGACGGCGTCGACCCCGGCGACCGCCTTGCCGAGCACCTCCGCGTCCCGCAGGTCGCCGACGACGACCTCGGCGCCCAGTTCGGCGAACGGCTCGCCCCGTACCGCGTCCCGGACCAGGACCCTGACCTGCTCCCCGGCCCTGGCCTGCGCCAGCAGCCTCGGCACGAAGCGCCGGCCGACCTGTCCCGTCGTACCCGTCACCAATGTCTGCATGATCTGCCCCTCTCGTCACCGACCACCCTCGGACGGGGCGGGTCGGAGCGGGAGAGACCTGTTGATCAGGGGATCGGCAGTCCCTGGATAAGGCGCGCGCCGTGTCGCAGGCTGGAGGGGTGAACCGAGCCGAACTCGCCGACTTCCTGCGCCGTGGCCGCGCCCGGCTGACCCCGTCGGACGTGGGCCTCACGCCCGGCTCCCGGCGCCGTACGCCGGGCCTGCGCCGCGAGGAGGTGGCGCAGCTTGCGGGCATGTCGGTGGACTACTACACCCGGCTGGAACAGTCCCGGGGACCGCGCCCGTCCCGCCAGATGCTCACCGCGCTGGGCCGCGCGCTGCGCCTGACCGACGTCGAGCAGGACCATCTGTTCCACCTGGCCGGCGAGGAGCCGCCGCGGCGCGAGACGGCGTCGGCGCATGTGCGCCCCGGGCTCCTGCTGATCCTGGACCGGCTGCACGACACCCCGGCGCAGGTGGTGAACGACTGCGGTGAGGTGATGGCGCAGAACGCGATGGCCAAGGCGCTGATCGGCGACGTGATGTCCCGCCCGCGGCGCGAGCGCAACCTCGCCCGGCTCTTCTTCCTGGACCCGGCCGCGCGCACCCTCTTCCCGCCGGAGGACCTCGCAGGCCATGCGCGGGGCCACGTGTCCAGTCTGCGCGCGGTGGCCGCGGCCCGCCCCGACGACCCGGAGCCGGCCGAGCTGGTCGCCGAACTGCGCGCGGGCAGCGAGGAGTTCGCAGCGCTTTGGGACGAGCACGAGGTGTCCCAGCGCAACCGGGCGACCAAGCGTTTCCTGCACCCCCTGGTCGGCCTGCTGGAGCTGGACTGCGAGGTCATGGTCAGCCACCAGCACCACCACCTCCTGGTCGTGCACTCCGCCCGCCCCGGCACGGACGCCTACGAACGCCTCCAACTGCTGCGCGTGGTGGGCCTCCAGGACATGTCGCCCAGCAGGACCTGACCGGGCCAGGGCCGGGTAGTTGACCCGTCGGTAGTTGAGGCCGGAAATCACCCTTGCCGACCCTCGTCCCAGGCGCATCAATGGAAACGACGGTTCCGACGGACCGTCAGATCCCAGTTCTCAGTTCTCAGATGCCAGCTCTCGCCGCAGCGTGCCCGCACCCACCTGCCGAGCTGTCCCCCCACACGGAATTCCCCCACCCCCGAAAGGGAGCGAATCCCATGAGACGAACGCGTATCGGAGCAGGTGCGGCCCTGGCGGCCGGGGCACTCGCCATCACCGGCCTCGCCTTCGCACCCGCCGCCCTCGCCGTCACCCCCGCCACCGCGACGATCACCGCCGACTGCGGCAGCTTCGGCGGCGGCGAGGCGAGCATCACCGCGACGCAGAACGGCACCTCCGCCACCGTCACCGTCAACTCGTCCGCGATCACCGCGCCGATCGCGCTGTCCGCGGACTCGATCGCCTCGACGCTCACTTTGGTGAAGGCGAGCGGCGGCACCGTCGCCTTCTCCGGCACCAAGAACCCGGCGATGGCCGCCGGCGACCCCGTCCAGGTCGGCCCGCTCAGCGGCACCGTCGCCTCCGGGGACAGCCTGGAGGCCTTCGGCGGCTCGTTGCAGATGACCGTGTTCGGCATCACCATCACCTGCACGGCGACCGGGCCGCAGTCGCCGGGCCCGTTCGTGTTCGACTGAGGCGCGTGACGCGCTGAGAGGGCGCGGTCCCGGCGTTGCTACAGCGCGTCGGGGCCGCGCTCGCCCGTCCGTACCCGTACGACGGTGTCGACCGGCAGCGCCCAGACCTTGCCGTCGCCGATCTTGCCGGTCTGCGCGGCCTTCACGATGGCGTCGATGACGTCCTCGGCCGCCGCGTCGTCCACGACGACCTCGATGCGGACCTTCGGCACCAGGTCGACCTGGTACTCCGCGCCGCGGTACACCTCGGTGTGGCCGCGCTGCCGGCCGTAGCCGCTGGCCTCGGTCACGGTCAGACCGTGCACGCCGATCTCCTGCAGAGCGGTCTTGACCTCGTCGAGCCGGTACGGCTTGACGATCGCGGTGATGAGCTTCATGCCTGCTTATTGACCTTCTGCGCGGCGGGAGCGGACGAGGACAGGGACGCGGTGACCGGGGCTCCGTGCCCCAGGACCCCGTGATCGTAGGCGCTCTCGGCGTGCACCGTAAGGTCCAGGCCGGTGTGCTCCTGCTCCTCGCTCGCCCGGAAGCCCATGACCTTGTCGATCAGCTTGCCGAGCCCGAAGGTAACGAGGAAGGCGTACGCCGCCACCGCCACGATCGCCACGAGCTGCTTGCCGAGCTGCGCGAGCCCGCCACCGTGCAGCAGACCCTCGGTGCCGCCCGTCATGGTGGCCGTCGCGAAGACGCCGATCAGCAGGGTGCCGACGACACCGCCGACCAGGTGGACGCCGACGACGTCCAGGGAGTCGTCGTAGTCGAACTTGAACTTCCAGCTCACGGCGTAGGAGCAGACGACACCCGCGGCGAGGCCGATGACGAGCGCGCCGAGCAGGGAGACCGAGCCGCAGG
This sequence comes from Streptomyces sp. NPDC036764, assembly GCF_055609385.1. Classification (NCBI taxonomy): domain Bacteria; kingdom Bacillati; phylum Actinomycetota; class Actinomycetes; order Kitasatosporales; family Streptomycetaceae; genus Streptomyces; species Streptomyces sp. NPDC036764. The sequence goes on from NZ_JBVJPT010000009.1 coordinate 84,742, forward strand.
ACGGCGTGATGGCGACGAGGCCGGCGACCGCGCCGGAGGCCGCCCCCAGGGTGGTGGGGTGGCCGTCGCGCTTGTGCTCGACGAGGAGCCAGCCGAGCAGACCGGTGCAGCCGGCGGCGAGGGTGTTGAGGAAGACGGCGGCGGCGAGGCCGTTGGCGCCGAGGGCGGACCCGGCGTTGAACCCGAACCAGCCGAACCAGAGCAGACCGGCCCCGAGGACGACCATCGGCAGATTATGCGGCCGCATCGCGTCCTTCTTGAAGCCGAGCCGCGGGCCGAGGACCAGGCACAGCGCGAGGCCCGAGGCGCCTGAGGTGATCTCGACGGGCAGACCGCCCGCGAAGTCGAGTGCGCCGAGGCCGTCGAGGATCCAGCCACCGGGACCCCAGGTCCAGTGGGCGACCGGAACGTATACGAGCAGCGCCCACACCGGCACGAACACCAGCCACGCCCCGAACTTGGCCCGGTCCGCGACGGCACCGCTGACCAGGGCCGCGGTGACGATCGCGAAGGTGAGCTGGAAGGTGGCGAAGAGGAGGGTGGGGACGGTGCCCTGGACGCTGTCCGGACCGATACCGGCCATGCCGAGGTGTTCGAGGCCGCCGATCAGCCCGCCGGCCGCGTCGTCGCCGAAGGCGAGCGAGTACCCACAGGCCAGCCATACGACGGTGACCAGGGCGATGGACACGAAGCTCATCATCAGCATGTTGAGGACACTCTTCGTGCGGACCATGCCGCCGTAGAAGAGGGCCAGGCCCGGGGTCATCAGCAGGACGAGCGCGGTGGCGGCGAGCAGCCAGGCGGTGTCGCCGGTGTCGACGCTTGCGGCGGCGAGGGGCACGGTGGTCTCCAACGGTGTGGGGGCTCGTCAGAGATTCACGGGAGTGCGTTTCCGGTTGTGCACGGGGGTGTTTCCAGGGTGTTTCATTGCGCGCGGGTTTCCGAAGGCTCACACGGCGGGGTCCGGTCGCTCCCTTGTGCGGCAGGGGCTTGTGGATCAGGGAGAATGGGCGCCATGAGCGTTCGCAGCAAGTCATCCGAGCCGTCGGCATCGTCGGAGGCACCCCACCGCGCCGGCTTCGCCTGCTTCGTGGGCCGCCCCAACGCGGGCAAGTCCACTCTCACGAATGCTCTGGTCGGCCAGAAGGTCGCGATCACCGCGAACCAGCCGCAGACCACGCGGCACACGGTGCGCGGGATCGTGCACCGGCCCGACGCCCAGCTCATCCTGGTGGACACCCCCGGACTGCACAAACCGCGCACCCTGCTCGGCGAGCGCCTCAACGACGTCGTGCGCACCACCTGGGCCGAGGTCGACGTGATCGGCTTCTGCCTGCCCGCGAACGAGAAGCTCGGCCCCGGTGACCGCTTCATCGCGAAGGAACTGGCGTCGATCAAGAAGACGCCGAAGATCGCGATCGTCACGAAGACCGATCTCGTGGACAGCAAGACCCTCGCCGAGCAGCTCATCGCGATCGACCAGCTCGGCAAGGAGCTGGGCTTCGAGTGGGCCGAGATCGTCCCCGTCTCTGCGGTCGGCGACAAGCAGGTGGGCCTGCTGGCCGACCTGATCGTCCCGCTGCTGCCGGAGGGTCCGGCGCTCTACCCCGAGGGCGATCTCACCGACGAGCCCGAGCAGGTCATGATCGCGGAGCTGATCCGCGAGGCCGCGCTGGAGGGCGTACGGGACGAGCTTCCGCACTCCATCGCCGTCGTCGTCGAGGAGATGCTCCCCCGCGAGGACCGCCCCGCCGACAAGCCCCTCCTGGACATCCACGCCTTCGTCTACATCGAGCGCCCCAGCCAGAAGGGCATCATCATCGGCCCCAAGGGCAAGCGCCTGAAGGACGTCGGCATCAAGTCCCGCAAGCAGATCGAGGCCCTCCTCGGCACTCCGGTCTTCCTGGATCTGCACGTGAAGGTGGCGAAGGACTGGCAGCGGGACCCCCGCCAGCTCCGCAAGCTGGGCTTCTGAGAGCCGTAACCTCCTCGCCGAAAAGCCCTACGGCAGTGTCAGTCCTGCGGCGTACCCTTGAAATCGCCAGGCCGCCCCTGTGGCGGGCGAGTCGTATCGAGGAGGACGAGCAAGGCCTACGAGCCGGCCCATGACTCAGACACCCACAGCTCACACACCCGCGCAGGGACAGGCGAGAGCACAGTTCACCGTCCCCGCCCAGCACCCCATGGTGACCGTGCTGGGGTCCGGCGACTCCCTGCTGCGCGTGATCGAGAAGGCCTTCCCGGCGGCCGACATCCACGTCCGGGGCAATGAGATCAGCGCGGTCGGCGACTCCGCGGAAGTCGCCCTCATACAGCGCCTGTTCGACGAGATGATGCTGGTGCTCCGCACCGGACAGCCGATGACGGAGGACGCAGTGGAACGCTCGATCGCCATGCTGCGGGCGAGTGAGAACGGGGAGGGCGACGGCCAGGAGACCCCTGCCGAAGTGCTCACACAGAACATCCTGTCCTCGCGCGGCCGCACCATCCGCCCCAAGACGCTCAACCAGAAGCGGTACGTCGACGCCATCGACAAGCACACCGTCGTCTTCGGCATCGGCCCCGCCGGCACCGGCAAGACCTACCTGGCCATGGCCAAGGCCGTCCAGGCCCTGCAATCCAAGCAGGTCAACCGCATCATCCTGACCCGCCCGGCGGTCGAGGCCGGCGAGCGCCTGGGCTTCCTGCCCGGCACGCTCTACGAGAAGATCGACCCGTATCTGCGCCCGCTGTACGACGCACTGCACGACATGCTGGACCCGGACTCGATCCCGCGGCTGATGGCGGCCGGGACGATCGAGGTCGCCCCGCTCGCGTACATGCGCGGTCGTACGCTCAACGACGCCTTCATCATCCTGGACGAGGCCCAGAACACCTCGCCCGAGCAGATGAAGATGTTCCTCACCCGCCTCGGCTTCGACTCGAAGATCGTGATCACGGGTGACGTGACCCAGGTCGACCTGCCGAGCGGCACGAAGTCGGGTCTGCGTCAGGTCCAGGACATCCTGGAGGGCCTCGACGACGTCCACTTCTCCCGGCTCACGTCCCACGATGTCGTACGGCACAAGCTGGTCGGCCGTATCGTCGACGCGTACGAGAAGTACGACAGCCGCAACGGCACGGAGAACGGCACCCACAAGGGCGCCCGTAACAAACGGAAGTAGACCAGCGCGACCATGTCGATCGACGTCAACAACGAGTCCGGAACCGAGGTCGACGAGCAGGCGATCCTCGACATCGCCCGCTACGCACTCGCGCGGATGCGCATCCACCCGCTCTCCGAGCTCTCGGTGATCGTCGTGGACGCCGACGCCATGGAGCAGCTCCACATCCAGTGGATGGACCTGCCGGGGCCGACGGATGTCATGTCCTTCCCGATGGACGAGCTGCGCCCGCCGTCGAAGGACGACGAGGAGCCGCCGCAGGGGCTGCTCGGCGACATCGTGCTGTGCCCCGAGGTCGCCGCGAAGCAAGGGGCCGAGGCGCCCACGCAGCACACCATGGACGAGGAGCTCCAGTTGCTCACCGTCCACGGTGTGCTGCACCTCCTCGGGTACGACCACGAGGAGCCCGACGAGAAGGCCGAGATGTTCGGTCTCCAGGCGGCCATCGTGGACGGCTGGCGTTCGGAGAAGGGCCTGACCGGTCCTTCCCCGGCCCCCACCGTGTCATGAGTCTCGCCCTCGTCTCCGGCGCCATCGCCCTGGTGGTCGTCGCCTGGCTCGCCGCCTGCGCGGAGGCGGGCCTGGCGCGCGTCTCCAGCTTCCGCGCCGAGGAGGCCGTACGCAGCGGGCGGCGCGGCAGCGAGAAGCTCGCGCTGGTCGCCGCCGACCCGACGCGCTATCTGAACGTGGCGCTGCTGGTCCGGGTGGCCTGCGAGATGGCCGCCGCCGCCCTGGTCACGTATGCCTGCCTGAAGGAATTCGACAGCACCACCGAGGCCCTGCTGGTCGCGATAGCGGTCATGGTCCTGGTGTCGTACGTCGCCGTCGGGGTCTCCCCGCGCACCATCGGCCGCCAGCACCCGCTGAACACGGCGACGGCGGCGGCGTACGTCCTGCTGCCGCTGGCCCGCATCATGGGCCCGATCCCGTATCTGCTGATCCTCATCGGCAACGCGCTGACCCCCGGCAAGGGCTTCCGCCGCGGCCCGTTCGCCTCCGAGGCCGAGCTGCGCGCGCTGGTCGACCTCGCCGAGAAGGAATCGCTGATCGAGGACGAGGAGCGCCGCATGGTGCACTCGGTCTTCGAGCTGGGCGACACGCTGGTGCGGGAGGTCATGGTCCCGCGGACCGACCTCGTCGTCATCGAGCGCTACAAGACCATCCGCCAGGCCCTCACCCTCGCCCTGCGCTCCGGTTTCTCGCGTATCCCGGTCGTCGGGGAGAACGAGGACGACGTGGTCGGGATGGTGTACCTGAAGGACCTGACCCGCAAGACGCACATCTCCCGGGACGCGGAGAGCGAACTGGTGTCGACGGCGATGCGGCCCGCGTTCTTCGTGCCCGACACCAAGAACGCCGGTGACCTGCTGCGCGAGATGCAGAAGGAACGCAACCACGTCGCCGTGGTCGTCGACGAGTACGGCGGCACCGCAGGCATCGTCACCATCGAGGACATCCTTGAGGAGATCGTCGGCGAGATCACCGACGAGTACGACCGTGAGCTGCCGCCGGTGGAGGACCTGGGCGAGGACCGCTACCGGGTGACCGCCCGCCTGGACATCACCGACCTGGGCGAGCTGTACGGCCTCGACGAGTACGACGACGAGGACGTGGAGACCGTCGGCGGTCTGCTGGCGAAGGCCCTCGGCCGGGTGCCGATCGCCGGGGCGTCGTCGGTGGTCGAGCTGCCCGACGGCCGCGTCCTGCGGCTGACGGCGGAGGCGGCGGCCGGCCGCCGGAACAAGATCGTGACCGTGCTCGTCGAGCCGGTGGGTCCCCTCGTGCCCCCGGAGGAGCAGAAGGAGTCCGAGTGACCCCCAAGGAGCTGCGCGCCCTCTGCCTGTCGTTCAACGCGGCCGTGGAGGACTTCCCCTTCACCCCCGAGACCTCGGTCTTCAAGGTCCTCGGCAAGCTCTTCGCCCTGACGAACCTCGACGCCCGGCCCCTGACGGTCAACCTGAAGTGCGACCCCGAGGACGCGGTCCGGCTGCGCGGCGAGCACCCCGGCCTGATCATCCCCGGGTATCACATGAACAAGCGGCACTGGAACACCGTCACGGCGGACGGCGAGCTCCCGGACCGTCTCGTCCGGGAGCTCGTCGAGGACTCCTACGACCTGGTCGTCGCCGGCCTACCGCGAGCCGACCGCCTCCGCCTCGACCGCCCCTGATCCGGCCGTCCGCCGGGTGCGCAGGCCGAGGGCGACCAGGGCCGCGGCGACCAGGACGATCGCCGAGTTCAGCGCCATGGCCGTGCGGGTGCCGGACAGGAGGTCGTCGGCGGTGGTGGCGAGGACGCCGAGCAGCGGGATGCCGACCGTGAGGCCGATCTGCTGGGTCGAGGTGACCAGGCCGGTGGCCAGGCCCTGTTCCTCGTCGGGGACGCCGGAGGTGACCGTCAGGCCGTAGGAGATGATCGCGCCCAGATGGAACATGCTCGCCACCGAGACGGCGGCCGTGGCGAGCCAGACGGACCAGGTCTCGGTGTTCAGGAACACCAGCGCCGAGATGAAGGCGCCCTGACCGGTGAGGGAGAGGACCAGGGTGCGGCGGGCGCCGAGGCGGCTGACGAACCTCGGGGTGAGCGCGCCCGCGACCACCGACACCACGCCCTGGACGCCGAAGACCAGACCCGTCTCCCAGGCCGACAGGCGCAGGATCTCCTGGAGGTACAGGGTCAGCACGAAGATCACCGTCGACATCATCGAGAAGGTGACAAGACCGCCGACGTTGCCCCACGCCACCGTGCGGCGGCGCAGCATGGGCAGGGAGACCAGCGGTGCCTTGGTGCGGGACTCGACGATCACGAAGGCGGCGAGCAGCGCGAGGCCGGCGATCAGGGTCGCGATGACGTCGACGCGGGCGAAGCCGTGGTCGGCGGCCGTCGTCAGGGCGTAGATCAGCGACAGCAGACCGCCGGTGACGGTGATCGCGCCGGGGACGTCGAGGTGCGGGCGCTCCGGGGTGCGGGACTCGGGCAGCAGACCGGGCGCGAGAGGCAGCACGATCAGGGCGAAGATCGCGAGCAGGCCCATCGTGGAGCGCCAGCCGAGCGCGTCGGTCAGGATGCCGCCGGCCACCATGCCGATGGTGAAGCCGAGGGACATCAGCGTCCCGGAGATGCCGAGCGCCCGGTCGCGGGCGGGACCCTCGGCGAACGTGGTCGTCAGCAGGGACATGCCGGTCGGGACGATGACCGCCGCGCCGAGGCCCTGGAGGGCGCGTCCGGCGAGGAACGACGCCGGGTCCCAGGCGAACGTCGCGAGCACCGAGGCGGCGGCGAACAGGGCGAGGCCGGTGAGGAACAGCCTGCGGCGGCCGTAGAGGTCGCCGATGCGGCCGAACAGGAGCAGGAAGCCACCGGAGGGCAGCGCGAACGCGGTGACCGCCCACTGGAGCGCCGACTGGCTCATGCCGAGGTCGGCGCCGAGGACGGGCAGGGCGACGTTCAGCACGGAGAAGTCGAGCGCGACCATGAACTGGGCGGCGCACAGGACGAACAGGACGAGCCTGTCGCGCGCCGACATCCCGGGGGTGTCGAGCGGGGGCGCGGGGGTGGGTGCGGAGGTGGAGGTGGGCTGGGGAGTGTCGATCGCCATGGGTAAGAGCCTGCTGGCATCGGAATAGCCGTGGGGAGCGGGAAGTTGTCCTGGTGGTGGCACCACCAGCCAACGCGACGAGGGGGATCGGTACGTGTCCGAGGGCACGCTGAAGAGTCATCGGCGGCGCGAGCTGCGCGAGTTCCTGATGAGCAGGCGGGCCCGGGTGACCCCGGGCGAGGCGGGACTGCCCGACGGTGGCGCGCGGCGCCGGACACCGGGGCTGCGGCGCGAGGAGGTCGCCGTGCTGGCCGGGGTGGGCGCCTCCTGGTACCAGTGGCTGGAGCAGGGGCGGGAGATCTCCGTCTCGCCTCAGGTGCTGGACTCCGTCGGCCGGGTGCTGCGGCTGAGCAACGCCGAGCGCCGGCACCTGTATCTGCTGGCCGGGCTGAACCCTCCGGCGCCCGAAGTGGCGCCCGAGAAGCAGGACATGTGCGACGGGCTGCGGCGGCTGATCGACGCGTGGATGCCGTATCCGGCGCACATCATGGACAAGTACTACAACGGCGTGCTGCACAACGACGCGGCCGCGACGGTGCTCGGCATGCGGCCGGGCAAGCGGTGGAACTGCCTGATCGACTTCTTCACCGACCCGATGTACCGCTCGCGTTCCAGGAACTGGGAGGCGAACGCGGCCACGGTCGTGGCGCAGTTCCGCGCGGTCTGCTCGGCCTCCCCCGACGACGAGGGGTTCCAGGCGGTGCTGGCCGAGGCGAGGGCGTCCAGCGCGGAGTTCGTCGCGCTGTGGGAGCGGCGGGACATCGAGGACGCCGGGCAGATCCGCAAGGAGCTGGACCATCCGCTGGTCGGGCTGCTGTGCATGGAGTCGAGCGTGATGCAGATGCCGGTGCGGCCCGATCTGTCGATCGTGCTGCACACGCCGCTGGACGAGGCGAACACGGCGGCCAAGCTGGAGTGGCTGGCGTCCCCGGAGGGCCGGCGCGGGGCGATGTACCCCGTGGCCGGATAGGGCCCGTGGCGCTACGTATGCTCAGCTCATGACCGACAACAGCGCGCTCGACCCCGAGGACCGCAAGATCGTCACCCTGGCCCGTTCCGCGCGGGCCCGCAACGGCGTGCCCGAGGGGGCTGCCGTACGGGACGAGACGGGCCGTACGTATGTCGCCGGGACCGTCGCTCTGGACTCCCTGAAGCTGAGCGCGCTCCAGACCGCGGTGGCGATGGCGGTGGCGTCGGGGGCGACGTCGCTGGAGGCGGCCGCGGTCGTGACGGAGGCGGAGGGTGCCTCGGACGCGGACCGGGCCGCTGTGCGGGATCTCGGCGGGCCGCAGACGCCGGTGCTGGTGGCGGGGCCGGACGGGTCGGTGCGTACGACGGTGACGGCGGGCTGAGGTTCGAACCGGCGCGTACGCCGGTAGGACACGGACCGGCGTGGAGGCGAGGAAGGGGCGATCCGACGGGCGGTTGTCTGTGCCCGGTGTCACGCTGAGGGCATACAGGATCGGCGGAAGGGAATCGTCATGATCACCACCGACCAGGCCCCGGGTTCCCCCTGTTGGCTCGACCTCGGCGCCCCCGATGTGCGGGCCTCCGCGGCCTTCTACGGTGCGGTGCTCGGCTGGGACTACGAGTCCATGGGCGAGGGCGAGGAATTCCAGGGCGGCATGTTCAAGAAGGACGGCAAGACCGTCGCCGGGCTCGGCAAGCTCACCGAGGAGGGGGCGCGGTCGGCCTGGATGATCTACTACACCGTCGCGGACGCGGACGCCACGACACAGGCCGTGCAGAACGCGGGCGGCACGGTGCGGGTGGCGCCGATGGACCTGGAGGACTGGGGTCGGATGGCGCAGTTCACCGATCCGCTGGGCGGGCAGTTCGCCGTGTGGCAGCCGAGGAAGAACTCGGGCTTCGAGCTGGCGGACGCGTCGGGTTCGCTGTCCTGGACCGAGCTGTACACGACCGATGCCGCGGCCGCGAAGGAGTTCTACGGCGGGGTCTTCGGCTGGCAGTACAGCGACATGGAACTGCCGGGCGGCGGTGGCGCGTACACCATCATCACGCCCGCCGGGCTGCCCGAGGACCGTATGCAGGGCGGCCTCATGGAGCTGCCGGCGGAGAACCTCGCGCTGGCGGACGGGCGGCCGTACTGGCACCCGGTCTTCAACGTCGACGACTGCGACGCGGCGGTCGCCAAGGTCACCGAGAACGGCGGCAGTGTGCAGATGGGCCCGGATGACGCGGAGGGCGTCGGCCGGCTGGCCGTGTGCGTGGACCCGTCGAACGCGGACTTCGTGGTGCTGACCCCGGCGACGCCGAGTTGAGCGCCCTCACACCACCGACCGTCTGAACCCCTTGCCGACCCGGGCGACACCGCCCTGAGCCCGGCCGCTCTCACGCCGACCGTCTGAACCCCTTGCCGACCCCGGCGGCACCGTCCTGAGCCCGGCCGCTCTCACGCCGACCGTCTGAACCCGATCGTCGGTACCGCCCTGCGCAGCGGCCAGGGCCGTCCCGCGTCCTTCGGCACCAGGTCCGTCAGGAACGCGTACCGGCGCAGGGCCTCGGGGTCCTGCCGGTCGAGGGACTGGACCTGGCGCCACCAGCCGCCGATCTCGGCCCAACCGGGCGCCGAGAGGGAGCCGCCGAACTCCTGGACCGACAGGGCGGCCGTGAGGCCCGCGAAGGCCAGGCGGTCGGCGAGCGGCCAGTCGGCCAGGGTGCCGGTGACGAAACCGGCGACGAAGACGTCACCGGCGCCGGTCGGGTCCAGGGCCTCCACGGCGATGGCCGGGACGACGGCCGTCTCCCCGGTCCTGCCGTCCACCGCGTACGCGCCCTCCGCGCCGAGGGTGACGACCGCCAGCGGGACGTGCTCGGTCAGGGCGTGGGCCGCCTCGCGGGGGCAGTCGGTGCGGGTGTACCGCATCGCCTCCTGGGCGTTCGGCAGGAACGCCTCGCAGTGCTCCAGGTCCGCCAGCCCCGCCAGATCCCATGCCCCCGTGTCGTCCCAGCCGACGTCGGCGAAGATGCGGGCGCCCTTGCTCGCGGCCTGCGCGATCCAGGGTGCGCGGGTGCCCGGCACCAGGGAGGCGACGGCGGCACGCGCGCGCGGCGGGCACTCCAGTGCCCCGTCCGGACCGGGCACGGGCTCGGGGGGCGGCTCGTGGCCGTGGGAGACCATCGTGCGCTCCCCCTCGTACGCCATCGACACCGTCACCGGCGAGTGCCAGCCCGGGACCGTGCGCGACGGCGAGAGGTCGATGCCCTCGCCCTGCTCCAGCGCGTCCCAGCAGTAGTCGCCGTAGTGGTCGTCGCCGAAGGCGGCCGCGAGCGAGGTCCGCAGGCCGAGGCGGGCCAGGGCGGTGGCCATGTTCGCCACGCCGCCGGGGCTGGAGCCCATGCCGCGCGCCCAGGACTCGGTGCCGCGCACCGGGGCGGAGTCGAGGCCGGTGAAGATGATGTCCAGGAAGACCGTGCCCGTGAGATACACGTCCCAGGGCGGGTCGGCGGGCGTGCGCAGGCCGGCGAGAGGGTCGACCTGGGCCCGGCGATACGGCCCCGCCGCCATGGCCGACGGCCGCTGGGGCGAGGGTCCCTTTCCGGTGGGCGCGGTGGGCGTGGTCACGGGTGCGCTCCCTGACGTGATGCTGATCTGGCCAGTGTGCACCACGCCACTGACAACGCCACCACGATCTTGCCCGAGCCGCCCGTCCGTACAGGTCGAGCGGCCGCTACCCGCTCCCGGCCGCCCCTACCAGCGCGGCACCGCCGGTGTGACCCACCCCGGCTCCGCGACCCGCATCGCCGCCGCGTCGTCGCGGTCCCTGAGCGTGCCGTCGTCATCGAGCCATCGCCGGTGCAGCTCGGCGAGCCGGGTGCGGTCCAGTTCGACGCCGAGGCCGGGCCCGTCCGGTACGGCGACCTTGCCCGCCTCGAAGGTGAGGCGCTCGGTGAGGACGTCCTCGGACTGCCAGGGGTAGTGGGAGTCGCAGGCGTGGTGCAGGTCCGGCACGGTTGACGCCACGTGGGTCATCGCGGCCAGGGAGATGCCGAGATGGGTGTTGGAGTGCATGGACACCGCGACGCCGAACGTGCGGCAGATCGCCGCCAGTTGCTGCGTGTTGCGCAGCCCGCCCCAGTAGTGGTGGTCGGAGAGGACGACCTGCACGGCGTCCTTCCTGAACGCCTCCTTGATCTCGGCGAACGTCGTCACGCACATGTTGGTCGCCAGCGGCACCCCGGTGCGCGCGGCGACCTCGGCCATGCCGGCCGTGCCGAGGGTCGGGTCCTCCAGGTACTCCAGGACGTCCCCGAGCTCCCGCGCCACCCTCAGCGAGGTCTCCACCGACCAGGCCCCGTTGGGGTCGAGCCGCAGCGGATGCCCGGGAAATGCCTCGGCGAGGGCCCGTACGGCAGCGATCTCCTCGTCCGGCGGGAAGACACCGCCCTTGAGCTTGAAGGACGTGAAGCCGTACAGGTCCTTGAACCTGCGCGCCTGCTCGACGACCCCGGCCGGGTCGAGGGCGGCACCCCAGTCGTCCTTCTCCGCGCCCACGCCCTCCGGGTGCCCGGCCCACTTGTAGAACAGGTACGCGCTGTACTCGACCGCGTCCCGCACCTTGCCGCCGAGCAGCGCGTGCACGGGCAGCCCGAGCGCCTTGCCGAGGGCGTCGAGGCAGGCGACCTCGAAGCCGGAGACGACGGACAGCCGCAGCTTCTCGGCGGTCTGGACACCGCGCAGCCCGCCGACGTCGACCTGACCGGAGACCCGGTTCCGGTCGACGGCCACCTCGTCGGCGACGGCGAACAGGCCGTTCAGGTCCGAGACCCGGCGCCCGACCAGTTTCTGCGCGAACGGCCGCGCGAGCTCCAGGTACTTGGTGTCGCCGTACGTCTCACCGACGCCCGTGATCCCGTCAGCCGTCTCGACCTCCACGATCAGGCGGGGCGTGTACGGCTGGTGGACGCCCTGGGTGTTCAGCAGCGGCGGGTCGGCGACCAGGATCGGCGTCAGGCGTACGTCCGCGATGGTCGGGTTCACAGCGCGGCTCCCACGAGGTCGAGTCCGGTGCCGAGCAGGGCCCTGAGCTCGGCCAGGTCGCCGGGCGACGGGTCGGTGAGCGGGGCGCGCACGGGTCCGACGGGGCGGCCGCGCAGCCGGGCCGCCGCCTTCACCAGGGAGACGGCGTAGCCGGGCACCCGGTCGCGCAGTTCGACGAGCGGGACGTAGAAGTCGCGCAGCAGTTGGTCGGCGAAGCCGTGGTCGCCGTCGCGCAGGGCGGCGAAGAAGGCGTTCGCGATCTCGGGGGCGAAGGCGTGCACGGCGGAGGAGTAGGCGGGGACGCCGACCGTGGCGTAGGCGCGGGCCTGGATCTCGGCGGTGGCGGCACCGTTGAAGAACAGGAAGCCCTCGGGGGCGGCCAGGGTGAGGCGCTGGAGGCGGTCGAGGTCGCTGTGGCCGTCCTTGAGGCCGATGACGCCGGGGATGCGCGCGATGCGCCGCAACGAGGCGGCGGTGAAGGTGACCTGGCCCCGCTGGTAGGCGATGAGCGGCAGCCGGGTCCGGGCCGCGAGCTGCTCCAGTTGGGCGACGAGGCCGTCCTGCGGGGCGGCGACGAGGTAGTGCGGCAGGACCAGGAGGGCGTCGGCGCCGGCCTCCTCGGCGATCCGCGCGAACCGGGCGGCCTGCGCCCAGCCGTACCCGACCCCGGCCACCACGGGCACCCGGCCGGCCGCCTCCTCGACGGCGGCGGTGACGACGACGCGGTACTCGTCCTCGTCCAGCGAGAAGAACTCGCCGGTGCCGCAGGCGGGGAAGACCGCGCCGGGTTCGGTGGCGAGCTGGGCGGCGACATGGGCGCGGCAGCCGTCCGGGTCCAGCGAGCCGTCCTCGTGGAAGCTCGTGAGCGGGAACGACAGAACGCCGCGTGCCATGCCGTCCCGCAGCCGGCGGATAGTGTCCGTGTCCGTATCGAGGCTCACCCTCGCCATCTCCCCATGTAGACCTCATCCATGTATGAGAATCGAGATTAGATACGCGAACCGCGACCGTCAATGGCACCGTCCCTCCGATTACGATCGGCCCATGTCGGAGACAGGCGGCGTCCGCGAGGTGAAGTCCGCGGCGCGCACGGTGGAGCTGCTCGAACTCCTCGCCGCGCGCGGCGACCGCCCCGCACGCCTCCAGGAGCTGGCCGACGAGCTGGAGGTGCCGCGCAGCTCCATGTACGCGTTGCTCCAGACCCTGATCTCGCGCGGCTGGGTCCGCACCGACGTCACCGGCTCGCTCTACGGCATCGGCATCCACGCCCTGCTCACCGGCACCAGCTACCTCGACTCCGACCCGCGCGTGCGCCTGGTGCGCCCCTACCTCGACGAGGCGTCGCAGACGCTGGGCGAGACGATCCACATGGCGCGCCTCGACGGCCGGGACGTGGCGTACCTCGCGACCCGTGAGTCGCACGAGTACCTCAGGACGATCAGCCGGGTCGGCCGCCGACTGCCGGCGCACGTGGGCGCCCTCGGCAAGGCGCTGCTCGCCGAACGCCCCGACGGCGACCTGCCCGAGGGCCCGTACCGCGCGCTCACCCCCAACACCCGCACCAGCCGCGAGGCGCTGGCCGCCGACCTCGCCGAGGTGCGGGCGCGCGGCTGGTCGATCGACCGCGAGGAGGGCGTCCTCGGCATCGTCGGCTTCGGCTTCGCCCTGCGCTACGACACCCCGGCGCAGGACGCGATCAGTTGCTCGGTGCCGGTGGCCCGGTTGTCGGCCGCGCACGAGGAACGGATCGTGGCGGTGATGCGGGAGACCCGGGCGAAGATCGAGGCGAGGGCCCCCGGCGGGGGCGGCGCGGCGCACTGGCGTAGCTGAGGGCGCCTCGGGAAGGCCCGGGCGAGGCGAGCACCTCAGCTACCCCTCTTCCCTCACTGCAAACGGAATGTGCCTCAGATCACTCCGTCCCCGCTTCTTCGCGCCTCCCCCGGCTTGATACAAATTGCCCGCGCGTTCCTGTCCGTCGACGGCCTGCGCCCCTCCCCCTTTCTTGTGCCGCTCCTTTCGCATGCCCTGGGAACGCCCGTGTTCGCCCCCCGCACCACCCCCTGGCCCCTCGTCGCCCTTTTCACGGCCGGGTACCTCGCTCCGTATCTGCTGCCGACCGTCGTCGGCAGGCTCGACTCCGGACTTCCGCTCTCTCCCACCCAGGCGGGTGCCGTCGGCAGTGCGCTGCTGCTGAGTTCGGCCTCGGCCGGCTTCCTGCTGGCCTCCCGCGTCGACCGCGTCGGCGCTCGCAGGCTGGCCCGGATCGGCCTCACCCTCGCCCTGCTCGGCTACGGCGGCGCTGCCCTCGCGCACGCCGTACCGGCCGTCGTCCTCGGCGTCCTGGTGGGCGGCTTCGGATCCGGTACGGCCACCGCGGTCGCCGCCACCCGTATCGCCGCCCAGCACGACCCGCACCGGACCACCACGGCCGGCCTGCTCGGCGTCTCCGCCCTCGCGGGCGCCGTCTATCTGACGGTCCCGCACCTCGGTGCCGGCCATGGCCAGCCGCTGGCCGCCATCGCCCTCACCGCGCTCGCCGTATGGCCTCTGACGGGCCGGATCCCCGTCGACGCGCCGACGGCCGGGGCACGCCGGCCGGCCGCGCCTCTCCCCCATCGCCGCCCCGGCCTGGTCCTCGCCGCCTGCATGCTGTGCTGGTCCCTGGCCCAGAACTCCCTGTGGGGCGTCAGCGGCCGGATCGGCCTGACGCAGGCGCAGTTGACGGAGACCACGGTCGGAGCGGTGTTCGCCGTGGCGCTGGGCGCCGGGCTGCTCGGCGTGACCGGGGCGGGCGCGCTCGGCCCGCGCCTCGGGCTCGCGCTGCCGATCGGGGCCGGCACGGTCACCATCGCGGGCTGCATCGCGCTCAGCGCGGCCGCCACCGATCTCGCGACCTTCGCGACCGGCGAGATCGCCTGGAACACGATCTACCCGATCGTCCTGTCGTACGTCATCGGCCTCGCCGCCTCCCTCGACCCGCGTGGCCGCTGGGCGGTGCTCGTGGGTTCGGCGGGGTCGCTGGGCACGGCGGCGGGCCCGCTGACCGGGAGCGTGCTGTCGGCGCAGGCCGGGTTCCCCGTGATGGGCGCGGTCCTCGCGGTGGGGCTGCTGGTCGTCGCCGTGCCGATGACGGTCGTGGCACTGGGCCACCGGACCCACCCGAGCGTCGAGGTCGCCGAGACGGCGGAGGCGGTCGAGGCGGTCGAGGTCGTCGAGATCCCGCTGGACACCTTCGAGGCCACCCCGGCCGTCCCCGACCGCCTGACCGCCGCCACCTGAGCGGCTGCCTGCCGGGCTACCCGAACTCGTAGCCCTCCACCTCGGCCAAGTACCGCGCCCGCAGCTCCTCGTCGTCCTCCAGGAAGGAGGCGAGGAAGGAGTTGCGGGCCAGCCCCCGAAGCCGTTCCCGGTCAAGGCCCAGCGCCGAGCGCACCGCGTCGAAGTTGTCGCCGGCGTACCCGCCGAAGTAGGCCGGGTCGTCGGAGTTGACGGTGCACATCAGACCGGCGTCGAGCATCGCGGGCAACGGGTGGTCGGCGAGGGTGTCGACGGTCCGCAGCCGCACATTGGACAGCGGGCACAGGGTCAGCGGCACCCGCTCCCGAACCAGCCGCTCGACCAGCGCGGGGTCCTCCATGCAGCGCAGCCCGTGGTCGACGCGCTCGACGCCGAGGATGTCCAGGGCCTCGGTGATGTAGGCGGGCGGGCCCTCCTCGCCGGCGTGCGCGACCCGCCGCAGCCCGAGCTCGGCGGCGGCCTCGTACACCTCGCGGAACTTCACCGGCGGGTGGCCGACCTCGGCCGAGTCGAGGCCGACGCCGGTGATCCGGTCGAGATACGGCTCGGCGGCCCGCAGCGTGTCCATGGCCGACTCGGCGGAGTCGTCGCGCAGGAAGCACAGGATGAGGCGGGTGGAGACCCCGTGGTTCGCCTCGCTGCTCCCCAGCGCCCGCCACAGTCCCTCGACGACGGTGCCCAGCTCGACGCCCCGCTTGGTGTGCGCCTGCGGGTCGAAGAAGATCTCCGCGTGCCGCACGCCCTGAGCGGCGGCACGCGCGAGATAGGCGTTCGCGAGGTCCGCGAAGTCCTGCTCGGTGCGCAGGACGGCCATGAGTTCGTAGTACAGGTTCAGGAAGGACTGGAGGTCCTCGAACTGGTAGGCCTTGCGGAGCTCGTCGGTGTCGCCGTACGGCAGCGTGACGCCGTTGCGGGCGGCCAGCTCGAAGGCGAGCTCGGGTTCGAGGGTGCCTTCGATATGGAGGTGCAGTTCTGCTTTCGGGAGGGGCATCAAAGCATCGTACGGCGGCATTACCGACGTTTCGGTAGCGGGACCCTCAGCAGGTCGTGCGCGACCGTCAGCTCCCCGTCGAAACCGGCGTCGCGGGCCTGCCGCTCGAACTCCTCCGGCTCGGTGTAGCGCTGGCTGAAGTGGGTCAGCACGAGATGCCGTACGCCGCTGTCGAGCGCGGCGCGGGCCGCCTGACCGGCGGTCAGATGGCCGTGCTCGGCCGCGAGTTCGCCGTCCTCGTCCAGGAAGGTGGACTCGATGACGAGCATGTCGCAGCCGTCGGCGAGGGCGTACACCCCGTCGCACAGCCGGGTGTCCATGACGAACGCGAACCGCTGCCCTCGCCGGATCTCGCTCACGTCGTCCAGCGAGACGCCGCCGAGCACGCCCTCGCGCTGGAGCCGCCCGACGTCCGGGCCCTGGATGCCGTGCGCGGCGAGGCGTTCGGGCAGCATGCGCCGGCCGTCGGGCTCGACGAGGCGGTAGCCGTACGACTCGACGGGGTGCGACAGCAGGGCGGTGTGCAGCGTGTAGCCGCCGGTGTCGGCGATGACGCCGTCGGTGTCGACCGGGGCCTCGGTGATGTCGACGGTCTCGCGGTAGGCGGTGGCGTACCGAAGGCGGTCGAAGAAGCGCCGGCCGGAGCGCGGGTAGTGGGCCGTGACGGGGTGCGGGACCTTGTCGAGGTTGATCCGCTGGATGACCCCGGCGAGCCCCAGCGAGTGGTCCCCGTGGAAGTGGGTGACGCAGATCCGGTTCAGGTCATGGGCCGCGACGCCGGCGCGCAGCATCTGCCGCTGCGTGCCCTCGCCGGGGTCGAAGAGGATGCCCTCGCCGTCCCACCGCAGCAGATACCCGTTGTGGTTACGGTGCCGGGTCGGGACCTGGCTCGCCGTCCCGAGGACGACCAACTCACGTACGGACACGACGACTTCCGGCTAGCCGGGGGGCCACTGCATGCCACGGCCACCGAGGATGTGGGCGTGCGCGTGGAACACGGTCTGGCCGGCGCCGGCGCCGGTGTTGAAGACGACGCGGTAGCTCTCCAGCTTGTCCTCGTCGGCCACCGCCTGGGTCTCGCGCAGCACGTCCGCGACGAGGGCCGGCTCGGCGGCGGCCAGGGTGGCGGCGTCCTTGTAGTGCGCCTTGGGGATGACCAGGACGTGGGTGGGAGCCTGGGGGTTGATGTCCCGGAACGCGACGGTCGTCTCCGTCTCCCGCACGATCGTCGCCGGAACGTGCTTTGCGACGATCTTGCAGAACAAGCAGTCGTCCTGCGGCTCCCCTGCCATGGTCCCTCCGGGGGTTGGGCCGGTTTGGTTTACGGGGGGCATCGTATCGTCGCTGGGTGCGGGTGCTCGGTGGCTGGTCGCGCAGTTCCCCGCGCCCCTTAGGTGGGCAGACCTGGCGGCGTTTTGGCCGGCCGTTCCTCCAGCCCTGCCAACGCCAGGCGGATCGCCTCGTCCAGTTGGGTGTCCCTGCCCGCCGCCCAGTCCTGTGGGCGCTGGAGCACCTCCACGTCCGGGTCGACTCCGTGGTTCTCGACGTCCCAGCCGTAGCCCTCCAGCCAGATGGCGTACTTCGGCTGGGTGATCAGCGTGCCGTCGACCAGTTGGTACCGGCTGTCGATCCCGATCACGCCGCCCCAGGTCCGGGTGCCCACCACCGGGCCGAGGCCCAGCGCCTTGATCGCCGCGTTGACGATGTCCCCGTCGGATCCGGAGAACTCGTCCGCCACCGCCACCACGGGTCCCCGGGGCGCGTCCTGCGGATAGCTGTACGGCCGCATGCCGCGCGGCAGTTCCCAGCCGACGATCCGCCGGGCCAGCTTCTCCACGACCAACTGGGAGGTGTGCCCGCCGCCGTTCTCGCGGACGTCCACGACGAGCCCCTCCCGGGCCACCTCGACCCGCAGGTCCCGGTGGATCTGGGCCCAGCCCGGCGCCTGCATGTCCGGTACGTGGAGGTAACCGAGCCGGCCGCCGGACTTCTCGTGGACGTACGCCCGCCGGTCCGCGACCCATGCGTGGTAGCGCAGCGGCTGTTCGTCCGCGATGGGCACCACGACCGCGTGCCGTACGTCCCCGCCGCCGGCCGGCGAGATCGTCAGCTCGACCACCTTGCCCGCCGTGCCGACGAGCAGCGGTCCGGGCCCGGTCACCGGGTCGACCGGCATCCCGGCCACCGCCACGATCGCGTCCCCGGCGCGCACCGCGACCCCGGGCGCGGCCAGCGGCGCCCGTGCGTCGGGGTCGGAGGTCTCCGACGGCAGGATGCGGTCGATGCGCCAACTGCCGTCGGCGTGCCGGGAGATGTCGGCACCGAGCAGGCCCTGCCGGGCCCCGCCGCCGTATCCGCCGCGCGGCGAGACGTAGGCGTGCGAGGTGCCCAGTTCACCCTGCACCTCCCACAGCAGGTCGATCAGGTCGTCGTGGGTGGCGACGCGGTCGAGGAGCGGGCGGTAGCGGTCCAGGACGCCGGGCCAGTCCACCCCGCTCATGTCGGGCCGCCAGAAGTGGTCCCGCATGATGCGGCCCGCCTCGTCGAACATCTGCCGCCACTCGGCCGCCGGGTCGACCCGCTGCCGTACCCGCGTCAGGTCCACGGTGATGTTCGAGTCGCTGTCCTCGTCGCCGGAGGCCCGCCGGTCGCTCGGTACGACCTTGAGCCTGCCGTCGGTCCACAACAGCACCCGCTTGCCGTCGCCGCTGACCTCGAAGTCGTCGGCGTCGTCGGCGAGATGCTCGACGCGCCGCTGGAGGAGGTCGTAGCGCTCCAGCTCGGTCTTGGGCTCGGGGTCCTCGGGCGTGGCCCGGGAGGCGCCGAGCGCGCCCTGCACGGGGTGGCGCAGCCACAGCACGCCGTCCTTGGCGGTCCGCAGGTGCGTGTAGCGGGCCGCCTCGACCGGGAACGGCACGATCCGGTCGGCGAGCCCTTCGAGGTCGATGCGGGTGGTCGGGGTGCCCTCGCTGTCGGGGGTCTCGTCCTTGTCCGGCGCGTCGAAGGGGCGGCCGTGCCGCTGCGGGCCGAAGGGGGACGGGGTCGTGGCCGCCAGCGTGATCAGGTGCGGGCGGGAGCCGACCACGAAGGCCAGGTCGAAGACGTGCTCGTCGTAGACCGGGTCGAAGGCGCGCGCCGACAGGAACACCAGGTGCTTGCCGTCCTGCGTGAACGCGGGCGCGTAGTCCTGGAATCGCAGCGGGGTCGCCTCGGAGACCGACAGGTCGGTGGTGTTGGCGAGCTTGAGCTGGGACAGCGGGCGCGGGCCGGGGTGCGACCAGGCGAGCCAGGCCGAGTCGGGAGAGAAGACCAGCCCCGAGACGTCGCCGTGCACGCTGCGGTCGACCTCGCGGACCTCGCCGCTCTCCCGCTCGACGAGCAGCACCCGTCCGTCGTGCGCGGCGACCGCCGCCCGGCTCCCGTCGGGCGCCATGGCCAGCTCCAGCACCCGCCCGAGCTGCCCGGCGGCCAGCCTGCGCGGGGTGGCCGCGGGCGCGAGCCCGGTCGCCGGGGCGAACTCCAGCGCGTCGTCGCCCTCGGCGTCCGTCACCCACACCACCCACTCCTCGCCCTCCGCCCGGAAGGTGCGCGGCAGCCGGGCCCGGACGCCCGGCTCGGCGGCCAGCGCGCGGGCGGGGCCGGAGCGGTGGGTGACCCAGTGCACGGTGCCCCGGACACAGACGGCGCTGCCGCGCGCGGTGTGGTCGGGCGCGGCCTCCCCGAAGGAACGGGCGGCGTTCAGCGAGTACGGCTGCCGGTCGGTGCGCTGCCCGCCGAGCCGGATGTCCAGCCTGCGCGGCTCGGCGCCGTCGAGGTCGTCCAGCAGCCGGAGTTCACCGGCGGACACGTACACGACACGGGTGCCGTCGCTCGCGGCATGGCGGGCGTAGAAGCTGTCGATGGGCGTGTGCCGGCGCAGATCGGAGCCGTCGGCGAGGGAGGAGTACACCGCCCCGACGCCCTCGTGGTCGGAGAGGAAGGCGATCCGGTCCCCCACCCATACGGGGTCCTCGAGGTTCCCGTCCAGCTCCGCGTGCAGCCGTACGAAGTCCCCCTCGCCCTCCCGGTCGATCCACAGCTTGCCCGCCGTACCGCCGCGGTAGCGCTTCCAGCGGGCCGCCTCCAGCCCCATCGGCGCGGAGGCGAGCACCAGGTGCGGCCCGTGCACGACGTCGCCGACGGGGCCGTACGGCAGGGTGGTCGCGGGGCCGCCGTCGAGCGGGATCGTGTGGGCCCAGGTGCGGCGGCTGCCGGCCTGGCCCTGGGTGCTGATCGCGAGGACCCGGCCGTCCGGGGTCCAGCCGCGCACCCGGGTCTGCCAACTGCCCCAGTGCGTCAGGCGCCTGGAGGGGCCGCCGTCGACCGGTGCGATGTGCACCTCGGGAGCGCCGTCGCGGGTGGAGGTCCAGGCGACGGTCGTGCCGTCGGGCGAGATACGCGGCCGGGAGACCGGCACGTTGTCGGCGCTGACCCGCCAGGCGCGGCCGCCGTCGAGGGGGGCGAGCCATACGTCGTCCTCGGCGGTGAAGGCGACCAGGTCGCCGCGCAGGTGCGGATACCGCATATACGCGGGCGAGGGGCGGGTGGCCGCCGGGTGGGAGGCCGAAGTCGTCACGGGCGTCGCGGACTGTGTCACCCGATCACCCTAAGCAAGGGCGGCGTGCGCGAACAGGCCTTTGGATCACTTGCCCGTGCCTCCGGGGGGAGGCGGTCACTTGCCCTCCGGCCAGCAGTTCGGGTGCTGCTTGCAGTACACGGTCTTGGTGACGGTCACCGTGACGGTCGGTCCGGGCTGCCCACCGCCGCCGGGGTTCACGGGCGAGGGCGTGGCGTTGCAGTCGCCCAGCCCGTTCACGTGGAACCACTCCTTGCCGTCGATCTTGGCGACGAGGTCCCCGCGCACACAGGCGCCGCTGACGGCCCGGGTGATCCGGCCGGTGACGACGATGTCCTTGCCGTCGCCGGTCTCGCCCTCGCAGTCGACCTTGACCACGGTGTTCTCGCTCGCCGTGGCACCGGAGCCGTTGTTGCCGCCGCCGTCGTAGGAGCCGGTGCAGTTGAGCCACTGCACATCGGCCTTCTGCCGCTCCAGTTCCTTGGTCACGGTCTGGTCGGTGGTGAACGCGACGGTCGCACTGCTCAGCCCGCCCGGGTCGCAGGCGCCCAGCCCACCGACCGCGACCACGGCGAGCCCGGCGGCACCGGCCACCCGCGCCCCGCGCCCGCGGCGCCCCGCACGCCGGTCCGCGCGACCCCAAATCCTCCTGAATGCCCCCATGGAGGGGAGCCTGCCACTGTCCCGGCCGACGCGGTAGAGCGCATACGGCCACTGGCGGCTCGCGCACGTCACAATCGGGTGTCGCCCAACCCACCCTGCCCGGAGGACCGTTGACCTCAGCACGGATTCCCTCTCGCGCCCTGCCCGCGCCGCGCACCTCGGACGACTCCGAGCGGGCCGGGACGGACGCCGCCGATCCCGCGGCGGGACCGCCCGCGCCGCCGCGCCGGCGGCGGGTGCGGATGCTCGTCGACGTGGTCGCCCATCCGGATGAAGTGGCGTATGTGACCGCCCTGTTCGAGGAGCGCGGCTGGACCGTGCGCCCGGCGCAGGACGACGAAGCGGCACCCGCCGCGGCGCACCGCACCACACTGGTCGTCGAGGTCCGGCTGCACGGAGCCCGCCTCGGTGCCCTGCGCACGGCCACCCTGGAGGTCGAACGGCTCGCCCAGCAGGCCGAGTTGGGCGCATGGGTGCGGGACGCGGCGCTGGTCGAGCACGAGCGCCCGGCGCGCACCACGTACTACGTGCACCGCGCGCTGCCGACGCTGGGACGCCTGTGGATCCGGTTGGGCGGCGCGGACGAGCAGCGTGCCGTGACGGTACCGGCGGGCCCGCGTTCGCGGGAGGAGGCGGCGACCGAGCTGGCGGCGCGCCCGCTGGGCGGCCGCCCCTTCGATCCCGAGGCGCACGGGCTGCGGGTGCCGGGCCACTCGGACGCCGACCCGCCGCGCGACGAGACACCGCACGAGCGCCGGGTCCGGCTGGTCTGGCTGACGGCGGGCGCGGCCGGCCTCGTCCTCGCGATCGTCTGCGGGATGTACGTCGTGTGGGCCGACGGCGCCTGGAAGCTGCTGCCCGCACTGCTCGGCACGGCGGGCGCGCTGCCGCTCGGCCGGACCCTGAAGGAGACGCGGGCCCGCGGGCTCGGGGTCCAGTGGGCGGCGGGGGTCGCGGGCACCACGGCACTGGCGGCCTTCGGTGCCCTGGTCGGCCGGGGCACCCAGCCGCGGGTGCTGTGGGCGGGCGCGCTGCTGCTGGCCGTCGGTTTGTTCACGGGCGCGGGTGTGGTCCTGGCGCTGCGCCGCACCCTGTTCACCCGGCACGCGGCCTGGCTGGTGCCGCTGTCCGTGCCGGTGCTCTGGTCGATGGTGGGCTGGCTGGGCGGGCAGATGCACGACGCCTATCTGGACCGCTTCGACATCCGCGTGGAGGCGGTGCCCACGCCGCGGCTCGGCACCTATCTGGTGGCCGCCGAGCCGATGGGCCTCGCGCTGGGCAGCGCGCTGTTCTTCGTGGCGATCGTGGGCTGGCTGCGCCACTTCCATCTGGGCCGGGACGCCAGCAACCGCTTCTTCGCCATCGTCCTGGCGACGCTGATCATCGTCCTGTACGCCCTGAGCGCGATAGCGCTGGGCACCGGCCAGGCGGCGAGCGCGGCAGGACGGGCCGCGGAGAACGCCGCCCGGCAGGGCGCCGCACCGCCCTCCTACTTCGGCATCTACGGCCACTTCATGTGCGTGCGCCCGGTACCGGCCGACGGGGTCGTGGCGGTGGAGAACGGCCCCGTGGCCACCACCCACCCGGTGCTCTCCTTCGGCACCTCCGGCGACTGGATCTGGCTCTGGGACCCGGCCCGCAACAACGGCACGGTCCAGGAGTCCTTCGCCGTCCGCCGCGAGGACGTCCGGTTGATCCCCGCAGAAAACCCAGAGACCAGGCGGTGCCCGGCGCCGTAGCGTGGCCGGATGCGATCCCACCGCCGACGGCGCAGGCTCGTCGTGGACGAGCGGACGACGTATCTGTGGAGCGTGCGGCACAAGCATCGCGACGGCGACGTGTGCCGTGAGGTCCTCAACCTCTACCTCGACGGCGCCCGCACGCGTGTCGTCTTCCGCTCGGGCGAGGCAGGCTCGGGCCGCCATGTCGCCGACGGGTACTGGTTCGCCGGCTGTGTCGCCGACGGCCGCGGCAATCTCCTCAACCTGCGCGAGCCGGGGGTCGTACGGGCCCTCGTCGACGAGGCGGGGCGACGCGAACTACTGCCGGGAAAGGGCGAGTTGGACGGCTGGGAGCTGTTTCCCGCGGTCGTCGAGGCGGTCGACCTCAGCCGCGCAGCAGCAGCCACTCCTGGAGCTCCACCAGGTTCCCCTCCGGGTCCTTGAGGTGGACGACGCGCATGCGGTCGGTCATGGGCGCCGGGCCGTGCATGAGGGTCGCGCCGCGGGCGGTGATCTGGGCGCAGTAGCTGTCCAGGTCGTCCACGCGCAGGACGACCAGGGAGCGGTGGCCGGTGGCGTCGTCGCCGAGTTCGCCGAGGACCTCGGCCATCATGACCCGGTCCTGGAGGGCGATGCCCGCCGAGCCGGTGGCGGGGCTGAACTTCTCGTACGGCCCGTTCGTCGCCCCGGCCTGCGGTTTGAGGCCGAGGACGTCGGCGTAGAAGCGGTAGCAGGCGGCGAAGTCGGTGACCAGCAGCCGTACTTGGGCGAGTTCCACGGCGGACGTCCCTCCCGGTGTCAGGACCAGCGGCCGGTGCGGCCGAGGAGCAGTGCCGTCGCCGCGGTTCCGGCGGTGGAGGTGCGCAGGACGGTACGGCCCAGACGGTACGCCTTCGCCCCCGCCTCCTCGAAGAGGGCCAACTCCTCGGGGGCCACCCCGCCCTCGGGACCGACGACGAGCACGATCTCGCCCTCGGCGGGCAGTTCGGCGGTCGCGAGCGGCTCGCTGCCGTAGTCGCGGTCCTCGTGCAGTACCGCGGCGAAGTCGGCCGCCGCGAGAAGCTCCGCGACCTGCTTGGTCGTCGCCGCGTCCGCGACCTCGGGGAAGCGCACCCGGCGGGACTGCTTGCCGGCCTCGCGGGCGGTGGCCCGCCATTTGCCGAGTGCCTTCGCGCCCCGCTCGCCCTTCCACTGCGTGATGCAGCGGGCGGCCGCCCACGGCACGATCGCGTCGACGCCGGTCTCGGTCATGGTCTCGACGGCGAGCTCACCGCGGTCGCCCTTGGGCAGGGCCTGCACGACGGTGATCCGGGGCCGCTCGGGGGCCTCCTCAGCCACGGCACCGAGCTCCAGCACCAGCCGGTCCTTGCCCTCGGCCGCCCTGACGACGCCCTCGGCCCAGCGGCCGTGCCCGTCGGTGAGGACGACCTCCTCGCCGGCCCGCAGCCGCTTCACCGAGACGGCGTGCCGGCCCTCGGGCCCGTCGAGCACGAACTCGGCGCCGGCGGCACCGGCCCGCTCCAGCGACTCGACGACGAACACCGGAGCGGTCATCCGGCCGCACCGCCCTTCGGGAAGGCCGACAACGCTGTCGACGCGGCGTCCAACTCGGCGACCAGGACCTCCACCAGCCGCCCGGCGGAGAGTTCGCGGGCCATGCGGTGCCCCTGCCCGGCCCACAGCGCCATGCCCTGCGGGTCGCCGGACGCGGCGGCCTTCTTGCGCAGGGGCGAGGTGAGGTGGTGGACCTCGGGGTAGGCGGCGGGGGCGTACGGGCCGTGCTCGCGCATGAAGCGGTTGACGAGGCCGCGCGCGGGACGTCCGGAGAACGCGCGCGTCAGCTCGGTGCGGACGAACAGCGGGTTGGTCAGCGCCTGCTTGTGCAGGGCGTTGGCGCCGGACTCCGGGGTGACGAGGAAGGCGGTGCCGAGCTGTGCGGCACTGGCGCCGGCCGCGAGGGCGGCGGCGATCTGGCTGCCGCGCATGATGCCGCCGGCGGCGACCAGCGGGAGGCTCACGGTCTCGCGGACCTGGGCGATGAGCGACAGCAGCCCTATTCCGGTGCCGTCGGTCTCGGGGTTGTCGCGATGGGTGCCCTGGTGGCCGCCGGCCTCGACGCCCTGCACGATCACGGCGTCGGCGCCGGCCCGCTGCACGGCGAGGGCCTCGTCGGGGGTGGTGGCGGTGACGAGGGTGACGGTGCCGGCGCGGCGCAGGGACTCCAGTACGTCGGCGCTGGGCACGCCGAAGTGGAAGGAGACGACGGGCACCGGGTTGTCGAGCAGCACGGCGAGCTTGGCGTCGTAGCCGTCGTCGCGGCCGCTGTCCGGGTCCCCCAGCTCGACCTCGTACCAGGCGGCCTCACCGGCGAGCTGATGGGAGTAGACGTCCACGGCCGCGGCGTCGGCGTACTCGGGCTGCGGCATGAACAGGTTGACGCCGAAGGGCCGCTGGGTCAGCCCGCGCAGTTGCTTGATCTCCTGGTACATCCCGTCGGCGGTTTTGTACCCGGCGGCGAGAAACCCCAGCCCGCCGGCCTCGCCCACGGCGGCGGCGAGGTGCGGCACGGAGACGCCGCCCGCCATGGGGGCCTGCACGATCGGATGGGGGAAGAGACCGGTCAGCGCGGAGGACATGACGGCATGTTGTCACGTCCTCCGAACAAGTCCGAATCGGCCCTGTGCCCCGGCATCGGGCCGGGGAAAATCAGCCCGTCCGGCGTTTGAGGACGAGGCCCGTTCAGGGCCGAAGCGGGGGTCTGGGGGCGGCGGCCCCCAGCCACGGAGCCGCAACCCCCACGCACCGGTCAGCGACCGTTGAACGCGTCCTTCAGCCGCGAGAACAGCCCTTGCTGACCCGGCTGGAACTGCCCCTGCGGGCGCTCCTCGCCGCGGAGCTTGGCCAGCTCGCGCAGGAGGCGTTCCTGTTCGGGGTCCAGCTTGGTCGGGGTCTGTACCTCGACGTGCACGATGAGGTCGCCCCGGCCGCCGCCGCGCAGATGCGTGACGCCGCGTCCGTGCAGCGGGATCGACTGGCCGGACTGGGTGCCGGGCCGGATGTCGACCTCCTCCATGCCGTCCAGCGTCTCCAGCGGCACCTTCGTGCCGAGGCACGCCGCCGTCATCGGGATCGTCACCGTGCAGTGCAGGTCGTCGCCGCGCCGCTGGAAGGTCGAGTGCGGCAGCTCGTGGATCTCGACGTACAGGTCACCGGCCGGACCGCCACCCGGCCCGACCTCGCCCTCGCCGGCGAGCTGGATCCGGGTGCCGTTGTCGACACCTGCGGGGATCTTGACCGTGAGGGTGCGCCGGGACCGTACGCGGCCGTCGCCCGCGCACTCGGGGCACGGCGTCGGGACGACGGTGCCGAAGCCCTGGCACTGCGGACACGGCCGCGACGTCATGACCTGGCCCAGGAAGGACCGCGTCACCTGCGACACCTCACCGCGGCCGCGGCACATGTCACATGTCTGGGCGGAGGTGCCGGGTGCGGCCCCTTCACCGTTACAGGTGTTGCAGACGACGGCCGTGTCGACCTGGATGTCCTTCGTCGTACCGAAGGCCGCCTCGTCGAGCTCGACCTCCAGCCGGATCATCGCGTCCTGGCCGCGCCGGGTGCGCGAGCGCGGACCGCGCTGGGACGCCGTACCGAAGAACGCGTCCATGATGTCCGAGAAGTTTCCGAAGCCGCCGGCGCCGAAGCCGCCCGCACCCGCGCCGCCCGCCTGGGACAGCGGGTCGCCGCCGAGGTCGTAGACCTGCTTCTTCTGCGGGTCCGACAGCACCTCGTAAGCGGCGTTGATCTCCTTGAACCGCTCTTGGGTCTTCGGATCAGGGTTGACGTCCGGGTGCAGCTCGCGGGCGAGCCGCCGGAAGGCCTTCTTGATCTCTTCCTGCGACGCGTCGCGACGCACGCCGAGCACGGCGTAGTAGTCCGTGGCCACTTACGACTCCGCCAGGATCTGTCCGACGTAACGTGCCACTGCGCGTACCGCTCCCATCGTTCCCGGGTAATCCATGCGGGTCGGTCCGACCACGCCGAGCTTGGCGACTGCCTCGCCGCCCGAACCGTAGCCCACCGACACGACAGACGTGGAGTTGAGTCCCTCATAGGCGTTCTCGTGCCCGATGCGCACGGTCATGCCCGAATCCCCGGCCTCGCCAAGCAACTTGAGGAGCACGACCTGCTCCTCCAGCGCCTCCAGGACCGGTCGGATGGTGAGGGGGAAGTCATGCCCGAAGCGGGTGAGATTGGCGGTGCCGCCGATCATCAGCCGCTCCTCGTTCTCCTCGACGAGCGTCTCCAGGAGGGTGGAGAGCACGGTCGAGACGGTGCCGCGGTCCTCGATGTCGAAGGCCTCGGGGAGGTCCTCGACGAGCCTCGGCACATCGCTGAAGCGCCGCCCCGCGACCTTGCTGTTCAGCCGCGCCCGCAGATCCGCGAGCGAGGTCTCGCCGAACGGTGCCGGGCAGTCGATCATCCGCTGCTCGACCCGACCGGTGTCCGTGATCAGCACGAGCATCACCCGCGCGGGGGCGAGCGAGAGCAGCTCGACATGCCGGACGGTGGACCGGGTCAGCGACGGGTACTGCACGACGGCGACCTGCCGGGTGAGCTGCGCGAGCAGCCGTACGGTCCGGGCCACCACGTCGTCGAGGTCGACGGCGCCGTCGAGGAAGTTCTGGATGGCGCGCCGCTCGGGCGGGGTCATCGGCTTGACGCCGGCGAGTTTGTCGACGAACAGCCGGTAGCCCTTGTCGGTGGGGATGCGCCCGGCACTGGTGTGCGGCTGCGCGATGAAGCCCTCGTCCTCCAGGGCCGCCATGTCGTTGCGCACGGTCGCCGGGGAGACGCCGAGGTTGTGCCGCTCGGTGAGCGCCTTGGAGCCGACCGGCTCCTCCGTCCCGACGTAGTCCTGGACGATGGCGCGCAGCACCTGGAGCCGTCGTTCGCTCAGCATCTCGCGCACACCTCCAGAAGTCGTTCCCCTTGGCATCTTTCCTGGCACTCTGTCCGTCCGAGTGCCAGCCGTCCCCGGCCCAGTGTACGGCGGTGGGGTACACCCCGGGCAAGGCCGGGCCAAGTCCGCCGTGCTCGGCGGTGGTGTCTTGGCTAGCGTCGCCGTATGACGGTGACTTGGGAAGAGCTGGGGTGGGAGCGGCTGGCGTCCGGGGTGGGCCGGTGCCGGCTTCCGGTGTGGGACTGCACGGCGGGGCTGGTCGTGGGGGACGGCACCGCGCTGATCGTCGACGCCGGGTCGAGCCTCGCGGAGGGCGTGCGGTTGCGTACGCAGGCGCAGTGGCTCGCCGGTCACCGTGTGACCCATCTCGCGCTGACCCATCCCCACTTCGACCATGTCTTCGGTGCGGCGGCGTTCGCGGGCACGGAGGTCTACGGCCCGGTCGGCATGGACACGGTGCTCGACGGCCGGCAGGCGCACGAGGAGCTGCGTGCCGACGCGGTGGGCAACGGACTGGATCCGGCCGCGGCGGAGGAGGCGGTGGACGCGCTGATCCGCCCCCACCACCAGGTCAGCGGCGAGTGGACGCTCGACCTGGGCGGTGGCCGCGGGGTGCTGCTGGCGAACGTGGGTCCCGCCCACACCGCCCACGACCTGGCGGTGCTCGTGCCGGGCGAGGTCTCCGGTGATCGGGAGGTGGTCTTCTGCGGCGATCTGGTGGAGGAGTCGGGCGAGCCCCAGGCCGGCCGCGACGCCGTTCCGTCGCAGTGGCCGGCCGCCCTGGACCGGCTGCTCGCCCTGGGCGGCGAGGACGCTCTGTACGTACCCGGTCACGGAGCGGTGGTGGACGCGGAGTTCGTGCGGCGGCAGCGAGACGAGCTGGCATCCAGATTCGGCGTGTCGCAGTGACCGTGGGGGTGCTTCTCCTATCGTCATCCGAATGCGCCAGTACTCCGCCGACCTGACCCCGCCCTGGAAGAAGCCCAGACCCGTCCCCGAGGTCCCGGCGGAACCCGGCCTGGTGGTCGAGGAGCCCGGCACGGGTTTCTGCGGCGCGGTGATCCGCTGCGAGGCGGGCACGGTGACCCTGGAGGACCGCTTCGGCAAGCACCGGGTGTTCCCGCTGGAGCCGCGCGGGTTCCTGCTGGAGGGCAAGGCGGTGACGCTCGTCCGGCCGACCGGCGCGGCCCCGGTACGCCCCACCCGTACGGCATCCGGTTCGGTGGCCGTCCCCGGCGCCCGCGCCCGCGTCGCCCGCGCCGGCCGTATCTACGTCGAGGGCCGCCACGACGCCGAGCTGGTCGAGAAGGTGTGGGGCGACGACCTGCGCATCGAGGGCGTGGTCGTGGAGTACCTGGAGGGCGTCGACGACCTGCCGTCGATCGTGACCGAATTCGCACCCGGCCCGGACGCGCGGCTGGGAGTCCTGGTGGACCACCTGCTGCCCGGCACCAAGGAGTGGCGCATCGCCGAGTCGGTGACGAGCGAGCACGCCCTGGTGGTGGGCCACCCGTACATCGACATCTGGGAGGCGGTGAAGCCCTCGGCCCTCGGGATCGAGGCGTGGCCCCGGGTCCCGCACGGGCAGGACTGGAAGACCGGGGTGTGCCGGGCCATGGGATGGCCGCCGGAGAACACCGGGGCGGTGTGGCAGGCGATCCTGAAGCGGGTGGGGTCCTACCGGGACCTGGAGCCGGAGTTGCTGGGGCGGGTGGAGGAACTGATCGACTTCGTCACGACACCGGCCTAGGACCCGCCACCGGGCCGACCGGGTGCGCCCGCTCAGTCCACCACGTCCCGCACCACCGCGTCCGCCAGCAGCCGCCCCCGCAGCGTCAGCACCGCTCGCCCCTCGTCGTACGGCCCCTGGTCCAGGAGCCCGTCCGACAGGGCTCGGCGGGACGCCCGCAGGCCCTCCTCCCGCAGCAGTGCCAGGGGCACGCCCTCGCGCAGCCGCAGCTCCAGCAGGATGCGCTCGACGCGGCGGTCCTCCTCGGACAGCAGCTCGCGTCCCGCGCCCGGTGAGCGCCCCGCCGCCAGCGCCGCCGCGTACGCTCCCGGATGCTTGACGTTCCACCAGCGCACCCCGCCGACGTGCGAGTGGGCTCCGGGGCCCGCGCCCCACCAGTCGGCGCCGCGCCAGTACAGCTCGTTGTGCAGGCAGCGGGCGGCCTCGGAGGTGGCCCAGTTGGAGACCTCGTACCAGTCGAAACCGGCCGCCTTGAAGGTCTCCTCGGCGATCAGGTACCGGTCCGCGTGCACGTCGTCGTCCGTCATCGGGACCTCGCCCCGGCGGATGCGGCGGGCGAGCTGGGTGCCCTCCTCGACGATCAGGGCGTACGCCGACACATGGTCCGGTCCGGCGCCGAGCGCCGCCTCCAGCGAGGCCCGCCAGTCGTCGTCGGACTCGCCGGGGGTGCCGTAGATCAGGTCGAGGTTGACGTGCTCGAAGCCGGCCGCGCGGGCTTCCGCCACGCAGGCCTCGGGGCGGCCGGGGGTGTGGGTGCGGTCGAGGATCTTCAGCACGTGCTGCTTCGCGCTCTGCATGCCGAAGGAGATCCGGTTGAAGCCGCCCTCGCGGAGCGTGGCGAGATATGCCGGGTCCACCGACTCCGGGTTCGCCTCCGTCGTGATCTCCGCGTCCGGCGCCAGGCCGAACTCGTCGCGGATCGCCCCCAGCATCCGTACGAGATCAGCGGCGGCCAGCAGGGTGGGCGTACCGCCGCCGACGAAGACCGTGCGGACCTCGCGCTGGTCGTCGCCGAGGACCTTGCGGGCCAGGCGGATCTCGTCGACGAGGGTCTCGGCGTAGTTGTCGCGGGATGCCAGCACTCCGCCCGTGCCGCGCAGCTCGGTCGCGGTGTAGGTGTTGAAGTCGCAGTAGCCGCAGCGGGTCGCGCAGTACGGGACGTGCAGATAGAAGCCGAGGGGGCGGTCGGCGGTCCCGGTCAGTGCGGAGGCGGGCAGCGCGCCGTCGTCGGGAACGGGCTCGCCGTCGGGGAGTGCGGAGGGCATGGGTTCCATTGTCCCGTACTCCGCCGGTGTCCCCTCCCGCCGGTCACTCGGCCTGGAGCACCAGCAGCGCCAGGTCGTCCTCCGGCGGGCGGCCGCCGAACTCGTGCACCAGCCGGCGGATCCGTTCCGCGATCAGCTCGGCGTTCAGGCCCGCGCACCCGGCGAGCGCGGTCGCGAGGCCGTCGCCGTCGTCGAACTGGCGGGGGCCGCTGCGCCGCTCCGTCACCCCGTCGGTCACGCACAGCAGGGTGTCGCCGGAGCGCAGCTCGAAGGTCTCGCTGGTGTACGTGGCGTCCTCGACGACCCCGAGGAGGGTCTGTGGCTGCGCGGCGGTGTGGACCTCGCCGTCAGCGCCGAGCAGAAGGGGCAGCGGGTGGCCGGCGGAGGCGAGGGTGCAGCGGATGCCGCCGTCGAAGGGGGTGAGCTCGCCGTAGAGGAGGGACAGGAAGCGCGTCTGCGGGCCGTCGCCGGGCGCTGCCGGGCCGACGAGGGCGCGGGCGGCGGCGTCGGCGGCCTCCGTGGCGTCGTCGAGGAGGAGCTGGTTGAGGCGGTCCAGGACGTCGGAGACGCGGTAGCCCTCGCGGGCGAGGAGCCGCAGCCAGGGCCGTGCGATGCCGATCACGACGGCCGCCTCGGGGCCCTTGCCCTGGACGTCGCCGATGGCGAAGCACCAGCGGCCGTCGCGGGCCGGGAAGAGGTCGTAGAAGTCGCCGCTCGGACCGCCCTTGTCACACGGTTCGTAGACGAGGGCGCTGGCCACCCCCGGGATCTCCGCGACGGCGCCGGGCAGCAGTCCGCGCTGCAGGACCCGGCTGATGGTGGCCTGGCGGGCGTATTGGCGGGCCGCGCCGATGGCGAGGGCGACCCGGCGGCTGAGGTCCTCCACCAGCCCGGTGACCTCGTCGGGGAAGCGCACGAGGTCGGCCCGCCCGATGACCAGGGTGCCCAGCGGGTGGCCGCCGGCGATCAGGCGGTACGCGAGCGCGGTGCCGTGCGACTGGCGCCGGCCGAGCGCGTCGCCGGGCCAGGGATAGGGGACGGGCCCGGTGCGGTGGTTGTCCGGCGGCAGCGGCGGCTCCTTGTCCAGGGCGCGCCGCAGTTCCTCGATGAGGTTCTCGGAGCCGTGCCAGACCCGGGCGAGCCGGGGCCCGGTCCCGGCGATGCCGTCCACCGCCCAGCCTCCCCCGCTGTCCGCCTCGCCGGAGCGGGCGTAGCCCCAGCGCCCGGCGACCTCGTCCTCCAGCCACACCGCGCACCAGTCCGCCAGCCGCGGCACGATCAACTGGCCGGCGAGCGCGGCGACGAGGTTCTCGTCGAGCTGCCCGGCGAGCAGGTCGGAGGCCTCGGCGAGGAAGGACAGGGCGCCCCGGTTGAGCCAGTCCCGCTCCCGCTCGGCGCGCTGGGGCTCAGGGGCGAGGATCTCGGCGACGCGCAGCCCGCGCTCCAGCGCGCGCTCTTCGGCGTACGCCTCGATGTCGTCCTTGGCCGGCACGGGGTCCTCGGCGGGCAGCCGCGCCCACACGGTCTTGGCGCCGGTGCGGTAGGTGACGCCCCAGGACTCCGCGAGCCGGGACACCAGCCGCAGCCCGCGCCCGTACTCCGGTGTCTCGTACGGCGCCTCCAGCTCCCCGTCGCGCGGGGCCCGCGAGGGGTGGTGGTCCAGGACCTCGACGAGGAGTGCGCCGTCGTCCTCCAGTTGGCAACTGAGCTCGACCTCGGTGCCGGCGTGCACGACGGCGTTGGTGACGAGTTCGCTGACGGCCACGACGGCGTCGTCGAGGAGCCGTTCGCTGAGGTGCTCGGTGCCGGGGAGCCCGGAGGCGGCCCACTCGGAGACGGCGGCGCGCACGAGGGTGCGGGCGGAGCCCGGGGAGAGGGGGCTGCCGGGGAGGACGGTGCGGGCCTGCGCGCACCCGTTCTCGGGCGCAGGCGCATCACAGGCACGGGTGACGGTCTCCCGTTGCACCGGAATGGCCCCCATGTACAGCTCCCCGAGCGGTTCGGACGAATACGCCTCAGTCGACGCCGACAGAGTGACAGACTGGCCACGCCCATAAGCACCGAGTTACCGAAGTGGGCCGCCATGAGTGAGAACCGTGCTACGCGTGTGCTCGAAGACGGACAGAAAGACGGTCAAATTCGAGCATCGGATCTGCGCCCGCTGCTCGCCGCGATGACCGCGGCCCGGGACGGAGACTTCCGCCGGCTCCCGGAGACCGACGAGGGAGTGGTGGCCGAACTGACGGCGGTCTTCAACCAGATCATGGACCGCAGTACGCACTTCAACGGAGAAGTGCAGCGCGTCAAGCGGGAGTTGGTCCGGTACGGCAGGCTCGACGAGCGGCTCTCGGCGAGTCCGGGCCAGGGCGACTGGACGACCCGGGTCAATGACGTCAACCACCTGCTCGACGCCCTGGTGGCCCCGGCGGCGAACGCGACGCGCGTCCTGGACGCGGTGGCCGGCGGCGACCTCACCCAGCGGGTCGATCTGCATGACGGCACCCGCCAGTTACGCGGCGACCTGCGCCATCTGGGCCGGGCCGTGAACAAGATGGTCGACCAGCTCTCCCTGTTCACCGGCGAGGTCACCCGGGTGGCCCGCGAGGTCGGCACCGAGGGCCGGCTGGGCGGTCGGGCCAAGGTGACGGGCCTGTCGGGCAGTTGGCGGGACGTGACCGAGGCGGTCAACGCGATGGCGTCCCGGCTGACCGCCCAGGTGCGTGACATCGCCGCGGTGACGACGGCCGTGGCCCGCGGCGACCTGACCCGCACGGTCACCGTCGAGGCGACCGGCGAGCTGCTCGAACTGAAGCTGACCGTGAACACGATGGTGGACCAGCTCTCCGCCTTCGCCGACGAGGTCACCCGCGTCGCCCGCGAGGTCGGCACCGAGGGCCAGTTGGGCGGGCGCGCCCAGGTGCGGGGCGTCTCCGGCGTCTGGAAGGACCTCACCGACAACGTCAACTTCATGGCGTCGAACCTGACGTCCCAGGTCCGCAACATCGCCCAGGTCACCACTGCCGTGGCCAACGGCGACCTCAGTCAGAAGATCACCGTCGACGCGCAGGGCG
>NZ_JBVJPT010000009.1:118936-328257 GCF_055609385.1 Streptomyces sp. NPDC036764
CGAGATCCTGGAGCTGAAGTCGACCATCAACACCATGGTGGACCAGCTCTCCGCCTTCGCCGACGAGGTCACCCGCGTCGCCCGCGAGGTCGGCACTGAAGGCAACCTCGGCGGCCGGGCCCAGGTGCGCGGTGTCTCCGGGGTCTGGAAGGACCTCACCGACAACGTCAACTTCATGGCGGACAACCTCACTTCGCAGGTCCGCAACATCGCCCTCGTCTCCACCGCGGTGGCGCAGGGCGACCTCGGCAAGAAGATCACCGTCGAGGCGAAGGGCGAGATCCTGGAGCTGAAGTCGACCATCAACACCATGGTGGACCAGCTCTCCGCCTTCGCCGACGAGGTCACCCGCGTCGCCCGCGAGGTCGGCACCGAAGGCAACCTCGGCGGCCAGGCGCAGGTCCGTGGTGTCTCCGGCGTCTGGAAGGACCTAACCGACAACGTCAACTTCATGGCCCTGAACCTGACCTCGCAGGTCCGCAACATCGCGCAGGTGACCACGGCCGTCGCCAACGGCGACCTCTCCAAGAAGATCACCGTCGACGCGCGCGGCGAGATCCTCGAACTGAAGGACACCGTCAACACGATGGTGCAGCAGCTCCGCGCCTTCGCCGACGAGGTCACCCGCGTGGCCCGCGAGGTCGGCACCGACGGCCGGCTCGGCGGCCGGGCGCAGGTGCTGGGCGTCTCCGGGGTCTGGCGGGACCTGACGGACAACGTCAACTACATGGCCGACAACCTGACTTCCCAGGTGCGGAACATCGCCCAGGTGACCACCGCCGTCGCCAACGGCGACCTCTCCAAGAAGATCGACGTGGACGCGCGCGGCGAGATCCTGGAGCTGAAGACCGCCATCAACACGATGGTCGACACCCTCTCCTCCTTCTCCTCCGAGGTCACCCGCGTGGCCCGCGAGGTGGGAAGCGAGGGCCAGCTCGGCGGCCAGGCCCGGGTGGAGGGCGTGTACGGCACCTGGAAGCGCCTGACGACCAACGTGAACGAACTCGCCTCGAACCTCACCACCCAGGTCCGCGCGATCGCCGAGGTCGCCTCCGCGGTGGCCCAGGGCGACATGTCCCGCTCGATCACGGTCGAGACCCGCGGCGAGGTCGCCGAGCTGAAGGACAACATCAACCTGATGGTGGCCAACCTGCGCGAGACGACCCGCGCCAAGGACTGGCTGGAGTCCAACCTCGCCCGTCTGGCCGCCCTGATGCAGGGCCACCGGGACCTGATGGAGGTCGCCGACCTGCTCCTGCGCGAGCTGACCCCGCTGGTCAACGCCCAGTACGGCGCGTTCTTCCTGGCCGACCCGGACGAGGAGAGCGCCTCACTGCGGACCGCCGTTCCGGCGAAGGGACTCGCGTTCATCGCCGGGTACGGCTCGGCCCAGGGCACGACGATCGAGACCGGCGGCCTCCCGGTGCACGGGCTGGTCCGGCAGGCGGCCCGCGAGAAGAAGCGGATCCTGGTCGAGGAGGCCCCGCCGGACTACATCAAGATCAACAGCGGGCTCGGCGAGGCGGCTCCTACGAGCGTCGTCATCATCCCGATCCTGTTCGAGGACAAGCTCCTCGGCGTGATCGAGCTGGCGTCCTTCTCCCGCTTCTCCGATGTGCACCTGGCGTTCTTCGACCAGTTCGTGAACACCATCGCCGTCGCCATCAACACGATCATCGCCAACTCCCGTACGGAGTCCCTGCTCGGCGAGTCCCAGCGCCTGGCAATGCAGCTCCAGGAACGCTCGGACGAACTCCAGATGCAGCAGGCGGAGTTGCAGCGCTCGAATGCCGAACTGGAGGAGAAGGCGGCGCTGCTGGCGACGTCGTCGCAGTACAAGTCGGAGTTCCTGGCGAACATGTCGCACGAGCTGCGCACCCCGCTCAACTCCCTGCTGATCCTGGCCCGCCTGCTCTCCGACAACCCGGACGGCCGTCTCTCCGACCAGGAGGTCCAGTTCGCGACCACGATCCACCGGTCGGGCTCGGACCTGCTCCAGTTGATCAACGACATCCTGGACCTGTCGAAGATCGAGGCGGGCCGGATGGACGTACGCCCGAAGAAGCTGCCGCTGATCAAACTCCTCGACTACGTCCACGCCACGTTCCGCCCGCTCACCCTGGACCGGGGGCTCGCCTTCGAGGTGTCGGTCGGCGAGAACGTGCCGCGCGAGATGTACTCCGACGAGCAGCGTCTGCAGCAGATCCTGCGCAACCTGCTGTCCAACGCGATCAAGTTCACCGCGACGGGCCGCGTCGAGCTGCGGGTGGGCCGGCTCAAGGACCCCGAGCACCGCTACGTCCGCGAGAGCGACGAGGTGATCGCCTTCGCGGTCAGCGACACCGGCATCGGCATCGCGCGGGAGAAACTCCCGGTGATCTTCGAGGCGTTCCAGCAGGCCGACGGCACCACCAACCGCAAGTACGGCGGCACGGGACTCGGCCTGTCCATCAGCCGCGAGATCGCGGGCCTGCTGGGCGGCCGTATCGTCGCCGAGAGCGAACCCGGCAAGGGCTCCACGTTCACGCTGTACGTCCCCGTCGTCAGCCCCGGTCACCCGGCGACCGGACCGGCACCCGAGGACCGTTCGCTGCCGGTGCCGGAGCAGTTGTCGACGGAGCCGTTCCAGACGACCCACGACGCGGACGACTCATGGCCGACGCCGACCAAGCTGGAGGCGTGGCAGACGGGCCGGGCGGGCCAGGTCCTGCCGGGCCGGCGGGTGCTGATAGTGGACGACGACATCCGCAACGTCTTCGCGCTCACCCATGTGCTGGGCCGGGTCGGCATGCCGGTGCTGTACGCGGAGAACGGCCGCGAGGGCATCGAGTCGCTGGAGCGCACGCCTGACGTCGAACTCGTCCTGATGGACATCATGATGCCGGAGATGGACGGATATGAGACGATCTCCGCCATCCGCCGCACCCCGCGCTGGGCGCACCTGCCCATCGTCGCGCTGACCGCGAAGGCCATGCCCGGAGACCGGGAGAAGTCCATCGCGCGGGGCGCCAACGACTACGTACCGAAGCCGGTGGACGTGGATCAGCTCCTCACCGTCGTCTGCGACCTCCTGGACCCCGAGGGCGCGCAGCCGGAGGGCCGTACCGCGAAACCGGACCACACCGCAGTACCGGGACCGGACACTTCAGAGGGAGAAGAGGTCCCGCCGACCATCACCGAATGAGGCCACTTCACCATGAGCGCTGAGGCAACGACCGACGAGCGTGCCGGCATCCTCCTAGTCGACGACATGGAGGACAACCTGATCGCGCTGGAGGCCGTCCTGGGGTCCCTCAACGAGCCGCTCGTCCGCGCGCGTTCGGGCGAGGAGGCCATGAAGGCGCTGCTGCGGCAGCGCTTCGCCCTGGTCCTGCTCGACGTCCGGATGCCGGGCATGGACGGTTTCGAGACCGCCGCGAACATCAAACGGCTCGACCAGACCAAGGACGTCCCGATCATCTTCCTGACCGGGGCTGAGGACGAGCCGGGTTACGCCTTCCGCGGCTACGCCACCGGGGCCGCCGACTATCTGACCAAGCCGTTCGACCCCTGGGTGCTGCGCGCGAAGGTGTCGGTGTTCCTGGATCTGTACCGCAAGAACAGGCAGTTGGAGCACCTGCTGAGCCGCGAGCACGTCCAGAGCAAGCAGCTCAGCACACAGCTCGCGGCCCTGGAGGACCAGCTCTCCGACGGCACCGCCCCGGACGTGACGGACCTGCGCGCCAGGGTCCATGAGATACGCCGGCTGGTCGGCTAGGGGTGCCCGTCCCGACCTGAAGGGGCGCGGGGCCGTCTCGGTTTACGGCTCCACCGCGTGGGCGCGACCGGCCGCAACGGACCGGCAGACGCCCCGCAGCCCCGCCCTCCCCTACGCCTCGCGCGTACCGGCGTACATCTCCTCGATCAGCGCCTTGTACTCCCGCTCCACAACGGGCCGCTTCAGCTTCAGGCTCGGCGTGATCTCACCGTGCTCCACATCGAGGTCCCGCGGCAGCAGCCGGAACTTCTTGATCGTCTGCCACTTCTGAAGCCCCTCGTTGAGCTTCCTGACGTAGCCGTCGACCATCTCGACGGTGGCCGGCGCGGCCACGATCTCCGCGTACGGCTTCCCGGACAGCCCGTTCTCCTCGGCCCACGCCTGGATCGCGACCTCGTCCAGCGCGATCAGCGCGGTGCAGAAGTTCCGGTCGGCGCCGTGCACCAGGATGTTGGAGACGTAGGGGCACACGGCCTTGAACTGGCCTTCGACCTCGGCCGGCGCGATGTACTTGCCGCCCGACGTCTTGATGAGGTCCTTCTTGCGGTCGGTGATGCGCAGGTACCCGTCCGGGGACAGCTCGCCGATGTCACCGGTGTGGAACCAGCCGTCACTCTCCAGCACCTCGGCGGTCTTGTCGGGCAGCCCGTGGTAGCCCTCCATGATCCCGGGGCCCCGCAGCAGGATCTCCCCGTCGTCCGCGATGCGGACCTCGGTGCCGGGCAGCGGCTTGCCGACCGTGCCGGTGCGGTAGGCCTCGCCCGGGTTCA
Source organism: Streptomyces sp. NPDC036764 (assembly GCF_055609385.1). Lineage (NCBI taxonomy): Bacteria > Bacillati > Actinomycetota > Actinomycetes > Kitasatosporales > Streptomycetaceae > Streptomyces > Streptomyces sp. NPDC036764. Next base: position 123,464 of record NZ_JBVJPT010000009.1, read on the forward strand.
CGAAGGACGCCGCCGAGGACTCGGTGAGGCCGTAGCCCTCCAGGATGTGGATGCCGGCGCCGGCGAAGAAGTAGCCGATCTCCGGGGCGAGCGCGGCCGACCCCGAGACGCAGGCGCGCAGGTTGCCGCCGAAGGCCTCACGGATCTTGGCGTACACGAGCGTGTCGGCGACCTTGTGCTTGGCGGCGAGGCCGAACGGCGCGGAGTGGGTGCCGGTACGCCGGAAGTTGTCCTGGGTGACCTTGGCGTACTCACGGGCGACCTCGGCGGCCCACTGGAAGATCTTGTACTTGGCGCCGCCGCCCGCGCGGGCCTTGGCGGCGACCCCGTTGTAGACCTTCTCGAAGATGCGCGGCACGGCGGCCATGTACGTCGGCTGCACGACCGGCAGATTCTCGATGATCTTGTCGACGCGGCCGTCGACGGCGGTGACGTGGCCGACCTCGATCTGGCCGGAGGTGAGCACCTTGCCGAAGACGTGCGCGAGCGGCAGCCACAGGTACTGCACGTCCTCCGCGCTGACCAGGCCGGTCGCGGCGATCGCCTTCGCCATGTACGACCAGTTGTCGTGCGGCAGCCGCACGCCCTTGGGGCGGCCGGTGGTGCCGGAGGTGTAGATCAGGGTGGCGAGCTGGTCCTTGGTGATCGCACCGACCCGCTGCTTGATCAGCTCGGGGTCTTTTTCCAGCCGGGCCGCGCCGCGGGCCTCCAGCTCGGCGAGGCTGAGCACCCAGTCACCGGTCTCGACACCAGCCGCGTCGATGACGACGACATGCGTGAGGTTCGGCAGCTCGGCGCGCTTCTCCAGCGCCTTGGCCACCTGGGCGGCGTCCTCCGCGATCAGCACCCGGCTCTCGGAGTCGGAGAGGATGAACGCCGACTCCTCGGCGTTGGTCTGCGGGTAGATGGTGGTCGTCGCGGCGCCGGCGCACATGATGCCGAGGTCGGCCAGTATCCACTCGATCCGGGTCGAGGAGGCGAGGGCCACCCGCTGCTCCGGCTGGACGCCCAGCTCGATGAGCCCGGCCGCGATGGCGTAGACCCGCTCGGCGGCCTGCGCCCAGCTCAGCGACTTCCACTCGTCGGGACCCTGCCCCGAGGCCGGCGGCAAGGGATAGCGGTATGCCTCGGCGTCCGGCGTGGCATCCACGCGCTCCAGGAAGAGGGTCGCCACGCTCGGCGGGCGGTTCTCGATCAGTGTCTGTGTGTCGCTCACGACATCCTCCGGGGGCCCGCGACTGTGCGGCTGGTTCCACTCACGTTGTTTAACTCGCGAGTAACTATCGAGCAGGGATCAGGTTAAAGGTCGACAGGCCACTGCGTAAGGGCCCGCGCCCTGTCACTTCCTCCAGAGGGTCACTCGGTACACACAAAGGGGCCCGTTGCGCTTTCGCACGACGGACCCCTGTTGCGGCGATTTGCCGGGCCACCCGGTGTTACCTGCGGTTACTTCTTGCCCTTGCCCGACCCCGCGCTGTCATCACTGCTGAGCACGGCGATGAAGGCCTCCTGTGGAACCTCCACGGAACCCACCATCTTCATGCGCTTCTTGCCTTCCTTCTGCTTCTCCAGCAGCTTGCGCTTACGGGAGATGTCGCCGCCGTAGCACTTGGCGAGGACGTCCTTGCGGATGGCACGGATGGTCTCGCGGGCGATCACCCGGGAGCCGATGGCGGCCTGGATCGGCACCTCGAACGCCTGCCGCGGGATGAGCTCGCGCAGCTTGGCCACGAGCCGCACGCCGTACGCGTACGCCGCGTCCTTGTGGGTGATCGCCGAGAAGGCGTCCACCTTGTCGCCGTGCAGCAGGATGTCGACCTTGACCAGGCTGGAGGTCTGCTCGCCGGTGGGCTCGTAGTCCAGCGACGCGTAACCGCGCGTCTTCGACTTGAGCTGGTCGAAGAAGTCGAAGACGATCTCCGCGAGCGGAAGGGTGTAGCGGATCTCGACGCGGTCCTCGGAGAGGTAGTCCATGCCGAGCAGGGTGCCGCGCCGGGTCTGGCACAGCTCCATGATCGAGCCGATGAACTCGGTCGGCGCGAGGATCGTGGCGCGCACGACCGGCTCGTACACCTCGTTGATCTTGCCTTCGGGGAACTCGCTCGGGTTGGTGACGGTGTGCTCGCTGCCGTCCTCCATGACCACGCGGTAGACCACGTTCGGCGCGGTCGCGATCAGGTCGAGCCCGAACTCGCGCTCAAGGCGCTCGCGGATCACGTCGAGGTGGAGCAGGCCGAGGAAGCCGACGCGGAAGCCGAAGCCGAGGGCGGCGGAGGTCTCCGGCTCGTAGACCAGGGCGGCGTCGTTGAGCTGGAGCTTGTCCAGGGCCTCGCGCAGCTCCGGGTAGTCGGAGCCGTCCAGCGGATACAGGCCGGAGAAGACCATGGGCTTGGGGTCCTTGTAGCCCCCGAGCGCCTCCGTGGCCCCCTTGTGCTGGCTGGTGACGGTGTCACCGACCTTGGACTGGCGGACGTCCTTCACACCGGTGATGAGGTAGCCCACCTCACCGACGCCGAGGCCGTCGGCCCCGAGCATCTCCGGCGAGTTCGTGCCGATCTCCAGCAGCTCGTGCGTGGCGCCCGTGGACATCATCTTGATGCGCTCGCGCTTGTTGAGCTGGCCGTCGATGACACGGACGTACGTCACGACACCTCGGTAGGAGTCGTAGACCGAGTCGAAGATCATCGCGCGGGCGGGGGCGTCCTTGACGCCGACCGGTGCCGGGATCTCCTTGACCACCTTGTCGAGCAGCGCGTCGACGCCGAGGCCGGTCTTCGCGGACACCCGCAGCACGTCGTCCGGGTCGCAGCCGACGAGGTTGGCGAGCTCCTCGGCGAACTTCTCGGGCTGCGCGGCCGGCAGGTCGATCTTGTTCAGTACGGGGATGATCGTGAGGTCGTTCTCCATCGCCAGGTAGAGGTTGGCGAGGGTCTGCGCCTCGATGCCCTGGGCGGCGTCGACGAGGAGGACGGTCCCCTCGCAGGCGGCGAGCGACCGCGAGACCTCGTAGGTGAAGTCGACGTGCCCCGGGGTGTCGATCATGTTGAGGATGTGCGTGTTGCCGGGTTCGTGGGTGGGAGCCCACGGCAGCCGCACCGCCTGGGACTTGATCGTGATGCCGCGCTCGCGCTCGATGTCCATCCGGTCGAGGTACTGAGCACGCATCTGCCGCTGCTCGACCACACCGGTGAGCTGGAGCATCCGGTCGGCGAGCGTGGACTTGCCGTGGTCGATGTGCGCGATGATGCAGAAATTGCGGATCAGAGCCGGGTCGGTACGGCTCGGCTCGGGCACATTGTTAGGGGTCGCGGGCACGCAGGGTCCTGTCTCTTGAGGCGCCTTATGCCTCGGGTCGGATCGATACGTAGGTTCCATGGTCCCATGGGCGGCGACCGGGGACCGTTTTGGGCCGTCGGCCGGGCCACTGGTAGCCTGGGTGGCTGTGTCTCATGCCCTCTCAGCGCGAGGCACACCCAGAAAAATTCATCGGTGCGGGTCCCCTGCGGTCCCGTGCCAGAACCTGAAAAGGCTCAATCAGTGGCGAACATCAAGTCCCAGATCAAGCGGATCAAGACCAACGAGAAGGCTCGGCTGCGCAACAAGGCCGTCAAGTCCTCCCTGAAGACCGCGATCCGCAAGGCCCGTGAGGCCGCTGCCGCGGGTGACGCCGAGAAGGCCACCGAGTACCAGCGCGAGGCCGCGCGGGCGCTCGACAAGGCCGTCTCCAAGGGCGTCATTCACAAGAACCAGGCCGCCAACAAGAAGTCGGCGCTTGCTTCGAAGGTCGCTTCCCTCAAGGGCTGAACCCCTTATCTGGTCTGATCGGATCCGGCTTCCCGGATCCAGCCGCCGGTAGGACCCAGAGCGGGCCCTCTCTCTTCCGCTCCCGACCGGCACTCCGGATTCGCACGCGGCCTGCGTTCGCCACGCGGGTGCGGATCCACCAGCTCGATGCGAAGGCCCCGGAGCCTCGCCCTTCCCCAGGGCGGGCGCCGGGGCCTTCGGCATGCCCCGGTCAGGACCAGAAGTCGTTGCCCTTTTCGATGTCGGCGACGCACTCGTCGAGATCGGTGATCTTGTCACCGACGATCCGGAAGACGATGCCGCCCATCTCGTCGATGCTCTTGCCGCCCCGCTTGGCGGTGAAGTGGTGCACGGACATGGCGTGCCCGCGGCCGTCGACGAATATGTTGCGCAGCTCTACCCGGAATGTGCCGTCCGTCTCCGAGAAAAGCCGGCCGTAGTACCCGTCGAATATCGAGTCGACCCCTTTGTGGTCCCCCGACAGCGGGTGGGAGCCGGGCACATGATGCGTGCAGTCCCCGGTCATCATGCCGCGCAGGGTGTCCATGTCTCCGCGTTGGAAGGCCTCGTAGCCCTTGCGGACGATTGCTGCGTGCGGGTGTTCAGCCATGGTGCTCGCCACCTTTCGTCAGTCCGGCGATTTACGGCTGATACGCCCGATTCTCCTCTCCCGCCCCTAGCCACGCCCTCTGGACCGAGCCGCCCGCGCGATGGTCACGACCGCCTTCTCCAGGGCGTACTCGGGGTCGTCCCCACCGCCCTTCACACCGGCGTCGGCCTCGGCGACCGCACGCAGTGCGGTCGCGACTCCGTCGGGTGTCCACCCGCGCATCTGCTGGCGGACCCGGTCGATCTTCCAGGGCGGCATGCCCAGCTCGCGCGCGAGATCGGCGGGGCGGCCGCCGCGCGCGGAGGACAGCTTGCCGATGGCCCGGACGCCCTGGGCGAGCGCACTGGTGATCATGACGGGCGCCACGCCGGTGGCCAGCGACCACCGCAGCGCCTCCAGCGCCTCGGCCGCCCGCCCCTCGACGGCCCGGTCGGCGACGGTGAAGCTCGACGCCTCCGCGCGGCCGGTGTAGTACCGCCCGACGACCGCCCCGTCGATGGTGCCCTCGACATCGGCGACGAGCTGGCTCACCGCGGACGCCAGCTCCCGCAGATCGCTCCCGATGGCGTCGACCAGCGCCTGGCAGGCCTCGGGCGTCGCCGAGCGCCCGGTCGCCCGGAACTCGCTCCTGACGAACGCCAGCCGGTCGGCCGGCTTGGTCATCTTCGGGCACGCCACCTCCCGCGCCCCCGCCTTGCGGGCGGCGTCGAGCAGCTTCTTGCCCTTGACCCCGCCGGCGTGCACCAGCACCAGCGTGATCTCCTCGGCGGGCGAGGCGAGATACGCCGTGACGTCCTTGACCGTGTCGGCCGACAGGTCCTGCGCGCCGCGCACGACCACGACCTTGCGCTCCGCGAACAGCGAGGGGCTGGTCAACTCGGCCAGCGTGCCCGGCTGCAACTGGTCGTGGGTCAGCTCCCGCACATCCGTGTCCGCGTCGGCGGCCCGGGCGGCGACCACCACCTCCCGCACGGCACGGTCGAGCAACAGCTCCTCCTGACCCACGGCGAGGGTCACGGGGGCGAGTAGGTCGTCGTTCGCACTGTTCTTGGCCATCGCGACAAGGATGGCACGGGCCACTGACAGCCCCCGCCGGCGCCGGACACCGTGCGGGCTACGGCACGGCTACGGCTCCTCCCGCCACCCGTCCCACTCCCCCGCGAACTCGTCCAGCGCCCCCGGATCGAGCCGCCCGCCCTCGTCCCGCAGCACGACGAGCCACTGCGCGTCCTCGGCATCGTCCTCGCCGGCCAGGGCGTCCCGCACCAGGCGCGGCTCCTCGTCGATCCCGAACCGCTCCCCGAGTGCCTCCGCGGCTTCCTGGGCCGCGTCACGGTCGGGCAGCACCAGCACATGTCTCACATCGCTCACGGAGCCATTCTCGGGCACCGGGCGCGCGGCGAATCCCGGGTCAGCGGCGGCTGCACGTCCGGCTCGACTGGTTGCTCGGTCCCACCACCGCGATCCCCCGCGCCGGTATCGTCCGCCGGCTCACGGTGAAGCCGTCACGCCGCAATTCGGTCGTGGCCCAGCAGGCCGCCCGGGTCGGTGATCCGCACCGCCCTGTCGCGTCAGCCGCCCCGGCCGGGCTCGGTCACCGTCGGCACCCGGTCCAGCTCGATCCCGAACCGCTCCCGGTACATCCTCAGCACCTCCTCGTCCGTCCCCAACTCCCGCTCCTCCCGTGCCCCGTCCGCCGCCGTCGTCTTGAATGTGCGTCCGCTGAGCGTGATTCGTCCCCCTTCCTCCGTCACCCGCGAGCACACCAGCGACTGCGTGAAGTGCGACAGCGGCGAGGTGCTGTGCCACCACGCCCCGGCCACGAAGTCACCGAGCGCCCGGGGCCGCCGGTCCAGCCGGTACTGCGGCCTGGCGTCCATCACGACGTCCAGGTCCGCCGCCTCCGCCGAGTCGTACCCGCCGCGCACCCCGGCCGCGTCCGGCCCCGCCTCGACGACCCGGAACACCCCCGCCGGATCCACCTGCTCACCCCGCGCCTCGAACGCCAGCGGATAGTGGCTGTGCGCCCCGAACCCGACGTCCGCCAGCCAGGCGCCCCCGTCCACCGTGCCCACCTTCAGCGCCATGTGGTCGTAGGGAATCCCGAGCCGCCCCTCCTTGCCGTAGACGCGCGCCGCGAGCAGCGTGACATCGAAGCCCAGCGCGCCGAGCAACGCCCCGAACGCCCCGTTCAGTTCGTAACAGAACCCGCCCCGCCGCGCGCCCACCACCTTGTCCAGCAGCCGCTTCTCCTCCAGCACGATCTCCTCGCCGAGGTGGACCGAGAGGTTCTCGAAGGGCACGGTCTGCAGATGGCGCAGTTGCAGCTCACGCAGTACGTCCACGGTGGGCCACGCCGGGCGCTCGACTCCCAGACGTCGGAGATAGGCATCAGCCTCTACGGAATCCATGACCTCAGTCTCCCGCCACGGTGAGCCCCGCGCCCGTACCCGCGACGGCAATCGCCCCGTCCTCGTCCGTCCGCAGCACCACCGCGCCCTGCGCCCGCAGCGCCGCGACCGTGCCGGGAGCCGGGTGACCGTACGGGTTGTCCTTCCCGCACGAGATCAACGCCAGCCTCGGCGCGGCCCGGCGTATGAGCTCCGGGTCCTGGTACGCCGAGCCGTGATGGGCGACCTTCAGCACATCCACGCCGCCCAGCAGCGGCCCCGCCGGTGATCTCAACAGCGAGCGCTGGGCGGGGGGTTCCAGATCGCCGAGCAGCAGGAACCGCAGCCCGGCCGACCGGACGAGCAGGGTGACGCTGGAGTCGTTCGGGCCGTCAGGGGCGTCCGGGGCCAGGGCCGGGTGCGGCGGCGGCCACAGCACCCGCCAGCTCAGCGCCCCGGTGCGCCGCTCCTCCCCGGCCGCGGCCCGCGTCACCGGAATCCGCCTGGCAGCCGCCTCCCTGCGCACGAACTCCATCTGGTCCACCGGTTCTTCGTGCCCCGTCGTCTCGATCGCCCCCACCGCCCGCCCACGCAGCACACCGGGCAGGCCCGCCACATGGTCGGCGTGGAAGTGGGTCAGCACGACGAGCGGGATCTTCGTGATGCCGAGCTGACGCAGACACCGGTCGACCAGGGTCGGATCGGGACCGGCGTCCACCACCACGCCCGTCCCCTCGCCCGCCGCGAGCACCGTCGCGTCGCCCTGCCCCACGTCACACATCGCGAACCGCCACCCCGGCGGCGGCCACCCCGTGACCACCCTGGTCAGCGGCGGCGGCTGCACCACCGCAAGCAGGAGCAGCGCCCCGCAGACACCGCACCACCAGGGATGCCGCAGCAGCAGCCGGCCGGCGAGCAGGACCACCACCGTGCCGAGGGCGAGCAGCGCGGCTCCGGTCCAGTCGCCGGGCCAGTCCACTCCCGCGCCGGGCAGCGCCGCACCCGTGCGGGCGACGTCCGCCAGCCACCCGGCCGGCCAACTCGCGCACCAGGCCAGCACCTTGGCCACCGGCAGTGCGAACGGTGCCGTCGCCAGCGCGGCGAAGCCCAGCACCGTGGCCGGCGCGATCGCTAACTCCGCGAGCAGATTGCACGGCACCGCCACCAGGCTCACCCGGGCCGACAGCACCGCCACGACCGGCGCGCACAGTGCCTGCGCGGCAGCCGCGGCCGCGAGCGCCTCGGCGAGGCGCGCCGGCACCCGGCGTCTGCGCAGCGCCGCGCTCCAGCGGGGCGCGAGGGTGAGCAGGGCGCCCGTCGCCAGGACGGAGAGCAGGAAGCCGTAGCTGCGGGCCAGCCACGGGTCGTACAGCACCAGCAGCAGCACGGCCGTCGCCAGCGCCGGGATCAGCGATCTGCGCCGCCCGGTCGCCAGGGCCAGCAGCGCGACGGCCCCGCAGGCAGCGGCCCGCAGCACGCTCGGGTCCGGCCGGCACACCACGACGAACGCGAGCGTGAGCGCTCCGCCGAACAGTGCGGTCGTGCGCAGCGAGATACCGAGGCGGGGTGCGAGACCTCGGCGCTCGACGAGCTGGGCGAGGCCGGGCGGGCCGATGAGCAGGGCCAGGATGATCGTGAGGTTGCTGCCGGAGACGGCGAGCGTGTGCGCGAGGTCGGTCTCCTTGAACGCCTCGTCCAGCTCCGGTGTGATCCGCGAGGTGTCGCCCACAACCAGCCCCGGCAGCAACGCCCGCGCATCCGCCGGCAACCCGTCGGTCGCCTCCCGCAGCCCACCCCGCAACCGCCCTGCCAGCCGCTGCACCGCCGACGGCTCCCCCACGACCTCCGGCCCGGCCGACTCCCGCACCCGCAACACGGCCGCGATCCGATCCCCGTCCGCCAGGACGGGAGCGAGCCGGGCGGTCACGCGCAGGCGGGTGGAGGGGAGGAGGGTCAGCCAAGGGGAGGGGTGGGTGGCGGAGGGGGCGGAGGGGGCGGAGGGGGGTTGCGGGTGCTTGTGAGCGTTGGAGGGAGGCCGCAGGTGCTCGTGAGCGTTGGAGGGAGGCCGCAGGTGCTCGTGAGCGTTGGAGGGAGGCCGCAGGTGCTCGTGAGCGTTGGAGGGAGGCCGCAGGTGCTCTTCGGGATCGGAGGCAGGCTGCGGGTGCTCCTCGGCATCAGAGGCAGACTGACGCCACTCGTCGGCGACGGCTGAGGGCCCCCGGCCCGCGTCGACGATCACCAGCACCGGAGTCCGCGTCTCCACCGCCGTGCCGTCCGGCTTCTCGACGCGTCGTACGTCCGCGTTGACCAGCACGGCGGTCGGCGCCATGTGATCACCCTTGACCCTGGGGCGGGTGAGACGTGGGTCGGAGGTGACCTCGACCTCGGCGGTCACCGTGGCGTACTCCCGCGCCAGCCCGGGCACCGGCCCACGCCGCAGGTCAGCCCCGTGCAGCGCGGCGGAGACGGCGGCCGCGGCGATGCAGAGCAGCAGGGCGGCGGCCGACGTTCGGGGCCAGGCCAGACGCACCGGCACCCGGCCGCTCTGCGCGCTCGCCCCACCCCGTCGCACCGGCACCAGGCTGCTCTGAGAGCCCGCCCTGCCCCGTCGCACCGGCACCCGGCCGCTCTGCAGGCCCGCCCCACGTCCCGGCGCCGGCACCTGGCCGCTCCGCGAGCCCGCCCCATCCCGTCGCACCGACACCCGACCGCTCCGTGAGCCCATCCCACCCCGCCGCACCAGCAGCAGTACGCCTGCCGCGAGCAAGCAGACCACCGCCGCGCCGGCCACCCACTCCGGCGGAGCGTCCAGCGTCAGTGCCGCCGTCGCCCAGGCGGCGAGCGCCGGCGGGACCAGGCGCAGGTCCGGCGGTCCTTCCTGACGGGGGTGGGCTGCGCCGAGCCGTCCTCCGGACGCGGCGTGAACAGCGGCCCGGGCGGGACTGAGGTCGGGTGCGAGGGTGTCGTGGCCGTCCTGCCTCATGGCCGTACGAGATTCCGTAGATCGGCGAAACGGCGATCGCCGATGCCGTTGACCTCACGCAGCTCGTCCACCGAGCGGAAGCCGCCGTGCTGGGTGCGGTAGTCGATGATGTGCTGGGCCAGCACAGGGCCGACGCCCGGGAGGGTGTCCAACTGGTCCACGGTGGCGGTGTTGAGAGGGATCGGCGCGGCGGGTGCGGCACCGGGGGCCGCTGCGCCGCCCATGCCCGTGCTCGCGCCGGCCTCAGGAACCGCCGCCGCTGGAGCGCCGACGATCACCTGCTCGCCGTCCACCAGGAACCGGGCCCGGTTGAGGGTGTCGGTGTTCGTGCCGGGGCGCACTCCGCCGGCCGCACGCAGCGCGTCGGCGACGCGCGAGCCCGCCGGCAGGCGATGGATCCCCGGCTCGCGCACCTTGCCGCTGACGTCCACCACGATCTCGGGCGCCGCAGTCCCCACAGCACCGGCCGCCGAGGCACCGGCGCCTGATTCAGCGGACCCGGGGTCATCGCCTTGCTCCCCGCCGGCTTCGCCTCCTCCCCCGTACGGTGCCGCCGCCCGCACCACCTCAGGAACCCGCACGGACTGTGCCCGCCCGGCCCAGAAGTGCTGCACCGCGAAGCCGGCCGCGAGGACGAGCACCACGGTGAGCGCGACCACGTTCCGCCGCTCCAGCCCACATCGCGCCTGCAACCACACCGGCACCCGCTCCCGCAACGCCAGCCCGGCCCGCACCCGCCACTCCCCCGAGCCGGCACCTACGGCCAAGCCCGCGACGCCAGCACGGGCCCCAGCCCCAGCACCGGCACCGGCACCGGCACCGGCACCGGCACCGCTGCCAGCATCGCCGCCAGCGTCATCACCAACATCAGCCGCACCGACGCCATCACCAGAAGCAGCCCCGGAACCAAGCCCGCGGCCCGCCCCGGCGGCCACACCGGCATACGCCACATCGGGGTCCCTTCCCGCACCCGAACTCCGACCCGGCGGCCCCACCTCAGCGGCCACACCGGCATACGCCACATCCGGGTCCCTCTCCGCACCCGCACCCGCACCCCGACCCGGCGGCCCCGCCCCCGACTCCCCCCACTCCCGGACCCGTTCGGCGAAGATCACCTCCGCCCTGCGCCGCAGCTCCTCCGCCGACGCGTGGCGCTGACGTGCCCTCCCCGTGACATGCATGCCTCGCCGGTGACGGGTGCGCCCGTCGGAGTGCGGGCCGCGCCCCGGGCCGCTGGTCGCTGCCGCGGTGCGGGCGCGTGTGGACGTGGGCGTGGACGGGCCCGGACGCGTGACGGTACGTGAACGTGTACGTGATCGAAGTGCCATGCGACGAGGATCGGACACCCCGCCACACCCGCGATGATCTTGCTCAATTCCCGGGGATTACCGCCCAGTTGTGGAAAACCCCGCCACCCGCACGAGTGACTCAAGCACCCAGTTGGCGCGTGATCGCAGCAACGCCTATCGCGGCGAAACCACAACCCCCAACAACCCGGGCCCCGTATGCGCCCCGATCACCGCCCCGACCTCGCTCACATGCAGGTCGGCCAACCCCGGCACCCGCGCCCGCAGACGATCCGCCAGCGCCGACGCCCGGTCCGGCGCCGCGAGATGGTGGACCGCGATGTCGACCTGTGCGCTGCCCGCTCGGTCGGCCGCGATCTCCTCCAGGCGGGCGATCGCCTTGGAAGCCGTGCGGACCTTCTCCAGGGGACCGATCCGGCCGCCCTCAAGCTGCAACAGCGGCTTCACAGCGAGCGCGGAGCCCAGCAGGGCCTGCGCGGCGCCGATACGGCCGCCGCGGCGCAGATAGTCGAGGGTGTCGACGTAGAAGTAGGCGGCCGTGGCCCCGGCCCGTTTCTCGGCGGCTGTGACGGCCTCGTCCATCGTGCCGCCCGTCTCCGCGACCTCGGCCGCCGCGAGCGCGCAGAACCCCAGCGCCATGGCGATCATGCCGGTGTCCACCACCCGCACCGGAACCGGCGCCTCACGCGCCGCGAGGACCGCCGCGTCGTAGGTGCCGGAGAGCTCGGCGGACAGGTGCAGGGAGACGATGCCGGTGGCGCCGGACTCGGCGACCTGACGGTAGTGCTGTGCGAAGACCTCGAGGCTGGGGCGCGAGGTGGTGACGGGGCGTCGCTTCTGCAACGCCTGGGCGAGGGAACGGGTCGAGATCTCGGTGCCCTCGTCCAGTGCCTGGCCGCCGACGACCACGGTCAGGGGCACCGCTGTGATGCCGTGGCGCTCCATCGTCCGGGGCGGCAGGTAGGCCGTTGAATCGGTGACGATAGCGACATGGCGGGACATGAGCTGGAGGTTACCTGGCGTAGTGCCCGGGCGGCAGCCCGACCCCGCTCAGCCGGTGAAGCCTTGACCGGAGCGGCGCGTGGCCGTGGGGGCTCAAGTCGTGCTCTCGGGACGGGGTTTCTTCTGCCAGGGGTATGTCTGGCGCGGGCCCGGCGGGTTGATGGCGGGCCTCGTCGGTTCCTCGGCCCGCTGCCGCTGAGGGCTGTCCGGCCAGGTCTGCTCGGCGGTGCCGGCCGCGTCGGCGTCGGGTGCCTCCGGCCACGGGGGCGGCGGGGAGGACGGACGCTCCGGCGCCTGCCCCGCTGCCGCGGATCCCGCCTTCGAAGATCCCGTGGCTGAAGATCCCGTCGTCGAGGATCCGGCCGTCGAGGACCCGGTCGCGGTGGACCCTGTCGTGGCGGACCCGGTCGTGGCGGACCCGGTCGCCGTGGATTCCGTCGTCTGCCAGTGCCGCAAGGCGCCGGTCTCCACGTCGATCTGCGCGCTGAGGGTGTCCAGGTCGTCGTCGGCGAACCGGCGGGCCCGGTCGCGGGCCGCCCAGCGCAGCGAGTCCGCCGCCTCGACGACGCGCCCGGTGCGCTCGCGCAGCTCGGGCAGCCGCGTGGCGAGCGTCGTACGGTCCGGCTCGGACTCCAGGCGGCGCAGCTCCGCGTCCAGTTCGTGGCCGTGCGCGCTGAGGCGCTCGAAGAGGCCGAGGGACTCCTTGAGGGACTCGTCCTCGCTCACGCCCGCGTGCAGGGCGTCCTGGGTGGCGCGCATCGAGGTGCGCAGCTTCAGCCGCAACTGCGCGAGCTCGCCGGCCGCGCCGGGCTGGGCGAAGGACTTGGCGCGCAGGGTGTGGTCCTCGACCGTGCGCCGGGCGTGGGTGATCGTGTCGTCCACGCGGCGCTTGGCGGCGCCGACCACCTTCACCGTGGCATACGCGCCGAGTGCGACGAAGAGCACGAAGAGCAGGGCCACGACTGCGATCACTGCTTCCACAAGCTCCTCCTCGGACCGGCCGCGACCCATGTCACGTCACTCTTCAACGGTAAACGCAGCGGGCAGGCCCGGAGTTCCAGAAGAACCCCGAACCTGCCCGTAGGGGATCACCCCGAGCCGTCCGTCGTGATCATGACGCCCGGCGGCATGCTCACCGACCGGACGGAGACTTCCGGCCCAGTCCGAGCACGCCGCCGGACGGAGACTTCCGGCCCGGCCCGAGCACGCCGCCGGACAGAGACCGCCGGCCCAGCCCGAGCACGCCGCCGGACAGAGACCTCCGGCCCGATCCGAGCACGCCGCCTGGACAGCCCGGCCCGAGCACGCCGCCGAACAGAGACTTCCGGCCCGATCCGAGCCCCGAAGCCCTACGCCGGAACGATGTTCACCAGCTTCGGCGCCCGCACGATCACCTTCCGGATCCCGGCCCCGTCCAGCGCCGCCACGACCTTCTCGTCGGACAGCGCGACCTTCTCCAGGTCCTCCTCGGAGATGGCCGGCGAGACCTCCAGGCGGGCCTTGACCTTGCCCTTGATCTGCACGACGCACGTCACCGTCTCGTCGACCACGTATGCGGGGTCGGCGACGGGGAAGTCCTCGTGCACGACCGAGCCGGTGCGACCCAGCTTGCGCCACAGCTCCTCGGCGATGTGCGGGGCCAGCGGCGCGACCATCAGCACCAGCGACTCGGCGACCGAGCGCGGCACGGCGCCGCCCGCCTTGGTCAGGTGGTTGTTCAGCTCGGTGACCTTGGCGATCGCGGTGTTGAACCGCATGCCCTCCAGGTCCCCGCGCACACCGTCGATCGCCTTGTGCAGGGCACGCAGCGTGTCCTCGTCGGGCTCGGCGTCCACCACCGTCACGGCACCGGTCGACTCGTCGACGACGTTGCGCCACAGCCGCTGCAGCAGCCGGAACTGGCCGACCACCGCGCGCGTGTCCCACGGCCGGGAGACGTCCAGCGGGCCCATCGCCATCTCGTACAGACGCAGCGTGTCGGCGCCGTACTCGGCGCAGATCTCGTCCGGAGTGACGGCGTTCTTCAGGGACTTGCCCATCTTGCCCAGCAGCCGGGAGACCTTCTCGCCCTGGTAGTAGTAGGCGCCGTCGCGCTCCTCCACCTCGGCGGCCGGCACCGCGATGCCGCGGCTGTCGCGGTAGACGTATGCCTGGATCATGCCCTGGTTGAACAGCTTGTGGAACGGCTCCGCGGAGGAGACGTGCCCCAGGTCGAACAGGACCTTGGACCAGAAGCGCGCGTACAGCAGGTGCAGCACGGCGTGCTCGGCGCCGCCGACGTACAGGTCGACACCGCCGTGCGGCTGGCCCTCGCGCGGGCCCATCCAGTACTGCTCGATCTCGGGGTCGACCAGTTGCTCGCTGTTGTGCGGGTCCAGGTAGCGCAGCTCGTACCAGCACGAACCGGCCCAGTTGGGCATGGTGTTGGTCTCACGCCGGTACCGCTTCGGGCCGTCGCCCAGGTCCAGCGTGACGTTGACCCAGTCCTCGTTGCGCGACAGCGGCGTCTCGGGCTCGGTGTCGGCGTCGTCCGGGTCGAAGGTGCGCGGGCTGTAGTCCTCGACCTCGGGCAGCTCCAGCGGCAGCATCGACTCGGGCAGCGCGTGCGCGATGCCGTCCTCGTCGTAGACGATCGGGAAGGGCTCGCCCCAGTAGCGCTGGCGGCTGAACAGCCAGTCGCGCAGCCGGAAGTTGACCGTGCCCTCGCCGACGCCGGACTGCTCCAGCCATTCGGTGATGCGCGCCTTGGCCTCGACGACGCCCAGGCCGTCCAGGGAGATGCCCTCAGCCGTGGAGTTGATGATCTTCGCGTCGTACGACCCGAAGGCGTTCTCCCACGTGGAGGTGTCGGTGCCGCGTCCGTCCGTCGGCTCGACGATGCAGACGATCGGCAGCTCGAAGGCGCGCGCGAACTCGAAGTCACGCTGGTCGCCCGCCGGTACGGCCATGATCGCGCCGGTGCCGTAGCCCATCAGGACGTAGTCGGCGATGAAGACGGGGACCTGCTCGCCGTTGACCGGGTTGGTCGCGTACGAGCCGATGAAGACGCCGGTCTTGTCCTTGGCCTCGGCCTGGCGCTCGACGTCGGACTTGGAGGCGGCCTGCGCGCGGTAGGCGGCGACGGCCTCGGCCGGGGTCGCGTGGCCGCCGGTCCACACGTCGTGCGTGCCCTCGGGCCAGGCGTCCGGGGTGAACTTGTCGACCAGCGGGTGCTCGGGCGCCAGCACCATGTAGCTCGCGCCGAACAGGGTGTCGGGGCGCGTGGTGAAGACGGTGATGCGCTCGCCGTCGACGGGGAAGTCGACGCGGGCGCCCTCGGAGCGGCCGATCCAGTTGCGCTGCTGCAGCTTGATGGCCTCGGGCCAGTCCAGCTCGTTCAGGTCGTCCAGCAGCCGGTCGGCGTACGCGGTGATCCGCATGTTCCACTGCCGCAGCTTGGCCTTGAAGACCGGGAAGTTGCCGCGCTCGGAGCGGCCCTCGGCGGTGACCTCCTCGTTGGCCAGCACGGTGCCCAGGCCGGGGCACCAGTTGACCGGCGCGTCGGAGGCGTACGCCAGGCGGTACTCGCCCAGGATGTCGGCGCGCTCGCCGGCGGTCAGCGCGTCCCAGGAGCGCCCACCGGGAACGGCCCGCTCACCGGACTCGAACTGCGCGACCAGCTCGGCGATCGGCCGGGCCTTCTTCGCCTCCTCGTCGTACCAGGAATTGAAGATCTGCAGGAAGATCCACTGGGTCCACTTGTAGTAGTCCGGGTCGATCGTGGCGAACGACCGGCGCTTGTCGTGACCCAGGCCCAGCCGGCGGAGCTGGACCTTCATGTTCTCGATGTTGGCCTCGGTGGACACGCGCGGGTGCGTGCCGGTCTGCACGGCGTACTGCTCGGCGGGCAGGCCGAAGGCGTCGAAGCCCAGGGTGTGCAGGACGTTGTGGCCGGTCATGCGCTGGAAGCGCGCGAAGACGTCGGTGGCGATGTAGCCCAGCGGGTGGCCGACGTGCAGACCCGCACCGGAGGGGTACGGGAACATGTCCATGATGAACTTCTTCGGCTTGGCGACCAGCCCGGGATCGCCCGCCAGATCACCCTTGGGGTTCGGCGCCGCGTACGTGCCCTCGGCGTCCCAGAAGTCCTGCCAGCGTGCCTCGATCTCGGCGGCCACGGCCGCCGTGTAGCGGTGCGGCGCGGCCACCTCGGCGGCAGCGGGGTTCGTCTCGCTCATGATCCTCAAAGCTCCATCGATCGTCTCTGCCGGCGGCTGCGATTCCCGAAAAACGAAAAATCCCCTCGCACAGGAGGGGACGCCGCGCCGATGCCGACCATCCGTTTCGCCCGGTGGTCGGGATTGATCAGCGCGGCTCGCTAAGCAGAAGGCGTACGGCACGCATGGCGTCAGGGTACCGCAGCGCCGTAGCGGGTCGCGACGGGCTTCTCAGGGGGCGCGTGACAGCACTCATGAGAGGCCTCACACATGAACAACCGTGCCCCCCGCTCCGTACCTGTGAGTTGTGAAGACATGGAAAAGCTGAACAACGTTCAATTGTTACCTGGCGTAACAGTCACTAAGGGACACCGCGAGTCCCACACAGCCCGTAGATAACAACGCAATAACTCAAACGCCGTACCCCCCGGTATGGAGCCACTTAGAGTGCGGCAGCGGGACCGCCTTCCCGAACCGCTCGGAGTTGCCCCCATGAACCCTCGTCGTAGTAACAGTTCGCTCCCCAGGCCGGGCCGGTCGGCCTACGGGGTGGCGACCGCTGCTGTACTGCTTCTCATACCCCTGGTCGTGCTGCTCGGCGGCGCCTGGCTCCAGGAGTTCCTCAACTTCGGTGCCGGCGTCCTGTCGCTCGTCTGCCTCACCTGCTCGGTGATCTGGGGCCTCGTCGCCCAGGACCGGATGATCCTCAACACCCGCCAGCGGATCATCGCGCAGGGCATCCACCGGGTGACCGCCGTGGGCTCGATCGCCTTCCTCCTGGTGCACATCGGCGTCAAGCTGGCCCTGGACCACGCCAGCCCGATCGCCGCACTGATCCCCTTCAGCCTGGTGTTCGCCGGCGGCAGCGAGATCCCGGGCAGCGCGTTCCTCATCGGCCTGGGCTCCCTGGCCGCCCTGCTCATGATCTTCGTGGGCATCACCGGCGCCCTGCGCAACCAGTTCGCCTCCCCGGCGCCGGTCGCCGCCCGCTGGCGCGCGATGCACATGCTGGCCTACCCGGCCTGGTGCTCGGCCCTGATCCACGGCCTGTTCGCCGGCCGCCCGGCGAAGACGTTCTTCATGGTCAGCTACGAACTCTGCGTCGTCGCCGTCGCCGCGGCCCTCGCCCTGCGCGCCGCCCCGCGCCCGGTCAAGCGCAAGGTCGCCGACCGCCTCGCCCAGATCATCGGCAACGAGCCCGGGCCACGCGAGGACCTGGAGGAGAGCCGCACCCGGGCGGCGTCCGGTTCCTCCCTGCCGGGCTACGAGAGCCGGCGTCCGGGGCGGGGTTCGCGCGACGAGCGCCCCTCCCGCGACGAGCGCACCGGCCCGCTGCCCGGCATGCCCTCGCAGGCCCCCTCGGCCGCGGAGACCACGGGCGGTTTCGCCGCCGCCTACCGCGCCGTCAACCCCCGCTCCCGCGGGCAGCAACAGCAGCCGTACGCCGACCAGACCTCACGCATGGACATGCCCCTGGACATGCAGCCGACGGAGGCGATCCCGCGCGTCGACGGCAGCATGAGCGGCACCGGCAACTGGCCCATCCCCTCCCCACCCCCGGTCGGCGAGGCACCCCCGTCCTCCTACGACCCGCTCAACGACACGGGATACAACATCCCGGTCTACGACAATTCCGGCAACACGACCTACGGTTCGAACACGTCGGGCTACGGCGCCAACGCGGCCGGCTACGGCTCGAGTGATGTGTACGACACCGCTGAGACAAACGCCGCCTTCGGTACGTACAACCAGAACGACACGTACAACAACAGCGGTCCCGCCACTGAAACATTCCCCGGTGCCTCCTACGACTTCGACGCACCGGGTTCGGGCGAACCTTGGAACACGCCTTCCGGAGGGTTTAAGTGAACGAGGCCCTGCCCGACGTACCCGAAGTCCGCGTGGTCGGGCTTCCCCAGCTCACGTCGGGCTTCGACCTTGTCGAGAGACTCGATCTGCCCATGCACCTGAAAGTGCACGGGCCGCTCGAACCGATGGGCGGCGAGCAACTCGCCAAGCTCGCCGAGAACATCAACCTGAAGGGCCGCGGCGGCGCGGGCTTCCCCTTCCACAAGAAGCTGCGCTCGGTCGCCGAGGCCGCGATCAAGCGCGGCGTACGGCCGGTCGTCGTGGTCAACGGCAGTGAGGACGAACCGGCCTGCCGCAAGGACACGGTGATGATCAACCGTGCCCCGCATCTCATCCTGGACGGCGCGCTGCTGTGCGCCGAGGCCCTGGGTGCCCGCACGCTCGTGGTGGGGGTCACCCGGGAATCGACCCAGCGCTCCATGGAGGCCGCCCTCGCCGAGCGCGGCCTGAGCAACACCCGCCGCTCGGCGCTACGCGCGTTCGTGCAGCGCAATCCGGTGCGCATGGTCACCGGCGCCGCCGCCTCCCTGATCCGCTCGATCGACGGCGGCCCGGCGATCCCGGCCGGCCGCAAGGTCAGCGCCTCGCAGAACGGCGTCGGCGGCGCCCCCACCCTGCTGTCCAACGCCGAGACGTTCGCCCAGCTCGCCATCGCCGCCCGCATCGGCCCGGAGCGCTACGGCAACACCGGCCTGTACGACGAGCCGGGCACCGTGATGCTCACGGTCTCCGGCGCGGTCGCCCGCCCGATGGTCATCGAGGTGCCCACGGGCGTGCCGCTGCGCTACGTCCTGCAGCTCGCCGGCGCCCCGCCGGTGCCGCAGGGCGTGCTGACCGGCGGCTACCACGGCAAGTGGATCGACGCGGCGACGGTCAACGAGGCGGTCGTCTCACGCAACTCCCTGGACGCGGTGGGCGGTTCGCTGGGCGCCGGCGCGATCCTGCCGATCACTCAGGAGACCTGCCCACTGGGCGAGTCGCTGCGGGTGGCGCAGTGGCTGGCCGAGGAGAGCGCGGGCCAGTGCGGCCCCTGCTACCTCGGCCTGCCGGCCGCCGCGCGCGGCCTGGAGGACATCCTCAACGGCGGCGGCCCGGCCGCCCTGGAGGCGCTCAAGCAGGTCGCCAAGAACGTGAAGCGGCGCGGCGCGTGCTCGCACCCGGACGGCTCCGCGATGTTCCTGGAGTCGACCATCAAGGCGTTCACCGACGACCTCGCGGCCCACGTCCTCGGCAATGGCTGCGGACGGCCCGTGGAGGGCGTTCTGCCGCTCTTCGAGGGCGGCAGGGCACCCACCGGCATCCCGGGCGGCGCCGAGGAGGAGGAGAACGGCCCCAGCCGCCAGAAGATCTACGTCGACTGGACGCTGTGCCGCGGCCACGGCCTGTGCGCGGACATCCTCCCGGAGGTGTTCCAGCTCGGCGCCGACGGCTTCCCGACCGTCGCCCAGGCGATGGTCCCGCGCTACGCCGAGGCCAAGGCCCTGCGCGCGGTGCGCCGTTGCCCCGCCCTCGCCCTGCGCATCGAGGAGGACACCCGCGGGCAGGACACCTCCCGCAACAACCTGCCGGTCCTCTCCCAGGGCCGCGGCAGGCGCGCCCTGGGCCGCTGAGAGTCGGGGCCGTCCCACCGGGACGGCCCCTGGAACCAGCGGTGTTCGCACACGAAGAAGATCCCGCCGGATGGATTCCATCCGACGGGATCTTCTTGTCTCACTGTGGAGCTAAGGAGAATTGAACTCCTGACCTCCTGCATGCCATGCAGGCGCTCTACCAACTGAGCTATAGCCCCTTGCGTTCCGCCCGGTCTCCCTGGCGGCGACGCCAACATTACCGGTCGACCGGGTGCAGCACCAAATCGTTTGCCTTCGAGGGCAGTACGACCCTAAATGTCGGAATTTACGACCCGAGGATCATGCCGTGACGAAGGAATAGAAGCGCTTGAGCGTGCAGTGTTCTTCGAGCAGGCGGCCATAGATCGGCTCGCCCTCGAGTTCACGGTACGTCTCGATCGGGTCGCCTTTTATGATCAGCGCCCGCGCGCATTCCTCGCACCAGTACTGGTAGTCGGGGTTCACCGGTTCCATGTCACGGACGATCGGCGTGCCGCTGCCGCACCAGTCGCACTTACGCCTGTGTGCACCCATCGATCAGCTCCAGATGTGGCCGCAGGCCGTGCACACGTAGGAAACTCCGCCGTTGTCACCGAGAAGCTGGGCGACATGGACGGAGCCGCAGGAAGGGCAGGAGAGGCGGGTGATCGTATCCCGTGTCAATGCTGCTTCGGAGAGGTGACCGACCTCTCCGAGGATGCTCGCAGGCATCGCTACTCCCTCCCGTCGGGCCGCGCCCCCTCCGGCCGTTTGATTCTGCCACGGCCGGACCAATACGGTCAGCGACGCCTCAGTACCAGTCCGGACACGGCAGCCTCCGTGGCCGTGCGGACGATGCGAACACGCACCCCAACGCGCCTCTCCTGAGAGGTATACGCCTGCGAGGCCCAAGTGACTCAAGCCGGACCCGAACAGTTCGGATACCAGAAGATCCCGCCGATCTGAGCGATCGACGGGATCTTGTTGTCTGACTGTGGAGCTAAGGAGAATTGAACTCCTGACCTCCTGCATGCCATGCAGGCGCTCTACCAACTGAGCTATAGCCCCTTGCGTTCCGCCCCGCTCAGCGGCGCGAACAAGAAGAACTTTAGCCTGCGACCTGCCAGAAAGTGAAATCCGGGTCCCGGGTCGTCCCGGCCGGGACCCGCACGTCAGTCGTCGTCGCCGAGCACCGGCTCCGGCAGGGTGCCGGCGTTGTGCTCCAGCAGGCGCCAGCCGCGCGCGCCCTCGCCGAGGACGGACCAGCAGCAGTTGGAGAGGCCGCCGAGGCTCTCCCAGTGCCGGGCCTGGAGGCCGAGGAGGCGGCCGATGGTCGTACGGATGGTGCCGCCGTGGCTGACCACCACGAGCGTGCCGTCGTCGGGGAGCTTGTCGGTGTGCCGAAGCACCACGGGCGCGGCGCGTTCGGCGACCTCGGTCTCCAGTTCGCCACCGCCGCGGCGCACCGGCTCACCGCGCTTCCACGCGGAGTACTCCTCGCCGTACCGGGCGATGATCTCCTCGTGCGTCAGGCCCTGCCAGACGCCCGCGTAGGTCTCGCGCAGGCCCTCGTCGTGCGTCACCTCCAGGCCGGTGAGCCCGGCCAGCTCGGCGGCCGTGTTCGCGGCGCGCTGGAGGTCGGAGGCGATGATCGCGTCGGGTTTGAGGCCCGCGAGCAGCCGGGCGGCACGGCGGGCCTGGGAGATGCCCGCCTCGGTGAGAGGGACGTCCGTGGTGCCCTGGAAGCGGCGCTCCACGTTCCAGGAGGTCTGGCCGTGCCGCCACAGGATGACGCGGCGGCCGCGGCCGGGCTTGCCCGCGGACACCTCGCCGGTGGCACTCATCGCCACTCACCGCCGAGCTCGGCGGCCTCCTCGGCGGCCTGGAGCTTGGCATGCTCGGCGGCCTTGCCGCGGGTGGCCTTGGCGTCCTCGGGCAGCTCGAGCTCGGGGCAGTCCTTCCACAGTCGCTCCAGGGCGTAGAAGACGCGCTCCTCGCTGTGCTGGACGTGGACGACGATGTCGACGTAGTCGAGCAGCACCCAGCGGGCCTCGCGGTCGCCCTCGCGGCGCACCGGCTTGGCGCCGAGCTCCTTGCTCAGCCGCTCCTCGATCTCGTCGACGATCGACTTGACCTGGCGGTCGTTGGGCGCGGAGGCCAGCAGGAAGGCGTCCGTGATCGACAGGACGTCGCTGACGTCGTAGGCGATGATGTCGTGCGCGAGCTTGTCGGCTGCGGCCTGGGCGGCGGTGTTGACGAGCTCGAGGGAACGGTCGGTAGCGGTCACTACAAGGCTTTCGATCGGCGGACACTTGACTTCACTCGACATCAAGGGTCTCACGGACCAGTGACAGCACCCCACGTGATTATCACTTCACGTGGGGTGGCCTGCGGTGATGTGCCGGCTGCCGCTACGAGGACGACGGTTCGTAGTCCTGGCCCAGGAGCACCGAGACGTCGGCGTTCGCGGACACGTCCCCCTTGGCGACCGCGTCGGCGGACAGGCCCAGGGTCTTGGCGACCTCGGTGGCGTTGTCCTTGTCGGCGGCGTCGGCGTAGACGACCTTCGACGTGGCCTCGGTGGACACGTTGCCGCCCTCCAGGAACGTGAAGCCGCCGTTCAGCAGCACCACGCGGGCCTTGCCGGTGTTGTCCTTGACGCCGCTGGCATTGCGCACGGACACCCGGATCGCGGCGTCCTTGTCGGGGCTCTTCGCGGTGCCGCCGAGGACGTCCTTGACCACGCCGGCGCTCGCCTGGGCGCTCAGCGAGCCGTCGGTCCGGACCGGCAGCATGGCGGTCTTGTAGTCGCCGCCCTTGGCGAGGTCGGCGAGTCTGGCGAGGAAGGCGCCGAGGTCCTTGTCGGTCAGCGGCGGCTCGATGATCATGCCCAGCGTCTGCACGGTGGTGGTCGCACCCTGCGCGTCCGAGGTCAGCTTGCGCAGCACCGCCTGCATGACCTGCCCGAACCGCTCGAGCTGGGCGTTCTGCGCCTCGCCCGAGCCCTGGTAGGTGGCGTAGGCGACGGCCGACTTGCCGCTGAGGGTCTGGGCCTTGCCCTTGCGCACCAGGGGCGCGGTGCCCTTGGACTTGGCGTCCGGGTCGGGGACGTTCGCGTTGGTGTCGACCTCGATGTTGCCGATCAGGTCGACGAGGTTCTGCAGGTAGGGGGTGTCCAGCCGCCAGGTGCCCTGGATCTCGGTGCCGAGGACGGTGTCGATCTCGTCGCGGGTGCCGGAGGAGCCGTCGTCGTCGACCGACTTGGCCAGCGTGGTCGTGGTGCCGTCGTCGCCGGAGAGCGCGAGGGAGTTGGGCAGCAGAACGGTCGTGCCCTGCTTGGTGGTGGTGTTGTCGACGAGCAGCGCCGTGGTGGTGCCGCCCTTCTTGGTGTTGTGCAGGTGGACGACGATCACGTCGCGCTTCTGGGCGCCCACGGGCGTCGCGGTGTCCTTCTTGTCGTCCGACGACGTGAGGCCGGGCAGCTTCCCGGCGTACCAGAGGTAGCCGACGCCGCCGGCCGCGGCGAGCGCCAGGACGACCACGAGGGCGACCACACGCGCGCGTGCCCGCCGCTTGGCCTCCTCGCGGCGCTCGGTGCGGTTCTCGGTGAACTTCAGCCAGTCGATGACGTCCTCGGAGTCCTGGTCGGGCTCCTCGACGAAGGCGAACTGCTCGGTGCGGTAGTCCCTCTCGCCCCGCTCCTGGGTCACCGGCTCCTCGACCGGCCCGGCCTGGTGCGGGATGTAGGCGGTCTGCTCGGCGACCCGGGGCTGCTGACCGCTGGTGGCGGTACGGCCGTAGGGGTCGTACGGCGCCGAGTGCCCGCCGGTGTACTGCTGCTGATGCGTTCCGGTGTGCTGCTGGTGCGTGCCGGTGCCGTACGGGTCGTAGGGCGGCGTGGCCGGCTGCCGGCCGGTGTCACCGCCGCCGTAGGGGTCGTACGGCTGGGCCGGCTGCTGCCCGCCCGTGGCGTACGGGTCGTATCCGTAGCCCTGCTGTGTGTAGCCGTCGTACGGCTGCTGGGTCTGCTGCTGCGGCGGGACCTGTCGGTACACCGGCCGCCCGTACTCGTCGTAGCCGACCAGTTCGTACTGGTCGGCGCCGTGTCCTGCGGCCCCCGCGTCGTATCGGTCGTTCACCGGTAGCCCCTCTCGGCTCACTGCCTCACTCGCCGCGGTACAGCTCACGTTTGTCGATGTAGCGCACGACTCCGTCCGGCACCAGATACCAGATGGGATCTCCCTTCGCGACTCTCGCGCGGCAATCGGTGGACGAGATGGCCAGCGCGGGAACCTCGACCAGCGACACGCCGCCCTCCGGGAGACCCGCGTCGTCCAGGTCGTGGCCGGGCCGGGTGACCCCGACGAAGTGCGCGAGGGAGAACAGCTCCTCCGAGTCGCGCCAGGTCAGGATCTGGCCGAGGGCGTCGGCGCCGGTGATGAAGAAGAGGTCCGTGTCCGGATTGAGCGCGCGCAGATCGCGCAGGGTGTCCACCGTGTACGTCGGACCGCCGCGGTCGATGTCGATGCGGCTTACGGAGAACTGCGGGTTCTCGGCGGTGGCGATGACCGTCATCAGATAGCGGTCCTCGGCCGGGGAGACGTGCCGGTGGCTCTTCTGCCACGGCTGGCCGGTCGGCACGAACATGACCTCGTCCAGGTGGAACTGCGCGGCGACCTCGCTGGCCGCGACCAGGTGCCCGTGGTGGATCGGGTCGAAGGTTCCGCCCATGACGCCGAGACGGCGCTTGCCGGGGTTCGACGGGCCGTTTCCGGGGCCGGTAGGCATGTCCTGCTCTCCCATGCGTGCAGACCCTACCGGCCCCGCCTGAGGGCTCCGGCCGGCAGTCGCGCGGGCGGAGCGGGGGGCCTGGCCGGGACTCAGCGGTCGCGGTTGAAGCGGGTGGTGATCCACAGCAGCAGCAGGAGAATGAGGAACGCGCCGCCGCCGGTGGCCAGCGGGCTGATGCTGCTGTGGTTGCCGCTGTGCTCCTCGCCCTCGGCGGCGAGGGTGACCAACTGGGCAGCGGCGCTGTGGAGGCTCATCTTCGGCGTGACCTATCGGTGTGGGCGGGATAGAGATGTCGGCCCATCGTAAGCGGGCGCCGTGACGGCGAACACGCCGACTCCACCGTTGGGGCGCGCCGGACGGACCGACGGGCAACCTTCGCGGCGGTTCAGTCGTCCTTCTGCCTGTAGCCCCGCAACAGGAACCACGCGGTCAGCACACAGCCCACGACCATCACGATCAGTACCACCCGGAGCAGATTCCCCGCTCCCTGCTGCTCGGCCGCCCTCGCGGCCTCGGTGAGCCAGGCGGCCGAGGGGTTGTGCTCCATGACGCGGAACTCCTTCGCTGTAGTGCCCGTCCAAGGTAACTCCGCCTAGGCTGGGCTCTGCTTCGGGGGGCGCAAAGGACGGAACAAGGCTCCGCAAAGGGCCGAGAGAGACCCATCCACTCGCACATGGGGGAAGACATGTCCGACGGCCACGAGCACAACGGGCACGAGAACGTGCCGAGCAGGCAGCGCAGGCGTTTCCCGGGGATCTCCTCGCGTGCGTACGAACACCCCGCGGACCGTTCGGCCCTGGTGGCCCTGCGCAAGCTCAGCGGCTTCGACACGGTCTTCAAGGCGCTCAGCGGGCTGCTGCCCGAGCGCAGCCTCCGGCTGCTGTTCCTGTCCGACTCGGTGCGGGTGTCGGACCAGCAGTTCACGCACCTCAACGACATGCTGCGGGACGCCTGCTACATCCTGGACCTGGAGAAGGTCCCGCCGATGTACGTCAACCAGGACCCGGTGCCGAACGCGATGTGCATCGGCCTGGACGAGCCGATCATCGTCGTCACTACGGGTCTGGTGGAGCTGCTCGACGAGGAGGAGATGCGGGCGGTCGTCGGCCACGAGGTGGGCCACGCCCTCTCCGGCCACGCGGTGTACCGCACCATCCTGCTGTTCCTGACCAGCCTCGCCGTCCGGGTCGCGTGGATCCCGCTCGGCAACCTCGCGATCATGGCGATCGTGACTGCGCTGCGCGAGTGGTTCCGCAAGTCGGAGCTGTCCGCGGACCGGGCGGGCCTGCTGGTCGGCCAGGACCTGAAGGCCTCGATGCGCGGGCTGATGAAGATCGCGGGCGGCAATCACCTGCACGAGATGAACGTGGACGCGTTCCTGAAGCAGGCCGAGGAGTACGAGGCGGGCGGTGACCTGCGCGACTCGGTGCTGAAGATCCTGAACGTGCTGCCGCGCTCCCACCCGTTCACCACGGTCCGCGCGGCCGAGCTGAAGAAGTGGGCCGAGAGCCGCGACTTCCAGCGGATCATGGACGGCCACTACCCGCGGCGCAGCGAGGACAAGGACACCTCGGTCACCGACTCCTTCCGCGAGTCGGCGTCCCACTACGCCACCCACGTGAAGTCCTCCAAGGACCCGCTGATGAAGCTGGTCACGGACATCGCCGGCGGCGCGGGCGACCTGGGCGGCCGGGTGCGACGGGGCTTCGGCGGCTTCACGAGCGCGCCGCCGAGGGACGAGCCGGGGCGGGACGGCGCCGACGGCACGGACGGCGGCACCGACCGGGCGGACGGTCCGGACGGAGCTGACGACACCGGGAAGGACCGCTGACGGCGGTCCCTCGAAGCTCGCGCGGAGTTCACACCTTCGGCTGCGACCCCGTCGCCAGCGACCCGCACAGTGCCGTGGCCCCGCCCGTGGCGTACGGGTCGGTGCCGGCCGGGCCGCCCTCCTTCGCCGTCTGGCCCGCGAGCAGCGGATGCAGCCGGTTCGTGGAGTCCTCGGCGCAGGACAGCGGGCCCGCCTGGACATAGGAGACGACGAGCTGGGTCTGGTGCAGCCGCAGGTCCTCGCGGTCGAAGCGGAAGTGCAGCTCACGGCGCACGGTGAACAGCGACGCCTCGGCCGCCTTCGCCGCGGCGTCCGCCTTCTCACCGGCCCCGTCCGCCACTGCCCGCAGCGCGTACACGAACGTGTGGTCGGCGGTGACCTCAAGCGTCGAGGAGTCGGTCTCGGCGGCCTGGAGCGTCCCCTGCACCCGGATGCCTCGATCGGCCAGCTTCGCCTGCGAGGAGTCGAAGCGGACCAGCCACCCGGTCGGCGCATGCCGGCCGTCCGCGGCCGGGTGCCCGAAGCTCTGGTCGAACTGGTCCAGTTGGTCGGGGTCCAGCAGCACCCGCACCGGCCGGACCTGGTCGCCGGTCAGCACCTCCGGGTACAGCGAGGACCGCACGATGTAGTCCTTCGCGATGCTGAGCGCGTTCGTGACCTGACCGTCCGAGAAGTGCGCGGTGCGCCGCGCGGCCGGCAGCGGGATGCCCTCGGCGCCGATCCGGAACTGGGCCGCGGGGCTGCTCGCGTACAGGTGGTCGGTGTCGGCCGTTCCGGGCACCTCGCCCTCGGGGGCGAGCGGGATCACCGTCATCCGCAGGGGCTCGGCGGGCGGTCCGGACTCGGCGGGGCTCTGGTAGGGGTGCCGTACACCCATGTAGATCGCCGTACCGAAGGCCACGGCGATCAACAGGACGAGGACGAGAGCCTGCCGGGACAGCCCCCGGCGCATGGGGGGACGGCGGCGTACGGCAGGGGCGTGGTCTGCCATCCGCTCCTGCGCGGAGAACTCCTGAAGGCGGGCAGCGCGGACGAACGACTCGTCGAAGACGACGGATCGGTACTCTTCCTCGCCACCTCCGGGGCCGCCTTCGGGTGTCCCCTCAGGTGGGTCTCCAGGCCCTCCCATATCTTCAGGGTAGGTCGCGGAGAGCTCGGGTAAACGCCCCGCTGCGCGACAAGTTCTGACAGGTTCTCACCAGGATCGCCCGACAGCTCTCCGTAGCGCTCAGGCCCTCGATCGACCCCGCGTCAGGGCGTGCGCGGGGTTGCCGGAACGGCCGGTGGCGAGTACTCGGCGGAGGCGGAGGGAGCCGCTCCGCTGCCTTGCTCCAGGCCGGTGGAGGCCGGGGGCGGGACCTGGTCCCTGCTGCCGCCCGAGGAGGCGCCGCGATAGACCGCCGTGAAGGCCAGCGCGACCATGCCGATGCCCATCACCAGGGCGAGCATCCAGGCGACGGGACGGTGCCAGCGGACCTGCTTGCCGTACGTCCCCGGGGCGCCGTAGTGGCCTTCGAGGATGTCCGTGTCGTCCAGATCGTCCAGCTCGGGATCATGGCGGAAAGCGGGGCGGTCGTCGGGGCCGTACCCCTCCTCGTACCGCTCGCCCCGGCCGTGGGCCCGGCGTGCTTCCGCCTCGGAGGCCTCCGCTCTGGCCTGGGCGGCGGCAAGGAGGCGCTCGACGGCGGTCGGCTCGTGCACTGCGGCCGCCTGTACGAAGGCCTCGTCGAAGACCACGGAGGCGAACTCTTCGTCCGACACCCCGCGGTCGTGGTCGTCGTCGGGCTCCCAGCCGTCAGGGAACGGCGTGCCCCCCACGTCCTCCGGCACGGGATCCAGAGTAGTCCTGGGGGGTCAATTTGGGCAGACGGTATGGAAATTCATCCGCCCAGTGAGACACCTCTGGTGCAGCACGGAGGCAGTCCGGGGCGCGTGTCGGATGCATATGCCCTGGCCGCGCGCCGTGCGCCCCAAGGCCCGCCGATGCGCCCCGGAGGGCCCGAGAACCGCCTGATTCAGCGCCGTACGTGCCCGTCACCGGTGACGATGTACTTGGTGCTGGTCAGCTCCGGCAGCCCCATCGGGCCGCGGGCGTGCAGCTTCTGCGTGGAGATGCCGATCTCCGCGCCGAAGCCGAACTGGCCGCCGTCGGTGAAGCGGGTGGAGGCGTTCACGGCGACCGTCGTGGAATCGACCAGTTGGGTGAAGCGGCGGGCGGCCTGCTGCGAAGTGGTGACGATCGCCTCGGTGTGGCCGGACGTCCACAGCCGGATGTGCTCGACGGCCTTGTCCAGCGAGTCCACGACCGCGGCGGCGATGTCGTACGACAGGTACTCGGTCTCCCAGTCCTCGGCCGTGGCCTCGACGACGGTCGCCTTGGAGTCCTTGGCGTACGCCATCACCCTCTCGTCCGCGTGCACGGTCACGCCGGCCTCCGCGAGGGCGTCCAGGGCGCGCGGCAGGAACTCGGGGGCGATGTCCTGGTGGACCAGAAGGGTCTCGGCGGAGTTGCAGACGCTGACGCGCTGGGCCTTGGAGTTGATCAGGATCTCGATCGCCATGTCGAGGTCTGCATGGGCGTCGACGTAGACGTGGCAGTTGCCGGTGCCGGTCTCGATGACGGGGACGATCGACTCCGAGACGACCGTCTGGATCAGCGAGGCGCCGCCGCGCGGGATCAGCACGTCGACCAGGCCGCGCGCCCGCATCAGCTCGCGCACGCTCTCACGGCTCTCGCCGGGCACGAGCTGCACGGCGTCGGCGGGCAGCCCGGCCCCGCCCACGGCGTCCCGGATCACCCGGACGAGGGCCGTGTTCGACTCGTACGCCGAGGCGGAGCCGCGCAGCAGCACGGCGTTGCCGGACTTCAGGCACAGGGCGGCGGCGTCCACGGTGACGTTCGGGCGGGCCTCGTAGATGATCCCGACGACGCCCAGCGGGACGCGGACCTGGCGCAGGTCGATGCCGTTGGGGAGGGTCGAGCCGCGTACGACCTCGCCGACCGGGTCGGGCAGCGCGACGACGTCGCGCACATCGGCGGCGATGGCCCGCACCCGCTCCGGCGTCAGCGTCAGCCGGTCGATGATCGCCTCGCTGGTGCCGGCCTCGCGGGCCTTGGCGATGTCCTTGGCGTTGGCCTCGACGATCTCACTCGTACGCACTTCCAAGGCGTCCGCGATGGCGAGCAGCGCGTCGTCCTTCTCGGCCCGCGGCAGCGGGGCGAGGTCGGCGGCAGCGGCCTTGGCGCGGTAGGCGGCCCGGTTGACCGGGGACATGGAGTCGTACGGTGAGAGCGTGGTCATGAAAGAAGGGTAGTGCGGTTGCGCGGCCGTTCCCCCGCGCATTCCGAACCGCGAGACAAGCCGCCCAGGGCCGCTCAATAGGGGTGGACGCCGACCGGAGTCGCCGGCGGCGGTCCGTAGCCCTCGGCGATGCGCTGGTGATAGGTCTCGCGGTCGATGACCTCCAGGCCGACGATCTCCCAGGGCGGCAGTCCGGCGCTCTGCCGGTGCTCGCCCCACAGGCGCAGGGCGACGGCGGCCGCGTCGTGCAGATCGCGGGCCTCTTCCCAGTAGCGGATCTCCGCGTGGTCGCCCGCGTACCGGCTGGTCAGCAGAAAGGGGTGGTCGTGGGCGAGCTGTTCGAGAGCGCGCCGCACCTCCTTCAGCGGAGCCTCCCGGCCGGAGACCGAGAGAGTGACGTGCCACAGGCGGGGCAGGTCCTCGGGCTGCTCGTACCGGTCGCCGGCCGCCACGCTCGTCAAGGCACGCTCCTCACCGGCCGCACGGGACGAGCCCCCACCGGCACTGCGGGACGCCGTCCCAGGGCGCACTCGTCTCACGACGGCCTCCTTTTCGCAGTGACCGACCCGGTGGTCGTGCGGAATGTGTCCCGTAGACAAAGTTGAGCAGGCCGCAAGGGCTCGCGGGGCGATTTTGCGGAACGTCCACCTCAGGGCGACGTTTGAAACGGGGCGTTCCCCCTGTTTTCGGCCGGGGGTCCGGGGGTTGCCCCCGCGAGAACGCAGCGCGGAACGTCCACCTCAGGGCGACGTTTGAAACGGGGCGTTCCCCCTGTTTTCGGCCGAGGGTCCGGGGGTTGCCCCCGGGAGAATGCAGCGCGGAACGTCCACCTCAGGGCGACGCTTGAAACGGGGGCGTTCCCCTGTTTTCGGCTGCCTAGGGCTCGAGGAGCACCAGGTCGTCCCGGTGCACGACCTCCCGCTCGTACTCCGCGCCCAGCTCCCGCGCGAGCTCGCGCGTGGAGCGGCCGAGGAGTTGGGGGATCTCCTTGGCGTCGAAGTTGACGAGTCCGCGTGCGACCGCGCGTCCGGCGCCGTCGCGCAGTTCGACCGGGTCGCCCGCGCTGAACTCGCCCTCGACGGCGGCGATCCCGGCCGGGAGCAGGGACTTGCGGCGCTCCACGACCGCCCGTACCGCGCCGTCGTCCAGGGTGAGCGACCCCTGGGGCGTGGAGGCGTGCTGGAGCCACAGCAGACGGTCGGCGGAGCGCTTGCCGGTGGCGTGGAAGTAGGTGCCGGTGTCGCCGCCGGACAGGGCGTCGGCGGCGTGGACCGCGCTGGTCAGGACGACCGGGATGCCGGCGGCGGCCGCGATCCGGGCCGCCTCGACCTTGGTGACCATGCCGCCGGTGCCGACGCCGGCCTTGCCCGCGCTGCCGATCTCGACGTGCGCGAGGTCCTCGGGCCCCCGTACCTCCGCTATCCGCGAGGTCCCCGGCCTGCTGGGGTCGCCGTCGTACACGCCGTCCACGTCGGACAGCAGCACCAGCAGGTCGGCGCGGACGAGGTGGGCGACGAGGGCGGCGAGCCGGTCGTTGTCGCCGAAGCGGATCTCGTCCGTGGCGACGGTGTCGTTCTCGTTGACGATCGGGAACGCGCCCATCGCGAGGAGCTTGTCGAGGGTGCGCGAGGCGTTGCGGTGGTGGGCGCGGCGGCTCATGTCGTCGCTGGTCAGCAGCACCTGGCCCACGCGGACGGCGTAGCGCGCGAAGGAGGCGGCGTAGCGGGCGACGAGAAGGCCCTGGCCGACGCTGGCGGCGGCCTGCTGGCGGGCGAGGTCCTTGGGGCGGCGGCGCAGCCCCAGCGGGGCGAGCCCGGCCGCGATGGCGCCGGAGGAGACCAGGACGATCTCCCGCTCCCCGCCGCTGCGGCCCTTGGCGAGGACGTCGACCAGCGCGTCGACGCGGTCGGCGTCCAGGCCGCCGGACGCGGTGGTCAGCGACGAGGAGCCCACCTTGACGACGACCCTGCGGGCGTCGTGCACACCCTGTCTTGCCCTTGCCACCTGTGCTCTTCCCCCTCGCCCGGACGCCGGTTGCCTGCCCCGAAATCTACGCGAAGCGGATCCTGCGGCGTGCATCGGTCCAGCCCCCGGACAGCCAAAACGTGACCATTTTCAGCCACCCAAGGCCTTCAAGACATGTGCGTGTCGTCTGTACGCTGCCGCGCGTTAACCGGAGCGCAGACTTCCCGCGCCGACCTTGGAGTGACCGCACTTGCCCACACCCCTGTCCAGCATCCCGGCCAGAGCCCTGGTCGCGGCGCTCCTGGTCGCAGCCTTCTGCGCCCAAGCCGTGGCCGCGCTGCGGCCGAACGTCCCGCTGCTGCTGGCCTCGACGGTCGTGTCCCTGGCCGTCGAGGGCGTGATGTACCGCTGGCAACGCGGCATGCTGTCGGTGTTCGCCAAGTCGCACGCGGACATCACCGTGCGGCATGTGCTGCGGGACCTGCTGCTGGTCGTCGCCCTGCTGCGGCTCGGCGAGCAGAACCGGGAGACGCTGTACACACCGCTGGTCGCGGGCCTGCTCGCCTTCTACGCCCTGCACTGCGCGATCCAGGCGGTCTCGGTGCTGGTCCGCCGCACCCGCACCCTGCCGGTGGTCACCCGCAACATCGACGCCTCCGCGCTGCGCCTGTCCCCCGCCCCGCCGGTCCTGCTGCGCCGCCCCGGCGACCGTCTGCTGGTCTTCGGCCTCCCGGCCACGGCGGGCCTGCTGACCACGGCGGCCACCGACGACCCGCGCTGCGCCGCCCTTGGCATCGCGCTGTCCCTGGGGCTCGGCCTGGTGGGCCTGTACGACCTTCTGGTACGGCTGCTGCCGAGCCGCCGCCCGGCGGGCGAGCACGAGACGCTTCAGTGGCTGGACGCCTGGCTGGCGGAGTACCGGCCGACGGCCGGCCTGTACTTCTCCGGCGGCCTCTCTTCGGCTTATCAGGCGAACATGTGGCTGGAACCGCTCGCACAGCTTGAGGGCCGTCCGCTGATCGTGCTGCGTGAGCGGTTCATGGTGCAGAAGATCGGCCCGACCGACGTACCGATCCTGTGCCTGCCGAAGGTCTCCACGCTGATGCGTCTGGAGGAGTCCTCGCTGGAGGTCCTCATCCACCCCTCGAACTCCGGCAAGACCTCCCAGGTCCTGCGGATCCCCACGCTCAAGCACACCTTCGTCAACCACGGCGAGAGCGACAAGCTGTCGTCCTGCAACCCCTACGCGAAGGCCTACGACGAGGTGTGGGTGGCCGGTCCGGCGGCGCGCGAGCGGTACGCGCTGGCCGAGGTCGGCGTCGAGGACAAGGACGTGGTGGAGATCGGCCGCCCGCAACTGGACGCCGTACGGCCGTACGAGGGGGCGCCGGCCGGTGCGCTCACGACGGTCCTGTACGCGCCGACCTGGGAGGGCTGGGACGGCAACCCGGGCAACACCTCGGTGATCGAGGCCGGCGAGAACCTCGTACGGGCGCTGCTCGCGGACCCGGCCGTGCGGCTGCTGTACAAGCCGCATCCGCTGACCGGGTCGGTCGATCCGCGGGCCGGGGCGGCCGATCTGCGGATCCGTGAGCTGATCCGGGCGGCGGTCCGGGAGCGGGCGGGCGAGCGGCCGCGTGACACCGCGGAACTCGACCTTCGGACGAAGGAGCTGGACCGCCTGACCACGACCGCGATGCGGGCGGGCGCCGACCAGCTCGAGCGGATGCTGCTCCAGTCGGCGCCGGAGCCGGGGCGGGCGGCCTCGGTGGCGGCGGCCACGGCGGCCTGGGAGGAGGCGTACTGGGCCTCGCTCCCCGAAGGGGAGCACCAGGTCTTCATCGGTGCGCGGCCCACGCTGTACGCCTGCTTCAACGTGGCCGACCTGCTGATCAGCGATGTGTCGAGCGTGATCAGCGACTTCCTGGCGAGCGGGAAGCCGTACGCCGTTGCGAACACCAGCGGCCTCGCCGAGGAGGTGTTCCGCAAGTCCTTCCCGACGGTGCGCGCGGCGACCGTCCTGACGCCGGACGCGGCCGGGGTGCCGGACCTGCTGGAGACGGTGCGGCACCCCGATAAGGACGAACTGGTCCAGGCCCGGGCCGAGTTGAAGCGCCATCTGCTGGGGCCGGACGAGCCGACGTCACAGGAGCGCTTCAACGAGGCCGTACAGGCGCTGTGTTCGCAGGCCCGGGAGCACAGGGTGCGGATGGCGGAGCGGCTGGCGGCGGAGGCCGCCACGGAGATCCCCGAGCAGCGCCGGTCGCCTACGCCGCCGCAGCCCGCCCACCCGGCGTAGGCCCGCCGGAGGACCTCAGCACCCGGCGCGCCTTGCGCACCGCACGCCGCAGGAACGAGTCCGCGCCGCCCTCCTGGTAGCCGGGGTAGGCGCGGGCCTGGCGCGGTTCGGCGAGGTACACCGAGTCGGGGATCCCCGCCGCGGCGTCCCGGAAGTGCGGGTAGGCGAGGTACACACGGCGGCCCTTCTTCTCCAGGAGGGCCGCCGGCTGCTTCTTGGCCTTGACGAACTCCACGACCGGCAGCAGGAGTTCGGGGCGCTGCTCGGCGACCAGATGCAGCCGCAGCCGCTCGTCGACCTTGAGGCGGCGGGCGATGCCCGGCGTCCAGAAGGCGTCCATGAGGGGCTTGGCCAGTTCCAGCTTGTGCTGCCGGACCTTCTCGCTGTCCTTGGCGTACTTGGGTCCGAACTGCGGCAGCAGGGTGATGAGGAAGGGCCGCAGCATGAGCAGGTCGCGGCGCTCGCCTGCCGGTACGTGGTCGGCTATCAGGTTCATCAGGGCGCGCGCGGAGTCGAAGCGCAGGCTGTAGCCGCCGCTCTTCGTCACGTGCTTGCCGTCGTCGCGGCCCACCAGGTAGTAGCAGGTGTAGTCGGCGATCACGGAGACGCCGTCGGCCCGCAGATAGGCCTCCATCGTGAACAGTGCGTCCTCGCCGGTCCACAGGGACTCGTCGAAGCGCATGTTGTGCCGGGTCAGCAGCTCACGGCGGAACAGTTTCTGCGCGCTCAGCGTGAACTTGATGTTGGAGGAGAAGACGTCCGTCCGCTCCAGCGTCTTGCCCCACATCGACTTGGGCGCGGTGCGGTTGACGCCCTCGATCCGGCCGAGCACCACGTCCGTGCCGCATCTGTCGGCCATCGCGACCATGCGCTCGAGGGCCTCGGGGCCCAGCCGGTCGTCGGCGTCCAGGAAGAAGACGTACCGCCCGCTCGCCTTGCCCAGTCCGACGTTGCGCGGGCCGCTGGGCCCGCCGGAGTTGTCCTGCCGGATCACGGTCACCTGCATGGGCACACGGCCCGCGAACTCCTTCAGGCACTCCCCCGTGCCGTCCGTCGACCCGTCGTCGACGGCGATGACCTCGATGCGTTCCGGGTCGATGGTCTGGGCCTCGACGGACGCAAGGCACTCGACCAGGTACGGCATCGCTTCGTACGCCCCGATGATCACAGTCACATCAGGCTGCGTGACGGTCACGTTTCCCCCTCGTCAATGGGATATTTCCCCCGTATCAGCTAATTCGCTACCTGGTAGACGGCCGGATATTGGAAGCGGTTGCCTCATGACTGTCATTTGGTGGCCCAGATCACATAGCGAGCTGACATGGGCTCAAGCTATTCGGGCAACGTAAGAGGCCATCCAGAAACGGCGCGGCCCCCGAGGATCGCTCCTCGGGGGCCGCGCCGTTCGTGGGGTCCGCGGGTCAGCCGGCGATGTCGTCCCCGGCCGCCGTCAGCCGCGTCGCCGGTACGGTCGCCGGCTCGGGGTCGGGCTCGGGCTCGGGGTCCGCGTCTGCTCCGGCCGCCGCCCGCGTGTCCTGGCCGGCGTTGCGGGTCTCGGCCTTGCTCGCGAGGTTCGCCACGGCGGTGTTGAACTGCTCGATGGACGTCGGCTCGTCCGGTCCCAGCAGGTACCGCTTGAGGTCACCGCGGTCCTCGGCCAGCGGGTCGGCCGCCGGGTCGCGTACGGCGTCCAGCAGGCCGTCCAGCTCGGTGGCGCCGTTGGACAGGATCACCGCGGCGCGCACGGCCGTGTTCTGCCGCTTGAACTCCTCCACGCCCAGCTCGGCGGAGTCGGTGACGGCGTACGGCTTGCCGCTGGCGATGAAGTCCGAGACCACGCTGGAGATGTCGGAGACCATCGCGTCGGAGACGTTGAAGCAGTCGTACAGCCGCGGCTCGGCGCCCGTGATGACGCGGTGCTCGTGGCTGCCGAAGGAACGCCAGTACGCGGTGTTCCACTCGGCGCGCAGTCGGGCGACCTCCTCGTGCCGGGCGATGTCGACCAGGCCGTCGCGAGTGGCCTCCGCCTCGTCGCCCTTGCCGTTGCCGTTGGCGCCCTTGCCGGACAGCTCGGCGAGCCGGGCCTCGATACGGGCGAGCTCGGCCTTGGCGGCGGTGCGCGCGGCTGCGTCGGCCGTGAAGCGGGCGTCGGTGGCGCGCTCGGCGGCGGCCTGCTCGACCAGGGCGGTGATCCGGCGGTGCGCGGCGCCGGCCTCCTTGCTGACCGTGCCGGTGAACGGGTGGGGCTTGTACAGCACGCGGACCGGCGGGTCGGCCGTCACCAGCTTCCTGACGATGTTCTCGCCGGCCAGCACGATCGAGGTGTTGCCGGGGTTGCCGTCCCAGCCCTCCCAGGTCGGGGCGTACAGGACCGTCGGGATCCGGCCCTCGGGGACACCGCTGAAGCCCTTGATCGGCGCGAGCTGCGGGCGGCCGACCTCGACGATGTCGTCGTCGCGGACGCCGACGTCGGCTATGGCGTAGCGGTCGCGGCCCGCGCGGCCGGCGGTCCACACCTCGTCGTAGACCTTGCTGTACGGGTTGACGCTGGCCAGCTTGTCGCTGTCGCCGTGGCCGATGAAGACGTGCTTCATGGTGGGCACGCGCAGCAGGTGGATGTTCTTGCCGACGTTCGCGGCGTACAGGGCGACGCGCACGTTGGTCAGGTCCAGGTTCATCAGGTGCACGCCGCCGGGCACGCAGATGACGGGGACGGTGGTGGCCGCCATGTTGTTCAGGATGACCCGCTCACGCAGGATGATCAGCGGCTTGGAGTTGAGTTGCTCCATGGTCTCCAGCCACATGTTGACCTGGTACGCGGAGTCCTTGGAGCCGGAGAAGTACAGCACCGTCTCGGGCCGGTACTCGGCCAGCCAGTCGTCGACGGCGGCCAGGACCTTCTCCGCGTTCGGCGGGACCTTCGCGCCGCGCACGTACGGCACCAGCCCCAGCACGTACAGCACGCCCAGGCCCACCGTGATGCCGATGCCGATGAAGCCCGCCACGGCCGACTCCACGGCCGCCGAGACGAGGATGCCGGCCACGGCCGCGAGGTCCAGGTGCAGCATCTTCTCGGCGGAGCGGTGCAGCAGCACGCGCGGCGGGGCGTCCGGGATGCGGATGCGCGAGGCGAGGTCGACGTTGCGCGTGGCGACCGGCATCCGGCGGCGGTTGCGGATCAGGGTGACCAGCGCGCCGTGCGGGGCCTGCAGGCCGTAGAAGGCTATGAAGCAGGCGACCGCGCCGTAGTAGACCAGGTCGTCCGCGAGGCCGAGCCGGGCCAGCAGCAGGATCAGCAGCAGCTCCCTGATCAGGAAGCGGATCGACAGACCGGCCCGGACCTTGCTCAGGCGGTTGACCAGGTAGCTGCCCTTGCGGTGCAGATAGTGGTCCGCCAGGTACGTCACGGCGGCCGCGGCCGCGAAGGCGGGGACGCTCGGGACGAGCGCGGCAAGCATGAGTGCCGGGAAGCCCAGCATCATGAGGGCCGCCGCGGCCAGCTCGGCCGTGCTGCCCACCCGGGCGACGCGAATAGCAGTGGATATCACGGAGAACCTGCTCAGGAGAGGGGCCGGTCTGAAGGGGGAAGGACTCAGGCCCCTGTGAATTCTTCGTGAACGAAGATTCGCAGAGGCCTGAATTCCATAAGGCTATTAAATCTTGATTATGCCATGCCGTCCTGCCGGTCCAGGACACTGGCCAGCGCCTGCTCGAAGCCGGAGGCCTGGCCGGCGGCCGCCGTCGGGTCCTGCTGGCGGACGTCGATGACATGGCCGGTCAGTTCGGACAGCAGCACGTCCAGGGACGTCCGGGCGACGGCCTCGGAGGAGAGCAGGCTGCCCGCGGGCTCCTGGCCGAAGGCCTTGGTACGCATCGGGGTGGCGGTGCGCTCCGGGTTGATGCAGTTGACGCGGATGCCGTCGCCGGCCCACTCGTCGGACAGGGCCTGGGTGAGGTTCACCATGGCGGCCTTGGTCGAGGAGTACAGGCTGTACTCGGCGCGACCGCGGGTGTAGCTGCTGGAGGTGTACAGCAGCAACTGGCCCTTGGTCTCGGACAGGTACTTGTACGAGGAGCGCGCGATCTGCACCGGGGCCAGGTAGTTGACCTTCAGCGCCTCCTCGATGGTGGCGTTGTCGGTCTCGGCCAGCTTGCCGATGCGCAGCACACCGGCGGTGTTGACGACGTAGTCGATCCGGCCGGTCTCCGCGTACGCCTTGGACAGCGCGTCGTCGACCTCCTCCGGGTTCTCCACGTGCGTGCCGGTGGTGGAGCGGCCCAGCGCGTACACCTTGGAGCCGTAGGACTCGGCGAGTTCGGCGATGTCCTTGCCGATGCCGTAGCTGCCGCCGAAGACGACGACGGTCTTGCCGGTCAGCAGCTCGCGGTAGGCCTCCTCGGAGACCTGCTCGGGCGTGGCGGTGGAGGCCAGTTGGAAGAGCTTGTCGGCGATGAAGACGTCGACGGGCTGGGTGACCTTCATGTTGTACTCGTCGCCCGCGACGACGTGGATCGGCACGTCCGGCAGGTACTTGAGCACGACGGAGCAGTCGTCCGTGGCCTGGAAGTTGGGGTCGCCGGCGGCGACCTCGTAGGCCCGCTTGATCGTGGACAGCTTGAAGGCCTGCGGCGTCTGGCCGCGGCGCAGCCGGGAGCGGTCCGGGATCTCGGTGATGAACTCGCCGTCCTCGCCGTGCGTGCGCGTGACGATGATGGTGTCCGCGGACGGGATGGCGACGTCGACGGCCTGGAAGCGCTCCAGCGCCACGACACAGTCGTCGATCACTCGCTGTGACAGCAGCGGGCGTACGGCGTCGTGGAACAGGACGTTCAGGTCCTCGCCCTCGGCCAGGCCCTCACCGAGGGCCGCGATGGCGCGCTCGGTGGTCTCGTTTCGCGTCGAGCCGCCTTCGATGATCTTCTTGACCTTGGTGAACCCGGCCTTGGCGACGATCTTCTCGATGTCCGGCACGTAGCCCGGCGCCATCAGCACGATGATGTCGTCGATCGAGTCGGCCTTCTCGAAGGTGGTCAGGGTGTGCTCGATGACTGCCTTGCCGGCGATCTTCAGCAGTTGCTTGGGGATCGACAGACCCACCCGCTGACCGGTGCCACCGGCCAGGATCACTGCGGTGGTACGGGGCTTGGCTATGTGCTGGGACACAGGTGACCTACCTTGTGGCGACTGGGAACTTGGAAATGGTCCCACTTGTGGTTACCGCAGTGCAAGGTGAGCGTCCCCGCCTGCATATGTGCGCGCAACCTGTCATTCACCTTGTACGCATGGTCAATGGCGAGAAGCCCTCCCAAGGTTCCGGGTAATTGCTGTGAGTAACCGCACAGGCGGCGGCACGGGGCCGGCGAAGCCGCAACCGCTTGAGGCAACGGTGCCCGAGTACCCGAACGAGTCCCCCCGACGACGCCTGACGGACCGTGCGCCACTTTGCGGACGCGTTGCGCCGTACGGGTGCCGCGGCGGCCTCGGCGGCCCATCGCGGGGTGCAGATCTTCACATCGCCGGGACCGGGAGCGCACGTGTTCTTCATATGCATCACGGCGTCGTTCCGGACGAGCTGTGAATACAGCTCCGCGGCAGTTCATTGGCGCGGAATTCCTTATTAAGATTCCGCAGCATTTCGGTCTCGGCGAGGGTGAGCGAGCGATTCGCCGCGTCCGGAATGGGACGCAACAGACCTTTCGGCAGCCCGGGCGGCGCCTCGAAGGTGCGCATCAGCCCCTCGCCCGGCGCCGACCGCTCGCGCCCGGCGCTCGACGAGCCGGTCGACCTGGGACACGGATGAGTCCCAGGTCTCCCACCGGCCGTCGCGGCGGTTACACGACCTCGACGCCCGGCCTGCCCGCCTCCACCCGCAGTTGCGCGAGCGTGCTCGGCGTCGCCGTCTGTGCGCGGACCGTGTCCACGACCCTGACCTGCGCGTCGATGCCGTCGCGGCGGATGTCGAAGAGGTGGTAGCCGCGGTGGGCGTCGAGCAGCTTCCAGTGCGGGTTGTCCGGCACTCGCGGGTCCCACTCCTTGTGGAACGCGGCCTGGTCCTGGTCGCCGTTGCTGGAGATGGACGTACCGACGAACTCTGCGCCCACGACGGCGGAGTCCGGGTCGGCGTAGTCCTCCTTGAGGTCGCTGATCATCGTCAGATGGCGGTCGCCGGTGAACACGACCGGGTTGCGGACGTGCTTCAGCTCCTCCATCAGCTCGTTGCGTTCCGCCTGGTAGCCGTCCCAGGCGTCGTAGAACCAGAGCTTGCCCGGGCCGACCTGGAGGTCGGTCTCGGCCATCATGATCTGCGAACCGATCATGTTCCAGCGGGCCGGCGAGTGCCGCAGCCCGTTGATCAGCCACTCCTTCTGCTCGGCGCCCAGCATGGTGAGCGACGGGTCCTGGGCCGCCTCCTGGGTCTTGACCTGGTCGCTGCGGTACTGGCGGGTGTCCAGCACGCTGAGCCGGGCCAGCCGGCCGAACTCCAGACGGCGGTACATCTGGATGTGCGGGCCGTTCGGGATGGCGCTCGCCCGGACCGGCATGTGCTCGTAGTACGCCTGGTAGCCGGCCGTCAGCCGGGCCACGAAGGCGTCGTGCGACTGCTTGTCCGGGTCCTGCGGGATCTCGCCGGCGAAGTCGTTGTCGATCTCGTGGTCGTCGAAGGTGACCACGAAGGGCGCGTTCGCGTGCATCGCCGCGAGGTCCGGGTCGGTGCGGTACTGGGCGTACCGGTTGCGGTACTGCACCAGGCTGTACGGCTCACCCGTGCCCTCGTGCCGGCGCACGCCCGTCGACGACGGCGTCGACTCGTAGATGTAGTCGCCGACGAACAGGACGAAGTCGGGGTCCTGCTCCAGCATGTCGGCGTACGGCGTGAAGTAGCCGTGCTGCCAGTTCTGGCAGGACGCCAGTGCCATGCGCAGACTGCCGCCGGAGCTGTGCGGGTGGGGCGCGGTGCGGGTGCGGCCGGTGGGCGAGAGCTGGCCGCCGGCGCGGAAGCGGTACCAGTAGGTGCGGCCCGGCCGCAGTCGCCGTACGTCGACGTGAACGCTGTGCCCCAGCTCGGGCCGGGCCTGGGCGACGCCCCGGCGCACCGGCTTGCGGAACCGCTCGTCCTCGGCGAGCTCCCACTCGACCGAGACGACGGCGTCGGGCATGCCGCCGCCGTTGAACGGGTCGGGCGCGAGCCGCGTCCACAGCACGATGCCGTCGGGCAGCGGGTCGCCGGAGGCGACGCCGAGGCTGAACACGCCGTCGGGCAGCGGTGTTTCGGCTGCTCGGGCGGCGGTCGGCAGCCACAACTGGGCGGAGGCCGCGGCGCCGAGCACGGCGGCTCCGGCGGTCAGGAAACGGCGTCTGTCGGTGGACACGGGCCCGGTCTCTCCGGTCATCGGCGAACTCCCTTGCCTCGCTGGCCTCTTGGACACTTCGGATGCTCACGCTTCAGGGCGGTCCGCCCGTTG
The DNA here is from genome assembly GCF_055609385.1 of Streptomyces sp. NPDC036764. Taxonomy (NCBI): domain Bacteria; kingdom Bacillati; phylum Actinomycetota; class Actinomycetes; order Kitasatosporales; family Streptomycetaceae; genus Streptomyces; species Streptomyces sp. NPDC036764. Next base: position 164,866 of record NZ_JBVJPT010000009.1, read on the forward strand.
AACGGCATACTTCGCGTGCATGACAAACAGGGAGACAACAGAAGACCCGTCGCAGTGGTGCACGAACGTGCCCTGGCCGCGACGGGTCTGTCGATGGATCAGTACGTGAACCCGGCGCCGAGGCGGGCGTTCGCCGCGACCGTGCCGAGGGTGCCGGCCCCGAAGGTGAACGAGCCGGTCGGGGTGATCCCGGCCGAGGTCGACCTGAACACCCACACCGAGCCGGCGTCGGCGTTCTCCCCCGGTGCGCCGACGACGAGTTCGGCACGGCCGTCGCCGTTGCCGTCGACGAGGTGGGTGGCGGTGCCGAAGACGTCCTTGGTCTCCGCCGCGCCCGGCACCTCGGCGGTGGCCTGGTTGACGCCCTTGGCGCCGGTGCCGTTCAGGCCGCCCGCGCCGCCGCGCAGGACGACGGTGCCGCCGGCGTCGCTCAGGCCGTCGAAGTCCTCGCCGGGTACGCCCGTCGCGACATCGGCGTACCCGTCGCCGTTGACGTCGGCGACCGAGATGTCGGTCCCGAAGCCGTCGCCGCGCTCGGCGGCCCCCGGGACCCCGGTGCTGTCCTGGTTGACGTACATCACCTTGGTGCCGACGGGCCCGTTCGCGGAGCCGGGTATGAAGGCGACCCGGCCGCCCCTGGGGATCGGCGTGTCGAGGTCGCTGTCGTAGCCGTCGACCGGACGGCCCACGACGATGTCCGCGTACCCGTCCCGGTTCACGTCCCCGACGCCGACGGACTCGCCGCCCTGCACCCGCAGCCCCCGCGCGTCGCGGACCTGGGTGCCCTCGGCCAGGCCGTCCGGCGTGCCCCGCCAGTAGGTCACCCGGCGGGCGTCGTACTCGTCGCCGTCGTTCATCGTGCCGACGACGTCGTCGATGCCGTCCCCGTCGACGTCGCCGGTGGCCAGGTCCAGGAAGCGGGGGTCGGAGTCGTCGGCGACGGTCTGCTCGCCACCGCTGGCGGCACCGTCCCGGCCGAACGGCCCCTTGACGACGCGCAGTTTGTAGGTGCCCTCCACGACCACGAGGTCCGTCGTCCCGTCGCCGTTCACATCGCCGAGGGTGAGCCGTCCGTGCTCGCTGAGCCGGTCGTAGGTGGAGTGCCCGTACGCCAGCGCGGCCCCGCCCGACAGCCCCTTCGGGCCGCCCCACACGACCTGCACGAGCCCGGTCTCGGCGCCCCCTTCGACCGAGTCCTCGCCGGTGACGCCGACGACGAGGTCCGCGTAGCCGTCCCGGTCGAGATCGGCGGTACCGACCGCGCTGCCGAACCGGTCGCCGGTCTCGGCGGAGTCGGGGACGCCGGTGGCGTTCTGGCTGATGACCTGCTTGGACGTGGTCTTGAGCCCGCTCGCCGACCCGTACACCACGGCGACGTACCCGGCCTGCGTCTTCCCGCCGACGGTCGCGTCGGGCGCCGCCACCGCGAGGTCGGAGTAGCCGTCGCCGTTGAAGTCGTCGTGCAGCTCGGCGGCGGCCGGCGCGGAACCGGCCGACGCCTGCGCCGCCGGGAGGACGACGGCGCCGGTGACGGCCATGACGACCGCGAGGCACGTGCGGAGCGTGCCACGGTGCTTGTTCATGTCGCTTTCTCCTGTGTCGCGTTCGTACGGGGATGTGGTCGCCGTCAGTCGGCCGTCGAGGCTCCGAACAGGGCCCCGGTCGCGGGCAGGCCCATGGTGGCCGAGCCGAACGAGAAGGAGCCGCTCGCCGTGACGCCGGAGGAGGTGGCCGAGAGGACCCACAGGGAGCCGTTGCCCGCGTTCTCGGCCGGGTCGCCGACGACCAGGCCGTCCTTCTTGTCGCCGTTGCCGTCGACGAGGGCGCTCTCCGCGCCGAACCGGTCCGCCTTCTCGGCGGTGCCCGGCACCCCGGCGGTGTTCTGGCTGAACGACTTGTATCCGCTCGCGGTCAGCCCGCTCGCGCTGCCTCGCAGCACCAGCACGGTGCCGGCGTCGGTGATGCCGTCGAAGTCCTCGCCGGGCAGCCCGGTCGCGACGTCGAGGTAGCCGTCGCCGTTGGTGTCGCCGATCGACAGGCCCGAACCCATGCCGTCGTGGTACTCGCCGACGCCCGGCACACCGGGGCTGTCCTGGTTGATCCACACCGGCTTGCGGGTGGTGGAGACGCCGCCGGGGCCGCCGTACACGACGATCAACGCGCCGCCCCTGGTGGGGAGTTCGACGTCGCTGTCGTAACTGTCGTTGGAGTGGCCGACGACGATGTCGGCGTACCCGTCCTTGTTCAGGTCGCCGATCTCGATGTCCTCGCCGCCGATGATGCGGCCCTGGCCGTCCTTGAGTACGCCCTTGTCGGTGAAGCCGTCGGGCCCGCCGACGAGCAGCGACACCACGCGCGAGTCGGGCTCCTCGGTGGAGGTGCTGCCCACGGCCAGGTCGGCTATGCCGTCGCCGGTCACGTCACCGGCCGCGATCAGCCCGAAGAAGCTCATGCCGTCCGGGTCGACGGTGAAACGCCTGGCGCTCGCCGAGTTGCCGTCGCGGGTGAACGGACCGCTCAGCACACTGCCGTCGCCCTGGCCGAGCTCGTCGCCGTACGGGTCGCCCATCATCGTCACATCGGGGTTCTTGTCCCCGTCGACGTCCGCCACGGCGAAGGCGCCCAGGCTGGTGGCCGGTACGTCCCGAAGGAAGGTCGGCTCGGCGGACAGCCCCTTGGGGCCACCCCAGTTGACGACGACGAAGCGTCCTTCGTAGCCGCTCACCGGGCTCGACCTCGTGGTCGACAGCAGGTCGGCGTATCCGTCCCGGTCGAGGTCGGCGCTCTGGAGGGCGGAGCCGTACTCGGTCCGCGCCGGCGAGGCTCCCGTCCGGCTCGCCCAGGTCAGCACCTGCTTGCGTGAGGTCGACAGCCCGCTCGACGAGCCGTACAGCACGCTGACCGCCCCGGCCTTCGTCTGCCTGCCGAGCGCGGTGCCCGGGGCGCCGATCGCCACGTCGGGATACCCGTCCCCGTTGAAGTCGTCGTGCAGCCGCTTGCTGCTCGGCGCTGCGGTCGTCGCCTCCGTGGCGGCGTTGACGGCGGGGACCACAAGTGCACCGGCGAGGAGCGCGATGCCGGTGGCGAGCACCAGGCGTCTGCGGCGGGACAGGAGGGTGCGGCGGCGGGAACGCGAGGGCACGGCAACTCCGGCGGTCGGAAAGGCGGTTGGAACGCGTGGCGAGGTCCAAGATCCTCATCCACGACGCCCAGTACGACTCACCGGCATGCCGTGTGGTTGCCCTGGGATACCCCGGGAATTTTCCCGCCGTTCACCGATTCGGCCAGTGCCGAGTCCGGGCACGACAACGCCGGGGCGCCTTTTCGGCACCCCGGCGTCCTCAGAACCGGCTGTCTCAGAACGGCTCGAAGTCGTCGAACTCCCGCGACGCCTCGTCCCGTTCGGCCTCCCGGTCACGCCTGCGCTGTGCGGCGGGCCGCGGTGCCTCGAAGCGGTGGTCCTCGCCCCGGCGCCCGAGCATCTCGGCACCGGACATCATCGTCGGCTCCCAGTCGAAGACGACGGCGTTCTCCTCGGGGCCGATGGCGACGCCGTCCCCGGAGCGGGCCCCCGCCTTCATCAGCTCCTCCTCGACACCGAGGCGGTTGAGCCGGTCGGCGAGGTAGCCCACCGCCTCGTCGTTGTTGAAGTCGGTCTGCCGCACCCAGCGCTCGGGCTTCTCGCCCCGCACCCGGAACAGCGGCTCCCCGCCGGCCTCCTCGGGCGTCACGGTGAACCCGGCGTCGTCGACGGCCTTGGGCCGGATCACGATCCGCGTCGCCTCTTCCTTCGGCTTCGCGGCCCGCGCCGTGCCCACCAGCTCGGCCAGCGCGAACGACAGCTCCTTCAGCCCCATGTGCGCGACCGCCGACACCTCGAAGACCCGGTAACCACGGGCCTCCAGGTCCGGCCGCACCATCTCGGCGAGGTCCTTGCCGTCCGGTACGTCGATCTTGTTCAGGACGACGATCCGCGGCCGGTTGTCCAGGCCGCCGTACTCCCGCAGCTCCGCCTCGATGATGTCCAGGTCGGAGACGGGGTCACGGTCGGACTCCAGCGTCGCGGTGTCCAGGACGTGCACCAGCACGCTGCACCGCTCGACGTGCCGCAGGAACTCCAGGCCCAGGCCCTTGCCCTGGCTGGCACCCGGGATCAGGCCCGGTACGTCGGCGATGGTGTACACGGTCGAGCCGGCGGTCACCACGCCGAGGTTGGGCACGAGGGTCGTGAAGGGGTAGTCCGCGATCTTCGGCTTGGCGGCGCTGAGCACCGAGATCAGCGAGGACTTGCCCGCGCTCGGGTAACCGACCAGCGCCACGTCGGCGACCGTCTTCAGCTCCAGGACGATGTCCTGAAGATCCCCGGGCACACCGAGCAGCGCGAAGCCGGGCGCCTTGCGCCGGGCGGAGGCGAGGGCCGCGTTGCCGAGGCCGCCACGGCCGCCCTGGGCCGCTACGTACGACGTCCCGTGCCCGACCAGGTCGGCGAGGACGTTGCCCGCGCGGTCGAGGATGACGGTGCCGTCCGGCACCGGGAGGACGAGGTCCTGGCCGTCCTTGCCGGAGCGGTTGCCGCCCTCGCCGGGCTTGCCGTTGGTGGCCTTGCGGTGCGGCGAGTGGTGGTAGTCGAGCAGCGTGGTGATCGACTGGTCGACGGTGAGGATCACGTCCCCGCCACGTCCGCCGTTGCCGCCGTCGGGTCCGCCGAGCGGCTTGAACTTCTCACGATGGACGGAGGCACAGCCGTGGCCTCCGCTACCCGCGGCGACGTGCAGTTCGACGCGGTCCACGAAGGTGGTCATGGTGGGGTGCCTCCAGCACTGCGAAAACGTACGGATATATCTCTTGCGTAACACGCGAAAGGCGGACCCGCCTTCCCGACCGGGAAGTGAGGTCCGCCTCGCGAAGCGTTCGGTCGAGCCTTGGGTCAGACGACTCAGGCGACCGGAACGATGTTCACGACCTTGCGGCCACGGCTGGTGCCGAACTCCACCGCACCGGCCTGAAGCGCGAACAGCGTGTCGTCGCCGCCACGGCCGACGCCGGAGCCCGGGTGGAAGTGGGTGCCGCGCTGGCGGACCAGGATCTCACCCGCGTTGACGACCTGACCGCCGAAACGCTTCACGCCGAGGCGCTGAGCGTTGGAGTCACGACCGTTCCGGGTGGACGATGCGCCCTTCTTGTGTGCCATCTCTCCTCAGTCCCTTACTTCGCAGCCGCGGGGATCTCAGTGACCTTGATCGCCGTGTACTGCTGGCGGTGGCCCTGACGACGGCGGTAGCCGGTCTTGTTCTTGTAGCGAAGGATGTCGATCTTGACGCCCTTGTGGTGGTCCACGACCTCGGCCTGGACCTTGATGCCGGCCAGGACCCACGGGTCGCTGGTCACAGCGTCGCCGTCGACAACGAGCAGGGTCGAGAGCTCGACCGTGTCGCCAACCTTGGCAGTGGAAATCTTGTCAACCTCAACGATGTCGCCGACAGCAACCTTGTGCTGGCGACCACCGCTGCGCACGATGGCGTACACGCGGATCTCACTCTCTCGCTCGGGAACGGCACCCCCGCAGTCCAGCCGTCCGGCACGCGGACAGCCTCTCCAGGACACCCAGTGCTCCGGAGGAAGAGGTTTACGGGGATGTGGCGTGCCTATATCCACTGACACGCCGACGGTCAAGGTTACGGGGCCGTGGCCGGAAGGGTCAAACCGGGCCGGGCCCCAGGAGAGTGGGGCCGGTCACAGGGACCGGCCGCACCACACGTCATTCGTCGTGTGTCACTCGTCGGTGGCGGCGGAGACCGTGGTCTTCTTCGCCGTCGACTTGGCCGCGGCCGTCTTGGTGGTCTTCGCCGCCTTCTTGGCCGTGACCTTCTTGGCGACCGTCTTCTTGGCCGCGGTCTTCTTGGTGGCGGCCTTCTTCGCCGTCGCCTTCTTGGCCGTCTTACGGGCCGTCTTCTTGGCCGGAGCGGCCTCCTCGACGCCCTCCTGCGCGGCCGGGGCCTGCGCCTCGGCGGTGGGCTCGGCCTGCGTCTCGCCCGCCGGGACGACCAGGACGGCCGCCTCGTCGGACGCGGTCGGCGCGGTGGCCTTGCGCACGGCACGGCGTCGCGGACGGGCCGGGGCGGCGCTCTCGGCGACCGGCTCTGCCGCGGCGGGAGCCTCCTCGGCCGGGGCCTCGGCGACCGGCTCGGGCGTGGCGGCGGCCGTCTCGCCGACCGTCACCACGGTGGCCTCGGCACCCGCGGGCGACCCGGCGGGCGCGGACACCTTGCGGGTGGCGCGACGCCGCGTACGGCCCTTGGGCGCGGCTTCCTCGGCGGCCGCGCTCTGCACGACCGCGTCCTCCGCAGCCGCCGGCTCGGCCTTGGCCTGCGCGGCCGGCTCCGGCTGCACCGGACGCTCGATCTCCTCGGCGACGGTCACGTCCTGAGCGGTGGGCACCGCCCCGGCCTTCCTCGGCGCACCCGCCGGAGCCGACACCCGCCGGCCTCCGCGGCGCCGCGAACGACCACCGCGTGCGGCGGCCTCGGCCTCGGCGACACTGCTGTACAGCTCCTCGTCCGGCGCGAACGCCGGCTCGGCCAGCGCGGCCGGCGCCGCGACCTCGGCAGCGACCTCGGCCTCGGTCTCCGCCTCCTCCTCGGCCGTCTCGGCCGGCTCGGTGGCGACGGACGCCTCGTGGACGTGCTCGGGACCGGCACCGGCCCGCGCGCGCTTCTTGCGCTTGCCGCCGCCACCGGTGGACGTCGGCTGCTCCATGTGCACGATGACACCGCGGCCGTTGCAGTGGACGCAGGTCTCGGAGAAGGACTCCAGCAGGCCCTGGCCGACCCGCTTGCGGGTCATCTGGACGAGCCCCAGCGAGGTCACCTCGGCGACCTGGTGCTTCGTCCGGTCCCGGCCCAGGCACTCCAGCAGGCGCCGCAGCACCAGGTCCCGGTTGGACTCCAGCACCATGTCGATGAAGTCGATGACGATGATGCCGCCGAGGTCGCGCAGCCGAAGCTGGCGGACGATCTCCTCGGCCGCCTCCAGGTTGTTCCTGGTGACGGTCTCTTCGAGGTTGCCGCCCTGACCGGTGAACTTGCCGGTGTTGACGTCGACGACGACCATCGCCTCGGTCCGGTCGATCACCAGCGAACCGCCGCTGGGCAGCCAGACCTTGCGGTCCAGCGCCTTGGCGAGCTGCTCGTCGATCCGGTACGTGGCGAAGACGTCGACCTCGCTGGTCCACTTCTGAAGCCGCTCGGCCAGGTCCGGCGCCACGTGCGAGACGTACCCGTGGACGGTCTCCCAGGCGTCGTCACCGCTGACGACGACCTTGGAGAAGTCCTCGTTGAAGATGTCGCGGACGACCCGGACGGTCATGTCCGGCTCGCCGTACAGCAGCGTCGGGGCGTTGCCGTTCTTGGCCTTCTTCTGGATCTCTTCCCACTGCGCCTGGAGCCGCTCGACGTCGCGGCGCAGCTCGTCCTCGCTCGCGCCCTCGGCGGCGGTGCGCACGATGACGCCCGCGTCCTCGGGGACGATCTTCTTGAGGATGGTCTTCAGCCGGGCCCGCTCGGTGTCGGGCAGCTTGCGGCTGATGCCGGTCATCGAGCCCTCGGGGACGTACACGAGGTAGCGGCCCGGCAGGGAGACCTGGCTGGTCAGACGGGCACCCTTGTGGCCGATCGGGTCCTTCGTCACCTGGACGAGCACGGACTGGCCGGACTTCAGGGCGGACTCGATACGACGCGGGCCGTTGGCCATGCCCAGCGCCTCGAAGTTGACCTCACCGGCGTAGAGCACGGCGTTGCGGCCCTTGCCGATGTCGATGAAGGCGGCCTCCATCGACGGCAGCACGTTCTGGACCTTGCCCAGGTAGACGTTGCCGACGTACGAGGTCGACTGCTCCTTGTTGACGTAGTGCTCGACGAGGACGTTGTCCTCGAGGACGCCGATCTGCGTACGGTCGCCGTACTGGCGGACCACCATCACGCGCTCGACCGCCTCACGGCGGGCCAGGAACTCGGCCTCGGTGATGATCGGCACCCGGCGGCGGCCCTGCTCACGGCCTTCCCGGCGGCGCTGCTTCTTGGCCTCCAGGCGCGTGGAGCCCTTGATGGACTGCACCTCGTCGGACGGCTCGGCCTTCGGGCGCGGCTCGCGGACCTTGACGACGGTGCGCTCGGGGTCGCCGTCGCCGGGCTCGGTGTCCACGGAGGTGTCACCGGCGCGACGACGACGGCGACGGCGGCGACGGCTGGAGGAGCTGGACCCGGAGCCGTCATCGGCACGGTCGTCCTCGGCGTCCTCTTCCTCCTGCTCGGCGGTGTCCTCGGCGTCCTGCTCGGCCTGCGCGGCGGCGGTCTCGTCGGTGTCCTCGGCGTCCGACTCCGCGGACTCGCCGCGACGACGGCGCCGGCCACCACGCCGGCGGCGACGACGGGACCCGGTGTCCTCGGTCTCCTCGCCGTCGGCGATGTCCTCGGCGCCGTCCTCGGCGTCCTCGGTCTCGTCCTCGGCGGCGGTCTCGACGACCTGCGTCTCGGTCTCCTCGGCGTATCCGCCGCTGCGGCGGCGACGACGGCGCCTGGACGCGCCGGCCTGCTCCTCCGGGAACTCCTCGACGTCCTCGGTCTCCGCCTCCGCGGCGGCGGCCTGGGCGGCGGCGCGCTCGGGCGTCTGGAACTGGGGCTCGGTGAACACGGGCGCCTGGAACACGGCCACGGCGGGCCGCGCCGGGCGCGGTGCGTCCTCGGCGTCGTCGGAGGCGGCGGTCCGACCGGGCTCGGCGAACCCGCCGGCGGCCCGACGGACGACCCGGCGACGGCGCCGGGGCCCGGCTTCCTCGCCGGTCTCGGCGGCGGGAGCCTCGGCGGCCGCGGTCTCATTGCCGACACCGGTGGCCACGGCGGTCTCCGCCGTCACAGGCGTCTCGGTGGACTCGGGCGACTCCGGCGATTCGGCGGGAGCCTCTGTGGCAACGGCCTCGGCCGCGCGCCGCGTTGCACGACGACGGGTACGACGCGGAGCGGCCTCCTCGGCCACCTCCGCGGGCTCGGCGGTCTCGACTGCGGCGGGCGCCTCGGGTGCCTCCGTCTCGGCGGCGGCCTCCGCGGCGTCCGGAGCCCCGGCGGGCGCGGACACCCGACGCGTGGCACGACGACGCGCACGACGCGGGGCGGCCTCCTCGGCCACCTCCGCGGGCTCGGCGGTCTCGACTGCGGCAGCGGCCTCAGCGGGCTCGGCCGCCTCGACGGGCGCGGGGGCACCGGCGGGTGCCGACGCCCGGCGCACGGCACGGCGGCGCGTACGGGGCGCGGCCGGCTCGGCGGGTACCTCGGTGCTCTCCGCGGCGGCGACCGGGGTCTCTTCCTCGGCGACCGGCGCGGCGGCCGTCACGGGAACGACGGTCTCGGCAGCCTCGGCGGCCTCGGGCGACCCGGCGGGCGCGGACGCGCGGCGCACCGCACGGCGACGCGGACGACCGGTGGGTGCGGCCTCCTCGGCGGCCGCCACGGCCTCCGCCTGCTCCTCGGTCTCTTCGTCCTCGGCGGCCTCAGGAGTCACCTCGGCCTCGAGGGCCTCGACGTTCTCCTCGGCCTTTTCGGCCTCTTCGGTCACGGCCGCGACATCCGCGACCTCCGCGACCGGTATGGCCGGCTCGACAACCTCCGTGGGCTGCCCTTCGGCGGCGGCCACGGGCGGTCCCGCCGGGCGGGACGCGGCACGACGCCGACGGCGCGGCGGCAGGGTGTCGCTAGGAGTGTTCAGTTCGGAACCCTCGGTGGGTTCGGTCGGTTCGAGCATGCGGGCGTTTCTCCCGTCAGGCTCCCGGGCGCCGCGCCTGGTCCGGCAGCATGCCGGTGACGTCCGCGGCTCGCGCGGTGCGCGACTGCCGCCGTCCGGGGCGCGGGCGCCGCACGGGAGCTCTCTGTGTCCTGTCTCGCCGGTTCCGTACGCCTCATGCGCACGGCCTGGCGAAAGTCTTCTGGTCGGTGCGCTGCCCGACCCAGGTGGCTCCCGAGTACGAGGGCTGCGCTTCGACGTACGTCCCTACGCGGAACCTTCCTTACGCCGGCGCCGTCGCGGCGGCAGCGGGCTCGGCCTCGGTTGGGGCCGTCGCTGCCTCGCGGTCGGGCGCGAGCGGGTCGGTCACCGTGCCGGTCTCTTCATCGAACAGCCCCTGCGCCAGCCTGGTCACCGCTGCGGGGACCGGCGGCGCCAGGTCGGCCACGGCGCGGAGACCGGACAGGACGTCGTCGGGTCGTACGGCAGGCGTCACGTGCCGAACAACCAGCCGCAGTATCGCACAGGGCTGGTCGGTCGGCCTATCAGCCGTTTCATTATGCGTTTCAAGTTGTGCGACCGCCGGGCGGGCGTCGAAGGTCCGGATGCCGTTCTTGGTCATCCGCTGGACCTCGACGGCCTCGGCGGCGTTGAAGGCGGCGACCGCCCTCTCGGCCTGCTCCGGTTCCACCCCGTCCAGCCGCAGCTCCCACACGGAAGCCGTCAGCCGGTCGGCGAGCCCGGATGTCCGCGCCTCGACGGCATCGATGATGTCGAGCCCGGGGGGCAGCGACTCGTCGAGGAGGACACGCAGCTTCTCCGGATCCCGCGCCTCGGTGAGCGCGATCTCCAGGTACTCCGCCTCACTGCCCGTGCCGGTGGGTGCGGCATTGGCGTACGACACCTTCGGATGCGGCGTGAACCCCGCCGAGTACGCCATCGGCACCTCGGCGCGGCGCAGCGCACGCTCGAAGGCGCGCTGGAAGTCACGGTGGCTGGTGAACCGGAGGCGGCCGCGCTTGGTGTAGCGCAGTCGGATGCGCTGCACCGCGGGTGCGGGCGGCGGGCCTTCGGGCTGTCGCTTGCCCAGTGTCGTTCAGTCCTTCGTGAGAGCGGTCGTACTACTACCAAGAGTACGTGTCTCGCGGCCCCGGGGTTCCCGCCCGGGCACGGCTTCACGCTCCCGGGACTCCCCGAACAGCATCCGCCGGAAGTCGGCGCGTGCCTGCCGCACCGACTCCCGGGCGGAGGCGATGGCCTGCCGGGTGGCCCGGCCCACACTGCGCGCGGCCTCGGCGGCGGGGCGTAGCACCGCGTCCCGCACGACGTGCCCGACGGGCGTGAGCACCGTCCGGTACACCCAGCGCACCGGCTCGACGAAGATCCATCGGAAGAGGTCCGCCAGGAACCGTCCGACGGCGAGCGAGATCCGTCCGGCGATCCGCCAGGCGTGCCCGAGGGCGTCCCAGATCTCCTTGCCGACGACGGCGAGCACCCGGCCGACGGGGGCGAGGACCCATCGGTACAGGGCCAGCGCGGGCAGCACGAACAGCACGCGCGCGACCCAGTACAGCGCGATGCCGATACCGGTGACGACGGTGGTCACAAGCCATACGACGCCCTTCGCGCACCAGGCGACGGCATGGCCGACCGGCGTCAGGATCCACTCGTACAGCCACAGGGCGGGTACGACGAGGAGGTACCGGGCCAGCCAGGCCACCGCGCCGAACACGCCGAGCCCGATGGCGGCGAGCACCGCGCCGAGCCCCTTGAGGACCCACATCACGGCGTGTCCGATGGGCGTGAGCACGCGCGCGTACAGCCACGCCAGCCCCGCCCCGATCCCCCGGGCCACCCACGCGCACGCGTGCCCGACGGGAGTCAGCACGTACCGGTACAGCCACACCAGGGGTATGACGAAGAGCACGTTCCCCAGCCGGGCGAGGCCCTTGGCGACCGGCACCACGACGTACCGCCACAGCGCCACGAACGGCCACACGAACACCGCCCGGCCGAGCCACAGCAGCGCCCGGCCCACCGGCCGCAGGACCGTGTCGTTCAGGAAGCGCCCGGCGACCACGAGTGCGTCCCACGCCATGCGCACCGGCACGACCAGTACGAGCACGACGATCCGCACGGGTATCCGGATCGCGACGACAAGACACCCCTCGGGCGCCGGGTGCTGCTGTTGCCGAGCCGGTGGCTTCTCAAGGTCCATATCGGTGTAGACGCCCAAGTCACCTGTCCGGATCCCGATGCCCGGTGATCGCCAGGGATCTTCCAGGACAACCCCGGGCGGGGGGCGAGGGGTTCGCATTGCGGGATGCGCGGAGCGGGTGAAGAGTGGACTTATAGGCCCGGGTCGGCCAACAGTTGATGCGGAACCGCGCAGAGCGCATCGGGAACCATCATGGCCAGAACCACTCGGCGATACTTCCTCCGCAGGGTCAACGCGTCTCTCCTGGCTGCGGCACTCGCACTGCCGGCCGGTGTGACGAGCGCGGTGGCGGCCCAGCAGGCGCCCGACGCGGGCAGCCCCGAGGCCCCCGTACAGGCGCCACCACCGCCACCACCGCCTCCACCCCCGCCTCCGTCTCCGCCCACCCCGACGCCGACGACAACGTCTCCGCCGGCTCCTCCTCCGCCGCCGCCCGAGCCCAAGCCTCCACCGCCCAAGCCTCCACCGCCCAAGCCGCCGCCCCCCGATGACCCACCGCCCGGTGACGAGGAACAGGAAGAGGACAAGGAACAGGAGCAAGAACCGGGAGAGGGAGAGGAAGAGAAGACGAAGGACCCGCCGTCGGAGCAGACGCAAGCGGTTGAAGACGTGACGACGACGCTCAGCGCGAAGCGCGAGGACGTACCCAAGGAGCTGACGGCGTCCGTCGACACAGTGACCGCGACGCTCCGGGCGGCCGAAGCCCCGGACACCACACCGCAGGACCGGGGAGCGGTCACCGACAGCGCGAAAGAACTGGCCTCGGCGCTGGAGGTCATCAGCGACGACGGCACGCCGGCCGAGGTACGGGAACAACTGACCACGCTCGTGCAGCAGGTGACCGCCACCCTGGAGGCCGGGCAGGCCCCCGACGTGCCTGCCGAGGACCGTTCGCGGCTCTTCGTCGTGATGAAGCGGATGACTGCCGAGTTCGGCCTGGTCGCCGATCCCCAGACGCCCCAGGGCGTGCGCGGGCCGACGATTGCGGCGATCACAGACACGACCGAAGCGGAGGAACAGGACAAGGGGAGTGACGAGACGGGCCTGACGATAAGTTCCTCAATGGGCCTTGTCAGTGACCGGCAGATACCCGAGAAGCAGCGGCAGAGGCTCGCGGAGATCACTGCGGAGGTCAGTCGGCTGATGAAACGGGCGACCGACCCCGAGGCCTCGCCGGAGGAACGGGCCGAAGCTCAGCGGGAGATGAACGACCGGTCCTCCCGGATGAAGGACGAGCAGGAGGAGGCCGCCTCGGCTCAGGAACCGCCGGACTCTCCGCTCGGGGAGGCCGCCGAAGTGTGCACCAACGCCGTGTTCGAGGCCGTTTCGCAGCGGGAACTCTCGAAGGGTCTGGAAGACGTGACGCCCTCGGCTTGGGACAGCACCGGGGTCAAGGACTTCTGGAAGGCCAGCGACGAGGGAAACAACATGCTCGACGTCCGCGCCCAGTTGGAGAACGACGAGCACACCCACGCCCCCTTCGAGGTCGCGCCGCTCATCACCGGGCTCGCCGAGATCGTGGAGGGCAATGACCTGATCGGGAAGCTCGGCGGAAAGCCGGCCGCCCACTGCCGACAGACGGCCGTGTACCTGCAGGAGAAAGGCATCACGACGGGGAGCTGGCTGCCGAGCGACGAGGGATAGGCCCCTCGTCACACACCGGCGGACTTCAGCAGTTCCGCCACGGGCACCTCCGCGTCGGCCCGAATGCTCGCGGCCCCGTACCTGTCCAACTCCGTTCGTTCTTCCCGCAGGGAGCCCTTTGCCTCCCAGAAACGAAGCGAGGAGATGGAGGAAACGGGCCGGACACCCGGCGACCAGCTCGTCGTCACGAACCGTGGTTTGCGTGTCACGTTGATGAGGTTGTTGTTGTGCCGGACGCGCCCGCTGTAGATGATCTGCTGTCCGCACAGCACCCACGAACAGTAATAGCGCTTGTCGCTTTCGTGCCACGTGTAGTGCGCCTCACTGAACTCGTCCACATCGAGCTTTCCCCGGTCCTTCCTCATGTAAGAGATCTGCACATTGACGCTGACCGTGTCGTATTCCGCTTCTCTGGGAAGTTGGAAGACGCGCCGGGTCGAGAACTCCTGCCCGACTTCAAGCCACTTGCCGGCGCCGTAGACGTGACTGCTGCTGATCGTGGTCTTCCTGAGATCACCGATGTAGAGCTCGGCCTCCCCCAGCGTGTTTCCCAACTCCCCGGCGGTCTCTCGCCACTCCTCCACCAATTCCGCGTCCCTGGGTACTTTGGAGTATGCGGCGGCCCTGCCCCGGACCGTGTAGATGTCATTGATGACATAGACGGGAATTCCGCCGGTGTTCTTCATGGAGAACGTCAGTGGCACATGGACGAACGGCAGCTTCCGATCCGCCCGCGCCGCCCCGAACTCCGCCTTCAAGGTGAGGTGCATGGGGGCCGCCGTCGGTTGGTACATGGTCGAGTAGGCCAGGCTGACACCGGTCAGGAGCGCGGTGGCCACCACGCCGGCCGCGAATCTCTTGGGCCACGGGACGCCTTTCCAGCATTTCGCCCGCACGAGAACGACGAGCGCCCACACCGACCAGGACCAAAGGGGCAGGAACATCAGCAGATAGGGCGTGTACTCCATCTCTTCGAGCCACATGAAGAGCAGGAGGCTGGACGTGGCCAGCGCGATGAGCACCCCGAGCAGCACGACAGCCCCGGAGAACCTGAACTGACGTCTCCCCCAGTAGTCGAGCACGGTCACCGCGGCCAGGCCCTGCACGAGGCCCGTCAGTACGAAGAGCACGCCGGTCATCCGTTGCGCGAAGGTGAGCGCCCCGCCGGCGTCCGGCCATCCGACGGCCGCGCTGAGCACCATGGACGCCAGCAGTCCGGCCATCATCAGCACGAGCGTCGTGTGTCTTCGCCAGGGGTGGTCCGGCCACGTGCCGCTGTCACCGCCGCGCCAGTAAATGGAGGTCGTGTCCTCCAGGTCCGTATCGTCCGGAAAGCCGAGATGGCGGAGAATCCTGCGCAGCTCCCCCACCGACCAGGCGCTGCCCACCGTCGCACCGCCCACGGTCACCCGGCGAAGACCACGACTGTCCGGTGCCTCGACGACGACCCATGGGCGGATGCTCATGCCACCAGGCTCGGACGCGGCCCACCCGAGCGCACCCGGGGCTACCCCGTTCGGCCGCCCCGGGACAGCAGGCCGATCGTGATGGCCAGTCCTGACTCTCGATGTGCTTCTGGGCCCGCCCGCGCGCCTCGTCGTTCCACGGCCCGGCCCTCCCGTCAGGAGCGCCCGTGCTTCTTCTTGCCCTTCTTGGCCTTCTTGCCTTCGGCGGCCGAGTCCGCGTACGGGTCGGGCGATGCGCCCTGCGGGGCCTGGCTCTCCAGCTCCCGTCTGACCTTGGCCAGGTCGCGACGGGTCCGGTTGCTGACGTGCGGGTACTGCGGATCGATGTCCATCAGGGTGTGCGCCAGCACGGCCGCGGCACACAGCCGCGCGAACCACTTGTGGTCGGCCGGGATGACGTACCAGGGCGCCCATGGGGTGCTGGTGGCGGACAGCATCTGCGAGAACGCCCGCTGATAGTCGTCCCACCTGGCCCGTTCACGGACGTCCGCCGCGGAGAACTTCCAGTTCCGCTCGGGAACGTCGATGCGCTTGAGGAAGCGGATGCGCTGCTCCTCCTTCGACAGGTTCAGGAACAGCTTGACGACCTTGAAGCCGTTGTCGGTGAGATAGCGCTCCCAGTCGTTGATCTCCCGGTAGCGCCGCCCCCACACGTCGGGGCCGCGCACCGCCTCCGGCAGCTTCTGCCGGGCGAGGTTCTCCGGGTGCACCCGGACCACCAGGACCTCCTCGTAGTGCGACCGGTTGAAGATCCCGATCTCCCCGCGTCCGGGCAGGCGGGAGGCGTAGCGCCACAGATAGTCGTGGTCGAGTTCCTCGTCCGAGGGCACCTTGAACGACGACACGCTCACGCCCTGCGGATTGACCCCGCTCATCACATGCCGGATCGTGCCGTCCTTGCCCCCGGCGTCCAGCGCCTGGAGGCACACCAGCACGCCGTAGGTGTCCTGGGCGGCCAGCCGCCGCTGGTAGTCCGCGAGCAGCTCGATGCCGTCCTGCAGCAGCCGCACGCCTTCCTTCTTCTTGCGGACGCCCGCCTTGTAGCCCGGATCGAAGTCCTCCGCCAGATGCACCTTCGTGCCGGGCTCGACCCGCAGGGGCCCGATGAAGTCCGCTATGCGCGCGGCCCTGTCGTCACCCATCGCCGGCTCGCCCCTTTCATCGCCTCGATCCTGCTCCGTCCGGCCCGCCGCGCGGTCTCGCGCCGTCCCAACAGCCGACCGCGGAAGGAGCTCCGGCGCTTCACCCTCCGAGGGTGGTTCGCCGAGGGGGGCGCCGCGGATGGTCCGCCGGGGATGGGTCGCCGAGGGCGCGCCGGTCGGGCGGGGAGTAGCGGCTCGGTACGCCCCGCCCGCTCACCGCGTAACCCCAGGCGGACCCTCGTACAGTGAAGTGAGCGGATCGCCCCGAACTCCATGGTGCTCGTCGTCAAGGAGTGATCATGAGCTTCGCCTACGCGTCGATCCACACCCGGCAGGAAGACGGTGTCCTGTTCGCCAACCTCTCCGCCGGTCCGCTCAATCTCATCGGCGTCGATCTCGTGCGCGACCTGGTCTCGCTCGTCGACACGCTGTACGGCGACCCCGGTGACGTGCGGGTCGTCGTCATCGAGAGCGCCTCGGCCGAGTACTTCTCGGCGCATGTGGATCTCACGGCGATCCCGCAGTACACGGCGGAGGCGGCGAAGGCCGGCGGCCCCGGAGACGCCTCGCTCGGCATGTTCCTGTACAGGCTGGCGCACGTCCCGGTGATCACCATCGCCAAGGTGCGCGGCCGGGCCCGCGGCGGCGGCAACGAACTCGCGCTGGCGTGCGACATGATCTTCGCGGCCCGTGAGAACGCGATCTTCGGGCAGTTCGAGTCCGGCACCGGAGCCATGCCCGGCGCCGGCGGAGTACAGCATCTGGCCCGCCGGCTGGGCCGGACCCGCGCCATCGAAGCCATCGCCGGCGCCGACGACTTCGACGCCGGCCTCGCCGAGCGCTACGGCTGGATCAATCGTGCCCTGCCCGACGCCGAACTGGACGGCTTCGTCGAGCGCCTGGCCAAGCGCATCGCCGGCTTCCCGCCCACCGGGGTCAGGACCGCCAAGCGCGCCATCAACGACCTCACGCTGCCGGCCCCGGCGAACGTACGCTCCGACGCGGCCACGTTCGTCGGCCTGGTCGGTCTGCCCGAGACCCGTGAACGCCTCGACCACCTGTCGGGCAGGGGCCTCCAGACGCCGGGTGACGTCGAGCGCGATCTCGGCAGGGCCGTGACGGAGTTCGGCGACTGAGCGTCAACCAGTGATCGGCTCGGGGCGAATGAGCGTCATCCGGTGATCAGCTCGGGGCGGCTGAGCGTCATCCGGTGATCAGCTCGGGGCGGGTGACGGGGTGACCGGTTCGAGGAGTCGGCGTGGGGTGTTGATCGCCCTGGACACGGGATCGGTGTCGGAGTCGGCCGGTTCGAATCCGGGTCCGGGTTCGAACCGGACCTCCGGGACCGGAACGGCCGAGCCGCAGTCCTCGCAGCGTCCCTCGGGGTCGAGCAGCCCTCCGTCCCGGTCGTGACGGAGGACGCGCTTCACTCCCGCGGGAGAGTAGAACGCGTCTCCCCAGTTCATCAGGGCGCGTACGACGGGCCACAGTTCGACGCCCTTGTCGGTCAGCCGGTACTCGACACCGGCACCCGCGTCCTCGTCACGGGTGAGCACGCCTTCCTGTACGAGGGACTTCAGCCGGTTGGCCAGTACGGCGCGCGGGATCTTGAGCTGGGTGGCGAAGTCCCCGAACCGACGCACACCGAAGAACGCGTCGCGGACGATGAGGAGCGTCCACCGCTCCCCCACGACTTCCAGGGTGCGCGCCAGCGAGCAGTTGCCGTCCGCGTAGGTGCTGGGGAGCGTCATGCGCCGATTCTACCCGCACCAGTTCACTCACTGAACCAAGCGTGCTACGTTCGTCCTCGATGGCAGTTCAGTCACTGAACTGCACACTGGAGCCCGTGGAGGCTGCCCCATGTACCAGTTCCTTGTGTCCTTCACCGTCCAGCCGGAGCACCGCGACGACTTCGTCCGGGCAGCCCGGCGGACCGCTCGCGACTCCCTGGCGAACGAGCCCGGCTCGCACCGGTTCGAGGTCATCGCGGATGAGGAGAACGCGGACGTCTTCTACCTGAACGAGGTCTACGAGGACGTCGAGGCGTTCGACGCGCACGCGAACGGCCCCTACTTCGCCGCGTTCTTCGCCGAGGCAGGCGCCTACGCCGAAGGCCCGACGTGGCTCATGCGCGGAAACGTCGTGGCCGACAAGACCACCGCCCCCGCCGATCTACGGCCGTGAGTTCAGGACCCGGTGCGGCTCTGGGCCTCCGCCTGAGCGATGGCCTCGGCCTCGCTCTCGGCCATCGCCAGCGTGACGCCGAACGCTTCGGCGATATGGCCCGCGGCCGACATCACGCGCGCCGTCCCCACCACGGGGGCGATCGCGACCAGCAGGTCCTGCAGGTGCTCGACGGTGAACTCGGCCTTGATCGCCGGGTTGATGTGGGCCAGGTAGGAGATCGCCGGTGCGTCCATGGCCACGAGTGCGGCGAGCCGGGAGAGGATGAGCGTGCGCTCGTCCATGTTGCAGTGCTCGAGGGAGTCGATCGTCATCGCGGCGATCGTGTCGAGTACGGGAGTCTCGGATGCAGTGGCCATGACAGGAACCGCCCTCCGGTGCTGTAGGAAGTTTCAACCGCGCCCACCCGCTCGACGCGGGAATCGCCCCTGGGTGTCCGGCGATTGCCCCTCAAGCGTAGGCGGCGTCCTGCGGCGGCGCGCGTCGAGCCGGAGGTGCCGTGCCTACGTGGAGCGGGGCTGGGTCGTCGGGATCCTCGACGTGAAGAACATCGCCAGGGCGCAGGCGAACCCGAGGATCGCGAGCGCGGCACGCAGGCCGTCCAGCCGGGCGTCGGCGTTGGCGTCCAGCGCGGCCTGAGCCACATCGTCGTCGACACCCGCCTCGTCGAGAGCGGACTTCAACTGATCGTCCGACAGGAAGGTCACACCGTCCTGGATCTCGACGGCCGCCTGATCCTTGACCTCGGCCGGGATCGCCGGATTCTGTTCGAAGCTGGTCAGGAACGAGGAGGCGAGCGCGGCGATCAGGATCGATCCGGCGAGTGCCGTACCGATCGAGGAACCGAGGTTGGTTACGGCGTTCTGGATGCCGCCGACCTCCGCGCTCTGCTCGTCCGGCACCGCCGAGACGGTGACCGAGCCCAGTTGGGACGCCAGCGCCCCGGTGCCCAGCCCGATCAGCAGGAACGGGATGGTCACGATCTCCGCCCCGGCGTCCGCGTCCAGCGCGGCAAGCAGGACCACCGCGCCGGCGAGCAGCGCGAGGATCCCGAGCCTGACCACCCGCCTCGGCGAGACGTCCGGGAGGAAGCGGGGGATCAGGGTCGCGGCCGCCAGCAGGGTCAGGGAGAGCGGCAGGAGGCGGGCACCGGTCTCCAGCGCGGACAGGCCGAGCGCGATCGACAGATAGAGGGGTACGACGAAGAACACGCCCATCAGGACGAGGTACTGGAAGAAGAACATGGTCAGGCCGCCGGTGAACTGCCTGATGTGCAGCAGCGCCGGGTCGATGAGCGGATCCCTGTGCCGCTCCACGAGGCGGGCCTCCCAGGACAGGAAGAGCCGGATCAACAGCACGCCCGCCAGCATCAGCCACACGACCGGCGAGATCCCGAGCCACACAGGCGCGTCGGGCTTCGGCCGGAACCAGCCCCACTCGTCCGAGCGGAGGACGCCGTAGACGAAGACCCCGAGCCCGAGGGCGCACAGGGCGGCGCCGACGAGGTCGATTCGCGGGCGCTCGCGGCTCACGGCGTCGGAGATGTTTCGGGCGAACACCAGAATGCCGGACACCACCAGGACCTCACCGGCGAACACCCAGCGCCACGACAGATATGTCGTGGCCAGGCCTCCGATGAGGGGCCCGAGCGCGATCGCCACGGCGCCCGCGGCCGCGACGAGTCCGTAAGCGGCGGGTCGTCGCTCGACCGGGAAATTGCCGGCCACCAGCGCCACGATCGATGGCAGGATGAGTGCGGCCCCGATGCCCTCCAGGAAGGACCAGCCGAGCAGCAGCACCGGCAGGTTCGGCGCGAGCGCCGTGACGAGGGAACCGCATCCGTAGATGCAGCAGCCGATCATGAAGGCGCGTCTGCGGCCGATCAGTGTTCCGACCTTGCCGCCCGGGATCATGAACATCGCCATCACGAGCGTGTAGGCGGTGATGGCGCCCTGAATCCCGGTCACCGTGGTGCCCACGTCGTCGGCCACCGCTGAGATGGAGACGTTCATGACGGAGCTGTCGAGCGCCATCAGGAACTGACCGGCCGCCAGTGTCCACAGGACGAGCCCCGCCTTTGCCGAACCCTCAGCCGTGCCAGTCCTGGACGTCATGGCCGAAGCATTGCCCCCATCCAGGCCCGGATCCTTGACCCACGACAGAGTTCAGCCGCTCGGCGCACAGCGACTTCTTGCCGGTCGGGCCGATCAGGATGTGACCGGACCTGCGGGACTGATGCTCAGGAGCCGGCAGTGCGGTCGAAGCTGGTGATGTTGAGCTTGATGCCCTTCACGCTCTTGAGCGTCGTGGGGTACTCACCGCGGGCGGTCTGGCCGGGTTGCACGTCGGTCTCCAGTTGAGAACCGTTCGCCAGTCGTGTGCCGCCGGCGTCGACCGCCTCCCAGTCCCACGAGTAGTCGGACTTCTCACTGCTGCTGTTCTTGATCGTCCAAACGACCCAGATATTGGTGAGACCGGCCGTTGAGCGGTCGTCGAGCTGGAAACTGATGAGGTCCGCTCGTTCGCCCTGCGCTTCCTGCGGCGTTTCCCCGGTGGTGGCCTGACTGGGCGCGGGCGTGGTGCCCTCGTCGTCATTCCCCAGCGTGATCACCAGCGCGATCACGACGATGCCGATGACCACGGCCAGGGCGCCGGCGCACCCCCAGAGGCAGGCACGGCCCCGCGGTCCCTTCTGCGGCGGCCCAGCAGGAGACGCCCACTGCCCGGAAGAGGGCGAGCCATCGCCTGGTCTCCCCCACCGAGGCCCGTTCCCCGGCGGCTCACTCGCTGGCATGTCGGCTCCTCCGTAGCGGCTATCGCCACGCTAGGAAGCCAGGAGCACTCCTCGCGAACCGAGAGCAGCCACTCGGGCGACAGCCGCCTCCACCTCCGAGTTGGCCCACCTCAGTGGGAGTGGCCGCTCGCGGCAGGCGCCGGGCCGGCGTTCTGACCGTCAGGGGCAGCGGCTTCTTCCCGGTCGGGGCGATCTGGATGTGGGTGTCCACCTGCGGGCTATAGCCAACAACGACCGGCGCTTCGGAAGTGGCGCTACGTTCGCCGCATCAAGCTGCTTCAGCCTCCATGGACCTGTTCAGTACCGCAATGCGTCGCGGACCTCGGCGGTCACCGTGCCGGTCAGGTCGCGGTTGCTCCGAGCTGTGGCTTTGGCGGTCTTGCCTGCGGCGACCTGGGAGACGTCGAGGACGACCACGTCGGCCAAGTTGCCCGACTGGTCCTTGAAATTGACCACGATGATGTAGCTCCTCGACTTCGAGTCGTGGTTGGCGATGGTCACCGGGACCTCTGCCTTGCCGTCGGAGTCCGTCGCGACGCTGCCCAGGGTGACGTCCGACTTGGCGTCCAGGCCGCCCTTCACCTCATTCAGCGCAGACGAGGCAGCCGCCTCCGCGGAAGCGGCCGCAGTAGCCACCGCGGACGCTGCCGCGCTGCTGGCCGCAGAAGCAAGCTCGGACGCCCCGGACTTCACAACAGAAGCCGCCGAGGAAGCGGGAGAGCTCGGCGACTCGTCGTCGGACGAGCAGCCGGTCAGACCGGCCCAGCCAAGCATGACGGCCACCCCGACAACAGCACATCGGTTGGTCTGGCGCTCCATGGCTTCTCCCACCTCGTCGGCCATTTCCGTCCAGCGTCAGCCAACCCGGCCAGCCGTACCAGCAGGACGCGGCACAAGGGTGACGTAGCTGACGACGGCTCTGGCAGCGACGGCGGCACTCGGACACCCGGGCCTGCTGACCTGAGCCTTCGGGTGTGGAAGCCGAGCGCCCGCAGCGCCGTGGATGTGCCGCTGTCGGCCAGGGCGCCCAGCCCGGCAGCCCCGGGCACACCGAGGTCACCCAGTCGGGTGAAGATGAGCACGGCGTCGATCAACGCGAGAAGCACCCGGCCGAGCCGCCACGCTCGAACCCGTGCATGATCGATAGAGCGACGGGCTTCTGAACAGCTAAAATGACACAGCAAGCCCATCGAGCAGGCGCGGTTGTGCCCTCAGCCAGGTCCTGATGTCGGCCCCTCGGCTGCGAAGGACTCCCCATGACGTCGGAGACCACCTCGGTCGCGCAATCCGGGCAGGAAGCGGTAGTCATCGCCAGCTTCGACAACCGCCATCGCGCCGAACGCATGCTGGTGTCGCTCGGGCGAGGCTTCCGCAGGAAGGCCCGCACCGGCGGCACGACTGCTGTGGTGATCAGAGGAAACGCCGACGGCTCGCTGAGGGTGACTCAGTCTCGCGTGCTGACGGCCAACGGTTTCGTGAACGCCCTGTTCCGCATCTCCCTCGCGTGGATGGTCGGATTCATGGGTCTGTTCGCCACGCTGAAAGGGGCAAGGGTCGGGGCCCACGCCGCTGGAGTGCACAAAGGTCACGTCGGATCCAACGCGCAGCAAGCCCACAGGATCCTCGCGGAAGCCGGCCCCGATGCCGCCATCACGCTGATTCGCTGCAAGGACACGGACACACGGCAGATGGTCGCCGCTGCAGCGGCCGAACGTGCGAAAGAGAGCTGGGATGGCCCGCTCACAGCGTTTCTCGCCACCCTCGACCCCGGTAGTGCTCACGATTGGCTGCGCGCCGCTGTCGGTGAGCCCTCCCCCACACACCGCGACCCGTGACTGACAGCGCCGGCCGCAGGCTGGACACCCGACGTGAGGCCAGACCCCCGCGCCGCATGATCGTGCGGGTTGTTCTGCGGATCGTGGGATCCGCCACCGCGCTGGTGACCTTGTACTTCCTGCTGCCCCTGGACCACTCCTCGGCCTGGTTCGCCGTCACGATGCTGGTGGTCGGGCTGATGGTGTTCACCGGCTTGGTCGCGTTTCAGGTGCGCTCGATCTTCCGGTCACCGTTCCCGGGACTGCGGGCCGTCGAAGCCCTGACCACCAGTGTTCCGTTCTTCCTGCTGCTGTTCGCCGGCACCTATGTCGTCATGGCGGCAATGTCGGCCAGCAACTTCGGCGAGCCACTGACGCACACCGACGGGTTGTACTTCGCCGTGACCGTCTTCGCGACGGTCGGGTTCGGTGACGTCACGGCCAAGAGCGAGGCGGCTCGGCTCGTGGTCACCGGGCAGATGATCGCTGATCTCGTCATCCTCGGACTCGCGATCAAGATCATCATGGGCGCTGTCGGTCGGAGCCGACAACCGGGAGGCGCCTCCGGCGCACAGCCCTCCGAGTAGATCTCCCACGACGATGCCGGTCGATGCGGCGGGCCCGGCCGGGAAGCCCCGACCGAAGCCAGCACCGCAGACGCCTCGTCCTCACTCGCCCCCGCCAAGGCCTCCATCACCCGAGCGAGGGCCTCGCCCACATCAGTGCAAGTGACCACTCGAAGCCGGCGTCGGACCAGCGTTCTTGACCGTAAGAGGCAGCAGCTTCTTCCCGGTCGGGCCGATCTGGATGTGGGTGTCCATCTGCGGGCATGCTCGGAACTACAGAACAGCGCCGTCGAGTCGATGAGAGGTCTGCCTTTCCGGGCCTGCACCGGCGCTCGCCTGCGCTGCCTGTCAGTCATGACGAGCGAGCTTGATCGCGGACACGAGCAGAATCACGGCCAGTACTGGAATCAGCACCGCGTCCGAGAACACGCCCAGCAGCAGTCCGCCCAGCAGTGCGCCTGCGATCGAGCCGGCGGCCATGACCATGGTGAAGCGGAGGTTGGCGCCCAACACGGCGAAGCTTCCGTCTCGGCTGTAGCGGGCGAACGCGACCAGCATGGTCGGCAGGGACACCAGCAAGGACAGGCTTCCGGCCAGCTTGATGTCCGCGCCGAACAGCAGCACGATCGTCGGGATCAGCAACTCGCCCCCGGCGACACCCATGATCGCGGCGACCACGCCGATACCGAACCCCGCGACGATCCCGCTCGGTACCTGGGCCCAGAGCGGCAGGTCGAGCGTCCCCAGGGCGGTGCTGTGTGTGATCAGCAGGGCAGCGGCCATGAGAACCATCAGGGCTGCGAGCACCTTGTAGAGCGTTGAGCTGCGCATCCGCACCGCCCACGTGGCCCCGGCCCAAGCACCGAGCAGACTGCCGGCCAAAAGGTTGGCTGCGATGGTCCAGTGCGCGCCCAGCTCGGATGCCGGCACTGCTGCCAGACGGGCGGGCAGCGCGACCAGGACCACGACCAGGCTCATCGCCTTGTTCAGGATGACCGCTGAGAGCGCGGCGAACCCGAACAGGCTGATCAGCAGCGGGAGCCGAAATTCCGCGCCGCCCAGACCGATCATCCCGCCCAGCACGCCAACAGCCCCTCCGGCAACGAACGCCAGCGGCATGGAGTGTGTCGAGCGCTGGCGGATCAGGTCGCTGTCGGTGGTCATGACGGGCATCCTCACTGACGGCACGCCATAGCCGCTACGGCGCGGCTCCACTCTCGGGGGATGCCACCCGGCATCCGCTTCCGACTCGTCGGCTCCTCTGAACCCGCTGGTCTGCTCCCGGCGTCGGGCAGGCTTTGACGAGACCTTCTGAAGCATGCAGCACAGGGAGCAGCACAGCCGCCGCCGGGCTCACGAGTTGGGGCTGTGGCATCCGCCCACCTGGGAGTTAAGATCCGCTGCCGACCTGCGGGAAGTCCGAACAGGCGGCCTTCCAGGGGGTGTGAGGTGGCTGAAGCAGTTACATTGCCGCGCGGGCAGGCCCGGCTTGCTTCCGGCGTCCTCGCCACGTTCGCACTGGTGACCCTCGCGGCCGGGCTGGCAGCATGGCAGAAGTATCAACTGCTAGCGGGGCCGCTGACGCCAGGGCCGTATGTCGACAACCCGTTGGTCGAGGTCGACACGTACTTCAGAAACCTGATGGGCTGGCGGACAGGACTGCTCCTTGTGGCCCTGCTTCAGTTCAGCATCTGGCTCGCCAACATGCGTGACGTCGCGGATGTGCTCTGGCGGCAGGGACAGCGTCGGCGCAGGATGTGGCTGGTCTTCGGCTGGGTGATACCGCTGGCGCAGCTCTTCGTACCCAAGATGTTCATCAACGACCTGTGGGCTGCCAGCCGCCCGGAACCGCAGCGTCGTCGCGGACATCCTCTGCTCACGGCATGGTGGCTGTCCGTCCTCGTCGCGGCGAATGCGTACAGCGATGCATCCGCGGATCTGAAGAAGGCGGTCAATGCGGGCCAGGCTCGTCATTCCCTACGGCAACTGATGATCAGCGATGGTCTGTACATCTGTGCCGCTGCGCTATCGATCGTCGTCGTCTGGCAGCTCATTCGCAGGTTGGAACGCGCCTCGGCGATGACGCCCGCTGAGGTCTGACCGACGGGCCAAGCGAGATCCTGAGGACCCCTGGGCGTTTGCGTGTCCACGCGATCCGTGGCGCGTCGTTGGTCAGGATCTGATTTGGGGGAGTGATCGCGATGTACGCCGCCATAGACGTCGCGCGACTCCATCCAGCAATCACCATCCTGGATATCAACTTGCCAAAGGCAAGCTGAGCCGACCGTTCAGGCAGCTCACCGGCGCAGGACAGCATTGAGCCCCCTCTGTATCGAGAGGGGGCTCAACATCGCCATACGGGACCTCACCGAGGTCTGAGCACTCGGACCCACTCGACCTCTGAGTGGATGCCCGCGGGCTCTGCGGGGCCTGGCAGAGGCGTGACAGGCCCTCGCCGTGGCACTGACTCTCGAAGACTAGAAGCCGCGACAGCAGCCAGCGCAGCGGCCACCTCTTCCTCGCGAGCCCCCGCCAGGGCCGCAATCACCCGATCGAGAGCCTCGCTCACCTCAGTGGGAGTGACCGCTAGGCGCCGGCGCCGCGTTCTTGACCGTCAGAGGCAGCAGCTTCTTCCCGGTCGGGCCGATCTGGATGTGGGTGTCCATCTGCGGGCACGCCCTGAACTACACAGAGCGTGGGTGGTGCTACTCCACCTCGATGCCGTAGTCCTGGAGGAGCTGTTCCAGACCCCGCGAGTAGCCCTTTCCACCGAGGACGAAGTCCCAGTCACCGCTCGGCCGGTGCCGGAAGGAGCCCAGCACCAGAGCTGTCTCCCCGGAGCGGCCATCGGAGACGTCAAGTCGGCCGAGCTCCACCCTTGCCGGATCCAGCAGCCTGATACAAGCGTCGGTGAAGCCTGACAGGTCCGCGTCCGGGTTCACCTCTGGGTCAACAGCAGCCACGACCACGAACCGATCAGCTTCCTGAGGGAGCGCGTCAAAGGAAACACGAATAGCTGCCTTGTCCGGCGCCCGCGCCGGCACTGCTCGCACCGAACCATCCGGAGTCTGGGGGTTGTTGAAGAACACGAAGTGCTCTTCGCTCAGAACCCGGCTACCGCGACATACGAGCGCGCACACGTCCAAAGCGACATTCCCCGACCACGTCATACCCAACACGTTGTAGTCGTCAGTCGGGGTTGCTGACCCGGACGGCGCCGTTTGCGTAGGAGCCGCTCGCCCTCCCTCCCCCAGACGGCCACGTAGCCCGTGCCTGTGCAGCAGATCGACAAGCTCACTACCAGAGATGAGCTCCAGAGGCTTACCGCGGGCGAACGTGTGCGAACCGGGTCCGAAAGCCGAGGTGGTCACCAGAACGCCCTTGTTGGCGCCACGGTCCTGGACCGTGCCGTACAAGTCACGCACAGCAGTAGGCGGCACCGTTGCCCGGTAGCGCTTCACCTGTACGACGATCTTGCCGCCCCGGATGGGAGTCGGGTCCAGGGCGTCGACATCAACGCCTCCGTCGTTCGAGCGCTCAGTCGTCACCGCCTGCATCCCCATCGCACGGAACAGCTCCGCGACCAGCGACTCGAAGGCGATCGGATCCATGTCGTACAGATCCGGTTCCTCATCCCCGCCATGCGTGACGACGTGATTGCCGACGTCCCGAGGCTGACGGCTCGGCCGCACCGAGGTGAGCTGATCGGGGCGAGTGGCGAGCTGTCCGCGCAAAGCGTCGGTCAGACAACTGACGGGATCCACCTGCTCCAGATGCAGCTCGGTGAAGCCCGACCGTCCAGCCATAACGGTCGCCAGAAAAATGTGCGACTGCCTCCCCGTCGCCGGGTCCGGCGCGTCCACGAAGCCGTTCAAGGCGACCGAGTCGAGGATGCCGTACTCATCCGCGGCGAATAGCTGGTGCAACACCAGCAGCATGCTCTGCGCCAGCACCTCTCGGTACAACGCCCGACGCTGGGTCACCGGACGAGCGGTCTCCTTGTCCTGGTCCTGAGAGGGGACGTACCTCACCGACTTCGCCTCAGGCACGACGTCGTACGTGGGCATCTCCCAGTCCAGGACGAGTTGTCGGGCCGCTGGGTCAAAGGCTGCCGCAACCTGCCGCGGGAACCCATCAGGCCAGGCAGTCGACGAGTACAGCGCGGCCGAGAAGTACTCGATCACGGAGTCCGGCTCGCCTCGCCTCACCCCCGCGGTCACCTCGACAATGCCGCCGTTGTGCCGACGTATCTCCGACCGCTGAGCCTCCGCCCCTCGCGCATACTCCTGCTGTGCGGCCGCTAACTGCTGCTGCCGCTGCGCTTCGGCAGCCTGCGCCGCGTGCCAGTCACGTTCGAAATGAGCCCGCGCCTCGGCTTGAGCTTGTGCACGCCGACTTGCGGTCCAGCCTCCCTGCGCCTGGTACTGGCTCTGATCCGGCATACGCACAGGCCACGCAAGCGGCCCTGGATCGAACGGTGCAATCTCTTCCGGGCGCATCAGGGACGACGCTCTGAAGACCGGGGCATGGCAACCAGCGACCAGCAGTCCTTGTAGGGACACGACCTGGGCTTCGATCTCCTCCGTACGCCGCCTGGCCTCCGCCTGCCGAAACTCTCGATGCCCCTGAGCAGCGAGCCGCTGATAAGCCCGCGCCTGCCGAGCTTCCTCCCTGCGCTGTCTCGCCTCAGCTTCCATCTGGCGCTGTTGCTGACGCTGCATCTCAGCCCAGACGCCGACCAAACCAGCAGAGCGACGACTCATGCGCTACCTGCCCTCCCCAGGGACGTCGGCACCGCCGACCAAACCTGGTTGCCCCCGCAACCAGTAGTAACAATCCGACTTTATCCAGTAATCATCATCCTGGATATCAACTTGCCAAAGGCAAGCTGAGCCGACCGTTCAGGCAGCTCACCGGCGCAGGACAGCATTGAGCCCCCTCTGTATCGAGAGGGGGCTCAACATCGCCGTACGGGACCTCACCGAGGTCTGAGCACTCGGACCCACTCGACCTCTGAGTGGATGCCCGCGGGCTCTGCGGGGCCTGGCAGAGGCGTGACAGGCCCTCGCCGTGGCACTGACTCTCGAAGACTAGAAGCCCCGACAGCAGCCAGCGCAGCGGCCACCTCTTCCTCGCTCGCCCCCGCCAAGGCCTCCATCACCCGAGCGAGGGCCTCGCCCACCTCAGTGGGAGTGACCGCTCGGCGCCGGCGCAGCGTTCTTGACCGTAAGAGGCAGCAGCTTCTTCCCGGTCGGGCCGATCTGGATGTGGGTGTCCATCTGCGGGCACACCCCACAGTCGAAGCACGGCGTCCACCGGCAGTCCTCGACCTCGGTCTCGTCGAGGGCGTCCTGCCAGTCCTCCCAGAGCCAGTCCTTGTCGAGGCCGGAGTCGAGGTGGTCCCAGGGGAGGACTTCCTCGTAGGTGCGCTCGCGCGTGGTGTACCAGTCGACGTCCACGCCGTACGGCTCCAGCGCCTTGTCCGCACAGCTCATCCAGCGGTCGTACGAGAAGTGCTCGCGCCAGCCGTCGAAGCGGCCGCCGTCGTCGTAGACCGCGCGGATGACGGCGCCGATACGACGGTCGCCGCGGGACAGCAGGCCCTCGACGATGCCGGGCTTGCCGTCGTGGTAGCGGAACCCGATCGAGCGGCCGTACTTCTTGTCGCCGCGGATCTTGTCGCGGAGCTTCTCCAGGCGCGCGTCCGTCTCCTCGGCGGAGAGCTGCGGCGCCCACTGGAAGGGGGTGTGGGGCTTGGGGACGAAGCCGCCGATGGAGACCGTGCAGCGGATGTCGTTCGAGCGCGACACCTCGCGACCCTTGGCGATGACGTTCATCGCCATGTCGGCGATCTGGAGCACGTCGTCGTCGGTCTCCGTCGGCAGGCCGCACATGAAGTACAGCTTCACCTGGCGCCAGCCGTTCCCGTACGCCGTCGCGACGGTCCGGATCAGGTCCTCTTCGGAGACCATCTTGTTGATGACCTTGCGCATCCGCTCGCTGCCGCCCTCGGGGGCGAAGGTCAGGCCGGAGCGGCGGCCGTTCCTGGTCAGCTCGTTCGCCAGGTCGACGTTGAAGGCGTCCACGCGGGTGGAGGGGAGGGAGAGGCCGATCTTGTCTTCCTCGTAGCGGTCCGCCAGACCCTTGGCGATGTCGCCGATCTCGCTGTGGTCCGCCGAGGACAGGGACAGCAGGCCGACCTCCTCGAAGCCCGTCGCCTTCAGGCCCTTCTCGACCATCTCGCCGATGCCGGTGATGGAACGCTCACGCACCGGGCGGGTGATCATGCCGGCCTGGCAGAAGCGGCAGCCTCGCGTGCAGCCGCGGAAGATCTCCACCGACATGCGCTCGTGCACCGTCTCGGCCAGCGGGACCAGCGGCTGCTTGGGGTAGGGCCACTCGTCGAGGTCCATGACCGTGTGCTTCGACACGCGCCACGGGACACCGCTCTTGTTCGGTACGACACGGGCGATACGGCCGTCCGGGAGGTACTCGACGTCGTAGAACGCCGGGATGTAGACCGCGCCGGTCTTCGCCAGGCGGAACAGGACCTCCTCGCGGCCGCCCGGCCGCCCCTCGGCCTTCCACTCGCGGATGATCCGCGTCATGTCGAGCACGGCCTGCTCGCCGTCACCGATGACGGCGGCGTCGATGAAGTCGGCGATCGGCTCGGGGTTGAAGGCCGCGTGGCCGCCCGCGAGGACGATCGGGTCGTCGATCGTACGGTCCTTGGACTCCAGCGGGATCCCGGCCAGGTCCAGGGCAGTGAGCATGTTCGTGTAGCCCAGCTCGGTGGAGAAGCTGAGCCCGAACACGTCAAAGGCGCGAACCGGCCGGTGGCTGTCCACGGTGAACTGCGGGACGCGGTGCTCCCGCATCAGGGCCTCCAGGTCCGGCCACACGCTGTACGTGCGCTCGGCGAGGACGCCCTCCTGCTCGTTGAGTACCTCGTAGAGGATCATGACGCCCTGATTGGGCAGCCCGACCTCGTAGGCGTCGGGATACATGAGCGCCCAGCGGACGTCGGAGGACTCCCACGGCTTGACCGTGGAGTTGAGTTCTCCGCCGACGTATTGGATCGGCTTCTGCACATGCGGGAGCAGCGCTTCGAGCTGCGGGAACACGGACTCGGCGACCGCAGCGGCTTCGGCAGGCATCTCGCGAACCTTCGTGAGCTGGACGGAACTGACAGGGGTGACCATCTAGCCTAACGCGACCGCGGACACCCTTTGTCCGTCCGAAGGCTCACAGGACGTCCGTCCCGCTCTTGATCCCGTCCCAGAACCCGGGCAGCTCGGCCTCCGCGGCCGCCGCGCGCTGCTCCTCACGCCCGTACAGCAGTCCGTAGGTGAAGGCGCTCTCCCCGGCCGCGTGCGCGACCGCGGACAGCTCGCGCAGGGTCTGGCGGGCCATGACGCTGTCCTGGTGCTCGCCGAGCAGGTTCTGCAGCGCCTTCATCGTCTTGACCAGGTCCTTCGCCGGCCTGCCGAGCGCCGGGGTGGCCGCCTCCGCCGCGTAGCGGGTGCGCTTGGTCTTCTTGCGGGCCTCGTGGATGGCCACGTCCCGGTCGTGACCGGGGTCCAGCTCCAGGGCCTGCTCGACCAGCGCGGAGACCTTCCCGAAGTCCTTCTTCACGGCCTTGGGCAGGGCTTTGCCGGGCTTGTGTCCGGCCGCCTTGCGCAGCGGCGGATCGGCGAGCAGTGCGTCCAGGGCGTCGAGCAGGGCCAGGTAGCGGTGGGAGTCGAGGATCCCGATCAGCCGGCTGCTCGCCCCGCCGGGCCTGTCGCCCGCCCAGTGGCTGATCCGCTCGGCGACCGGACCCGAGACCAGCGGTGGGGGCACCTCCTCGAGTGCCGCGCTCAGGCGTTCGTTGAGCACCTCGCGGTCCCGGTCCACGCCCAGCTCACCGGCGAGCCACTTCAGCTCGTCGCCGATCGGGTCGGTGACCGACCGGTCGAGGACCTTGCCGAAGGACTTGAAGGTGCTGCGCATCCGCCGGGTCGCGACGCGCATGCTGTGGACGGAGTCCTCGGCGTCCTGGCGTACGGCGGGGTCGAGCTCGACGATCGCGTCCCGCTGGGCCCGGACATACGCGAGCACATGGTCACCGGCCGTCACAAGGTCCGCGTCCTCGGCGGGCCCGGGGGCGAGCTTCTTCGGAGCGGTCTCGGCCAGGGCCCGCGCGAGCTTGGACGCCGACTTCGACGGCCGTACCCCTGCCTTGCGCAGCCGCTTCTCCACCTTGTCGAGGAAGGCGGGGTCGCCGTCGTCGGCCAACTCCACCTCCATCTCGGTCCATTGGGCGCTGCCGTCCCCTCCGGCGAGCCGTTGCGCGTGTACGGCGTCCACACTGACCTCGGCCAGCAACCCGCCGTCGGCGTCCACGAGATGGCGCACATCCCGGTCGGAACGCAGCCGGACCACCGGCACCAGTTCGGCGCCGCGGACCCGGGAGCGGACGAGCCCGGCGAGCGCGCCGGGCAGTTCGTCGGACAGCGGGGCCTGGATCTCGTCCCGCACCCCCCGGGCGATGGGGAACTTCAGATGCCAGCCGGCGTCGGAGCCGCCTGTTCTACGGCGCAGTGTGATCGACGAGGCGGCGAGGCGCTGGTCCGCGGTGTCGTAGTACGTGGCGTCCAAGTGCGCGACACCCTTGTCGACGACGGAAGCGACCCCGGCGACGCCGGTCAGATCGGGCAGGCCGCTGTCGTCGGATTCATACTTCCGCTCGATTTCGCGCTTCGTGTCCGCCATGAACCGAATCTAATCGGAGTCACGACGAGATGACAGGGCTTACCAGCCATGAACCGCAGGCAAACGGGCGGTGAAGGCAGAGGGAATGGCCTATTCCGTGCACGGCACGCGGCGGCGCGGAAACGCCGCGCCGCCGGGCACCCACTGCCTCAGCCGATCACCGAGGTCACGCCGACATCGGACGTTGGACCCGGATCGACTGGAGCAGCCCCACGGCCACCCACACCGCGAACATCGACGATCCGCCATAGGAGACGAACGGCAACGGCAGACCCGTCACCGGCATGATCCCCAGCGTCATCCCGATGTTCTCGAACGCCTGGAAAGCGAGCCACGCCACGATCCCGGCCGCGACGATGGTCCCGTACAGCTCGGTCGTCTCACGGGCGATCCGGCAGGCCCGCCACAGGATCACACCGAGGAGCACGATGATCAGCCCGCCGCCGAGGAAGCCGAGCTCCTCCCCCGCCACCGTGAAGACGAAGTCGGTCTGCTGCTCCGGCACGAACTGGCCGGTGGTCTGCGAGCCGTGGAACAGCCCCGATCCCGCGAGCCCGCCCGAACCGATGGCGATGCGCGCCTGGTTGGTGTTGTAGCCGACGCCCGCCGGGTCGAGATCGGGATTGGCGAAGGCGGCGAAACGGGCGATCTGGTAGTCGTCCAGGACGCCGAGCTGCCAGACCGCGATAGCGCCGATGGTCCCCGTCCCGATCAGTCCGAAGACCCAGCGGTTGGAGGCACCGGACGCGAGCAGCACGCCCAGCACGATCACCACCATGACCATGACCGACCCGAGGTCGGGCATGAGCAGCACGATCAGCATCGGCACCGTGGCCAGGCCCAGCGCCTGCATCACCGTGCGGTGGTCCGGGTACGGTTTGTCGCCCGCGTCCACTCTCGCCGCCAGCAGCATCGCCATGCCCAGGATGATCGTGACCTTCACGAACTCCGAGGGCTGCAGGGAGAAGCCGCCGGGGAGCTTGATCCAGGAGTGGGCGCCGTTGATGGTGGAGCCGAGCGGTGTGAGCACCAGCAGGATCAGGAAGACCGACAGGCCGTACAGGATCGGCACGGCCGTGCGCAGCGCGCGGTGGCCCAGCCACACCGTCCCTATCATCAGCGCCAGCCCGATGCCGGTGTTCAGGAAGTGCCGGATCAGGAAGTAGTACTGGTCGCCCTGGTTGAGCTCGGTGCGGTTACGGGTCGCCGAGTACACGAGGAGCGCGCCCATCATGGACAGGGCCGTCGCCGACAGCAGTATCGGCCAGTCCAGCCGGCGGGCCATCGAGTCGCGGGCGAACAGGCGGGTCCAGCCCGCCCGTTCCGGCCCGTACCCGGAGACCTGGAAACTGTTGGCGCCGGTCATGTCAGCATCCTCCGGCTTCCCCGCTTGCGGCCGCCGCGTCGCCGGCGCCGGGTGTCCCGGTTCTCGGCCGTGGGCGTCGCCGCCGTCCCGGCGAGCTGCTGCTCGTCGGTCGAGTCCTCACCCTTCTGGGTGACCCGCTGCTCCTTCGCCGGGTCCTTGGAGACCTTGGGCGAGGCCATGGTGCCGTCCGTACGGACCTTCGGCAGGCTCTTCTGCGGCGTGGGCAGCAGCGCGTTCTTCTTGTTGATCGTGCCGTCGTCGGAGACGCCGTACAGCGCGTCGTAGATGTTGCGCACGGCCGGACCCGAGGCACCGGAGCCCGTACCACCCTGGGAGATCGTCATGACGACCGAGTAGTCCTTGGTGTACGTGGCGAACCAGGAGGTCGTCTGCTTGCCGTAGACCTCCGCGGTACCGGTCTTGGCGTGCATCGGGATCTTGTCCTGCGGCCAGCCGACGTCGGCGAACCGCCAGGCCGCCGTGCCGCGGGTGGCGACGCCGGCGAGGGCGTCGTCCATCTCGGCCAGCGTCTTCTGGCTTATCGGCAGCTTGCCGTGGGACTTGGGCTGGATCTCCGCGACGGACTTGCCGTCGGCGCTGACCACGGCCTTGCCGACGGCCGGGTCGTAGAGGGTGCCGCCGTTGGAGATGGCCGCGTAGATCGTGGCCATCTGGATCGGGGTGACGAGGGTGTCGCCCTGTCCGATGGAGTAGTTGACGGAGTCACCGGCGCGCATCCGGTTGCCTTCGAGGCAGTTCTCGTAGGCGATCTTCTCGGCGTACGAGCCGTCCTTCTTGCCGTACTTGCACCAGGCGTCCTTGTTGGCCTTCCAGTAGTCCTGCTTCCACTGGCGGTCGGGGATGCGCCCTGTGACCTCGTTGGGCAGGTCGATGCCGGTCTCCGCACCGAGGCCGAACTGGTGGGCCGTCTTGTAGAACCAGTCGTTGGCGTTCTTCTTCGGCTTGGTACCGCCGTCCCGCTTCCACTCCTCGTGGGAGAGCCGGTAGAACACGGTGTCGCAGGAGACCTCCAGGGCGCGGCCGAGGCTGATCGGGCCGTACCCCTTGGTCTCGAAGTTCTTGAAGACCTGGCCGCCGATCGAATACGAGCTGGAGCATTCGTAGGGGCCGTCGAAGGAGTAGCCGGCGTTGATCGCGGCGGCCGTGGGCACGACCTTGAAGATCGAGCCGGGCGCCGACTGGCCCTGGATGGCCCGGTTGAGCAGCGGGTAGTTGGAGGCCTTGCCCGTCAGCGTCCGGTAGTCCTTGGCGGAGATGCCGCCGACCCAGGCGTTGGGGTCGTAGGTCGGGTTGGACGCCATGGCGACGATGCGGCCGGTCTTGGCCTCCATCACCACGACCGCGCCCGAGTCCGCCTTGTACGGCTCGTTGGTGTTGCGGTCCCACTCCTGGCGGGCCTTCTTCATTGCGTCGTTCAGCTCGTACTCGGCGATGCGCTGCACGCGGGCGTCGATGCTGGTGACGAGATTGGAGCCGGGCTGTGCGGCGTCGGCCTTGGCCTGGCCGATGACGCGGCCGAGGTTGTCGACCTCGTAGCGGGTGACGCCGGCCTTGCCGCGCAGCTCCTTGTCGTACTGGCGCTCCAGGCCGGAGCGGCCGACCTGGTCGGAGCGCAGGTAGGGCGAGTCGGTGTCCTGGGCCTTCTGGAGCTCCTCGTCGGTGACCGGCGAGAGGTAGCCGAGGACCTGGGCGGTGTTGGACTTGCCGGGGGCCGGGTAGCGGCGGACGGCCTGCGGCTCGGCGGTGATGCCGGGGAAGTCCTCGGCGCGCTCGCGGATCTGGAGGGCCTGCTTGGCGGTGGCCTCGTCGGTGATGGGGATCGGCTGGTACGGCGAGCCGTTCCAGCACGGCTGCGGCGTTTTGGCGTCGCACAGCCGGACCTTCTCCATGACCTCCTGGGGCTTCATGCCCAGCACGCCGGC
Organism: Streptomyces sp. NPDC036764; assembly: GCF_055609385.1. Taxonomy (NCBI): domain Bacteria; kingdom Bacillati; phylum Actinomycetota; class Actinomycetes; order Kitasatosporales; family Streptomycetaceae; genus Streptomyces; species Streptomyces sp. NPDC036764. Next base: position 200,528 of record NZ_JBVJPT010000009.1, read on the forward strand.
GAGCTTGGTCAGGACCCCCTTGCCGTCCTCCGGCATCTTCAGCAGGTCCGTGCGGGAGGCGGAGACGACCAGCCGGGTCTCGTTGTCGGCGAGCGGCACCCCGCGCGCGTCCAGGATCGAGCCGCGCACGGCGGGCTGGACGACCTGCTGGACGTGGTTGCCGGACGCCTCCTTGGCGTAGGCGTCGCCCTCGCGGATCTGGAGGTACCACAGGCGCCCGCCGAGGGTGCCGAGGAGGGAGAGGACGAGGATCTGGATGACGATGAGCCGGATCTGGACACGTGGCGTCCGGCCGGTCTCGGGGATGTTGGTCACTGCGCTGCCTCCCCCTCTCAGTACGAGTACCAGTGCGGATACGACTGTGTGCGTTCGAGTGATGAACGATCGGCCCGCAAGGCCGGGTTCCTCCCGGACTCACCCCTGCGGGTGAACTCCCCTGTCCTCACAGCCGCTTGACCCCCTTGATGCGCCCGGCGCGGGCCGTGCGCGCCGTGCGCGCCTTCACTTTCAGACTGCCCAGGCCGCCGCGCTGGCCGCCGATCCGCAGGCCGGTGCCGCCGGAGAGCCAGCCCGAGGAGATGTCGGCCTTCTTGGCCTGGGAGCTGGTGTCGGCGAGCGGGTCGTTCTCCGCGCGCCGGGCCAGCGCCATGATCCCGGGGACGACGAACGGCGCGAGCAGCAGGTCGTACAGGGCCGCCGTGAACAGCAGGCTGCCGAGCCCGACATGACGCGCGGCGGTGTCCCCGACGAGGGCGCCGACTCCGGCGTACAGCAGGGTCGTGCCGATCGCGGCGACGACCACGACGACCATCGGCCCGGTGGCCGACTTGAGCCGGCCGTTGTCCGGCTTGATGAGTCCGGCGAGGTAGCCGATCACGCACAGCACCAGCGCATTGCGGCCGGCGACATGGTCGGCGGGCGGGGCGAGGTCGGCGAGCAGACCGGCGCCGAAGCCGACGAGGGCGCCGCCGACATGGCCGTAGACCATGGCGAGGCCCAGCACTGTGAGCAGCAGCAGATCGGGGACGGCGCCCGGCAGATGCAGGCGGGCCAGGACGCTCACCTGCAGCACCAGGGCGACGACGACCAGAGCGGAGGAGAGCAGGATTCGGTTGACGCGCATCGGGCTTCAGCTCCTACTGCTCTTGCTCGTACTGGTTCTGTCCGTCGCCCGGAGGCTGGTACTGGCCGTCGGCCCGGGGCTCGTACAGCCCGTCGGCCAGCGGCTGGTCCTGGTCGTCCGTCTGCGGCTGCTCCTGGCCGTCGGCCGAGGGGTCGGCGCCCGGTGTGACCGTGACCGTCACGGTAGGCCTGGGAGTCGGCTTGGGCTTGGCGGGGAGCACCGTGTCGCGCGGGTCCTTGGTGGGGGCCTGGACGACGACGCCGACGATGTCGAGCTTGGAGAAGCCGACGTACGGCGTGACGTAGAGGGTGCGGGTCAGGTCGCCGCCGGACGGGTCCACGCGGGAGACGACACCGACGGGGACGCCCGGCACGAAGGGCTTGTCGGCCTGCGAGCCGAAGGTGACGAGCCGGTCGCCCTTCTTCACCTCGGCCTTGCCGTTGAGGAGTTCGACGCGCAGGGGGCGGTCCCCCTGGCCGGAGGCGAAGCCGAGCTCGTCGGTGGACTCCATGCGCGTGCCGACGGTGAAGTCGGGGTCGTTGGCGAGGAGCACGGTCGCGGTGTTGGGGCCGACGGTGGTGACCCGGCCGACCAGCCCGTCGCCGTTCAGGACGGTCATGTCGCGCCGGATGCCGTCGTTGGCGCCGACGTCGATGGTGATGGTCCAGGAGAAGCCCTGGGCCGCTCCTATGGCGATGACCTCGGCGCCCTTGATGCCGTACTGGCCCGCACCCGCGATCTTCAGCATCTTGTCGAGCTGCTTCAGCCGGCTGTTGTCGCGGTCTTCGCTGCCGAGCTTCGCCTTGAGGGCGGCGTTCTCCTGCTCCAGTTGGGCGAGCCGGTCGTGGCGCTCGCCGGAGTCACGGATCGCGGCGACCGCGTTGCCGACCGGGTTCACCGCGGTCGACACACCGTCCTCGATCGGGCCGAAGACCGTGGCGGCGGCCTGGCGGGCACCGTCGACCGGAGAATCCTCACCACCGCGGATATCCACCGTGATCAGTGCGAACGCGATGGCGATCAGCAGCACCAGGAGCAGCCGGCTCTCTCGTGTGTCCCTCACGTGCGGCGGCCGTGCCCTTCCTCATTGGAATGTGCAGAGGTTTTTGGTCTTCAAAAAGCGTTCAGAGGTGTCGGTCTTCAGATGTTTCGGATGCGCAGAGACTTATGTGTGAGCTTATGCCTCTATATCAACGATCCGCCGTACGAGAGGAGATCATCCCGTACGGCGGAACCGAAGAGTTACTTCATCTGCGCGGCTGGGCGTCGAGCACCTGCTGCAACGCCTCGAACTCCTCGACACACTTGCCGGAGCCGAGCGCCACGCTGTCCAGCGGGTCCTCGGCGATGTGGATCGGCATGCCGGTCTCGCGGCGCAGCCGCTCGTCGAGGCCGCGCAGCAGGGCGCCGCCGCCGGTCAGAACGATTCCTCGGTCCATGATGTCGCCGGACAGCTCCGGCGGGCACTTGTCGAGGGTCGTCTTCACGGCGTCCACGATGGCGTTGACCGGCTCCTCGATGGCCTTGCGCACCTCGGCCGCGGAGATGACGACGGTCTTCGGCAGCCCGGAGACGAGGTCCCGGCCACGGATCTCGGTGTGCTCGTCGGCGTCGAGGTCGTACGCCGAACCGATCGTGATCTTGATCTGCTCGGCCGTCCGCTCACCCAACAGAAGGGAGTACTCCTTCTTGATGTGCTGGATGATCGCGTTGTCCAGCTCGTCACCCGCGACGCGGATTGACTGGGCGGTGACGATGCCGCCGAGCGAGATGACCGCGACCTCCGTGGTGCCGCCGCCGATGTCGACCACCATGTTGCCCGTGGCCTCGTGGACCGGCAGGCCGGAGCCGATGGCCGCGGCCATGGGCTCCTCGATGATGTGCACCTGGCGGGCGCCGGCCTGGGACGACGCCTCGATGACGGCGCGGCGCTCGACACCGGTGATGCCCGAGGGCACACAGACGACGACCCGCGGGCGAGCCAGATAACGGCGCTTGTGGATCTTCAGGATGAAGTAGCGGAGCATTCGCTCGGTGATCTCGAAGTCGGCGATCACACCGTCCTTCAGCGGACGCACGGCGACGATGTTGCCGGGCGTGCGCCCGATCATCTTCTTCGCCTCGGCGCCGACGGCGAGGATGCCGCCGGTGTTCGTGTTGATCGCGACGACGGACGGTTCGTTGAGTACGATCCCGCGACCCCTGACGTACACCAGCGTGTTGGCGGTCCCGAGGTCGACAGCCATGTCACGGCCGATGAACGACATTGAGTTCCCCATCAGGATTCGTCTGGCCTTCCTGGGAGCGTTTGATGGCTTGTCAGGACGGCGAAGTGGGTGCTGTGACGTGAAGGCTTCCATCGTAGACGCGCCTGCACGAACACTGCGGGAGGGTCTTCGCCATTGTCAGCAGATGGCGAGTCGCCCCGCTTGTGGAGACGGGCCATCGGGGGCACTCGTTCCCTCGATCGCCGCGCATATGCACTCGGTATCCATTCGGGTGTGGAGACTTCAATCCCCACACCCATTCCGTTCAACTACACAGGGCGTTACGCACGGCCCGGAAAGAAGATCTTCACCTCGCGCTCGGCGGACTCCTCGGAGTCGGAGGCGTGGATGAGGTTCTCACGGACGATCACACCGTAGTCACCGCGGATGGAGCCGGGCGCCGCGGCGATCGGGTCGGTCGGACCGGCGAGGGCACGCAGTCCCTCGATGACCCGCTCGCCCTCGACGATCATGGCGACGACCGGGCCGGAGGCCATGAACTCCACCAGCGGCTCGTAGAAGGGCTTGCCCTTGTGCTCGCCGTAGTGCTGCTCCAGGGTCTCCTGATCCAGGGTGCGCAGCTCCAGCGCGGTGATCTGCCAGCCGGCCTTGCGCTCGATGCGGCTGATGATCTCGCCGGTCAGGCCGCGGCGGACTGCGTCGGGCTTGAGCAGGACGAGGGTGCGCTGGGTCACGGGAGGGCTCCTTCTTACTGCGGTGTGCGGTGGATGCCGGTGGACGGTGGGATGAGGTTACAGGGCGTGTCCAGGCGCCCGTCACGCAGCGTCAGGTGTGGAGGAGTCCGCCTGAGCGGCGAATCTCGCCCTCGCCTCGTCGACCTTCTTGCCGTAGTGCACAGAAGCCCACCAAAGTGCCGCGAAGATCGCGCCCAGGAAGAACATCGTGGGAACAATGAACCCGGACGCGATGAGCGCGACCTGCAGGGCCCAGCCGAGCGCGACGCCGCCGGGGCGGGTCACCATGCCGCACAGCAGCACGCACAGGAGCATCGCGATGCCGCTGACCGTCCACACCGTCGACATGGCCAGATCCGGGTCCTTCATCGCGACCAGACCGGCAAAGCCGACGACGAAGAACTCGCCGATCAGGGTCGAGGAACAGAGGGTACGCATCTTTCGGACTCAGCCCTTCCCCAGCAGCAGCCGGGCCTCGCCGACCGTGATGACGGACCCGGTGACCAGCACACCGCCGCCCGTGAACTCGCCCTCCTCCTCGGCCAGCGTGATCGCGGCCTCCAGGGCGTCCGGCAACCGCGGCTCGACCTGCACACGCTCGTCGCCGAACACCTCGACGGCGATGGCCGCGAGCTCGTCGGCATCCATGGCGCGGTGGGAGGAGTTCTGCGTGACGACGACCTCGGCGAAGATCGGCTCGAAGGCCTCCAGCAGTCCGCGCACGTTCTTGTCGCCGCTCGCGCCGACGACGCCGATGAGCCGGCTGAAGTCGAAGGCCTCACCGATCGCCTCGGCGGTCGCCCGCGCACCGGCCGGGTTGTGGGCGGCGTCCAGCACGACGGTCGGAGAGCGCCGTACGACCTCCATCCGGCCCGGCGTGGCGACGGCCGCGAACGCCTTGCGGACCGTGTCGATGTCCAGCGGCTCGGCCCGTGCGGCCCCGACGCCGAAGAACGCCTCCACGGCGGCGAGGGCGACGGCGGCGTTGTGCGCCTGGTGCGCGCCGTGCAGCGGCAGGTACACCTCGGCGTACTCACCACCGAGACCACGCAGAGTGACCAACTGCCCGCCGACGGCGACCTGGCGTGCGACGACCCCGAACTCCAGGCCCTCGCGCGCGACGGTGGCGTCGACCTCCACGGCCTTCTTCAGCAGCACCTGGGCGGCGTCCACCGGCTGCTGGGCCATGATCACGGTGGCGTCCTGCTTGACGATGCCGGCCTTCTCGACGGCGATCTCGCCCGGAGTGGAGCCCAGCCGGTCGGTGTGGTCGAGGTCTATCGGCGTCACGACGGCGACGTCACCGTCGATGACGTTGGTGGCGTCCCAGGAGCCGCCCATGCCCACTTCCACGACGGCGACGTCGACGGGCGCGTCCGCGAAGGCCGCGTACGCCATGCCCGTGAGCACCTCGAAGAAGGACAGGCGGTACTCCTGCGAGGAGTCGACCATCTCGACGTAGGGCTTGATGTCGTTGTACGTCTCGATGAAGCGCTCGGCGGAGACCGGGGCGCCGTCGAGGCTGATCCGCTCGGTGACCGACTGGACGTGCGGCGAGGTGTAGCGGCCGGTGCGCAGCTCGAAGGCGCCGAGGAGGGCCTCGATCATGCGGGCGGTCGACGTCTTGCCGTTGGTGCCGGTGATGTGGATCGAGGGGTACGACCGCTGGGGTTCGCCCAGGACGTCCATGAGCGCGGCGATGCGGCTGACCGAGGGCTCCAGCTTGGTCTCGCCCCAGCGGGTGGCGAGCTCCGCCTCGACCTCGCGCAGGGCCTTGTCGACCTCGGGGTCCTCGGGGCGCGCGGGCACGTCCGCTTCCGGCGGGCCGCCCTGGGTGCGCAGGGTTCGGCTGCCGGCCTCGATGACGGCGAGGTCCGGGTCCCGGTCGGTCTCGGCCGCGATGATCTCTTCGAAGGGGTCGAGGGGGTCGGGCTCGTTCTGGTCGCTCACGGGGCCAGTCTACGGAGGGCGACTGACAGTGCGCCCAGGGAGTGGGGTGTCGTGGGTTGCCGGGCGGCCAAGGGTGAGTCCTGGCTGGTCGCGCCCACGCGGCGGAGCCGCACATCGAAACAGACCCGCGTCCCCAAGAGACGTAGGCGAAGGCCCCCGGCGCCGCATGGCACCGGGGGCCCTCATAGCCGTACGAACACCTACGCCTGCGGCAGGCGCTCCAACTGGGCGGCGATCCGGGCGATGTCCTCGTCCGCCTTCGCGAGGCGGCCGCGGATCTTCTCCACGACGTTGTCCGGGGCCTTCGCCAGGAACGCCTCGTTGCCGAGCTTGGCGGTGGCCTGGGCCTTCTCCTTCTCGGCGGCCGCCAGGTCCTTCGCGAGGCGCTTGCGCTCCGCCGCGACGTCGATCGTGCCGGACAGGTCCAGCGCGACCGTCGCGCCGGCGACCGGGAGGGTCGCCGTCGCCGAGAAGCTCTCGCCCTCCGGCTGGAGGCGGAGCAACTGGCGGATGGCGGCCTCGTGGGGGGCCAGCGCCGTGCCGTCCAGCGTCAGCCGCGCGGGCACCCTCTGGCCGGGCTGGAGGCCCTGGTCGGCGCGGAAGCGGCGGACCTCGGTGATGACCGACTGGAGGGACTCGATCTCCTGCTCGGCGCCCTGGTCACGGAAGCCGCTGTCGCTCGGCCACTCGGCGATCACGATCGACTCGCCGCCGGTGAGGGTGGTCCACAGGGTCTCGGTGACGAACGGGACCACCGGGTGCAGCAGCTTCAGGGTGACGTCCAGGACCTCGCCGAGGACGCGCTTGGAGACCTCGGCCGGCTCGCCGCCCGCCTGGAACGTCGTCTTCGAGAGCTCGACGTACCAGTCGAAGACCTCGTCCCACGCGAAGTGGAAGAGGGCGTCGGACAGCTTGGCGAACTGGAAGTCCTCGTAGAACGCGTCGACTTCGGCGACGACGGAGTTCAGACGGGACAGGATCCAGCGGTCCGTGGAGGACATCGCGGACGGCTCGGGCAGCGGGCCGTCGACCGTCGCTCCGTTCATCAGCGCGAAGCGGGTCGCGTTCCAGATCTTGTTGGCGAAGTTGCGGGAGCCCTGGACCCAGTCCTCGCCGATCGGGACGTCGACGCCGGGGTTGGCGCCGCGGGCGAGGGTGAAGCGGAGGGCGTCGCTGCCGTACTTGTCCATCCAGTCCAGCGGGTTGACCGCGTTGCCGAAGGACTTCGACATCTTCTTGCCGAACTGGTCGCGGACCATGCCGTGCAGGGCGATGGTGTGGAACGGCGGGGTGCCGTCCATCGCGTACAGGCCGAACATCATCATCCGGGCGACCCAGAAGAAGAGGATGTCGTAGCCGGTGACCAGGACGGAGTTCGGGTAGAACTTCGCGAGCGACTCGGTCTGTTCGGGCCAGCCGAGGGTCGAGAAGGGCCACAGGCCGGAGGAGAACCAGGTGTCGAGGACGTCGGTGTCCTGACGCCAGCCCTCGCCGCTCGGCGGCTCCTCGTCGGGGCCGACGCAGACGACCTCACCCTCCGGGCCGTACCAGACCGGGATGCGGTGGCCCCACCACAACTGACGCGAGATGCACCAGTCGTGGAGGTTGTCGACCCAGTCGAAGTAGCGCTTCTCCATCTCCTGCGGGTGGATCTTGACGCGGCCGTCGCGGACCGCGTCACCGGCGGCCTTGGCGAGCGGGGCGACCTTGACCCACCACTGCATGGAGAGCCGGGGCTCGATGGTGGTCTTGCAGCGCGAGCAGTGGCCGACGGAGTGGACGTACGGCCGCTTCTCGGCGACGATCCGGCCCTCGGCGCGCAGCGCGGCGACGATGGCCGAGCGGGCCTCCAGCCGGTCCAGGCCCTGGAAGGGGCCGTGGGCGGTGATGACCGCGTGCTCGTCCATGATCGTGATGGCCGGCAGGTCGTGGCGCTGGCCGATCTCGAAGTCGTTCGGGTCGTGCGCCGGGGTCACCTTGACGGCACCGGTGCCGAACTCGGGGTCGACGTGGGTGTCGGCGACGACCGGGATCGAGCGCTCGGTCAGCGGCAGCTTGATGAGCTTGCCGACCAGGTGCTTGTAGCGCTCGTCGTCCGGGTGGACGGCGACGGCGGTGTCACCGAGCATCGTCTCGGCACGGGTGGTGGCGACGACGATGGTGTCGTCACCGTCGCCGTACTTCATGGAGACGAGCTCGCCGTCGTCGTCCTGGTACTCGACCTCGATGTCCGAGATGGCGGTCAGACAGCGGGGGCACCAGTTGATGATGCGCTCGGCGCGGTAGATCAGCTCGTCGTCGTAGAGCCGCTTGAAGATGGTCTGGACGGCCTGCGAGAGGCCCTCGTCCATGGTGAAGCGCTCACGCGACCAGGCGACGCCGTCACCGAGGCGCCGCATCTGCCCGCTGATCTGCCCGCCGGACTCGCCCTTCCACTGCCAGACGCGCTCGACGAAGGCCTCGCGGCCGAGGTCGTGGCGGGACTTGCCCTCCTTGCCGAGCTCGCGCTCGACGACGTTCTGCGTGGCGATACCGGCGTGGTCCATGCCGGGCTGCCACAGCGTCTCGTAACCCTGCATGCGCTTACGGCGCGTCAGGGCGTCGATGAGGGTGTGCTCGAAGGCGTGCCCGAGGTGCAGGCTGCCGGTGACGTTCGGCGGCGGGATGACGACGGTGTACGGCGCCTTGTCGCTCTTGGCGTCCGCCTCGAAGTAACCCCGCTCTACCCAGCGCTCGTACAGCGGCCCCTCTACATCGGCCGGCGCGTACTGGGTCGGCAGTTCGGTGTCGGGCGCTGGTGGCTGCTGCTGAGCGTTCTCGGTCACGGGCCCAGTTTAGGGGTGTCTCGGGGGTGTCCCGAAACGCGTTTGTTCTGTAACGGTGGGCACCCCGATGCCATGCGTTGCCTGTGTCTGCGCCAGGATGTCAGGAACACATAAGCATCTGGAGGGGAACCCAGAAATGAGCTACAACCAGCCGGGCCCGTACGGCGGGCAGCCTCAGCAGCCCGGTCCGTATGGCGGGCAGCCTCAGCAGCCCGGTCCCTACGGCCAGCAGCCGCAGGCACCCCAGCCCGGCTATGGCTACCCCCAGCAGACTCCGCCGGCCCAGCCCGGGTACGGCTACCCGCAGCAGCCCCCGCAGGGCGTCCCGCCCCAGCAGCCCTACGGCCAGCAGCCCCCGTACGGCCAACAGCAGCCCTACGGTCAGCAGCCGTACGGCATGCCGCAGCCGCCGGCGCCGGGTGGCGGCGGCAAGAAGACCGGCCTGATCATCGGCGCCGTGGCCGTAGTGGTCGCGATCGGCGTCGGCGCGTACTTCGTCTTCGGCGGCAGCAGCAGCGGCGCGGGCAACCTCGAGGACGACGGGGCGCACAAGCTGGCCACGCCCGAGAAGCTGCTCAGCGAGTACACCCGCGCCAGCAAGGTCGGCCAGTCCATCGGCGGGTCCAACGACACCGCCAAGGACCTGGAGAAGAGCGGCGTCAAGAACGGCGAGAGCGTCGTCGGCGTCTACTCGACGGCGGACCTGAGCGGTTACGACCCCAGCGACCCGAGCACCACGCCGGATCTCTCCGAGCTCGCGACGGCCAAGGGCATCACGTACTTCGGTGCCTACGGCGAGGTCGCAGACCCCGAGGCGGCGCTGGACAAGTTCTTCACCGACTTCAAGAAGTCGGCCGAGAAGGACTCCTCCTCCGGCTCCTCCGGGGCGGGCAAGACCGAGCTGGTCGGTGAGGCCGAGTCCGTCGACCTCGACGGCGCGGTCATGAAGTGCCAGGCGGCCAAGGGCACCGACCCGGCCACCAAGAAGGAGAAGACGGACTGGTTCTGCGCGTGGGCGGACTACAGCACCATCGCGATGGTGTCGCCCGGTGATGCCACCCAGGGCGTCCCCAAGGACGTCGCCGTGGACATCACCACGAAGGTCCGCGCGGAGATCCGCGTCAAGGCCTGACGCCCGAAGCGTCAAATGCGAAGGGGCCCCGGTCGGTTGACCGGGGCCCCTTCGCGTGTCCTTGGTGCGGCTACGCCGACTTCTGCTCGCCCGGTCCGCGGCGCGCGTCGCGCGGGATCAGGGTCGGGTTCACGTTCGAGTGGACGACGTCGGCCGTGATGACGACGCGGGCCACGTCCTTGCGGGACGGGATCTCGTACATCACGCCCTGGAGGACTTCCTCCATGATGGCGCGCAGGCCGCGGGCTCCGGTCTGGCGGAGGATGGCCTGGTCGGCGATGGCCTCGAGGGCCTCGCGCTCGAAGTCCAGCTCCACGCCGTCGAGTTCGAAGAGGCGCTGGTACTGCTTGACGAGGGCGTTGCGCGGCTCGACCAGGATCTGGAGCAGGGCCTCGCGGTCGAGGTTGTGGACCGAGGTGATGACCGGGAGACGGCCGATGAACTCAGGGATCATGCCGAACTTGACCAGGTCCTCCGGCATGACGTCCTCGAACTGGTCCTTGGCCTCCAGCTCCCGCTTGGAGCGGATCGTCGCGCCGAAGCCGATGCCCTTGGCGCCGGCCCGCGACTCGATGATCTTCTCCAGCCCGGCGAACGCGCCGCCCACGATGAACAGGACGTTCGTCGTGTCGATCTGGATGAACTCCTGGTGCGGGTGCTTGCGGCCGCCCTGCGGCGGGACCGAGGCCGTCGTGCCTTCGAGGATCTTCAGCAGGGCCTGCTGGACACCCTCGCCGCTGACGTCCCGGGTGATCGACGGATTTTCACTCTTACGCGCGACCTTGTCGATCTCGTCGATGTAGATGATCCCGGTCTCGGCCTTCTTGACGTCGTAGTCGGCCGCCTGGATCAGCTTCAGCAGGATGTTCTCGACGTCCTCGCCGACATAGCCCGCCTCCGTCAGCGCGGTGGCGTCGGCGATGGCGAACGGGACGTTCAGCATGCGCGCCAGGGTCTGCGCGAGCAGCGTCTTGCCGGAGCCCGTGGGGCCCAGCAGCAGGATGTTGGACTTCGCCAACTCGATGGCGTCGTCACGGCCTTGGGCGCCGCCGTTCTCGCCGGCCTGAACGCGCTTGTAGTGGTTGTAGACGGCGACGGAGAGCGCCTTCTTGGCGGCTTCCTGGCCGACCACATAGCCCTCGAGGAACTCGTAGATCTCGCGGGGCTTGGGGAGTTCCTCCCAGCGCACCTCGCTGGTCTCCGCGAGCTCTTCCTCGATGATCTCGTTGCAGAGATCGATGCACTCGTCGCAGATGTACACACCAGGGCCTGCGATGAGCTTCTTGACCTGCTTCTGGCTCTTGCCGCAGAACGAGCACTTGAGCAGATCGCCGCCGTCACCGATGCGTGCCACGGTGTGCTTCCCCTTCGCCTGGGAGACGCCTGGACGTTTTCGAATCCAGCGGCTCCTGGTGCTGCCTTATGTCGACGGTACCTTGCCTGGCCCCCCGTTCGGGCCCCCCTTGGCGCGGTTCACTTTGACGTGCACCGTCTCAAACCGTGCCAAGGGGCAGCAGACAATACCGGGTCCGCGTCAGCGAACGTCGGCGTTGTTCATCTTCCGGGTGGAGATGATCTGGTCGATCAGCCCGTACGACAGCGCGTCCTCGGCCGTGAGGATCTTGTCGCGCTCGATGTCCTCGCGGATCTTCTCGATCGGCGTGGTGGAGTGCTTGGCCAGCATCTCCTCGAGCTGCGCGCGCATCCGGAGGATCTCGTTGGCGGCGATCTCCAGGTCGGAGACCTGACCGCGGCCGGTCTCGCTGTACGGCTGGTGGATCAGCACACGGGCGTTGGGCAGCGCCATGCGCTTGCCGGGCGTACCGGCGGCCAGCAGGATGGCCGCGGCGGAGGCCGCCTGACCCATGCAGACCGTCTGGATGTCCGGCTTCACGAACTGCATCGTGTCGTAGATGGCCGTGAGCGCGGTGAAGGAGCCGCCGGGGCTGTTGATGTAGACCGAGATGTCCCGGTCGGGGTCCATCGACTCCAGGCACAGCAACTGCGCCATGACGTCGTTGGCGGAGGCGTCATCGATCTGCACGCCGAGGAAGATCACGCGCTCCTCGAAGAGCTTCGCGTACGGGTCGTACTCGCGGATGCCCTGCGAGGTGCGCTCCACGAAGCGCGGGATCACGTAGCGGGACTCGGCGGCGGGGCCGGTGTACTCGGCGCTCGTGCGGTCGTACAGGCCGCTGCCGGGGAAGTCGTTCACTGTCTGTCTCCTAGAGGCTGTGGCGGTCGGCTGGGGCTTTCAGGGGTGGCCTCAGGCCGCCCCGGTGCCGCCGCCGCCCGGCATGCCGGCGGCCGTCGGGATGACGTCGTCGATGAGGCCGTACTCCTTGGCCTCGAAGGCGTCGAACCAGCGGTCGCGGTCCGAGTCGCGGGTGATCTGCTCGACCGACTGGCCGGTGTGCTGGGAGGTGAGCTCGGCCATGCGCTTCTTGGTGTGCAGCAGCCGCTCGGCGTGGATCTTGATGTCGGAGGCCGAGCCCGCCAGGCCCGCGGAGGGCTGGTGGATCAGGATCTCGGCGTTCGGCAGCGCGAAGCGCTTGCCGGGGGTGCCCGCGCTGAGCAGGAACTGACCCATCGAGGCGGCGAGGCCCATGGCGATGGTCACCACGTCGTTCTTGATGAACTGCATGGTGTCGTAGATCGCCATACCGGCCGTGATCGAACCGCCCGGGCTGTTGATGTACAGGTAAATGTCCTTGTCCGGGTCGGCGGCAAGGAGCAGAAGCTGTGCGGTGATCTTGTTCGCGATGTCGTCGTCGACCGGCTGGCCGAGGAAGATGATCCGCTCGCCGAGCAGCCGGTTGTAGACCTGGTCGCCGAGGCCACCACCGATAGAGGGCTCGCCGGCGGCGTAGGGCATCAGATTCGTCACGTCTCCACCTGCTCGTCTTACGACGGCGCCGGGCCGTCTCACGTGTTCCCTGCGGGGGGCCCGGCGGTTTCGCCGACTTCCCTGCCCCCATACTCATGGACCCTAACGCGCAGGCTGTGCGGTGCCATCCCGGTTCCGGGAGTGTTCGCCGGGGGCGTAGAGCCGCCGGCGGTGGGCCGATGCCTGCGCGCCGTTGCTCCGCCGGGCCCTGGGCGGCTGCGGGATGCGTCGTGGCTGTTCGCGCAGTTCCCCGCGCCCCTCACCGGTGCTGCAGCAGCCGTACGAAAGAAGGGCCCCGGGGATATCGCATCCCCAGGGCCCTTCCTACGAGCTACTCGGTGCCGTGGGCTCAGCCCTCGGTCTTCTCCTCGGCGGCCTCGTCGGCGGTGCCCTCGGCGGCCTCGACCGTCTCGGTGGCCTGCTCGACCTCGTCCTCGTCGTCCAGGTCGATGACCTCGCCGTTGGTGTCCTTGACCACGGCCTTCTCGACCACGACGGCCAGGGCCTTGCCGCGGGCGACCTCGCCGACCAGGAGCGGAACCTGACCGCCCTCGACGACGGCCTGGGCGAACTGGTCGGGGGACATGCCGGAGGAGGCGGCGCGACGCATGAGGTGCTCGGTGAGCTCCTCCTGGTTGACGTTCAGCTTCTCCTGCTTGACGAGCTCGTCCAGCACGAACTGCGTCTTGATGCCCTTGACCGCGGCTTCCTTGGTCTCGGCGTCGAACTCCTCGACCGTCTTGCCCTGGATCTCGAGGTACTTCTCGAGGTCGAGGCCCATCTGGCCGAGCTGGTGGTGCTCGAGGTTGTGCTTACGGGTGTTGATCTCGTCCTCGAGCAGCTTCTCGGGGACGGGCACCTCGACCAGCTCGAGCAGCTTCTCCAGGACGCGCTCCTGGGCCTGCGTGGCCTGGTCGTACTGCTTCATGTTCTCGAGGCGCTTGCGGCTGTCGGCCTTGAGCTCGTCGAGGGTGTCGAACTCGGAGGCGAGCTGCGCGAACTCGTCGTCCAGCTCGGGCAGTTCGCGGGCTGCGACCTGGGTGACCTTGACGGTGACCTCGGCCTCCTTGCCGGCCGCCGAGCCGCCCTTGAGCTCGGAGGTGAAGGTGGCCTCGCCACCGGCCTCCACGCCCTTCACGGCGTCGTCGATGCCGTCCAGCAGCTCGCCGGAGCCGATGGTGTAGGAGACGCCGGAAGCGACGCCGTCCTCCAGGACCTCGCCGTCGACCTTGGCCTCCAGGTCGATGGTGACGACGTCGCCGTCCTCGGCGGCACGCTCGACCGGGGAGGTCGACGCGAAGCGCTCACGAAGCTGCTCGACCGACTTCTCGATGTCCTCGTCCGTCACCTCGACGGCGTCGACCTCGACCTCGATGCCGGAGTAGTCCGGGATCTCGATGGTCGGACGGATGTCGACCTCGGCGGTGAAGTTCAGCGTCTCGCCGTCCTTCAGCTCGGTGATGTCGACCTCGGGCTGGCCCAGGACGTTGAGATCGGCCTCGTTGACCGCCTCGGTGTAGAACTTCGGCAGCGCGTCGTTGACGGCCTCTTCCAGCACGGCGCCACGGCCGAACCGCTGGTCGATGACGCGGGCCGGGATCTTGCCCTTACGGAAGCCCTTCACCGTGACCTGCTGGTTGATCTTCTTGTACGCCGCGTCGAGGCTGTCCTTGAGCTCCTCGAAGGGCACCTCGACAGTGAGCCGAACCCGAGTCGGGTTCAGGGTCTCCACGGCGCTCTTCACGGTTCGGTCTCCTTGTGGCTGACTTCTTGGTTTCTGCCGGAGCCAGACTGGTCCGGCGGATTCGCCGCCCGGAGGACTTCGTGACTTCATACGGAGAGACACACGGGCGTGCAGCTTGCATAGTAACGGCAGCGGGGACACGCCCCCAAAGGCGATCACGGAAGGCGATCACACGAGGTCGTCGCGCATGTGGCCGGTCTTCACCGGTCCTGGTCGGGGTGGCGGGATTTGAACCCACGGCCTTCCGCTCCCAAAGCGGACGCGCTACCAAGCTGCGCCACACCCCGTGCTGGTGCGACACGTAGGGTACATGCCCGCAGGCAGTGGGGCCGCCGCATTTACGGGGTGTGCGACGAGGGGGGCCGACCCGCTACGATGCATCCTGTGCCGCGGTCATCTGACCTGCGGCGCGTCCTGTGCGGGCGTAGCTCAATGGTAGAGCCCTAGTCTTCCAAACTAGCTACGCGGGTTCGATTCCCGTCGCCCGCTCTGTACGACTCAGGGCCAGGCCAGAGGCAATTTCCTCCACCTGGCCCTGATCGTTTCCGGCGTCAGGTGCTCAGGTTGCGTACGTCCACCGTGTAGACGGAGCGGATGCCGTACGGGACGTAGAGGGCGTCGCCGACGAGGGTCAGTGGAGCGCCTATGCCGGTGGAGTCGGCGGTGCCGCCGTCGTCGCGGCCCTGGAGGGTGGCCTCGACCGTGCCGGTGCGCAGGTTCAGGGCGGCCAGGCGGCCGCTGGGGGACGCCAGATAGAGGTGGGTCGCGGAGGCGGTCGGCGGGCCCGGCGACTCCACGGTGGAGTTGCTCTCCCACAGCTTGCGCCCGCTGTCCGGAGCGATGGCGCGGACGCTGCCGCTGGAGGAGGTGACGTAGAGCGTGCCGTTCAGGAGAGTGGGGGTCGCGGCCTCGGGCTGGGGCTCGGACAGCCGTACCGTCGTCACGACGTGCGAGGCGGCGTTGATCAGGGTCAGGGTGCGGCGGGTTCCGGTCGTGTTGAGGACGACCAGGCGTCCGTCGGCCTGTCCGACGACGTCCTGGTCCTTGTCCACGGTCACGGTCCAGCGGGGGCGCCCCGTGGCCGGGTCGAGCTGCGTGAAGGACGTGCCGGCGATGGCGTCGTCGGCCCACTTCTGGCACACGAGGTAGGCGTTGCGGGCGGCGCTGCGCAGCAGGCACGTCTGGGCGTCCGGGGCCGGCAGCGGGCGTTTCCAGCGGACCTTGCCGTCCGCGGCGTCGAGCAGGGCGTACTGCCGCCCCTTCGGGCCGTAGACGGCGACGACGCCCTCGGGGATGGCGGCGGAGTAGCCCTGCTCGCTGTTCGGTTCCGTCGATTCCCGGCCGTCGCCGGTGACCGTCTTCCAGATCACCTTGCCGGTCTCGGCGTCCAGGGCCTGGATCGTGTAGCGGGAGGGGTTGAATTCGCCCTCGGCCCTGTCGTCGGCGCCGTACACGTACACGCGGCCGCTGCGGGCGGCGATGACCGTGCCCAGGTCGCTGCTGCCGAGCTCGTCGGGGGTGCCGTCGATCGGGCGGGCCCAGGTGTTGCTGCCGTCGGCGAGGGCGAAGCGGGTCGCCATGACGTCGTCGCCCGCGCAGACGAGGGACCTGCCGGTGGCCGCGCAGCGGCTGAACGGGCCGTCGGCCCCGATGGGGTCCTGGTCGGCGTTCGGATCCTTGGACTTCCTGTGCCACTCCTGCCAGCCGGCGGGCAGGTCGCGTGCGATCGGGGTCGGCTCCGAGGTGACCGCGAGGACCGTGAGGGTGGTCGCGGCGGTCAGGAGGAAGGCGCCTAGGGCGGAGGCGAGGAGGAGGCGTTTGCGCCGCCGGGAGCGTGGAGCCCTGGGGGCGTCCGCGGCGGGGACCGCCCGGGGGGCGGGTCGCGGGTCGGGGAGTTCGCCGTCGCGCAGGAGGTGGAGCAACTCGTCCGGCGACGGCCGGGATTTGGGATGCTTTTCCAGGCAGAACTGGACGAATGGGAGCAACTCGGGCGGAACCCCGTCGAGTTCCGGGGCGCCGTCGACCACTCGCAGGGCCGTCTCGTAGGGGCTCGGACTGTCGAAGGGGCCGCGGCCGGTGGCGGCGTAGGCGACGACCGAGCCGAGGGAGAAGACGTCGGCGGCGGGGCCCACGTCCTGCGGGGACGAGAACTGCTCGGGGGACATGAAGGGCGGGGTGCCCATCACGCGCCCCGTCTGGGTGAGCACGTCGGAGGCGGCGAACTCGGTGGCACGGGAGATGCCGAAGTCGATGACCCGGGGGCCGTCCTCGGCGAGCATCACATTGGCCGGTTTCAGGTCCCGGTGGACCATCCCGGCGCGGTGGATGTCCCGGATGGCCTCGGCGAGGCCGGCGGCGAGTTCGCGCAGTTGCGGCAGCGGCAGGGGGCCGTGGCGGCGGACGTGGGTGCCGAGGTCCTCGCCGGGGATGTAGAGCGTGGCCATCCAGGGGCGCGACGCGTCGGCGTCCGCGTCCACGACGGGGGCCGTGAAGGCGCCGCTGACCTGGCGGGCGGCGGCCACCTCGCGGCGGAAGCGGATGCGGAACTCGTCGTCGTCGGCGTACTGAGCGTGCACGACCTTGAGGGCGAGGCGGCGACCGGAGGCGGAGCGGGCCAGGTAGACCACGCCCATGCCGCCGGAGCCGAGGCGGTCCTCGATCCGGTAGCCCCCGACCTCAGCCGGGTCCGTTTCGCGCAGCGCCATCCCGTACGTCCCCCGTCCGCACCGTCGTTCCATCACGTTCGACGATCACGAACGAGGGTATCCGTACCCCTCCGGCCCGGCCCACGGGCCCTGGATGCCGCGCCACGGACCTTAGAACTGGATGGAGTTGATGGTCTCGGCTATCGAGTTGAGGAACCGCTGGATGTCGTCGGCCATGCCGGTCGAGGCGAGGAAGAAGCCGAACAGCACGGCGACGACGGCGGGGCCGGCCTTCAGGGATCCGCCACGGATCAGCACCACCAACACGATCGCCAACAGCAACACCACTGACAGCGAAATGGCCACAACAGATCACACCCTCGGTCGGTCCGCTCTCCCGGCCCGGGGACGCGACCCCGCGCACCCCCGCCAGAACCATCGTGCCACCAACCGGGCCCCGCTATGCGGCACGTGACGTTTCGTTCGCCACACCTGTGCCGGAACCGTGCGGGTCCTCGGGACGCACCGACCTGTCGCGTCACGCTCGTGCGGCAATTAGGAGAGACATCCGCGCGGAGAATTCGACGGGATCGTTTCCATCGCCACACAACGTGTTCGCCGGCATTTCGAATTCGCGGCCCGGTGATCATTTCATCGGCGTCACCTCCTTGCCATATGCGCTACTTAGTCAGGATGAATCCGGACAAGTGGGGTGACCAACAGGTGTCCGGCAGGTGCATGTTCGCTGTACACGTGAAGTCGCGCGTAATAACCGCTAATGACCTCGGGGGTTTTACGAAATCCCACAGGCAACGCTAGGGTGCCTCAGATGTTCCACGCTGCCTCGTCCCCCGCATGCGCAGCGAGGTCCTGGATCCGATACCCGGGCTTCCGACGGGAGGGTCTGTGACGGACTCGCTACGACCGCACGGCCACAACAGAGCGCCACTCCCCCCGACACAGCAGTCGGCGGACGGAGTGCCGAGTCCGCGCTCACCGCAGGGCAGGAAGGCTCAGGGCGACGCCAGAGCCGCGTCCAGCGGTGCCAAGCAGCGCGACTCGTTCTTCGACAACGCCAAGTACCTGGCGATCGTGCTCGTCGCCATAGGCCACGCCTGGGAGCCGATCAAGGGCGACAGCCGGATCCTGGAGGCCGTGTACACCGTCGTGTACACCTTCCACATGCCGGCGTTCATCATCATCTCCGGCTTCTTCTCGCGCAGTTTCGACGCGAGCCCCAACCGGCTGAAGCGCCTGATCACCGGCGTCGCGGTGCCGTACATCGTCTTCGAGACGGCCTATCCGCTGTTCAAGCGCTGGATCGACGAGGACCCGAGCCAGGAGATCAGCCTCCTGGACCCGTGGTACCTGACGTGGTTCCTGTGCGCGCTGTTCATCTGGCGGATGACGACGCCGATCTGGAAGACGGTGCGCTGGCCGCTGCCGATCGCGCTCGGCCTCGCCATGGCGGCGACGGTCACCCCCGAGATCGGCGACGACCTCGACCTCCAGCGGGTCCTTCAGTTCCTGCCGTACTTCGTGCTGGGCCTGATCATGAAGCCCGAGCACTTCCACATGGTGCGCACGCGCAAGGTGCGGATCCTGTCCGTGCCGGTGTTCGCGGTCGCGCTGGCCTTCGGCTGGTGGGCGGTGCCGCGCATGAACACCGCGTGGTTCTACCACCGGGACTCCGCACAGGAGCTGGGCGCGCCGTGGTGGGCCGGGCCGGTCATGGTGCTGGCGATGTTCGGCTGCTCGCTGCTGCTGACGGCCTGCTTCTTCGCCTGGGTGCCGCGCCGCCGCATGTGGTTCACGGCGCTCGGCGCGGGCACGCTGTACGGCTATCTGCTGCACGGCTTCGTCGTGAAGGCCGGTGACTACCAGGGCTGGTTCGAGCACGCCTGGTTGCAGCGCCCGCTCGGCGAGATCTTCGTCAGCGTCGTCGCGGCCGCCGGCGTCACGCTGCTGTGCACCGCGCCGGTGCAGCGGGTGTTCCGGTTCGCGATGGAGCCCAAGATGGAGTGGGCGTTCAAGCGGGACGCCGCCGAGCTGGCGCGGGAGCGGGAGAAGCGCGAGGGCGCGACGGCCCGCGAGAAGGTCAACGCCTGACCCTGCGCCGTTCCTTCACAACGAGGAGAGCCGCCCTCCGGTCATCGAGGGTTCATATCGAGGAGCGTCAGTCTCCGGACAGACCGAGAAGTGCGCGCATGCGTGCGTACTTCTCGGTCAGTCGTTTCCGGGTCGTCTCGTCCAGGACCGCGAGGCGCGCCGGGTCCGCGTTGTGCGCCAGGTCCGCCTCCTTCACCAGCAGCGCGCCCGGGGTGGCGAGGATCCGCGCCGCATAGGCCTCCGGCGGCTCTCCGGCCCGCTTGGTGACCGCGCGCACCACGTCCTTGGTACGACGGCTCAGCGCGGCCTCCTCCAGCCACCGCTCGGACAGCGCGTCGTCCTCCACGGCGTCGTGCAGCCAGGCCGCGGCGATCTGCTCCTCGTCGCCGCCACGCGCGCGTACGCCCTCGGCGACGGCGCTCAGATGCTCGGTGTACGGCCGCCCGGCCTTGTCGGTCTGCCCCACGTGGGCGGCGCGCGCGACGGCCTCCACGTCGGCGAGGGACAGCGTCGAGTGCGGGGGGCCCTGCGGCTGAGGTGTCTCGGTCACCCGCCCAGTGTCGCCTCTGCGGTGCCGTCCAGGCTCAGCGGGCCGTCGTGGTCGTCGGGCCCTCGCGGGAGATCAGCAGGAGCGCCCGGTCGTCGTTGACGTCCTTCGCCACGGCCTCGATGAGGTGCCAGGCCGCGCCGTGGAAGCCGCCGGCGACATAGCGGTCGGCCTCGCCGGTGAGGCGGTCTATGCCCTCGACGATGTCGCGGTCGGACGTCTCGACCAGGCCGTCCGTGAACAGCATCAGCACGTCGCCGGGGCGCAGCGAGCCCTTCACGGGGTCGAACTGGGCGCCGTCGTACACGCCGAGGAGGGGGCCCTCGGCCGCCTTCTCCTCCCAGCGGCCGCTGCCCGCGCTCAGTTGCAGGCCCGGCGGGTGGCCCGCCGAGTAGAGCTCGTAGTCGCCCGAGTCGAGGTCGAGGACGAGGTGGATCGAGGTGGCGAAACCCTCGTCCCAGTCCTGGCGCAGGAGGTAGCCGTTGGCGGCGGGCAGGAACGCGTGCGGGGGCAGGCTGCCCAGAAGGCCGCCGAAGGCTCCGGAGAGCAGCAGGGCGCGGGAGCCCGCGTCCATGCCCTTGCCGGACACGTCCGTCAGGACGGCCTCCAGGGTGCGGCCGCCGTTCGTGCGGGCCGCCACGACGAAGTCGCCGGAGAAGGACTGACCGCCCGCCGGGCGCAGCGCCATCTCGCGGTGCCAGCCGTGCGGCAACTGCGGCAGCTTGCTCTGTACGCGGATGCGTTCGCGCAGGTCGAAGAGCATGGTGCCGCCGCGCCGCCAGGGCACGCCGACCCGGCTGCGGAACTGCGCGATGAGCAGACCGAAGAAGCCGCACGCCGCCACGACCAGCACCACGCCCGGGGTGACCCTGGACGGGCCTTCGGTGTACGGGCCCAGTTGCACCGACTCGACGATGAGGGCGGTGGCCGCCGCCGCGTACAGGCCCAGCAGGCTCGCCGGGCGCAGCAGCAGCCCGCCGGCCACGATCGGCAGGACCAGCGCGGCCGGTGAGAACCAGACGGAGTTGGCCATCGTGGCGGCACAGATCAGCGGCACGGTCAGGAGCAGTCCGGCGAGCGCGACCCAGTCCGAGCCGTCACCGCGGAAGTAGTCCACGGCGCTTCTGCGCACGCCGACGCGGGCCCGGTGCCAGTGCATCCTCAACCGGGCCATGAACGTCTCGGCCGCCGCGCGCCGCTCTCGTCCTGCTGCCATTAGTTCGGGACCCTATCCATCGGACCAGTTGCTTGGCACGGGAGGTCCCACTTGTCCCCCGTCCGAGGTTCAACTTCACAGTGAACTTCACGGAAAGGCGTCCCGCCGCCGCCAAGGAGAAATTCCCTCGCTCGTCCCGCATTGCGCTGGTAGGCATGGTTCATGGCGAAAGACAGTGGGAGCGAGGCCGACCGCCTGGAGCTGCGGACGCTGCATCAGGACGAGTGGGACATCTGGTACGAGACCCTCATCCGCGCCTTCGGTGGGGTCGCGGAGGCGGCCGAGGAGCGGAAGCTGTGGAACTCGCTCACCGAGTTCGACCGGTCCTTCGGGGTCTGGGACGGGCCCGCGTGCGTGGGGACGGCCGGGGCGTTCAGCTTCCGGCTCACCGTGCCCGGCGGGGCGGCCGTGCCCGCCGCCGGCGTCACGATGGTCAGCGTCGCCGCCACGCACCGCCGGCGCGGCGTGCTGACGTCGATGATGCGCCGGCAGCTCGACGACGTGCGCGAGTGGGGCTGGCCGCTGGCGGTGCTGACCGCCTCCGAGCCGGCGATCTACGGCCGGTTCGGCTACGGCATCGGCAGCCATCAGGTCAGCGCCGAGATCGACACCTCGCGCGTGCGGCTGTCCGTGCCGCCCGGCACCGATGACGTACATCTGCGCTACGCCGTACCGGCCGACGTCCTCGACGCGTGCGAGGCCGTGTACGCGCGCCGGGTGTCCGGCCGGCCGGGGATGATCGCCCGGCTGCCGGGCTGGGAGCGGCTCGGGCTGCTCGACCCGGAGAGCGACCGGGAGGGCGCGTCGCCGCTCCAGTGCGTACTGGCGGAGCGGGAGGGCGAGGTCGTCGGGTACGCGCGCTTCCGCGTCAAGCCGGAGTGGGACGGCAGCGGCCCGAGCGGTGCCGTCCTGCTGAGGGACGTCCAGGCCCTGGATCCGGCGGCGCAGGCCGCGCTGTGGCGGTTCCTGTTCGACATCGACCTGACGTCCACGGTGAAGGCGTGGGCACGGCCGGTGGACGAGGCGTGGCTGCACCAGGTCTCGGACATCCGGCGGTGCGCGGTCCGGGTGAAGGACGCCCTGCATGTCCGGTTGGTGGACGTCGGGGCCGCTCTGCAGGCGCGGACGTATCAGGCGCCGGTGGATGTGGTGTTCGAGGTGAAGGACGACTTCTGCCCCTGGAACACCGGGCGTTGGCGGCTGAGCGGGGACGCCAAGGGCGCGTCGTGCGAGCGTACGACCGAGGCGGCCGATCTCGCCCTGTCCGTACGGGAGTTGGGGGCGGCCTACCTGGGAGGCGTGAGCCTCGCGGCGCTGGGCGCGGCCGGGCGGGTGCGGGAGCTGCGGCAGGGGGCGCTGACGGAGGCGTCGGTGGGCTTCGCGTCCACGGTGGCGCCCTGGCTGCCGCACGGCTTCTGACGCAGGCCGGACTGCCTTACGGCCGCTGGCAGTTCGGGCACCAGAACAGGTTGCGGGCGGCGAGGCCGGCGGTGCGGATCTCGCTGCCGCAGATGTGGCAGGGCAGGGTGGCCCGCCGGTAGACGTATACCTCGCCGCCGTGGTCGTCGACGCGGGGCGGGCGACCCATCGCCTCCGGGGTGTGCTCGGGGCGGACGGTGTCGATGCGGTTGTTGCGGACGCCCTCGTGCATCAGCTCGACGAGGTCCGTCCAAATGACGTCCCACTGGGCCGGGGTGATGTCCTTGCCCGCGCGGTAGGGGTCGATGCGATGCCGGAAGAGGACCTCGGCGCGGTAGACGTTGCCGACGCCCGCGATGATCTTCTGGTCCATGAGCAGGGCGGCGATCGTCGTACGGCTGCGGGAGATCCGCCGGTACGCCTGGTGCGGGTCGGCGTCGTCGCGCAGCGGGTCGGGGCCGAGGCGGTCGTGCACCGCCTGCTTCTCGGTGTCGGCGATCAGGGCGCAGGTGGTGGGGCCGCGGAGGTCCACGTACGCGGTGGTGTTCGCGAGGCGGAGCCGGACCGTGTCGGTGGGCGGGGGTGCGGGGGCGTCGCCGAAGTCGACCTTGCCGAAGAGGCCGAGGTGGATGTGGATCCAGTCGGCGTCGCGGAAGCCGAGGAAGAGGTGTTTGCCGTGGGCCTCGGTGCGGGTGAGTTCGGCACGGTCGAGGAGGGCCGCGGCGTCGGAGAACTTGCCCTGGGGGCTGGTGACCCGGGGGGCCGTGCCCAGGAACGCGGCGGCGTAGTCCTGGGCCAGCCGGTGGATGGTGTGCCCCTCAGGCACGGTGGCTCCTTCGTCGTGTGTGGGTGGGTGGGGCCGCGCGTCGGTTTCTCGCCCCCGCCGCCCCTACCCGTCCCATCCTGAAGGGGCTCCGCCCCTTCCACCCCGCTGGGGGCTGCAGCCCACAGACCCCCGCATCGGCCCTGAACGGGCCTCGTCCTCAAGCGCCGGACGGGCTGAAAGAGGCCGAGCTACTGCTGCGGGTGGTGGGCCGGGATCGCGGGCAGGTCGCCCGTCGTCTCGTAGGCCGCGAGCATGTCGATGCGGCGGATGTGGCGCTCGTCACCCGAGAACGGGGTGCCCAGGAAGGTCTCGACGAACTTGGTCGCCTCGTCCGTCGTGTGCATACGCGCACCCACCGCGACGACGTTGGCGTTGTTGTGCTGACGGCCGAGCGAGGCGGTCTCCTCGCTCCAGGCCAGGGCCGCGCGGACGCCCTTCACCTTGTTCGCGGCGATCTGCTCGCCGTTGCCCGAGCCGCCGATCACGATGCCGAGGGCGTCGGGGTCCGCGGCCGTCCGCTCCGCCGCACGGAGGCAGAAGGGCGGGTAGTCGTCCTGGGCGTCGTAGATGTGGGGGCCGCAGTCGACGGGGTCGTGGCCGGCCGCCTTGAGCCAGTCGACGAGGTGGTTCTTGAGTTCGTAGCCCGCATGGTCCGAGCCGAGATACACGCGCATGGGACGAGTGTGACACGGCTGTTTCCGGGCAGCAGCGCCGGGTGTCGATCACGTCAATTGTGATCTGGACTATGGAAGCTCAAGGAAACCTCAAGTAACAATCCCGAATCAAAGGTTCCCGAATCCGTTCTCCTCCGATTCACTGGTCCGACTCGTACGCCATACGCAATCCGCCAGTGCGAGAACCGCTCCCCACGGCGCAAAGGAAATCCGTTCCATGACTTCGCAGCCGACACAGAAGACGGCCGGACCGGCCCCCGGCGGCCACGGCCTACAGGCCGGACTCAAGAACCGTCATCTGTCCATGATCGCCATCGGCGGCGTGATCGGCGCAGGACTCTTCGTCGGGTCCAGCTCCGGTATCGCCACCGCCGGACCCGGCATCCTCCTTTCCTACGCACTCGTCGGCACGCTCGTGGTGCTGGTGATGCGGATGCTCGGTGAGATGTCGGCGGCCAACCCGACGTCCGGCTCGTTCTCCGCCCACGCCGACCGGGCGCTCGGCCGCTGGGCCGGGTTCTCCATCGGCTGGCTGTACTGGTTCTTCTGGGTGGTCGTGCTGGCGGTCGAGGCGACCGCCGGTGCGGTGATCCTGGAGGGCTGGATCCCGGCCGTGCCGCAGTGGGCCTGGGCCCTGATCGTCATGGTGGTGCTGACCGCCACCAACCTGGTCTCCGTCGCCTCGTACGGCGAGTTCGAGTTCTGGTTCGCCGGGATCAAGGTCGTCGCGATCGCCGCATTCATCGTCATCGGCGGTCTGGCCGTCTTCGGGGTGCTGCCGGGTGTCGACAGCGACCAGGCGGGACTGAGCAACCTCACCGAACACGGCGGATTCCTGCCCAACGGCCCCGGCGCCATCCTCACCGGTGTGCTGCTCGTCGTCTTCTCCTTCATGGGCAGCGAGATCGCCACCCTGGCCGCCGGTGAGTCGGAGAACCCGCAGAAGGCCGTCACCAAGGCCACCAACAGCATCATCTGGCGTGTCGCGGTCTTCTACCTCGGCTCGATCTTCGTCGTGGTGACCCTGCTGCCCTGGGACAGCAAGTCCATCGCCGAGGACGGCTCGTACGTGGCCGCGCTCGACTCCCTCGGCATCCCGAACGCCGGTGAGATCATGAACTTCATCGTGCTGACCTCGGTGCTGTCCTGTCTCAACTCGGGCCTCTACACCGCCTCCCGCATGGCCTTCTCCCTCGGCCAGCGCGGGGACGCGCCGCAGTCCTTCGCCCGCACGACCGGCAACGGCGTGCCGCGCACCGCGATCCTCGCGTCCGTGGCGTTCGGCTTCGTGGCCGTGTTCTTCAACTACAAGTTCCCGGACTCCGTCTTCCTCTTCCTCGTCAACTCCTCCGGTGCGGTCGCGCTGTTCGTGTGGCTCGCGATCTGCTTCTCGCAGCTCCGCATGCGCAAGATCATCCAGCGTGAGGCGCCGGAGAAGCTCGTCGTGAAGATGTGGCTGTACCCGTACCTGACCTGGGCGACGGCCGCGCTGATCGTGTTCGTGCTCGGCTACATGCTGACCGACACCGAGCACGACGGCCGCAAGACCGTGCTGCTGTCGCTGCTCGTCGCCGCGGTCGTGCTGATCATCGCCTTCGTGAAGGAGAAGATCGGCGGCGGGCGCCCGGCGGGCGTCGAGGCCGCAGACGCGCAGGCGCCGCGCGACGAGGTCAAGACCGGCTGAGTCGTCGGCCGTGTGCCGGCCGAGGGGCGACGGGGTGCCACCCCGTCGCCCCTCTTGTCTTCTTGTCCTCCGCACGGTCACAGCACCGTGAAGGTGTCCCGGACCTTTGCGTAGGTCTTCAGGGCCTGTGCCTCGACGTCCGGGCGGTACCACGTGTTGATCTGGTACGACTTCCCGCCCACGGTGAAGCCGAGTAGCTGGGCGTGCCAGGGGTCTCCCTTGAGGGTGAAGGTGTACTCCCATACGACCGCCGGGTGCCCGCGGAAGGTCGTGCGTTCCAGCCGGATCTTGCTGTAGTCGCCCTGCTGGGCGTTCTGCTCGGACTTCTGCCAGGAGTCCATCAGGTCGTCGCGGGCCACGGAGGACTTGGCGGCCAGTTCCTGTCTGGCGTCCGGTGACGTGTAGTGCACCTCGGAGCCGGTCTGGACGTCCCGCTGCCAGCCCTCGGGCGGCACCCACGCGAACCCGCCCGCCTCACGGCGTGAGCCCGGCGGCAGGCTCTGCGGCCTCGACGTGCCCTCGACCGTGGACGACGGGGAGGACGCGGCCGTGGAGGGCGTCGGTGAGCCGCCCGCCTCGTCGTCCTTCGGCGACCCGAAGTCGGAGGCCAGGACGACCGCGACGACCGCGCCCGCGGCGGCGATGCCGACGGCGGCGACGATTCCCGTACGGCGATGCCCGCGCCCGGGTCGGGGCCGAGCCGGAACCGCCGGGCCGGGGAACTCTCCGGGCGGCATGGCGCCGTGGGGCCGCGAACCGCTCAGCGGGACCCCCGCCCCGGGAGCCGGCCGCCGCTCGGTCACCGCTTCGGCCCGCTCCAGGGAGACGCCGGCACGGTAGGGCGTGGGGCCGGTGGAGTTGCGAGCCGGGGTCGCCGAGTGCACTTCCGAACGGGACCCGGGGGCGAGTTCTGTGGAGGCGTTGGGGGCGCGGGGGGGTTGGGTGGGTGCGGGTGGGGTGGGGGTGGGCCGGGGGCGTGTGGACGGGTTGGGGCCGGCCGGGGTGGGGGTGGCTTGGGTGGGGCTGGCCGAGGCGGGGTTGGCCTGGGCGGGGCCGGCCGGGGTGAGGTTGGCCGGGGTGAGGTTGGCCGAGGTGGGGTTGGCCTGGTGGGTTCGCTCGGCGGGTGGAGCCTCGGTGTGTGCAGGCTCGGTGCGTGCAAGCTCCGTGTGTGCAAGCTCGGTGCGTGGAGCCTCGGTTCGGGCGTCCCTGGTCGGGGCCAAGCGGTGTCGTGGCGGTATCGCATCGTGTACGTCGTCCGACGGCTGTCGCGGGTCGGGCGGGAGCAGCACTCGGGAAGGGTCAAGGAGGGCGGGGGTCGGGGATTCGCTGGGGGGCGTGGTGGCTGCTGCGGGATCCGAGGGCCGGGTGGGCGCCGGGTTGGTCGCCGTGTCAGGGGTCGGGGCCTGGCTGGGTGCCGGGGCCGGGTTGGCCGCCAAGTCAGGGGCCGGTGCAGGCGTCAACGTCGGGGCATGGCTGGGTGCCGGGGCCGGGGCCAGGTTGGCCGCCAAGTCAGGGGCCGGTGTGGGCGTCAACGTCGGGGCATGGCTGGGTGCCGGGGCCGGGGCCAGGTTGGCCGCCAAGTCAGGGGCCGGTGTGGGCGTCAAGGTCGGGGTATGGCTGGGTGGCGGGGCCGGTGGGGACTCGGGCGGTGGACCGGGTTGGGGCGTCAGGTCGGCCACGGGGGCCGATTCCGCCTCCGGGCCGTGCTCCGGTACGGCAGCCGTTCCGGGTATGAGCGCTTCCTCGGGATCCGGAGGCAACTGCGGCTCCGCGCCCGGGCCCTGACTCGGCGGCAACTGCGGCTCTGCGCCCGGCTGCTGCCCCTCGGCGGACCTCGCCTGTTCGACGTCCGGCTCGGGGCCGGCCGGCGAAACCTCCGCCGCGGCCCCGACGTCCCCACGCGCAGGACCGGCCTCGGGCCCTCCTCCCCCACCGGGCACCGTCGCAGTCTCGGCACCCCTCGGCACCTTGGCGGACCGCTCTGCCCTCGGCAGCGTTGCAGACTCACCTGCCCATGGCACAGCGACGGCGTCATCTCCGCGCTGGACGGTCCCGGCGTCATCTCGACCCGGCACCCCAGCGGACCCGCCTGCCCACGGCACCGCGGCAGGCTCGCTATCCCCCGGCACCGTCCCGGCGGCGTTTTCACCCGGCACCGCCGCGGACTCATCTCCACCCGCCACCAATGCCACGCCGCCTACACCCGGTACCGAGCCAGACCCGTCCCCCCTCGATCCGGCCGCAGGACCTCCACCCTCCGGCCCCGCCGCAGACTCGCCGACCCCCGGCACCGCCGAAGGCCCGTCGCCCTCCGGCCCCGCCGAAGACCCTCCACCCCCCGGCACCACCGCAAGCCCATCCCCCCTCGGCAGAGTTGCGGGGAGGTCGCTCCCAGGTGGAGCCGACCCCTCAACCCCGCTCGGTGCCGTCGAGGGGTCGGTGGCCCGGCCGCTCCAGTCGGCCGGCCCTCCCCAACCCAGCCCTGCGCCCACAACCGGCACAGTCGGTGTGGGTGTCGGGTATGCCACCGGCTGCAGGGCCGTTTCCAGGTCGTCCAGGCCGGGGCGCAGGGTGGGGTCCTTCTCCAGGAGGGCGGCGAGGACGTCGCGCAACGGGCCTGCCGTGGGCGGGAGTTCGGGCTCCTCGTAGAGGACCGCGTGCAGGGTCGCCAGGGTCGTGTCGCGGGAGAAGGGGGAGCGGCCGGCGAGGGCCGCGCTCAGCGTGGCGCCCAGGGACCAGATGTCGGACGGCGGGCCCTGGGGCCGGCCGGAGATGCGCTCGGGGGCCATGTAGTCGGGGGAACCGACCAGCATGCCGACCATGGTGAGGGCCTTCGCGTCCTGGATCGCCGCGATGCCGAAGTCCGTCAGGACGACGCGGCCCCGCCCGCGCCGCACCTCCGACTCCACCAGTACGTTGCCCGGCTTGATGTCCCGGTGCAGCACGCCCCGGTCGTGGACCTGCCGCAGCGCCGCCACCAGCCCCATGCCGATCCGGGCCGCCTCGCCGGGCCGCAGCGGGCCCTCCTCCGCCATGATGCGTTCCAGTGAGCGGCCGGCCACCAACTCCATGACGATCCACAGGCGTTCGCCCTCGTCGACCACGTCGTAGACCCGTACGACGTTGGGGTGGTCGATCCGTGCCGTCGCCCTCGCCTCGCGCAGGGTGCGTTCACGGCGCGTGCGGGTGTCCTCCGGATCCAGGCCGTCGATGCGCATTTCCTTGACGGCGACCAGTCGATCGAGAATTTCGTCGACCGCTCGCCACACGCGCCCCATTCCCCCCTGGCCGATACTCTCGACCAAGCGATATCGCCCCGTCACCAGTACACCTGGAACCCCGCCACTCCTCGTATTCCCCGGCAATCCACTGCACCCCCCTCGATGCCGCATCGGACATCCGCCATTGAAACACAATGGTCACACTTCGTGCCGATCCAGCATAGTGCGGAGAAATCTTGTGGTAGCTCTTCAAGTACTGCGAATTCAGGCGCAGGCAAGGGGGACGAACATGAGTTCTCGTCGCACGACGGCCATCGCGGGATCGCTGGTCGCGACATCTTTTTCGGCAGTGATGATCCTTTCCTTCACTGCCAGTGCGGACGACCAGGGACCCGGGAGCAGCAAGGGGGGAAAGGTCATCGACGAGGCACCGTCGGGGGTGAAGCTCACCACCGAGCTGCCCGAGAAAATCTCGGTGAACAACAGTTCGCAAGAAACCGAGATCACTGCCACGGTGAAGAACGAAGGGACCAAGGAGAGCGGAAAGATCCAGCTTTTGGTCGTCGGTTTCGACGGCCTGACCGTCAAGAATGTCGAAGGCTGTTCGGCGATCGAGAAAAACAATCTTCCGGAGGGCTCGAACAGCGGTTTCGCCTGCCCTCTCGACAATCTCCCTGCCGGTGAGTCGAAGTCGTACGCCGTGGCCGCGACGTACGACCTCAGCAAGGAGGGCAAGATCTGTCTCCCCGTCCAGACCGGTGACGGCAAGAAGACGTACTGGCAGCAGGGCCCGGTGCCGTTCGGAACGACGAATCCGTCGCCCGACGCCCCTGCCACCCCGCTGCTGCTCGGCACCGACAACAAGCCGGTGGCTCCCGGCCCCGACGAACTGCCCAAGACCGGCCTCGGTCGTGACGTCCTGCCGCTGGGCGCGGCCGGCGCGGCGCTGATCGCGGCGGGCGCGGCAGGGCTGTGGTGGTCGCAGTTGCGGCGGCCGATGCGGCACGCGGACTGAGCCCACGGGCTCGCTGTCCGGCGCGGGAAAGCCAAAGAGGCTCGTCGGGTCGAAGTCACGGACCCGGCGAGCCTCTTGCGCAGGAGCTAGCGCGTCAGCGGTCGAGCAGCTTCCAGGCGGTGGGCAGCGCGCCCATCGCCAGGGCCGCCTTCACCGCGTCGCCGATCAGGAACGGCGTGAGGCCGGCCGCGATCGCGGCGGACGCCGACATGCCGGTGGCCAGGGCCAGGTAGGGGACGCCGACGGCGTAGATGATCGCCTCGCCCAGCACCATCGCGCCGACCGTGCGCAGTGCGGTGCGGTCGGCGCCGCGGCGGGCCAGGGCGCCGACGACGGTGGACGCGAGGATCATGCCGAGGATGTAGCCGAAGGACGGGGCCGCCGCGCCGGAGGTGCCGTCCGCGAACCACGGCACGCCCGCGATGCCCGCCAGCGCGTACAGCGCGAGCGAGAGGAAGCCGCGGCCGGCGCCGAGGGCCGTGCCGACCAGCAGCACCGCGAGGGTCTGACCGGTCACCGGCACCGGGGAGCCCGGCACGGGCACGGAGATCTGGGCCGCGAGGCCGGTGAGCGCAGCGCCGCCGACGACGAGCGCGATGTCGCGGACGCGGGAGGCCGGGAGCAGGTCGGCGAGGACCTGTCCGGTGCGAACGGGGGCGGCGGCAGCGGTGCTCATGGGGACTCCGCGAGGGTGAGGGCGGTACGGGACGCTGCGACGCTATCCCAGGGGGATCGGCTCGCTCACCGTCAGTGGTCGACAAAGGCCGGATCATGGGGTTCGTTGGCTCCGGACAAAGGGTGGGGGTTACACCGGGTACGGGGTGATGCCGGTCACTGAGGCAGGGACGTACGACTCACAGCGCGAGGCTTCGAGCCGACTGTAGGAGGGCGCCAATCGTGTTGCTCGCGCGTGAAGACATTGCCCGCGTGTGAAGAGCCGTCTCGCCCGTCGGTCGCCGTCTGGGCAGCAGTGGTCCGCTTTGCTAGCTTCGGGCACATGGTCGCCCAGTCCCGGTACTTCACGTCGCGTCGCCATGTCGACCTGCGACGCGTGGGCGCGGCCGCCTGTCGCCGACCGGGGTGAGTCCGCCCGAGGTGTCTTGGGCCCGGCTCGCCCGCAGCAGACGGCGCAGTGTCGGACCGGCCCCCGAGGAAGTACCCCATGCCCCGTACCGCGGCACCCACCCTTTCGTCCCCGATCCCCCGTGTCGCCGACCGTGACCGGCGCCGGACCAGTGCCAGCGTCATCCTGCGGTCCGTGCTGGAGCACGGGCCGGTCGCCCGCAGCACCATCGCCCGGCTGACCGGGCTGTCACCGGCGTCGGTGACCGACCACTGTGCCCGCCTCGGCCGGCTCGGGCTGATCCGCGAGGCCGCCGCACCCCGGCAGCCCAAGGGCGTCGGCCGGCCGCACGTTCCCATCGACCTGGACGACTCGCGGTTCGTGGTGGGCGGGGTGCATGTGGCGGTGCCGCACACCACGGTGGCGCTGCTCGATCTGCGCGGACGGGTCGTCGCCGAGCGGGAGTTGAAGCACACGGGGGACATGGACCCCTACGACGTCCTGGACCGGGCCGCCGACGGGCTGGCCGCGCTGCTGGACGCGGCGCCGGGCAGCCGGCCGCTCGGCGTCGGCTTCGCGGCCGGGGGCTGGGTGGACCGGGACTCGGGGGTCGTCGTCGAGCATCCGCTGCTGGGCTGGCGCGAGGTGCCGGTGCGGGAGGTGCTCGGCGCCCGCACCGGGCTGGGGGTCCATGTGGACGGGCACGCGCGGGCGTTGGTGAACGCGGAGCGGCTGTTCGGGCGGGCGCGCGGCAGTGGCAGCGTGCTGCACCTGTTCGTCGGGAACGTCGTCGACGCGGCCTTCGCCACCGGCGACGAGGTGCACCACGGTCCCCGCTCCCAGGCCGGCACCATCGCCCATCTGCCGGTGCCGGGCGGCACGGAGCGCTGCGCATGCGGTCGCGTCGGCTGCCTCCAAGTCGAGCTGAGCGAACGGACGTTGTGCCGCAGGGCGCGGGCGGCCGGGGTCATCGAGGGGTCGAATCCGCGGCATGTGGTGCGGGCCGCGCAGGACGGCGATCAGGTGGCCGTGCGACTGCTGACCGAGCGGGCCCGGATGACCGGGCGGGCGGTGGGGCTGCTGCTCGACGTGCTCAACCCGGAAACCGTCGTCGTCACCGAGCTGGGTGTGCTGAGCCGGGAGGACTGTCTCGCCGCGCTGCGGAACGCGGTGGGCAGGGAGCGCGCGGCGGACGTCATGCCGACGAGTTTCGCGGATTCCGTGCTTGCGGTGGCGGGCGGTTCGGTGGCTCTGGACGTGCTGTACCGGGATCCGTTGGGCGCGTCACCTGAGGCTATTTAATTCAGAAACTCGGAATGTTGACAGGGACCACCGATGACCAGGAACATCCTGCTCATGAGCCTGTTCGTGAGCTGTCGCACCCACTGTTGCTGACACGTCGCCGCGTGTGAAGCGCTCATTTCTCCCTGCGTGAATTCTCTTTCTCCGGCTTCTGTGGCCCGGAATTCCGCATGCCTTCTTCCCTGCTGAACGCACATATTCCTCCCTGAACTCGCGGAGCTCTCCCATGCCTTCATCCCCCGTGTCCGGTGTCGACCGACGGCTCTTCCTCACCTCCCTGCTCGGCGCCGCCGCCGGTGTCGCCGGACTCAGCGGCTGCGCCGACAGCAGCGCGGCCGCCGCGAGCAAGGGCGCCTCGACCGCCCCGCTGGCGAAAAAGGTGCCCGCCGGTACGAGCCTGAAGATCGCCTCCTTCCAGAACACCCAGCAACTCCAGTTCAGACTGGCCAAGTTGGGCGATCCGCCCTTCACGGTCAGCAACTGGCTGAACATCGGCGCCGGCCCTG
The DNA here is from genome assembly GCF_055609385.1 of Streptomyces sp. NPDC036764. NCBI lineage: Bacteria > Bacillati > Actinomycetota > Actinomycetes > Kitasatosporales > Streptomycetaceae > Streptomyces > Streptomyces sp. NPDC036764. The sequence continues at coordinate 233,378 of NZ_JBVJPT010000009.1, forward strand.
ATGTCATCAACGCCTTCCGGGCCAAGTCCCTGGACCTCGCCAACAACGCGGGCATCCCGCCGATCCAGGCGCACTACCAGGGCTTCGACGCGAAGATCGTGGCGATCAACATCACCCGTAAGCCCAACTACCTCTTCGCCACCAAGCCCGGCAGCGACATCCGGTCGGTCGAGGACTTCAAGGGCAGGAAGCTCGCCTTCTCGCAGGGCCAGGCGCAGGGCGTCGTCCTGCTCCGCGCGCTGAGGAAGGCCGGGCTGAAGTACGACGATGTGGAGCTGGTCCCGCTGACCAGCAACCAGTTCCTCACCGCCCTGCAGTCCGGGCAGGTCGACATCGCCCCGCTCGCCAACAGTCAGGCACCCGCCTATCTGAAGCAGTACGAGGGCAAGGGCGCCCGCGTCATCACCACCGACGTCGTCGACCTGCTCAACCTGCTGTGGGCACCGGCCTCGGTGCTGAACGACCCCGCGAAGGCCGCCGCGGTCGCCGCGTACATCCCGTACTGGGCCAAGGGCCAGGTGTGGACGTACGAGCACCCCGACGTCTGGAACCGGGAGTTCTACGTCAAGACGCAGAACCTGACCCTCGCCCAGGCCGAGGCGGTCACCGAGCTCGCCAACAAGCCGCTGTTCCCGCCGCGCTGGGACGAGGCGATCAAGTGGGAGCAGGAGACGGCGGATCTGCTCGCCGAGGGCGGGTTCGTGAAGAAGTTCGACGTCGGCGGGCTCTTCGACCACCGCTTCGAGGGCATCGCCGCGAAGTCCGTACCGGCCGAGTACCGGAAGTGACCGCCATGACCACGACCACCCTGGACAAGCCCGCCGCCGCCGTAGTCGCCGCCGACGAGCGGCCCCGCAAACGCCGCCGCGGGCTCGCCCCCGGCAAACGCCTGCCCGCCGCCCGGCTCACCGGACCCCTGCTGGTGCTCGTCCTGTGGGCCGCCGCGTCCGCCGCCGAAGCGCTCGACCCCGCCGCGATACCCGCACCCTGGACGGTCGTGGAGACCGGCGCCCGGCTGTGGACCGACGGGACCCTGATCACCGACGTCCTCACCTCGTTGCAGCGGGCCGCGTCCGGCTTCGCGATCGGTCTGACCGCCGGCGTGGTGCTGGCACTGGCCTCCGGGCTCACCCGCACCGGGGAAGCGCTGATCGACGGCACGGTCAACCTCAACCGGGCCATCCCGACCCTCGGTCTGATCCCGCTGTTCATCCTCTGGCTGGGCATCGGCGAGACCTTCAAGATCGCGATCATCGCCATCGTCGTCTACATCCCGATCTACCTCAACACGCATGCCGCCCTGTCCGGCATCGACAACCGGTTCGTCGAGCTCGCCGAGGTGCAGGGCCTGAAGAAGCTGCGCTTCATCCGCGAGATCGTCATCCCCGGCGCGCTGCCCGGGTTCTTCGTGGGACTCCGGCTCGGCGTGACCGGCTCCTGGCTGGGCCTGGTGGTCCTGGAGCAGATCAACGCCACCAGCGGCCTCGGCTACATGATGTTCCAGGCCACGAACTACGGCCAGTCGGACGTCATCCTCGTCGGCCTGGTCGTCTACGGGATCTTCGGTCTGGTCTCGGACAGCACGGTCCGCCTCATCGAACGGAGGGTGCTGTCGTGGCGCCGCACACTGAGCAACTGACCCGCCCCGCCGTCCGACTCCGCTCGCTGACCCGCTCGTTCGACGAACGTGTCGTTCTCGACGGCATCGACCTGGACATCCCCGCCGGCCAGTTCGTGGCCCTGCTGGGGCACAGCGGCTCCGGCAAGAGCACCCTGTTGCGAGCGGTCGCCGGTCTCGACCACGAGGTCACCGGCAGCGGCCGGCTCACCGCCCCGGACCGGGTGTCGGTCGTCTTCCAGGACTCCAGGCTGCTGCCCTGGCGTCGCATCCTGGCCAACGTCCTCCTCGGACTCGAAGGCAGGGAGGCGGAGCAGAAGGGCCGCGAGGCCCTCGCCGAGGTCGGGCTGGAAGGGCGCGAGCGTGCCTGGCCCAACGAGCTGTCCGGCGGCGAGCAGCAGCGTGCCGCGCTGGCCCGCTCGCTCGTCCGCGAGCCCGAACTCCTGCTGGCCGACGAGCCGTTCGGGGCGCTGGACGCCCTCACCCGGATCAAGATGCACAACCTGCTGCGGGAGCTGTGGGAACGCCACCGCCCCTCCGTACTGCTCGTCACCCACGACGTCGACGAGGCGATCGTGCTCGCCGACCGGGTGCTCGTGCTCGACCGGGGCCGCATCGGCCTCGACCTGACCATCGACCGACCGCATCCGCGGACGTACCGGGATCCGCTGCTCGGCGAGTACCGCGAACGACTGCTCGCGGCGCTGGGCGTAACAGAGGACCACTGATGACCAGACAGCTCCACCTCAACGCGTTCCTGATGAACACCGGCCACCACGAGGCGTCCTGGCGGCTCCCCGAGAGCGACCCGTACGCACACGTGGACCTGGCCCACTACGTCCGCCTGGCCCGTGTCGCCGAGCGCGGCACCTTCGACTCCCTCTTCCTCGCCGACGGCCCGCAGTTGTGGAACAACCTCGCCCAGCGGCCCGCCGGCGCCCTGGAACCGCTCACGCTGCTCACCGCGCTGGCGACGGCCACCGAGCACATCGGCCTCATCGCGACCGCGTCCACCTCCTACAACTCCCCCTACAACCTGTCCCGCAAGTTCGCCTCGCTGGACATCATCAGCGGCGGCCGGGCGGGCTGGAACATCGTCACCACGGCGGGAGCGGAGGCCGCCCGCAACTTCGGCCTCGACGCGGAGCCCGCGCACGCCGAGCGGTACGCCCGTGCCGCCGAGTTCCTGGACGTCGCCCTGAAGCTCTGGGATAGCTGGGAGGACGACGCGATCGTCGCCGACAAGGCGGCCGGCGTGTGGGGCGACGACGCCAAGATCCATCCGCCCCGGCACCAGGGGACGTACTTCCAGGTCGAGGGCGCCCTCAACGTCCCGCGCAGCCCGCAGGGCTATCCGCTGCTCGTGCAGGCCGGGTCCAGCGAGGACGGCAAGCGCTTCGCGGCCCGGTACGCGGAGGCGGTGTTCACCGCACAGCAGACGATCGAGGACGCGCGGGCGTTCTACGCCGACCTCAAGGCGCGTACGGCGGCGGCCGGCCGCGACCCCGACCACATCAAGGTGCTGCCCGGCATCGTCCCGGTGATCGGCTCGACGGAGGCCGAGGCGCAGGCGGCCGAGCAGGTCCTCGAGGACCACATCGTGTACACGCACGGGGTGGGCCGGCTGGAGAGCCTGCTGCAACTGGAGCCCGGTGCACTGGAGTTGGATGCCCAGCTCCCCGACGACCTGCCCTCCGAGGACGCCGTCGAGGGCGCCAAGAGCCGCTACACACTCGTGGTCGAGCTGGCCCGGCGCGAACGCCTCACCGTGCGGCAGCTCATCGGGCGGCTGGGCGGCGGCCGCGGCCACCTCACCTTCGCCGGTACGCCCGAGCAGGTCGCCGACGCCATCGAGACCTGGTTCACGCAGGGCGCCGCCGACGGCTTCAACATCATGCCGCCGGTGCTGCCCTCCGGCCTCGACGCCTTCGTCGACCACGTCGTCCCGATCCTGCGCGCCCGCGGCCTGCTCCGGCAGGAGTACGGCCCGCGCCGGACCCTGCGCGAGCGCTACGGCCTCCCGCGCCCCGCCAACCAGTACACCGCCCGCGAGAACGCCCTCGTCTGAAAGGACCGCCCATGTCCGGCATCGAAATCCACAAGGTCACCGCGCACATCGGCGCCCGCGTGTCCGGGGTCGACATCAACCGGCCGCTCGGCTCCGACACCGTCGCCGCCCTGCGCGAGGCCCTGAACGTCCACAAGGCGCTCGTCTTCGACGACGTGAACCTGGACGACGACACCCAGCAGTCCTTCGTCCGCCACTTCGGCGACGTCACGACCGCCCATCCGACGGTCTCCTCGATCGCCGGGACCCCGAACGTCCTCCCGGTCGACAGCGAACGGGGACGCGCCGCCAACCACTGGCACACCGACGTCACGTTCGTCCTCAACCCGCCGCAGGCCACCACCCTGCGCAGCATCACGATCCCGCCGTACGGCGGCGAGACCCTGATCGCCAGCTCGGCGGCCGCCTACCGCCAGTTGCCCGAGCCGCTGCGGAAGCTGGCCGACACCCTGTGGGCGGAGCACACCAACGACTACGACTACGCCGTACCGGACGAGGAGGTCGACGAGCAGCAGGCCGCCAGTCGCGCCGAGTTCACGTCGATCAAGTACCGCACGGTGCACCCGGTCGTCCGCGTCCATCCGCTGACCGGTGAGCGCGGACTGTTCATCGGCGGGTTCGCGCAGCGGATCGTGGGCCTGTCGCCGGGTGAGTCCCGCAAGATCCTCGACCTGCTCCAGGCGTACGTCACCCGGCCGGAGAACATCCTGCGGCACCGTTGGTCCGAGAACCAGCTCGTCGTCTTCGACAACCGCATCACCCAGCACTACGCCGTCGACAACTACGACGGACAGCCGCGCCGCCTGCACCGGGTGACCGTCGCCGGTGACGTCCCGGTCGGCATCGAGGGCAAGGCGAGCTACTCGATCGAGGGCGACGCGTCGCACTACACGCCCGTTGCTGCGTGACAGTGGTGTCACTCACCGTGCGGTGAGTGTCCGCATAGTGGTCGGTCTCTCCTTCTGAACGGAGAGACCGACCACACTGTGGGCGTTTTTTGCCCTCTCACGCATTGGACGAGCCGCGCCCATGCAGAACAGCACCACCGCAGAGACGCCCGCGAAAGCGGAGGACGTCTCCCTCTCCCACGGCCTAAAGCAGCGTCACCTGTCGATGATCGCCCTCGGTGGTGTCATCGGCGCCGGTCTGTTCGTCGGGTCCGGGGCGGGTATCGCCGCCGCGGGCCCCTCGATCGTCATCGCCTATGTCATCTCCGGCCTCCTCGTGATGCTGGTGATGCGGATGCTCGGCGAGATGTCGGCCGCGTATCCCTCCTCCGGTTCCTTCTCCGCGCACGCCGAGCGGGCGATCGGCCCCTGGGCGGGCTTCACGGCCGGCTGGTCGTTCTGGGTCCTGCTCTGCACGGCCGTCGGCCTGGAGGGCATCGGCGCCGCGAAGATCGTGACGGGCTGGCTGCCCGGGACGCCGGAGTGGGCCTGGGTGGCCCTGTTCATGGTCGTCTTCTGCGGCGCGAACCTGGCCGCCGTGAAGAACTTCGGCGAGTTCGAGTTCTGGTTCGCCGCGCTGAAGGTCGGCGCGATCGCGCTGTTCCTGGTGCTGGGCGGGCTCGCCATCGCCGGCGTCCTGCCCGGCACGGACGCGCCGGGCACCGCGAACCTCACCGGTGAGGGCGGATTCCTCCCGAACGGCACCGAGGGACTGATCATCGGCTTGCTCGCCTCGGTCTTCGCCTACGGCGGCATGGAGACGGTCACCATCGCGGCGGCCGAGTCGGAGAACCCGGTCAGCGGTGTCGCGCGCGCGGTGCGCACGGCCATGTGGCGCATCGCCCTCTTCTACATCGGCTCGATGGCGGTCGTGGTCACCCTGGTCCCCTGGGACTCCAAGGAGGTCGTCGACAAGGGCCCGTACGTCGCCACGCTCGACCACCTGGGCATCCCCGGCGCCGGCGAGCTCATGAACGTGGTGGTCCTGGTCGCCCTGCTGAGCGCCATGAACGCCAACATCTACGGCTCCTCGCGCATCGCGTACTCCCTCGTCCAGCGCGGCCAGGGCCCCGCGGCGCTGGGCCGGGTCTCGGGCGGCGTCCCGCGCATCGCGGTCCTCGCGTCCTCGGTGTTCGGCTTCGTGTGCGTCGTCCTGTCCTACTGGCGGCCGGACGACGTCTTCCCCTGGCTGCTGAACATGATCGGCGCGGTCATCCTGGTCGTCTGGATCTTCATCGCCGTCTCCCAGCTCCGCCTGCGCCGCCGCCTGGAGCGCGAGACCCCGCAGAAGCTGGTCGTCCGCATGTGGGCCTTCCCGGTTCTGACCTGGGTCGCCATGGCCGGCATGGCGGCGATCTTCGTCCTGATGGCCCGCGAGCCGGACACGCGGGTGCAGCTCTACTCGACGGGCGCCATGACGGTCCTCCTGGCGGCCGCCGGGTACGCCTGGCAGCGCAGGCGCGCCAAGGCCTGACCCGCCCCGGACCGCGACAAGGCCCCCGTGTGATCCACACGGGGGCCTTTTGCTGTTAGCTTGTTGTTGCAAGCTACTTGCAATAAGAGCTCTGAGGGGACCCTTCATGCCCGTCTACACACTCCCGGAACTGCCCTACGACTACTCCGCGCTCGCGCCCGTGATCAGCCCCGAGATCATCGAGCTGCACCACGACAAGCACCACGCGGCCTATGTGAAGGGCGCAAACGACACACTGGAGCAGCTCGCCGAGGCGCGGGACAAGGAGTCGTGGGGGTCGGTCAACGGCCTGGAGAAGAACCTGGCCTTCCACCTGTCCGGGCACATCCTGCACAGCATCTACTGGCAGAACATGACCGGTGACGGAGGCGGCGAGCCGCTCGCGGCGGACGGTGTGGGCGAGCTGGCGGACGCCGTCGCCGAGTCCTTCGGTTCCTTCGCGGGCTTCAAGGCGCAGCTCTCCAAGGCCGCCGCGACCACGCAGGGTTCGGGCTGGGGTGTGCTGGCGTACGAGCCGCTGAGCGGGCGCCTGATCGTCGAGCAGGTCTACGACCACCAGGGCAACGTCGGCCAGGGCGCCACGCCGATCCTGGTGTTCGACGCCTGGGAGCACGCCTTCTACCTCCAGTACAAGAACCAGAAGGTCGACTTCATCGAGGCCATGTGGCAGGTCGTCAACTGGCAGGACGTGGCCCGGCGTTACGAGGCCGCCAAGTCCCGCACGGACGTCCTGCTGCTCGCGCCCTGACGGCACGAGGCCGTACCGGTCGTCCTGCCTCGTGATCGTCTTCTCACCTTTCGCGAACGGCAGGCGGAATGAAGGAAGCCCCCGCGAGGACGTGACTCGCGGGGGCTTCCCGTGTCTGCGGCCATGCCTGCCCGACCAGGGATGACCGCGCCCCGAGGGCTGCCCCGGGTGGCTTCACCGGGATTTCACGCGGCCGGACAAACGTAACTGGCATGGACAGGCCCAGCCGGACACGCCGCCGGCGAACAGGTGCTGTCACGTCAAGTCCGTTGCCGCTGGCGGCCGTTCATGCTGCCTCACGGGGAGAGCCATGACCTTCGACACGAACGAGCCCGGGCCGGTCACCGAGCCTCCGGGTGATGGGCGGCCGGGTCCGCCCGGCGGACCCGAACTCGGGCCCCGCCCCTATGTGCGGCTGATGGCCGCGATCGGCGGGATCGGGATCGCCGCCGCGACGGCCGCCGCGATCGTCGGCCTCACCACCGATCCGATGTTCCGGCTGCCGGAGACGATGCCGAGCATGCCGACGCCGGGGCAGACCTCCCTGCCGAGCGGATTCCTCAGCGCGCTCCCCACCGAGTTTCCCTCCGACCTGCCGACCGACTACACGAGGCCGACGCAGTTGCCGAGCGACTTCCCCACCGGTTTCCCCACCGACCTGCCTACCGGTTTCCCCACCGACCTGCCTACCGGTTTTCCCACCGACCTGCCCTCGGACTTCCCCGGCATGTCCGACCTCTCCCAGGCCGGAGGTGCCTCATGACCGCGGCGGCGGGGGCCGTACCGCCCGTCCCGGGCCGGCCGCCCGCGCGCGTGCCCCGAAACGGCATGGCGGGCGCGATCGTCCTGGCGCTGTCGCTGTCCGCGGTCTACGCGGTCGGCCAGATCCTCTTCTGGACCGCGCCCGAACTCACCTCGCGCTCGCCCTGGATCAGGTTCTTCCTGCTGCCCGCGCCGAAGCCCTTCCAGGTGACGAGGGTCCTGCTCCTGATCGGCTGGGGCGTCGCGGCCCTGCTCGCCCTCGGCCTGCTGCTCACCCGGCGCGGTGGCACCCCAGAGGCGGACTCCGGGGCTCGCGCCAGGTCCGGACGGGCCGTGCGTAGCTGCCAGTTCGGCATCCTCGGCGCCCTGCTGCTGCCGTTCACGGCGATGCCGCTGGCCGGCGCGTTCGCCAACCTGCCGCAACTGCTGATCTGTCTGCCCACCACGCTGGCGGTGCTCCTCCTCGTCCACCGGGTCCAGTTCTACCGGCGGATGCCGGGGTGGCTGCTGCTGACCGCTTTCGGGTGGGGGGCGCTGATCGGCGGCGGGTTCGGCATGGTCATGATCACCTGGTTCCAGCGGACCATGCCCGGCTACTTCATGTCCCGTTACTGGGAGCGCCCCCGCGACAGCGTCCGCGAGCTCTACACCCTGTTCCCCCTCAACACGGCCGTCGTGACGGAGCTCGGCAAGGCGGCCGGGGTCGCCGTCCTCTTCCTGCTCTTCCGGCGCCACATCGACGGCGTGGTCTCCGGAGTGGTCCTCGGCGCGGCCGTCGGACTCGGGTTCAACCTCACCGAGACGGTCCACTACCTGGGCTTCGTCAACCCCGAGCATCACTTCACCCAGTTCTGGGACCGGCAGGTGGTCGGGCTGATGGCGGCCCATGTGGCGTTCTCCGCGCTCGCGGGCGCCGGGATCGGCGCGGCCCGCTGGCTGCCGGCGCGCCGGGACCGGCTGCTCACCGTCGGCGGCGGACTCCTGGCCGCGGTGGGCGGGCACTTCGAGACGGACGTGATGCTGATGCATCTCGACAACCGCAGGGCGCGCTGGTACGCCGACGAGACCCTCGGTCTGCTCGTCGGAATCCCGGTGATGACGGTCGTCACCTCGGGTGTGTTCGTGGCGCTGTACGTGCTGATCCTGCGGCGCGGGCTCAAGGCCCAGGCGGCGGGACTGGCCGACGCGCTGCGCGCCGAGGTCGCCTCCGGCCACGGCGCGGTCACCGGGCCGGAGATCGGCCTGCTGCTCTCGCCGCGCCGCCGCCTCCTGCTGGAACTGCGCGTGTGGCGCCGGGACGGCACGGCCGGGCTGCGCCATCTCATGCGGTTCCAGCAGGCGCAGCTCGATCTCGCCGTCCAGCGCCGGCACCGCGCACGTCCCGGTGCCGACTCCTTCATCCCGCCGGAGCAACAACTGCGGGAGCGCGTACTGGAGTTGAAGGGCGCCCCCACGACCTCGCAGACACCTTCGCTGCCCGCCCAGGAGGCGCTGTCATGACCGGCCCCCGCATCGCACGGCTGTCCGCGCTGGTGACCGCCACCGCGACGCTCGTGCTCGGCACCCCCTCGCCCGCCTCGGCGGAGTGCGCGGCCCCCACGTACCACGGCGGCCTGCCGCTCCACGTCGGCGAGTGCCCGGAGGCGGTCGCCGGCGGTGCGTCGGCCGGCGTGTGGGCGCTCCTGATCCTGGCCGCGGGGCTGTGGCTCGCCGCGGCGTTGTCCCGGTCGCGGCGAGCCACGGACGCCGATCTGGCCACGGTCGACGAGGTGTTCAGCCAGGGCACGGCGGCCGAGCCGACGCCGCCGTCCGCTTCCGCCCCGACCTCCACACCCACCTCCCCGGAAGGCGGACGGTAGATGGACTCGCTCATTCGACGCACCCGGTTGGCCTCCTCCTGGGCACGAGGGCCGGCAGCGCTGCTTCTGGCGCTGCTCGTCCTGTTCGGCTCGGCACCGCCAGGGATGGCCGACGACAAGCGGCCCCCTGGGGCGGCCAAGGGGCGCGACCTCTCCACGCAACACGACAATCCGCTGCTGACCGCGCCATTCGAACCCGTCGAGAAGCTGCGCTACGACTTGTGGCGCAACTTGCCCAAGGCGGACAAGGACCTTGCCTGGGACCCGTACCGCAACGGAGCGGCCGTCTATCTGGATCCGACGGTGCTGGACTACGACGACCAGATCATGCCGCTCCTGCACGAGACCACCACCTACAGCTACACGGGCCGCGATGCGTTGGCGGCATCGATCGTCCCGTTCGACCCGCTGCGGGACTATCTGAAGCGCGCAGCCGTCCGGCGGCTGGTCGACGCGAAGGTGGGCGGACTCATCGTTGTCAGCGCGTTGAACGTCCGGGGGGACAAGAGGAGGCACTCCGAGAATGTCATCCAAAAGGCGCTGGACAAGTACGACATAGGCGACGAGGCGGAACTCCTCGGCAGCTCCGAACGACAGCATTGCTCGCGATGCGCCCAGTTGTACCGCCCGGACACACCGCTCGTCTTCGGGCACGAGTACGACCTCAGCGTGCGGGAGTGGGTCGACCGGAAAGCGGAGATCGCACAGGCACGGGCGAAGGTTTCGCACCTGGGCCCGGAGGCGGAGCGCAGGGCAGAGAAGAGGGTGATGGAAAAGTACGCGGAGAGGGTGAGGACACGGAACGCCACCACCAGGGCCAAACTGGTGACCGACGTCGACGAGGCGCGGCGCACGCTTCAGGCCCAGTACGGCAACGCGCCCTCCCCCGCTTTCTCCGTTGCCCCGAAATGCCCTGACCAGGGCGCCCAGTCACAGGGCCTCCAGCAGACGTTGGTACTCGCGGCGGCAGCCAAGGCCGCCGATCCATGCGGCGGCTCGGAGGACACCGGCGCCAAGGACTCCGCTCGCGCCACCACAGGCCTGGGCAACGTGCTCGCCGCCCCCGGGATGGGCACCGGTGGCATCGACTTCTCCAGCATGGAGTTGCGCTATCTCTCGGACCCCGGCGACGGAAGCGGCCTGCAGTACTCGTTCAGCGCCGACTTCAAGCCCTTGAAGGGGGACGCCCGCACCGCCACGGGACGCGCGGCCCTGTCCCAGTCCTCCGACGCCTTCTTCGTCTGGCTCTCCCTCAGCCCCCAGGACTTCTGGGTCAACCTCAACCCCAACGAGCCGGACCGCATCGTCGACGACGAGCTGGGGCGTACGGACGCCGGGCGGGTGCTGCTCGAAGCCGATCTGCGGATGAAGAAGACCGTCGGCAAGCTCATCCATCCGCACAGCTCGCTCGGCCGGAAGTTCTGGGCCGGGGTCCGGGGCGACTGCATGTCGTTCCGCAACTGGATCCTGCCGGCGACCGCGTCGGTCCACCAGGACGGAGACAAGCTCTACATCCTCGACGCGCCTCTCGACGTCCAGATGGAGACGCAGTATCTGGCAAAGAACGGGGCGTCGTCCGCTCGGTCCTGCCCCGAACAGGACAAGGCCACCGAGGACCACAACGAAGCGCTCTACCGCGACCTGATCCTGCCGAAGCTCAAGAAGGCCATCAACACCGCCCCCGAGTACGCCGCGCTGCGCCGCGTCTATCTCTCGCGGGTCGCCGCCGAGTGGTACCGCGAGCTGAGCCGGACCAAGGACACGACCTACGGCGACCTCATCGACAGCGGCGACGTCGACACCTGGCGGACCACCGACGACTGGCAGCCCGTCGACACCTTCGACCGGTACGTCGACTCGTACACCAAGGGCGAGTTCAAGGTCACCGACAAGACCACCGAGGGCAACACCACTTACGTACGCAGCTACGTCTACGGCGGCGTCGACCTCACCAGGATCCCCCTGGAGAAGGTCACGGACGACCGTTTCACCGCGGACTTCGCCGGGCTCCCCCAGAGCGTCGACCGTTCGCTGAACGCGCCGTCGGCCGCCGAGGGAGACGAGACCGTCCTGCTCGGCTCACCGACCCCGCGCCAGGCGGCCGTTGCCGGCACGGGCCCCGGTGCGCCCGAGGAGGAACCCGCGTCCATGAGCACCTGGGCGCTGCGGCTGCTGCCCGCGCTCGTCCTCGTGCTGATCGCGCTGCTGTGGCTGCGGCGGCGCCGTCTGAACACCGCCCGTCGGGCAAGTCCCCTGCGCCGGACCGCCGTAGGGGGGCGACGGAGGTGAGGCACGGGACGGCCGCCGCTCGGTGGCCGTCCCTTCGTCCTCGTCCTGGACCCGTCGGTCAGGGCTTGCGACCCACGCCGCCGTGCTGGCCGATCGGGCGGGGGGCCTCGTCGGACGGCTCGGGGCGCCACAGCGGGACGGAGACGATGCCCGGCTCGACCAGCTCCAGGCCCTCGAAGAACGCCTCGATCTTGTCGACCGGGCGCAGGAAGTACGGGACCGCGCCGGTCTCGTTGTAGGCGTCCTGCGCGTTCTCGTAGTCCGGGTCGGTGCCTCGGGAGCCTTCGTTGACGCAGAGGTAGCTGCCGGAGGGCAGGCCGGCCAGCAGGCCGCGGACCAGCTCGCGGGCCTGGTCGTAGTCGGCGACATGGCCGAGGATGCCGCTGAGGATCAGGGCCGTGGGGCGGGAGAGGTCGAGGGTCCGCGAGGCGGCCTGAAGGATCTTCTCCGGCTCGTACAGGCTCAGGTCCTCGTACGCCGTCACACCCTCGGGGGTGGAGGTGAGCAGCGCGCGGGCGTGGGCCAGGACCAGCGGGTCGTTGTCGACGTAGACGATCTTCGACTCGGGGGCGTGGCGCTGGGCCACCTCGTGGGTGTTGTCGACGGTGGGCAGCCCGGTGCCGACGTCGAGGAACTGGCGTACGCCGGCCTCAGTCACCAGGTACCGGATGCTGCGGCCCAGGAAGGCGCGGCTGCTGCGCGCGATGGTGACGATGCCGGGGAAGACGGCGGTGTACGCGTCGCCCGCCGCCTCGTCCACGGGGTAGTTGTCCTTGCCGCCCAGCCAGTAGTTCCAGATCCTGGCCGAGTGCGGTACCGAGGTGTCGATCTCCGTCATGTGCCCATGGTGCTACGGCAGGTCGGGGTCGCAGGGCACATTGAGGGAGAGAAGTGCGGCGGATCCGTCTGTTTTCACGAGGAGTTCGCTGATCGCGGCGTTGCGCAACCGGGGGAACACTCTGCGGTACTCCCCGGCCGGGATCGACAGCAGTGTGCACAGCACCAGACGGAAGAGTGTGTTGTGCGCGACCACGAGGACGCGCTCGCCCGGGTGGGCGGCGGCGATCCGGCGCAGGGCCGCCGCGCCGCGTTCGGCGGCGGCCGACGGGTTCTCCGCCCGGGGGAACGGGTGGGCCACCGGGTCGGTGCGGAACGCCTCGGCCGCCGCCGGGTCCTCGGCCGCGAACTCCGCGAGCGTACGGCCCTCCAGCACGCCGAAGTCGCATTCGCGCAGGCCGGGTTCGCGGTGCGGGGTGAGACCGAGGGCCCGGCAGGCCGGCTCGGCGGTGGCGACGGCACGGGACAGGGGCGAGGTCCAGATCGCGTCGACCGGGTGGGCGGCGGCCCAGCGGCCGAGGGCGTCGGCCTGGGCGCGTCCGGTGTCGGTGAGGGACACGTCGCTGATCCCGGCGTAGCGGTTCTCGGCATGCCAGACCGTCTGTCCGTGCCGGGCCAGCAGCAGCGTCGCATGGGTGCTCGTGCTCATGAGTGAGCAGTATCCCCGTCCAAGCGGGCGTGCGCGTGCGCCGCGACCGGTGGGGGCAGCCAGCCTCGGCTCGTCAGTTCGTCCACGAGGCGGGCGTACGGCTCGGCGAAGCGGGCCGTGCGGTCGGGGCGGGGTTCGACGGTCGTGCCGATGCGGACCATGGCTTCCGCGGCCTCGGCGAGAGCGGGCGCCGCGCCCGTGCCGTACGCCGCCAACGCGGCCATTCCCAGGGCGGGTTCCGTCTGCTGCGGTACTCGGGCCGGGCGGCCCAGGACGTCGGCGCGGAGCTGGTTCCAGTACGGGCTGCGGGCGGCGCCACCTGTGAACGTGAGGGGGCCGTCGAGGGGGGCGCCCAGGTGGTGCAGGTAGTCCAGGCAGAGGCGTTCGGTGAAGGCGACGCCCTGGAGCAGCGCCGCCCACAGATCGGCGTCCGACTCCGGTTCGCCGAGGACCAGCGCGGTGGCCTCCGGAGCGAGGAACGGGAAGCGCTCGCCGGGTGACACCAGCGGGTAGGCGATCGCGCCGGACGGCTCGTACGCGGCGGCCAGGGCGTCCATGGCCGCCGGATCGGCGCCCGCGAACGCCGCCGTGAGCACGCCCGCGCCCACGCTGGAGGCACCGCCGGGCAGCCAACTCCCGTCCGGGGCACGGTGGTTGTAGACGACGCCGGTCGGGTCCCGGACCGGCGTCGCGGACGCGCCCTTGAGGACCAGCGTGGTGCCGAGCACCGAGTTCCAGGAGCCGGGGCGCAGCGCGGCGGAGGCGATCTGGGCCGCGCAGCCGTCGGTCATCCCGGCGACGACGGGCGTGCCGGCGGGGATGCCGGTGGCGTCGGCGGCGCTCGCGCAGACCTCGCCGAGCGGGCTGCCGGGGCGGACGACCTCGGGGAAGGCGGTGCCGGACAGGCCGAGCCGGGGCAGTATGGCCGGCCAGGCGTCGCGCTCCAGGTCGTAGCCGGTCTTCAGGGCGTGACTGGAGTCGGCCGGGGGCAGCTCGCCGCTGAGGAGGGAGACGACCAGGTCCGGCTGGTGGGTGATCCGGCCGGGGCCGTACGTCTCGGTCAGCCACACCGCCTTCGGCAGCGCCCAGGTGTCCTGCACGCCGAGCCCCGCCATCCGCGCCCGCGCCGCCTGCACGGTCGCCCGTCCGTCGTCGTACATCAGGGCGGGGCTCATCGGCCGCCCCGCCCCGTCCGTCAGCAGCACGGTCCCGGACGTCCCGCACACCGCGAGCCCACCGACCCGCGCCCTCGCCCGCGGGTGCTCCCGCAGCGCGGCCCGGGACGCCGCGCACACGCCCTCCCACCACTCCCCCGGATCCTGCTCGTGCCGCACACCGTCGCGGCGCCCGGCGAGCGGTGCCGAGCCGCTGCCGAGGACCGTGCCGTCCCCGGTGACCAGCAGGACCCGCACGCTCTGGGTGCCCAGGTCGATCCCCAGCCAGGCCTCGTGCTCGTCAGTCATCCGGCCTCCCGCACATCTGGATCCGTTAACTTCTCACTCTGCACTGAGATTTTCCCGTGCGCGAGGGATTGACGCCCAACTTCCGCCGTTCCACCCTCTGTTAACGAGTCGACTCGCCGTGTTAACCCGAGCAATTGACCGAGCCCCACGTGGAGGTCACGGATGGACACGCACGTGCACGACCGCCGACGGTTCCTGGCGCTGAGCGCCGCCCTGGCCGCCACGCCTGCCCTGACCGCGTGCGGTGCCGGATTCGGCGGCGACGACAGCAAGAGCGACGGCTCGGCGGCGGACGACGTCACCGGCTCCTTCGACTGGAAGCGGGAGAAGGGCACCACCGTCAAGGCGCTGCTCAACAAGCACCCGTACACCGACGCGCTCATCGCCGACCTGAAGTCGTTCACCGAGCAGACCGGTATCAAGGTCGAGTACGACGTCTTCCCCGAGGACAACTACTTCGACAAGCTCACCGTCGACCTGTCCAGCGGACGCGCCTCGTACGACGTGTTCATGCTGGGCGCGTACATGGTCTGGCAGTACGGCCCGCCGGGCTGGCTGGAGGACCTCGGCCCCTGGATGCGCAACTCCTCGGCCACCGGTGCCGAATGGGACCAGGCCGACTTCTTCCCGAACCTCCTCCAGGCCGACCAGTGGTCGCTGAAGGCGGGCGCGCCGCTCGGGCAGGGCGGGCAGTACGCGCTGCCGTGGGGCTGGGAGACCAACGTCGTCGCCTACAACACGGACGTGTTCGGCAAGCTCGGTCTCAAGCCCGCCGAGAGCTTCGACGAGCTGCGCGAGATCGCCGGCGTCATCAAGCGCAAGGCGCCGGGCGCCGGGTTCGACGGCATGTACGGGATCGCCGTACGGGGATCGAGGAGCTGGGCGACCATCCACCCGGGGTTCATGACGATGTACGCCCGCAACGGCCTGCGCGACTTCACAGTCGAGGGTGGGAAGCTCACACCCGCCATGAACACCCCGGAGGCCGTCGCGTTCACCGAGGACTGGGCAGGCATGGTCAAGCAGGGCGGGCCGCCGTCCTGGACGTCGTACACGTGGTACCAGTGCTCCAGCGACCTCGGCGCGAAGAAGGCCGGGATGCTGTTCGACGCGGACACGGCCGCCTACTTCCAGGCGGTTCAGGGGGCGAGCCCGGCCTCCGGGAAGATCGCCTTCCACCCCGGACCGAAGGGACCGGACGGCTCCCTCGCCACCAACATGTGGATCTGGTCGCTCGGGATGAACGCCAAGAGCAAGAAGAAGAGCGCCAGTTGGCTCTTCCTGCAGTGGGCGACCGGCAAGGAGCATCTGCGCAAGAGCGCGATCACGCACAACCACATCGACCCGGTCCGCAAGTCGATCGCCGACGACTCCGCCTACAAGGACAAGATGCGGCACCTGCCGGGCTTCATCGAGACCTTCGAGACCGTGGTCGACCAGACGAAGATCCAGTTCACCCCGCAGGCGCAGTTCTTCGACGCCACCACGAGCTGGGCGGCCGCCCTCCAGGAGATCTACGGCGGCAAGGGCGCCGAGTCGGTCCTCGGCAGGCTGGCGGGCGACCTCGCCGACAAGGTGGGCTAGCGCGATGGGATGGCGGCTCGCCCTTCGCCCGTACGTCCTGATCGTCCCCGCCCTGCTGCTGACCTGCGGGATCCTCTACCCCTTCGGGCTCGGCCTCTACTACACGCTGTTCGACTTCTCGGCGAGCAAGCCACAGCCGGACATGGTGCGGTTCGAGAACTACGAGACCGTCTTCACGCAGGAGGCGTTCTGGAACTCGGCGTGGGTGACGGTGCTGTACGCGGTGGGGGCGGCCGCCGTGGAGACCGTGCTCGGCGTGGCCGTCGCGCTGCTGCTGCACCGGTCGTCCATCGTCGGGCGGGTGCTGGAGAAGATCCTGATCCTGCCGTTGATGATCGCTCCGGTGATCGCGGCGATCATCTGGAAGCTGATGCTCCAGCCGTCGGTCGGGGTCGTGAACTACCTGCTCAGACCCTTCGGGCTGGGCGGAGTGCAGTGGACGGACACCCCGACCGGCGCGCTGCTGTCGTCCATCGCCGTGGACGTGTGGGTGTACACGCCGTTCGTGGCGATCCTCGCGCTCGCCGGGCTGCGCTCGCTGCCCACCTCCCCCTTCGAGGCGGCGGCCGTCGACGGGGCGGGCTGGTGGTACACCTTCCGGCGGCTGACGCTGCCGATGCTGTGGCCGTACGTCCTGGTCGCGGTGATCTTCCGGTTCATGGACTCGCTGAAGGTGTTCGACATCATCTACGCCCTCACCGAGGGCGGGCCCGGTGACTCGACCGTGGTCCTGCAGATCCGGGCCTATCTGGAGGCGATCCGCTTCCAGCGCTACTCGTTCGGCATCAGCTACACGATCGTGCTGTGGGCCGTGGTGTATCTCGCCGCGATGGTGCTGGTGAAGCACCTCGGGAAGATCCAGCGGAAGGCGGCGGAGGTGAAATGACCCTACGAAAGCGCCTGCTCGGGTGGCTCGCGGACGCCGCCCTCATCCTCTACTTCGTCTTCGCGCTGTTCCCGATCGCCTGGATGGTGATCCTGTCGCTGAAGCCGGCGAACGAGCTCTTCTCCACCTACTTCTCCTTCTCCCCCACCCTCGACGGCTACCGCACGGTCCTCGGCGACAGCGAGGGCATCCCGTTCGTGCGGTTCTTCGTCAACAGCCTGGTGGTGTCGGTGGGCGCGGTGGTCCTGTCGCTCCTGGTCGGGCTGCCGGCCGCGTACGCCTCGGCGCGCTGGCGGTTCAAGGGCTCCGAGAACCTGATGTTCACGCTGCTGTCGTTCCGGTTCGCGCCCGAACTCACCGTGATCATCCCGCTGTTCGTGCTGTACCAGAAGCTCGGCCTGTTCGACACGTACGTCGGCATGGTGTGGGTGCTCCAGTTGGTCACGCTGCCGCTGATCGTGTGGATCATGCGGTCGTACTTCGCCGACCTCACGCCCGAGCTGGAACAGGCGGCGCTGCTGGACGGCTACACCCGCAAGCAGGCGTTCGTGCGGGTGGCGCTGCCGCTGGTGAAGCCGGGGGTGGCGGCCGTGTCCCTGCTGGCGTTCATCTTCGCCTGGAACAACTTCGTCTTCCCGTTGATCCTGACATCCAACGAGGCCCAGACCGTGACCGTGGGCGCGCTGTCCTTCCTCGGCGGCGACCGGCCCAAGTACAACCTCACGGCCGCCGCGGCGCTCGTCTCCGTCGTACCGCCGCTGCTGCTCGCGCTGACGATCCAGCGGTATCTGGTGCGCGGGCTGTCGTTCGGGGCGGTGAAGTCATGATCGTGCTGCGCGGCATCAGCAAGACCTACGGCAGGGTCACCGCGCTCGACGGGCTGGAACTGGACGTGCGCGAGGGCGAGTTCTTCTGCCTGCTCGGCCCGTCCGGAGCCGGCAAGACCACGACCCTGAAGACCGTCGCCGGGCTTGAGCTCCCCGACGCCGGCACCGTCGAGCTCGACGGCAGGGACATGCGGGGCGTCGAGCCGTACGACCGCGGCGTGGCGATGTGCTTCGAGAGCTACGCCCTCTACCCGCACAAGTCGGCCTACGACAACCTGGCCTCGCCGCTGCGCTCCCCGCGCCACCGCCTCCCCGCGGAACAGGCCCGGGAGCGGATCGGCGAGGTCGCCGAACTCCTCGGCATCTCGGCCCTGCTGGACCGTCCGGTGGGCCGGCTCTCCAACGGCCAGCGCCAGCGTGTCGCCCTCGGCCGCGTCCTGGTCCGCCCCGCCCGCGCCTTCCTCCTCGACGAGCCGCTGTCCCATCTGGACGCCAAGCTGCGCCAGCAGATGCGGGCGGAGCTGAAGGCGATCGGGGCGGTTCGGCGCACGACCACCCTCTACGTCACCCACGACTCGGTCGAGGCGCTGGCGCTGGGCGACCGGATCGGGGTGATCCGGGACGGGCGGATCGTGCAGACGGGCACCCGGGAGGAGATCTGGTACCGGCCTCACGACACGGAGGTCGCGCGGGCCTTCGGGCGGCCCCGGATCAACCTGCTGCCGGGGACGGTGACGGCCGACGGCGGCTTCCGTTCCGCCGACGGCGAGGTCGAGCTGCCGATCCGGGCCGCCGCGGCGTCCGGCACCCAGGTGCTGATCGGCGTCCGGCCCCGCGATCTCACCTTCGGCGAGGGCCCCGGGCACGAACTCACCGGCACCGTCTACGTCACCGAGGTGCTCGGCCGGTCCGTGGAGGTCACCGTGCGGCTCGGCGAGCAGCACCTGTCCCTGGTCGCCCCGCGCGGCGAGGCGGCCTCGCTTCGGCCCGACGATCCGGTACGACTGTCGGTCCGGCCTGAGAACCTGCTGCTGTTCGAGGCCGACCGGCCGGAGCGTCCAGGACGAAGGATCGGACCATGAACAACGCACAGCAGGGCCCCGCCGCCCGCCAGGCCGCCATGGCCGAGCAGGTCCTCGCCGACGGTTCCGCGACGGCCGCCGAGCTGGCCGAGCGGTTCGGGGTGAGCCTGATGACCATCCACCGGGACCTCGACGAGCTCGAACGGCAGGGGATCGTACGGAAGTCCCGGGGCGGGGTGACCGCGCAGCCGTCGGGGGTGTTCGAGTCGAACGTGCAGTACCGGCTGAAGACGATGCGCGCGGAGAAGGCCGCCGTCGCCGACCGCGCCCTGAAGCTGGTCGAGCCCGGCATGGCGATCATGCTGGACGACTCCACCTCCACCCTGGAGATAGCCCGCAGGCTGCGGCTCGGGGAGGTGACCCCGCTGACGGTCGTCACCAACTTCCTGGAGGCGATCAACATGCTCTCCGACCAGCGCGGCATCCACCTCATGGCCCTCGGCGGCGACTACGACCCGCTGCACTCCTCCTTCCTCGGCGTCTCCTGCGTCGAGGCGATCGAGCAGTTGCGCGTGGACGTCTGCTTCGCGTCGACGTCGGCCGTGCGCGGGGGTTACGCCTACCACCAGGAGCAGCACATCGTGTCGGTGAAGCGGGCGATGCTCGACGCGGCCGCCCGCAACGTCCTGCTGATCGACCACACCAAGCTCGCCCGCGTCGCCCTGCACCGGGTGGTCCCCCTGTCCCGCTTCGACCTGCTCCTCGTCGACGACGGGGCGTCGGCGGAGGCACTGCGGGACCTGGACGAGCACAAGGTCACCTACGAAGTCTGCGCGAAGCCACCGACCGTGACGAAGGGCAGCGATGACCGAGCTGGAGCTACGTGATCTGCGCAAGACCTACTCCGCGCGGGGCCGTCCGTCGGTGGACGCCGTACGCGGCATCGACCTGGCCCTGCGCTCCGGCGAGCTGCTCGGGCTGCTCGGTCCGTCGGGCTGCGGGAAGTCCACGACCCTGCGGATGATCGCCGGCCTCGAGACGGTGACCGGTGGAGACGTCCTGGTCGGCGGCTCGTCGGTGATCTCCCGGCCGGCCCGGCAGCGCAACGTCGGCGTCGCCTTCGAGAACTACGCCCTCTACCCGCCGCTCTCGGTGGCGGAGAACCTCGCCTTCGGCCTCAAGGCACGCAAGCGGGCCGACCGGGCCGACGTGGCCCGCAGGGTCAAGGAGATCGCCGAGCGCGTCGACCTCACCGGCATCCTCGACGCCCGCCCGGCCGGCCTGTCCAGCGGCCAGAAGCAGCGCGTGTCCCTGGCCCGCGCGCTGATCCGCGAACCGGACGTGCTGCTGCTCGACGAGCCGCTGTCCCACCTCGACGCGGCCCAGCGCGACACGACCCGCCGCGAACTCAAGCGCATCCAGCGGGACTTGGGCCATACGACCATCCTGGTCACCCACGACCAGGAGGAGGCCCTCTCCCTCGCCGACCGGATCGCCGTGATGAAGGACGGCGTGATCCAGCAGCTCGGCACCCCGTACGAGATCTACGACAGCCCCGCCAACCTCTTCGTCGCGGACTTCGTCGGCGAGCCCGCGATCAACCTCCTGCCCGGCGTGGCGACGGACGACGGCCACGCCCGGCTCTCCGACACGGCACGGATCGCGCTGCCGGTGCCGGTGGCGGCGGGCCGGGACGTGGTGGTCGGGATCCGCCCGGAGGACCTGGCGCTGACCGGCGAGGGCGGACTCGCCGCCCGCGTCGTGGCCCACGAACCCCTGCTGGAGTCGGGCATCGCGACCCTCGCCCTCGACGGCGTCGAACGCCCCCTCGTGGTCCTCACCGACGCCGAGGTACGCCTCGCCCACGACGACCGCGTCCACGTCACCGCCGACCCCGACCTCACCCATGTCTTCGACGCCGAGACGGGAGACTCCCTGCGATGACCAACGGGAACCGCGTGCGCGTGGTGGCCGCCGGCGACCATTTCATCCTGCCGTCGCTGATCAAGGACGCCCTCGCCCATGAACTTGCCTGCGATGTGGGCGAGTTGACGCTCGGCTGGCCGCTGGAGCCGTTCGGCCCGGTGGCCGAGGTGACCGAGGCGAGCGACGCCGAGGACGAGCTGATCGGCGCGCTCGCCGGGGCGCAGGCGCTGGTCACGCAGATGGGCCCGGTGACGGAACGCGTCCTGGACGCCTGCCCCGAGCTGCGGCTGGTGGTCGTGTGCCGGGGCGGCCCGGTGAACGTCAACCTGGACGCGGCCAAGCGGCACGACGTGCGGGTCTGCTACGCCCCCGGCCGCAACGCCGCCGCCACCGCCGAGTTCACCGTCGGCATGCTGCTGGCCGCCCTGCGCCGCATCCCGCAGGCCCACCACCTCTTGGCGCTGCGGGGTAGCTGGGACGGCTCGACGTACTACACCTACGACCACAGCGGCCTGGAACTGGAGGACCTGCCCGTCGGGCTCGTCGGCTACGGCGCCGTCGGCAGCCGGGTCGCGCGGGCGCTGTGCGCCTTCGGGGCGCAGGTGATGGTCTACGACCCCTACGCCCGCGGCGAGATCCACGGGCTGCGCCTCGCCTCCCTCGACGAACTCCTGCGCCGCTCCCGCGTCGTCACCCTGCACGCCCGGCTCACCGCGGAGACCCGCGGTCTGATCGGCGCCCGGGAGCTGGCTCTGCTGCCGCGGGGCGCGGTCGTCGTGAACGTGGCCCGCGGCCCGCTGCTGGACGAGGACGCGCTGTGCACGGCCCTGGAGGACGGGCACCTCTCGGCGGCGGCCCTGGACACCTACGTACAGGAGCCGCTGCCCGCGAACTCGCGGCTGCACGCCCTCGCCGACCGTGTCGTGCTGACCCCGCATCTGGGGGGTGCGTCGCGGGCGGTTGCGGAGAAGGCGGCGGCGATCGCGGCGGCCGAGGTGGGGCGCTGGGTGCGCGGGGAGCCGCTGGCGCACTGCCTGACGTGACGGGACTTCAGGAGGTCGGCATGTACGTCGGTATCGATGTGGGCACGTCCATGGTGAAGGCCGCCGCCTTCGACGACGCCGGTCTCGAACTGGCCGTCGCGGCCCGGCCGGTGGGCCTCGCGCTGCACGGCGGGTTCGTGGAGCAGGACATGGAGGAGGTGTACGGGGCGGTCGTCGCCGTGCTGGAGGAGGTGACCTCCCGGGTGCCGGAACCCGTCGAGCTGGCCGGGCTCACCGGGCAGGGCGACGGGGTGTGGCTGGTCGACGCCGAGGGGCGGCCGGTGCGGGCGGCGGCGTCCTGGATGGACGGGCGGGCGCACGAGCTGGTCGACCGGTGGCTGGCGGACGGCACGTTCGAGACGGTGTTCCGGCGGACGGGCAGCGCGATGTTCCCGGGCTGCCCGGGGCCGCTGCTGGCGTGGCTGGAGAGCCATGAGCCGAAGGCGCTGGATGCCGCGGCGGCCGCCCTGTACTGCAAGGACATGGTGTTCCAGCGGCTGACGGGGGCGGGGCCGGCCACGGATGTGTCGGACGCCTCGATGCCGTTCCTGGACCCGCGGACGCGGAGTTACGACAACCGGGTCGTGGAGCTGCTCGGGCTGGCCCACCGGCGCGGGCTCCTCGCGCCGGTCAGCGATCCGGTCGCGACGGCGCCGGCGCGCGGCGACGGCCTCGCGGCCGGGACCCGGCTCGCGAACGGGCCGTACGACCTGCCGGCCTGCGCGCTGGGCGCGGGCGTGACCTCGCCCGGCGACGGCCTCCTCATCGTCGGCACCTGTCTGGCCAGCCTCGTCGCCACCACCGACCTGGATCTGACCGGTGAGCCGGCCGGCCTGTACATCAGCACCGACCGGCCCGGGCACTGGCTGCGCGCGATGCCCGCGATGGTCGGTACGGCGGCGCTGGACTGGGTGCTGTCGACGACGGGCGTGCGGCACGAGGAGGTCGACGGACTGCTGGCCGAGACCCCGACGGGGGCGCACGGGGTGCGGGTGCTGCCGTACTTCGCGCCGTCGGGTGAGCGCGCGCCGTTTGTGGAGCCCCGGCTGCGCGCCGAACTGACCGGCGTCTCCCTGGAGTCGACGCGTGCCGATCTGGTCCGGGCGACCTGCGAGGGCATCGGCTACGCGGCCCGGCACTGTCTTGAGGCGGCCGGGCTGACCGGGACGCTCGCCGTATGCGGCGGCGGGACGCGCAGCCCCGCCTGGATGCGGCTGCTCGCCGACGTCCTGGGGCGGCCGCTCAGGGTCGTCGAGGGCGAGGTGGGCGCGCGCGGCGCGGTGCTCGCGGCGGCCGAGCGGTACGGCCGGGCACTCGACGCCGAGGCGTGGACCCGGCCGACGGCGGTGATCGAGCCGGACGCGGCACGGGCCGCGTACTACGCGGAGGCGTACGGGGAACACCTGACCCGCCTGAGTCAGGCGCGCGCCCGGGCCCGCGCCTGAAGAACCCCGCGACGAAAGGGAGTTGGATGCATCCGAGACGTAGATCCCTGCTGCTCGCGGCCGCCGGCACCACGGCGGCCGCCGCCGTACCCGCGACCGCCACCGCCGCACCCGGGTCCCACCCCGCGCGAAGGCCGCTCGTCATCGGCCATCGCGGCGCGGCCGGCTGGCGTCCCGAGCACACGGCGGCCTCGTACACGTACGCCGTGCAGACCGGCGCCGACTGGATCGAACCTGACCTGGTGCCGACGAAGGACCATGTGCTGGTGGTCCGGCACGAGAACGAGATCTCGCAGACCACCGACGTGGCCTCGCACCCGGAGTTCGCGGGCCGCCGGACGACGAAGACGGTGGACGGGCGGGCGGTGACGGGCTGGTTCACCGAGGACTTCACGCTGGCGGAGCTGAAGACGCTGCAGGCGGTGGAGCGGCTGCCCCAGGTCCGCAACCGCAACACCGTGTTCGACGGCCGCGAGGAGGTCCTCACCCTCCAGGAGGTCGTCGACCTGGCGCGCGGGCTGTCGAAGACGTACGGCCGGACGATCGCCGTGTTCCCGGAGACCAAGCACCCGACGTACTTCCGCTCGCTCGGCCTGCCGTTGGAGCCGAAGCTGGCGCAGGTGATCCGGCGCAACCGGCTGGGGCGGCGCGAGTGCGTCGTGCAGTCCTTCGAGCCGACGAGCCTGAAGCGGATCGCGGCCGAGAAGCTGGGGCTGGATCTGTGGCAGGCGCTGGGGACCACGGGCGGGCCCTACGACCTGGTCTCCTCCGGTGATCCGACGACGTACAAGGACATGATGACCCCGGCGGGGCTGGCGCGGATCGCGGCGTACGCCGAGTGGATCGGGCCGGACAAGTCCTCGCTCGGCGGCACCTCGCTCCTCGCGGACGCGCACGCTGCGGGGCTGCGGGTGGGGCCGTACACCTTCCGCGCGGAGAACCAGTTCCTGCCGCCGGACCTGCGGCGGGGAACCGGACCGAACGATTTCGGGGACGCGTTCGCGGAGTACGCGCTGTACTACGGGCTGGGGGTCGACGCCGTGGTGACCGACTTCCCCGATCTGGCGGTGATGGCGAGGAGGGGTTGATGAGGACCCGCACACTGGACTGCCCGACCTGCGGAACCATGCAGATCTTCCGGATCCTCGACAAGGAGGAGAGGGCGGCGGTACGGGAGAAGGAGGGACCCGGCTACTTTCTGGACAACCTGTGGCGGTGCACCGGCAAGGGCTGTCTGACGTACTACCCGCAGTTCAACAAGGCCGGCTACGGCCGCCTCCCCGAGAAGTTCCTCGCCAAGGAGACCGCAGCCGGCGAGTGAGCCCTACAGGTTACTGAAATCCGGGCCCTTGGTGCGCGTCCGCTTGATCTCGTAGAAGCCCGGCACGGAGGCCACGGCGAGGGTGCCGTCCCAGAGCCGGGCGGCGTCCTCGCCCTTGGGGGCCGGGGTGACGACCGGGCCGAAGAAGGCGATCTGCTCGCCGTCGGCGCCGGGGACGGCGATGACCGGCGTGCCGACCTCCTGGCCGACCTTGTCGATGCCCTCCTTGTGGGAGGCGCGGAGCTGCGGCTCGTACGCAGTGCCGTCCCAGTGGTCCATGAGGGACTCGGGCAGGCCGACCTCCTTCACGGCGGCGGCGACCGCCTCCTTGGTCGGGCCCTCGCCCTGGTTGTGGATGCGGGTGCCGAGCGCGGTGTAGAGGTCGCCGAGCACCTCGGCGCCGTGCTCCTCCTGCGCGGCGATGACGACCCGGACCGGGCCCCACGCCTTGGTCTCCAGCAGTTCGCGGTACTCCTCGGGCAGGTCGTCCAGCTTGTCCTCGTTGAGGACGGCGAGGCTCATCACGTGCCAGCGGACCTCGATGTCACGGACCTTCTCCACCTCCAGGACCCAGCGCGAGGTCATCCAGGCCCAGGGGCACAGCGGGTCGAACCAGAAGTCGACGGGGGTCTTGTCCGACATGTCTCTCCTCATGAGGCAAGCAGGTCTCGGCTGAACCTCTGGGGGAACACCGCTGCTCGCCCGGCCATTCCCCGGTGCCAGGGGTCGGGGGCACATGGCAGGATCGGGTGCTGTCCGCATACTGAACGCCACCCCAGGGAGTGTCACCCGTGCCCGGTGAGAATCTGTCCCGCGACGAGGCCCGGGAGCGGGCCGCCCTGCTGTCCGTCGACGGGTACGACGTGTCCCTCGACGTCCGTTCCGCGCTCGGCGACGACGACTCCGACAGCGGCGGTCCGCGCACCTTCCGCTCGGTGACCACCATCCGCTTCCGCTGCAACGAGCCCGGCGCGACGAGCTTCGCGGACCTGATCGCGCCGAGCGTGACGGCCGTCTCCCTCAACGGCAAGGACCTCGACCCGAGCGAGGTCTTCGACGGCTCGCGCATCGCCCTGGAGGACCTGGCCGCCGACAACGAACTCGTCGTCGACGCCCAGTGCGCCTACTCCCGCACGGGCGAGGGCCTGCACCGCTTCGTCGACCCCGAGGACGGCGAGGTCTACCTCTACACGCAGTACGAGCCGGCCGACTCCCGCCGGGTCTTCGCGAACTTCGAGCAGCCGGACCTCAAGGCGCCGTTCCGCTTCGAGGTACGGGCGCCCGAGGCGTGGACGGTGTGGAGCAACGGCACCGGTGAACACGCGGACGGCATCTGGAAGTTCGCGGAGACGAAGCCGATCTCGACGTACATCACGTGTGTCGTGGCGGGCCCGTACCACTACGTCACGGACTCCTACGAGCGCGCCCTCGCCGACGGCTCGACGCTGCGGATCCCGCTCGGCGCGATGTGCCGCAAGGGCCTCGCGCCCCACTTCGACGCCGACGACATCTTCCTGGTCACCAAGCAGGGGCTGGACTTCTTCCACGACCACTTCGACTACCCGTACCCCTTCGGCAAGTACGACCAGGCGTTCGTGCCCGAGTACAACCTGGGCGCGATGGAGAACCCGGGGATGGTGACCTTCCGGGAGGAGTTCGTCTTCCGCGGCAAGGTGACGCAGGCGTCGTACGAGGGCCGGGCGAACGTCATCCTGCACGAGATGGCGCACATGTGGTTCGGCGACCTGGTCACCATGGTGTGGTGGGACGACCTGTGGCTGAAGGAGTCCTTCGCGGACTTCATGGGCACGTTCGCCAATGTCGGCGCGACCCGCTTCAAGAACGCCTGGATCACCTTCGCCAACCGCCGCAAGGCGTGGGCGTACCGGGCCGACCAGCTCCCCTCCACGCACCCGATCACGGCGGACATCCGCGACCTGCAGGACGCCAAGCTCAACTTCGACGGCATCACGTACGCCAAGGGTGCCTCGGTCCTCAAGCAGCTCGTGGCGTACGTCGGCCAGGACGCGTTCCTGGAGGGCGCGCGGCGCTACTTCAAGCGGCACGCGTACGGCAACACGCAGCTCGGCGACCTGCTGTCGGTGCTGGAGGAGACCAGCGGCCGGGACATGGGCGCCTGGGCGCGCTCCTGGCTCCAGACGGCGGGCGTGAACTCGCTGACCCCGCAGGTGCTGCTGGACGGCGAGGGCCGGGTGAGCGAGCTGGCGGTGGTGCAGGAGGCCGCCGAGTCGCACCCGGAGCTGCGCCCGCACCGGGTGGCGGTGGGTCTGTACCGGCGCACCACGGACGGGGCGCTGGAGCGGTACGCGCGCGCCGAGGTCGACGTCGACGGGCCGCGCACGATCGTGACGGAACTGGCGGGCGCCGAGGCGCCGGAGCTGGTGCTGGTCAACGACGACGACCTGACGTTCTGCAAGACCCGTTTCGACGACACGTCGCTGGCGACACTGCGGGACGCGCTCGGCGACATGACCGA
Organism: Streptomyces sp. NPDC036764; assembly: GCF_055609385.1. Taxonomy (NCBI): domain Bacteria; kingdom Bacillati; phylum Actinomycetota; class Actinomycetes; order Kitasatosporales; family Streptomycetaceae; genus Streptomyces; species Streptomyces sp. NPDC036764. The sequence continues at coordinate 260,643 of NZ_JBVJPT010000009.1, forward strand.
CCCGCTGGCGCGTGCCCTGTGCTGGTCGGCGCTGTGGAACATGACGCGGGACGCGCTGCTGCCGGCCCGGGAGTTCATCGACCTGGTGCTGAGGTTCGCGTACCGGGAGTCCGACATCGGCGTCCTTCAGATGCTGCACGCGTGGGCGGAGTCGGCGCTGACCAACTACGCGGCGCCGCAGTGGCGGGAGAAGGGCGCGGCGTTGCTGCGGCAGGGCACGGAGGTCCAGCTCCTCGCCGCCGAGCACGGCAGCGAACACCAGCTCGCGATGGCTCGGTTCTACGCCCGGGTGACCGACGCATCGGGCGCGGAGCTGCTGACGGGCCTGCTCGACGGTTCGGCGACGGTCGACGGTCTCGACGTGGACCAGGAGCTGCGCTGGGCACTGCTGGACACCCTGGCCACGTACGGCGTCGTCGGCGAGAAGGAGCTGGCGGCCGAGCTGGCCCGGGACGACACGGCGTCCGGCAGGCGGCACCAGGTGCGCTGTCTGGCCGCGCGGCCGTCCGAGGCGGTGAAGGCGCAGGCGTGGGCGCAGGTCGTCGAGTCGGACGCGCTGTCCAACGCGCTGGTGGAAGCGACCATCGCGGGCTTCGTGCGGCCCTCGCAGCGGGAGCTGCTGGCGCCTTACGCCGAGAAGTACTTCGCCGTGATCGAGCGGGTGTGGGCCGAGCGGTCCATCCAGATCGGCATGGACGTGGTCCGTGGCCTGTTCCCCGGGCTCCAGCAGTCGCAGGCCACCGTGGACGCGACGGACGCCTGGCTCGCGGCGCACGAGGACGCGGCTCCGGCGCTGCGGCGGCTGGTGCTGGAGGCACGGGACGATCTGGCGCGGGCACTGCGGGGGCAGGCGTGTGACGCGGCGGCGTCAACCGACTGAGACCTTTGGCCAACGGTCATGGCCTGCGTGACCGTTACGGAATTCAGGCAATAGCAGCCGTAACCCCTGGTCCCACCCGATTGGACCAGGGGTTTTCCGTGCGTACTCGGCATCCGAACACCCGTCCTTTAGTGCCGGGTTGTCCGTTTTTGTCGACGGGCCTGTAACAGCGGTTAGCGGACCGGCCGGGCACGGGAACCTCCGGGTCATGAACCACAACACCCCGCTGTCCCCCCGCCCCCTGCGTCACCTCTCCGAGATCCACCGCCGTGTCATGACGACCGCTCAGCTCAAGTCGCACGGCGTCGCGGCCGCCGAGATGAACGAGCAGTGCCGCCCCGGTGGCCCCTGGCAGCAGATCCTCCCCGGCGTCCTGCTGCTCCACCCCGGCCCGCCCACCAGCGAGGAGCGTCTGCACGCGGTGCTGATGTACGCCTCGCGGGAGCGCACGCCCGGCGTGCCGGCCCAGCCGAACGCCGGCGAGGAGCACGCCGCCCCCGCCTACGCCGAGGTGATGATCACGGGCCTCGCGGCGCTGACCCTGCACGGCTTCTCCGCCACGCCGCCGCTGACCGCCCTGGACACGATCGACGTCCTGGTCCCGCGGATGCGCCGGCTGCGTTCCACGGGCTGCGCCCGCGTCCTGCGCGCCCCCGCGCTGCCCACGCCCCGGCAGGTCACCGGCCTCCCGGTGGCGCCGGTCCCGCGTGCCCTGGCCGACGCGGTCGCCGAGCTCACCGACGCGAGCGCCGTACGCCGTCTGCTGACCGAGGCCGTGCGCGGCGGGCACTGCGAACCGGCTTCGGTGGTGCGGGAGTTGAACCAGGCGAAGCTGCTCAGCCGCCCGCACGTGGTGGACGCGGTGGACTCCCTGCTCGCCGAGGGCCGCGCCATCGCCGAGGACCGCCTGTACGCGATGGTCCACGAGCACGGCCTGCCCGACCCGGTCTGGAACGTTGACCTGCGGCTGCCGGGCGGCCCCCACCTCGGTGGCCTGGACGCCTACTGGCCGGAGCAGGCGGTGGCGGTGGAACTGGACACCCGCGCACCGCGCCAGGGCCAGCGGCAGGACGACGACGCCCTGTGGTCGGAGTACGCCCGCAAGCGCGAGACCTTGGAGCGCCTCGGCATCACGGTCGTCTACATCACCCCGAAGAAGCTGCGGGACGCGCTGGAGCAGCAGGCCGCGGTGGTCCGTACGGCCCTGATGGCGGCGGCCGACCGTGATCCGGCCGCGTATGTCGTGGTGCTGCCGCGGTAGTGACGGACCGCGAAGGCAGCATCAGGAGGGGAGAGGAGGGGCCGCCGGCCACACCGGCGGCCCCTCCTCGTGTCGTCCCCGGCACCGCGTCATGCGGCCGGGCAGTCGACGGCGACGGGCCGGCGGGCCGTACTGACAACGCCGGCGCACCAGTTCCCGCTGGGCACCGTCCTGGCGCCCGAGCGGCGCGCCGCCCTGCTGCGATGGGCCCGCCGGGTGGACGGCGTCGTCCTGAAGGACGACTACGACGCGGAGTTCAGCTACGACCGCCGTCCGGTCGCGGCGCTGCAGGGCATGGACCCCTCGCGCGTCGTCCTGTTCAAGTCGCTGAGCAAGATCCACTCCCCCGCGCTCGGCATCGGATGGATCGTGGCACCGCCCCGCTGGACCCGGCATCTGCACCGTTCCGACCAGACGTCGGCCCAGCCCCCGACCCTCGACCAGCTCGCCTTCGCCGCGCTGCTGGAGTCGGGCGCGTACGACCGCCACCTGCGCGCCTGCCGCAAGCGGTACCGCGACCGCCGCGACGCCCCGGTGCGAGCCCTCGCCGAGGAGTTGCCCGGCGTCCCGGTCTGCGGCATCGCGGCCGGCCTCCACCTCATCCTCCAGTTCCCCGCCGACGTGGACTGCGCCGCCGTGGTCCGGGCCGCGGCCGCCCGGTCGTTGCGCATCGCCGACCTCACGGCCTATCACGCCACCGAGGACCACGCCGATCACGGCCTGGTCCTCGGGTACGGCAATCTCGCGGATGGGGCGGTGCGGGACGCCGTACGGCTTCTAAGCGAGGCGATCGAAGACGTGGGGGCGTCCAGCCTGCCCTGAGCAGTACTACGGGCGCATGAACCCGGTGCCCGGTGTCCGGGTCCGCTCGCTCACCGCAGTGGCCTTTCCGCAGAACTCCGCCTCGACCACGGCGTCGGTGTCTCCCGACCAGTCCCCGTTGAAGTTGAAGGCCAGGGAGTGGCGGCCGTCGGCCGTCGTCACCGCCTCCGACGTCGAGCCGTGGATGCCGCCGCCATGACCCCAGACCGTGACGCCACAGCTCAGCTCGCGTTCCATCAGGCCGAGGCCGTACCCCGCGTTCGGGATGGCGTCGACCTTGATCGTGGTCTTCATCTCGGAGAGCTGCTTCGCGGGCAGCAGCCTGCCCTTCAGCAGGGCCGTGTAGAAGCGGCCGAGGTCGGTGGAGTCGGAGATCATCTCGCCGGCCGAGTAGGCCAGGGACGGGTTGATCCTCGTGACGTCGTACGTCGGACCCGTCGCCGTCTCGGCCAGCTTGGAGTAGGCCCGGCTGCTCGGGCCCGGCACCGTCACGCGCGTGCCCGGGACGGAAGTGCCGCTCAGGTGCAGGGGCTTGACGATGCGGTCGCGGACCTCGGCGCCGTAGGGGCGGCCGGTGGCCTTCTCGATCACCATGCCGGCCAGGACGTAGTTGGTGTTGGAGTAGTTCCACGAGGTGCCCGGCGCGAAGTCCGGTTCGTGGGTCATGGCGAGGGCGACCAGTTCCGCGGGCTTCTTGGTGTCGTAGCGGTGCTCGAAGAAGCCGTCCTTGAGGAAGTAGGTGCGGCCGAAGTCCTCGTCGGCGGTGTAGTTGAAGATGCCGCTTGTGTGGTTCAGGAGCCGGCGCAGGGTGACCTTGCGGCCGTCGTGGCCGTTGCCGCGCACCAGGCCCGGCAGCCACTTGTCCACGCTGTCGTCGAGCGACAGCCGGCCCTCGGCCTCCAACTGGAGCAGCACGGTGGCGACGAAGGTCTTGGTGATGCTGCCCACCCGGTAGCGGTCGTCGGCCGAACGCGGCTTCCCCGTCCTGAGGTTGCCGACGCCCGCCGTCGCCGACCAGGTGCCGTGGCCGTCCCTCGCCGTCACCGTCACACCGGGGACGCCCGCCCCGACCGCCGCCTCGGCGGCCTTGCGGGTCGCCTCGTGGCCGGTGCTGGCGGGCGCCGCCGCCAGCGCCGGGGCCGCGAGGGCCACCGAAAGCGCCACCGCCGTCGCGGCCACGAGGGCCGCGCGGGTCGTACGTACGCTCATGTCTCTCCCCCTTCTGCACGCTCTCGTCGAGCGTGGTCGCGGGGAGAGACCGGGCGCCTGCTGCGAAGGTTGAAGCGGGATGGGGCAGTTGAGCGCGATTCAGCCCTTCTTCAGCACCAGCTCCGTGTTGCGGTCCTTGCGGTCGCCGCCCAGCTTCGTGCTCGCGCCAGGGGCGTTCAGGGACAGCTCCCGGTAGAGGGCGGCCAGGCCCGTCTGGGAGAGGTCGGTGAAGCTGGTGCGGTGCGGGGCCGAGGACTCGATCAGCGTGGTGAACAGGGAGATCGTGCCGTCCTTGTTGTCCACCACCTCGATGATGCGGGCGAGCTGGGGGAAGTCGACGTGGGAGGCGGTGGAGATCTCCCAGAACGCGTGGCCGCCGGTGCCGGAGTGCGGGGTGATGACGTTCTTGTGGATATGGCCGTTCACCCAGGCCAGGACGTTGCGATGGCCGCCGAGGAGCTGGACCAGCTCGGCGCCGCCCACCCGCCGCTCGCTCGGGCGGGCCGGGTCGCGGCGCAGGTTGTCCATCGTCTCGCTGGTGTGATGGCTGAAGATGATCGCGTACGAGTCCTTGTTCTCCCGCAGCGTCCGGTCCAGCCACTTGAACTGGGCCGCCCCGATGGACCCTTCGTAGTGGCCGCCCGGGTCGGTGGTGTCGAGGCTGATGCCGATGACGTCGTCGGCGATGCGGAAGCTGTAGTACTGCGTGCCCGCGTCCAGGTTGGCCGTCGAGTAGCCGTGGCCCACGGGACCGTGGCCGCGGTGGGCCGGGTTCAGGTGGGCACGGACGTAGTCCTTGGGCGTGAACGGGGCGCGGCTCTCGTCCGGCGTGACCGAGCGCATCGATCGGGCGTGGGCCTTGAGGAAGTCCTTGAAGACGGTGCCCCTCGGGTCCTTGTCCTGCTTGAGCGAGTCCTGGAGCTTCTTGGCGTCCGCGGCGGAGACGTTCATCAGCTTCTTGCCGCCGACGGCGAGGTCGGTGAGGTAGGAGTCGCTGTGCGAGGCGTAGGTGCCGAGCGGCATCGCGTCGTGGTTGCCGACGGTCGAGTACCACGGGATGTTCAGGCCGGGGCTGCGCATCTGGCGGATCGCGGCGGCCAGATAGCCGTCGATGTGCGGGAAGCCGAGCTGCTTGTCGGCGTCGCGGACGGAGTCGTCGGCCTGCCAGTACAGCTTCAGGCCGCTGTTCTGGACGCCCTCGTAGTGCCGCGGGTCACCGGTGTTGGGGGTGACCCGGCCACCGCTCATCACCGTCAGGAACCACTCCAGCTCGGACTTGCAGTTGTTGTCCGTGTTGTCGCCGGTGGTCATGGCGAAGTGGAGCGGGGCGCCGGTGACGGGGGCGCCCCGCAGCGCGTTGATCCGCTCGACGAGCGCGACGGCGCCCGGCACGGTCAGCGCCTCCTGCGGACGCCAGGCGTGCACGTCCGTCGAGCGCAGGTACTCCAGGCGCAGCGGGTGCTGGGCGTCGATCAGGTGCAGGTCGGTGAGCTGCACGAAGGAGGCGAGCGCCGTACGGCGGCTCTCGCGGCCGGACTTGGCGGCGGCCAGGTTCTCGCGGACGACCCGCTTCCAGCCGGGCCCGTCGACGAGCCGGCGGTAGCCGCCGCTGCCCTGCGGCGTGGCGACGTTCGCGACGGTGGTGCCGCGGGTGTACGGCGCGAGGGCGACCGGCACCCTGCGGGAGGCGCCGACGGGCGCCTCGGCGGCGGCGTTGTCCGCGGCGGCGTCCGGCGCGCCCGCGGCGCCGTGGGTGGTGGCGGCCTCACTGTCCGTGGGCCGCAGGGCGTAGCCGACGCCCGCGGAAAGGGCCACCGCCCCGGTGGCGGCGAGCAGGGTACGGCGGTGGACCCCCAGCGCGGAGCTGGCGACAGAGCGTATGCGCGACATGGCGCGATCTCCCCGAGTGCGAACGCGTCGGCAGTGGTCGCGGGCTGGTCGCGGATGCGAACATCCCGCTCACTGTGGATCGTTGGCATCGGGAGTGACCTGCGCATGAACATGACTGCAACGCGCAGCGCCGATCACCGTACGTCGATCTTGGCCTACCTTCCGCGTCCACGGCCGCTCCTCGAACGGCCGGGAGGTGGCTACTCCGCGTTCATCTTCCGGGGTAGGTGAAGCTACTCATCGGGCTGAGCGGAGTCGGGTGGATCCGTCTCGGGCACGATCGCCACGAAGGTGTTCACGGCCTCGCTGTAGACCGCCAGGGCCTCCTTCTCGACGGCCGGCCGGTACCAGGTGTTGACCTGGTAGGACTTGCCGCCCGCGTTGAACCCCAGCAGACGGGCGTGCCACGGGACTCCGCTGAGCTGGAAGGTGTACTCCCAGACGACGGCCGGGTAATCACGGAACGTCGTCGCCTTCAACTGGATCCTCCGGTAGCGCTCCCCCTGGGAGGCGTTGCGCTCCGAGGTCCGCCAGATCGCGAGCAGGTCCCCACGGTCGAGCGACGACTTGGCCGCGAGTTCCTGGGTGCCGTCGGGAGAGGTGTAGTGCACCTCGGCTCCCGTCTTCACATCCCTGCGCCAGCCGTCGGGCACCACCCAGGCGAACCCGCCGGACTCCTTGCGCGCCCCCTCCGGCAGCGTCGGCGACGGCGAAGCCCCGACGACGATGGGCAGGGGCTGCGTCGCACCGCCGCCCGAGGCCCACACCGAGACGCCGGCAACCGTGGCGACGACCAGGACCGCGGCGAGGACGAGTGCGCCGACCGGCCTGCGACGCGGCGCGGCCGGAGCCGGGGCGTATGCGACGCGCGGTCCTGCGGCTCCCAGGGCGATCGGCAGGTCGAGCGTGTAGTGATGCCCGGAGGCGGGAGGCTCCTCCCCTTGCGCCGGGGGCCGCTCGCTCGCCGCCGGCTCTTTCCCGTCGGCTTTTGCAAGGGGTTGCCGATCGCCTGGTCCCGCGGGATCGAAGTCGAGCAGCGCCGCCAGATACCTCCGCCACAGCGGCAGGTCCCTGCGCCGCCCGTGCTCGATCAGCCTCTCCCGTGCCTCGGGCCGGGCCTGGGTCAGCGAGATCCAGTAGCGATGCGCGAGGCGCCCGCTCACGATTCGAGCACCTCCGCCCCGCCCGGCACGTCCGTGGGGCCCTGCCCCGTCGGCTCGGCCCGGCCTCCCGCGATCGCCGCCTGCAAGGGCCGCAGGTTGCCGAGCTGCCCCAGCAGGGCCGGTGCCGTGGCGCCCACGGCGACGGCGGCGAGGCCGCCCGTGAGCTGCGGGGAGAAGATCCAGCCCGCCCCGGCGCCGAGCGAGACGCGGGTGAGGGCCGCCAGCGCGTCGGACGGCGGGTCGACGTACTTGGCGAGTCTCGGCAGCCTGTCCCGCCGTCTGCTCCGGGACAGGGCCCGGTGCCGGGCCTCCTGCCAGGCCGCGATGCGCCCGTAGAGGACCATGATCTCCACGACGAGACCGCCCAAGGCGCCGTATGCGATGGACATCGACCAGCCCATGGCCGTCCCCCTCGGCGATGGCGATGCGCGCGGCCGGACCCGCGCCCGCGGGCTCAGCATCCCAGAAAGGGGCACCTTCCGGGAGGGAGTTGGCATAGCCGGGCAGACCAGTTACTCCTGGACATCCACCGGTCCGACGACCCGCCCCGCCGCCGGTCGCTCGCGCCACAGGGACAGCCCCTTGTCGACCATGGAGACACGGGTCAGCTCCGGCACCCCGTCCATCGGATGCCAGGCCGCCATGTCGGTGGAGCCATTGGCCTCGTAGCGCAGTTCGCCGCCGGTGATCCGGGCCTCGTAGACGAGCCGTACGCCGTGGTGGTCGACGCTTCGTCCGAGGCGGCCCGGGAAGACGCGGTGGGAGGAGTCGATGCCGAGCAGGCCGGTCGGTTCGACGAGGTAGCCGGTCTCCTCCTCCACCTCGCGCACGACCGTGTCGTAGGGATCCTCGCCGTGTTCCATGCCGCCGCCGGGCAGCACCCATTCGAAGCCGCCGCCGGGGGCCGGGGAACGCGCGAGGAGGAGCTGTCCGTCTCGAACGCATATGGCGTAGGCCGCCACCCTCAACTTCTTCTGCACGTGGGGACGTTAGTCGGCCGGAGCCGAATCGGCAGGTGAATTTCCGGCACTACGGGCGGCTCACCCCTTTTGCGTCACCTGCCCCATATGCATCGCGGGTTTTCCCCACCCGTTCATTTCGATTGGGTCAACTCTTCCCAAACATCCTTCCCTTGCATAAGGCTGTGCGGTCGTCCGGGATCACATTCCGGACGCCTGTTGCTCCTTTACCAACAAGGGATGCCGATGACCCTCACCCCGCAGCGCGACCCGAAGCCGGGCGCGAGACGCGCGGCCCGCATAGCCGTGGCCGCCGGCCTCGTCGCCGCGCTCTCCGCGGCCGGACCGATACCCATGGCCGTCGCCGCGGACCCCGCGCCCGCCGTTACGGACCCGAGCGTCAAGTCCGCCCATGACAAGCTCGGTTCGGACGACGCCGACCTGCTCGCCGAGGCGAAGGCCGACGACGCCAAGAACGTCACGATGATGATCGCGACCGCGCCCGGCCAGACCGAGCAGGTCGCCGAGCAGTTGGACGCGGTCGGCTCTGTGGGCCGTACCTACGACAAGCTGGGCTACGTCCGGGCGACCGTCCCCACCGGCAAGGCCGACAAGGCCATCGCCGCCGCCGCGAAGCTCTCCTCCGTGCACGGCATCGACCTGCGCGAGGAGATACCCCTGGACGACCCCGCCGTCGACACCAAGAAGTCGACGGCCGCCGCGACCGCGTATCCGGCCCCCGGCAAGGGGACCCCGGCGGAGAACCCGTACAACCCGTCCTTCGAGACGGGCGCCGTCGACTTCGTCGAGGACAACCCGAAGGCGGACGGCCGCGGCATCACCATCGGCATCCTCGACTCCGGCATCGACCTCGCCCACCCGGCGCTGCAGAAGACCACCACGGGCGAGCGCAAGATCGTCGACTGGGTCACCGCAACCGACCCGCTGGTCGACAGCGACCGCACCTGGCGCCCGATGGTGACCTCCGTCTCCGGGCCCAGCTTCACCTACGGCGGCAAGACCTGGACCGCGCCGGCCGGCTCCTACCAGGTGAGCACCTTCCTGGAGTCGTACACCACGGGGGGCGACGCGGCGGGCGACGCCAACCGGGACGGCGACAAGACCGACTCCTGGGGCGTCCTGTACGACGCCGCGAACGGCACCGTCCGGGTCGACCTCAACAACAACTTCGACTTCGGTGACGACACCCCGATGAAGCCGTACAAGGACGGCTACCAGATCGGGTACTTCGGCACCGACAACCCGGCCACCGACGTCGCCGAGCGCCAGCCGTTCGTCGTGCAGATCCGCAAGGACGTGCCGATGGACCCCCTCGGCGGGGACTGGGTCGGCCAGAAGCGCGACTTCGTCAACATCGGCGTCATCGAGTCCGAGCACGGCACCCACGTCGCCGGCATCACCGCCGCGAACGGCCTGTTCGGCGGGAAGATGAACGGCGCGGCGCCCGGCGCCAAGCTCGTCGCCTCCCGCGCCTGCACCTGGACCGGCGGCTGCACCAACGTCGCGCTCACCGAGGGCATGATCGACCTCGTCGTCAACCGCGGCGTCGACATCGTCAACATGTCCATCGGCGGTCTCCCGGCGCTGAACGACGGCAACAACGCCCGCGCCGAGCTGTACACGCGGCTCATCGACACCTACGGCGTCCAGCTCGTCATATCCGCCGGCAACTCCGGCCCCGGCGCCAACACCATCGGCGACCCGGGCCTTGCGAGCAAGGTCATCTCGGTCGGCGCGACCATCTCCAAGGAGACCTGGGCCGCCAACTACGGCTCCGCCGTGGAGAAGAAGTACGCGATGATGCCGTTCTCCTCGCGCGGTCCGCGTGAGGACGGCGGCTTCACCCCGACGCTCTCCGCGCCGGGCGCCTCGATCAACACCACCCAGACCTGGCTGCCGGGCGGTCCGGTCGCCGAGGCGGGCTACTCCCTGCCGGCCGGCTACTCGATGCTCCAGGGCACCTCGATGGCGTCCCCGCAGGCCGCGGGCGCGTCCGCGCTGCTGCTGAGCGCCGCCAAGGCCAAGCACATCGACCTCACCCCGGCGAAGCTGCGCACCGCGCTGACCTCGACCGCCGACCACATCAAGGGTGTGCAGGCGTACGAGGAGGGTGCCGGCCTCATCAACATCGAGGACGCCTGGGACTCCATCCGTGACGGCGCCACCGCCCACGAGTACACGGTGAAGGCGCCGGTCGACACCGCGATCGACCAGTTCCTGAAGACCCCGGGCTTCGGCACGGGCGTCTACGACCGCGAGGGCGGCCTGAAGGCCGGGCAGAAGAAGACGTACGACGTCACGATCACGCGTACGTCCGGCGCGGACAAGGCGATCCGGCACGAGCTGCACCTGGAGAACAACGCCGGTGACACCTTCCGCATCGTCGGCTCCGACGAGATCAGCCTCGGCCTGAACAAGCCGGTCACCGTCAAGGTCTCCGCGAAGCCGGGCTCGGCGGGCATCAAGAGCGCGATCCTGGAGGTCGACGACCCGCGCACCGAGGGCATCGACAAGCAGGTCCTCAACACGGTCGTGGTCTCCGAGCCGCTGAAGTACACGTACTCCGCGTCCGGTTCGACCCAGCGCAACAGCACCAAGTCGTACTTCGTGACCGTCCCCGAGGGCGCGAAGTCGCTGGAGGTCGCGATCGGCGGGCTGAAGGACAAGAGCCAGACCCGCTTCATCGCCATCCACCCGTACGGCACCCCGTCGGACAGCACCGGCACTCCGTACTGCTACAACAACTACCTCGACGGCAACGGCTGCAAGCCGGACGTGCGTGCCTACGCCGACCCGCAGCCGGGCGTCTGGGAGATCGAGGTCGAGTCGCGCCGTACGTCGCCGCTGCTCGACAACCCCTACAAGCTGGACGTCACCGTCCTCGGCGCGGCCTTCGACCCGGAGACCGTGACCGTGCCCGAGGCCAAGGTCGGCACGCCGGCCGCCGCCTCCTGGAAGGTGACCAACAACTACGCCGCGATCGACGGCAAGCCGGCCGGCGGCCCGCTCGGCTCGTCGAAGACGGCGCGTCCGACCATCACCGAGGGCGTCACGCAGACCACCACGGTCGACGTGCCCGCGGGCGCCACGTCGCTCGACGTCTCCATCGGCAACGTCTCCGACGCGGCCGCCGACCTCGACCTGGTCGTCCGCGACGCGGCCGGCACCGAGGTCGGCAGCTCCGCCGACGGTGACTCGGAGGAGTCGGTCTCGGTCGCTGCCCCGGCCGCCGGCAAGTACAGCATCGAGGTGATCGGTTACTCGGTGCCGAGCGGCTCGACGGCGTACGACTACCTGGACGTGTTCTTCTCCGCCTCGCTCGGCACCGTTTCGGTGTCCGACGCGCCGGTGAAGCTCGGCACGGGCGAGTCGGCCACCCTCGCCGGCAGCGTCACCGCTCAGGCGGCCGCTCCGGAGGGCCGTGAGTTCTTCGGCCAGGTCCGGTTGCTGAACGCACGCGGCACGGTCGCGGGCGTCGGCAGCGTGAAGATCGAGAAGGTCATTCCGTAGTCCGCGGTACGGCAGTGGGGGCGGGCGTCCGTGCGGGCGCCCGCCCCTTGCCGTTCAGCAGCCGAGCTCCCGTGCCTCGGGCAGCGAGGCGGTGATCCAGGCCCGTTCGGGGGCGATGTCCGGCTCGCCGACCGCCCAGAAGTCGGGCTCGCGGGCGCCCCGCGGGATGCCGATGAGGACCTCATCGCCCTTGCGCAGGCCGGGGACGAGGTTCTCGTCGACGACGAACGTCAGCTCCTGCTCGCCCTTGTCCGGCAGGTAGTAGCGGGTCATGTGCAGGGTGACCCGCAACGAGGCCGTGCCGGGGAGCTGTTCGACGGAGGTGGCCCGCCCTTCCGCCACCAGGCGGGAGCAGGCGAGGTACTCGGGGCTGCCGAAGGCGACACCGGCGGACGCCTGGGCGTCCGCCTTGTCCGCGGCGCTGCTCCCCTCGTCACCGCCCCCGGCACCTGAGGTCGAGGTCAGCAGCCAGCCCATGCCGACCAGCACGGACCCGGCGGCGGCCACGGCGAGGCCGCCGAGGGCGACGGTGAAGAACCGGCGCCTGACGCGGGAGGGCTGTCGTACGGGAGCGGGCTCGGGCTCGGGCACCGGTGGCGGTGGCTCGGCGAGCGCGTGCCCGATGATGCGGAGCTGCTCGCGCAGCAGCGCCACGTCGGCGGCGGCGGAGTCGTGCTCGGCCATGAAGGCGGCGTCCGCCCGGGCCTCGTCGGACAGCGGTTCACCGGTGATCGCGGCCATCAGCGCGTCGGCGCCGCGGCCCTGGTTCTCGGCGGTCATGTCACACCACCTCGTCCTCGTGCAGGCGGGCGCGCAGGGCCCGTACCGCCGTGTGCAGCCTGCTTTTGACCGTGCCCTCCGGGATGCCGAGCTCCGCGGCGATGTCACGCACCGGGAGGTCGCCGTAGAAGCGCAGGACGAGGACCTGACGCTGGGCGTCGGGCAGCTCGTCCAGGCCCTTGCCCACGGCGAGGGAGAGCAGGCTGGTGTCCTCGCCGGAGGGGTGCTCCGTCTGGCGCAGGGAGGCCAGCCGTTCGCCGAGGCGTTCCTGGCGCTTCTTGGCCCGGTGCCAGTCCATGGCGAGGTTGGAGGCGACGACCGCCGCCCACGCAGACACGTCCCGCGGCGCCTCGCGTCCGCTCGCGGCGCGCTCCAGCAGCCGCAGCCGGACCTGCTGTACCCCGTCCGGCAGGTCCGCCTGCGGCACCCCGCCGAGCGCGAGCACCGCCCGCACCCGACGCTCCTGGGCCGCGTCCAGGGGATCGGTGTGATCGTCCTCCTGGGCACGGCGGGCCTTTCTGCGCAGCACAAGCCACCCCCTCACCGCGTTTCCTCTACGACGCCGCAGCGCACGGAAACGTTCGACCGGGTCGCCGGGAGTTTTTGCGAGGTGTACGTCACACCGCCGCGCGGGCGCAGCACAGCTTGCGGCCCGAGCGCCCCGTGGGACGAATTTATGCAGCTCAGCATGGGTGCGGACGGGAGTTCCGGAACCGTCCGGCCGGTCGGGGTGTCCCTGTCGGGGGGTATGAAGCGCAAAGAATTGGACAGGCGGACCTGGGTCGGCCGCATGATGGAAAGGCCGCAGACATGCAAGAACGCGTAGAAGGAGTCGCCGTGAGGGTCGGAATCGTCGGAGCCACCGGTCAGGTCGGCACGGTCATGCGCAGGATCCTCAAGGAGCGCGACTTCCCGGTCACCGAGCTGCGCCTGTTCGCCTCGGCCCGTTCGGCGGGCTCGGTCCTGGACGGCGTGACCGTCGAGGACGCGGCGACCGCCGACTACTCCGGCCTGGACATCGTGCTGTTCTCCGCGGGCGGCTCGACGTCGAAGGCGCTGGCTCCGAAGGTGGCCGCCCAGGGCGCCGTGGTGATCGACAACTCCTCCGCCTGGCGCCGCGACCCCGAGGTCCCGCTGGTCGTGTCCGAGGTGAACCCGCACGCGATCGCCGACCGCCCCAAGGGCATCATCGCCAACCCGAACTGCACCACGATGGCCGCGATGCCGGTGCTGAAGCCGCTGCACGCCGAGGCCGGCCTCGAAGCGCTCGTGGTCGCCACCTACCAGGCCGTTTCCGGTTCCGGTCTGGCCGGCGTGGACGAGCTGTTCGAGCAGGTCAAGAAGGTCGGCGACGACGCGCCCAAGCTGACCCACGACGGCTCGGCGGCGGAGTTCCCCGCCCCGAACAAGTACGTGGCGCCGATCGCGTACAACGTCCTGCCGCTGGCCGGCTCCATCGTCGACGACGGCCTGAACGAGACCGACGAGGAGCAGAAGCTCCGCCACGAGTCCCGCAAGATCCTGGAGATCCCCGGCCTGAAGGTCTCCGGCACCTGTGTGCGCGTCCCGGTCTTCTCCGGCCACTCCCTCCAGATCAACGCCCGCTTCGCCCGCCCGATCAGCGCGGAGCGCGCCAAGGAGCTGCTGGCCGGCGCCCCCGGCGTGGCCCTCAGCGAGGTCCCGACCCCGCTGCAGGCGGCCGGCCAGGACCCGTCCTACGTGGGCCGCATCCGCACCGACGAGACGGTCGAGCACGGCATCGCGCTGTTCGTCTCCAACGACAACCTCCGCAAGGGCGCCGCGCTGAACGCGGTGCAGATCGCGGAGCTGGTGGCGGCCGAGCTGAAGGGCTGACGCCCACCCGTACCAGGCACAGGGGCGCCCGCCCTCACCGGTGGGCGCCCCTGTGCCGTGTTCAGCGGGGCCTGCGCACCTCGTACAGGAAGCACCCGTACTCCACGGCCCTGACGTGCACCAGCGCCACCTCCGGGTCGGCGAAAGCCTCCGTGAACGCCTCCTCGAAAGCCCCCGACTGCACGAGCCGGCCGCCGAGGATGCGGCCGTCGGCCGAGTAGCGGCGCACCGTGCGGTGGGCGTTCGCGAAGGGCAGGGCGTCCCCGTCCGGTCCCCCGCACTCCTCGGCGTGGATGAACACCGGCCCCTGCTCGTCGTACGCCCCGGGATCGGCCCCGTTCTGCGCCGCCCACCGACGCAGCGGGGCGTACGACACGAGGGCGATGCGCTCGCCGGGAGCGCCGCGGCGCAGGCAGCAGCGCAGGGGTGCGCCGCCCTCGTCGTCGGTCAGGGGAACCGTGCGGCGCCCCGCGTCGTCGAGGGAGCGCAACTCCTTCAGGGCCGTCGGATCGATGGCGCGTGCAAGATAGATCGTCATGGCCCCAGCCTCACGCGCGAGGACCGAGCTCACCGGCGGTCAACGGACATCGCGTTCCGGTCAGGTCCCGTGGAAGGATGGCGCAACCGACACATATCGAGGAGATGACCGCGTGCCTGGCACAAACCTGACTCGCGAAGAGGCGCAGCAGCGGGCGAAGCTGCTGACCGTTGACTCGTACGAGATCGATCTCGACCTCTCCGGCGCGCAGGAGGGCGGCACCTACCGGTCCGTGACCACGGTGCGCTTCGACGTCGCCGAGAGCGGCGCCGACTCCTTCATCGACCTCGTGGCTCCGACCGTCCACGAGGTGACCCTCAACGGCGACCCGCTGGATGCGGCCGAGGTCTTCAAGGACTCCCGGATCGCCCTGCCCGGCCTGCTGGCGGGCCGCAACGTCCTGCGGGTGGTCGCCGACTGCGCGTACACCAACACCGGCGAGGGCCTGCACCGCTTCGTCGACCCCGTCGACCAGCAGGCGTACCTGTACACCCAGTTCGAGGTGCCGGACGCCCGACGCGTCTTCGCCTCCTTCGAGCAGCCCGACCTGAAGGCCACCTTCCAGTTCACCGTGAAGGCGCCGGAGGGCTGGACGGTCATCTCCAACTCGCCCACCCCGGAGCCCAAGGACAACGTCTGGTCCTTCGAGCCGACGCCGCGCATCTCGACGTACATCACCGCGCTCATCGTCGGCCCGTACCACTCCGTGCACAGCGTGTACGAGAAGGACGGCCAGAGCGTCCCGCTGGGCATCTACTGCCGTCCCTCGCTCGCCGAGTTCCTCGACTCGGACGCGATCTTCGAGGTGACCCGGCAGGGCTTCGACTGGTTCCAGGAGAAGTTCGACTACGCGTACCCGTTCAAGAAGTACGACCAGCTCTTCGTGCCGGAGTTCAACGCGGGCGCGATGGAGAACGCGGGCGCGGTGACCATCCGCGACCAGTACGTGTTCCGCTCGAAGGTGACGGACGCGGCCTACCTGGGCCGCGCGGAGACCATCCTGCACGAGCTGGCCCACATGTGGTTCGGCGACCTGGTCACCATGGAGTGGTGGAACGACCTGTGGCTGAACGAGTCGTTCGCCACCTACACCTCCATCGCCTGCCAGGCGCACGCTCCGGGCACGCGCTGGCCGCAGGCGTGGACCACGTTCGCGAACCAGATGAAGACGTGGGCGTACCGGCAGGACCAGCTCCCGTCGACGCACCCGATCATGGCCGAGATCCGCGACCTGGACGACGTGCTCGTCAACTTCGACGGCATCACCTACGCCAAGGGCGCCTCCGTGCTCAAGCAGCTCGTGGCGTACGTCGGCCAGGACGAGTTCTTCAGGGGCGTGCAGGCGTACTTCAAGCGGCACGCGTTCGGCAACACGCGCCTGAGCGACCTGCTGGGCGCCCTGGAGGAGACCTCCGGCCGCGACCTGAAGACCTGGTCGAAGGCGTGGCTGGAGACGGCGGGCATCAACATCCTGCGCCCCGAGATCGAGACGGACGCCGACGGTGTGATCACGTCCTTCGCGATCCGCCAGGAGGCCCCGGCCCTGCCGGCGGGCGCCAAGGGCGAGCCGACGCTGCGCCCGCACCGCATCGCGGTGGGCCTGTACAACCTGGACGACACCTCCGGCAAGCTGGTGCGCGACGAGCGCATCGAGCTGGACGTGGACGGCGAACTGACCGCCGTGCCGCAGCTCGCGGGCACCCGCCGCCCGGACGTGATCCTGCTCAACGACGACGACCTGTCGTACGCGAAGGTCCGCCTGGACGAGAAGTCCCTCGCCTTCGTCACCGAGCACCTGGGCGACTTCGAGGCGTCGCTGCCGCGTGCGCTGTGCTGGGCGTCGTCCTGGGACATGACGCGGGACGCCGAGCTCGCCACCCGCGACTACCTCTCGCTGGTCATGTCGGGCATCGGCAAGGAGTCCGACATCGGTGTCGTGCAGTCGCTCCAGCGGCAGGTGAAGCTGGCGATCGAGCTGTACGCCGCCCCGACCGCCCGCGAGGCCCTGCTGACCCGCTGGACGGACGCCACGCTGGCGCATCTGCGCGCGGCCGAGCCGGGCGGCGACCACCAGCTCGCGTGGGCGCGCGCGTTCGCCGCGACGGCCCGCACGCCGGAGCAGCTCGACCTGCTGGAGGGGCTGCTGGACGGCTCCCAGGCGATCGAGGGCCTGGCCGTCGACACGGAGCTGCGCTGGGCGTTCGTGCAGCGCCTCGCCGCGGTGGGCCGCTTCGACGAGACGGAGATCGCCGGCGAGTACGAGCGGGACAAGACCGCGGCCGGTGAGCGGCACGCCGCCACGGCCCGGGCCGGCCGCCCGACCGCCGAGGCCAAGGCCGAGGCATGGGCGTCGGTCATCGACTCCGACAAGCTGCCGAACGCCGTCCAGGAGGCGGTGATCGGCGGCTTCGTCCAGACCGACCAGCGTGAACTGCTCGCGCCCTACACCGACAAGTTCTTCGAGGTGGTCAAGGGCGTCTGGGACTCCCGCTCGCACGAGATCGCCCAGCAGATCGCCGTCGGCCTGTACCCGGCGCTCCAGGTCTCCGAGGAGACCCTGCGCAAGACGGACGCCTGGCTGTCGTCGGCGGAGCCGAACGCGGCCCTGCGACGCCTGGTCTCGGAGTCCCGCGCGGGCGTCGAGCGTGCCCTGAGGGCACAGGAGGCGGACACGGCGGCCGAGTGACGACTCGTCACTGACGCCGACACATCGGCAGGGGCGTCCGGTGCTACGGCACCGGGCGCCCCTCGCGCGTACGCGACGCCGCTTCCGCCAAGGCCGTCAGTACCCGTCCCACCGCCGGCGCGTCCTCCCCGCCCTTGCGTACGGCCGCCACCACATGCCGCACCGGCCGCTGCTCCCCGAGTTCCCGCATCACGACCGCGTCCCGCGCCACCGCGGCCATCCGCGGCACCAGCGCCACGCCCATCCCCGCCTCCACCATCGCGAGGATCGCCGTCCAGCCGGCCGCCGAATGCCCCTGCCGAGGGCTGAAGCCGGCCGCCTCGCACGCCCCGCGCGTGATGTCCGACCAGGGCCCGCTGCCGCCGAAGATCCAGTCCTCCCCGGCGAGGTCGGCCAGCCGCAGCCCGGCCCCGGTGGCGAGCGCGTGCCCCTTCGGGAGGGCGACGTCCAGCGGGTCCGCGAGCAGTTCCACGCGGGTGAACCGCTCGTCGCCGACCGCGGGGGCCTGCGCGGCGAGCGACAGCGCGAGGTCCACCTCCCCGGCGGCCAGCAGCTCGTACGCCTCCCCGGCCTCGGCTTCCCGCACCCGTACGACCACACCGGGTGCCGTCTGCCGCAGAGTCCGCACGGCCGGTACGACCAGCGCGGGCACCGCCGTCGAGAAGGCCCCCACCCGCACCTCGCCGGCCTCGCCGTGCCGATAGGCCGCCAACTCGGCGTCCGCCCGCTCCAGTTGTTCGAACACCGCCTCGGCGTGCCGCAGCACCAGCCGTGCCGCGTCCGTCAGCCGCACCCTGCGCCCCTGCGCCTCCAGCAGCGGCACCCCGACCTGCTTGGCGAGATTCGTCAGTTGCTGCGACACGGCCGACGGCGTCATCCGCAGCGCCTCGGCCGTCGCGGTGACGGTTCCCCGCTCCCGCAGCGTCCGCAGGATCTGAAGCTTCCGGATGTCCCACTCGACCATGGCCGCAACCTACGTCAACGTCACCGGCGCCCCGCCGCCCCCAGGGCGACTCCGCCCAGGATCAGGCCCATGCACAGCACCTGGGCACCGCCGGTCGCCTCGCCGAGCACCGCCCAGGACAGCAGGGCCACGCACACCGGCTGGAGGTAGTAGACGGCCCCGGCACGGCTCGGGCCGACCAGCGCGACCGCCCGGTTCCAGGCGAAGAAGGCGACGGCGGAGGAGGCGACGCCGACGTAGAGGATCGGCAGGACGGTGCCGGGCGTCGCATCGAAGCCGCCCTGTGCCGCCAGGCTCACGCCCTGCGCGGGCAGCAGCAGGACGGTGCCGAACAGGAACGTGGTGAACAGGAAGGCCGCACCGCCCGGTTCGGCCGGCTTGCGCCGCAGCAGACCGCTGTACGACCCGAAGCAGCACGCCGCCGCCACCATCCACAGGTCCCCCGCCGCGAACCGGGCCCCGCCCGCGC
The DNA here is from genome assembly GCF_055609385.1 of Streptomyces sp. NPDC036764. NCBI lineage: Bacteria > Bacillati > Actinomycetota > Actinomycetes > Kitasatosporales > Streptomycetaceae > Streptomyces > Streptomyces sp. NPDC036764. The sequence goes on from NZ_JBVJPT010000009.1 coordinate 279,649, forward strand.
CGCCCCCGACCAGCAGCACGACACCCGCACAGGCCGCCAGCAGCCCCGCGACCCGGCGCCCGCCGAGCCGTACCCCCGCCGCCCGCTCGAACACGGCCATCAGTACCGGCGAAGCGGCCATGATCATGCCCATGTTGGCGGCCGGCGTGCTCGATGCGGCCTGGTTGACGAGGGTGTTGTAGCCGGTGACGCCGAGGAGCGAGGCGAGCAGGACGAAGCCGAGGTGCCGGCGGATCGCCGCCCGCTGCCGCCATGCCTGCCGCGCTCCGAACGGAGCCACCACGGCCAGCGCCACGAGCCACCGCCAGAACGCCTGCTGCACCGGTGGCACGCTGTCGGCCAGCGCGCGGGAGGTGACGAAGCTGCCGGACCAGACGACGGTCGCGAGGGCCGCGAGCGCGATCCCGAGGGCGGCTGCCTTCGGGATCGGGGCGGTGCGGGGTGCGGTCCTTTCGAGGACGACGGTCACTTGGGTCCCTTCGGTGGTCGATGCTCCCGGTGGATCCACCGTCGCCTCGCCGAACCCGTCGCGTCCATCGAATCTTTTCGAGCATTCCTTTCAGGAAAACTGAAAGGTGAGGCCCTTCTCGATCGCCGCGGCGTCCGCGTCCTCCGCCGCCCAGGCCACGTATCCGTCGGGCCGCACCAGCACGGTCGTACGGCTCTCGCCCGCCCAGCGCTCGACGGCCGGCAGGCCCTCGCGGCCGGCCCGGCTCCCGTACGGCTCAGGCAGCGCCCGTGGAGTGATCAGCACGAACCGTCCGCCGCGCAGCGCCTCGTACAGGCGCCCGCTCTCCAGCGCCACGTCCGGGACGCGGGTGCCGACCAGGCGGTGGGCGCCGCGCGGGGCGGGGTACCGGTAGCCGATGCCGGAGATCTGGGCGAGGGCCTTCGTCCGGACGGGCCGGGCGGCGCCTGCGACGGCGGAGACGAGGGCGCGTACGGCACGCAGGGCCGGGTTGTGCGCCCGGGCCAGCCGGACCAGCCCGCCGCTGCTGCGCAGCACCGCCTTGCCGACGGGGTGCCGTTCGGCCTCGTAGGTGTCGAGGAGGCCGTCGGAGGCCCGGCCCCGGACGACCGCGGCGAGCTTCCAGCCGAGGTTGGCCGCGTCCTGGAGACCGGTGTTCATGCCCTGGCCGCCGGCCGGGGAGTGGACGTGCGCGGCGTCGCCGGCCAGGAGGACCCGGCCGACCCGGTAGCGCGGCACCTGGCGCTCGTCGCTGTGGAAACGGGACAGCCAGCGGGCGTCGTGCATGCCGTAGTCGGTGCCCAGGGCGCGCCTGGTGATCTCCTTGACCTCGTCGAGGTCGAGCGGGGCGTCGTCGGGGACCTCGTGGTCGCGGTTCCAGCCCATGACGCGGTACCAGCCGTCGCCGAAGGAGGCGATCATCGCGAAGGCGTCGCCCGCGCCGTTGACGGTGAGCACACTGTCCGGCCGCTCGGCGAGCCGCACGTCCGCCAGGATCAGCGACTTGATGACCGAGACGCCGGGGAAGGGCAGCCCGAGCGCCTCGCGTACGGCGCTGCGGTGGCCGTCCGTGCCGACGACGTAGGCCGCGCGGTGGGTGGCGACCGTCCCGTCGGCGCCGCGCACGTCGAGGTCGACCCCGTCGGCGTCCTGCCGCAGCCCGACGACCTCGCTCTCGTGGCGGAACTCCACGCCGAGCTCGCGCGCCCGCCGCTCCAGCAGCCGCTCGACCTCGTACTGCGGGGTGATGAGCAGGAACGGGAAGCGGGACGGCAGCGTGCCCAGGTCGAGGGAGAGACGGCGGAAGAGGCGCAGTCGCGTGATGGTGCTGCCGGTGGCGATCAGCTCGTCGGCGAGGCCTCGGGCGTCGAGCTGCTCCAGGGTGCGGGCGTGGACGCCGAAGGCCCGGGAGAGGTTGCTGATCTTGCGGGGGCGCCGCTCGACGAGGGTGACGGGGACACCGGCGGCGGCGAGGTCACCGGCCAGAAGGAGGCCGGTGGGGCCGGAGCCTACGACGATCACGGGGTGCGGGGAGACGGTGCCGGTCATGGTGGCCTCCTGCCAGTGCTTTGCTGCCAACGTTCGGTTGCCAACGCTCGTTTACCAACGTTCGTTTGCCAACACTTGTTGGTCAACGCTTGTTGGCAACGTTAGAAGGGCATCCCGAAGCTGTCAACACTTGTTGGCCTACATGTGTTGACCTACGGTTGTGGGCATGACCCAGAGCAGTCCCACACCCCCCGCCCCGCCCCGCCGTTCCGACGCCACGCGCACGGCGATCCTCGACGCGGCCCGCGAGCGCTTCGCGGCCGACGGGTACGAGCGCGCCACCATCCGCGCCATCGCCAAACACGCGAACATCGATCCGTCGATGGTGATGCGCTACTACGGCAACAAGGAGGGGCTCTTCGCGGCGGCCATGGCCATTGATCTGAAGCTGCCGGAGCCCGGGTCACTGAGCCGCGACGACGTCGGCCGGGCGCTCGTGACGCACTTCCTGGGCATGTGGGAGGAGAACGAGGTGCTCACGGCGCTGCTCCGGGTGGGCGCGACCAACCAGGCCGGAGCCGAGCGCATGCAGGGCATCTTCGCGGACCAGCTCCTGCCGCTCGCCCGCCGGGTGTGCCCCGACCCCGAGCAGGCCCCGGCGCGGGCCGCGCTGGCGTCGTCGCAGTTGCTCGGGCTGGCCCTCACCCGCTACGTGCTGCGTTTTCCGCCGGCCGTGGCTCTGGCCCCCGAGGAGCTCGTGGCCTGGCTGGCACCCACGGTGCAGCGGTATCTGACCGCGCCGCACCCGGCGTGAGAGCGGCCCCGCGGGATCGGGATCGGCCGGTGCGGAAACGCGTCGAGGGCGCCGGCCTCGTCGTCCATACGGCGGATGCGCGTACGCACGGCGGGGCCGGCGCCCTCGACGAAAGCAGGGGTCGGGCGAAGACGCCCTGATCGGGCCTTCGCCCGGCCTTGTCAGGCCTTCGCCTTGGCCTTCGGCTGGCGGTCCGTGGAGCGGTCCAGGACCATCACGAGGCCCACGATGACCGCGAAGATCACGATCGGGGCAATGACGAACTGGGCCAGCGTCTCCATGACGGTCAGGCCCTGACCGGGATCGTCGCCGTCGTCACGCGTGAGCGCGAGCGCGGGGGACGACATCAGGAGCATCATCAGCGTCGTACCGGCAGCCAGGGCGCCGGCGCGCAGGGCGTTCTTCTTGTCCACGGGGCCAAAAGTATCGAACGACGGGAAGCCCCGCGCGCCCGGGGTGCCGTATGTGGCCCGCCCCGGCCCGGACACAGGGCCGAGCACCGCCCGCTCCCGGCCCACCGGACACCCCGTCGCGTCACCCCTGCCGCCCGCCCCCACCCCGCAGCACCTCGACCAACCCCCACAGCCGCGCCGATCCCGCGAGCTCCTCCAGCGTCACCGGCCTCCCGTCGGCGTCTGCGATCGGCAGGCGCCAGTTCGGGTACTGGTCCCATGTCCCCGGCAGGTTCTGCGGGCGGCGGTCGCCGACGCCGTCGGGGAGCCAGACGCCGATCATCCGGGCCGGGGTGCGCAGCAGGAAGCGGTGGACGGCCTGGATCTCGGCCTCCTCCTCCGATGCGCAGTGCCCGCCGCGCGCCCCCCGCAGCAGTCCGAGGCGGGACAGCAGCTCCAGCCACTCCCCCGTGTCCGCCGCGGCCTCCGCCCGCTCCTGCTCCAGCGGACGGGTCGACAGGCCCAGGCTGTCGCGGAGTTCGACGTGTTCACCTGTCAGGCGGGCCGCGGTGGACGGCAGGTCGTGGGTGGTGGCGGTGGCGAGGCAGTCGGCGCGCCAGGACTCCGGCGGCAGCGGGCGCCCGTCGCCGTCCCAGTCCCGCTCGAACCAGAGCACGGAGGTCCCGAGCACACCCCGCGTGCGCAGCGCCTCCCGCACTCCCGGCTCCACCGTGCCGAGGTCCTCGCCTATCACCACCGCCCCGGCCCGTGCGGCCTCCAGCACCAGGATCGCGAGCATGGCCTCGGCGTCGTAGCGGACGTACGTCCCCTGCGTCGGCGCCTGTCCCTGCGGTACCCACCACAGCCGGAACAGCCCCATGACGTGGTCGATGCGCAGGGCGCCCGCGTACCGGCACAGCGCTCGCAGCAGGCGGCGGTACGGCTCGTACCCGGACTCGGCGAGCCGGTCGGGGCGCCAGGGCGGCAGCCCCCAGTCCTGGCCGCGCGCGTTGAAGGCGTCCGGTGGCGCGCCCACCGACATGCCGGCCGCGAAGTACTCCTGCTGCGCCCAGGCGTCCGCGCCCCCGGGGTGCACCCCGACCGCCAGGTCGTGCACGATCCCGACCGGCATCCCCGCCTCCCGGGCGAGACGCTGGGCGGCGGTCAACTGGCCGTCGGTGAGCCAGGCGAGGCGGCAGTGGAAGTCGACCCGGTCCATCAACTCACCCCGTGCGCGGGCGGTTTCGGGCGACCGGGGGTCCCGTAGCCCCTCCGGCCAGCGCTGCCAGTCCGAGCCGTGCACCTCGGCCAGCGCGCACCACGTGGCGTGGTCCTCCAGCGCGTCGCCCTCCCTGGCGAGGAAGTCGACGTACGCGGCCCGCCGCCCGGGCCCGAGCGGCACCTCGCGCACCAGTTCCAGTGCCTCGCGCTTGGCCTCCCAGACGGCGTCCCGGTCGATCAGCGCGCCCTTGCCCAGCACCGCCTCACGCAGCTTCCCGCCCCGCTCCAGCAGCGCCCGCGTCCGCGCGTGGTCCTCGACGTACGCGAACTCGGGCACGTCCTCGACCCGCAGATGCACCGGGTCGGGGAAGCGGCGGGAGGACGGGCGGTAGGGCGAGGGGTCGGTCGGGGTTCCGGGTACGGCCGCGTGCAGCGGGTTGACCTGGACGAATCCGGCGCCGAGCGCCCGGCCGGCCCAACTGGCCAGTTCGGCGAGGTCACCGAGGTCGCCCATGCCCCAGGAGCGGTGCGAGAGCAGGGAGTAGAGCTGGACGAGGAGGCCGTAGGAGCGTCCGGTCGGGGTGGGCAGGCGGGGCGGGGCGACGACGAGATGGCTGGTCGTCGTACGGCCGTCCGGTGTGGTCGCCGTCAGCCGGTGGACGCCGGGCGGGAGTCGGTCGGCGGCGGTGCGGGTCTCGCCCTGCTCGGTCTCGATGTGCAGCCGGGTGCCGGACGGCAGCGCGGCCAGCGCCTCGGGCTCGGCCCCGCTCCAGCTCACCACCGTCGGCGGCAGCAGCCGCTCCCGCAGCTCGCGCTCCCGCGCGGCGAGCGCGGCACCGACGGCGGCGGGCGTGCTCGCGTCCACGTCGAGGGCGGCCAGGGCAAGGGTGAGCGCGGTCGGGGATGCCGTGACCGTGCGGTCGGCGGACGGCTGGTAGGAGGTGGCGACGCCGTGCAGTTCGGCGAGCCGGGACAGGGCGTCGGAGGGGGGTTCCTCGCGCCCCTCGGAACCGTCGGGGCCCTCGGGCCCCTCAGCGAGGGCTTCGGCCGACCGCTGCGCTGTCATCTACGGCCTCGTGGGATCCAGGTCCATGTCCATACCGATGTCCATACCCAGGTCCCACGTCGCCGCCTCACTCGTCAGCGGCGCGGCGTCGGCGAGCGGCGGCTCACTGGTGAGGGGCTCGGCGTCGGGGAGGGGTGGTTCGCTGGTGAGGGGGGTCTCGGTGCAGGCGCCCTCGGCGCTGAAGACGCAGTCGTGCATCTCGGGCTCGATGGGCGCCTCAGGTTTGGACGGGGCCGGGAGCAGAACGTATGCCGATGCTGCGGCCATGGGGGCCTCCTCTTCTGGTGCGGCGTACGGGTTAACGCAGCCCTACCCAGCAGGCGCTGCGGCAGACGTACAGAGTGCAACAACGTGCCTCTCGTCACATTCTGTTCCGCCGCCGAGGTCTTCTCCGACTGCTCGAACGGGCCACTATTCACTCAGTACATGTACTCAGTGCATAATGATCGGCATGAGCACCCGCCACATCCTGCTGGGCCTGCTCGCCACGGGGCCGAGCCATGGCTACGACCTCAAGCGACGCCACGACGAACGCTTCCCGCAGGCCCGCCCGCTGGCATACGGGCAGGTCTACACGACCCTGCAACGGCTGGTCCGCGACGGCCTCGCCGAGGTCGAAGGCACCGACTCGGACGGCGGTCCGGAGCGGACGATGTACCGCTCGACGGACGACGGAGCGCGTGAACTGGCGCAGTGGGCCGGCCGGATCGCGCCGCCGGCACCGTTCGTGACGAACGAGATCTTCGCCAAGGTCGTCGTGTCGATCCTGTCCGGCGGCGACCCGGACGCCTATCTGCGGGCCCAGCGCGCCGCCCACATGACACGTATGCGGGAGCTCACGGCGCTCAAGACCGCGCCCGGCGCAGATCTCGCGTCGGTGCTCTCGGCGGACTACGCCCTCAACCACCTCGACGCCGACCTCCGTTGGATGACGACCACGGCGGCCCGGCTCACCACCCTGACCGCGGAGGTCGACTCAGCATGAGCAACGAAGAGGACGGCGCGGTGCCGCTTCTGACGGCCCGTGACCTCGTCAAGGCGCACGGCAGGACCGAGGCTCTGCGCGGCGCGTCCATCGAGTTGCGGCGCGGCGAGATCCTCGCCGTCACCGGCGCCAGCGGCAGCGGGAAGTCCACGCTGCTGCACTGCCTGGCCGGCATCGTCCGCCCGGACTCCGGCTCGGTGGCCTACGCCGGCGAGCGGCTCGACCGGCTGCCGGAGCAGCGGCTGAGCGAGCTGCGGCGTACGGAGTTCGGGGTGGTCTTCCAGTTCGGGCAGCTCATCCCGGAGCTGACGGCCCTGGACAACGTGGCGCTGCCGCTGCTGCTCGGCGGTGCCCGGCGGCAGGAGGCGCAGGCGAGTGCCGGTGAGTGGCTGGAGCGGTTCGGGGTGCGCGGGCAGGAGGAACTGCGGCCCGGCGAGATGAGCGGCGGCCAGGCACAGCGGGTGGCCCTGGCCCGGGCGCTGGTCACCGGCCCGAAGGTCGTCTTCGCGGACGAGCCGACCGGCGCGCTGGACTCCCTGGCGAGCGAGCAGGTGATGTCGGCCCTCACGCACACGGCCCGCGAGTCGGGCACGGCGGTGCTGCTGATCACCCACGACGCGCAGGTGGCGGCGTACGCGGACCGTGAGGTCCGGCTGGCCGACGGCGCGGTGCTGCCGCTCGAGGTGACGGCATGAGAGCCGACCTCCGGCTGGCCTGGCTGCTCACCCGGGGATCCGACCGGCGTGAGTGGTGGCGCATCGCGCTCACGGCCATCGGGGCGGCCCTCGCGACCGGCATCGGGCTGGCGGTCGCCGTGATCGCGGCGATCGACGGGCAGTACTCCATCTCCGTCGGCGCCGGACTGCTCGACCACCCCAGCGACCGGCAGGGCGTGATCATCACGCTGTTGCTGCTGTTGGTCCCGGTGCTCGGGTTCCTCGGCCAGTGCGCCCGTGTGGGGGCGGTGCACCGGGACCGCCGGCTGGCCGCGCTGCGGCTCGCGGGGGCCACACCCCGTCAGGTCCGGCGGATCGCGGCACTGGAGGCGGGGCCGGCCTGCCTGGTCGGTTCGGCGGTGGCCACCGTCTTCTGCGTCCTGCTCCTGCTGCGCCTGTGGCAGCACCCCGAGCCGCCGGCATGGCTCGGCATCGCCCTGGTCGCCGTGGCAGTACCGGTGCTCGGCACGGTGGTGAGCGCGCTGTCGCTGCGCCGGGTGGTGGCCTCGCCGTTGGGCTGGGTGCGGCGGGTGCGGCCGACCCGGGGGCCGGGGCGGGCGTTCCTCGCGGTGACCGGGCTGCTCGCGGTCACGACCCTGGCCCTGTTCCTGACCACGGTGTTCGGCAACCCCCTCGAATTCGCCTTCGGCCCGCTGGCGGTGTTCGCCCTGTGCCTGCTGATCGGCGTCTCGGCCGTGTGGCTGGCGGGCTGGTCGTCGCGGCGGCTGGGCACCGCGCTCGCCGCCCGTGCCCAGCGTCCGGCGCTGCTGATCGCGGCCGAGCGGCTGCGGGACGACCCGTGGGCGGCGGCCCGTACGCATGCGGCGGTGTTGCTGGTGACCGTCGTGGGCACGGCGTTCGCGGGCATCCGCGCGGTGCTGCTGCACGTCGTGAACCACACCGAGCACCTGGCGGAGAACAGGTCGTACTACACCACCGGCCTCGATCTCTCCGGCGCCGCGATCCTCGTCGCCCTGGCGCTGACTCTGTCGGCGCTGGCCGTGGGCACCGCCGAGTCGCTGGCCACCCGGCGCCGGGGACTGGCCGCGCAGGCCGCGGCAGGCGTGCCGCAGAGCGTGCTGGGCCGGGCGCTGCTCCTGGAGACCGCGCTGCCGCTCGCCCCCGCGCTCCTGCTCGCGGGCGCCGGTGGCACGGCGATCTACCTGGGCTGGTCCGCGCTGATCGACGACGCCGTCGGGGCCGTACCGCTGGTGCCGATGCTGGTCCCGGTGGCCGTCTACGCCGCCTGCCTGCTGGCAGCGGCCATGTCACTGCCGCTGCTGCGGCGTTCCGTACGGCCCGCGGAGCTGCGGTACGCGTGAGCTGCCGTAGCGCCTGCCCGTGCCGCGGTCACCCGCCCGGGCAGCCGTCCGGCCCCGAGGGCACGGGGGACCCTCGGGGCCGGTGGCACGCGCGCCGTCCGCCAGGTGTGCGAAAGCCCGGATCGTCAGGCGGAAATGCCGTCGATCCGGGCCAAGGCGTCGTCCGCACCGAATGGCTGCAAGTACGGCAACCAGCGCGGGTCCCTATGCCCGGTGCCGATGATGCGCCAGGCGAGGCCGGTGGGTGGAGCGGGTTTGTGGCGCAGCCGCCAGCCGATCTCGAAGAGGTGTCGGTCGGCCTTCACGTGGTTGCAGCGGCGGCAGGACGCCACCACGTTGTCCCAGACGTGTTTGCCCCCGCGGCTGCGCGGAATGACATGGTCGACGCTGGTTGCGACGCCACCGCAGTACATGCACCGGCCCCCGTCACGCGCGAAGAGCGCCCTGCGGGTAAGAGGAACGGGCCCCCGATAGGGAACCCGGACGAATCGCTTGAGCCGGACCACGCTGGGTGCGGGGACTGTGACGGTCGCGCTGTGCATGAAGGCGCCGGACTCCTCGAGGCATACGGCCTTGTTCTCGAGGACGAGGACGAGCGCGCGGCGGAGCGGTACGACGCCAAGTGGCTCGTACGACGCGTTGAGGACCAGGACATGCGGCACGGATGCCTCCTTGGGCGTCGGCGGCGCGTGGCTCGCGCCGGGACGATCTGTAGTCAGTCTCCCCTCTTGCCTGGTGAAAGCGCCACCATGTCCCGGTAACGGGCTGGGAGTGTTTTCGACCACATCTGATTCATCCCCTGAGCGATGAACGGTTCATCCCACCAGTTCATCCCCAGGTGGGCACGATTCCTCCCTCGAACATGGCGACGATCCGCACACGATGCCCCGATAGTGTGGTCAGCCTGCCCCGCCGGTGACCTTTTCGTGACCTTGATCGACCTTGACCGCCTACCGGTGGGGCGGGCCGCTGCACTGGAGGTACCTGCCGTGTCCCTGTCCGCCGTCCTACTGGCCGCCGGTTCGTCGCCGTCCCCGACACCCTCGGAGACGACGACCCCGCCGGTCCCCTCGCTCCAGGACGCCCACGAGAGCGCGACGCAGGCCGCGAGCTGGGTCGAGCAGAACTGGTCGACCTGGCTCGCGATCGGGCTGAGAGTCCTGCTGATCCTGGTGATAGCGGCGGTGCTGAGAGTGGCCGTGCGCCGCGCGATCACCAAGCTCATAGACCGGATGAACCGCACCGCGCAGGCGGTGGACGGCACGGCCCTCGGCGGACTGCTGGTCAACGTCGAGCGCCGCCGTCAGCGCTCGCAGGCGATCGGTTCGGTGCTCCGCTCGGTGGCCAGCTTCGTGATCATGGGCACGGCCGCCCTGATGATCCTGTCCACCTTCGCGATCAACCTGGCCCCGCTGCTGGCGTCCGCCGGTGTCGCGGGCGTGGCGATCGGTTTCGGCGCCCGCAACCTGGTCACCGACTTCCTCTCCGGCGTCTTCATGATCCTGGAGGACCAGTACGGCGTCGGCGACTCGATCGACGCGGGCGTGGCCTCCGGCGAGGTCATCGAGGTCGGCCTGCGGGTGACCAAGCTGCGCGGCGACAACGGCGAGATCTGGTACGTCCGCAACGGCGAGGTCAAGCGCATCGGCAACCTCTCGCAGGGCTGGTCGACGGCCGGCGTGGACGTCACCGTCCGCTCCTCGGAGGACCTGGACAAGGTCCGCGAGGCCATCGGCGAGGTCGGCGAGCGGATGAGCAAGGAAGAGCCCTGGAACGAGCTCCTGTGGGGCCCGATCGAGGTGCTCGGCCTGGACAGCGTGCTGCTGGACTCGATGGTCGTCCGCGTCTCGGCGAAGACCATGCCGGGCAGGGCCCTGACGGTGGAGCGCGAACTGCGCTGGCGCATCAAGCGTGCCTTCGACGCCGCCGACATCCCCATCGTCGGTCGCGCCCCGCTCATGGTGGAGGAGGAGACCGCGACGGACCCGACGGCGGGCATGGCGGCCCCCTCGGCCTACTCCAGCACCACCTCACCCCAGTCCCAGGCGGCGACGCCGCTGACGCCGCCGAGCGTGACGAAGTAGGCGTAACGCGTCAGAGGGGCTCCCGGCATCGACGGGAGCCCCTCTTTTCTGCGCGCGCCAAGCCCCGGCCCCGCCTGTGCGGCGGTGTACATCCGCCGGTTGTACGGCCCTGCCCCTCGGTTGTTTGATCCGTGCGCGTCCGGCTGGCTTGGATGGCCCCGGATCGGCGGGCGGACGCGAGTGAGCGGGGTGGTGGGCGGTGTCGGGCGGGCGGTCGCTGGGGCGGCGGTTCGGGTGGCTGTGGGCGGCCTACGCGGTCAGCTCCCTCGGGACCTGGCTGGCCTTCGACGCGTTCTCGTTGATCGCGGTCGTCGTGCTGCACGCCGGAACGACCGAGGTGGCGCTGCTGGCGGCCTCGGGGCTCGCGGTGGGGGCGGCGCTGGCGGTGCCGCTCGGGGCGTGGGTGGAGTTCCGGCCGAAGCCGCCGGTGATGGTCGCGGCGGATCTGGTCCGGTGCGCGGCGCTGCTCAGCCTGCCCGTCGCGTTCGCGCTGGACGCGCTCGAGCTGGGGCAGCTCCTGCTGGTGTCGGTGGTGGTGGCCGCGGCGGACATCACGTTCAACGCGGCGAGCGGGGCCTTCGTGAAGTCCCTCGTGCCGCCGGAGGACCTGCTCGTGGCGAACGGCCGCTTCGAGGCCACGATGTGGACGGCCACGGCGCTCGGCCCGCCGCTGGGCGGTGCGGCGTTCGGCATGTTCGGCCCGATGGCGACGGTGCTGGCGAACGCGGTCAGCTTCCTTCTCTCCGCGTTCGGTATCCGGGCGATCGGCAGTAAGGAAAGGCAACAACCCCGCAGGGAGAGGCACGCGCCCGGTAAGGAAAGGCAACAACCCCGCAGGGAGAGGCACGCGCCCGGTAAGGAAAGGCAACAACCCCGCAGGGAGAGGCAAGCGCCCGGTAAGGAAGGCCAACAACCCTACGGAGAAGGGCACGCGCCCCGTGAGGAAGGGCAACAATCCCGCCCTGACGCCCTCTCAGGGCGGCCCCCGGCGCGCGACCTGCGGGCGGGCTGGCGGCACCTCCTGAGCGATCCCACCCTGCGCCCGCTGTTCCTCAACACCGTCCTGGTCAACTCCCTGATCATGGCGTCGGCTCCGCTGCTCGCCGTCCTGATGCTCGGCCGGCTCGGCTTCGCCCCCTGGCAGTACGGCCTCGCCTTCGCCGTGCCCTGCCTGGGCGGCCTGCTGGGCTCCCGGCTGTCGCGGCGCCTGACCGCGCGGCATGGCAGGCACCGGATCCTGCTCGCGGCCGGCACCCTGCGCGCCTGCTGGCCGCTCGGCCTGGCCTTCATCGGCCCGGGCACTCCCGGCCTCCTCCTGGTCATGGCCGTCGAGTTCGGTCTCATCACCTGCGCGGGCGTCTTCAACCCGGTGCTCGCCACCACCCGCCTCGACCTGACCCCGCCGGACCGGGTCACCCGCACCCTCGCCGCGTGGTCGATCAGCACCAAGACGGCGACCGCGGCGACGACAGCGCTGTGGGGATGGCTGGCGGCCCTGACCGGTCCACGTACGGCGATCGCCCTCGCCGGCGCCCTGTTGCTGGCGACCCCGCTTCTGCTCCCATGGCATGAGCACGCACGGCGGGTCGGCGCCCTCAAGTAACGACTCTGTTGCCTGCCGGACCACCTCTCTTGACGCCGACTTCCCGCCGGGCTTACGTTCCTCCGCAGCGGATAGGAAACTTTCCTAACAGTGACCTTGGATGGACTTCCGTCGTAGATCACTGAGAAGCTGGTCAGCCGAGAGGCAGGTGTCGAACCCATGGCAGGAACCGCCGGTACGCCGGGCACCCCGCGCGTCCTGCGCGCCATGAACGACCGTGCCGCCCTGGACCTCCTCCTGGAGCACGGGCCGCTGTCCCGCACGCGGATCGGCAAGCTCACCGGCCTTTCCAAGCCGACCGCCTCCCAGTTGCTGGCCCGCCTGGAGGCCGCCGGCCTCGTCCTGGCGACCGGCACGACGGAGGGCCGCCCCGGCCCCAACGCCCAGCTCTACGAGGTCAATCCGACCGCCGCGTACGCCGCCGGGCTCGACGTCACCCCCGAACGCATCCTCGCCGCCGTCTCCGACATCACCGGCCGCAGGGTCGGGTCGTACGAACTGCCCACCCCCGGCAGGCGCCCGGCCCACCCCGTGGTCCGGCAGGTCACCGACGCCCTCGACGGCGCGGTGAAGGCGGCGGGACTGGCCCGCGACGACGTCCACCGGCTCGTCATCGGCACCCCCGGCGCCTTCGACCCCAACACGGGCCGGCTGCGCTACGCCTCCCACCTCCCCGGCTGGCACACCCCCGCACTCCTGGACGAACTCGCCGCGGCCCTGCCGATGCCGGTCGAGTACGAGAACGACGTCAACCTCGTGGCGGTGGCCGAGCAGCGGCTCGGCGCGGCCCGCGGCCACGAGGACTTCGTGCTGCTGTGGAACGAGGGCGGTCTCGGCGCGGCCCTGGTCCTCGGCGGCCGGCTGCACCGCGGCTGGACCGGCGGCGCGGGCGAGGTGGGTTTCCTGCCGGTTCCCGGCACACCCCTGGTCCGGCAGGTGACCAAAGCCAACAGTGGTGGCTACCAGGAACTGGCCGGTTCCCAGGCCATCCCCCGGCTCGCACGCGAGATCGGCATGTCGTCCGTCCCCTCGACGCCGTACGCCGAGGCCGCCGCCACCCTCGTCGAACGGGCCGCAGGCGAGGACACCGTCCTCAACCGGCTGCTCCTGCAGACCTACGCGACCCGGCTGGCCACCGGTCTGGCCTCCCTGGTCTCCGTCCTCGACCCCGAACTGGTCGTCCTCAGCGGCGCCTCCCTCACCGCCGGCGGCGAGGTGCTGCGGTCCCTCGTCCAGTCCGAGCTGGAGGAACTGGCCGCGTCCCGGCCCCGGCTCGTGGTCGGCGACGTACGCGAACACCCCGTGCTGCGGGGCGCGTTGGAGAGCGCGCTGGCGACGACACGCGACGAGGTCTTCAACACCTCACGCTGACCGCCCGCCCCGTTCGACCCACCTGATCAACCCACCTCTCGCCTCACCCCCGCCTTCCCTTCACCCACCCCGTCCCGCCCCTGGGAGACCTCGCCATGCCCGGAAAGTCCTGGAAAGTCATACCCTCCGCATCCCGGAAGACCGCCGCCGCGCTCGCCGCCTCCGCCTCCCTGGCCCTGCTCGCCACGGCCTGTACGGGCTCGTCGGAGTCCGCTGCGAACGACGACCCCAACGCCAAGACGACGATCACCTTCTGGCACGGCTGGAGCGCGCCCGCCGAGGTCAAGGCGATCCAGGAGAACGTCGACGCGTTCGAGAAGGCGCACCCGAACATCACGGTGAAGGTCGTCGGCAACATCAACGACGACAAGCTCAACCAGGCGCTGCGCGCGGGCGGTTCGAACGGGCCGGACGTGGTGTCGTCGTTCACGACCTCCAACGTCGGCAAGTTCTGCTCCTCCGGCGCCTTCCTCGACCTGAAGCCCTTCATCGAGAAGTCGAAGCTGGACCTCGGCAAGCTCATCCCGAAGCCGATGCTGGACTACACCCAGTTCGAGGGCACCCGCTGCGCGCTGCCGCTGCTGGGCGACGCCTACGGCCTCTACTACAACAAGGACGCCTTCGAGAAGGCCGGCATCAAGTCCCCGCCGAAGACCTGGTCGGAGTTCGCGCAGGTCGCCAAGAAGCTGACTGTCAGCAAGGGTGACAGTTACCAGCAGCTCGGCTTCATGCCGACGTACCACGGCTACGAGACGGTCGTGGACCACTACATGTCCCAGTGGGACCATGCCTACTTCGACAAGGACGGCAAGTCCAACATCGCCAAGGACCCGGCCTTCGCCGAGATGTTCACGTACCAGAAGAAGCTCATCGACGACCTGGGCGGCTTCGCGAAGCTGGAGAAGTACCGCAACACCTTCGGTGACGAGTGGGGCGCCAAGCACCCGTTCCAGACCGGTCAGGTGGCGATGCAGCTCGACGGCGAGTGGCGGCTCGGGATGGCGAAGGACGCCGGCGTCGACTTCGAGATCGGCACCGCTCCGATGCCCGTCGCCGACGACGAGGTGGACGAGTACGGCAAGGGCTTCCTCTCCGGCACGATCATCGGCATCGCCCCGCAGAGCGAGAAGCAGAACGCGGCCTGGGAGCTGGTGAAGTACCTGACCACGGACACGCAGGCCGTCGTCTCCTTCGCCAACGCCATCCACAACGTGCCCTCCACGTTCGAGGCCCTGAAGTCGCCGGACCTGAAGGTGGACGCCGGCTTCAAGACGTTCCTGGACATCGCCCAGAACTCGCACTCGACGTCGCCGCCGGCCTCCGTCAACGGTTCCACGTACCAGACGACGCTCCAGGACTTCGGCTACCAGTACGAGTCCGGCAAGGCGAAGGACCTCAAGGCCGGTCTGGAGAAGACCGCGAAGCAGATCGACACCGACATCGAGCAGGCGAAGTAGCGCCGTCGATGTCCACGCACACTCTCCGCGCGAAGCGCCGCAGGTCGGCGCTTCGGACGGTGGCCTTCCTGTCACCGTGGCTCATCGGGTTCGGCGTCTTCTTCGCCTATCCGCTGGTGTCCACCGTCTACTTCTCGTTCATGAAGTACGACGGCTTCGGCGCACCGGTCTTTCGCGGCCTGGGCAACTGGGCCTACGTCTTCAACGACTACCCGCTGTTCTGGCCGGCGCTGCGCAACACGCTCTGGCTGGTGCTGGTGATGGTGACCTGCCGGGTGGTGTTCGGCCTCGGCATCGGCCTCCTGATCACCAAGATCAAGACCGGCACCGGCGTCTTCCGCACCCTCTTCTACCTGCCCTACCTCGCCCCGCCGGTCGCCGCGACCCTGGCGTTCGTCTTCCTCCTCAACCCCGGTACCGGGCCGGTCAACTCGGTCCTCGACAGCCTCGGCCTGCCGACCCCCGGCTGGTTCACGGACCCCGCCTGGTCCAAGCCGGCCCTCACCGCGCTCGCGCTGTGGGGCGTGGGCGACCTCATGGTCATCTTCATGGCCGCGCTGCTCGACGTACCGAAGGAGCAGTACGAGGCGGCGGAGCTGGACGGCACGTCGGCCTGGCAGCGGTTCCGCTTCGTGACGCTCCCGAACATCTCACCGATCGTGATGTTCGCCGTGGTCACGGGCGTGATCCAGACGATGCAGTACTACACACAGCCCCTGGTGGCCGGAAAGGTCGCCTCCGGCATCATCGGCGGCTCCGGCCAGCAGTTCGAGCCGGGCTACCCGGACAAGTCAACGCTCACCCTCCCCCAGCTCGTCTACAACCTCGGCTTCCAGCGCTTCGACTACGGCTCGGCCTGTGTGGTCGCACTCGTACTGTTCGCCCTCGCCATGGCGTTCACCGCGCTGCTGATGCGGCGCCGGGGCGGACTGATCCAGGCAGGTGACTGACCATGACCCAAGTGCTGGACAAGCCGGTGCAGTTGGACACCCGGACCGCCGCCGAGCGCACGGCCCGCCGCAGGGCGCTCCTGGAATGGATAGCGGTCCACTCCCTCGGCATCGCCGCGGCGCTCTTCTTCACCCTGCCCTTCGTGTTCGTCGTCCTGACCTCGCTGATGAGCGACCAGCAGGCGCTCACCCGCGACCTGGTCCCGGACACCTGGGAATGGAGCAACTACACCAAGGTCTTCGACACCCCCGGCTTCCTGACCTGGTGGAAGAACACCCTGATCTACGCGGGCCTGGGCACTCTCCTCACGGTCGTGTCGTCGATCCCGGTGGCCTACGCGCTCGCCAAGTTCCGCTTCCGCGGCCGGAACCTGTCCCTGATGCTGGTCATCTCGATGATGATGCTGCCGCCCCAGGTGGTCATCATCCCGATGTACCTGTTCTGGGCGAAGCAGCTCGACCTCTCGGGAACGCTGTGGCCCCTGATCATTCCGATGGCGTTCGGGGACGCGTTCTCGATCTTCCTCCTGCGCCAGTTCCTGATGACCATCCCGAACGAGTACCTGGACGCGGCGAGGGTGGACGGCTGCGGCGAACTGCGCACGCTCCTTCGGGTCGTCCTCCCGATGGCGAAGCCGGGCATAGCCGCGGTGGCCCTCTTCCAGTTCTTCTACGCGTGGAACGACTACTTCGGGCCCCAGATCTACGCGTCCGAGAACCCCGGCGCCTGGACGCTCTCCTACGGCCTGGAGTCGTTCAAGGGGGCACACCACACCGACTGGAACATGACCATGGCGGCGACCGTGCTGGTCATGGCCCCCGTGATCGTCGTGTTCTTCTTCGCCCAGAAGGCGTTCGTAGAGGGCGTCACACTCACCGGAGTAAAGGGTTGATGCACGCATGAAACTCACCGTGGTCGGCGGAGGTTCGACCTACACCCCCGAACTCATCGACGGCTTCGCCCGCCTCCGGGACACCCTCCCCATAGAGGAACTGGTCCTGGTCGACCCGGCGACCGACCGCCTGGAACTGGTCGGCGGCCTGGCCCGCCGTATCTTCAGCCGCCAGGCCCACAACGGCACGATCACCACCACCACCGACCTGGACGAGGCGGTGGACGGCGCCGACGCGGTCCTCCTCCAGCTCCGCGTGGGCGGTCAGGCGGCCCGCGAGCAGGACGAGACCTGGCCGCTGGAGTGCGGCTGCGTGGGCCAGGAGACGACAGGAGCCGGCGGCCTGGCGAAGGCCCTGCGCACGGTCCCGGTCGTCCTCGACATCGCGGATCGCGTCCGCCGCGCCAACCCCACCGCCTGGATCATCGACTTCACCAACCCGGTCGGCATCGTGACCCGGGCCCTGCTCCAGGAGGGCCACAAGGCGGTCGGCCTGTGCAACGTGGCGATCGGCTTCCAGCGGAAGTTCGCGACGATGCTCGGTGTATCGGCGTCCGACGTCCACCTCGACCACGTGGGCCTCAACCACCTCACCTGGGAGACGGGGGTGCGGCTGGGCGGCCCCGAGGGCGAGAACGTCCTGCCGAAGCTACTCGCCGACCACCCCGACGCCATCGCCGCGGACCTGCGCCTGCCCCGCGCCGTACTGGACCGCCTGGGCGTGGTCCCCTCCTACTACCTGCGCTACTACTACGCACACGACCAGGTGGTCGAAGAGCTGCGCACCAAACCGTCCCGGGCCGCCGAAGTGGCCGAGATGGAAAGGAAGTTGCTGGCTCTCTACGCCGACCCGGCCCTCGACGAGAAGCCCGAGCTGCTCGCCAAGCGAGGCGGTGCGTACTACTCCGAGGCGGCGGTCGATCTGGCGGCGGCGCTGCTGAACGGCGCGGGCAGCCCGTACCAGGTGGTCAACGCCCACAACAACGGAACGCTGCCCTTCCTGCCCGACGACGCGGTGATCGAGGTACAGGCGGCGGTCGGCAGACAGGGCGCGACCCCGCTCCCCGTCTCCCACATCGACCCCCTGTACGCGGGCCTGATGGCCCAGGTGACGGCGTACGAGGACCTGGCCCTCGACGCCGCCCTGCACGGTGGCCGCACCCGCGTCTTCAAGGCGCTGCTGTCCCATCCCCTCATCGGCCAGTACGAGTACGCGGAACGACTCACCGACGAACTCATCGCACACAACCGGGAGCACCTCGCGTGGGCATGACCGCACGTGTCCTCGCCGTAGACGCGGGCAACAGCAAGACCGACGTGGCG
Source organism: Streptomyces sp. NPDC036764 (assembly GCF_055609385.1). Lineage (NCBI taxonomy): Bacteria > Bacillati > Actinomycetota > Actinomycetes > Kitasatosporales > Streptomycetaceae > Streptomyces > Streptomyces sp. NPDC036764. Next base: position 297,803 of record NZ_JBVJPT010000009.1, read on the forward strand.
GTGGTGGCGGCCGACGGAAGCGTCCTCGCCACCGCCCGCGCGGGAGGGTTCCGGCCGCCGGCCGTGGGCGTGGAGCAGGCGATGGACACGCTCGCCGAGGCGGTGGACGAGGCCTTCACGGCCGCGGGCGTGACAGCCGTCGACCACCTCTCGGCCTGCCTGGCGAACGCCGACTTCCCGGTGGAGGAGGAGACCCTGGCGGCCGCCCTGCTCGCACGCGCGTGGGGCACGACGGTCGAGGTCCGCAACGACACCTTCGCGATCCTGCGGGCGGGCGTGACCGAACCCCGCGGTGTGGCCGTCGTCTGCGGCGCCGGCATCAACTGCGTCGGTATGCGCCCCGACGGCCGTACGGCCCGTTTCCCCGCGCTGGGCCGGATCTCCGGCGACTGGGGCGGCGGCTGGGGCCTTGCGGAGGAGGCCCTGTGGCACGCGGCCCGCGCGGAGGACGGCCGCGGCGCCCCCACGGACCTCGCGCGCACCCTGCCCGGCCACTTCGGCCTGCCCACCATGTACGCCCTGATCGAGGCCCTGCACCTGGAGCGCATCGAGGACATCCGCCGCCACGAGCTGACCCCGGTCCTCTTCGCCACAGCGGCGTCCGGCGACCCCGTCGCCCGCTCCGTGGTCGACCGCCTGGCCGACGAGGTGGTGGCGATGGCCACGGTCGCCCTGACCCGCCTGGACCTCCTGGAGGAGGAGACACCGGTCCTGCTGGGCGGCGGCGTCCTGGCAGCCCGCCACCCCCAACTGATCGACACCATCCGAGACTTGCTGGCATCCCGGGCCCCCAAGGCAGTCCCGAACGTGGTCACGGCAAGCCCGGTCCTGGGAGCGGCACTGCTGGGCCTGGACGCCGTGGGAGCCCCCACAGAAGTCCACACCCGCCTCCGCAGCCACTTCGAGCCGTAGGCGACGGCCGGGGGTGCCACGGCCGGTCGTATGGCGGCTGCGGGTCCATCGTGGCTGGTCACGCAGTTTCCCGCGCCCCTAGGGGGTTGCAGGCGACCTGCGCCAGGACGCACCTGCACTCGCGTACGGCGTAAGGGGACGTGCCGGGGGGTGTCCGCCCGCAGCGGCGGGCGTAAACGAACGGGCCCTCTTGAGGCACGGCAACCGCCCGACCGAGGACGGACACCCCCCGGCACGTCCCCGACCCACCCACCGAACCGTCGGCGCTACGCGAACCCCCGACCCCCGAACCTGGAACCGAACAGATTCCCACGACGTATTCATGGGCAGGGGGTGGTGCGGGGCGTGTTTCGGGGTGCCGGGGCCCGGCACCCGCGCTGCGATCCGATCAAGATCCAGCGAAGGCCGGTGCGGATGTCAGTCCCGGCAGCGATACTTGCCGCGACGGATGACCACGGGGGAGGTCAACAGTGACACAGACGCCGAAGAGCAGCGCACCACCACCGGGAAACGACCCGGCCCACGGCGCACCCACCATGCCGTCCATCCCCCCACAGCCGCACGAACCCGCCACACCCGCACCCGCACCCGCTCCCACCCCCACAACCACAGCCACACACCCACCCACAACACCCGGCGCAGAACCCCGCCGCACCGCCTTCGCCGAGGGCTTCGACCAACTACGCGCGGCCGCCACCACCGAACCCGGCCGCCTGCGCATCATCGGCGCCCTCCTCGCCCTCCTGGTCGTCGCCTTCGGCGCCATCGCCGCCTGGCAGATGACCGAGCGCGCGGCAGCGGCCGACGACGTCCTCAACCGAAGCCAGCCCCTCACCTCCGACGCGGCCGACATCTACCGCTCCCTGGCGGACGCCAACACCGCGGCGGCCAGCGGCTACCTCGCCGGCCTCCAGGAGAAGCCGGCCATGCGCGAGGGCTACGAGCGCGACATCCGCACGGCCGCCGCCAAACTCGTCACCGCGGCGGCCAACTCCGAGTCCGGCTCGACCTCGGCGAAGACGATCGCCGAACTGAGCAGACTGCTCCCGGAGTACAAGGGCCTGGTCGAGACCGCGCGGGCCAACAACCGCCAGGGTTACCCCGTCGGCGGCGCCTACCTGCGCGCCGCGAACGAGATGATGCAGCAGCGGATGCTCCCGGCGGCCCAGAAGCTCCACGAGACGGAGAACCAGCGCCTGCGCGACGACTACGCGGACGCGAAGTCGTTCCCGTGGCCGGCCGTCGGCCTGGGCGTCCTCGCCCTGGCCGCCCTCGTCTGGGCCCAACGCCGCAACTACCAGCGCACGAACAGGATCCTGAACCACGGCCTGGTCACCGCCACGGCCGCCTCCACGGTCGTCCTGCTGTGGCTCGCCGTGGGACACGTCGTGGCACGCGCGGGCCTCAACGACTCCTACGACCACGGCGTCCGCTCCCTGAACGTGCTGCACGAGGCCCGTATCGCCTCCCTCACCGCCCGCAGCGACGAGAACCTCACCCTGGTCCGCCGCGGCGCGGACACCAGGAAACTCGCCGACGACACGGTCGTCGACGCCTACGAGTGGGGCTACGACAAGGAGATCGACGAGCTCGGCAAGGCACTCACCCGGGCTGAGGGCCTCGCCGACGACACGGCGGGCAAGAAGCCCGTGCAGGACGCGAACGGCTTCATGAAGGTCTGGAAGGACCGCCACGTCCTGGCCCGCGACGACAACGACTCGGGCAACTACCAGGCCGCCCGCGACCGCGTCATCGGCGCCGCGAAGGACCCGACGAGCGTGTGTTTCGACAACGTCGACAAGGCCCTGGCGACGGCGCTCACCCACGAGCAGAACGAGTTCAGGCAGGCCGCGGGCGACGGCCGTGACTCGCTGACCGGCCTGCCGACCGGCGCCGCGGTCCTCGCGGTCCTGGGCGCGGCCGGCGCGGTCCTCGGCATCGGCCGCAGGCTGTCGGAGTACCGGTGAGAGGGGGCACGACGATGAACGCACGCGGCACGACGAAGGGCGACACCCCGGTCCACCTCCGGGGCGCGGCCGGCGCATGGCGCCGTCTGCGGGCCGGCGTGCGCGGCTGGGGCGGGGTGGGCGCGATGGCCGTCGTCTGCGCCCTGGCGCTGGCCTTCGCGCTGCTGCTGCCGCTGTCCCAGCAGGGCGGCACCGGGGACGCGTCCGGCGTAGGCCGGAGCGTCGCCCACGGCAGCCAGGTGAAGGCCGAGGAGTGCGAGAACCCGCAGAACCAGTCCCTGTCGCCGTCCGGCGGCGACGGCGGGTCCCCGACCGTCGACGCGATCAAGGACCGCAAGGACCGACGGCTGATCGTCGGCGTCGACACCAACAGCTACCGCTGGGGCTACCTCGACCCGAACAACCCCTCCGGCGAGCTGGAGGGCTTCGACATCGACCTGGTCCACCGGATCGCCGAGGACATCCTCGGCGACCGTGACGCCGTGCAGTTCAAGGCGATCCCGACCAGCCGCCGTATCGAGGCGATCCAGAAGGGCGAGGTCGACATGGTGGTACGCACCATGACGATCAACTGCGACCGCATCGGGCAAGTCGCCTTCTCCGCCCCGTACTTCGTCACCGGCCAGCAGGTGCTGGCCCCCAAGACCTCGACGATCACCGGGTTCGACAAGACCCTGGCCGACCGCAAGGTGTGCTCGGCGGAGGGCTCCACCGCGTACGACAACCTCGAAGCGGGCAGGAAGAACGGCGACCTTCCGGCCTCCACCGACATCGGCACCACCGTCCCCAACCAGCTCGACTGCCTGGTGAAGTTGCAGCTCGGAGACGTCGACGCGGTCGTGACGGACGGCGCGCTGGCGGCGAGTCAGGCGGCGCAGGATCCGACCGTGGAACTCAAGGGCAGCCTGTTCACGGACGAGTACTACGGCGTGGCGATGAAACTGGGCTCGGACGATCTGGTACGCCAGGTCAACCGGACCCTGGAGAACTACGTCAAGGACGGTGGCTGGGAGGCGTCGTACGAGAAGTGGCTCCACCCGACCATGGATCAGGGCGACAAGAAGTCGGCGTCGGCGACTCCTCCCGAGGCCGACTACAAGTAGCCGGCCGTCAACTGACGGACGACTGACGGAACACAACGCAGCGAGAGGTGATCGATGGGCGTCACGGACCCCGCCGGGCCGGTTATGGACCGGGACGAGGTGGACCGTGCGCTGGCGCGGCTCGGCGCGGAGCACGAGGCCATCGAGACCTCGCTGCTCGCCCTTCAGGACCACGCGGGCCGCAGACTTCTCGAAGGCGCCGAACTCACCGGCGTCACCAAGGAGCGCTGGACGGCCGCCGAGGCGTCGATCACGCTGCTGTGGGCGTACTTCGACGCCTACACCGACGCGTTGCGCTCCGCCCGCGAGATCCGCTCCCGCCGCCGCTGGTCCAGCCGGGACGACCTGGTGGAGCTGACGGAGCTGCTGCGCGGCGACTCGGTGACCGTCGCGGGTTCGGCGACGGCGACCGCGGCCGCCCCGACGCTCCAGGGTTCCGCCAGCAAGCTCAGCGAACAGTTCTCCCTGGTCACGCTGGTGGACCGGATGAACGAGCTGTACGCGACCTCGCTGGACATGGTGGTCACCGCGGACGCGGTGTGGTCGGCGCTGCCGGCCCGTATCGATTTACTGGCCGCGGAGCTCCAGCGCACCCGGCAGCTCGCCCACTCCGTGGGGGTGCGCCCCGGCGAGCACCCGGCGGGCGACGACCTGGAGCGCATCACGCGCACGCTCACCAACCTGCGTGCGCAGGTGGTGTCCGACCCGCTCGCGTACTGGGTCCGGGCGCAGGGGAGTTCGGCGCCGGGCGGCGGCAGGCCGGACACCACGGTCTACGACCGCGAGGCGCGCGCCCTGGAGGACGTACGCCGGGAGATCGACGCGGTACTGACGGTCCGTCAGGATGCCGAGCAGCGGCTGGTCAGGCTGCGGGACGTGCTGTCCCGCGCGGACCGTACGCTCGCGGAGGCGCGCACCGCGCGCGGCGAGGTGCTGGCGAAGATCGCCGCCACGGAGGTGCCGGTCGTCAGCGGCCCGCCGACCGTGCTCCAGGAGCAGCTCGCGACGGCCGCCGAGTACCGCAGACACGCCCAGTGGCACCGCCTGTCCCCGCTCCTTGAGTCTTTGGAGCAGAAGGCTGAGGACGAACTGCTGCGCGCCCGCGAGTCGTTGACCGCGGTCACCGCGCCGCTCGCGGTACGCGCCGAGCTGCGCGGCCGCCTCGACGCGTACAAGGCGAAGGTCGCCCGGCACGGCCTCGCGGAGGATCCGTTCCTCATCGAGCGCTACGACGCGGCCCGACGGATGCTGTGGAGCGCGCCCTGCGACCTGCGGGTCGCCGAGCAGGCGGTGCTGCGCTACCAGCATGCGGCGGCCGACCTGCTCGGCGGCGGCCGGGTGCCGGGGCCGCGCGGGCCGGAGGATCGCGGGGGATCATGAGAGACAGGGGGGAGTCGTCGTGAGTCAGGCACAGCGCACCTGTCAGCGACCGGACTGCGACGGGACGTACGAGGACGTCGGCGGCGGCGAGCTGTACTGCGACACCTGCGGCCTGGCCCCGGTCGTGTCGGGGTCCGGCATGGTCGGCTCGCCGCCCACCGGGATGACCGGCGGCAAGGGGGCGCGCGGCTCGGCGGGCAGCGGCAGCTCCCGCTCCACCGGCCGCGGCAGCTCCCGTACGTCGTCCCAGTCGTCGAAGTCCCGGCGCTCGGTGTCGGGACGGCTGTCGCGCTCGCTGTCGGGCCGGTCCACGGGCCGCTCGGTGTCGGTACGCAGCTCCGGTTCGAGCGCCGGCTCCAGCGGGCGCGGCCGGCTCGGCGTCGGTCTGGTCCAGGTCCCGGACGTGCCGCGGCCCGATCCGCGCGCGATGGTGCTGGAGAACCCGGAGGTGCCCGAGCGCAAGCGGTTCTGCTCGCGTTCGGACTGCGGCGCGCCCGTCGGCCGGGCCCGCGGGGAGCGCCCGGGCCGCACCGAGGGCTTCTGCACGAAGTGCGGGCACCCGTACTCGTTCGTGCCGAAGCTGAAGGCGGGCGACATCGTGCACGGCCAGTACGAGGTCGTGGGCTGTCTGGCGCACGGCGGCCTCGGCTGGATCTATCTCGCCGTGGACCGCGCGGTCTCCGACCGCTGGGTGGTGCTCAAGGGCCTGCTGGACACCGGCGACCAGGACGCGATGGCGGCGGCGATCTCCGAGCGGCGCTTCCTCGCGGAGATCGAGCACGCCAACATCGTGCGGATCTACAACTTCGTCGAGCACCTCGACCAGCGCACCGGCTCCCTCGACGGCTACATCGTCATGGAGTACGTCGGCGGCAAGTCCCTGAAGGAGATCGCGAACGCCCGCCGTACGGAGACGGGCCGGCGCGATCCGCTGCCCGTCGAGCAGGCGTGCGCGTACGGCATCGAGGCCCTGGAGGCGCTCGGCCATCTGCACAACCGCAACCTGCTGTACTGCGACTTCAAGGTCGACAACGCCATCCAGACCGAGGACCAGCTCAAGCTGATCGACATGGGCGCGGTGCGCAGGATGGACGACGACGAGTCGGCCATCTACGGCACGGTGGGCTACCAGGCGCCGGAGGTCGCGGACGTGGGCCCGTCGGTCGCCTCCGACCTGTACACGGTCGCGCGCACCCTGGCCGTGCTGTCCTTCGACTTCCAGGGCTACACGAACGTCTACGTCGACTCGCTGCCCGACCCCGACCACATCGAGGTCTTCCGCAGGTACGAGTCCTTCTACCGCCTCCTGGTCCGCGCCACCGACCCCGACCCGGCCCGTCGATTCGCCTCCGCGCAGGAGATGACGGAGCAGCTCACGGGCGTGCTGCGCGAGGTCGTGTCCTTGCAGACGGGGCGCGCCAGGCCGTCGCTGTCGACGCTGTTCGGGCCCGAAGTGCGGGTGACGGACACGGAGTTGTTCCCGAAGCTGGACGGGGACGTGTCGCGGCTCGGGGCACGCGTGGCCGCCGGCAGGCAGCTCGCGGCCGGCTCGCCCGTCGCGGAGACGGGCAACGGCCGGCCGGACGGCGTGGCAGCGAACGCCCTGGCCGCTTCCGGCTCCCCCGGCATCGTCAAGACCGTCAACGCCCCCCTCGCGGCCCTCGCCCTGCCGGTCCCGCGGGTCGACCCCTCCGACCCCAACGCCGGTTTCCTCGCGGGTCTGATGACCACCGCCGCCGCCGAGCTGCTCGGCGTCCTCGCGGCCGCACCGGCGCCGTCGACCGAGACCCGGCTCAGGCAGGTGCGGGCCTGGCTGGAGAACGGCGACACCGGCACCGCGCACGAGACATTGCTGAAGCTGGAGGACGAGCGGCCCGACGACTGGCGGGTGGTCTGGTACCGCGGTGTGGCCGCGCTCGTCACCGGCGACCACGAGGGCGCGGCGCTGGCCTTCGACGCGATCTACGACGCGTTCCCCGGCGAGTCCGCCCCCAAGCTGGCCCTCGGCCTGTGCGCGGAGGTGCTGGGCCAGCTCGACAACGCCGCCGAGTACTACCGCCTGGTGTGGGCCACCGACCCCAGCTATGTCAGCGCCGCCTTCGGGCTCGCCCGCGTCCAGCTCGCGACCGGCGACCGCCGCAGCGCCGTGCAGAGCCTCGAGTCGGTTCCGGAGAGCTCCATCCACTACACGGCCGCACGCGTGGCCGCCGTGCGCGCCCGGCTGCGTCAACGCACGGCTCTCGCCGCCGACGTACCGTTCCTGGACGACCTGACCGCAGCGGCGGGGCAGGTCGAGGCGCTGGACGCGTACGGTCTCGACCCGGCGCGCCGGGAGCAGTTGTCGACGGAAGTCCTCGGCTGCGCGCTGGACTGGATACTCTCCGGGGGCCAGGGTTCCGCCCTTCCCGCCGCCGGAGGACGGACGCTGCTCGGCAGCGGCCTGGACGAGCGGGGACTGCGTTTCGGCCTGGAGCGTTCGTACCGCATGCTGGCCCGTCTCGCGCGGGGCGGCGAGGAGAGGATCGACCTGGTGGAACGTGCCAACCGTTACCGCCCCCGGACGTGGGTGTAGTTGATGTCGCAGATGCCCCAGTTGTCCGCCTGCCCGAGCTGCGAATGGCCGCTCGAGTCGGGTGACCGTTTCTGCGGTGCGTGTGGATACGACCTGTCCGCCGTGCCCGTACGGCCGGACGACCACCCCACCATCGCCCTGAACGGCTCGGCGCCGCCCCCCGCCCCGGGTGCGCCGGGCGCGGACTGGCCTGTGGCCCCCGCCGCTGACGGCCCCGCCGTCCCGGCGCCCGCGCATCTGCCGGCCGGCCCGACCGGCACGGACCCCGGCGGCCCCGCGCTGCCCCCGGGCACTCCCGCACCCCCGCAGGCACCGCCCCCGCCCGGACCGGTGCCGCCGCCGGCGAGCCCTCCCGAGATGCCGCAGGGCCACCCGGGCCCGTTTCCGCCTCCGGTGCAGGCAGGTGCCCCCGCCGCAGCTCCCGCTCCGACCGGCTCGCCCGGGTCCCCGGCCTCCGGCGTGCGGTTCGACCGTCCGCCGGAGCCCGACGACTACCCCTTGCAGGCGCCCGACCCGCGGGTCGCGGCCGACCTGCCGACCCCGCCGGAGGGCACCGAGGTGTGCGTGGCATGCCGTGCGGGCCGCGTCGACCACGACGGGTACTGCGAGAACTGCGGGCACGCGCAGCCGCGCGAGCGCGACCACATGGAGCAGGACGCGGGCCCCGTCGCCGCCGTCAGCGACCGGGGTCTGCGCCACCACCGCAACGAGGACGCTTTCGCCGTCGGCCGCACCGCGCTGCCCGACGGCCGGCCCGCGGTCGTCGCGATCGTCTGCGACGGCGTGTCCTCGGCGACCCGCCCGGACGACGCCTCGATGGCCGCGTCGCGGGCCGCGAGCGAGTCGCTGCTGACCGCCCTGCCGCGCGGCACCCACCCGCAGCAGGCCATGCACGACGCGATCGTCGCCGCCTCGAACGCGGTCAACGCCCTGGCCGCCGAGCCCGCCACGGCCCGCGAGCAGGCCCCCCACCAGAACGCGCCCGCCTGCACGTTCGTCGGCTCCGTGGTGACGCCCGAGCTGCTGATCGTCGGCTGGGTCGGCGACAGCCGCGCCTACTGGGTCCCGGTGGACCGCGGCACTCCCCCGGCCCGGCTCACCGAGGACGACTCCTGGGCGGCGCAGATGGTCGCCGCGGGGCTGATGAACGAGGCCGAGGCGTACGCCGACGAGCGCGCCCACGCGATCACCGGCTGGCTCGGCGCGGACGCCTACGAACTGGAGCCGCACACCGCTTCCTTCAAGCCGGACCGCCCGGGTGTGGTGGTGGTGTGCACGGACGGCCTGTGGAACTACGCGGAGGCGGCCGAGGACATGGCCGACGTCGTGCCCCTCGACGCCGCCGTGCGCCCCCTGCACAGCGCCCAGGTGCTCGTCGGTCACGCGCTCGACGGCGGGGGCCACGACAACGTAACAGTGGCCGTGGTGCCGTTCCCGGCACCTCCGATGGGGGCAGGATCGGCCTGAGGCCTGCTGCGGGGACGGCCTCATCGGACCGGAGGGGACCGGTCCGTCGGCAGCCATGGCCCCACCACGGGGTTCTTTAGGGGGATTTGAGAACGTATGGCCAATTTCTCGAAATCAAACGTGCCGCAGTTCTCGGTGGACGTGTACCAGAACGAGTACCTGCCGGAGGGCGGCCGGGACGTCAGCGCGATCGTCACGGTGACCGCGACCGGCGGCGGCACGGTCGGCAGCGCGGTCGCCGCGCCCCACCTCTACGCACCGGGGCAGGGCCCGGCCGCGGCCGTGGCGATCATGGTGGACTGCTCGGGGTCGATGGACTACCCGCCGACCAAGATGCGCAACGCGCGCGACGCCACGGCCGCCGCGATCGACACCCTGCGCGACGGCGTGCACTTCGCCGTGATCGGCGGCACGCACGTGGCCAAGGAGGTGTATCCGGGCGGCGGACGCCTCGCCGTGGCCGACGCCACCACCCGCGACCAGGCCAAGCAGGCGCTGCGCCGGCTCAGCGCGGGCGGCGGCACGGCGATCGGCACCTGGCTGCGTCTCGCCGACCGGCTGCTGTCCTCGGACGACGTCGCCATCCGGCACGGCATCCTGCTCACCGACGGCCGCAACGAACACGAGTCGCCCGAGGACCTCAAAGCGGCGCTCGACGCCTGTGCCGGACGCTTCACCTGTGACGCCCGTGGCGTGGGCACGGACTGGGAAGTGAAAGAAGTCACAGCAATCGCCTCGGCGCTGCTCGGCAGCGCCGACATCGTCGCCGATCCGGCCGGTCTCGCCGCCGACTTCACGCAGATGATGGAGACGGCGATGGGCAAGGAGGTCGCGGACGTCGCCCTGCGGCTGTGGACGCCGGTCGGCACGACCATCAAGTTCGTCAAGCAGGTCGCGCCCACGGTTGAGGAGTTGACCGACCGCCGCACCGAGGCCGGACCGCGCGCCGGGGACTACCCCACCGGCTCCTGGGGCGACGAGTCCCGTGACTACCACGTCTGTGTCGAGGTCCCGGCCGCCGACCTGGGCCAGGAGATGCTCGCCGCCCGGGTCTCGCTGGTCGTCCCGCAACCCGACGGGACGGCGCACAACCTGGGCGCCCAGGGTCTCGTACGGGCCGTGTGGACCGACGACATGGTGGCCTCGACGTCGATCAACCCACAGGTCGCCCACTACACCGGCCAGGCGGAACTGGCACAAGCCATTCAACAAGGGCTCGATCTTCGCAAAGCGGGCGATATGGATGGAGCAACGGCCAAACTGGGCCGCGCCGTTCAGCTCGCCAGCGCCTCCGGAAATGCGGATACCGCGAAACTCCTTGCGAAGGTGGTGGACGTGGTCGACGCCGCGGCGGGTACTGTGCGACTGAAGGCGAAGGTCGCGGAGGCCGACGAGATGACTCTCGAGACACGGTCCACAAAGACTGTTCGTGTAAAGAAGTGACGTAGCAGGACCCGGAAAAGAACGAGCCTGACCCCCCGGGGTCGGAGAAATCCGGTCGAGAGCGACCGGAAAAGAGAGGGGGAAGCGCCGACATGCCGACCTGCCCGAACGGACACCAGTCGGGTTCCGACGACTGGTGCGAGGTCTGCGGTCACCGCATGGCCGGTGCCGTACCTCCGCCCCCTCCGCCGCCCCCGCCCGCCGGAGGCTACGGCTTCCCGCCGCCCGGCGGTCCTGGACCCGGTGGCCCGTCCGGTGGCCCGAACATCGGTCAGCAGGGCGGCCCGCCGCCCATGCCCGGTGCCCGGGAGCCGGAGCTCTGCCCGCAGTGCCGTACGCCCCGTGAGGGCGGTGCGCCGTTCTGCGAGGAGTGCCGGTGGAACTTCCTGACCAACACGGCGACGTCGTACACGCCCGCGGCCCCGCGCCCGCCGGCGCCCGGCGGCCCCGGTCTGCCGTCCCACTTCCAGCAGCAGTCGGGTCCCCCGCCGTCGTTCGGCGGCGGTGACTCTTACGAGTACCAGGGCTCGCGCCCGTCCCAGGTGAACCGGCCGGCAGAACCGATCCCTCCGTTCGGCGCGGACCCGCACGCTCCGGGGGGCCCGGGTGCTCCCGGAGGGCCCGGCGGTCCGGGCGGTCCCGGTGCCTTCGGTGCAGGTCCCGGTGGTCCGGGTGGCCCCGGTTTCCCGGGTCAGGGCCATGGTGGCCCCGGCGGCCAGGGAGCTCCTGGTGGCCCCGGGGGTCACGGAGCTCCTGGCGGCCCGGGTCCCGGTGGTCCCGGTGGTCCCGGGATGAACGCTCCTTCCGCCTTCGGCGGCGACCCCTCGCGGCCGGTTCCGCCTCCGCCCGGCCCGACCCCGCCCGGCGGCCCCGGCGCGACCGGCGGTGCTCCGCAGGCGTTCCACCCGGCCGGCCCCGGTCCCTCCGCTCCGCCGGCCCCGCCCGGGTTCGGGCAGGACCCGAACCGTCCGCAGCAGGGCGGCCCGTCCTTCGGCGGCGGTGACGACGACTGGGTGATCTCCCCGCCGTCGTCCGGCCCCGGCGGCCCGGGTGCCCCCGGCGCTCCCCCGCAGGGCGGCTACGGCTATCCGCAGCCCGGCGCGAACCAGGCCCCGCCGCCGCCCGGCCCCGGCTACCCGCAGCAGCACGCCGGTCCGGTGACCTGGCTGGCGACCATCGGTCCGGACCGTGACTACTTCATGGCGATGATGCAGCGCTCCGGCCCCGAGGCCGCCGGCCTGAACCTGCCCGCGTACTCGCCCGAGCAGCAGCGCACGCTCACCGGCAACCAGGTCACCATCGGCCGCCGCCGCCACTCCACCGGCGAATCCCCCGACATCGACCTGTCGGTGCCGCCGGAGGACCCGGGCGTCTCGCACCAGCACGCGGTCCTGGTCCAGCAGCCGGACGGCACCTGGGCGGTCGTCGACCAGAACTCGACGAACGGCACGACGGTGAACGGCTCCGAGGAGCCCATCCAGCCCTTCGTGCCGGTGCCGCTCCAGGACGGCGACCGGGTGCACGTGGGCGCCTGGACGACGATCACGATCCGGCGCGGCTAGCACTTCAGACCCGGGAGGGGTCGGTCGTACGGCGATGCAAGCCCCGTACGGCCGACCCCTTCCGGCGTCTCAGGCGGGCAGCGACCAGGCGTACGGGCCCTCGGGGTCGTCCAGCCAGGCCCATTCGTGCTCGCCGCGCACCGTGATTCCGTACCGCTCCCGCTGCGGCTGCCCCTCGTGCTCCCACAGCGTGTACGCCTCCTGCGGATCGAGGCTGCCGCGGGTGAGGGCGAGCAGGAAGCGGAACAGCTCGTGCTCCCTGGCCCGGCGCGGCAGCCCGGCCACGTGCGGGAGCTCCGGTTCGCTCCGGCTGCCGCCGCGCAGCGGCACGAAGTAGGCGGGAGTGTGCAGAAAGCGGCCTTCGGCGTGCTCGGCGTCCCGTACGTCGAGGGTGACCAGGCCGGTGGCGAGCGGGGTCAGGATCCGGCCGCCCGGGCGGCACTGGGCGAGCCAGGCACGGGGGATCGACGGCAGGCCGCAGGTCGCGATGATGCGGTCGAAGGGGGCGCGGCCGGGTACACCGCGCGCGCCGTCGCCGGTGACGACCTCGGGGTGGTACCCGGCGGCCGCCAGATGCCGTCGCGCGGACTCGGTGAGGTCCGGCTCCAGGTCGATCGTGGTGACGAGGTCGTCGTCGCCGAGCCGGCGGGCGAGCAGAGCGGCGTTGTAGCCGGTGCCCGCGCCGATCTCCAGGACCCTGTCGCCGTCCGCCAACCCCAGTGCGACCAGCATCATCGCCATCAGGGACGGCTGGCTGCTGGAGGAGACCAGCTCGCCGTCGCGCAGCTTCGTGGCCAGCGGGGTGTCGGCGTAGGCGCCGCGCACCCAGCGCTCGCGGGCGGCGGGGTCCGGGTTCTGACCCCAGCGCCGCTCGTAGCCGCCGGGGGCGCCGATGTAGTAGTAGGGCACGAACAGATGCCGCGGAACGGCGGCGAAGACCTCCCGCCACACGGGGTCGCCGGCCCACGCCCCGCTCGCCTCGATCTCCCGCACCAGTGCGGCCCGCGCCGAGGCGGCGAGGTCCTCCAGGTCGCTGTCGAGAGCGTGCGCGCTCATACGTCCACTGTCCTGCGGGAGGCGGTGCGAGGCGAGCGCCCGACCGGACGATCCGGAACTGGTCCTAAGCCTGGAGTCCTCGGTCGCCGCGTCTGAGACCATGGATGACGTGAATGAGATTCGGCGCGGCACGCTTCAGGAGCAGACCTTCTACGAGCAGGTCGGCGGGGAGGAGACCTTCCGCCGCCTCGTCCACCGTTTCTACGAGGGTGTCGCCGAGGACCCGCTGCTGAAGCCCATGTACCCCGAGGAGGACCTGGGCCCCGCCGAGGAGCGCCTGACCCTCTTCCTGATCCAGTACTGGGGCGGCCCGACGACGTACAGCGAGAACCGCGGCCACCCCCGCCTCCGTATGCGCCACGCCCCCTTCACCGTCGACCGGGCGGCACACGACGCGTGGCTGAAGCACATGCGGGTCGCCGTCGACGAGCTCGGCCTCTCCGAGGAGCACGAGCGGACGCTGTGGAGCTACCTGACGTACGCGGCGGCGTCGATGGTGAACACGGCCGGCTGAGCCGACGGTCAGCGGACGCTGACGTCCAGGGCGCCGAGTCCCGCACGCCGTACCGCGATCGACCCGTACGGCGTGCGCAGCCGTAGCCACGCGCCGGACGAGAGCAGTGCCAACTCCCCGGTGGCGCGCAGGAATCCCAGTGACTGCGCCGCGTGCACGGCCCGCACCGGCAGATGGGTGTCCCCGACGGCGCGGGACCAGATCTCCCGCCCGATCCGGTCGAGTTCGGCCCGGGTACGCCGCTCGTCCGCCAGCTCCTGCGTACGCGAGCGGAATTCCGCGACACCCGCACCGATCATCGCCCGCAGGGCATCGGGCGCGGGCAGTCCCGGCACCGGCCGCCATCCGCCGCGCGGCGGGAGCACCCCGGCCCACGGCGGCCCGGTCACGGCATCCGGCACCACGGCGGTCGCCGCCGACTCGTCGACGGACTCCAGCAGCTCACCCGCGGAGACGGTCACGTCCAGCGTGACGTCGAGTCCGTTCTCGTACGGCTTCGCGAGCCGCACCGCGCGGATCGCCAGCACCTCGAAGGACGGCGGGCGCCCGAAGACGGCGAGCGCGGTGCCGGCCGCCTGGAGGCGCACGGCGGCGCCGCGGTCGTAGTGGAGCAGCCGGGAGAGGAAGGCCGCGAGATCCGCCGCCTCCCCCTCATCGGCGAGGTGGAGGACCGTCATGCGGCGACGGCCTCCTCCTCTTGGGTGCCGTCGGGCGCGTCGTCCATGTACTCGCGGAGGAACTCCTTCTCCTCCGCGGTGATCCGGCGCGGCCGCTCCGCCTCGAAGTCGAACGGTACGACCACCGTCGAGGCCCGGACATAGACGACGTCGTCGTCCTTCACCTCACAGGTGATGGTGAAGGACGCGGCCCTGATCTCGGTGATCCACAGCTCTATGTCCACCGGGTGGTGCCGGTGGACGAGCTGCCGCTTGTAGTCGATCTCGTGGCGCGCCACCACCGACCCCTGCCGGAAGTCCTTCTCCGGACGGAACAGGAAGTCGATACGGGCTTCCTCCAGGTAGCGGACGAAGACCGCGTTGTTGACGTGTCCGTACGCGTCCATGTCGGACCAGCGCAGGGGGCAGCGGTAGATGTGGCGCAAGATCGATCAGCCCCGGGTCAGCTTCTTGTAGGTGGCGCGGTGCGGACGGGCGGCGTCCGGGCCGAGCCGCTCGATCTTGTTCTTCTCGTACGACTCGAAGTTGCCCTCGAACCAGAACCACTTGGAGTCACCCTCGTAGGCGAGGATGTGGGTGGCGACGCGGTCCAGGAACCACCGGTCGTGGGAGACGACCACGGCCGCGCCCGGGAACTCCAGCAGCGCGTTCTCCAGCGAGGACAGGGTCTCGACGTCGAGGTCGTTCGTCGGCTCGTCGAGGAGCAGCAGGTTGCCGCCCTGCTTGAGGGTGAGCGCGAGGTTGAGGCGGTTGCGCTCACCGCCGGAGAGGACGCCGGCCGGCTTCTGCTGGTCCGGGCCCTTGAACCCGAAGGCGGAGACGTAGGCCCGGCTGGGCATCTCGACCTGACCGACGTTGATGTAGTCGAGCTCATCGCTGACGACGGCCCACAGCGTCTTCTTCGGGTCGATGTTCTCGCGGCTCTGGTCGACGTACGAGATCTTGACGGTCTCGCCGACCTTGATGTTCCCGGAGTCGGGCGTCTCCAGCCCCTGGATCATCTTGAAGAGCGTGGTCTTGCCGGCGCCGTTCGGGCCGATGACACCGACGATGCCGTTGCGCGGCAGGGTGAAGGAGAGGTCGTCGATGAGAACCTTGTCGCCGAAGCCCTTGGTGAGGTTGGTGACCTCGACGACGATGCTGCCGAGCCGCGGGCCCGGCGGGATCTGGATCTCCTCGAAGTCCAGCTTCCGCATCTTGTCGGCCTCGGCGGCCATCTCCTCGTACCGGGCGAGGCGGGCCTTGGACTTGGCCTGGCGCCCCTTGGCGTTCGACCGCACCCACTCCAGCTCTTCCTTGAGCCGCTTGGCGCGCTTGGCGTCCTTCTGGCCCTCGACCTTGAGACGGGTCTGCTTGGTCTCCAGGTACTTGGAGTAGTTGCCCTCGTAGCCGTGCAGCCGGCCGCGGTCGACCTCGCAGATCCAGCCGGCGACGTTGTCCAGGAAGTACCGGTCGTGGGTCACGGCGACGATGGTGCCGTCGTACTTGGCGAGGTGCTGCTCCAGCCAGTTCACCGACTCGGCGTCGAGGTGGTTGGTGGGCTCGTCGAGAAGCAGCAGGTCAGGGGCTTCGAGCAGCAGCTTGCACAGCGCGACGCGCCGCCTCTCACCACCGGAGAGGTTGGTGACGGCCCAGTCGCCGGGCGGGCACCCGAGCGCGTCCATGGCCTGCTCGAGCTGGGCGTCGAGGTCCCAGGCGTTGGCGTGGTCGAGCTCCTCCTGGAGCTTGCCCATCTCGTCGAGCAGCGCGTCGGAGTAGTCGGTCGCCATCAGCTCGGCGATCTCGTTGAACCGGTCGAGCTTGCCCTTGACCTCGGCGACGCCCTCCTGCACGTTCTCCAGGACGGTCTTGTCCTCGCTGAGCGGCGGCTCCTGGAGCAGGATGCCCACGGTGTAGCCGGGCGACAGGAAGGCGTCGCCGTTCGACGGCTGCTCCAGCCCCGCCATGATCTTCAGAATGGTCGACTTACCGGCACCGTTCGGGCCGACCACACCGATCTTCGCGCCAGGCAGGAAGTTCAGCGAGACGTCGTCAAGGATGACCTTGTCGCCGATTGCCTTGCGCGTCTTGCGCATGGTGTAGATGTACTCAGCCAAGAGAAACCGTCCGGCAGCTTGAAATCTGGCAGTGGGCAGATACACCCCATCTTGCCGTACCGCGACCCCTTGGGGAAAACGCGTATGGCGGAGGGCTCTGACCAGGGATGCAGTGACGTGCCCCATGCCCGGTACCCGTCGTTGCCTGTCGTTGTTTGTCGTCGTAGGCCACCCTCGGACGGCCCACAGACGGCCCGGCGATGGGGGCATGACCTGGCACAACATGCGATCCGAGAGCCCTCGGGCCGCGCTTGCCAGGGTGACGCGCTCCCGTGTTCACCACTGGCAGTAAGCCACAGTTGCATCGTCCCCAGACTTGTAGCGCGGCCACCGCAGTCCCGTGGGGTCCGTGGCCTCAACCTCCCGCACCGCCTCAATCAGCTTGCGCGGCCCTCTGGCCTGGAGTGTGGCGAAGACATCAGACCAGGTCGCTGTCCCGTATTCCGTGACCAGCCTCGACACGCCGTCCGACATGACGGCAGCCGACTGCACATCTCTGAGCGGTGTAGTGCCGGTCAGGGCGTGCTGTGCCGCCTCGGGACAGGCAGCGGCCACCCAGTACCCCTCTGGCGTGTTCCGTACCTGCCGCTGAGCAAGTACGAGTCGCTGTAGCGCTTCCCTGTGTCCAGGGGTGTGAGTCTGGTGACTCTCAACCTCAGCCCGCAGGTCAGGCAACACATCGTCCACGCGAAGGTCACTGATCACGGTGTAGTCCTCGGGGCCGCTGAAGACGATCGGCGAATCGGCCAGTACTAGGTGATCAAGAACCCCGTACTTGTGCCGCAGGATCGCAACCGTGGCCGATGGTGTCCCAGGGTTGCTGAGGTCGCAGCTTGGATGCAGCGCCGCTACACGTTCGACAGCATCGGCGAAGCCGTCCGAAAGGGGCCGGTCAAGGTCTGCCAGGGCGGCTAGGAGATGCCCTCCGAGGTTGGCGACGTACCACGGGACGCCATGGCGGCATCCTGTGGACAGTCCAGCCGTACTGAGCCCATCCAGCACCACGGCGAGTGTGGGACTTCCAGCCACCCAATCTTCATTCGGGTTGGCTCCCCCACCTTGCGTTTCAAAGCAGACGCGCATGATCAGCCCTCATGTCGGTACAGCGGGGTGACGCGGCGGCTCTCCAGCACTTCCAGCGTCTCGGGGTCGTAGCGGCACGAGATCAGCGTCGAGAAGCGCCGCGTGCGAACCTCCCTGTATAGCTCTGCCAGGTTGTGCTCCAAGTAGTGCACGACCCCGTTGGCGCCTATGGCATGGATACCGGCGATGTACAAGAACGTCCCGCGCCCGTCCAGACGCGGGAGGCGCCCGAGGTAGCCAAAGTCGCCGGCTGATCCGTCCTCGTCCAGCGGAGACCGGAACTCATCGCCAGTCCTCTGGTCCAGCAGGTGCCAGGCACGGTCTTTGTTAAACCGCAGGTTGTCGTCCCCCTCTAGCACCTGGGCAACGATTGGCGACAACCGAGGGCCGCAGATGACCACGTGGTTCTCACGGTTGAGGTTGACGATGCCGGTCGGCGGGATCACTTCGTACTGAGCCTCAAGCTTCATGCCGCCGAGGAGCTTGCGCAGATGCTCGAAGTTGTCGAGGTCTTCCCTCACCACGACCGCACTCGGGTTCTCGTCGGGAGCTTTGCCCGCCTCGGTCTTTCCGCCCAGGGAGACAGTGACCAGGTCCGTACCGAAGAACGCCCTTTCCGGGGGTGGCCCAGCGGACGCGAGTTGCCCGACTCGCCCTCGGCTCACACCCAACTTCGCGGCGATCTCCGCTTGCGTCATGCCTGACGCCTGCGCCTCTTCGATGGCCTCGCGGCGGATACGGGACAGCTCCAGCACCCACCCCTGATAGGTCGCCATCAGGTCAATCGCGGCCTTGGCACGGTCAACCGGCTCGGTGATCCCGGAGACCTGCTCCATGTCTGTGTGCACGACTCTCCATCCATTGCCTAGGGGGGCTACCAGACTGTACCGCGAGAGGGGGTTGCGCGCAGCTTTCCGGTTGCCTATGGTCTCTAACAAGCGAGATGGCAACCCCCCCTAAGCAAGCTGGGGGGAGCCCTTCTTCGCCTGTTTCACCTGCACAAACGCATGACCAGGAGCCCCGCATTGGACGGGGGGAGGGCACCGGACAGTCGTCTGCCTCGCGGCAGGCGATCCCTTGGCAGTCCGGATGGCAGACCGAAAGGTCAGGTCTCTGCCTACAACGGGGCCCTAGCGAGCTGTTCCTTGATCCGGCAGCCGCGTCCCCGAAAGAGACCACTCATCCACCGCAGCTCGCTGCTGCCGGTTGCCTCCGCTGCTCGTCTCGTACGAGCAGCGGAGGGGAGCCGGAACATCCCTTCGCCTCTTAGGAGTCCTGCATGTCTGCTTCCGTCGAGATCGTTTCGTTCGGCTACCTGCACGACGCCCCGCCGGCCGCTCACCTGACCATCGACCTGCGACACCACTTCCGCGACCCGCACGTCGCCCCGGAGCTGCGCTACATGACCGCCGACGACGAGCCCGTCCGTACGGCCGTGCTGAACACGCCCGGCATCACGGCCCTGGTGGAGGCCACCGTCACCGCGGTTGCCGCGTTCGCGTCCGGCCCGAGTGCCGGAACGGTGACCGTGGCCGATGGGTGTGCCGGCGGCCGGCATCGTGCCCCGACGTTCGCCCGTGCCCTCGCTGAGCGGCTCACCGCTGCCGGGCACAGCGTGACCGTCTCGCACCGCGACATGGGCAAGGACGTCGTCCAGCGCTGACGACTGCCCGCGCCGCAGGACCCCGCACGACCTGCGGCAAGGGGAGTCGCCAGACCCGACGGCCCCACCCATCCCCCACTCAAGGAGTGCCCTTCATGGCTCAGCACGGCAACAGCAACATCAGCGGCGACGTGACCGGCACGCTCATTCAGGGCGAGGTCAACGGCACGGTCACCAACGAGCACCACGCCTCCCAGAACAACACCGTCGTGATCACTGGCGACAACGTCACGGTGCACGAGGGCGGCAACAAGAGCGGCATTCGCCAGAACTTCTGACCCGCTCTTCCAGCCCTCGCCGGGCCGATCCCGGGCCTACGCCGCAAACGCGGGCGAGGGCACGCACCACCAACTCATCAACAAGCAGATCAAGGAGGCACGCACATGGACTGGATGTGGCAGAGGAAGGCCGAGGCGTCCGGGGAGGCCGAGGAGATCCGCGTGTACCGGCGGAAGAGGGCCAACGAGGAAGCAGATGCCGAGATGAACCGGAAGTTCTGGGAGGACGCCGCCAAGTTGCACGGCGAAGACGGCATCCACGGCAACTGAACGAAGCGAGGGCCCCCGGGCGGACGATCCCGCCTGATTGCCGCGCCACCGCGCACTGACCCACCCAGCCCCGGCAGTCAGCCGTGAAGGGCGCGGGATCGAATCCCGCCCGGGGCACTCCGGCCGCTGCTCTGTGGCCGCGCCGCACCTGCTGTGTGCGGCTCCTTCCCCTCAACGGCGCGCACCCCCGGAGATTAGGGCCTCCGGGGGTGCTGTTCGGGCCGTTGTCACCTACCAGGGAGAACACGACCCATGGACCACATTCTCACGGTTTCGGACGCTGTCACCGCGTTCGCCGACTGGATCGAACCCACGGACGCGGAGCTGGACGCCATCGACGCGGAGATGCCCCTCATCCGCGCAGAGATGGAGTTGCTCGACGCGCAGATCATCACCATCGACCGCACGCCGACCATGCTGGACGAGCGGCGCATCCGTCGGGCCCGTCGGCGCGTGCTCGCCGCGCACCGGGACCAGGTGAACGGCTCTGGTGGGCGGACGGGCGGTGTGGCATGAGCCTGCACCGCAAGGGCCGCGCCGCGCTGGTGTTCGCGCTGGTCGTCGTGGTCGGGATGGCGTTTCGGGTGTCCTGGAACGCGCTGCGGGATATCGCGGGCGCGATCGGTGCGGACGACACGGCCGCGACGCTGTACCCGTTCGTGGTCGATGGCCTGATGGCCCTGGCTCTGATCGCGACGCTCGTGCTCGCCGGGCGGGACCGCACGTTCGCGCTGCGGGTGCTGGCCGCCTACACGATCGCCTCGCTCGTGCTGAACTACGTGCACGGTCTGGTGCCGGAGCTGCACGGCCGCTCGGTCGACTGGGGTCGACTGGCTGACTGGGATCCAGCGAACTGGGCGCTCGTGCTGCTCGCTACCTCGTTGCCGGTCGGGTCGATCTACTTCGGCTCGGACCTTGTGGCGAAGGTGCTGCACCACCGCCCCGCCCCGATCGCCGCCCCGATCGATAATGCGGAGGAATCGGTCGATAGCGAGATGAATCGGTCTAGGTCTGACCTCGCGGTATCGACCCGAGAGCCGATCACGCCGAACGTCACGGTGCTGCCCCGACCGGTGGCCGTCGGCTTCATCAAGTCGACCATCCCGGCGAAGCCGCTCCCCTCGATCGAGCCGACTCCGGTCGTGCCGATCGAGACGCGTGCGGTGGCTGCCGAGTCGACCCGTCCGCGTCGGGCCACGGGCCGCGTGCCCGACGTCGCCCGCACCCCGCGCGTCAAGCGCACACCGGACGAACTGCTGATCGAGGCCCGCAAGGTGACGGCCGATTGGCCAGACACCAGCCTGACCGCAGAGGGCATCCGGCGTGAGGTTCGCACCTCCCCGGCGAACGCCCGCACCCTGCGGGACACCCTGCGCGCCGAACGCGGCCTCCAGGTCGCGTGATGGCTGGGCTGCCGGTCTACCGGTGGCGGCTCGCCCCGGACGGCTACGCCACCTACCGCCAACTCCGCGCCCGGGGCCTGCGGCCCGGGGGCCAGGGCGTGGCGGCGCAGCTCGAACGGCCCCGGCGGCGCCGGGGGCCGCTGGTCGCCTACCTCTACCTCATCGAGCGGGCAAAGCCTGTGCGTCCGATGACGCCGGCCCGGTGGGCGGCCCTGGCCAAGGCCAACGCCGCCCGCCGCATGTGCCCCAAGTGCCGGCGGGACGCGGGATACGTCATCCCGCCCTCGCTCGGCATGTGCTCCACCTGCGCATTCCCCGACAGCTCCGTGCCCGCGAAGGAGGGCTGATGTCCCACCGCGACCCGCCGGGGATCATCGCCCCGCACATCCCCGCCGACGCCTACCGCCGCGCAGAAGCCACCGGACAGCCCATCGTCATCGTCGTCCACACCACCGACCCGAGTGGCCAGCCGCTGCGTCACTACCTGGTCCCGCTCGTCATCGCAGGGGCCGCCACGATGGGCTGCTGGGGGCTAGTCGCCGCGCTGTGCGCGCTGCTCGATGCAGCCGCCCACACGGTCACCGTCATCGCACAGACCGCCGGACCCATCGGCGTCGGCGGCATCACCCTCAAACTCACCCGCCCGAAGGGCAATTGACCGCCCCGAGAAGGCGGGAGCCGTAGGCGGCCCGTAGAGCGCCCGGACCCCCTCGCGCGGGGTGGAAGACCTCAGGGCCCGTGAACGGCCGCACACGCCCCCGTGGAGACGCTACGTGACCGCGTTTTCCACCGCCCAACGCGCGCGTGCGCGTAGGGCCCCCCTCCCCGGAACGGCGCAACTCCGCAACTCCGCAGGTCAGACGCGGTTGCGGGGCCTCAACCAGCACTGTCGATGCAACCGACAGTGCCAACTACCCCATATCGGACGGGCCGGTGACGCCACGCGACGGCGCACCGGCCCTCATCCACGGTCTTGAAGGGACCCTTTCGTGGACTGGAAGAAAGCATGGTCGACCACCACCGACACGACCAACACCGCGTTGGACGCCCTCGCGCCGATGTGCGCGCCGCTCGCGGTCCGTTGGGACCGTGAGGCAGAGCGCCGGACACTGCTGCGGACTCCGGAGAACCTGACGGCGCTGCTGAAGGCGCAGCGGGTCCACAACGCGGCCACGTCGAACCTTCGGGTCGCCAAGAGCCTGCGGGAGAAGGCGCGCGCATCTTCCAGCGGTCTGCTCTCGAAGGAGCGTCGTGCGGCGCGCGCCGCTCTTAAGGCGACTCGGGCCGACGTCAAGGCAACCGGTGCCGGGCTGAAGATTGCTCGGCACAACTACCCGTCGACGCTCACGAGCGTGGCGGTCAAGGCCCACGCCGTTCATGCGGTGCCGGGCGGTCTGGCGTCGTGGCTGATGTCGGAGGCCACGCACGCGCTCACGGTGTGGCCGGCGACTGTGTCCGCCGGGCTGATCGGTCTGAACGTCGCCGGTCTGTGGCTTGGTCGACGTCAGCCGTCGGTGCGGCTCGATGACGGGATGAGCGCAGAGGAGCAGCGCCTTGCCTCCCGGCTCGATCCGTCGTTCTGGGTGCCCAACGCCGATGCGCGCGGACTGTCGGGCACCGTGCCCACGCCCGCAAAGCTGACACCTGCCGGGCTGGTCTCGCACGTGCGCCTGGACGGCCGGTGGACGCCGAAGACGTTCCGCGCCAAGTCGGATGAGATCCGAGCCCTGCTCGGCGCGCGCACGGACCTGCGTGTGGAGATCACGTCCGGCAGCCACGGTGACCGCGCCACGATCACGCTGCGGACCCGCAGCGCGGCCGATGGCATCGACCTGAGCGGCTGGAAGCCGGGCGACCCGTGGGGCGTCGACACGATCACGGGCGAGCCGGTCATGGTCCCGCTCGGACGCCGGATGCTGATCGCGGGCACGTCCGGCTCGGGCAAGAGCTGGTCGACCCGCGCTCTGCTCGCTGAGGCGTCCGAGGCTCCGGATCACCGCCTGGTGGTCATCGACCCCAAGCGAGTTGAGGCGATCAACTGGGAACACCGCGCACGCACCGCGATCACGATCGATGAGGTCCTGGACGTCACCGACGAACTGGTCGCTGAGATGCACGAGCGGCTCGCTCTGGTCCCGCGCGGCCGGGACACGATCGAGATCTCCGAAGAGCGCCCCCGGATCACGGTGTTCGTGGACGAGGGAGCCGAAGTCATCACCATGGGCCGCAAGAAGCGGGCCAGGGGCAGCGACGGCGAGTCAGGTGATCCGGACTGGTCGCAGATCATGGAGAACCTGGGCACGCTCGCCCGCATGGCACGCGCGGCCGAGATCATCCTGATCTGGGCCACACAGAAGCCGACCATGGACGCCAAGGGCGGCATCGACCCGCAGATCAGCGGCCAGATCACCTACCGGGCCGCGCTCGCACTGTCCACCTCAAGTGAGTCCCGCGTGGTCTTCGGCGAGGACGCCACCGAGAAGGGCTGGCACGCGCACGAACTGCCCATGCCCGGCGTAGCCATGCTGCGCTCCGGGCCCAAGGCCAAGCCCCACCCGATCAACACCCGCGCCTTCTCTCCCGCAGACGTCATCGCCCTCCCCTCACGGCCCGTCTGGCACCGCGCTTCCTCCCGGCCGGCCGCGAGCACGCTCCGGCTGGTCAAGGAGCCGACCGCCACGGCATCTGCCGCGCCGGCCGGGGCGGAGACAAATCGGGATCGGGTCCTGCGGGCCGTCCAGGGCGGCGCCCGGACCGCGCGGGACATCACTGACCGGACCGGAATCAACAAGGGCACCGTCTCCCGCGAGATCAAGGCCCTCACGGCCACGGGAGCCCTCCGTAAGAGCGACGACGGCATGCTCCTGCCCGGCCGCGAAGCCGCGTGAGCACGACCGCCCGAACCCATCGCTCACCTCCACCGCAACGGCTGACAGGAGTCCCTGTGTCCGAGCACGACGTCATCCACTGGCCTAACGCCACCCAGGCTTACGCCACCGCTCCCGAGCCTCACACGGAGCTGATGTGGCTGAGCACGACCGAGGACCGAGGGCGTGAGTGGTGGCTGCGCCGCGCCGCCCTCACCGACCGCATGGCCCACGGCCTCACCCCCGGCTACACCGCCACCACCAGCAACGCATTCGACCTGGCCTCCCGGCTGATGGCCCTGGACGGAGCCGTTGTGGGCTGCAACCCGCGCGCCTACGTCCGTCAGCAGTACGCCCTGTGGGCCACGAACCGCTAGCTACGCCAAGGGCGGCCCCTCCGTCTCGCCAAAGTCGCGGGGCCGCCCTTGCCCAACCCGTCCTCAACAGACCTGTTGGAGGTCTCCCAGCATGACGCAACCGACCGACATTCGGGGAGAGCACCTGCGTGCCGCTCTCTCCCTGGCAGCCTTCGGCATCCCGGTGCTGCCGTTACGGGCCAAGGTGCCGTTCGGTAACTGCCGCCGCTGCGCGGACAACGCGTGCGGCGGCCGGCCGAACATGAAGACCGCCGGGCCCTGCGCCTGCCCGGCCCCCTGCCACGCATGGGCCGCCGCCACCACCGATCCGGACGTGATCCAGTCGGGCGTCTGGCGTCGCGCATGGATGCGGGCGACTGGTATCGCCTACCACCCGGGCGGGGCGCGGCTGACGGTCGTCGACCTGGACAACGCCGACGCGGTGACGTGGGCACGCGAGAACCTGCCCGCCACGCAGACCGTGGCCACGACGCGTGGTGAGCACTGGATCTACCAGGGCCCCATGCGCTCGGTGAACGCGGTCCGTCCCGGCGTCGACATCAAGTCCACGATGGCGTACGCCCGTTGGCTCGGACCCGGCACCGGCACCATCACGGCACTGCCGGACGTCGTACGCGCGCTGGCCGTGAAGGAACCTTCAACAGCCCGGCCGGCAGCCGTCACTGCGCCTGTGCCGGCCGGTGGCGGACAGTGCCGTCACCGCACACCCGCCTTCCTCGAACGGGGCATCGCGATGGCGGAGCAGCGCATCACCAGCGCCACCAGCGGCGTACACGCCACCGTCTACCGCACATTCCTGGCCGTGCTGTCCACGCACGGCCGGTGCGGCTGCCTCACCGACGCCCACGTTGCTCGGCTGTTCAACGCTGCGCAGGCCAAGGGCGAGAGCCCCCGGCACTGCACGGACGCCTGGACCAATGCCCGCACCACGTTGGGAGTGTGACCGTGGCTGACGACGACAAGACCCCGGCCCGCGAGATCATCACCGACTACGCGCAGGCCCACTTCCGGTACTTCCGCACCCCCGACGGCACCGTGTACGCCCAACGCAAGGGCCACCCCGTGGCACGTCCGATCCGCTCGCAGGGAACCACGGGAAGCCACCGGCAGGAACTCATGGTGGGACTGTTCCGTGACGGGAAGGGCGTCTTCAACGGCAGCGCGCTGAAAGAGGCGCTGGACCTGATCGAAGCGCTCGCGCTGAGCGAGGACGTGCAGCCCGTCTACATCCGCGTCGCTCCGGGCTTTGACGGGGCGACGTGGCTGGACCTCGGGCGCGATGACGGGCAGTCCGTACGCATCCACCCCACCGGGTGGGAGATCACCACCCCTGACCCGCGCGAGGTGTGTTGGCGGCGCACCCAGCTCACTGGGGAGCTGCCGTTGCCGGCGAAGGACACCGAGGGCAAGGGCATCGACGCGCTGATGCGGCTGTGTAACTTCGCCACCGCCGAGACCGAGTGCCTGGCCATTGCCTGGCTCATCGGCTGCCTCGGTCCGTCGGTGCCCGTCCCGGCGCCGTTCCTGACCGGGCCGCAGGGAGCGGGCAAGTCGACCGGCGGGCGGATGCTGATCCGGATCGTGGAGGGCATGAGCGGAGACCTGCGCCGGGCCCCCAAGGATGAAGAGAACCTGATCGCAGCGGTGTCGGCGGGATGGGTCACCGCTCTGGACAACCTGTCCCACATGACCCCGGACCTGTCGGATGCGATGTGCTGCATCGTGACCGGCGCCGAGAACGTCAAGCGGGCGCTGTTCACCGACGGAGACGTCTTCCGCGTCGGCTACCGACGCCCCCTGCTGCTGACCGGCATCGACGTCGGCGTCATCCGCCCCGACCTGGCCGAACGGCTCCTGCCGCTGCGCCTGGAACGGCCCAAGGTGCGGCGCACCGAGGCCGAGTTGTGGGCGGAGTACGCGGAAGTGCTGCCCGTCGTCCTCGGCTCGCTCCTGGACCTCACGGTCAAGGTCCGCGCGGCGAAAGCCGAGACACCGACGGACCTGCGGATGGCCGACTTCGCGCACCTGTGCGCACAGCTCGACGCCGCGACCGGGCTCGGGGTCCTTGCCGCCTACCGAGCCAGCCTGGACGACCTGAACGACGACGTCATCGAAGGTGACCTTCTCGCGCAGACCGTCCTGCGTCACGCCGACACCATCTCCCCGGGCGCGGCACAGCGGATGACGTCCACGGAGTGGCTGCACCTCCTGAGCGGCCTCTACAACGGCGAAGGAATGCGTCCCCTGCCGAAGGGGTGGCCGACCACCGGGAAGGTGCTCTCCGACCGTCTCAAGCGCCTACAGCCCACCCTCGCCGCCCGGGGCGTGCTCATCGACTCCGGGCGCACCAGCGCCGGCCGCTACCTCGAAATGACCCGCCCCGCCCCGCCCGCCCCGCAAGAACACCGGCGCATGTTCTAACCCGCACCCCGTACCTGCCTGGACAAGCAAGAGGAGCACCATCGGCCAGGCGTGCTCCTCTTGCTGTTCGGCGGAACGCCGCCCAAAGGACGCGCCGCGAAGCGGCCCCTCATTGCTCCTCCGCCGGCATCGGCGGCGCCCCGAGTCGCGCCGCGCAGCGGCTCCTTCTTCACGCTTTGAGGCGCCACCGCACTACAACAGACACCCCCTCTTTTGTCCTAAGAGGGAAGACGCTGCGTCATGTGCGTCACGCGGGACGCTAAACGGCCCCTGACCTGCGGATACAGGCATGACGCAGACGGAGACCTCCGCGTCATCCTGCGTCATCTGCGTCACCCGATGACGCAACCCATGCCGCACGGATGACGCAGCACCTAACCACCGCGTCAAGCAAAACCACAGGTCAGAAGCCTGAATGTCGCTGATGACGCGATGACGCAGAAATCCACACCTCGGACAGACGCAGGCTCCTGGCCCGTCTGCACTCAACCCACGACGTCAGGACCCACCGCAGGGCACCTCACCCACCCCGCCACGGACATGAGGAGTCACCAGCATGGCCACCGAAGAGCCGACCGACCCGCGTGCCCTCCTGCGCGGCGGACTCCCGGACCGCTACCTGACCCCGGAAGACCTGGTCACCATGTTCAGCCTCCCCAGCGTCGAGACCGTCTACCAGTGGCGACGCAAGCGCATCGGCCCGGCTGGCTTCCGCGTCGGGCGCTACCTGCGCTTCAACCCCGCCGCCGTGCGGGCATGGGAGGCCGAACGCACCGCCATCGAAGACGCGGCATGAGCCTGCCGCACCCCGCACCACCCAACGCTTCGGGGAGGGCCACGCCGTGGCCCTCCCCTACCCAGAAGGGACCACGCCCTACATGGCAGGCCACATCCAAGACCGCTGGTTCAAGACCGAGACCGACTCCGCCGGCAAAACCGTCCGTCTCAAGACCGACCGCCACGGCACCGGACTGCGCTACCGCGCCCGCTACATCGGCCCCGACGGCACCGAGAAGTCCAAGAGCTACCCCGATGGACAGAAGCGCCTCGCCGAGAAGTGGCTGACGCGGATCGAAGCGGACATGGACACCGGCCAATACATCGATCCGAAAGTCGGGAAGATCACGTTTCGTGAGTACGCCGAAAAGTGGTTGGTCGGACTGACGACGGACCCGGTGAGTCAGGAAGTCGTGGACAGGCGGATTCGACTGCATGCGATCCCTCACCTGGGATCACGTCCGATGGGGTCGTTCAAGCCCGAGCACATGCGCACATGGTTGAACCGCCTCAACTCCGCAGTGCCGAACGGCACATACCGCCGTGCGATCTACGACTCGGTATCGTCTGTGTTCAACGCTGCGGTGGATGATGGCGTGATCAAGTCGAACCCCTGTCACGCGCAGTCCGTCAAGCCCCCGATTCCCGAGGACCGGCTCATCGTTCCGTGGACCAAAGAGCGCGTACTGGACGTTCGTGAGGGACTTCCCGCGCGGTACGCGGCAACCGTGGACACCGGTGCGGGCTGCGGGCTCAGGCAGGGAGAGATTCTCGGGCTTGCCGTGGACAACCTCGACTTCAACACGGGTTGGGTCCATGTGCGCCAACAGGTCAAGCGGGTGGGCGGCAAGTTGGTCTTCGCTCCGCCCAAGCGTGGCAAGCTGCGGGACACGCCACTCAGTCCGGTGGTGGCTGCGGGCTTGCGTGAGCACATGGCACAGTTCCCGCCCACCGCAGTGACGTTGCCCTGGAAGACCCCGGACGGGTCGCCGGTCACGCTGAAGCTTGTCTTCACCAACAGAGTGGGCAACGCCATCAGGCGCAGCTACTTCGACGACTTCGTGTGGAAGCCCGCTCTTGCCCACGCTGGCGTCATCCCACCCAAGGAGCGAGGCCAGCGCTATGCCGCCGCTCCGGACGACGGCATGCACGCACTGAGGCACTTCTACGCCTCGGTCGTCCTAGAGACGGGAGGCAGCATCAAGGCTCTGAGCACGTACCTGGGACACTCCGACCCCGGATTCACGCTGCGGATCTATACGCACCTGATGCCCAGCAGTGACGAGAAGGCGCGGGCGGCCGTCTCCTCCGTGTTCCAGCGCCTTCACCCGGTGCGGGAGCTCCCCTCAGCGGCCTGACGGCCCACAGACGGCCCACGGCCCCACGACGGCCCCTGCCCAGCGGTTCCGCCGCTGCTCAGGGGCGGTTTGGCGCCTTGGAGGCGGCAGAAACACCCCATCTTGCCCGACGGCCACCCCTGGGGGGAAACGCGTATAACCGGGTAGCTCTGACCTGCGGGTTTCGCTGCGGCCGGCTGCGGCTCGTCTGTCACTGCCGGTCGGCGTCGAGTACCCTCGGGCACCTTCGCACGGCCCGCAGTGGGTCCGTGGGTGCAGGCAGGCCCGCATGCCGTTACAAACCGCGCAGCGCCTCGTACAGATCGCCGTAGGTTGCCCAGCAATCAATGCTGCCGTCGTCGTACAGGCTGCCCATGTACCAGTCGTCGTCATGAACGGTCTTCACGAGGCACAGGCCGTGGAACCCGAGAATGATCTCGGGGTGCAGCACCTCGTTGGCTCCGGCGCCGTCCACCCACTTCACCACCCGGTCCGGATCCAGCGCGACAGCCTCTCGGTCCCCGGATACGTCGCGGATCTGCGGAAGGGCCCAACCCGGAGGTAGCTGTGCGTCTGCCATCCACAGATGCTCTCACCCGCCGGGTGTCGAGCATCACTTCGGGAGTTCGATCATGTGGGTCGGCCGGGGAGGGTCATACGGGTTGGTCGGGAGTGTCTGATGGGGGTTGGAGGTCGGGGGCGGTTGCTGAGGCTGCCGTATCCGGTTGCTGTACGGCTGCCGCAGCATCACGGGCGCTGGCGAGGTTGCTGCGGGCGGTGAGGGTGTTGGGGTGGTCGTCACCCAGGACCCGTTCGTAGTCGGCCAGCACCCGCTCGCGCAGACCGAGAGCGTCCTCAAGGCGCCCGGCATCGCCGTAGGACTCGGCGAGGTTGTGGCGCGCGTTGAGGGTGTCAGGGTGATCGTCACCCAGGACCCGCTCCCGGCCCGCCAGAACCCGCTCGCGCAGGTCGAGGGCGTCCTGGACGCGCCCGGCATCGCTGTAGGAGCCGGCGAGGTTACTGCGGGCGGAGAGGGTGTTGGGGTGGTCGTCACCCAAGACCCGTTCGTAGTCGGCCAGCACCCTCTCGCGCAGACCGAGAGCGTCCTCAAGGCGCCCGGCATCGCCGTAGGAGACGGCGAGGTTGTGGCGCGCGTTGAGGGTGTCAGGGTGATCGTCACCCAGGACCCGCTCCCGGCCCGCCAGAACCCGCTCGCGCAGGTCGAGGGCG
>NZ_JBVJPT010000009.1:328356-350310 GCF_055609385.1 Streptomyces sp. NPDC036764
GTCCTGAACACGCCCGGCACCGCTGTAGGAGCCGGCGAGGTTGTTGCGGGCGGAGAGAGTGGCGGGGTGGTCGTCACCCAGGACCCGTTCGTAGTCGGCCAGCACCCGCTCGCCGAGGACGAGGGCGTCCTCAAGGCGCCCGGCCTCGCTATAGGAGACGGCGAGGTTGTTGCGCGTGTCGAGGGTGTCGGGGTGGTCGTCACCCAAGACCCGTTCGTAGTCCGTCAGGACCTGCTCGACGAGGTTGAGGGCGTCCTGGACGCGCCCGGCATCGCGATAGGAGACGGCGAGGTTGTTGCGGGCGGAGAGAGTGGCGGGGTGGTCGTCACCCAGGACCCGCTCCCGGCTGGTCAGGACTCGCTCGCGCAGGTCCAGAGCGTCTTGGACGCGCCCGGCATCGCTGTAGGAGTTGGCGAGGTTGTTGCGGGCGGAGAGGGTGTCGGGGTGGTCGTCGCCGAGGACCCGTTCGTGGTCGGCCAGTACCCGCTCGCCGAGGTCGAGGGCGTCCTGGACGCGCCCGGCATCGCGATAGGAAGCGGCGAGGTTGTGGCGCGCGACGAGGGTGTCGAGGTGGTCGGGACCGAGGATGTCGTTGCTCTGGCGAGCGGTTCCCTCGTCGTGCTCGATGGCCTGGTGATAGAGCCCCGCGTCGGTGAGGCTCGCACTGACCTGGTAGATGCACGGGTGGGCTTCGGGCTGCCACAAGGCCGGGCGGGTGAGCTCATCGAGATGGGCCGTGTTGGCGCGCAGTGTGGCGGCCATTTCCCGTTCCTCGTGGTCGAAACGGGGCCAAAGGCTCATGATCGCGTCGGCGGCGGTCTGGGCTGTGGCCGGGAGCGTGCCGGACGGGATGGTTTCCCGGACCGCGCGGGCGGTCAGGGCGTGCAGACGGATGGGGGCGGTGGCGGTGTCTTGGGTGATCAGGGCGTAGGTGCGCAGGCATTCCAGCGCGCTGTGCACATCGCCTTCGGTGACGGCGGGGCGGTGGCAGCGCAGCCAGCGGCGTTGTGGTGGGCGTGCGGTGCGCAGATGGTCGAGGGCCGCGAATGTGGTCCATGCGGTGGCGGGGTGGCCGAGGGGGTCCATGAGGGAGGCGAGGTGCAGCAGGGGGCGGGCCAGACGGGTGGTGTCGGCTTCCTCGACCGCGTCGAGGGAGAGTAGTAGCGAGGCGGTGACGGGCCGTCCGTAGCCTTCGGAGTCGGCGCTGGGCGGGAGCAGATCACCCAGCCTGCTGCTGGCGTCGCGCAGCAGGGTGAGGTAGTCGGCCATGGTGCGCCGGGTGTTGATGAGGTAGGCGGCGGCGTGGCCGAGGGCGAGAGGCAGATCGCCGAGTTCGTCTGCCAGCCTGTCCGCCCGGTCGGGGTCGTGGAGGTGGGCGTGGCCGGCGTCGGTGAGTCGGCGGCGCAGATAGGCACCCGCCTCGTCCCGCGTGTACAGGCCGAGCCGGATCAGGGTGCGGCCCTGGCCGCTGAGCTGGGCATCCTCGCGCCGGGTGGTGGCCAGGACCCAGCCGTTACCGGCGCCGCTGTCCGGCCACCATTCCCCAAGGAGGGCGGGGTCGGTGAGGTCGTCCAGCACCACCAACCATCGCCGCTGCGTGGCCGTCAGCCACCGCACAAACAGTTGCGCCGCCCCTCCTTCGTCCTCGGGGGCGGCCCCGGAAAGATGTAGTTGCCTGGCTGCTTCCGCGTACACCGTGATGATCTGGTCGGGGCTGGTGGCTCTCGCCCACACCAGCACATCCAGACCGACACCCGCTGTGTGCTCCTGGTCCCGCATCTGCCGTGCCAGGGACGCCGCGAGCTGGCTCTTGCCCACTCCGCCCGCCCCGGACAGGACCACGTCATGGCCCTCGCGCCGCGCCTCATCGGCCCGGTCCCGGATCTCCGTACGCGGCTGGAACGCCGCCGCGAGCCGCGGCACATCCCCCACCCACACCGGCCACGGCACGGAGGGGCCCGGCACCGGCGCCGGATACACATGCATGTCCCCCGCCACCTGCGTGACATCACGCTGCGCCCGCGCCTGCTGACGCGTACGGCGCTGCCCTGAACGCTCCACTGCCGCCCCCCCTCAGGCGCGGTCCCCGCCGACCTGGTCGACGTCACCGCCGCCGCGCCCCTTCTGGCGGATGCTCTCCCGCATGGGCCGACGTCTGGCCCGGCCGGAGGCGCCGTTGCTTCCCGCGGTCTGCCTGACGTTCCCCTTCGCACGTGCCGACTGCCGCACCGTGCGCACCGGCCCAGTGCCGCCGGGTGCACCGGTCTGGGAGGCCCACCAGCCCACGCCGGCCAGCACCCCCGCCGCGACCACCCCCGCGACCGGACCGATCACGTCCCACGGATCACTCCCGCCCGAGGACAGCACCGCCCAGGGCACCGCGACGGCAAAGAACGCCGCCACCGAGGCCACCATCGCCACCAGCCACCGCAGCACCGCCGCCATGCCGCGACCCCCGTCCGCACCGAGCAACGCACCAAGGAACACAGCATGGTTGCACGCACCGGACCCCTCGGACCACGTCCATGGAACAACCCGCACCGCCCACCGGGACGACGTACCCACGAGGTCGCCGGAGCGGCTTCGATGGTGCTCCTTCAGCACTCGGACGACGGGCAGCAAGAGGAGGCCGCCGCCTCGTTGGACGCGCAGGTTCGGAGGGCTCGTGCGGTCGCGGACCTCGGATCACTTGGCCAGCAGGGACACGTCACCTCGGTTTGCGTGCGGCAACGGTGTGACTTTCGGCGCGGCATCCGGACATATCGGATTTCTTCACATTAGCCTCTCGTAACTGTACGGAGTCGATCTCTCACGGATCGCACCCACCTCACTCCATCGGAGATGACATGCACAAGCTTCAGAAGGCTGCCGTCGTGGTCGTCGCCCTTGGCAGCGTCGGTCTGCTGAGCGCCGGCACCGCCACCGCCCAGGGCCTCGACGGGCACGGCGGCAAGGGCGGGGACAAGGTCAGCGTCCTGCAGAGCTCCAACTGCAAGTCGCACGACCTGAACCTCGACGTCCTCGGCCAGGTCGGCATCCTCAACGGTGCTCTGGGCAACGCGCTCAACGGCGAGGGCAACACGGGCGCGCAGGACACCCACATCGGCTCGACGATGGGCTGCGACAACAGCGCCTTCTGAGTCACGCCTTGGTACGGGGCCTCTGACCACGCCTCATGCCGTGCCGAACTCGGCATGCGACGTGGCCGGGTGCGTTCCGGTGCGCCAGGCGCGACCTGCCGGTGGAGTACGGGCCGTGCCAGTCGGCCCAGGGGTTGTTCCGCCGACCACGGCGCACCGGAGCCCAGACGCCCCGGAAAAGCGGCCAGGGGCCTGATCCGATGAACGGATCAGGCCCCTGGCCGTACGGCGTCCGGCGAGCGCCGGTTCGTGGCGACCTCCCGGACTCAGTCCTGGGCCGACGCTTCCCTCTTCCTCACGACGAGCAGTGCCGCCCCACCGATCACGACGAAGCCGATCGCGATGCCCGCGATCAGGGGGGTCATGGTGGAGCCGCCGGTCGCGGCGAGGTTGGTGTCGTCGGACGTCGTGCCGACCGTGGCGGGGCTCGGCTCGTCGAGGGTCTGGGTGACGGTGCCGGCCGCCTCGGCCTCGTTCACCTGCGTCATGCAGTCCAGCACGCCGGTGAACCGCTTCTCGAAGCCGCCCGGTCCCTCGATGGTGAAGTCGTACGCCTGGTCCTCCTGGAGCGGGACCGTCACCGTGCGGGACTCGCCCGCCGGGATGCTGTACTCGATGCCGAGCAGCTCGAAGGTGAACGGTGCGTCGCCCTCGTTGGCGGCGGTGATGTCGACGCCGCCCTTGTCGCAGTTCTCCACCGCGGACAGCGCCGGTATCGCACCGGTCTCCGCCCAGCTCGCGCTCGCCGTCGCGGAGACGGTCGACTCGCTGGAGCCGGCCAGGATCTGGGTCTGGCTGCGGCTCTCGGCGGCGAAGGCACGCCCCACCGGCACGGTCGTCGAGGCCTGTACGGTCAGCTCCGCCTGGCCGTCCGGGGCGTCCTCGGGCACGTCGAAGAACACCTGGGCGCCGTTCGCGGCGGTGGTGACGGCCTTGCCGTCCCGGTCGACGATCCGCACCCCGCTGGTGGCGGCGTCGGCGGGCGGGGTCAGCGTCACGCCGTCCGCGTCGGTGCGCACCGTCACCGGACCGAGCCGCTCACCGGCGTGGCCGGAGACCGCGGGCGGGTCCATCGTCAGCGACGCCTCGGGCTCGGCCACGCTCCGCGCGCTCTTCTCCAGGTAGTCCGCGAGCTTCTCCGCCTGCGGGTCGACGGCGTCGACCTTCACGCCGTCCGAGTAGCGCCAGATGGCCACCTGGGTGCCGGCCGCCGCGTCCTGTTCGGTGAGGGCGTCCTTGAAGCCCGCCTTGGCGGCGAGTACCGCGAGGTCGTTCACCTGCGGGTAGGAGTTCTGCAGGATCCAGCGGATCCGGCCCGCGTCCTTGTTGGCGCCCAGCGACGTGCCGCTCCACGGCGTCTCATGGTACTTGGCGTCGCGCTGGGTGGGGTTGTGGATGTCGACGCAGTACGTCTGGAGCATGCCGCCGCCGTCGACGGACATCTCGAACAGGCCGGCCGAGATCTCCTGGTCGCCGGAGTCGGTGTGAACGACCGCGGCGCCGTACGTCTTCAGGCCACCTATGGTGGCGGTCGCCCCGCCCTGGCTCGGCGCTGTCGCTTCGGCGGCGGGCGCGGCCGCGGCGGTGCCGGCCAGCACCGTGGCGGCGACGAGCCCGGACGTCAGGGTCGTGGCGGCGAGACGTGCCGCCCCTCGCCCGCGCGCCGACAGCGCTGAGAACGCAGCAAACACAGAATTCCCCTTCGAGCAGGACCCGTTGATGTGGGGGACGGTCCCACCAGCAGACTCTTAAGCCCCGAGAGCTATGCCCGGCATCCTAGGGACGCCGCGCACCGCGCTTCCCGGTGATCCCGTCGCCGGGCCGATCCGACTCGGAATCGTTATCGCCAAGATCCCTTGCGAGCAGGGCTTATCGACAAATCCACCGGGGCCGTTCGGTGCGCATTCGTCGATAAGCCGCAGTTCGGTCAGGCTTCTGTAGTGACTGACGTCACGTCATCACCACTGGTTCCACGCCCTGTTGGGAGTCGTCGTCGGCCGGGGCCGGCGTCTCCCAGTCGGGCTCGGGTGGGGCGGGCGCCCCGGCGGCGGCCGGCTCCGGCCTCGACGCGCGCCGGAAGGCCGATGTGCCCCGCGCGAGGTCGTGGCCGATCGCCAGCGCGTCGATGTCCGCCGAGGTCCAGCTCTGCCCCTCCCGCACGTCCGAGCGCACCTTCAGCCTGCCCTGCACCACCACGGGATCCCCCACGTTGAGCGAGGCGGCGGCATTGGTGGCGAGCTGGCGATTGGCCCACACCGTGAAGAAGTTGGTGTGGCCGTCGGTCCACTCGTTCTTCCCGCGGTCCAGGTAGCGCGAGGTCACCGCCAGCCGGAAGCGGGCGGACGGCCCCGTCGCCAGCTCCCGGTACACCGGCTGTGTCGCCACGTTCCCCACCGCGCAGATGATCGTCTCGTTCATCTCGAACCCCTCCCTCGCCCGGCCGCTTCCGCCGGGCGGATACGCCGACGGGCCCGTCCCGTGCGGCTGCGTCCGACCTGACGGCCGCGCACCCGGTACGTCCGGATGCGCCGCCGTCACCGCGGTCGACCGCGTCCGTCGCGATCGCCGCGAAGCCAGACTGCCTCCGCCGGGCCGAGCCCGCTGAGCCCTGTGGATCACCGCCCGCCTGTGGATATCTCCGTCACCCACACGGGTGCCGGTGGATATCTCCGTCGCCCACACGGGTGCCGGTGCCCCCAACACACCCACACTCACACCCACACCCCCACGCACCCACGCCGCGGCGCCCCAGCCACCCCGCACCCACGCCGCGGCGCCCCGGCTCACCTCCCGGTGGCCCCCACCCCCATGACCCGCCCGTACTGCTCCCGGACCTCCCGGTACCGCAGCAGCTCCGCCGCCACCGGGTCCAGCACCCGGGCCCGCCCGCACCCGGCCGCCGCCTCCCTGAGCCGCCGTTCCGCGTCCGTGCCGTACCGTCGCGCCGGTCCTCGTGCCGCCATCCGGCAGCCCCACTCGACGAGCGGGCCGCCGACGATGCCGGCCGCCATCAGCAGCACCGGCACGCCCAGGTTGGGCTCCATGACCCCGACGATCTGGGCCACCAGCCAGAGCCCGCCGACGATCTGAAGGATCGTCATCGAGGCCTGCACCAGTACGGCCGCCGGCCACCAGCCCGGCCGCGGCGGCCGCCCCGGCGGCAGTCCGGCCCGCGCGGCCAGCTCGTCCAGTGCCTCGGGCAGCCCCTGGGCTCCCCGTACGGCCGCCTCGCGCACCGCCTGCGCCCACGGTGTGGGCAGTCCGGCCGACGCCCGGTCGGCGACCGTGCGCACCGCCTGTTCGACGCGCTGGCGCGCGGTGGCCTCCTCGTCCGTCTGGGTCCGCAGGGACAACCGTCCCGTCGGCGGTTCGCTCCGGTCCTGGTACCAGCGGTACAGCCGCAGCCAGGGCGTCCCGCACGCGCGGTTGGCGTTGCGCAGCCAGGCCCGCTCGGCGGCCTCGCCCGCCGCGGTGGCGCCGATCGCGTCCGCGAGCCGGGCCGAGAACTCGTCCCGGGCCTCCTCGCTGAGCCCGGTCCGGCGCCGCGCGGCGTACACGGGCCGCAGTCCCAGCCCGGCGGAGTCCACGTCGGCCGAGATCCGGCGCGCCGCGGCCCCGCGTTCGGCCACGAACTCGCCGAGCGCCTCCCGCAGATCGCCGACGCCGTCGCCGGTCAGCGCCGACAGCGCGAGCACGACGGCGCCCGGTTCGCCGTGCTCGCCCAGCGCGATGCCGTCCTCGTCCAGGAGCCGCCGCAGGTCGTCGAGGACCTGGTCGGTGGCCTCCCCGGGGAGCCGGTCGGTCTGGTTGAGGACGACGAACATGATCTCGGCGTGCCCGGCCATGGGCCGCAGATAGCGCTCGTGCAGGACGGCGTCGGCGTACTTCTCGGGATCGACGACCCAGATGACCGCGTCGACGAGCGCCAGGACGCGGTCGACCTGTTCGCGGTGCTGTACGGCCGCCGAGTCGTGGTCGGGCAGGTCGACCAGGACGAGCCCGCGAAGCTGCCCGTCCGATGCCGCGTTCGTCGCGGGGCGCCGCCGCAGGCGGGGCGGGATGCCGAGCCGGTCGATGAGACCTGCCGCGCCGTCGCTCCAACTGCACGCGAGGGGCGAGGCGGTCGTCGGCCGCCGAACGCCCGTCTCCGAGATGGTCACCCCGGCGAGGGCGTTGAAGAGCTGCGACTTGCCGCTGCCCGTGGCGCCCGCGATGGCGACGACCGTGTGCTGGCCGGAGAGCCTGCGGCGCGCGGCGGCCTCGTCGAGCACCCGGCCCGCCTCGGCGAGCGTCTTGCCGTCGAGCCGGGTGCGCGAGAGCCCGACCAGTTCGCGCAGCGCGTCCAGCCGCGACCGCAACGCCCCGTCGTAGGCGAGCGGCGTCACGGACTGCTGCGGCCCGGTGGAGGCCCGCGGCTCGACGGCGGCGGGCTGCTCCACGGGGGCGGCCTCGTTGACCCGCCGGGCGATCAGGCCGTCGTCCCAAGGAGTCGAGGACTCGCCGCCGGAGGACGACTCGGCGCGGGAGGCGGGGTCCGCACGGGAGGCGGGGTCCCTACGTGACGAGGAGTCCTTACGAGGGGCGGGTTCCGTACGAGAGGCCGGTTCCGTACGGCGGGAGGCGCCGCCTTCCTTGCGGGCCTCCTTGCGGGCGCCGGGGTCGGCGACGCTCCCGCGCGCGGGTGTGTCGCCGTTGGCGCCGGGGCCGTCGGCCTTGGGGCCGCCTGGTTC
Source organism: Streptomyces sp. NPDC036764 (assembly GCF_055609385.1). Classification (NCBI taxonomy): domain Bacteria; kingdom Bacillati; phylum Actinomycetota; class Actinomycetes; order Kitasatosporales; family Streptomycetaceae; genus Streptomyces; species Streptomyces sp. NPDC036764. The sequence continues at coordinate 336,227 of NZ_JBVJPT010000009.1, forward strand.
GGGCACGGCCGGGCGCACGGCCGCGTCGGCTTCGCTCTTACGGCCGTCACCCGACTCGGGGGCGTTCTCACGCGCGGGCGGGTCGTCGGCCTCCACGCGTGCGTGGACGTCGTTGGGCCGGCCCTCCCGCTTCGCCAGCTTTCTCCAGAGCTTGCGCTTGTCCTGCTCGTCGGCGGCCACGGAGCCCTCGTTCTCGGCAGGCTGCTGCGCCTGCGTGCGGGGAGCCCCCACGGGGAGGGGGTTCTCGGCGGCGCCTTCCATGGGGATGTCGTTCACGCGCTCGTCGTCCTTGGTGAGGCCGTCCTCCTGCTGATCGGCGTGTTCCGTGTGGTCATGGTCAGTGACGGCGGTCACCGGTCACCTCTCCTTCTGCAGTACGGACAGCGCAGCGATGAGTTCGGCCTGGGGATCCGGGTGGACCTCCAGGGAGTCGAGCGGGGCGAGCCGTCGCTCGCGTTCGTTGTGCATGACCCGGTCCAGATGCTCGGTGAGCAGCCGCCCGCCGCGGTCGCGCAGCCGCAGCGCCCCGTGCGCCCCGATCCGCTCGGCGAGCCCCTCCCCCGCGGACCGCGCCCGCCGGCTGCCCAGCAAGGCGGTGGCGACGAGGGCGGTGACCACCTCGGAGTCCGGAGCGACGCTGCGGTCGAGGTAGCTCACCTCGTCCTCGGCGTACTCCTCGAGCTCGCGCCGCCAGCGCCGTACCGCCATGCCGATGCGGTGCTCGACACTCGTCGGCTTCGGGTCACGGTCCGTCAGCTCGGGGGCGGTGGCCGCCGGTTCGCGCCGCCAGGCGTCGTCGACGCGCTCGTCGGCGGCCGTGACCGCGCAGAGCAGGAGCGTGCTCAGGCTCTCCACCAGCGAGTCGAGGAGTTCCCCGGCGGTGCAGTCGAGCGGGAAGGCGCGCCAGCGCTTCAGGGCGTCCCCGGCGAGCACGGCGCCGGCCTGGAGGCGGCCACGCACGCGTGCGTACTCGCTGTCGTAGGCGCTGTCCACGGCGGCGGTGAGCCGCAGGGCCGCCGAGTACTGGGCGGCGGCCGCGCTGGCGAGCTCGGGCATGCGGGACTTGAGGGAGTCGAGGAGGCCGTAGGCCGTGCGGGCCATGACGTGGTCGCGCGCCGCCGGGTCCTGGGCCTGGTGGACGAGCCAGGTGCGCAGCCCCGCCACCGCCGTGGCCGGCAGCAGCCCGCCGCCCCAGGCCGACTCGGGCAGCTCGGGCACGGTGAAGCGGGGTACCTCGCCGAGGCCGGCCTTGGTGAGGAGGGCGCCGTACTGCCGCGAGACCTCGGAGACGACCTGGTGGGGTACCCGGTCGAGGACGGTCACGAGGGTGGCGTCGTACTCCTTGGCGGTGCGCAGCAGATGCCAGGGGACGGCGTCGGCGTACCGGGCCGCCGTGGTGACCATCACCCAGATGTCGGCGGCGCAGATCAGTTCGGCGGCGAGGGCACGGTTGTCGGCGATGAGGGAGTCGATGTCGGGCGCGTCGAGGAGGGCGAGCCCGGCCGGCAGCGTGTCGGCGGTCTCGATCCGCAGCACGCGCTCGCTGTCGTCGCCGGGCAGCATCAGCTCCTCGGCCGGGTCGGGTTCGGGCACCCACACGCGTGTGAGGTCGGGCAGTACGCGCATCCCGCTGAACCAGTGATGGTCCTCCGGATTGCAGACCAGCACCGGGTTTCGCGTCGTCGGGCGCAGCACGCCCGCCTCGGTCACGCGCCTGCCCACCAGGGAGTTGACGAGCGTCGACTTGCCGGCGCCGGTGGATCCGCCCACCACGGCCAGCAAGGGTGCTTCGGGCTCCTTCAGGCGGGGCACCAAATAGTCGTCGAGCTGCGCGAGCAGTTCGTCGCGGTTGGCACGCGCGCGTGGCGCCCCCGCGAGGGGCAGCGGGAAGCGTGCGGCCGCGACACGGTCGCGCAGGGCGGAAAGTGCGTCGAGCAGCTGAGGCCGTACGTCCAAGGTCACCACATGCGAAGAATGCCCAATTTTAGGGGAATTCTGAAGCATATGAGCATGTCTGCGCGCCGATAGGACACAAGGGACGGAAGGGGCGACTGGGACACGGGCACAGTCCAGGCATAACGAGTGCACAACACCCGGGGCGCGAGAGGCCAAAAGCGGTGCACGATTCGTACCTGCCTGCGATTATCAGGACCGCTTCACCGAACCTCCACATCGAGCCTCGGAGGCGAAGCAACAGGGACACGGATGTGGGAGCCCTATCCTTGTCCCCGGCAACGTCACGGATCGGCCCACACCCGGGCACCACGAACGAGGCCACCACAACCGGCCCCCGTAGCTCAGTGGATAGAGCAGGCGCCTTCTAAGCGCTTGGCCGCAGGTTCGAGTCCTGCCGGGGGCGCCCAGTCTCCGCCCTCCTTCGGGAGGGCGTTTTTGCTGTTCAGGGCGGGTTTCGCGTGACACGACGAAGCCCCGGTCCCTCCCCTGGCGATCAAGGGAGTGTTCCGGGGCAGTCCGGCTGTCACCGGGTTTTTGCGGGTGGCCGTGTCGAATGCGTGTCGAATTTTCTGAACCGAAGATCAACCAGCGTCGGGCAGCTCGGGGAGGTCTCCGGCCGCTTCGAGGCGCTTCTTCAAATCAGGAAGCTGCCCTTCGACACAGCGGGCGTACGTGGCGAGGAGTACCGGCACGCTGTTCCCGGCCCACTCGGCAACCTGCGCGGGCGGGATCCCGTCGTTGAGCCATTTGGTAAGGCGCGTGTGCCGGTTGTCGTACACCCGCCTTCCCGTGGGCGACTCGAAGACGTGCGGGGGCAAGACAGCCTTGCGCGCACTGCGCCAGGCCCGGCGGATGACCGAACCCGCGAGGACGCCACCCGTCTCCCCCTGGAACAGCAGGTCCCCCGGCTTGAGCTGTTCGTCCCCGATGTGCAGCCGCAGAATGCGCGTCAGAGCGGGATGCCCCGGCGCGGTGCGTGTCTCGCCCTCGGCACGGCCCTTCAGGTCACGTTCCTCATGGATCTCTCCGGTGTCGGTCCACTGCTTGCCGACCTCTGGAGTCGCCGTGTGGATCAGCAGCTCACACCACTGATCCGTGACGTCAGCGTCGGGAATCGTCACGTCTTCCACTTCTTCGAGCTGTACGCCGATCACGACGCTTTCGAAGAGCACGAGCGCCAGCCGCACACGCGTCACTTCCTGGCCGAGCGCTCCAAGTACGTCGAGAAGACCGAGGTTGACCGCCTCCAGCCGTACGCCGGCAAGTACCCCACCGGAGCAGAGAAGTGACGGCTTCCGACACCAAGACCGTCGGCCAGAGGGTGAAGGAGCTGCGCCGCACCGCAGGCATGTCACAGAGCGACCTTGCCGCCGCCATGGGACGCTCCGAGAGCTGGGTCTCCCAGGTCGAAAGAGGCGTACAGCCCGTTGAGCGACTGTCGGTCCTTCAGGCTCTCGCAGACGCACTCAACGTGCCCGTGCGCGACCTCCGGCCGGACGCCGCCGCCCCAGTCGAGGAAGCCGAGCCAGAGGAGCAGACGAAGAGCAACGACCTCGACGGTCTACGGGTAGCCCTTACCGGTCACCCCGCCCTGGGCAGCCTCTTCCAGCAGCCCCTGACCGAACCAACGCCTTCACTTGCCGACTTCCGTCATCAAGTAGATGAGGCATGGACCCTCGTGCACGCATCGAGCTACGCGGCACTGAGCGATCATATCGCCAAGCTCCTCCCGAGCATTGAGACGGCAGTACGCCACGCGCCGGCAGGCGACCGCATGGAACTTCATGCCCTACGCGCCAAGGCGTACCAAGTGGCCGCAGCGAGCTTCACCCGGCAAGACCAGGCAGACGCAGCATGGGTCGCGGCCGACCGAGCACTACAGGCGGCCGAACTCGCAGGACAGCCGTTGGAAGTCGTCGCGAGTCTGTTCCGAATGGCCCACGCCTTCATGCGGCAGCAGCATATGGACCAGGCCGAGCAGGCAGCGCAATCAGCCGCGGCCGTCATGGGCCCAAGGACAGAGGCCCCGGCTTGCCCGCCGGAAGAGCTGTCGCTGTTCGGCGCCATGAACCTCGTCCTTGCGGTGATCAATGCGAGGGAGGGCAACCGAGGGCGGACCCATGAGCACATCGAACGAGCGCGCGGAGTTGCGGCGCGGTTGGGCGAGGACCGCAACGACTTCGACACGGAGTTCGGGCCGACGAACGTCGAGATCCACGCCGTAAGCACGGCAGTGGAATTGGGGGACGCGGGGCTTGCCCTGGAGGTAGCCCAGCACGTTGACGCATCGGGTCTTTCGCCCGAACGGCAGTCACGTTTCCTGCTTGACGTGGCGCGGGCACACGCGCAGCGGCGACACGTCGGCGAGGCCACAGCCGCACTCATGGAGGCCGAGACCCTGGCGCCCGAACAGATCCACGATCACCACTTGGCCCGCGAGGTCATCCGGGACTTGATCCAACTCTCAGACCCTCGTGTCCCCGAGTCGCTGCGCAACTTGGCCGAGCGAAGCGCCGTGATCTAGTGCTGTGACCGCAAAGGTTCGCCGGGTTGGTGGTCGTGGCGTTGAATTTGCGGTGACCGTCGATCCGACCTCTGGAGCCACGGGTGGCTGAGCCTGTTCGTGTGCACAGACTGACCGACCAGGTGGGGCAGAAGCTGCAGCAGATCGTGCGCCGCGGCAGTAGGCAACTGTGGGTCAGATAGTCGGCTCTGGCGAAGCCCGCGTTCCGCGTAATTCAACGGCCTGGGGCGGTGTTCTGGCTGGTCAGCGAGTTGTGAGTTTACGCTCCCGGCGGCGGCGTCAGCCCGAACCGCGCGATGACGTCCGGCAGCCACTCCGGCTGGCCGAATTCGAGCCCGTACTTGGCCACGAGTGCCGGGATCGCGTCCGCGGACGGCGGCGGGCCGTCGGCGAGCATCTCGGCCATCTCGCGGAAGCAGTTCTCGAAACCGGCCGGGCTAATGATCTCGATCATGCGGGCAGGGACCGAACCGGCGTTCCACATGGCGTGCAGCTCGCCGCGCGGCTTGGTGATGTAGCCGCCGGGGCCCAGCACGGCTTCGCGGTCGCCTGAGCGGAAGCCGATCTCGCCTTCGGTGACGATCGAGTACTCGTCCTCGCGGGTGTGCAGGTGCGGCGGCACCATCGCGCCGACCGGGAACGGGTGCTCGACGACCGACAAGGCGCCGTTGGTATCGGCACCCCAGAGCTTGAAGACCACCCCGATGGAACCGAGGAAGCCCTCGGCGCCCTCGCCGGGGCGGACGACCGTGAGCGGAGGGACCAGTTCCTCGGTCATGGCGATCACTCCTCTGATCGACTTCGAGAAACAATGGTGTCTTGCTAAGAGTGTCCACCCCGGACTTCCTGGGTCGCACCTTGTCGACCTAGACGATGTACGCCTCGTCGGCCTCGGCCCTCCCCATGCGCCATATCCAGGCGCACAGCCAAACCGCGGCAAGCGGTGTCAAGCATCAGGTGAGGCCACAACGTCAAGCATCAACCGAGACAAGACATACGCCACGTGCGGCGACGCGGACAGAGTTTCCCTACTTCATCAAGGCTCGCTGCGCTCGCTCGGCCGGCGGTCAACGGCGCTTGTCGATCATCGCCAACCCGACCGCCGCACACTCCGCCCCAAGCGCATCAACGGCCGCTTACGGCCCGCATGATACCGCCACCACGATCCGGCCTCGGGAGGGAAAGACCCAACTGCGGTCGGACCTCAACGCCCCGGTTCCGGGGCCACGCCGAACCCCTTTCCACCCGGTTGCCTACACCAGTAGGTCGGATCCAACCGAGGGCCGCGCCAAGCGCGGCGGCGCCGGTCGGTCGCCGCCGCGCCGCCTCCATGTCTTCGCCACCGGCGCACGTCGCCGCCCGCCCGTCGCCGCACGCAGCGGCCACATTCCAACACGGGCACGAGGACGAACGGTGATCCCCAACAGTGCAGGTCAAAGACACTATGTGTTACCGAAAGAGGCCGGATCGTGGTGGCGGTAGCACGCGGACCGACGCTGCCAGATGCGCGGGCGTTCGTACGGCCCGCTAATCCCGCACCGGGCCATCGGCCGGACGGCGGACGCTGCCATGAGTGTTACTTGCTCTTGCCTGAACGAGGCTGCGGTCAGAACGATGCCTCCGGCGGGGGATCGGCCGGCACCGGGATGGAGGGGGCGCCGTTCCCGGCCGCGGGCGCATCGTGGCGAGCGTGGTGGGCTCCCATCCCGTCCGCCATCGACTCAGGCAGAGCCGAGCAGACGTGGCCCATGGCGTCCAGGTCGTTCGTACAGTGGCGCGCTCCACCTGGACGCCATGAACCACGCCAGCTCCACGGTGTGTGGGTCGACGGCGGACGGGATGGGAGCTGGGGTGAGTGGTGGGTGAAGGGGAGCGCGGCTGCTAAGGGCACTCGCGCAAGCGCCGAAGAAACCTCTTCAGAACCGTCAATAGTTCCTGCGGGTTGTCTATGGCTTCAACCGGGATCCGATCGACGTACGCAACACCAGCATCACGCAGCAGGTGATCCCGAGACGTGTCCATCGCCCGCCGGACACGGTGGTTGGGGCCGTCAATCTCCAGGACGCCAGCCCGCCCTCGATATGTGACGATCATGTCAGGCTCCCAGGTGTGACCGAGAACCCGACCATTCGGGAGAGGGAAGATCGAGATCGTCTCTTCTGGGGCGAGCTCCTTCTCCTGCAAGTGCTTCAGTGCCTGGTAGACGCGGCGTTCCCCGAAGTTTGTAAAGGCGAGTCCGTCCAGCGTCCACTGTGGCTTCTCCGGCATGGTCCGGCGCGCCATGTTCGTCGGTCTGTCCGCGCTCATCATCTCTTGCAAGCGTTCACGCCAATCGGGGCCAACGCTGGGAAGCGTCTCGCGGAAGCCGAGCCAACTCACCCCGTAATCAAGCCGTCCGCTGACCCGTTCGAAGACCGATTTCAGCAGCTCTCTAGCCTCGTCCGTGAAGGCTGACTCATTCTGCGGATCGAACTCCAACCACAGATCATCCGTCTGTGACTCGTCGTCGTACTCGATCACCGCGCTGCGGACCATGAGGAGCAATTGAACGTGCGTGGTATCACCGCGCTGAGCCAGAAGAGCCACCATGTGCCCCAGCAGGGAGTCTGCCTTGACCCGTCGCGCTTCCTCTTCTGTCGTCCACGCGTCGTTGATGATCTCGTTGTACGTGCGCGGACCTTGCGGAACGCCCGACTCCTCCTGCGCAGCCTGCCCCATTCCTGCCCCTCCCCGACGTAGGCCCCTACATGGAAGCTATCCGATACCTACGACACTCCGAAGCCAGTTATGCATGCGCAGTTCAATCGAGGCAGATCCGGAAGCAGGGCAGGTCAGAGCGCTTCCGTCGACGGAGTGACCCGGTCCCCCGACTTACGTACTACAGGCAAAACACTCCAAGGTGAGTTGCTCCACTAGCCACCGAGACGTGCCGCCACCGTGCTCGATCAAGCGGGGAATCACGGTGAACGGCGGGCACACAAGGCACACGCAACACAACGGCCCCTGACCATATGACCTGGTCAGGGGCGGTCATCCCTGCGGTGGGTGTGGGATTTGAACCCACGGTGACTCGCCACGACGGTTTTCAAGACCTCTGTTGGCGCTGATTCGGCCGTGAGACACCATCGCCCAGAAAGACATGGGCTCTGTCCCAGGAGGATGGCTGTCGTTGTCGAGCGTCCATCTGGAAGTCCAGGCGTCTGAGGAAGCCTCAGCATGAAGCGAGGCCGTGGGCGGAGCGCAGTGTGTCGGGGTGGTCCTGGCCCAGGACCCGCCGACGCCGTTCCAACGTGTCCTCGTGCATGCGGCGGGCCTCTGGGTGATGGCCCAGAATGCCCAGGGTGACGGCAAGGCTGTGAGCGGAGTGCAGGGTGTCGGGGTGATCCTGGCCCAGGACCCGCCGACGCCGTTCCAACGTGTCCTCGTCCATGCGGCGGGCCTCTGGGTGATGGCCCAGAATGCCCAGGGTGACGGCAAGGCTGTGAGCGGAGCGCAGGGTGTCGGGGTGATCCTGGCCCAGGACCCGCCGACGCCGCTCCAACGTGTCCTCGTCCATGCGGCGGGCCTCTGGGTGATGGCCCAGGTTGTGCAGGGTGACGGCAAGGCTGTGGGCGGAGCGCAGGGTGTCGGGGTGATCCTGGCCCAGGACCCGCCGACGCCGTTCCAACGTGTCCTCGTGCATGCGGCGGGCCTCGGTCTCATGGCCCAGGTTGGCCAGGGTGATGGCAAGGCTGTGGGCGGAGTGCAGGGTGTCGGGGTGATCCTGGCCCAGAACCCGCCGACGCCGTTCCAACGTGTCCTCGTCCATGCGGCGGGCCTCGGTCTCATGGCCCAGAATGCCCAGGGTGACGGCAAGGCTGTGAGCGGAGTGCAGGGTGTCGGGGTGATCCTGGCCCAGGACCCGCCGGCGCCGCTCCAACGTGTCCTCGTCCATGCGGCGGGCCTCTGGGTGATGGCCCAGAATGCCCAGGGTGACGGCGAGGTTGTGGGCGGAGCGCAGGGTGTCGGGGTGATCCTGGCCCAGGATTCGCCGGCGCCGCTCCAGCGTGTCCTCGACCATGCGGCGGGCCTCTGCGTACAAGGCAAGGCCGTCAAACGCCTCGCTCAGCATATGTGCAGCGCCCAGGGTTTCCGAGTGGTCCTCCCCCAGGGAGGCGGCCCACGAGTGGTGGAGCGCTTGAGCGAGATCATGGGCTGCTTGCGGCTGTGCGCTCAGAACGAGGTATTGGGCGGCATGGAGCAGCGTCGATCGCAGATCGGAGCGGTCGCCCATGGTGTGCCGGGCCGCGATGAGATGTGAGGTCAGCACGGCCCACTGCGGCCACGTCTCGGGGAGTTCAGGATCGCCGGGCTCAGCAGCGGTCAAAAGCGCTGCGAGATCGCCCTGGATCGCGGTGACGTCAGGACCTATCTGCTCGCGCAGGATGGCCTGGGTCAGTCGGTGGACCTGGACCGTTTCGCCGGCATAGACCAAGCCGTAGCGAGTCAGAGGCTTGATGGCGGTCTGCGGCCATAGTGGGTCGCTCGGCTCACCGGGAATGGTGGTCATCCGACTGCGCGCCGCGACCAGCCAGTCAGTCGGGATGGGGTCGGGTCCGAGGAAAGCCAGCAGGCGCAGCAGCGATATGGCTTGCGGGTGGCCGTCGCTGAGACTCTTGGTAGCGATGGTGACGGTCGCTGCCAAGGGGGCGTGTCCAGGATCGTCGCCTTGAGCAAGCAGCTTGGCGGTATGGGTCTTTAGTTGCTTCCGGTATCTGGTTAGCGGCATGCCGTCGCTTAGGACACCCGCGGCTTGGGCCAGGGCAAGAGCGAGGTCTCCCACGGCATGCGCCAGGGAATCGGCCCATTCGGGAGTGAGGGTGGGAAGGCGGCTGGTCAAGTAGCTCACGGAGTCCTGGCGGGTGAAGACGTCCAGCCGCAATCCGGGGACGACCACGTCCCACCTGGGGTTGCGTGAGGTGATCAGAACGTGCCCGCTCCCGTCGGGCAGCCAGACTTTGATCCGTTTTGGGTCCTCGGCGTTGTCCAGGATGATCAACCAGCGATCCAACGTCTGCAAATGCTGTACCACGTTGCGCGCGTTGGCTTCGACGTCAGCGTCGGGCTTGGCGACATTCAGGCGTGTGGCCAGCTCGGCGTAGTGCTGAGGAATCTGTTCAGCCTGCTCGGCGTCGATCCACCACACGAGGTCGTACTGGCCGGCGAAGCGGTGTGCGTACTCCAGCGCCACCTGTGTTTTGCCGATACCGCCCATCCCGTGCACAGCCTGAACGGCGGCGTGGTGCTCGGTGAGCAGCTTGCTCCGCAGGCTGTCGATGACCGTCTCACGGCCAGTGAAATACGGATTGCGTCGCCCCACGTTCCATATCGCCGGCAGACCCGTGCTGGACGGAAAGCGGGGCCGCACTTCAGGTCCAGAGGCGGGAGGTACGGACACAGTCGGCGCCGCCGCACCGGGAAAGGCCGGTGCGCTCGTCGCAGGCATGGGGCCACGTACTGCCTCCACCAGCGCGGCGATAGCCGTGACTTCATCAAGGCCGTGCAGCTCTTTCCGGATCCGCGGTGCCAGGATCGGCGGTAACTCGCTTGTCTCCAAGGGGTGGATGACCAAGGGAACGAAGCGTTCCCGAAGGGCCAGGGCCGCCGTCCACTCCTCCTCGGTGTACCGCCCCTCGGCAAAGTAGGAAGGCGAGAGCAGGGCCACGACCGCGGTGGCCTTCGCCAGAGCCGTGCTCATCCTCTTTACGAAGTCGTCGCCGGTACGCCAGTGCCACACATCGAGCTCGACCGCGTAGCCGGCCTCTCCCAGGTGCCACGCAGCCCACTCGGCCCACGGCCGGTCCGGTCCTGCATAGCTGACGAACACCGAACCCGAACCTTTGATCACGGAATTGCCCCGTCCCCCCGGCGACGACAAGCACGCCAGACCGTGCCGCCGCAACATACATAGCGTGCAACTGCCACGACACGGCCGAAAACCCGTCGGTAGCATCCGGTGACTTAGCCGCGCCACCAGCCCGACGGACTGCAATGAGCCAGCAAGGTGCCGTTCGCCCCCACAGGCCAGGAGCCGTGCGATACAGCAGATGTTCGCAGCGCCAGGCATGGCCGTTGCTACCCGGCGAAGCCGTCGTGCCGGCACACCGCATGATGTGCGCGCCCGACTGAGCCAGCCGTGTCCCCCGTGTGCCCGATCGAGCAGCAACCTGCGGGGAACAACGGGGAACCTCGGCAACCGAGCCATGAACGTGCGGGTCAGCGTTCTTCCAAGTCAGTCGCCATCCGCATACGCGATCTTCCAAACTGGGTCCGTGGCGACCGCCACGGACCCAACGCGGCAGCGGCTCAAGCGGCACGTCTCCGGGGCCATGAACCCCGCGCGGACGAGAACCCGCGGGGCGAATCGTCAGAAGTTCCACCCATCTGCTGAGCGCCCGGCACACTTCAGGCATGACTGCCGAGCAGGCGACTGTGGTGGCCGCCTTTATAGGTGTCGTGGGTGGCCTTGCCGGCGTCTACATCGGGCGTTGGCAGGTTCGGGCCGAGGCTGTAGTGGAGCACGAGCAATGGCTCCGAGGGCAACGGCGGGAGGCGTACACAGCGCTTCTCGCTGCCTGGGACGCGAGCGTCTCGAAGCTCATCGATCTGCCCCCGGACGGAGAATACTGGGTTCACCTGGAGGCCACATACCAGGGAGATCCAGTCGAGGCGATGGAAGAGAGCATCTGGAACGAGTCCCTCCAGATCAAGGAGGACCTCAAACAGCACCTTGAGCGGGTACATCTCCTGGGCCCTGAACCCGTTGATGCCGCGTGTGCCACCCTCGCCGACACTGCGGAGGCGGTAGTCCAAGGGGTTCGTCGGGTCCATTTCCCTTTGAACGAGGCAGCCGTCGAGGAGCTGGACGAGCTGCGAGACCGCGCCGATGAAGCACGCACAGAGTTCTTCAGCGCCGCTCGCCAAGTGATACACACACCTCCGAGTCCAAGGCGGCGAGGGTGGGCCATCCGGCTTCTGACCTGCGTCCGGCAACGGACCTAGCGCAATTGGCGCACTGTGGGCCTGGCCGTCTGTGGGCCGTCCGAGGCCAGCCAACGACGACAGGCGACGACAGTTGCAGACCGCTCTCCCCCTGCTCAGAGAGGGCACTCTGGGTACCGTCGTAGGCGTCAATCCCTGAAGGTAAGTTGAGGAACGATGCACTTATGGATGCAGGTCTCGCCGCACTCCTCGGCGCGGCTGTCGGAGCATGCGGAACAGCTCTCGCAGCAGGAGTCACTGGATTCTTCTCGCGATCTCAGACGATGCTTCAGGTGGCAGCGCAGATACAGCAGACGGAACGCCAGATACGTGCTGACCTCGCAACACAGATGCGGGAACCACGGCGGCAGGCCTACGCGGATTACGGCGCAGAGGTCTCATCGAGGTTGGAAACACTCTGGTGGGTCGGTGATGCCCTGTCCCACACTCCGCCAAAGTGCGAGGTAGCGGAAGAGCGCATCAGAAGCAGCATCGCGTCACCCCTGGACACCGCGTACGAGCGCGTCTTCCTTGAGGGGCCCGAAGAGGTTGCTGTCGCTGCGGCACAGCTATCAGCCGCTGTCGAGGACGCGACACACACCGCCCTGACGTGGCTCATGGAGCTTCAGGCAGGTTCAGAGCTTGATCAACGTGACTTCGCGAGCGAACTGGATCGAGCCGTCGACGCCGCGAAGGACCGCAGGCGGGACTTTCGCATGATCGCGATGGACGTGGTTCGGCAAGATGGCGGAGGGCCTGAATCGGAGCAGGCCCGCCTCCGTACCGCCGTCATCGTGCAACAGATCCATCAGAAGTCCGCACAGACCCTGTCGGACAGTTGAACCACGCTGTCAAGAGCGCGCGGAGCCGCTGACACCCACGGCTGACACCAACAGCGGCGTACGGGGTCGGTTAGCGCCGAACGCCAGCGATCCACCGGCCTGGGCACAGTGCGCGGTACCTGATGCTCACGAACCTGCATGATCGACCTGATAAAGATGAGGCCAGGCCTCAAAGCCTGAGCAGGGTACGGGCGCCGTGCGCACCATCAGCCGGCGCCCGCCGCCTTGACTCGATCAATTGAGACTCCGCTGACCTGTCGCAAATGTGACGACGCCGAAAATCACTCGTTCACCCATTCCATGCGTGTCCCTCGCTCGTCCGCGTGAGCAATCAAATGCTTCGCCGGAACCAGTACATCGTTGGGAAACGGTAGCTCGGCCCACGGATTGTCGAATCACAGCAAGGTTGGGACCTCTCGCGTCGCGGGAAGCCATCCACGCATGAGGACGAAAACACAACTCAGTCGCCTATTGCGCCCCTCTGGATGCGCTGTAGAAATCGAGAATACGCCATTCCTTTTCCGCAACGGCGCAGCCACTCCAGGATTCGCCAAGTCAATCGCTATCGCGTCATCTCCATAAAGGCCATTCACGACATCCTCAGTGTCGCAAAGTGAATCCCGCACGCTGATCATGACAGCGAATGGCTTGTCGCGGTGCTCGTACCTACTTCCAGCCTTTCGAGTCACAGCGGAACGCAACCTGCGATCCGACGCCACAAACCTAGTCACTACAGGTCCAGCCATTACGATGGGCTCGCGCTGCGTGGGCGGCGTTGCTCGACGCCGAGGAACGAACGTGAACTCAAGCTCAACCTCGGGAGTCGAGTACACGGCAGAGGGGTAGTCGTTCTGCGCCAGGTCAAGGGGCGGATCTGCAAGATCACTAATCTTATCGTGTAGCCATTTAGCTATGTTCTTCAGGCTCGGCTGACGATTCCAATCAATAACCCTCGGGATCACGTACCACTTATCGGGGCGCACTCGACTATTGATCCCGCTCACCAAAGAGCCATTCCTTGACACCTCGGAACTGAAGTCCTTTTCCATGAAGAGGGTCAGAAGTTCAACGCCTGCGACATAGTCTGACCGTAAAGTTCATCCACGGCCTGGAGTACTCCCATGTCATCCTCGCCCTGAAGGCGGCTAAGAACCATCGAGTCGCGATCATCGAAAACGGAGTACCAGTCATTGATCTTCCGCCGCGCCTCAACCGCCTCTGGGGCGCCCGCAGTGCGAAACCATGAGGCCCAGCCGCCGAATGGACCGTCGCTCGGCTCTTCAGGTTCGAGGAATACCCGGAGTGAACTCATCCTCCGAGACTAATGGGTCGCAGCTCCCCAGGAGCAAGGCATTTACATATTGATCATTAAGACGTCGGCTGGGCCGTCTGTGCGCCGTCGACGGCGATCGGCGACGACGGATGACGACCACCAAATGCCGAGACCGACAGCCGCAGGTCACCCGATTCGATCTGCGACACTGGCACAGCCATGCCTTAGCCCGGAGAACTGAGCTGACGTGCGCTGACCCCACGGGCCGGGAGGCGCCCCGGGGTGAGTGTCTAACTGCGTGACAACGCCGACAAACAGCAGCGGACGAGCGCGGGCGTCTGCGGACCATCAGCACACGTGAAGGGCACGCCCTCCTAAGACGTCATTTCAATTGGTGTGATCTTGCGGCAGTCTGGGGCGATGACTGCTGCGCTTGTCGAGCGGATGGCGCCGGAGGACCTGTGGGAAC
>NZ_JBVJPT010000010.1:0-140196 GCF_055609385.1 Streptomyces sp. NPDC036764
ACCCGATACGACAAGACCGCAGCCTCCTACGAAGCAGCGGTCTCCCTTGCCTCGTGCCTGCTCTGGGCAAGATGCGTTTGAAGACGGACCCTAGTACTCGTTGTCATGCTCGTCCGAACCTCATGAAATGAGGCCGCCGGGATCGGGGTGGAAGGGGTACGGATACAGGTCCGGGTCGCTGAGCCGCGCCTGGCGCCAGTCCTCCAGCGACCACAACCGGTCCAGCTCGGTGGCGTCGGCTTCCAGAGGCCGGCTCAGCGACAGGTAGCCGTCGATACTCCCCGGCCCGTACAGGTCCAGGAACGCCTTGTAATCCGAGGGCAGCCCGACATCGAGATACTGCTCGGACGCCGTCCACAGACGCGGCCTGGCCCAGCCCCAGGTCACCGGTTCACCCAGCAACGCCCTGAGGCGGTCGAGTGACGACATAGTTCCCCCTCCTCCCAGCGGAACCCGCCGAAGCCACATCGTGCACCATGAGGCCACTGAGCGCCTGCGCCTGATCTCCTCCACGGCCCGCCGGTGTTCCGGTACAGCAGCGGAGTACAGCAACCATCACGGCCACAGGCGACCACCAAAGGCCGCCAAAGGCCGACTGACCAGCCGAGCGGACCTCAATGACCCCGCGGCCGAGAGTTCGGGACGAAGGGGTCGTGCCAGATCCATGCCAGGTCGTGCGGGAAGCACAGGGAATGGCGGGGAACAGTGAGTCAGCACGTCACGTCTCACAGCAGCTTCACCGCAGGTCAGCGCAGCCACCGCCTCGAAGAAGCCCGAGCTTCCAAGCTGAGGGCTCTCGAGCCGCGATGGATGGTCAGCCCTCGCAACAGTTCTGGTCGATGACGAGACGCCAGCAGGGGTCAGCTGTTCACGCTCACAAGGAAGGAAACCAGGGTGCTGTCTCGTGCTGACTGGGCACCATCTCCTACGAGCACCTGGTGGGGGGAGCGGGTATGGGCAGAGAGCCAAGCACGCCGAAATCGATGCCAACGGGAGGAACGCGCATAGCGCCCCGTGTGCTGAGGACACTCATCACCGTCGTCGTGAGCATGGTGGCCTATGGAATTACCGATCTAATAGACCCGTCCCAGGACGCACTGGAGAAGCTCGGGGTGTCTATCGGCATCGGCGGTCTGACACTGATTGTCCAGTATATGGTCGACTTCGAGCGGCGGCTGGCCTCCATGGAGACCGGCCAACGAACGCGAACCCAAGAGCTCCACGACCACTTCCACCAGCTCAGTGAAGCTGCCGGGCTGCTGAGCGAGCTCAATCAGGCGGGCATGAGCACCATTGACGCGAAGCGTCTGATCAACAGCGCGAGCCTGGTGGGACAGCAGAGCCCGGAGATCGTGAAAGCCTTCGCCCGTGCCGAGATAGAGAGCCTTGCCTCGGTCGTCACGGACCTGTCCGGCATGACCGCCCACTGGCCGCGGGCCAACCACGAGTGGCTCATCAGGCTCATGGAATGCGCCCGGCGCACCATCGACGCCACGAGCAGCTCCGTCGACCGGCCCTTCTGGGACACCGATCCGGCGAAACACTACCTGGACGCACAGATCGAGGCGATGCGCGACCCAGGTGTGCACATTCGGCGTCTCTTCGTGATCAACGCTGAAGAGGAGAGCGACGACCATTTCATGATCGATTTCATGGCGCTCTGTCAGGAGCAGCGTGACCTCGGCATCCAAGTGCGCTTCATGATCCTCTCTGCGCAGCCGCACATGCGGGCGGCGGCGTGGGACATCGTGATATTCGACGACGCGTTGTACCTGGAGTTCGAACCGGACCGGCAGCAGAGCAGCCTCCAGACCAGACTCGACGCGGATGCCCGTCGTGTCGACAGGCAGGTCAGGCGCTTCAACGATCTGTGGCAGGCAGCCACTGAGCCGGGACAGCGGTGAGTGTCTAACTGCGTGACAACGCCCACGAACAACGACGGACGAGCGTGGACGTCTGCGGACCATCAGCGCAGGTGAGGACCACACCAGCCCAAGGCCATGCCCCCGTCCAAGTTGCTTCGGGACGAAGACGTCACTCAGTTACGGTGCGCCCCATGACCAGCTAAGCCGCTGCCTGTCCCAGAGTGCCGCCAGCCTCGCGGTTCCACTGCTTCGTCCAGGAGGACTTCATTGCAGGTGCTGCAATCAGCGGGGTGGTTACCCGCGTTCCAGTGGCGGAAGGCGCTGCGGCTGTACCCGTCGCGGGACTCGACGGGTACAGCCGCATGCTGGCCACGGCCTCCACGAGGGACATGGTCTCGGCAGCATGCGCCAGCGCGGGACTGGCAAGCGGGAAAAGAAAGAAGGCGAGGGCGGCAAGGCCGCGCACCGCGCCGCCCGTATGGCGGCAATGGTCGTACCGGGGCGCGCGCGAGCGATCCCGCCCGATCTCACGTCGTCCCCGTCCGGCAGGTCGATGCGTGGGCGAAGGAGCAGGGCGTCGAGGTCAACGGCCGCGGTCGAGCCCCCCGCGAACACCCGCGAGGCGTAGGCTCACGCCTGATGGAGAGCTACCGAGTCCGCTGGACCGAGGACGACAAGGAGTACGTCTCCGCGGCGGCCATGGACCGAAGAGCGTGCAGGTGTACTTGGAAGAGCTAAGGGCCCGCTCGGGCGTCTCTCCGACGTCGAGACGTTCTGCGTGAACTCGGGGGTGTGATGGGGAACCTAGGCAAATATCAGGAAATCACGACGCTGGCGAAGAGAGTGGGAGGCGTCGACAAGCTAATCAGTGCCATCGAGAAGGCTGCGTTCACGAAGGGCGCAGCTGTGGGCGCGGTAGTCGGCGGAGCTGCCGTCAGCGGAGCTGCTGTCGCGGTCAAGCGCTACCAGTCACGTAAGGCGCGAGCCGAAGAGGCGAAGGAAGAACTGAAGGCGGCAGTACAGGAGTCCGAGGTCAGCGACTCCTGAAACTAGGAGGAGCCCCGGCCGCCGAAGACAGCCGACGCGTTTCATTGTTCTAAGAGCGGCACGTCGTCGGGGCGAGGTCGAGGCGCGCCCTATGCCAACGCGCAGGGAGCCGCCACCGGCCGTCAAGATCGCTGGAGGAGCATGCAGACCCCTCTGAGCCTTCAACTTTCAAGCCTTGGTGTATGCAGTCCGCCAGCACTTCCGACCTGCGGTTGACGGTTCAGTGCAGTACAGCAGCGGAGACAGCAACCACGACGACCACACAAGCCTGTCGATCGACTTGAATGGCCGGTTGAACAGGTCATCAGCCATTAACGACCGCCCAGCCCAGAGTTCGGGGTGAAGAGGTCGCGTGCCACAGTCGTGCCAGATACAGGGGTCAGCTACGGTCAACAACGGGGACGAGCTGGTGCATCCGTGCCCGTTACCCCAACTGATGTAGCAGCAGGTCACCGGCAAGACACACCCGCCTCTCTCGAACAGCGGGGCGAGGGCTCGCCCGACGTCGGCTGAAGATCGCCTCTCACCCGCTCAGGAGGCCGCGGACCGCACGATGACGCGGGCCGCAGCACGCCCCTCGGAAGCGGGGACGAGCGGGTAGACATGGACCGCCCCGTCGCACACGATGACATTCCCGGCCAACCCTTCCGCAGCAGCCCGTTCTTCCAGGCGCCGGACGTCCGGGTAGAACAAGTCGCGAGTGCCGATGTAGACGTCGATGGGCGCCAGGGGGCAAGCGGGCCATTGACGGGACTGAGCCGGGGTTGGGCGGAGTCATCCCCGCCGGCCAGCCACGTCCGGCCGCGAGCAGGAGGCTGGTGGGGAGCCACGGATCTCGGGAATCGCAGGGTTGGTCAGAGTCAGATCCAGCCAGGGGGAGATCAGTACTACTCGGGCCGCTGGGGCAGACCCGAGCCGACCAGGCTCTGCGCCACGCCCAGAGCCAAGCCCGCGCCGGCGGAGTCGCCCATGATCGTGACCTGGCCGGCGTCCAGGTCGCTGAGCAGGTCGCGGTAGACGGCAGTGACGAAGGGATAGGCGTCACGGTAGGTGTACTTCGGCGCCAGCCCGTAGTGCGCCACCTCGACTCGTACACCGGCATCCGCAAGCTGCGAGATCAACTGCCAGTGCTGGGGCGAGATGTGGCTGATGTAGGCGCCGCCGTGCAGATAGACGACCGCTCGCTCCGCCCGGCGCCCGCGCGGACTGACGGTGTGGCATGCGAAACCGTCGATGCTGCGCGATCTCACGTCGTGCCGCTGTACCAGTTTGGCGGGCGGACGAGGTGGCTCCTTCGATGCAGCCACGGGGTCCGGGGCCGTCCTGCGTTTACGGGTCAACCGCAGGAACGCGGCGAGTACGTGCATCTGGGGACTGCTCATGTCCGGCTCTCCTCTTGGCACCGCGATGCCGTCCGCTTCGCGGAGGTTGTCACATGTGCAGGACGGGTCTGACGAGCCCTGCTTCGTAGGCGAAAGCCACCGCCTGGACGCGGGTCCGGGCACCGATCTTGGCGAGGATGCGGCTGACGTGTGACTTGATCGTGGTTTCGGCCAGATGCAGGTCCTCGGCGATCTCTCCGTTGCTCCGACCCGATGCGACGCGGGCGAGAACCTCACGCTCGCGTCCGGTGAGGTGGTGGAGCCGGCCGCTGTCGTCGTGGTCCTGGTCCGGGACGGGACTTTGCAGGCGGTGAGCGAAGGTGTCGAGGAGTTTGCGGGTCAGACTCGGCGCGATGACGGCGTCGCCTCTGGCCACCGCGTGGACTGCGGCGATCAGTTCCTCGGGGCGGGCGTCTTTGAGGAGGAAGCCACTGGCTCCGGCGCGCAGCGCCTTGTAGACGCGTTCCTCGAGATCGAAGGTGGTCAGTACCAGGACCCGTGAACGACTGCCGGAATCAACAATGCGCCGTGTGGCCTCCGTGCCGTCCATGCCGGGCATGTGCACGTCCATCAGAACGATGTCGGGCTGGAGTGCGGAGGCCATACGGACCGCCTCGGAGCCGTTGTCGGCCTCGCCGACGACGGTCAGTCCAGGTTGTCGTTCGAGGATCATGCGCACGGCAAGGCGTTGCAGGGACTCGTCGTCGGCGATCAGCAGGGTGGTCATGGTGCTGGTTCTTTCGTGGGGGGGTGGACCGGCGGTACGGGTGTGTACGGCGCCCCCGAGTACGCCCTACTCGTGTGCGATGTGTGCGCGGTGTTCGGCGAGTACGTCCAGTCCGAAGTCGGAGGTCAGGTCACGCCACACCGAGTGGGCGTGGTTGGCGTACCGCTGTGTGTTGTCGTACTCGATGAGGACGCGAGGGTCCTGCACCCGGTAGTAGTGCGGTTCCCCGGCGTCCGTGCTGCCCGCCCAGCCGAAATGCACCGCGTCGAGGACGGTGTCAGAGGCGTAGTGGGTGTCGTAGGCGTCTGCGAGGAACTCGGGTGCCCGTCCGGTGTAGAGGGTGACGAGCCGGTGCAACAGGTGCCGCTGCTCGTTGTTCAGGTCGCGACCGCTGATGCCTTTGGGGGGAATCGTGATGGCCACGCGCGCGTGATCGTTCTCGGTGTATCCGCTGCCCGCTTCCGCCCGGCGGTCGATGTCGTCGACAAGCCGGTCCAGCTCAGGGTCGGCGAACTGGCCGCGCCACAGGTCCTGCATGTGCATCATCGTGTCGCCGTGTTCGACGCGCGGACGGTTGCCGGAGACGATGTCCGAGACTGCGGACGGGTGGAGCAGGGCGCTTTGGAGTTGGCCCGGGTCCAGGCTGCGGACCAGTTGACGGGCCGTCTCCTCAGGGCCTTGCAAGGGCCGCAGGGTGCCTCCGATCAGCTCGGTCGTGGCCGGGTCGGCACCGATGAAGCAGGGGGTCGTGGAGACGAGCCGGCCGGCGACGACGAGGTTGTTCAGGGAGATGTGGTGGCCGCCGAACCTCCATGCCCAGACGCGGTCGCCGGGGCGGCCGAAGATCCTCAGCCAGTACAGGCCGGGGTCCCGTCCGCGCTGCCGGCCCCAGTGGACCCGCCACCCTTCCAACTGGTCCAGGACGTTCTCCAGTCCCATCACGGTGGTGACCGTGGCGTAGCCCGGGATGGACAGTCCGGTGGCCACCAGCCGCATGGCCAGGCTCTGTTGGCGGGCGTTCTGGTCTCGGACGGCGAGCCCGCCGTGTTCGGTGGGGGTGTAGAACCAGCGCAGCCGCTCGGCCTCCGCATCCGGGTGGAGCGGGGAGTCGTAGGCGGCGAGCGGGAGTTGGTCCTCGCTCAGGCTGTCCAGCCAGGCGGTGGCAGCATCGGCCATGGCGACCGCCGCCTTCTCCCGCCCGACTGCCAGGGCGTCGGGCGCGGTGCCCTCTCGGTCACCGGTCACCGGTGGACTCCGGGTCCTCGGAGATGTCAAGCATGACCTTGATGGCGTTGCCCCGGCGCTCGGCGTAGGTGTCGAACGCCTCGGCGACGTCGGGCAGCCCGAAATGGTGGGTGACCAGTTCCGCGGTGCGCAGCCGACCCCGGGCGGCCAGGCCCACGGCGCGGGCCACCGAACCGGTGCCCTCGCCGCGGACCGTCTGGATCGAGATGCCGTTCATCACGGCGTGGTTGAGGTCGGCCTGTACGGGCTCTTCGAAGAAGCCGACGAGGACGACCTTCCCGGACCGCTTGGCCATGCGCAGCGCGTCGTCCACCGCACTCGGGGCGCCAGAGCACTCCAGGACGATGTCGGCGCCGATCCCGTCGGTCGCCTCCCGAACCGCCGCTACGGCGTCCTCCTCCCGGGAGTTGACGACCAGGTCCGCGCCGAAGGACTTGCCGATGGCGAGCCTGGCTTCCCGCGTGCCGGCCAGGGCTACGGTCCTGGCCCCGAGTTCACGTGCGACCTGTACCGCGAGCAGACCTATCGGTCCGGGGCCGATCACAGCGACCGTGGATCCGACGAGCAGGGTGTCGAGCACGTCGAAGGCGTGCATCACGGTGCCCACGGTGGTGAGGACGACCGCGGCGTCGAAGTCCACGGTGTCCGGCAACCGGTGGAGGGTCGCCACGTGGTTGAGCGCGTACTCCGCGAAGCCCCCGTTGACGGTCATCCCCTGCACGCGGTGCCCGGTGTGCCGCAGGCCGTAGTTGAGGCAGTCCGTGTAGGCCCCGGCCAGGCAGTTGGCGCAGCGCATGCAGCCGCGGTGGGCTTCCGTCACCACCCGGTCGCCGACCCGGAGCTCGTCCACGGCACTGCCCACCGCGGCGACGACGCCGGCGTACTCGTGGCCGGGTACGAACTCGCCCGCGGCCGGGCCTCCGTCCTTGAAGAAGTGCCGACTGCGGATCTTCAAGTCCGTTCCGCACAGGGACGCCCTGCGGACGTGTACCAGAACGTCTTCCGGTCCCACCTGCGGCACGGGCAGCGTCGTGACGGCGAGGGTGCCGGGCTCGCCCAGCACCGCGGCCTGCATGGTTTCCGGCAAGGACATAGGGGCCTCCAGTTACGGCCGTGAACATGCGTCGGGAATCGACGGGCCAAAACGGCCCTATTCCCCACCTCATCTTGCACGCCGGCAACGCCTATTCCCTATTCGCGGCGCATAGGCATCCCTTATGCATGTCGCGAGAGATTCCTATTGGAGACCCACCACAACCTCGTGGCAGTGTCATTTGGAAACGACGGACGTAGCCGTCGGCCGTACGGCCGGGGAACGGGGCCACCGCCCAAGGAGCGAAGCTGTGGATCTGGGAATTTCGGGCAAGACCGCGCTCGTACTGGGCGGAGGTGGGGGTCTCGGCGGCGCGATCGCCCAGGCTCTCGCCGCGGAAGGCGCCGCTGTCGCCGTCGCGGACATCAGCCCACAGGCCGCAGAGAGCACCGCCGAGGCGGTGGCCGACGCGGGCGGGAAAGCCGTGCCCCTGGAATGGGACCTCGCGGACCTGGGCGCGATCGACCAGCACATCGCGGCAGTCGAAGGGGCGCTCGGTCCCGTGGACATCCTGGTCAACAACACGGGAGGGCCGCCGCCCTCGCCGGTTGCGGGGCAGGACCCTGAACTCTGGCTGAAGCACTTCCAGTCCATGGTGCTGTCCGTCATCGCGATCACGGACGGGGTCGTGCCGCTGATGCGGAGCCGCGGCTGGGGCAGGATCATCACCAGCGCCAGCTCGGGGGTGATCGCCCCCATCCCCAACCTGGGGCTGTCGAACGCCTTGCGGGGCAGCCTGCTCGGCTGGTCCAAGACGCTGGCCCGGGAAGTCGCGGCCGAGGGTGTCACCTGCAACGTGGTCGTTCCGGGACGGATCGGCACCCAGCGGATCAAGTTCCTCGACCAGGCCAAGGCCGATCGGGAGGGCAAGTCCGTCGCGGAGACGTCCGCCGAGAGCGTCGCGTCGATCCCTGTGGGCCGCTACGGCGAACCGCGGGAATACGCCGCCGCCGTCGCCTTCCTCGCAAGCGTCCATGCCTCTTACATCACAGGCTCGGTCATTCGCGTCGACGGCGGACTCATCGCCAGCCTCTGAAAAATACATCGGACTTCTGAGGAGGCAGAACAATGGCACCCCTGGACCACAACACCAATGGTGTTTTCGCCATCGCACCAACGCCCTTCGACAAGGAAGGCGCAATCGATTTCGACTCACTCAGCCGACTCGTCGACTTCTACGGCGACGCCGGCGTCACCGGACTGACCCTCCTGGGCCAGATGGGCGAAGCACCCAAGCTGTCCCACGAGGAGGGCGTGCGCATCGTCCAGCACGTCATCAAGCGCACCGATCTGCCGATCATCGTGGGCGTCTCCGCACCCGGCTACGCCGCCATGCGGGCTCTCGCGGTCGACGTCATGTCAGCCGGCGCCCACGGCGTCATGATCGCCCCGCCGAACACGCTGCGTACCGACGACCAGATCGTGAGCTACTACGAGGGAGCGGCGGGCGCCATCGGCGCGGACGTGCCGTTCGTGATCCAGGACTATCCGCTGTCGTTCTCCGTCGTCATGTCCCCTGCTGTCATCGCCCGCATCGCGAACGCCGCGCCAGGGTGCGTGATGCTCAAGCACGAGGACTGGCCGGGCTTGGAGAAGATCAGCGCACTCCGGCAACTCGAAGCCGATGGAGCGATGCCCCGCCTGTCGATCCTGTGCGGAAACGGCGGCCTCTTCCTGGACTTCGAGACCGAACGCGGAGCCGACGGAGCGATGACGGGCTACTGCGTGCCCGAACTCCTCGTCGACGTCGTACGCCACACCGCCGCCGGCGATCGTGATGCCGCCCATGACGTCTTCGACGCCCACCTGCCCCTGCTGCGCTACGAACAGCAGCCGGGCATCGGCCTGGCCGTGCGCAAGTACGTTATGAAGCGCCGCGGAATCCTGACCTCCGACACCCAGCGCAAGCCCGGGTCCGTGCTCTCGGCGCGTGCCCGCACCGAGGTCGACTACTTGCTGTCCAGGCTCACCCGCAAGGACAGCAGGGTCGCATTCATGGCATGACGCACAGGTAACACCCCTCAGCACAGCAGTCCGGCACCACGTCACCTAGCCCCGCCGAGTACTGGGCAACGCTCGGCCGAGTAACTTGATCACATGCAGCTACGTCAGCTGGAGTACTTCCTCGCGGTCTGGGAGGCGGGCTCCTTCAGCGGAGCGGCTGCGCGGCTCTATGTCACGCAGCCTTCGCTGTCCCAGCAGATCGGGGCCCTGGAGAAGGAGCTGGGCGCGGTCCTGCTGGAGCGCGGCCGGCAAGGGGTGACGCTGACTCCCGCGGGCCGTGTCTTTCTGCCCCGAGCACAGAACGTCGTCCGTGCGGTTCAGGACGCCCGGGACTCGGTGCGCGAGGTGGTGGAGGGCCGTCAGGGCGACGTCCACGTACTGACCGTACGGTCCGTCGCCTCGGGGATCCTGCCGCCGTCCGCGGCGCGCTGGCACTCGACGTACCCCTCCACCGTGCTGAGACTGCACGACTACTCCCACCGCCGGGACCTCGAAGAGGCCATGCGCAGTGGCCAGGGCGACATCGCGGTCGGTCCACGGCCCGACCCGTGGGAGGGGCCCGTCGTCTCCCTGGGATATGAGGAGATGGTGGTGACCGGCTCGGCCGAATACCCGGCGGGGACAGCGGCTGATCCGGCCGAACTGGCCGCTGCCGACTGGGTGCTCTACGAGCAGGAACAGGGCATGAGCGAAGTGGTGGACCGACTGGCAGGGCACCTCGGGTTCACGCCGCGCGCCGTCGCACGGACGGGCCAGGTCTCCGCAGCGCTCCTGTTCACGGTCGAGGGGATCGGCGTGACGGTGACACCGGAGAACGCGGTGCCGCTGCGTTGGTCGAGGCACGCCCGTCGGATCGGGCCCGGCTATTTCCGGGAGCTGGTGGTGTTCAGCAGAAAGCTCCCCTCCCAACTGGCCGAGCGGTACCGGGACATGCTCACCTCTTTGGAACTGCCGCTCACTGCTGAACGGGATCTGCCCGAAGGGGCACTCCGCTTCTAGCGGCATGATGCCCAACTGCGCTCGCCGCGCAGGAAAGGGCCCCGGCTGCGAGCGAAGTCTGCCGGCCAGCCAGCCTTGCCGCCGGCGCTGTCAGAACCTCGGTCCAGGGCCCCGAGCACGGCAATCCGTACGACGCCGGCGAGATCGGCCCAACTGGAATCACGGTTCGCCATCATGACGACGGTCACGGCGCCGAGGGCAGCGACGCCACGGACGTGCCGTTCCTCGTCCGTCCCCGCACGCTGACCGAATGCATCCATCATGCATGTGCCGTGCGGCAGCCAGACGTTCCACGACTCCCGGCTCCAGCGTCAGCCGGAAGGCACCGATGATGAGCGCGCCGGTTCACTGCCACGTCGCGATCACCCCGATCAAGGCCTGGAGAACCACAGCATCCCGCTCGCAGCCCTCAGGCCGTCCGGCGCCCGGCCGCACCGATGAGCGCCATGTGTCCTCGACTCGAGCAGTCACAGCCACCTGCATCCGCCACTGCCTGGACGGTGCCCTGGGCGAACCCGTGCCGGGGGCCTTTGCATTTGACTTTACACAGCATGGTTACCATCCTGGTCACCTAGTAACCGAAATGGTCACCCAAAGGGATGTGCACACCATGACGAACGACAACGAGCCCGCAGGAAGCAGGCTGGGGCCGCGGTTGTGGCTGGCCCCGGCAGTCATCGTCACCGTGGTCATGGCTGCCCTGGCAGCGTTGTATCTGGGGTCAACGGTCAACTCCTCCAAAGAGCTCGACGACTTTCCCGTAGCGGTCGTCAACGCCGATACCGGAGCCACGAGTCCATCGGGGCAGCGCGTCGACGTCGGCGAGCAGATCTCCGACGGCCTGCGCAAGGGGGTCGATGACGACAAGTTCGATCTACGCTTCGTCAGCCTTGCCGCAGCGAAGGAGGACATGGGCAAGGGGAAGCTCTACGGCGCGATCGTTCTGCCCTCGGACCTGAGCAAGAAGCTGGTGGCTCTCGCGGCGAGCGCTGCGACCGGTGGGGCCGCACAGCAGCCCGCGGTCACCGTGTACACCAATCCCCTCGCGAACACTTCCAGCGTGTCCGTCGTCAATTCCTTCGCTTCTCAGGCGCTGGCCGAGGCGAACCAGACCGTGGGCAAGCAGCTGCTCGCCACTGCGACACAGGCCGGGGACAGGGCGGCATCCGGCAGCCAGTCCGTCACAGGAACGGCACGCATCGTTCTGTCCGAACCGATGCCGGTGCATGTCACGCCGTTCAAGGAGGTTCCCGACGGGACCGGCGGCGGCCTCTCGGCCTTCTACTACGCCCTCCTGCTGGCGCTGGCCGGGTTCACGGGCTCCCTGATCGCCACGAATCTCGTCGACTCCCAGCTCGGTTTCACTCCGTCGGAGATCGGTCCGCTCTACCGCATGGAAAGCCACTCGGGTCGCAGCCGCCTGGCCACCCTTGTTTTGAAGTGGGGAATCATGGCGGGTATCGCGGTGCTCGTCAGCAGTGTCTATCTGGGGATCGCGGACTGGATCGGCATGCCGCTGGACCATCCAGGGGCGCTGTGGCTGTTCAGCGTGCTGAGCATCTCGGCCGTCGCAGTGGTTGCTCAGGCGATTCTCGCCCTGCTGGGCAGCCTGGGCATGGTGGTCAACCTCTTCCTCTTCATCGTGCTGTCGATCCCCAGCTCCGGGGGTACGACACCGCTGGAAGCCATGCCCCCCTTCGTCCGCTTCCTCAGCTCGTTCGAGCCCATGCACCAGATCTATCTGGGTACGCGCTCGATCCTGTACTTCGGAGCCACCTGGGACTCGGGGCTGGCGCGTGCCGTGTTGGCCTCCGTGATCGCGCTTGTCCTCGGCCTCCTCGTCGGGGCCCTGGGTACTCGTGCCTACGACCTCAAGGGGCTGACCAGGAAGCACAGCGCCCCTGCCGCCACCGTGCAGTGACGGAAAAACTCCGCTGGGGATGTTCCACAGCATCCCCATAGGCTCACCACGAGCGGCTGTTTAACTCGTCTGCCCCGGGCACTGCAACGTTGAGTGCCCGGGGCAGGCGGCTTTCCTCGCGCGGGCACCGGTTGACCGGTTCGGCCGGCGCATTCGCCCTTGGCCGGGGCCGGCGGGTCGATCACGAGTCCCTGACAGCCTCGCTCCATGCCGACCGAGATGACTCCGTAGGCGGGCGGCCTCAGGTTCGCATCGTCCTGGCTGGTCAGGCGTCGTCGCGCAGGTGGGCAAGCCCGCTGAGAAGGAGTTCGAGTCCGAAGGAGAACTCGTCCTCGATCGGAACGGGCATCGACCCGGCGACGGTGACCGTTGCCGGGAACAAGGCTGGATCGACGCTCTCAAAGACGGCGGACAGTTGCGCGTCGTCGAGTTGCCCGCCGCCGCCATGACCGTTGACCTGTATGGCGAATCCGAGGACGTAGCGGGCGAGGGTGGCAAAGGCGTGCGCGGCCAGTCGCGGCGGGAAGCCGCTGTCGAGCAGCGCCGCGACACAGTGCTCCCGCAGCGCCATGGCGTTCGGCCCCAGGGGAATCTCTTCGACCATCAGGCGCGCCGCGTTCCGGTGCCGGGCCAGGGCCTCGAACATGGTGTGCGCAACCGTCCGCAGCGCTTGCTGCCAGCCCATCGCGAGGAGTTCGTCGCCATTCAGTTCCACAGCGCCGAACATGCGGTCCACGACATGGGCGACCAGCGCTGCCCGGTTGTCGAAATGCCGGTACAGCGTCGCCGTGCCCGAGCCCAGGCGCTGGGCCAGCGTCCGCATCGAGAGAGCGTCGGCCCCTTCATCGTCCACGATCTGCAGTGCGGTAGAGACGATGCGCTCCAGCGGCACGGGCGGACGCCCCGGGCGCCGAGCCGATGCCGTGGTCGCTCGCGTAGGACCAGCTGCTGCCACTGAACGTCCACCTCCTCGGCCAGCACCATAACAGCAACACTGTATCCAGTATGGAGATCGCCGGTTGGGCATGGAGCGCCGGCGCCCCCTTCGATCAGCCCATCGACGACCGCTCGTCCGAGGTCGGCGACAGCTCCGATACCGTCCTGGACGTCGCCCAGATTGCCCGCTGGTCGGGTTGCCTCGGCAGCGAAGCCACCGTCGTCCCCGTCCCGGGCGCCCTCCACGACGTCCTGCTCTCCCGCCGCAATCCACCGCGAACACGCCTACACCGTGATCGGCGACTGGCTGCACCGGCAGCAGCTGTCTGCCGCCGTGCCGCCTGCACAGGGAGCCGCCGCCTCCTGATGCGCTGGCGCCGCCACAGAAAAAGAAGGGGGCATGGACGCTGGCCATTGCAGTGTTCCTCTGCGGGCGCCCCGGCCAACCCGAGGCCGACCTTCTGCACCTCAAGTCCACCCTCTTGACGAAGGAGTCCTTCGAGCCGCGATCCTGAGCCGTCGTCACTGCCAGGCGGGTGCGGTCAGCAAGCCATGACGAGTGGCTCCTCGAGCCACGTCGGGCACCCTGCCACGGCCGAACTGTACAAGTGACGCAGCATTGCCTCAGCCGACGCTGCGCACTGGTCGCCGGGCCCGTTGTTCCGTACTGCAGCGCCGGCTACCCCGTCGCAGTGCCTCAATCACCCGTGCCGGCATCGCCGTTGCCCCTGTGGCCCAGTGCGCCAAGGCCCGCGGCAATCACCACATCGGTGCGCTCGGTCCACCTGGCCTCACGGTTCGCCATCATCGTGACGGTCACAGCACCGATCGCGGACACCACCCGCACATGCCGTTCCTCATCAGTCCAGACATCGGGATCGAAGGCTTCCATCAACATGCGCTGCGCCCCGGAGAGGCGCTGCATGATCTCGGGCTCTCGCGTCAGCCCGAAGGCGCCGACGATGAGCGCACCAGTCCCCGGCCACTCCTCGATCAGCTCGACCAGCGCACCGAGCAGGACGGCGTCCCGCTCGAGCCCGACCGGGAGGCCCTCACTCGCAGCCGCCACTCGTGCGGCATGTTCCTCCGCGCGAGCCACCACGGCGTCCTGGATCCGCTCCTTCGAGCCAAAGCGCTTCAGCACAGCCGCCTTGGAGTAGCCGGCACCGTCAGCGATCGCCTGCACGGGGCCCTGAGCGAACCCGTGCCGCGCAAAGACTAAGGCCGCCACGTCGATCAGGGCACGATCGATCTCCTCGCTGGTGGGCCTCACGGTTGGCTTCATGACCAAAGGTTACCGTTTCGGTCAGCAAGTGACCGAAACGGCGACACCGCCCTTCGTCCACCATCACGGTCCCCATCGGGGATGTCACGGACCAGGACGATCTCAAGCGCGCGATCCAAGCGAGCCACACGGTCATCTCCGCACCCGACCCCAGCAACAACTTCAAGTCCATCCCGGTCGCACGGAGCGCCGCCGCGCGCCTCCCGGCACTGCCCGAGCGGGCGCGACCCCGGAGGGCCCGCGGCAGCCGTAGGCGTCAGCGGACACGGCAACCGAGCACACCCTCCCCCCGATCTCGCCCACCACAGCGATCGCACGGCGGCCATCGCGGCTGACCAACCGGCGCCCTGGCACGTAGGCCGCCGTGCCGCTGCTCGGCCTGGCCCGGCCGGCCAGGGCCGCGGCCGGAAGGAAGGAAACCTCGCCGCGGAGGAGCGCTTCCCCGGAAGGGGCAGAACAACCGCATCCCCAGGTGCCTTCACTGTCGGCCGACACGCATTCGCCGCCCCGCTGCCGTCTCCCGCAAGCAGGTGCCGACAAATCAGCCGTACGAATAGCCAGCCCAAAGGGTGCTACATCAGTAGCATGGTGGGGGTGGCGCGCATCGGGAGGGTGTCTCAGCCACACTTGTCGGGTGCCTGGAGGAACGAGACGTGCGCAAAAGCCGAGAGACTACGTGGTCAGCGGTGGCTGGCCGCATGCCACGATGCAGCCGCACCGCGGCGCCCTCGTCGCCCAGGCCATCGCGCGCAGGCTCGCCGAGGCCATGCCGGATCAGCAGATGAGCGCGAACGCGCTGGCGCGCAAGAGCGGAGTCAATCGTCAGGTGATCGCGAACGTTCTCAACGGGACGGTGTGGCCGGACATGCTCACCGTGGTGGATCTGGAGGGCGCGCTGGGCGTCATGCTGTGGCCGGACCATCTGGAGTGGAAGATCCCCGTTACTGGTGCCGTGGCCGCCATGGGCGAACTGGTCATCGCAGCTGCACCTTCCTCGTAGATCTCGCGGCGAGGCGGCACAGCCAGGTTTTCGACAGGCCTGCAATACGCGTCAGGCGCCGTCGACAGGGGCTGGTTGGTTCTCAATCCATGCAAGCCCTCCGAGGTCCAGTTGGTGCCGGGCGCGAGTGACGGCGACGTAGGCGAGACGGGCGTCACTGTCGCTCACAGGTTCCGGGATCGAGTGGCCGCTGTCGTCCAATTGGCCGCTGTCCGGCGGCGGGGGAAAATCGTCAGCGATCCTGACCTTGAGCCACTCCCGGCCTTTTGCCCTGTGAGCGGTGGAGATCGTGACCTCGGCTTTGTCTTCACCGGTCAGCGCGTCGACAGCAGCAATAATGGCTTCGGGCCCGTGGGTGTCGACGAGCTCCACGAACGGCTGGAGATCGAGGCCTGCGGGATCGTATTCCGCGTACTCCTGCAGCTCCCCCATGAAGCGAAGAGAACCAGTTCGGGGTGGGATGTGCGCTGGCCCTCCTTGAGATCCCGGGCGGCGCGCGCCAGCGCAAGAAGTGTCTGCCCACCCCGGGCCAGAGCCACCCGACGGCCGCTTTCCAACTGCCTCATGACTTCGGTCATGGCGCCGATGTTGGTGCGGCACAGCACCGCGTCCGGACAGATGACCAAGCCGACCTTCGTTGGAATGGTGTCGGTGCCGGTCAGCCTGATCGGCGCGTCGGTGAGCGCGAGCCATCTGTTGGCCTGTTCGGCCAGGAGCGGGCCGAAGCGGAAGGAGCGGGTCAAGGTGAGGTGAGTGGCGTCGAAGCCCGTCATTACATCCCGGGCGCCTCGCCACCCGTAGATGATCTGCCGGGAGCGGGCTCCAGTGCTCGGGGGGGGACTACGCGGCGGGGGTAAGTTCGGCGCGGCCGAACAGCAGCGCGTAGCCGGAGGGAAGCCGGCGCAGGATGCGGGTGATCAGGTCGGGGCCGGCGCAGGCGGCGACGGCGGAGAGGACGGATCCGGTGTCCCAGCGGGTCGTGGCCTGGGAGGCGCCGGTGCGGGCTGCGAGGTCCTTGACGAACGCCCATCCGGTCAGCTGCTGGGAGTCGGGGATCTGGGCGGTGAGGATGCGTGCTGCTTCGAAGGGGAGGCGGGCGGCCAGTTCGGCGCGTTCGTCGCCGGCCAGCTGGCGTCCTAGTCCTGCGAGGACCAGGCGTACGGCTTCCTCGGCCTTCTCGCGGGTGGGGTAGGCGCCGTCGTAGCGGACCTTCTCCAGCATCTGCTCGTACGCCCTGTCGTAGGGGTGCTGGAACGGTGCGGATCGGTCGGACATCACTGCGGTGGTTGCCTTTCTCTCACCAGGGTCGTGGTGCCGGTGTGCGATCACCGGGGGTGGGTGGTCAAGTGGGCTGGAGGCGGCCGAAGAGCAGGTCGTGGCCCGCGGGTAGCTGGAGCAGGATCTGGCCCAGCAGATCGTCGCCGGCGGCGTCGGCGACCGTGCAGAGGACGGCGCTGACGTCCCAGGCGGCGGTCTGCTCGGTGGCGCCCTCGATCCAGGCCGCGGTTGCCCGTACGAACCGCTCCGGGGGCAGCGGCTCAGCGCTCTGCAACGGGTTGAGCAGGATCAGGGCGAAGCCTTCCGGCAGCCGCGCCGCCAGACTGGGCGCGTACCTCGCCGACCAGGTGTGCGCCCAGCAGGGCAAGCACCACACGGGCCGCGCGTTCAGCTTGCTGCTCGGTGCCGTGCTTCCGCGTTCCTTCACGCGGTCGAGGAATGCTTCCTGTCGCACAGTCACGTCCGACGCCACCCTTCCTCGGTCCCAGGGGCGCGGAGGACGGGCAAGAGGGGCGACCAGATACCCGTCCTCCGCCGCTGTCGAGCCCTTGTCCGTCCGGTTCAGCCGGAGATCTCCTTGCGGCCGGACCCGACGCCGATGGCGATCTTGCGGGGCTTGGCGCGCTCGGCGATCGGGATGCGCAGGGTGAGCACGCCCGCGTCGTAGTCGGCCTGGATGTGCTCGGTGTCCAGCGTGTCGGCCAGCACCAACTGGCGGGAGAAGACGCCCAGCGGCCGCTCCGACAGTTCCATCTGTACGTCGTCGGCCTTCGCCACCGGCCGGCGCTCGGCCTTGACGGTCAGCATGTTCCGTTCGACGTCGATGTCGATCGCGTCCGCGCTGACGCCGGGAACGTCGAAGGCCACCACGTACTGGTCACCCTCGCGATAGGCGTCCATGGGCATCGGGGACGGACGCGACCAGGTGCCGGGCCCCATCAGCTGCTGCGCCAGCCGGTCGAGCTCACGGAAGGGGTCAGTGCGCATCAACATCGGAAAACACCTCCAGAAGGTTCAGGCAGTGGGCTGCCAATGCGCCTCACTGAAACCGTTGTAACATGTCATCCAATGGATGACAAGCACGGCGTCGTCTGAAGGATGACAACTGAGGAGGTGCCCATGCCCCCGGCCGACCGGTCGGCTTCACCCCGCACCGATGCGAACGGTCCGGCGTCGTTCCTCGCCGCCGCGGCAGCCCTGGAGGCGATAGACGAAGCCCTGCGCGCCGCCCGGCACGAGGCCCCGGGCGCTCCCGAGGCTCACGAAGTCGGCACGGACCAGGCCCTGGCATCCCTCCTTCTGCTTCGGCAGGTGCGCGAGCGGCTCGCCGGATGGGAAACCGGCCTGATCGAGACCGCCCGGGACGCCGGAGCCAGTTGGGCCGACCTCGCTCACCCCCTCGGGGTCGCCAGTCGCCAAGCCGCCGAACGCCGCTACCTGCGCGGCCGCCCCGGCCCCGCCGGAACCACCGGCGAACAACGCGTCCAGGCCACCCGCGAACGCCGCGCCGCGGAACGCACAATCACCACCTGGGCCCGCCAAAACGCAGCAGACCTGCGCCGCATCGCCGGCCAGATCACCGCCCTCACCGACCTACCGGACGGTGCTCGTCTCCCCCTCAGCGAACTCCACGCCGCCCTCGCCCACGACGACCCCGCCGACCTCATCCAGCCCCTCCACGCCACCCGCCCCCACCTCGCCACCACCCACCCCGACCTCGCCGCACAACTCGACACCATCACACCCTGCTGAGCCCGCACGAGGAGCTGGCGAGCGGGGATCGCCATGGCCCGGCCTGACCGATGTCATGCACGCGGACGTTCCGGGAGAGTCGGCATTCCGCCGCGCCTGCGACAACAGCCGTAGAGGGCTGGGACCTCCAGCGATGGGCGACCGGAGTCGATCGCGAGACCGCTGGTAACCGGCGCCGGCCTGGCCGAGCTCCACGGCCACGGCCGGACCTTGAAGAGGTGGCCGAGGACACTCGAAAGGGGTGGCAGCGGCTACCTATGGCTTCCGCCCCACTATCGGCAGCAACCGCCTGTGATCATCGGGCTCATCGGAGCAGCTTCTCTGGCACGCCCCACCGACCACGTGGGGCCATTCCCTGGGGAGGCCCAGAAAGTCGGATCAGCCCGGACCAGAGACGTTCCCAGCAACATCGCCGCAGGTCAGCGCCACCAGGTGGACGACTTCAAGAAGATCTCGAGCCGGGCGGCGATTCTGTTTGCTCCGACGCTCGTTGGAACTATCTACGGCATGAACTTCGAGGACATGCCTGAGCTGGGTTGGAGCTTCGGATACCCCTTCGCGATCGGCTTGATGGGGGTAGTTTGTGTGAGTTTGTACGTGATTTTCAAGCGACGGGACTGGCTCTAGGATCCTGACGTGACGCTCAGTTCCCGTTCACACTTTGCTCTCACACCCTTTACGGATCGAGCCAAGAACGGCCGTGGGGAGTCCCTGGGGAGAAGCGATGGCAGGAAGGGACGGTGACGGCCGTGTCCTGTGGCTGAGAGTCCGTCCGTTCTCGCACTGCCCGCTACCAGGCATCCGCCGAGTACGCTCACGGCGCCGACCGACCTCGCGACGGCACGGACCCTGTCCTCGAAGATGGTGGACTCCTTCGCCGGCTGTTGATGTCTGATGCTGCCGTGAGGGCCGCCGTCCGTTGGGTGACGGCGGCCCCCCACTTCGTCATCGGGCGACGTAACCGCCGTCGACGGGGAGGGCGACGCCTACGACGAAACCGGCTCCCGGGCTGCACAGCCACACGACCGCCTGGGCGATCTCCTCGGCCGTACCGAGGCGGTTGATGGGCTGGTCGGCCTCGGCCTCGGCGCGGTCCAGCTCCCCCTTGGCGATCATGTCGCTGACCATCGGGGTGTCGATGGTGCCGGGGCAGACGGCGTTGATGCGGATGCCGCGCGGGGCGTACTCCAGGGCCGCGCTGGTGGTCAGGCCGATCACGCCGTGCTTGGAGGCGTGGTAGGAGGCACGACCGGGGAGGCCCACCAGGCCGCCGAGGGAGGAGCAGTTGACGATGGCGCCGCTGCCCTGGGCGCGCATGTGCCGCAGCTCGTGTTTCATGCAGGCCCACACGCCCCGGAGGTTGATGGCGTTGACGCGGTCGAACCGCTCGGCGGGTTCGTCGGCGGCGTCGCTGGCCGGGATCTGGATACCGGCGTTGTTGTAGGCCATGTCGAGGCGTCCGAAGGTCTCGACGGTCCGGTCGACCGCGGCCGCCACCTGGTCCTCGTCGCTGACGTCGCAGGTGAGGGCGAGTGCTCGGTGGCCGGAAGCGGTGAGTTCCTTGACGGCTGCGTTCAGGGCGGCTTCGTCGACGTCGGTGAGGGCGACGGCGGCCCCGGATTCGGCGAAGGCGCGGGCGGTCGCCAGGCCCATGCCGGAGCCGGCACCGGTGACGAGGGCGACCTGGCCGGTGAAGTCGTAGGTGGGGTTCACGTGTTTCCTCCCGTTGAGAGTGGGCCTGGTCAGGAGGCGGCTTCGATGGTGACCTCGGTGGCGGTGGCGAGGCGTTCGGTGTCGCCGTGCACGCTGCCGAGGATGATCAGGCCGGCGTCGCTGGAACCGCTGCCTCGGTAGAAGAGGGCCAGGTTGCCCCAGGGGGCGTAGTACGCCAGGTCACCGGGCTGGGCCTCGGAGGCGTCCGGGGCGCCGGAGGTGGACAGCCGACGGGGCAGGTCAGCGATCTTCTCGCTCTCGTGGAAGTCGCTCAGGTTCAGGGTGAGCGGGAGCAGGGCGGCGAAGTCGCGGGCCGTGGCGCTGTCGTTCAAGGTGACGTCGACCCGGTGGCCGTCGAGGGTGAGCCGGAGGTTCATGGCGGTGTCCTTGTCATCGGACGGTGCGGCTGGTGCCGTGGCCGTCGGCGTTCGCTGTGACGCGGAGGCGGAGGACGGGGAAGACGGGGGCAGGGGCGCCTCGTCGGTGCAGGCGGTCACTGCGAGCAGTAAGGCGGTCGGGACAGCGCGGGCGAGGCTGGAACGGGTGGTCGGGCTCACGGCATACCCCAGGGCGTCAGTCGGGCAGGGGCTCGGCGTAGTGGCGGAAGCCGTCGCGCTTGAGGTGGATGTCGTACAGGCGGCGGGCCAGCACCTCGGGGCTGCTGTGCTCGGCGTCGGGGCGGATGGCTCCGGGGATGATCAGCTGGGCGGTGTGGATGTTCTCGGGGGCGAGGGCGTTGTGGAGCATGTGGGCGTAAGCGCTCTCGGCGGCGAAGGCCATGGAGGTTCCGGCGACCTTCGGGTTGGGGCGTACGGCGCTGCCGCCGTTGACGAACAGCAGGGTGCCGCGGCCGAGTTCGCGCATGCCGGGCAGGACGGCGTTCACCGCGGTGACCGGGCCCTTGACGGAGAAGGCGAGCGGCGCGTCGAGGTCGTCGGCGCTCGTGTCGAGGACCGGCTTCATGAAGTCGGCGCGAGGGACGGGGCTGTACTGCAGGATCTCGATGAGCCCCAGGGCGGCTGCCGCCGCGTACAGGGCCGCGTCCAGTGACTCGATGTCGAGGACGTCGGCGGTGAAGCCCCGCGCCTGGATGCCGTCGCGGGCCAGCTCGGCGGTCAGTCCGTCCAGCTTTTCGGCGTTGCGGGAGATGAGGGCGACGGCGTGGCCGGCGGTTCCGAAGCGGCGGGCGGCGGCGAGCCCCAGGCCGGGGCCGGCGCCGACGAGGGCGAAGGTCGTCATGGTGAGTCCTTGTGGGTGGAGGGGCTTCGCTCAGGGTGGGAAGGATCTTGCGGGCACAGCGCTCGGGATCGCCGTGCAGGCTGCTCTATGTGGAGCCTCACACGCCGAGGCAAGAGGCGAAAAGCGGAGAAAGGCATCCGGGGAGGGAGATATCCGGGGAGGAAACTCTCCCTCCTTCCTCAGGTGCGTTCGGTGTCATGCTGAGCGGCATGACCGGCAATGTCCCCCTCAACGAGCTGGGAGAATTCCTCAAGAAGCGCCGCGCCGAGCTGAGCCCGCGCACCGTCGGCCTGCCCGACA
The DNA here is from genome assembly GCF_055609385.1 of Streptomyces sp. NPDC036764. NCBI lineage: Bacteria > Bacillati > Actinomycetota > Actinomycetes > Kitasatosporales > Streptomycetaceae > Streptomyces > Streptomyces sp. NPDC036764. The sequence continues at coordinate 21,787 of NZ_JBVJPT010000010.1, forward strand.
ACGGCGGCCCCCGCCGGGTCGCCGGGCTGCGCCGCGAAGAGGTCGCCCAGCTCGCCAGCATCAGCACCGACTACTACACGCGTCTCGAACAGGGCCGTATGCAGGCATCCGCGCCCGTGCTGGACGTCCTCGCCCGGGTGCTCCACCTCGACGACGACGAACGCGGTTATCTCTTCCAGCTCGCCGGGAAGATCACCACCCGCGCCCGCAGCCGGGGGCGGCAGAAGGTACAGCCGCAGTTGCAGCGGGTGCTGGACGATCTCACCGCCACCCCGGCCATCGTGCAGGGCCGGCGCGGGGACATCCTTGCCTGGAACGCGCCGGCGGCAGCGCTGGTCACCGACTTCTCCCGGATCCCGGAGAGGCACCGCAACTACCCGCGGATCAGCTTCACGGATCCGGCCATGCGCACCCTGTACGCCGACTGGGAGACCTCCGCACGGCTCGCCGTGGCGCAGCTGCGGATGGAAGCCGCGCAGTATCCCGAGGACCCCCGACTCATCGAGCTGGTCGGTGAACTGTCCCTGCGCGACAAGCAGTTCGCCCAGTGGTGGGGCGACCACCGCGTCGCGGCCCGCACGGTGGGCACGAAGACCCTCAACCACCCGGTGGTCGGCGAACTCGTCCTGGACTGGGACACGCTGACGGCCAACACCGACCCCGACCAGCACCTCACCGTCTGGACGGCCGCACCCGGCTCCCCCACCCACGAGCGGCTGCGCATCCTCGCCTCCTGGGCCGCCGACCAGAACCTGCCGGCCTCTCCTCCGCTCGCCTGACCGGTCGGGCCCCTACCCAGCACATCGTCGGCCACAACGAAGTCCCCGATGCCACGCACACCGACCCCGGCCCGCGCTGGGAGTGGGAACGCTACCTGCGCCTGGTGCGCGCCCCCCAGGTAATAGGCGCCCATTGCACACGACTTGAACGACGAGTGCGGGTTGCCTGCCCGCAGCGGTCGGCCGGGCTCCGGTGGGCGGGTGCGGGTGTCACATACCTCGTCCGCCGATACCTCCGTCGGGTGCGATCTCGTCGATGCGGGCGAGGTCGTCGGCGGTCAGCTTGAGGTCGGCGGCGGCGATGTTCTGCGCGACGCGATCGGGGTTGCGCGAGCCGGGGATCGGGACGATGCAGTCCTTCTACGCCAGCAGCCAGAGCCAGAGCCAGAGCCAGAGCCAGAGCCAGCTTCGACAGGCTGACGCCCTTGCTCTCCGCGAGCTTGGTGAGCTCGCTGACGATGGAGAGGTTCTGGTCGAAGTTCTCCGGGACCCAGGGAATCATCTGACGGAAGTCGCTCGCGTCGAAGTTCTCACGGGACTTGACCGCGCCACTGAGGAAACCGCGGGCGAGCGGAGAATAGGCGACCAGCCCGATGCCGAGCTCCTCCAGTACGGGGAAGAACTGCTCGGAGTCGTGGGCGAAGATCGAGTACTCGTGCTGCAGGACCGAGATCGGGTGCACCGCGTGGGCCCGACGGATGGCGTGGGTGTCGGTCTTGGACAGGCCTAGGTACTTGACCTTGCCGGCGTCGACGAACTCCTTCATCACGCCCACGACTTCCTCGATCGGGACGCTCGGGTCGGGGCCGTGCTGATAGAGCACGTCGATCACGTCGACGTTCAGGTTGCGGAGGCTGTTCTCGACGACCTCCCGGATGCGCTCCGGCTTCGAGTTCGGAGCGAAGGTCGGGGTGAGACCAAACTTCGTCGCGATCGTCACCTCGTCGCGGATCGGGGCCAGAGCGTTGCCCAGCAACTCCTCACCCTCTCCCCTGCCGTACATCTCCGCAGTGTCGAAGTGGGTCACTCCAAGCTCGTGAGCGCGGCGGATCGCGGCGATCGACCCGGTGTCCTCCGAGGGGCCGTAGCCGACGGCGGTACCCATCGCGCCGTAGCCGAGCTCGGAGACTGTCAGGCCCTGGCGGCCCAGATTGCGCCGCTGCATGATCTGTTCCTGTGAGTCACACCAAACGGTTCGGTTGGTTAAGCCGGGCCTCATGGCCTCCCGTAGCAGCGTCACCGATGCCACCAGTGACCGCATCATTTCCGCGGCCACCGCCGAATTCGCCCGTCACGGCATCGCGGGAGCGCGGGTCGAGCGGATCGCCAAGGCGGCGCGCACCAGCAAGGAACGCGTCTATGCGTACTTCCGCGGCAAGGAGGCGCTCTACCGGTTCGTCGCCGGCCGGGAGCTCGCGGCCATGGCCGAAGCGGTGCCCATGGATCCCACCGATCTTCCGGGCTACGCCGGCCGCATGCATGACCACGCCATCAGCCACCCCGAACGCCACCGGCTCATGATGTGGGGCCAGCTGGAGCTGCCGGCCGGGGAGGCTCCCTCCGACGACCCGGTCCAGAAGTCCCTGCGCCGCAAGATCGAGCTGGTACGCAAGGCGCAGGGGGCCGGCCACCTCGATCCCGCATGGGAGCCGGAGGACATCCTCGTGTTCGTCAGTCAGCTGGCTCTGTCGTGGGCCGGCGAGACCGACCTCGTTCCCCTCGGCGAGGAACGCGACGCCTTCCTGGCGGCCCGCCGGGCAGCCATCGTCGCCGCCGTCCAGCGCCTCTTCCCTGCGACGGCATGAGGCAACAGCAGGGACCCCACGATGATGGGTCACGGATTCGTCAGCCTGGGTGACGTCCTCGCGGTGCCGCAGCTCGGCCGATGCTACTGCCCGCTTCCCGCACCTCGTTCGAGGCCCCTTCGCGCCATGATGGCGCCGCGCCCGTCCGCACCGGCGTCACTTGCGGGAACACCTCAGATCGGTGGCCACTCGGCCGTAGAAGTCAATGAGCATGGGCTTCCCATTCCGCTCACGCCTTCAAAGGAACTCACAGGAGATCGCACACCGCATGAGTGTCTGAAGCCGCACCGGAAGCGCGGTGAATCGGGCCAGTGACCCGAGTCAGAGGCAGGCCGGTGCTCTGGTTGGCGTGGGCGATGATCTCGGCGGTGATGGAGATCGCCGTTTCTTCCGGTGTACGGGCACCGAGGTCGAGGCCGATCGGGGAGCGCAGCCGGGTCAACTGACTGTCGGTGAGCCCGACTTCGCGCAGGCGGCGCAGGCGTTCGTCGTGGGTGCGGCGGGAGCCCATGGCGCCGACGTAGCCGACGGGCAGGTCGAGGGCGAGCTGGAGCAGGGGGATGTCGAACTTGGCGTCGTGGGTCAGGACGCAGACGGCGGTCCGGGCGTCCAAGGCTGTCTGCGCCAGGTAGCGGTGGGGCCAGTCGACGACCACCTCGTCGGCGTGCGGGAAGCGGGCTTCGGTGGCGAAGACGGGGCGGGCGTCGCACACGGTGACGTGATAGCCGACGAAGCGGCCGGCCTGGGCGAGGGCGGCGGCGAAGTCGATGGCGCCGAAGATCAGCATGCGGGGGCGGGTGGCGGCCACGTGGACGAGGACGGTGAGCTGCTCGGGGCAGGTGTCGGCGTCTCCACCGAGCGAGACAAGTCCAGTGCATCCGCTGCGGAGTTGAGCGGTGGCCCGGTCTCCCACGGCCGGGCCGGTCGGCCCGTCGCCGAGCGTGCGGTCGGCGATCCAGTTTCTGTCGCCGAGCACGCTCAACGTGGCGCCGAGCAATCCCTCAGGCCCGTCCACGACTTGGGCGACGGCAGCGGGCCGTCCCTCGACCGCTTCGGCGAACGCGGCGCCGAGTTGCGGCTGGGCGGCGGGGTCGATGCGCTGGACGAGGACGTCGAGTTCGCCGCCACAGGTCAGCCCGACGGCGAAGGCGTCATCGTCGGAGTAGCCGAACCAGGCCCGCTGAGCCGGCCCTTGGTCCCGCAGCACCTGCCGGCACAGCTCGTACACCGCGCCCTCGACACAGCCGCCGGAGATGCTGCCGATGGCGGTGCCGTCCCCGTCCACCGCGACCGATGTACCGATGGGCAGGGGTGCGCTGCCGGTGACGTCGACGACGGTGGCGAGCGCGAAGGGGCGTTCCTCGCGGCACCAACGGTGCAGTGTGTCCGCGATGTTCAGCATGGGAGTCTCCAGGATCTCCAGAGCAGGCGGTCGCTGTCGCAGAAGGTGAGCGGGCCGCCGCCGCGTCAACGGGGGCGCATACGCGGCGGCGACCCTGGGAGGTCCGGCAGCCGTACGGGGGGTTCGGCTGCCGGACCCGTCTACGGAGGCGGAGCCGTCAGAGCAACGCCTCTGCAGTGATGGGCAGTTGACGGATCCGCCGGCCGGTGGCGTTGAAGACCGCGTTGCCGATCGCGGCCGCCACGCCCACCTGGACGACCTCGCCAAGTCCCTTGACGCCCAGCAGGTTGCCGGCATTGTCCTCGCCCTCCAGGTAGATCGCCTTGATCTCGGGGACGTCGGCGTTCACGGGCACGAGGTAGTCGGCGAGGCTGGAGTTCACGATCCGTCCGTCGCGGTGGTCGGTGACCGTGTGCTCCAGCAGCGCCTGGCCGATGCCGCCCACGATGCCGCCTATCGCCTGGCTGTCGGCGAGCTTGGGGCTGATGATCCGCCCCGCGTCGTACACGCCGAGCATCTTGCGCACCCGCACGAGCCCCAGGTCCGCGTCGACCGAGACCTCGGCGAAGGTCGCGCTGTAAGCGAAGTAGGCGGACCGGTCGGAGCCAGGCCCTTCGTAAGAGCCATTCGCTTCCAGATGGGAGTGGTCGTTGCGGGCCAGCAGGCTCTTGTACGTCTCACCGCGCGCCGTGTTGTTCCGGTCGTGCAGTCGGCCGTTGCGCACGACGACGTCGTCCGCGTTCACCCCGTACAGCGGCGACTCGCGGTCCTCCACGGCCAGCTTGATCGCCTGCTGGCGTACCTTGTTGCAGGCGTCGACGACGGCCGAGCCGACACTGGCCATGGTCGACGAACCGCCGTGCGGCGAGGTGAACGGATACTCCGAGTCCCCCAGCCGAAAGGTCACCGTGCGCATGGTCAACCCGAGGGCGTCGGCCGCGACCTGGGTCTGAGAGGTGTACGTGCCGGGCCCCATGTCGGTGGTGGCCGCCTCCACGACCGCCGTGCCGTCGGCATCCAGCCGAGCCCTGGCCTGCCCCGGATACCGCCCGCAGTCGTAGGCCCCGGCGGCCATGCCCAGGCCGATCAGCAGGTTCCCCTCCCGTGTGGAGCGCGGTTTGGGGTTGCGGCGGTCCCAGCCGAACTCGCGGGCGCCGACCGTGTAGCACTCGCTCAGCCGTCGGGAGGAGAACGGCTCGTTGGTCGACTCGTCCTCGGCCGGTTCGTTGCGCCGGCGCAGCTCGATCGGGTCGATGCCGAGCTCGGTGGCGAGCTCGTCCATGGCCGACTCGATCACGAACGACGCGGGGGCGAAGCCGGGCCCGCGCATCCAGATCGGGGTGTTCACGTCCAACGGCACCTGCCGGTACGCCTGGCGGACGTTGGGCATGCTGTACATCATCTGGCCCGTGCCCAGGACGGCCTCGAAGAAGGTCTCGTAGGACGAAGTCTCGTGGTCGATGTCGTGGATCGCGGCGTTCAGCTTGCCGCGCCGGTCGCTGCCGAGGCGCAGCCGGTACTCGTAGGCCGGCCGGAATCCGGTGCCGAAGTACATCTGCTTGCGCGACAGCACCAGCTTCACCGGGCGCCTCGTCACCCGCGCCGCCAGGGCAGCGACGATGGTGTGCGGCCAGCAGCGCAGTCCACTGCCGAAGCCACCGCCGACGAACGGATTGATGACCCGCACCGCGTCCGCCGGGAGGTCGAAGACCGCCGCGATCTCGTCGTGCGTGCCCATCACCCACTGCGTCTTGTCCCACACCGTGAGCCGATTGCCGTCCCAGCGGGCGACGGTGGCGTGCGGCTCCATCGGGTTGTGGTGGTTGCGCGCCAGTTCGTACTTCAGGTCCAGCCGTACGGCGGCGGAGCGCAGCCCTGCTTCCGCGTCCCCGCGCGCATAGGGCGTCGGCTCGCCCGGCTCGGCCTTGGCGATGTCGGTCGAGGGCTTCTCGGCGTCGTAGCGGACCTTGACCAGGCTCGCCCCGTGCTGGGCGGCCTCCAGGGTGGTGGCCACCACGACGGCAACCGGCTGGCCGTGGAAGAGCACCTGGTCGTCCTGGAAGACCCGCAGCCTGCGCCCTTGCGGGTTGTTGGATCCGGTGTTGTCGCGGTACGGCAGTTTCGGGGCATTGCCGTGATGGATCACCCGTAGCACGCCCGCGTGTTTCTCGGCGACGCGTGTGTCGATGGACCTGATGCGGCCGCGGCCGATGCTCGCGTCGACGATGACGGCGTGCACGACACCCTTGATGTCGTGCTCGGCGGCGTACTGCGCCGTACCGGTGACCTTGAGCCGGCCGTCCACGCGGGACAGCGGCGCACCTACGGCTGCCTGCGGCTGGGGGCTCATTCCATTTCTCCTACGGTGCGCAGCTGGCGTTCGACGGTTCGCTTCAGGAGCTCGACCTTGAACCGGTTGTGCTGGAGGGGGCGGGCGCCGTCGGCCGCGTGACTGGCGGCCTCGGCCCACAGTCGGTCCGAGCGGCGCTCGCCGATGAGGGCTCGCTCGACGGCGGACAGCTTCCACGGCACGGTGGCCACACCGCCGGCGGCGACCTTCGCCTCGCGGATCACGCCGCCTCTGATGTGCAGGGCCACAGCAGCCGAGGCGAGCCCGAACGAGTAGGACTGCCGGTCCCGGATCTTGAGGTAGGCCGACTTGAGCGGACGCGGGTACGCCGGGATCTCGACCGCCGTGATCAACTCGCCCTGCCGGATGTTCTGTTCGCGCTGCGGGGTGCTGCCGGGGCGGAGCAGGAAGTCGGCGAAGGGCAGGCTGCGCTCCTTGCCGTCCGGCGCCTGCAGGTGGACGGTCGCCTCCAGGGCGGTGAGGGCGACGGCGAAGTCGGAGGCGTGCACGGCCACGCAGTGATCGGAGCCGCCGAGGATCGCGTGGCCGCGGTTGTAGCCGTGCAGGGCGGCGCAACCGGAGCCGGGCTCGCGCTTGTTGCAGTCGGCCGTCACATCGCGGAAGTACGTGCAGCGGGTGCGCTGCATGATGTTGCCGCCGATGGTGGCCATGTTCCGCAGCTGGGCCGAGGCGCCCCGCAGGGCCTGGGCGGCCACCGGGTAGAGGGAGTTCAGCTTGGAGTCGGCGGTCACCACGGACATCAGGGCCAGCGCGCCGATGCGGATGCCCCCGCCCTTGGTGGCGGTGATCTCCCGCAGGGGCAGGGTGCTGATGTCGACCACCGTCTCGGGGGTTTCGACGGTCTCGCGCATCAGGTCGACCAGGGTGGTGCCGCCGGCGATGTAACGGCCGCCGCGTCGACCGGCGTCCAGGGCTTCCCGGACGCTGTTCGCACGGGTGTAGGCGAAGGGATACACGGGCCGCTCCTTACTTCCGGGCGGCGGTCTGCTCGACCGCGCGCACGATCTTGACGTAGCAGCCACAACGGCAGACGTTGCCGCTCATGTACTCCCGGATCTCCTCCGGCGAGTTGGTGTGGCCCTCCTGGATGCACGCGACGCCGGACATGATCTGGCCCGGGGTGCAGTACGCGCATTGGAAGGCGTCCTCGTCGATGAACGCCTGCTGCAGCGGGTGGAGTCGGTCGCCCTTGGCCAGGCCCTCGATGGTGGTGACCTCGGTGCCCTCCAGCCGTACGGCCAGCGTCAGGCAGGAGTTGACCCGCTGTCCGTCGACCAGCACCGTGCACGCTCCGCAGGCGCCGGCGTTGCAGCCCTTCTTGGCCCCGGTCAGGTCGAGGTGTTCGCGCAGCAGATCGAGGAGCGAGGTGCGGTTGTCCACCGTCACGGTCCGGCGGGTGCCGTTGACGGTCAGGGAGACCTGGCTGGAGGGCGCCGCTTCCGCGGCGGTGGCCTCCTCCGAGCCGGCGAGGAACGTCCCTCCGGCCACCACGGCACCGCCCACCAGGACACCGGTGGCGATGACGGTACGTCGGCTGGGCCCCGAGGGGGACTCACCCGATTCGGTCGAGGGTGGAACTGCGGATTCAGAGAGGTCAGCAGACATACGTACGCCTTCGCATCACGGACGGGACAGACGTGAACAACAGCGGGGCAGCAGGCGCGGGATCAACGCCGCCGCGAGGAAAGGGCGACCGCGCGCCTTGGCAGCGGCGGCCGATCACGCCGGAGTCTTGCATCACCGGCGACACTCGCGGCAGGGAGACTTTTATCCCCCCTTTGCCTTCTCGTGGTCTTGTCCATGAGAAGGAGACGGTGAGCGAACTGGATTCTTGAGGGCACGACGCAATACGCCCAGACCATGGCCCTACGCGGCTTCGTGGCGCTCGCCTTCGACCCGTCGTTCAACGGCTGCAGCGGCGGCGCGCCGCAGCACATCAGCTCGCCGGAGATCTTCTCTGAGGACTTCAGCGCGGCGGTCGACCACCTGGGCACGCGTGACTTCGTGGACCGGGAGCGCATCGGCGTGATCGGCATGTGCGGGAGCGGCGGGTTCGCGATCAGCGCGGCCAGGTCGACCGGTGTATCAAAGCGGTCGCGACGGCCGGCGTGTACGACATCGCGCGCACCTACCCCAAGGGCCACCGCGACTCGATCACGGCGGAGGACCGCATCCGTATCTTCGACGAGCTCGCCGAGCAGTGGCACGCGGACTTCGAGGCCGGGCATCCCGCACTGGCCCCGCGCGGAGCCCCGATCGGTTTCGACGAGAACACCGAGCCCGTCAGCCGCGAGTTCGGCGAGTTCTGCTCCACGCCGACGGGCTACCACCCCAACGCCATCACGCAGTTCACCCTGTCCAGCACCATGGCGTACATGAACTTCCCGCTGTTGACGCACATCGCGTCGATCTCGCCGCGGGCCCTGCTGTTCGTCGTGGGCGAGCACGCGCACTCGCGCTACTTCAGCGAGGATGCCTGCGAACTCGCCGCAGAACCGAAGGGTCTGTCGGGGCTCAGCGTCGCCGCAGTCGCATGACGGGGACCAGGTTCAGGAGCAGCCCGATCGAGGCGACGCCGGTGACCAGGTTCAGGCCGGGTCGGTAGGCGGTGAAGTCGGGGCCGCTGTCGCCTGCTTGGGCGATCACGGCGGTGAGTACGGCGAGGACGAGGGCGGCGCCGACCTGGCCGGAGGTCTGCACCAGGCCGGAGGCGAGGCCCTGTTCGGAGTCGTCGATGCCTTCGGTGGCCTGGGCCATGATGGCGCTGTAGCCGAACGCGAAGCCGCCGCCGAGGAGCAGCAGGGACGGGAGCATGGCGAGCAGGTAGTCGGGCGAGGAGCCGGCCGTGGCCAGGAACCAGACGTAGCCGAGGGTCAGCGAGGTCATCGAGGCGATGATCAGCGGTGCCGTGCCGAAGCGGTTGACGAGTCGGCCGGTGAGGGGCGAGCCGACGGCGACGATCAGGCCGACGGGCAGCAGCGCGAAGGCCATGCGCAGCGGCGACCAGCCGAGCCCGTCCTGCAGGAACAGCGTCATCATGAACTGGAAGCTGAGGTAGGAGCCCATCAGCGCGACGATGCTGAGGTTGGCCCGGACCGTGGTGGCCTTGCGCAGAATGCCGAAGCGGACCAGCGGATGCCGGACCCGCTGCTCGACCAGGACGAAGGCGAGCAGCAGCAGGGCGGCGACACCGAAGGCGACGAGCGTCGCCGCGGAGGTCCAGCCCGTCTGCGGGGCGGTGACCACGGCGTAGACCGCGAGCAGCATGCCTGCGGTGAGGGTGACCGCTCCCGCCGGGTCCTGGCCGCCGGTCTCGGTGCGGCGGTCGCGCGGAATCAGGATCAGGCCGACGACCAGCGCGAGCAGGGCGAGCGGGACCGGCATGAGGAAGGTCCAGCGCCAGCCGATCCCGGTGAGCAGGCCGCCCAGGATCAGGCCCGAGGAGTAGCCCAGGGCGCCGAAGAGGCTGAAGACCGACAGCGCCCGGTTGCGCTGCGGGCCCTCCGGGAACGTCGTGGTGAGGATCGACAGGCCGGCGGGCGCAGTGAAGGCGGCGGCCACACCCTTGACGAAGCGGGTGGCGATCAGCAGCGAGCCGTCGTCGACCAGACCGCCGAGCAGCGAGGCGGCGGCGAAGACGGCCAGCGCGACGAGGAAGACCCGCCGGCGCCCGAGCAGGTCGGCGGTGCGGCCGCCGAGCAGCATCAGTCCGCCGTAGCCGAGGACGTAGCCGTTGATGATCCACTGCAGTGAGCCGGTGGCCATGCCGAGGTCGTGGCCGATGGAGGGCAGGGCGACGCCGACCATCGAGACGTCGAGACCGTCGAGGAACAGCACGAGGCACAGCACGGCGAGGACGGCCCAGAGGCGGGCGGTCCAGCGCGGTTCGGGCACGACCGAGGGCGGCGTCCCGGGAAGGGACTGGGTCAGGGACATGGGGAGGTGGATCTCTTTCCTGGCGGATGAAGCAGGCAGGTCGGACGCCTCGGCGCTGAGGAACCGGTTCTGTCGGTGGGAAGAGGGCCGGACCGGGGGCGGGGACGCGCGGCGCGGTGGGCCTCGTGACGAGCGTGCCGGGAAAGCCGTACACGAAAAAGGGAGAGCTTCTTCCTAGGCGCGGGGCGCGTAGGAGGAAAGGCTCCCCCCTTTGAAGGGAATACCTCGGCGACGAAGGGAAGACCTGGGCGACGGTCAGGCGGAGCTGTCGCTGGTCGAGTGGCTCGGGTCCGCCGCCCAGGAGGCCAGCATGCGCAGGCTGTCATGCGTCGGGGTGCCGGATTCGGCGGTCCAGACGATGATCGCCAGGTCGGGGTCGGCGGCCCACGTGACGGCGTTCCAGTCGAGGTGCAGGTCGCCGACGACGGGGTGGCGCAGGTGCTTGGTCCCGGTGTCCCGGACGGCGACGTGGTGGGAGCCCCACCACTGGCGGAACTGCTCGTCCCGGACCGAGAGTTCGCCCACCAGGGCGGCGAGCTGCGTATCCCCGGGGTTGTTCGCGTTGTGCATCCGCATCTGGGCGATGGCCAGCCGGGTGACGCCCTCCCAGTCCGCGTACAGCTCACGCATCCTGGGGTCGGTGATGAGCAGCCTGATGTAGTAGCGCTGCTTCTCGGGGATCTTGCCGAAGTCGGTGATCAGGGCGGCGCCCATGGCGTTCCAGGCGACGATCTCGGTGCGCGGACCGATCACGAAGGCGGGGGTGTGCGCCATGTCGTCGAGCATGCGCTGCATCTGCGGCTGCGCCTTGAGGCGCGGCTGCCGACGGGGCGGGCGGAATTCGTCCTTGGCCGCCAGCTCGTACATGTAGGCGCGCTGGTCGTCGTCCAGGCGCAGCACCCGGGCCAGGGACTCCAGCACGGACGGCGACGGCTGGATACGGCCCTGTTCGAGGCGGGCGTAGTAGTCGGTGCTGATGGCCGCCAGTACGGCGACCTCCTCACGGCGCAGGCCCGCGACACGACGCGAGCCGCCGTCGGGCAGACCGACGGCGGCCGGATCGAGCTCGGCGCGGCGCGCCTTGAGGAATTCCCCCAGATCGTGGCGGTGAGGATCGCGGTTCATGCCATCACCCTGGCATCGGAAAGCGGTGTTGTCAGGGGGAGAGATTTGTCCCTGGAAGGGCTCACCGTCGAGAAGCCGCGCTGCCCTGCGGGATCAGCGGACGCGGGTCCACTTCCCGTGGAGCTGGACGAACTCACCCCCGATGACGGAGCTGGCCATGCAGGTGCCCTCGGTGTAGTCCTCGATGTGGGTGACGTGGTCGCCTGCGTCGGGCTCGGTCCAGCGGACGACGAACAGGCCGTCGCGGAGCTGGGTGGTGGTGTACTCCATCGTCTGCTTACGGCCCTTGATAGCGCCGCCCGTCACCTCGAAGCTGACCTGGGTCGCCGAGTCGAAGGTGATCTCCACGGTGAAGTGGCCGAGCGGGGTGTCCGGGCCGAGGTCCGCCAGCCAGGTCTGGCCCACGCTGGGGAGAGTCGCGTTGCTGTCCATCGGTACTACCTCTTTCTGTCGTACGGGGGGTGTCGTCAGCCGAGGGTCTTGACGACTTCCTGGGCGAGCGGGACGGCCGAGGCGGGGTTCTGGCCGGTGATGAGGTTGCGGTCCACCTCGAGGTGGGGGGCGAAGTTCGCCTCGCCCTTGTGGTAATCCGCGCCCACGTCCGAGACGAGACGGTCCTCCAGCAGCCACTTCGCCCGGTCGGCGAGGCCGTTCTGGATCTCCTCGGAGTTGGACAGGCCGGTCAGGCGGTAGCCGGAGAACGGGGACTTGCCGTCAGCGCCCAGGGTGGACAGCAGCGCGGCCGGGCCATGGCAGACCAGCGACACGATCTTGCCGGAGGCGAGCCAGCCGCTGAGGAGCCTGCCGGCCGCGGGGTCGTCCGAGAGGTCCTCCATCGGGCCCCAGCCGCCGGGAACGAACACGGCGTCGTAGTCGTCGATGTCCACGTCCTCGATGCGGACGGGGTTCGCCAGTTCGGTGGCCTCCTTGAGGGCGGTCCGCATCTGCTCGGCACCCTCCTCGCCGCCGTTGAAGTCCGGCGTCAGGCTGAGCGCGTCGGGGGTCGGCGGGACGCCGGCCGGGGTGGCTGCGGCGATCTCGTGGCCGGCCTCCTTGAAGACGCCGTAGGGGCCGATGGCCTCCTCGGCCCAGAAGCCGGCCGGCTGCTCGAACCCGTCGGCCAGGGTCCAATGGTCGGCAGCGGTGATGAGGAAGAGGATCTTCGCCATGAAGTGCTCCCTGGGATGAGCGCGGGCGGTCAGTTGTTCGCGGCCTGCCGGACCACGTGGCTGTCGGCGGCCTGGATCAGGTGGGTGAGCTTGCCGTCGCCGACCGTCCACAGGTGGATGAAGCGGGCGTCCGACTCCTCGCCGGACTTGGACACGGCGTGGTAGTGGCCGCGGACGAACACGTGCTCACCGGCGTCGTAGAACTCCTCGGCCACCGCGCCGAAGGAGGTGAAACGCGGCGCGAGCCGGCCGAAGAAGTCGCCGCCGGCGCTGGCCCAGGTCTTGTAGACACCGCCGTAGGGGAAGCCGGGGGTGATGTCCCAGACGATGTCGGGGTCGATGACCTCGGCGGCCACGTCCGGGGCCATGCCGGAGTCGTAGAGGCGGCGGACGAGAGCGAGGTTCGGGGAGTCGGACATGAGGGTGCTCCTTGGGGATCTACAGGGGGGCTTGTCTCAGGCGGCGAGGGCGGCGCGGCCGGCGCGGAAGAAGGCGGTCTGCTGCGCGACGCGGGCGCCGAGGCCCTCGGCGGTGACGATGTCCGACTTGTGGACGGCCTCCGGACCAGCGTCGGTCGGGGTCTGGGCACCCGCACCGACGAAGTAGCCCAGACGGTTGATGTCGTCCTCGCTGCCCTCGGTGGAGGCCCAGCCCGGCTGGACGCCGAGGCTGACCCAGTGCATGCCGTGCTGGGCGGCCATGGTGAAGAAGTAGCCCAGAGTCGAGGACTTGTCGCCGTTCTTGGCACCGGAGTTGGTGAAACCGGCGGCGATCTTGTCGACCCAGGTCTGGGTGAACCAGCGCTTGCTGCTCGCCTCGGCGAAGGTGTGGAAGGCGGCGGAGGCGGTGCCCATGTAGGTGGGGGCACCGAAGATGATGGCGTCGGCGGCGTCCAGCTGCGCCCACTGCTCGTCGGTGATCGTGTCCACGGGGATGGAGATCACCTCGGCACCGGCTTCGGCAGCACCGCGCGCCACGGCCTCGGCTATGACGGCGGTGTGGCCGTAGCCGGAATGGAAAGCGACGGCGACAGTGGGGCGGGAGGTGGAGGACATGGGGGTATTGCTCCTCGAAAAGGATCTCGAAAGGGATTGCGTGAATCGTGCTCTGGAAGCATGGCACGGAATTCAACGGCGAAGGTAGGAAGGATTTATCCCTGGCTTTACGCCGGGAATCACCTGCCGATTTTACGAATTCATGGCGGGAGTCGCCGCCCAGGAGGAAAGGAAGCGCAGGCCCTCGTATGTTCCCGAGTCGGGCTCGGCGCTCCAGACGATCAGCTGCTGATCGGGGTCGGCCACGCAGGTGAGGGCGTCCCAGACGAGGGAGAGTTCACCGGCGACCGGGTGTGCGAACACCTTTGTGCCGCCGGTCCGGGGCACCACAGGGCGGCCTCCCCACCACTGGCGGAACTGGTCGTCCTGCACCGACAGCCCACCGACGAGGCCGGCCAGTCTCCGGTCGTCGGGGCAGGCCGCGGCCTGCCGCCGAAGCACGGCCACGGCGTTGCGGGCAGAGTCCTCCCAGTCGCCGTACAGCGTTCTCATGGCCGGGTCGGTGAAGAGCTGCCGGACGTGGTTGCGCTGCTGCTGGGGGACCTTCGCGAAATCGGTGCCGAACAGAGCAGCGGCCATCGGGTTCCACGCCAGGATGTCCAGGTGCCGGCCCAGGATCACGCCGGGGGCCACGCTGAGCTCGTTCAGCACGGTACGCAGCCGGGGGTGCGCCTTCTGCGGGGCCCGGCGCCGCGCCCGATCGGCCTCCGGTCTTCCGGCCAGCTCGAACAGATGGTCCCGCTGGTCGTCAGTGAGGTGCAGGACGCGGAGGGAGCCATACGGCCCTGCTCCAGACGGGTGTAATAGTCGGTGCTGACGGCGGCCAGCACGGCCACCTCGTCCCGGCGCAGTCCGGCCACGCGGCGGCGTCGGTCGGTTTCGGGCAGACCGACCGTACGGGGGCCGAACTCGGCCCGACGGGCCTTCAGGAATTGACCCAGCTCCTTACGGTGCGCACTGCTGTTCATACTGGCCAGTCTGCGCCGTCCGCCACTCCGCTGGGTAGGATGGTTTTATCCCTGGATACATCTCTCCGGGGGTGGAATTCTCCTCTGTACGGGCCCTGCGGGCGGTGACAGAGTCAGAGACCGGCAATTATTTTCACAGGCCGTCGGCGCTTCTGTACACCCTTTCCTCTTTGACCATCGTCGACGAATCCGGCATGTCCGGGTGACACCGCTGCCCGAGAAACGCATCAGGAGAAAAGAAATGCGCGCAACCGTGATCCACGCCCCCGGTGACATCCGGGTGGAGGACGCCCCCAAGCCCAAGATCCTCAAGCCGACCGACGCGATCATCCGCACCGTCGCCACCTGCGTCTGCGGCTCGGACCTGTGGCCGTACCGCGGCCTGGAGCCTGTCGGCGACCCGCACCCGATGGGGCACGAGTACGTCGGGATCGTCGAGGAAGTCGGCAGCGAGGTCGGCAACGTCAAGCCCGGCCAGTTCGTGGTCGGCTCCTTCGCCACCTCCGACAACACCTGCGCGAACTGCCAGAAGGGCTGGCAGTCCTCTTGCCTGAACCGGGAGTTCATGGGCACCTGCCAGGCCGAGTACGTAGGCATTCCCAACGCCCACGGCACCCTGGTCGCCACCGACGAGCACCCCTCCGGCGACTTGGTGCCCAGCCTGCTGGCCGTGTCCGACGTGATGGGCACCGGCTGGTACGCGGCCCTCGCCGCCGAGGTCAAGCCGGGCTCGACGGCCGTGGTGGTCGGTGACGGAGCCGTCGGACTGTGCGGTGTCATCGCCGCCAAGGAACTCGGCGCGGAACGGATCATCGCCATGTCCCGGCACGAGTCCCGGCAGAAGCTCGCCCTGGAGTTCGGCGCCACCGACATCGTCACCGAGCGCGGGGACGAAGGCATCGCCCGCATCAAGGACCTCACCGGCGGCATCGGCGCCGACTCCGTCCTGGAGTGCGTCGGCACCTCCCAGTCCATGAGCCAGGCCCTGCACTCCGCCCGCCCGGGCGGCAACGTCGGCTTCGTCGGCGTCCCGCACGAGGTGGCCGTCGACGGCCAGGAGCTGTTCTTCTCCCAGGTCGGCCTGCGCGGCGGCCCTGCGCCTGTCCGCCGCTACCTGCCCGACCTGATCGACCGCGTGCTGTCCGGCCACATCAACCCGGGCAAGGTCTTCGACCTCACCCTGCCGCTGGAGCAGGTCGCCGAGGGCTACAAGGCGATGGACGAGCGCCGCGCCATCAAGGCCCTCCTCACGCCCTGACCCGAGCCTCGTGGGCGTGAGCTGCGCCGGCCGCGCTCACGCCTACGAGGGCACACCCCGCCGCACGGTCGTGAAGGAGGCACGCCCATGACGACCTGGACGAACGACGAACTGACCCGGATCGAGCACGCCGAGGAACTTCAGATGGCCCCCGCGCACAGCGACGGAAGGCCGCGCACACCCGTGCCGATCTGGGTCGTCCGCGACGGTGACGACCTCTACGTCCGCTCCTTCCGCGGCAGCGCCGGCGCCTGGTACCGGGCGGCCCAGGCCAGCCGCGAGGGGCGTATCCGCTCCGGCGGCGTCGACAAGGACGTCACCCTCGTCGAGGTCACCGACCCCGGCGTCAACGACCGCATCGACGCCGCCTACCGCACCAAGTACGGCCGCTACGGCGCGAGTTACGTCGATCCGATGGTGGCCTCGCGGGACACGACCCTGGAGCTCGCACCCCGCTGAACAGCGGCTCTTTCACCCCTCCAGGAGAAGTACCTTGCTCGGTCTCGAACTCGTCGTGGTCCTGGGCGTGGCGGCCGTGCTGGTGGGCAACGTCGTGGGCCGGCGCCTCGGCATCGCGCCGCCCGTCGTCCTGCTCGTGACGGGTGTGCTCCTGGGGTTCGTCCCGGCCGTACGGAACGCGCAACTGCCGCCGGAAGTCGTCCTGTTGCTGTTCCTGCCGGTGCTGCTGTACTGGGAGAGCCTGACCACCTCCCTGCGGGAGATCCGCACCAACCTGCGCGGCATCCTGCAGCTGAGCACCGTACTCGTCACCCTCACCGCCTGGGCCGTCGCGGCAACGGGCACGCCCTCGGGCCGCCGTGGGGGCCGGCGTGGGTGCTCGGCGCGGCCATGGCGCCCACGGACGCGACGGCGGTCGGTGTCCTGGCCCGCGCCCTGCCACGCCGTCAGGTCACCATCCTGCGGGCGGAGAGCCTGGTCAACGACGGTACGGCCCTGGTCGTCTACGGTCTCACACCAAGGTTCCAGCACCCTCGTCGACAACGGAGGCGTTCGACTAGCCTCGGGCTTTCATGAGCAGTGCCGTCTACCGCTTGCTCAGAGACGCGAGAAGTGCTCCTGACCTGCAACGATGAGACCTGTGGAAGGTCCTGGCCGTTGCTGCCGAAGGAGCACTTCTCAGGTGAAGAGTACTGACCCATATCCGCATGTCCGCGTCCAGCGCCACGGTGGGGTCGGACGGGTGGGGTGCTGCTGGTCGAGACAGTCCGCAGTACCGGCCCGCATCAGGCGATAATGATCGTTAGCTGCCTGTGCGTATTAGGGGGTCTTGTGAGTCTGAGTCCGCGCGAGGTATTTCTCCGGCTTGTTCATGGGGTCGCCGACGGGAACTTAAGCGAGTTGCCTGACCTGTATGGCGAGGTCACCGATGTCCGGCATCCGATGGCGACGCCGGAGTCCGAGCCGTTGACGAGTCGGCGTGCGCTCCGGGAGCACTTCACGGTACCGCCGGAAGTTCGGGAGTCCTTGCCGAAGAGGAGTGTCGTCGATGTCGTCGTTCACGAGACCGCCGATCCTGAAGTGATCGTCGCCGAGTTCGCCTACGAGTTCACGTTGCCGGACGACTCCATGGCCAAGGTGCCCTGCATCTTCGTGATGCGTGTGCGGGACGGTCAGATCATCGAGTCACGCGACTACATCGACCCGATCCGTACGTACACGGCACGCGGGGACCTTGACCGCCTCATCGCGTCGTTGCGCAAGGGCGTTTCCTAACCCCCACGCTTTCCGAGGTGGGCTGTCCAAGAGTTGACCAGAAACACGGAAAATACTCTTGACCTGCAACGATAGGACTTGCTGAGGATCCTGTTGGCTGCGAGGAAAAGAGCACTTTCCAGGTGAGAGAGCCCATCGCGTCCTACCCACATGTCCGTGTCCAGGGTGACGGCCGGCAGGTGGTCTCGCAGGCCGGTGCGGTCCTGTTGGTGGAGACGGTCCGCAAGACCGGTCTTGACCGGGCGATATCCGCGGCACTGGCGCCCTGGCGGAAGCCACGGGCGGTCCACGATCCCGGGAAGATCCTCCTGGACCCTGCGCCGGCGGTCGCGTTGGGCGGGGATTGCCTGGCGGATGTCGGCATGCTGCGGGCCGAGCCGGCCGTCTTCGGCCCCGTGGCATCCGACCCGACGGTCTCCCGCTTGGTCGACACTCTCGCCGCCTGCGGCGACACGGTGCTGAGAGCGATCCGCACCGCCCGGGCCGAAGTTCGCGAACACGTCTGGTGGTTGGCCGATGAGAGAGCCCTTGATGCCAGCGGAATGGTGACCGTCGACCTGGACGGAGTGCTGGTGATTGCCCATTCCGACAAGGAGGACGCCGCCCCGGCCTGGAAGCGGACCTACGGCCACCACCCGCTGATGGGGTTCGTCGACCACGGCCCGGGCGGCACCGGGGAACCCATGGCGGCCCTGCTCAGACCGGGCAACGCAGGCTCGAACACCTCTGCCGACCACATCACCACGGCCCGCCAGGCCCTGGCCCAGTTGCCGAAGAAGTACCGGCGCGGGCGGCAGACCCTGATCCGCACCGACTCCGGCGGCGGCACCCATGACTTCGTCGCCTGGCTCGCCCAGCGCGGACGATGGCTGTCCTACTCGGTCGGCATGGTGATCACCGACGCGATCCACCAGCACGTGCTGAAAGTCCCGGCATCGGCCTGGACTCCTGCCATCGAATCGGACGGCGAGATCCGCGACGGGGCCTGGGTCGCCGAACTCGCCGGTGACGTCCTGGACGGCTGACCGAAGGGCATCCGGCTGATCGCCCGGAAGGAACGGCCGCGTCCAGGAGCACAGTTGAGGATCACGGACGCGGATGGCATGCGGCTGACCTGCTTTGCCACCAACACCACCGGGCTGCCGATCGCCGAACTCGAACTCCGTCACCGGCTGCGGGCCAGGGCCGAGGACCGGATCCGGGCCGCCCGGAACACCGGCCTGCGCAACCTCCCCCTGCACCACACCGACCAGAACCAGGTCTGGCTCGAGGTCGTGCACATCGCGCTGGACCTCCTGGCCTGGATGCCGATGCTCGCGCTGACCGGGAAGGCCAGATGCTGGGAGCCCGCCGCCTGCGGCTCCGCCTGTTCACCACTGCCGGACAACTCGCCACCACCGGACGTCGGCGGATTCTCCGCCTCGCCCGTCACTGGCCCTGGAACAGCCACATCACCGCCGCTCTCGACCGGCTCGCCCAACTCCCGAACCCCGGCTGACCAGCAGACTCCCCGTCCCAACGAGCAGCACCACCGACCCGGAGCAGTGGAACCCGGCGCCCACCCGACACGTCAGCCGGGCCACCGGCCTGCCCCTCACCTACCGGCCATTGCAAAACGCCCTGCCGACTCCGTCGACAGACCGTCACGCAAGATCGAAGGTAGCTCGCTTTGGCGTATAGAGCCGAAAGGGCATCCGCAGCCAGTGAAAGGTCGTTCGCGCAGGTCAACAGCCATCAGTCACTCATCTCTGCAGGTCACCGCCGTCACCGGTCTCTTCCGGGACATAAACTCAGCAGCGCTGAGGGGCGGGGAGGTTCCGGTGGCACGACCAAGGATCAAGGACGTCGCGCGGCTCGCAGGCGTGTCGGAGAAGACGGTGTCCAACGTCATCAACGACTACGTCCACGTGTCCGACCGGACCAGGCGCGTGGTCCGCGATGCCATCGAGGTACTCGGCTACAAGGTGAACCTCGCCGGTCGCCATCTGCGCCAGGGACGCACCGGCATCATCGCTCTCGTCGTCCCCGAACTGGACGTCCCGTACTTCGCCGAGCTCGCCCGGCATGTCATTCGCGAGGCCGAGCGGCGCTCCCTGACGGTGCTGATCCACCAGACCGGCGCGGATCGCGAGCACGAGCTGGCGGCGCTCACCGGGTTCGGCTCCAGCTTCGTCGACGGAGTCATCCTCAGTCCGCTCGCCCTCACCCCGGACGACCTGGGCGACCGTGCGGATGCTCCGCCCACCGTGCTGATCGGCGAGCTGCTGCAGGAAGGTGCCGACCACGTCGCCATCGACAATGAGAAGGCCGCACGGGAAGCGACCGAGCACCTGCTGGGCCTCGGCCGCCGCTCCATCCTGGTCATCGGCGGACGCGACGACGCGGGCCTGGGCACGGCCGAGGCCCGCACCCGCGGCTACCGTGCCGCGCTGGCGGAAGCGGGCATCGCCTACGACCCGGCCGCCCTTCTGCCCGTCGCCTCCTTCCGGATGCCCGACGGCGCCGAGGCCGTGGCACGCGCACTGAGCGAGGGCGCCCGCCCCGACGCGCTGCTGTGCCTCAACGACCAACTGGCGCTGGGCGCGCTGCGCGCACTGCACGAGCACGGCATCCGGGTTCCCGACGAGGTCGCCGTGGTCGGCTTCGACGACGTCGAGGCCGGACGCTTCAGCGTCCCCACTCTGAGCACCGTGGCCCCCGACAAGGCCGCGGTCGCCCAGGTCGCCGTCGAACTCCTGCAGCGCCGGATGGACGAGGCCACGGGATCCACCGCGGCGGACGCCTCCTCGACCGGTGTGCGGTCACCTCAGGACCTCGTGGTGACGCATCGCCTGGTACTGCGCGAAAGCACGGAGGGTGGCAGCGGGGTGCTGCCTGCGGGCTCTCGGTCAGGGGCATCCTGATCACCGCACCCTTCGGCAGGAGGTAGCACGCGGATCAGGCGAGAAAGAGCCGGGCCCAGTTCGCGAACCGCTGTCCGAGCTCCGCCTGCGCCGCCGCGATCACGGCCGCCGGATCCTTCGCCACGGGCAGTCCGAAGTGCTGGTCGAGCCAGGCCGCGTACTCGGCGTGGCCTTCACTGTGCTGCTCGTCCTCGTCGCGGTAGTAGTAGGCCTCGTCCCAGTCGACGCAGATCTCCGCGTCGAAACCGAGAAGTTGGAACAGCTCCCGCAGATCCCGGGCGACGATGTGCTGCCCGCCTTCGTCACCGAAGACGACCACGGGCAGGGTGGCCGCGTCGGTCCGGTCGTCGAGCCGCCAGAGCGCGTAGAAGGAGCCGCCGCCGGTGGCCTGCGCGAAGGGGACCAGCCGGCCGGTGAACCCGGGGTCGTCCGACCAGCCCGCCACCAGACCGGAAATGTCCCCGTACTCCGTCAGCCCGAAGCCGTCGGCGAAGTTCTCGTATCCGATCCTGTCCTGGAACTCCTTGAGCAGGTTGAGTTCTGCGACAGGCGAGTATTTCGTGGGCACCGCATCTCCTGGGGGTGAATCTAGGGGTGTGGGTCCGGTCGGCGCTCGGACGTGTCCTCGCCTCCCGCACGGCATCCTCACATCCCGCACTGACAACGCCCGTTCGGACCACCGCCGGGGCCCGTTCCGGTGATCTACGTCGGGCTCGCGCAGGCCGGACGGGCTGCGGTGGTACGCCGTCTGCGCAGATCACGACCTCACGAGGCATGAGGAGAGCAGCCATGTACGCAGTGGTTCGGCGGTACGAAGGAGTGACCGACCCCGCTGAGGCGGGACGTCGGGTGAACGACGAGTTCGTGCCGCTCCTGCGCCAGGTCCAGGGTTTCGTGGCCTATTACTGGGTCGATGCCGGGAGCGGGGTGATGGTGTCGACGGGTGTCTTCCAGGACCGGGCCGGCGCCGAGGAGTCGACCGACAGGGCGAGGAGCTTCGTACAGGACCGCCTCGCCGCTCTGCTCCCCAACGCGCCCGAGGTCACGGCCGGCGAGGTGGTGGCCCATTCATAGGGCCCTGACGCAGTCGCGGCGCGGGCCGCTCCGGCTCTCCGCGCCGCTTCTTCCGCCCCTCGGCATCGCGGGCACCCTGGACGAACCCCGCGTACGGCCGGGAGCCGGATCCCTTCCCTACTCGAAGAACTTGAGGCTCCAGCCGGTGTTCGTGTTCGCGCCGGGGACGTTGGCGCGGCTGTAGGTGGTGTTGCCCCACCAGCAGAACGTGCCGGTGTACCAGTACCGGTTCTCCCAGGCGTACGGCGTCCCCTTCGGCACCGCGTGGAACATCAGCGGGAAGCTCGGCCCGGCGGGTGGGCTCGTGCCGATGTCGCCGTCGAGCAGGACAAAGCTGTGATGGCCGGGGCCGTTGACGTGCAGAGTCGGGTCCCAACCCGGCATCATCGTGGCGCGGTCGGAGCCGAACAGGCAGCCGTTGGACTTGTACCAGTCCCACACGTACGTCGGGTCGCCCCCGGCGCGCAGCCGCAGGTCGGCCAGGCAGTACTGCTCGCTCCAGCTCCCGTTGGCGGAGTACACGATGTGCAGTTGCCCATCGGGGTCCTTGATGGCCTCGGGAGCCTCGTTGATGAACGGGTTGCCGACCACCCGCTCCCAGCTCTCCCGGGGTTGTGAGATGACGTGGCGGGCGCCGGTCGCAGTGGTCGGGCTGCTCATGCGGGCGATGTAGAGGTTCTGCTCGACGTTGGTGTCGCCGGCCCAACCGGACCACACGAACCAGCGCTGTCCGTTGAAGGTGAACAGGGTGCCGTCGATGGCCCACTTGCCGTCCGGCAGCGCCAGTTCGGTCTCGGCCGTGTATCCGCTGTCGGCGCCGGCCGAGCTGATGACGTACATGCGATGGACCGGTCCGCGGCCCGCCGAGAAGTAGATGTAGTAACGGCCGCCGTCCCGCACGATCTCAGGAGCCCAGACCTCACCGAGGTTTCGGCTGTCGGACCAGACCTGCCGGGCGGGCGCCGTCGCCAGGGCGTCCGTCGACGGAGCCTGCCGCACGAAGATGCCGCCACCGGCCGACTGCACCGAGACGTAAGTGCTGCCGACTCGCAGCACGCTCGGATCCGCGGCCCGCAGACTCGTCTGACCCGCCAGGGCCGGGTCGGCGGACGTCAGGGACAGCACGGCGGCGAGGACGCCGGCCAGCAGCATGGCCGCGGCGCCGGTGATGCGGCGAGGAAGTCTCATGGTCACCTCGACGTCCCGCTTTCCATCGATGGAACAGCTCTCCAGCAGCATTGATGCGAGTCGCGAGCATGTCAACGCCCTGGAGGGTCGAGTGCCCCAAGTCGCCTACCGCAGACGCCTGGTGAGGGTGACCGGCACAGTGGTGCGCGAGGTCTGGACAGCGGTCGAGGGTCGTGCTGTCATTTCGGCTGTCGCAGGATTTCCAACGTTGAAAGAGCCGCCCCGACCGCGTCCGTGCCGGTCTTCCGTCATTCCTGTGGGCCTGGTCTTTCCAGATGACCGGTCCCGGTCCGCGGCCTCCACGCGAGGAAGGTTCGATGACAAGACAACACATCCGCCCACGGGCCAGACTGTGGGCGCTGCTGGCCACGGCCGCTCTCGTTGTGCTCCCGACCGGTCTGGCCGCCACCGCGTCGGCAGCGGAGCCGACCGGCAGCGCCTCGGTGCCCTCCACCGAAGCAGCCGACGTCGAGGTGCACGGCCTGAAGGGCGAGTACTTCAGCATGTCGGCGCCGGGCGCACGGGACTTCGCCGAACTCGGTGGCACGCTGCTCGATCCACAGATCAACTTCTCCGGCCTGACCAGCACCTTCCAGGAGCTGACCGGCAAGACCGAGCACACCACCGCCCGTTGGACGGGTCAGATCGAGGCACCGGCCACCGGCGACTACACCTTCTACGCCATCGGTGACAACGGCTTCCGGCTCTACATCGACGGCAAGCCGGTCATCGACCACTGGGAGCCGGACTGGGACAGGGAACAGACCAGCGCCGCGATCCGGCTGACCGCCGGCGAGAAGCACGACTTCCGTCTGGAGATGTTCCAGGACTTCGGTGGCGCCAACATGTTCCTGCGCTGGGCCGGGCCAGGTCTGTCCAAGCAGCTCGTGCCGATGTCGGCGTTCACTCCGCCCGAGGGTTTCGAGGTGTACCCGGTGGAGCTGTCCGTGGCCGCGGACGGACGGCGGCTGCGGGCCCGGTTCGAGGGCAGGGTGGGCGACCTGCAGACGGTCAAGGATCACCTCAAGGTCGAGGCCGACACCACGGCCATGCCCCTGAAGTCGGTCACCGTCGCTCCCGGGGACCGCAACTCCCTGCTCGTGACACTCGCCGAACCCATCCAGAAGAACCAGCAGGTGCGGGTCACCTACGACGGCGAAGGCGGCCTCACGTCCGGCGGCGAGACCGTTCCGAAGGTCATCCGCTACGCCGACAACGCCTCCACCCACCGGCTCACCACCAGGTGGGGCGACAAGGTCGACAAGAAGAACCCGCTGCCGGAGTACCCGCGCCCGCAGCAGGTGCGCTCCAAGTGGAAGAACCTCAACGGGCCTTGGCAGTTCAGCGGTGCCGAGCCGGGCGAGCAGCCGGTGTACGGCAAGGACCTCGACGAGAAGATCGTCGTGCCGTTCCCGGTGGAGTCCCAGCTCTCCGGCCTTGAGCGGCACGAGGACCACATGTTCTACCGCAAGCTGGTGAACGTCCCCAATGACTGGCAGGTCGGCAAGGGCAACCGGCTGAAGCTCAACTTCGGCGCCGTGGACTACCAGGCCCGCGTCTTCGTCAACGGCACGAAGGTCGCCGAACACACCGGCGGCTACGACGCATTCAGCGCCGACATCACCGACGCGCTCAAGGGATCCGGGCCGCAGGAGGTCGTCGTCGCGGTCACCGACACCGGGGGCGCCGACCAGCCGATGGGCAAGCAGTCCACCAACCCGGGCGGCATCTTCTACACCCAGTCGTCCGGCATCTGGCAGACCGTCTGGATGGAGCCGGTCGCTGACGCGGCTGTCGATAACGTTGTCGCCACGCCCGACATCGACACGAGCAGCCTCGCGGTGAGGGTGGAGTCGGCCAAGGCATCCGCCGGAGCCCGGGTCGAGGCGGTCGCCCGCGACAAGCGCGGCAAGGTCGTCGGCAAGGTAAGCGGGCCTGCGAACAAGGAGCTACGGCTGCCGGTGGCGAACCAGCACCTGTGGAGCCCGGACGACCCCTACCTGTACGACCTCGACGTCAAGCTCACCGACGGCAGATCGACCGACAGGGTCGGCAGCTACTTCGGTATGCGCGAGATAGGCATCGCGAAGGTCGGCGGATTCCGGAAACTGGTGCTCAACGGCAAGCCGGTCTTCTCCCTCGCCACTCTCGACCAGGGCTTCTGGCCCGACGGCCTGTACACCGCACCGAGCGACGAAGCCCTCGCATTCGACCTCAAGGCGCACAAGGAACTCGGCTTCAACGCCGTGCGCAAGCACATCAAGGTGGAACCCGCGCGCTGGTTCTACCACGCAGACCGGCTCGGCCTGCTGGTCTGGCAGGACTTCGTCTCCGGCAACCTCACGAACGAGACCGGGCGGCGCGCGTTCGTCGACCAGGGCCGGGAGATGATGCGGGAGCACCACAACGCGCCCTCCGTGATCGGCTGGATCGTCTTCAACGAGGGCTGGGGCGAGTGGGACCGCACGGAGACCGGCAAGATCGCCGAGTCCGTGAAGGCGGCCGACCCGTCCCGTGTCGTCAACGCCCACAGCGGGGTCAACTGCTGCAACTCCAAGGGAGATTCGGGCAAGGGCGACATCATCGACCACCACGACTACAACAACGAGGACCCACCGTTCCCCGATGACAAGCGGGCCGCGATGGACGGTGAACACGGCGGCTTCACCCTGCGCACCCCGGGGCACATGTGGCCGGGCGCCCCGACGGTGATCTACAGCGGTGTCAACGACAAGGAGGCGCTGACCCGCAAGTATGTCGAGAACACCGAGAAGTTCTATCTCGACCAGGCCGGAGCCGAGCTGTCCGGTTCGATCTACACCCAGATCTCCGACCTGGAGAACGAGCTCAACGGCCTGTACACGTACGACCGTCGGGAGATCAAGGTCGACCCGGTCCGGGTCCGTGAGGTCAACCGCAAGGTCATCGCCGCCGGTGCCGCCGCGGGCGACCGGCAGCCGCTCAAGGGCGGCGGGCACTGGACGCTCGACGAGGGCACCGGTACCACCGCGAGGGACGACGGCCCGAACGCCAAGCCCTTGACGCTCGCCACGGGCACCACCTGGACGCCCGGAGTCAGCGGCAGCGCGCTGAAGTTCGACGGCAACGGCCAGTACGCCGAGACCGACGGGCCGGTGCTCGACACCACCGGAAGCTACTCGGTGTCGGCGTGGGTCCGGCTGGACGAGCTCCCCGGCAACTACGCCACCGCGGTCAGCCAGGACACCCGACGCCAGGCCAGCCCGTTCTACCTCCAGTACGGCCAGGGCGCGTTCGCCTTCAGCACTCCGGGCGGGAACCGTGCCCGCCTGGTGACCACTCCGGAGAAGGGCCGCTGGTACCACCTGGTCGGCGTCCGCGACAGCGCGGACAACACGATCGAGCTGTACGTCGACGGAAAGCCGGCGGCGACGGCCACCGGCGGCGCGGCCTACCCCAGCACCGGTGCCCTGGCCGTCGGCCGAGCGCAATGGGGCGGCAGCGACACCGACTTCTGGAACGGCGCGGTCGACGAGGTCCGCGCCTACGACAAGGCGCTCACCGCCGAGGAGGTGAGCGCGCTCCACACGCAGGAGAGGCCGTAGCGGAAGCGGCGGCGCACGGCCCCGGCGGGGAGGCACTCCTCCGCCGGGGCCCACTCGGTTCTGCTATCCCCCGGTCACGGCGCCCACGGGGCCTCCACGGTCCACGGGGTGTCCTCCGTGAGGAGAGGGGGGTTGTCCCAGGTGTGGGTGCCGCCGGGCGTGGCCAGCCACAACTCGGCGTTGTAGTGGCGCAGGTACTGCTCCGGGTAGTTGGAGGCGGAGAGCCGCACTCCCCCGTTAGCGCCCCTGATGGGGCAGAAGGTGGCGTCCGCCCGGTACAGGTCGCCGCTGCCGGACTCCTTGTACACGCGGAACTCGCGGTGGCGCAGGTACTCGCCGGGGTAGTTGCGCGACTCGAAGCTGTAGCAGGAGCTGTCGGCGAGGCCGGGGACGATCTGTCGATCAACTGACGGGGTTCGCGGCGCACTTGCCTAGGTGCGGCTCAGACTTGGGACCTGTCCTTCGCGGCCCCGCGCCCGAGGGTGCTCTCCCGCTCGACCAGGCGGTAGTCCGCCCAGACACGGCGGGGTTCGGGAGCCTCACCGCCCAGCCGGGCGAGCACCGACTCCACGGCGAGCCGGCCGATGGCCTCCTTGTCCGGCGACATGGAGGTGAGCGTCACCGCACCGAAGTGCCCCTCGACCACATCGTCGAAGCCGACGACCGCGATGTCCTCGGGGACCCGCAGTCCGCGCTCGTGCAGGACGCGCATCGCGCCGATGGCCATCGGGTCGTTGTACGCGAAGATCGCGTCGGGGCGACGTCCGGAATCGAGGATGCGGTTCATGGCCGCGGCGCCGTCCGCGTGCCCCCAGCCGTCGGTGGCGGCCACGAGCCCGTCGTCGGCCGGGAGTCCGGCGGCTGACAGTTCCTCGCGCCAGCCGCGCACACGCAGTTGCGCCGGCTCGCTGCGGCCGCGTCGGTCGCCGATGAACGCCACCTCCCGGCGTCCGAGGCCGACCAGGTGCCGGACGGCGGCGCGGGCCGCGGCGACGTTGTCGATGGCGATGTGGTCGTACGGCAGGTCGTAGTCCCGCTCGCCGAGCAGCACCAGCGGAACGTTCTCCGCCCGGTCGCGCAGGTCGTCGGTCTCCAGCTCGATGGGGCTGAGGATGAGTCCGTCGATGACACGGGCGCGGAAGCCCTGGCTGACCAGGAGCTCCTGTTCACGGCGTCCGCCGGTGTGGTCCAGCAGGACGATGTAGTCGTGGGCGGCGGCGGCATCGATGACGGCGGCGGCGAGTTCGGCGAAGTAGGGGTTGCCGAGTTCGGGCAGGGCCAGCGCGATCATGCCCGTGCGCCCTTTGCGCAGGTGCCGGGCGGCCAGATTGGGCCGGTAGCCGAGCGCGTCGATGGACCGCTGGACGCGCTCGCGCATGGCGGGGGTGACGTGCTGGTAGTTGTTCACCACGTTGGAGACGGTCTTTATGGAGACCCCCGCGTGGGCGGCGACGTCCTTGAGGCTGACCCGCACGGCATTCCCTTTCGAAGCGGCCCGACTCGGGCGGTCGGTGCGGGTACGGCATCGTCACCGTGAGCCTGGCGCCGAGTCACGGTGCTTGACTTTTACAACGTTATACAGCCGACATCTAGGCTGACAAGGCGTTCTGCGTACGCGCGACGCGAGGATTTCACCTCGGCGTTCGGTGGGCCGATCCTTGATCGAAAGCGCTTGCCGGTGGGGTCAGTGTCATGCGGACGGGGTCAGCGGTCTACAGGTGCGACACATCATGGCTCGGCGCCGTCGTGCGCGAGGAGCGTGCGACGTGCCCTATCGAACCGGACGCCTGCCGCTGCGCCGGAGCTTCATGCCGACATAGACGAGGTCGAAGATCGCCACGAGGACCCCGATGATCAGCAGGTAGAGCAGTCCTTCGGCGAGTACTCCGATGAAACCGAGCACGATGGCCACAAGGAGCAGGAACAGGAACAGTGCCATGGCGGCCTCCCGGATCGTGGTTGCCGTCAGCGGCGCGCCAGCCGCCGCTCGCCCTCCGCGCCGGGCCGGTAGGTCAGGTCGTAGTGAGCGAAGATCGCTTCTTCGTCCCCGGCCGGCAGGATGCCGTCGACGTCGATGTACGGTGCACCCTTGACCTGGCGTTTCGGGTACGTGACCTTGAGGTACCCCGGGCCGACCAGCGCCCCGTCGAGCGGAACGAACACCAAGCGGTGCCGGGTCGGCATGCCGACCGTGACGGTTGCGAAGGACGGCGCATCGGTTGCGGTGTCCACATAGATCGACTCCAGCTTGCCGATCTTGTGTGCGTTCGCATCGACCACATCGTGGCCTCGCCACTCTCGGATGTCTCCGGCCTCGAACATCGCGACCCTCCGCTCGTAGTCCCTTCCCGCCGCGTACCCCGTCTGCGCCGCTCTGCACGGCGCTCGGCATACAGGCGACCTCGCCCTGCCGACGTGGCCCGAACTCGGGTCGCCGGGCCGGGCTCCGAGGCAAGGCGACCGGCGTCAGTTCGTCCCCTCGGCCTCCTCCACCGGCGGCATGAACGCACGCAGCCACCGCTCCGTCTGCGCGACATGCGCCTGTGCCGCCCCGGCCGCGGCGACGGGGTCGCGGTCGGCGATGGCGGTGGCCAGCACGCGGTGGTCCTCGTCGCTCTTCCTGCGCAGGTCAGGTCCCTCGGGCAGGGTGAAGACCTGGTACTTGCGGGAGCGGGCACGAAAGACCGCCAGGAGGGTGGCGAGGGTGGGGTTGCCGCCTGTGCGGGCGATCTCCGCGTGGAAGCGGTGGTCGAGTTCGGAGGCCTTGGTGGGGTCGCTCGTGGCCTCCATGTCCTCGATGAGGGAGAAGAGCGTCCGCACCGTCTCCGGTGTGCAGCGCGCCGCCGCCTGTGCCGCCACATGGGCCTCCAGGACCCGCCGGATCTCGTAGACCTCCAACAGGCCGGACAGCGGGAGGAGTTCGAGGGTCAGGGAGAGGCTGCCGATCACATCCTCGGGCCTCAGTTGTGAGACATACGTGCCCGACCCGTGCCGCGGCTCGATGACGCCCAGGGCGGCGAGCATCCGTACGGCCTCGCGCAGCGACCCTCGCGAGACACCCAGCTCCTCACACAGGTCACCCTCGGGCGGAATGCGCTCGCCCGGACCGAGGCGCCCCGTCCCGATCATGTGCCGTAGGCCGTGGAACGCCTTCTCGACTGCGGACATCCGTCCCCTCTTCCTCCCCTTACGGTCCGGCGATCACGCCGCCGTCCCTTCGGAGCACTGTAGCGAGCCTCAGATGTGTCGGATGCGTGCCACACGTAAGTCATCTGATGACTTTCACTGTACGACCCTTGTTTCCGCCGAGAAAGGTAGTGCAGGATGCCGAGTCATCAAACATGTCCGGCGGATTCCGATCTTCCGTGGACCCGCCCTGCCCAGATGTGGAGTCCTGTGAGCGAGACCGAGGTGACCACCGCGCCGCGCCCTCTGCTGCTGGCCGACGGCCGGCCCGCCGACCGGGCGTGGTCGCTGGATCCTGCCCTCAAGCACCTGAACCACGGCTCCTTCGGGGCGGTTCCGCTGGTGGCTCAGGAACGGCAGGAACTGCTGCGCGTGGAGATGGAACGCTCACCCGTCGTGTGGTTCCCGGCGCTCCCCCAGCGGCTCGCCGCCACCCGAGTCGAACTCGCCGACTTCCTGCGCGTAAGCGCCGGCGACCTCGCCCTGGTGCCGAACGCCAGCGCCGGCGCGAGTGTCGTCTACGCCGCCCTCACCCTGCGTCCCGGCGGGGAGATCGTCGTCACCGACCACGGCTACGGGGCCGTGACGATGGGCGCCGAGCGGCTGGCGCGGCGCTGGGGCGGCCGGATCCGTACCGCCCGGGTGCCGCTGGACGCGGACGAGGACCAGGCGTACGAGGCCGTGGCCGCCGAACTCGGTGACGCCACCGAGCTCGTCGTCGTCGACCAGATCACTTCGGCGACCGCGCGCCGGCTCCCGGTGGAACGCATCGGGGCGGAGGCCCGCCGGCGCGGCATCCCCGTCCTCGTCGACGGCGCGCACGCGCCCGGCCTGCTCGACGCGCCGCTCGCCGACGCGACCTACGACGTCTGGACCGGCAACCTGCACAAGTGGGGCTGCGCCCCGCGCGGCACGGCTGCTCTGGTCGCGCGCGGCCCGCTGCGCGAGCGGCTCTACCCCCTCATCGACTCCTGGGCCGCGGCCGATCCCTACCCGGACCGCTTCGACCAGCAGGGCACCATCGACGCCACCGCCTACCTTGCCGCACCGACGTCCCTCGCCTTCGTCGAGCGCACCTGGGGCTGGCCCGCCGCCCGCCGCTACATGGATGAACTCGCCGACTACGGCGCCCGCGTCATCGGCACCGCAGTCGCCGAACTGACCGGCGCGGACAGCGCGGTCGACGTCGGCATGCCCGTTCCCGGCATGCGCCTGGTCCGCCTCCCGGACGGACTCGCCGCCGACCGCGTCGAGGCCGACGCACTGCGCGACCGGGTGGCCCTCGAACTGGGCGTGGAGGCGGCCTTCACCAGCTTCGACGGCATGGGCTACATGCGCCTGTCCGCCCACGTCTACAACACCGCCGCCGACTACGAGTACTTCGCCGAGGAATGCGTCCCCGTCCTCGGCCAGTGGGCACGAGAAAACTGAAGGAAGAGGTCAGCACAATGAGAAGAAGGACGGCAGCCCTCGCGCTCGGCACCGCCGCCGCGATGGTCCTGACCGGCTGTTCCACCATGAGCCCCGGTGCCGACGGAACAGTCACCCTCAACATGGTCGAGAGCCTGACGAACCCGACCCGCACCGACCTGCTCAAAGACCTCATAGCCGACTTCGAGCAGCAGAACCCCAAGGTCAAGGTCAACCTGGTCTCCCCGCCCACCGAGCAGGCCGACCAGAAGCTCCAGCAGATGCTCCAGTCCGGCAGCGGCGTGGACGTCCTGGAGGTCCGGGACATCACCGTCGGGCCCTGGTCGAACAACGGCTGGCTCTACGACATGAAGAAGGACCTCGGCGGCTGGAAGGGCTGGGAGGCGATGACGGAGAACGCCGTCAAGGCCTCACAGGACGCCAAGGGCAGAACGTACTTCGTCCCGTACGGCTTCTACGGTCTGAGCCTCTTCTACCGCACCGACCTGATCAAGGAGGCCGGCTTCAGCAAGCCGCCGGCCACCTGGGCGGAACTGGTGGAACAGGCCTCCGCCATTCACGACCCCGCCAAGCGACGCTACGGCTACGCCTTCCGCGGCGGCGCCAACTCCAACAGCAACGCCACCGCCGCCATCGAGGCCTACCTCGCCGACCAGGTCGACCCGGCGAACGGCTTCAAGCTCAAGGACGGCCGTACGATCTTCTCCGCCCCCGAGGCGGAAGACGCCATGGAGAACTACCTCAAGCTCTTCAAGCAGGCTTCCCCCAAGTCGTCCGTCTCCTGGGGCTACCCGGAGATGGTCGAGGCGTTCTCCAACGGCTCCACGGCTTTCCTGCTCCAGGACCCCGAAGTGATCGCCACGGTCTCGGAGTCGAAGTCCATCTCGAAGGACCAGTGGGGCACCGCGCCGCTGGTGGCCGGGCCCGGCGGCAAGACCGTGCAGCCGCTGGCCACCGCCGGGTGGGGTGTCGCCAAGGGCAGCAAGCAGAAGGCCGAAGCGGTCAAGTTGGTCGAGTTCCTCTCCCAGGGCGAGGCGTCGACGACGTTCACCAAGAAGAACAGCCTGGTGCCCATCCTCAAGTCCGCGACCAGCGACCCCTTCTACAAGACCGGCCCCTGGTCGAGCTACGTCACCATGACCGAGCAGCCGGACAAGTACCTCGTCGTCACCCAGCCGCGCGGTGTCACCTGGTGGGCCGAGTGGCAGCAGAAGGCGGACACCGACGTGCAGAAGCTGATCCTCGGCAAGACGACGCCGAAGAAGCTGGTCGCGGGCTGGGACGCGTACTGGACCGAGAAGTGGCAGCAGGAGCAGTAGACATGTCCGTCACGTCCACAACGGCGACTAAGACGAAGGCGCCGGGCAGTGGGGAGGCCTCGCACAGGCGGGGTCTCCCCCGCGGGGGCCGGCGACGGGAGTTCACCACCCGGCGCGGTCTTCAGATCGCCGCGTTCATGGCACCGGCCGCGCTCTTCGTGGCGGTCTTCACGTACTACCCCATGATCGCGGGCGGCCAGATGGCCTTCCGGAACTGGAAGTTGACCGACTTGACCGACACCTCCTGGGTCGGGCTGAAGAACTTCAGCGACGTCTTCGCCGACCCGGTCTGGGGCACCGTCCTCGGTAACAGCGCGATCTGGGTGTTCGGTTCGATCGTGCCCCAACTGGTCATCGGCTTCGCGCTCGCGCTGTGGCTGCGCCGCCACTTCCGCTTCCGCGGCCTCTACCAGGCACTGATCTTCTTCCCCTGGGCGATCTCCGGTTTCCTCATCGGCATCCTGTTCCGCTGGCTGTTCAACAGCGAGTTCGGCGTCGTCAACGACCTGCTCCAGAAGGCCGGTCTGATCGACGAGCCGATCGCCTGGCTGGCGGATCCGAAGACGGCGATGGTGGCCGTGCTCATCGCCAATGTCTGGTACGGCGTCACCTTCTTCGCGATCATGATCCTGGCCGCGCTCCAGTCGATCCCCGACGAGCTCTACGAGGCGGCGGCGCTGGACGGCGCGGGCAAGGCCCGCACGCTCTTCCAGATCACCATCCCGTACATCCGCACCACGCTGGCCCTCACCGTTCTGCTGCGGGTGATCTGGATCTTCAACTTCCCCGACCTGATCTTCGGCATGACCGGTGGCGGGCCGAACAACGAGACGCACATCGTGACCACCTGGATGATCAAGATCACTCAGCAGGGCGACTACGGCAGAGCCTCCGCGCTCGGCCTCCTCGTGGTGGCCGCGCTGCTGGTGTTCGCGGTGTTCTTCCTCATGGCCACGCGCGAGAAGAAAGGAGTGAGGCAGTGATCGGCAAGGAGTCCACGGCCGGCCGGGCCGTCAAGTTCGCCTTCCTCGGCGTGTGGCTGCTCTTCACCGTCTTCCCCCTCTACTGGATCACCGTCACCTCGCTCAAGGCGCCCGGCGACATCTTCCAGTTCCCGCTCGCCTACTGGCCCGAGCGGTTCTCCCTGGAGAACTACAGCGGCCTGTTCGGCACGGCCGACTTCGGGACCTATCTCACCAACAGCCTCATCGTGTCCACCGTGGCCGGGGCGACCGCCACGGCGATCTCGATGCTCTCGGCGTATGTGCTGGCCCGCTTCGAGTTCCGCACGAAGTCCGCTCTGCTGATGGCCGCGCTGGTCACCCAGATGATCCCGTCGTTCATCGCGCTGGGACCGCTGTACCTGCTGATGACCGACCTGCGGCTGGTCGACAACCGCCTCGGCCTGATCCTCGTCTACATCGCGGTGTGCATCCCGTTCTGCACGGTGATGCTGCGCGGCTTCTTCGAGAACATCCCGGACGCCCTGGAGGAGGCCGCCATGATCGACGGCCTCTCGCGGTTCTCGGCGCTGTTCCGGGTCCTGTTGCCGGTGATGCGCCCGGGCATCGTCGCCGCGTTCATCTTCAACTTCGTCAACTGCTGGAACGAGCTCTTCCTGTCGGTGACGCTCATGAACAGCGACAGCAACAAGACCGTCCCCACGGCCCTGAACGGCTTCATCTCCAGCTTCAACATCGACTGGGGCTCGATGTCCGCGGCGGCCGTGCTCACCATCCTGCCCACCATGCTCCTGTTCGCCTTCGCCAGCCGCCACATCGTCCAAGGCCTCACTTCCGGGGCGGTGAAGGGCTGAAGGACAGCCGCTTGACGCATACGGAGATCGCCGTCGCGCCCCTTGGCGTCGCCGCAGTGAGCAAGGTGAAGTTGCCCCGCTACGACGACGCCGTCCTCTCGCGAGTCCCTGAGTGCGGTCAGTCGTAGACGCAGCTACTCACACCGGACGGCAACTGACGGTACGAACTCACCTTGTTGCGCCAGGAGACAGGGAGGTTGACATGGCCGCCAGGGGCGATGCGCACGTAGTTCCCGCCGTAGTCCCTGTCCCAGTAGACGCAGATGTTCCGGCTGGAGTGGTTCGCGACGGAGTTGGCCCGGTCGTTCCACCCGTACTCCGTCAGATACGGGTTGAACCTCGGCTCGTTCGAGTCGGAGTAGATGTCGCCGACCGCGTTGTTGTCGTCCCACATGCACCACGTGGCGGACGGGCAATCGGACCAGGCGTCCGCACCGGCAGGCGACTGCTTGCCGGCCGAGGCGACCGCACCGCCGCCGACCGTGAAAGCCCCGGCCAGCACAACGGCCCCCAGCAACCGAGCAACTTTGATCATCAGCTTCCTTCCCCGTGAGCAGGCGGCATCCACGGGGCGGAAGCCCCGCCCAACGATCGAATCCGCACAGACCAGTGCCTGAGCTCCACCTGCGGCTGATGCGACGCGGGCCTCATCGGGTGCCGGCCGGCACCCGTTACACGTGAGCAACGCGATCCAGCCACCGCTTTCGCCGACCCAGCGCGGGGTCACAGGACCACGTGGACAGGAATGCTTCCTGCGGGGAGATGCGCGCCCCGGGTTCTGCGGCCGGGGCAACGCCATACGGCGACCGTTCGCCCGAGGCACCGCCGAACACCTCGGCGACGGCCCGAACCCGAGAGGTCAGCGTGTCGCGGTCGGCCTCAGGCTCTTGCGGTGGGCCCGGTTCGTGGCCATCAGTACGTCGAGCGCGTCCCGAGTGCGGACAAGTTCCTCGATGTGCGCGGAGAGCCGGTCACGTTCCTCGGCCATCCGTTCCAGCGCGGCGTCGGACGTGGCCTCGCTGGGTGAGTCGACACAGGGCAGGAGTTCGGCGATGGTCCGGCTGGACAGACCTGCCGCGTACATCCGCTGGAGGAAGGTGACCCGCCCGACGTGCTCCTCCGTGTAGTGCCGCTGTCCACTGGCGCTGCGAGTGCTCGTGAGCAGGCCCTGTTCCTCGTAGTAGCGCAGGGACCGGACGCTCACTCCGGCCCGTGCCGCGAGGTCGCCGATTCGCATGCCGCCCTCCCTGCTGTGATCTGGGGCACAACCCTTGCCTCTGACGTCAATGTCAGGTTCTAGCGTAACCGTGTGCCCGACCAGGGCACGACGCAGCACGCGGGACAGACCAAGGAGACATGACGTGACGACCCTTTTCACCGGCTACCGGCTCGGCGAACTGGCGCTGCCCAACCGAGTGGTGATGGCCCCGATGACCCGGGTCCGGGCCGCCGCCGGCGGTCTCGCGACGCCCTCGATGGCGCGCTACTACGCCCAGCGGGCCACGGCCGGCCTGATCGTCACCGAAGGGGTGCAGCCAAGCCTGATCGGCCAGTCCAACCCGGGCACTCCGGGCCTGCACACCGACGATCAGGTGACCGCGTGGCGCATGGTGACCGACGCGGTGCACACCAACGGCGGCCGGATCTTCGCCCAGATCATGCACGGCGGACGCGTCTCGCACCCCGACACCACCGGAATGCAACCCGTCGGCCCCTCGGCCGTGGCGGCCGTCGGCGAGGTCTTCACCCCCACCGGACCGCAGCCGGCACCGACCCCGCGTGCCCTGGACACGGCCGAGGTGCCCGAGCACGTCCGGTCGTACGCGGACGCCGCGCGCCGGGCCGTGGACGCCGGCTTCGACGGTGTGGAACTCCACGGCGCCAACGGCTACCTGATCTCGCAGTTCCTCTCCCCCAACGCCAACCTGCGCACGGACCGTTACGGCGGCTCCGTGACCAACCGGATCCGGTTCGCCGTCGAGGCGGTCACCGCGACCGCCGAAGCCATCGGCGCGGAGCGGACCGGAATCCGCCTCTCCCCCGGTGGCCCCTTCTGGGGCATCGAGGAGACCGACGTCCCCGAGCTCTACACCGCGCTCCTGACCGAACTGTCGCGGCTGCGCCTGGCCTACGTCCACCTCGAGGCCACGACCGAGGAAGAGACACTTCTCGGACTGCGCCGGACCTGGCCCGGCACCCTTGTGATGAACCCGGTCCTGCCGATGGGCCCCAAGCAGACCGGCCACGCCGACGCGGATCACTGGCTCAATCTGGGAGCCGACCTCATCAGCTTCGGGCGCGCCTTCATCGCCAACCCCGACCTGGTGGAACGTCTGCGCACCGGCCTCCCGATCGCCCCCGCCGACGACACCACGTACTTCCAGGGCGGCGACAACGGCTATCTGACCTACTCGGCCTACCAGCACTCCGCGGCGTGAGGAAGGCCGCGCCGACGCCTGTCGCCGGTCGTCGCGGCCGGCAGGTGTACGGGCGGGACGTGGCCGTTGCGGAAGCCGCGCGCACTCTTGTCGTCCACTGCGACTGTGGTGGCCGCGTCCGGATCGCCACCGGCCAAGTCGGCCGGCCCACCTGGGCAGACCCGCTCCAGCACCCGGCGGATGGTCGCGGCACTGGGCGCGATACGCGCCGCGAGGGCGCCGACGCAGACTGACGACACATCGAAGCTCCGTTGCAGGCAGACGACTTGGGAAGGTCTTCTGCATCAACGGGGTTTCGTTGCATCAGGCACGGCCACCCCGCCCTGCGACGCTACAAGATCACGCGACTGGGCAACGGCCCCGCGCCGGGGCCTGCCATGCTGAGCAGGTTCGAGTCGATCCTCACACCTCGGAGGTTTTGATGCGTGCAGGCGTCGTTGTCGCCGCGCAGCCCGGTGTGGAGGACCTCGCCGTGCGGGCCGAGGAGTTGGGCTTGCACAGTTTCTGGGTCAACGACACCCCGATGGTCCACGGCGACCCCTTCGTCGCGCTGAGCCTGTGCGCGAAGGCCACCAGCCGCATCCGACTCGGCATCGGCGTGACCTCACCGGCACTGCGCTCGGCCCCGGCCACCTCGAGCGGGCTCGCCAGCCTCAACGCCCTGGCACCGGGCCGGATCATCTGCGGAGTCGGCACCGGAAACACCGCCCGGCGCACCCTGGGCATGCGGCCGACCACGGCGGCCAGGCTGGAGAACTTCACCGCCGCACTGCAGGACCTGTGCGCCGGACGTTCGACCGAGTACCGCGAAGGTGACCGGGTCCGCGACATCCGGTTCCTGCACGCCGGGGCGCAGGTGAACACCGCCGACCCGATCGAGTTCGTCGTGGCCGTGCTCGGGCCGAAGGGCGCCGCCGTCGCCGGCCGCCGCGGCACCGGCCTCATCTCCTTCGGCCTGCTGGACCCCACCGCCTGGCAGGCGCTGCACGACACCCGCCGCCACGCCGCCCAGGGGACACCCGGCGACCCCGACTCCCACACGGACTCCCGGGCGGACTCCTACGTGGTCACCTCGCTCCATCTACTCCACGAGGACGAGGACCCCCACGGCGACGCGGCCCGGGACGCGACGGGCCACCTCGTACTGTCGCTGCTGGCCTTCGCCGCGGACACTGCCGCCGACACACCCGCCTTCGCCGAGCAACTCGGCCCCGAGGAACGCGAGGCGGTGCGGCGGCTCCTCGACCGGCGCGGCACTACCGCGACCGCGCCGGACCGGCACACCAAGCTCTACCCCAACTACCTCGGACGCATCGCGCCGCAGGACCGGGACCTGGTTCTGCCCTCGCTGATGAACACCCTGGCCCTGGTCGGCACCCGCGACGACCTCCTCGCCCGCATCACCACCCTGGAACAGGCCAGCGTCGACGAACTCCTCATCCAGCCGGTGATCGACCCGCCCACCGAGATGGCCCAGCTCGCGAAACTCCTCACCTGAGCCGACCCGCACGCCGCACGTCCTTGACCCGCACACCTACAAGATCACCTAGACCTTGCCCTCAGAACTGCGGGGCGTGCTGGACGTGCACGACAGCTCCACTTGGGCCGTAGGTCAGCACGGTGCCCTCCCATCGGCCGAAGTCGAGGCCCTCCCCGGCTGAGCCCCTTGTGTACCGCTGGATGGCAGTCGAGGCCCGGACGGACGTGTTCAGCGTCTGCGCCATGCGGGAGCAGAACACGTTGCCGTCGCTGTTGCCAGGACCGATGAACGCCACCGAGCAGGAGAACAGGTCCACGCCCGCGGCGAACTTGCTCTTCAGCACGGCAAGTCGCGGAAGGTTGGCAGTAGACAGGTTCTCCTTGCAGAACTCCACGAAGGCGGGCGCGCCATGGGCCATCAGCTTGAGGCGAACACGCTCCGCGGTGTGGTCGGCGGTGTGGGCGGAGCTGTCCAAGAACCACTGCAGGGGCGTCTCGGCGTCGACCTCGATCACTGTGTCACCCGCCGGCTTGTTGCCGGTCAATCGCACGTCCCGGTACACGAGGCGATGCGGGCGGAACGCACCATCGCCGGCAACGAGTTCGTCCGGGAAGGCGTCCGGCGCCCTGAAGAATCCCTTGAGCGCTTTGAAGGTGTTCCTGCCAGGCTCGACAAGCCCGTCCTCGAAGCCGAGTTGCAAGAGCTGGAAGCGGCGGATCGCCCCAATGGTCTTCGGGCCGACCAGACCGTCCACGTCCAGCGCAGGGGCCGGTCCGCCCGCCGCCGAATCCACGTGGTTGAGCAGCATCTGGACGGTGAAGACGTCGTCGGAGTCGTTTGCTCCGCCTTCACCGACGCTCTCGGACAAGTCCCGAACACTCATTGCATGCTCCGTACGTGTCTGACTACTGCACGCCAACTGGTCATCTAGCCCTTTGCCTTGAAATACTCCTGGAGCTCTCGCTGGATCCCCTGGAGCACGTTGCTGGTTTGCTTCAGACTTGACAGGCGGGACTCTGCCGTTCGCGCGTAGTCCTCATCCTCCAATTCTGCGGCGAACAGATACCCGCTAAGAGCGTCCATGGCCGTTTCTCGATCGACACCATGACCGCTCTTGAGCAAGAAACGATCCAATGGACCGTCATCGCCAGCCATCACATTGGCGACTACCGAGGGATGCCAGTCTTCAGCATTGGTAAGCGAATGATGCGTATCGAATCTCACGGTGACCAATTCGCCCTTGGGGATCTCCACACTCCAGCGACCCTCATCGTTGGTATAGCCCTTGCCGATGAGACTGCGATCGCGATAGACACTAACTTTGATCATCGCGATCGGCGCGTTATCGATGACTGCCCGCACTTGCCCATACATGAGGTTTTCCTCACACGCGCTGTCTGTCATTCGCAGTAATAGTGGCCAGAAACCATCCTGAACCGGCCTGCCGCGCCATCCCCAAATTCCAGTATCCCCTGGATGTCGCGGTTCGCAACGCGTGTTGAAGGCGGAGAGTTCATGCACGATGCTCCTGGCGTCGATGGACCGGCCCGAGGTCCCGCCGCGGCCGGCCGACTGTAAGCGTTCGTCGCGCAGGGGCCAGCCGACGAGGTCGTACCCCCTCGGACGCGGCCAGCTCCCTGATCGCCCCGCCTTCGTCGGCCCGTACGCGTAGCACTCCACCTCGCTGGTGAAGCAGCCGTCCTCCCCGACGACCATGCCGGTCGCCACCACCCGGTCCGCGCCGAGCAGTTCACCGATCGGCTCGACGACCTCGGCTCCGTACGGTGCCCAACGCGGCCCTCCGGTTGATCAGTTCGCCTTCGTAGAACGACTTGCTGAACGTCAGCGTGCTCGACTTCGCGATAACCGTCTTGCCCAGGTCGAAGAAGGCTGCTGTGAGCAGCGAGCAGTGGTTTTCCACGAGCCCGAGCATAGGCGCCCGCCATTCGGCGTAGGGTGAGGCGCGTGTGATTGCCTGAGGGGGATCTCGGGTAGACCATGGACGCATCGGGTCACCCGGATGGCGTAGGCCGCCTGAATGAAAGAAGGCGGCTCCCTGCTGCAACAGGAGGCCGCCTGGAGTGGCTTATCACAGGTCCCTAGAAGGGGGAGAGCCCTCTCCATGTCTCATTCTACGACGGATGGCCACGAAAACCCATCCGACCCGTCGCAAGTCCTGCCGCCGCGGCTGACTCAGCATCGGAATCTGCTGGTCAGCAGCGTGTTGGCCGTGGCCGGAGTTCTCTGCGTGCTCGTGTTCGCGGGGGTTCTCGGTGCGGAACAGACATCGGCCGCAGCCGCGATTGCAGGGGTCGGCACGGCAGCGGTATTGGCAATCTGCAATTGGCAGGGCCGTGGCGGCAATTCCGGTCGTCGAGACCGAGAATCGCTTCCGCCGAATTAGTACGCGCCGCCAGTCTCGCAATGTGAGTGAGTTCCCCGGACCGACGCCTATCAATTCAGGTCCGGGGAATTTCATTTTCAGGAGCCCTAACATGCGCTTTCAATGACCAAGGTGCAGTTGTCACCATCCGACCTCGCCGAGCGCCGCCCCGGCATCGGCAGGCAACGCTGGGAGGCAGATCGGCTTCTCAGACCAGTGATCATTCAAAGGCCCCTGCCGATGACAGGATGTCCGCCGAGGAGCCGATGGGCGAGGTCACGGGGAGGCATCGGTGACAGACGTAGCGCTTGCGGTGCTGGACGATATGCCGTGGGAACGGCTGGAGTCTGCGCTCGGGCATACCCAGGTCAAGGAGATGCGGCGCGCTCTGCGGCGCCTGGCGCTCAAGGGGCAGGCGGCGACCGAGGCGGACTGCGCGCCCCTGTTCGACTGCTTCGCGCTGGGCGCCGGGCATGTGCCCTTCCTCGCGACCGCCGTGCTGCCGTTCGTCGTAGCTCTCGCCGGCCATCCGCATATGGGCGCGCGGGCCACACTCGTCCAGATGCTCGCGGGCTTGTCCGGTACGGCTGCCGATTCCGATCCGGGACTGGTGGACACGGAGTGGGGCGAGGCATGGCGGCGGCACCGGCCCAGTGTCCTGGCGCTGCTCGCGGACCCCCGGCCCGAGGTGCGAAGGGAAGCCCTGCCGCTCGCGGACGAGGTCGACCTGTTGCTGGCGCGGTGGCACACCGAGGCGGATCCGACGGTACGGCTACCCCTGCTGCTGGCACTGGGGACCGCGGCGGCCGGTTCCGCCGACGATCCCGGGACCGTGGCCCGAGTGCGATCAGTGGTGACCGAGGTGCTGCGAGGCGACGCCCCCGTCATGCGGGTCGCAGCCGTGCACGCTTGGGCTGCGTTCGATCCGCAGGCACCGGTCCGTGAGACGGGCCTTCTGTTGGAGGTCCTGTCCGACCCGGCTGTGCGCCCGCAGTTCGAGGCCACCTGGTATGTGCCGGACGTCGACAGCGCCTTCACCCGTGAGGACGTCGTCTCCTGGACGGTCCGGCTCTTCGAGGGCTCGCCGCAGAGGGCACTCTCCTTCATCGTCCAACTCATCGATACGGCACGCCGGAACGGGGACACCCCGCTGTGCCGGACCGCCCTGGACGAAGCCTGGCAACTCCTGATGGCACGGCCGTCCGCAGCATCCACCCTGCTGCCGCTCGCGGGCGCACTGCTCGCCGCCCCCGACGCCGATGTGCGGTACCGGGCGGCCCACCTACTCGCCGTGCTCGGGGAGCAAGCGGCGGCCTACGCCGACGAGTTGGCCGCCCTCCTGGACGACCAGGGCGAGGCCGAGTTCCTTGAGGGCACTGTCGGCGACCAAGCCCGCTGGGCATTGACCCGCCTCGGCGACCAGCGCGCCCTGCCGGGGCTGATCGAGCGGCTGTCTGCGCCGTATCGAGGTCAGTACTCCCGCGGGTACTGCGCGGGCGACCCGCACTTGCCGGAGGTCGAGGACGTCCTGACCCCGCTGCGGGCGCACGCGGAAGTCCTGCTTCCCGAGGTGCGGAAGCTACTGCGGGACGACGCAGCGGGGAGTGGACTGACCCGCCCCTTCCTCGAAGTGCTTGCGGCATGGGGGCCCGCCGCGGCGCCGGCCCTGCCGGAGGTGGTGGCCCGGCTGGACGACACCCGGTACTCACTTGGTGCGGTCGACG
Organism: Streptomyces sp. NPDC036764; assembly: GCF_055609385.1. Lineage (NCBI taxonomy): Bacteria > Bacillati > Actinomycetota > Actinomycetes > Kitasatosporales > Streptomycetaceae > Streptomyces > Streptomyces sp. NPDC036764. The sequence goes on from NZ_JBVJPT010000010.1 coordinate 63,915, forward strand.
CGCTGGTGTCGATGGGACCTGCAACGGCGTCCGCCGAGCCCGACGTTCGCAAGTGCACGGTCCTCGACTTCCCCGGCAACCATCAGAAGATTGCGTGGGCTGCCTGGCGCCTCGGCGGCGACCGCGATACGGCCCTGCGGCTCATCGGCGAGGCGGTGCTCAACGAGGAGGAACCGCTCTACGGTCCCGTCGGCCTCCTCGGCGACTTCGGCCCGTCGGCAGCGAAGTACGCCGACCGGGTACGGCACGTCATGGAGCACGGCGACACCTGGGTGCGGCTGCGGGCGGCGATTGCGCTGTGGTCGATCACGGGCCGGCCGGAGCCGAGTGGGTCCGTCGTAGAGGAATGCCTCCTTCGCCTCGCCGATGGCGACGAAGCCTACGGCCACTTCCTGGACGCGCTGCGGGCCCTCGCCCGGATCGGCACGGTCTCTCCGGCGGTGCGGGCGACCCTCCGTTCGGTGCGGGGGTCCGACCGTCGGCTGTCGGCGTATCAGGACTACCGGGCGGTTCTTCAGGACGAGGAGATCCGCTCCGCGATCGACAGCGTCCTCGCCTTGCCGTGACAACCGGCCGGTGGGGGTGTCGGGACCGGCGCCGTGCGCGAGAAGCGTTCGAGGGGGCAATGCGTGCAAGGCTCGTCGCCGGAGGCAGGTGAGGGCACGCTGCCGCCGCCTGCCGACCACAGGGGTCGGTTCTCGGCTGGGTTGTAACTGCGCTGGTGTGAGGCCTACGGCGCTGACGGAGTTGTGTCGGCGATCGAAGCCGTCACGCGGACGGAGTCGCAGTCTCCGGAGGGGAGGGAAGCGTTCGTCCCAAGCGGGCGAGTGGGGACACCGCCATCAACACCGGCGACAGCAGCATGCCTGCGGCTGTCACCAAGAGGCTGGTGCGGGTTCCCCACGCTTCCGCGAGGAAGCCGCCGAGCAGTGAGCCGAGTGGGGTGAGACCCAGGCCGACGAAGTTGATCGTCGCGGCCACGCGGCCTTGCATCCCGTTCGGAGTGACGGTCTGCCGGACGGCCATGACCGTGACGTTCACGAGTTGACCGAAGATCCCGAAGACGAAGTTGACCGCGATGAGCGCCGGAACGGTCACCGCCAAGGTGCCGTGCAGTGTGGGCACCAGCAGGAACGCGCCGTCGCCGAGTGCTGCCGCGGACACGAGCACGGCGCCATGTCCGAAGCGGCTCGGCAGGCGGGCGGCCAGCAGCGAGCCCAGGAGCGCGCCCGGCCCCGTCGCCGCGAGCGCCAGCCCGACAGCGGTGCCCGACAGGTGCAGATCCCGCGGCAGGAACAGCAGATAGACGGTCATCACGGCCGCGAAGAAGAACTGGAAGGCGGCTGACGCGAGGCACACGGTCCGCAGCGAGCTGTCGTCGGCGACAAATCGGAGGCCCTCATGGATCTGCCGCCAGATCCCAGGGGATCCTTCCAGGCGTTCAGGGATGGATTCGCGGCGCCTGATCCGTCGGATCGACATGAACGACAGCGCGAAGAACACCGCACTGGACGCGGCGGCGATCGGCGCCGACAGTACGGACACCAGCGCACCGCCGAGGGCGGGACCGCCGATCTGCGCGGCGGACCGGCTGCCCTCGAGCGCGCTGTTGCCGCGCACCAACTGATGGCGTTTCACCAGCCGTACCAAGGACGCCTGGTATGCCACGTCGAAGAACACGGACAGAGCTCCGACGGCGAAGGCGACCACGAACAGCGCCGGCATGCCGAGCGCACCGAGGAGGCCGGCAACGGCGGCGGCGCCCAGCGCCAGGGCCCGACCGGCGTCGGTCAGCACCATCACCGTACGGGTCCGCCACCTGTCGACCCATGCGCCGACGAAGAGCGACAGCAACAGGATCGGCGCCTGCCCCACCGCGCGCAGGAGGCCCAACTGGCCGGCACCGGCGTCGAGCGTCAGGACTGCGAAGAGCGGCAGAATCACCAGGCTTGCGTGTTCGCCGAGTTGGGAGGCCGTCTGGCCCACCCAGAGCCTGCGGAAGTCGCCGTTGCGCCACAGGCTCGGCTGAACAGGTCGACCGGAATCGGATACGACGGAGGAAGCGGACGGCACAGGACCCCTCGGATGACCGAAGACGAGACCCGCCAACCGGCGCACGACAGGTGCACCGACCATCTCAGGCAGCGGGAAAGGAAGACTCGCTGTGCCGCGTATCCAGGGCAGCACGCGATGACAGGCCGCGTACGGCCTCAAAACGTCAACGCGCGCCGGGACGACCGACCATGCCTTCACTCCTCGTGAGTCACTCGCTGCGCAAACAGTAGCTCCCGCCCGGCAGGGCACGAAAGGTGATTAGGGAGCCGGGGAAATGGATGGATTGGTCCGACTGTTCGCGCCGCCCCACCGAGGCTCAAGGCCATGGCTCGCTGGTCACCAGGTGATTCCCGCCGCCACCGGCAGGTGGTCGCTTTCGGTGGCAGGCAGCACCCACGAGCTCGCCGGCTTCACGCCGCGGACCAGGATCTGGTCGATTCGCGCCACCGGGAACTTCGCCGGCCAGCTAAAGCCGAAACCGTCCCCGGCCGCCTTCTGGACCGAGTTCAGTTGTGACGTGATGCCGGCGAAGGCGCGGTCGTCCACGGTGCCGTTCAGGTCGCCGAGCAGTACCACCCGCTCGTTGCGCTCGGCGGTGAGCGCGTCGGCGAGCGCGTCCGCGTTGCGGTCCCGGCTGTCCGTCCAGAAGCCGTTCCTGGGCATCACGCGTACCGACCCCAAGTGGGCCACGTAAACCGCCAGCGGACCCTGGTCCGTGTCCACCGTGGTGCGCAGTGCCCGGTTGTAGGTCATCTTGACGTCGTCCGGCTTTGAGTCTCCCAGCGGCCCGACGTCCTGCTTGATGTCGACCGGCCGGGTGTCCGACAGCGGCAGCTTGCTCCACAGCCCGACCGTGCCCAGCACCGTGTGGTGCGGGTACGTCTTCGCCAGCACCTTCTCGTACGTACCGCGGGCCTGCGAGGTGATCTCCTGCAACGCCAGCACGTCCGCCCCGGAGGCGGCCAGGTCACGGGCGGTGGCGGCCGGGTCGGGGTTCTCGGCCCCGACGTTATGGCTGACCAGGGTGAGGTCGCTGCCCGGGTGGGACTTGTCGACGAGCAGCCCGCCGAAGAGGCTCACCCACACCACGGACGGCAGCAGCAGTGCGACCAGCGCGGAGGCGGACCGGCGCCACAGCGCACCGGCCAGGAGCACCGGAACGAACACGCCGAACCACGGCAGCAAGCTCTCCACCAGACTGCCGAGGCCCGCGCGGTCCGTGATCTGCGCGTGCAGCAGCATGAGCAGGCCCAGCAGCAGCGCCGACACCGCGAGTATCCGGCCGCGCTTCCAGGGACCCGGCCGGGACACGACGCGGATCGCACGGCGGATGCGTGCGTGCCGGGTTCCGGTTCCTGTCTCCGGGGTCCGCGAACTGGTTCCGGTGTGCGGGGTCCGGGTACCGGTTCCTGTGTCCGGGCGCCGCGTACCGGGCCCGGCGTCCGGTCCGCCGGCTCCGCCCTGTCCGGCCTCCCCCGTGTCCACCTGCGTCATCGCCGTTCCTCGCTCGCTGTCGGTCACTGCTGCATCCTCGGGTCCTGGGTGGGGTCGGCATACATACGCGGGCAGCCGTGATCGATCGCCTCGGTGCGCAGTTCGTAGTGCCAGGGTTCGTTCCGGTAGACCTGGCACAGCCCGTACTCGGCGCCGTGCCGGGACAGCCATGCCGTCGCATCGGTACGCCCGATGTCGACCGCGTCTCCCGACACGTGGGGAGATGTAGTCGCGGTGGCCACCCATCGGGCGGCCTCGCCCTCGGACCCGTATTTAGCGACCGCCTCGCGAAGGAGCTGATTCTGGTACTCCGGGGACCGCCAGCCGCCGTTGACGTAGAAGTCGACTCCGCTGTCCGCGGCATCCGTTGCAGCCTGACGGAGGGCCTTGAGCAGCTCTGCATCGAGGTGGGCCACAGCCGGCATCGCGTCATCGAACACCGTCACGCCGTCAGGTACGGCACCGTCGGCCTCGCCGAGCGGACCTCGGTGCTCACTGCGGCGCGTATTCGAGGGTGGCGGGGCCGAGGAGGGCGCGGAGGCCGTCGAGAAGGACGCGGACGAGAAGGGCGGCGAGGACTTCAGCGTCTGGTAGCCGAGGGCTGCGGTGATCGCCGCTATGACGGCGATGAGGCCGACGAAAAGGAGCGGCCATCGAATCCGGCGGGGCGCTGTTGGTGCTAATCGTGGTGTTCGAGACATGTTGCCAGTCAAGGCAGTGCACTGTTGCCCGCGCGTATGCGGTTTTCGATATGCCGACGATATCCGCCGGCTCCTAGCATGAATCACATGCGTGTGTTGATCGTCGAGGACGAGCCCTATCTGGCGGAAGCCATCCGTGATGGCCTACGGCTGGAAGCCATCGCGGCCGACATCGCGGGCGACGGGGACACCGCGCTGGATCTGCTGAGCGTCAACGCCTACGACATCGCCGTCCTCGACCGCGACATCCCCGGGCCGTCCGGGGACGAGATCGCCAAACGCGTCGTCGCCTCCGGCAGCGGCATGCCGATCCTCATGCTCACCGCGGCTGATCGCCTCGACGACAAGGCCTCCGGGTTCGAGCTCGGCGCCGACGACTACCTCACGAAGCCCTTCGAGCTCCGAGAACTCGTGCTCAGGCTCCGGGCACTCGACCGCAGACGCGGCCACAGCAGGCCGCCCGTGCGAGAGATCGCAGGTTTGCGGCTCGACCCGTTCCGCAGGGAGGTCTACCGGGGCGATCGCTACGTCGCACTGACCAGGAAACAGTTCGCCGTGCTCGAGGTCCTCGTCGCCGCCGAAGGCGGTGTCGTCAGCGCCGAGGAGCTCTTGGCGCGGGCGTGGGACGAGAACGCGGACCCGTTCACCAACGCCGTGCGCATCACCGTCTCGGCACTGCGCAAACGGCTTGGCGAACCCTGGCTGATCGCCACGGTGCCGGGCGTCGGCTATCGCATCGAGACGCCACCACGCTCCGGACACGAGGGAGCAGACCGTGGATAGGGCGCCTGGGTTGAGCGTTCGCGTCAAACTCACCCTCAGCTACGCCGGGTTCGTCATGCTCGCCGGTGTCCTGCTGCTCGGCGCCGTGTGGGTGTCTCTCCTGCAATACGTCCCGGACGACTGGGACCGCCGAATGCTCTACGAGAATCCCAACCGCCAACTCCTCCTGCGTACCTTCGCCCCGGCGGCAGCCGCCGTAATGGCGTTTCTGCTGGTATTCGGTCTCCTGGGAGGATGGTTCCTCGCCGGCCGGGTCCTCGCCCCCCTGAGCCGCATCACCGACGCCACCCGCATGGCCACGAGCGGATCGCTCTCCCACCGAATCCGGCTACCGGGCCGCAAGGACGAGTTCCGCGAACTCGCCGACGCCTTCGACACGATGCTCGCGCGGCTCGAAGCGCACGTCGCCGAACAGCAGAGATTCGCAGCCAACGCCTCGCACGAGTTGCGTACCCCGCTCGCGATCTCGAAGTCGCTTCTCGACGTGGCACGCGCCGATCCGAACCATGACACCGGCGAACTTCTCGACCGGCTCCACGCCGTCAACACCCGAGCGATCGACCTCACCGAGGCACTGCTCCTGGTCAGCCGCGCCGAGCAGCGATCCTTCACCCGGGAACCCGTGGACCTGTCCCTCATGGCGGAAGAAGCCACCGAAACACTCCTCCCCCTCGCGGAAAAACACGGCGTCACCATCGAGACCAGCGGCGAGGTCACGCCCGCGAGCGGCTCGCAAGCGCTCCTGCTTCAGCTCACCATGAACCTCGTGCACAACGCGATCGTCCACAATCTGCCGGAGCGGGGCACCGTGTGGGTCACCACCAGCTCCGGCCCCAATTCCGTGATGCTCACCGTCGAAAACACCGGCGAAAAGCTCACCCCAGAACTCGTCTCCACACTCACCGAACCATTCCGGCGCGGCACCGATCGCATCCACACCGACCACGCGGGCGTCGGCCTCGGCCTGGCCATCGTCAAAACCATCGCTCACGCCCACGACGGAACCCTCACCCTCACCCCACGCTCCGCCGGCGGGATCCGCATCGCCGTGGAACTACCCGCGACAGCCCCGGACACCGACAGGCGCAGCACGAAGGAACAGTGAGCCGTCAGCCCACGTCGAGCGGGCGAGTGCAGGGGCGGCATCACTTGGTGCCGGCAGCGGTCGGGTCGGTGCTGCGGTACCGACCCTCGCGGCGGGTTCAGTGTCTGTCCGGAACCGTGAGCAGTGTCAGGTGCGAGAGGTCTCTGGGCGGGGGAGTCGACACGGACCACAAGGGCGCGGGGCTTCCGTCGGCGACCGCCGCCGGCGCGTCCGTCAGGTTCATCCGCTGGCGCAGGCGGCCGTAGAAGTCCATCGGCCCGAGCCGGACGGCTCGCAGCCGGCGTGGCGCGGCGTACACCCCGATCCAGTCCCCCGGTTCGAGCACACCCCGCACCTGGCCGTCGATGCTGACCGCGGCCTGCCCCGACCGTTCGAGGACGCGCAGCCCAACGGGTTCGTCGGGTGCGGTGACGATGGACCGGTTGAACGTCATGTGCGGGGCGACGGGTGTGAAGACGAGCGCTTCGGCGCGCGGTGAGACGACAGGGCCGCCGGCGGCGAAGCTGTAGGCGGTGGAGCCCGTCGGGGTCGCCACCAGCAGGGCGTCGGCCGAGTAGGAGGCCAGGAGCCGGCCGGACACGTACACGCCGACGGATACCTGGCGGTCCCTGGAGAGCTTCTCGAGCACCACGTCGTTGAGCGCGGTGACGTTCAGCGGGATGCCCCACTCCTCGTCGACCTCGCAGTCCGAACGCACCTGAGGTGCCGGAAGCAGGGGTCCTCGGCCGTACCGCATCAGCTCCTCCACATCCGCCGGTACCTCCAGGCGTCGGGAGGCACGCAGCGCGAGCAGCATGCGGCTGTCGACGCGGAGACGGTTCTCGCGCACCGCGTCCAGCGCCACCCGCACCTCGGAGACCGGTACCTCGGTCAGGAATCCCACCCGGCCGAGGTCGACCCCGAGCACCAGCGCGTCGCTCTCGACAGCCAGCCGGGCCCCGCGCAGGAAGGTGCCGTCTCCGCCCAGCGTGACGATGAGATCGGGCCGACCTGCCGCTTCGACCTCGTCGCGAGCGCTGCGCCGGCCGCCGTCGTCCCATACGTCGATGTCCGCGCACCGTACGCCGTGCTCCTCGCACCAGGCGCGGACCACATGGCCTGCCTCCACTGCCTCCGCACGTCCGCCGTGCACGACCAGACCGAGCCGGTTCACCGTCATCTCTGCCTCCGGGACTTCGTCCTCGCACGGACGGGCAGGTGATCTCGATGCTCGCGGCCCTCCCAGCCTCGCGCCCTGGGGGACCCGGTAGGCGGAGGGTGCGGCGCCGCTGGAGCTGAGCCACTGCCGAAGGCGACGCCTATCCGCACATGCGCAGTGCCCTCACGCGGACCAGTCCGAGATTCCGCCGACCGCATGCTTCGGCGATGTCGCTACACGGTGTGCAGGGGCTCCTTGAATGCCTTGCGGAACACCGGTCCGGCGAAGGGAATGATCGGAGACAGCATCTTTGCCTTGAGCGAGGTGGGATGCCGTTCGAGTTTGACGTCGACGCGGGTGCCGTCGTCCGTGGGAGTCAGGTGAAAGTTCCATCCACCCGAGCCGAAGGGCTGCGAGTCGTGCGTGGTGACCGTGACCTCATTCGCCGAAGGGTCCCATTCGTAGCGTGCGCGCTCCCACGATTTGTCATTTCCCTCGGTGACCTCGGCCCAGGTGTCTCCCCGCTCATGGACCCGGAAGTGCTCGGCGTCGATGGAGGGCCACTCCTCGACACGGGAGGGACTGAAGTTGGTCAGTACCCCCATCACTTCGGAAGGGCTCATCGAGGAGTTCACATGAAAATGCAGGGATGGCATGTCTTACTCCTTGGTTTTTCGCCGACGCTGGTTCAGAGATCCCGGCCCGGCATACCCACTTCTCAGGATGCACCTCCGCCCAGCACTGCGCACCGGCAGGTTCTCGACCTGCTCTCACGCTTTCGCAGGCTGTTTCGAGTGCTCTCGCGCCGCCCACTTTCGACAACAGCAATGATCAAGGGTGTTGGAAGCCAGGTGTCAATTGGCAGGCAGGCTCACGACTCTTGATCACTGCTCCGAAAGATCCGGTTGAGGTGGTGGTCCAGCACTGCGGCGGCGGATCGTGGGCTGCGCTGGCCGACAAGGACGCTGGTGCCGAGTCCCGCGGACATGGCCAGCAGGCCGACTGCCTCCACCTGGACGTCCACACCGGGCTCGACGAGACCCGCCTCCTGTGCCTGCCGGAGGAGCCCTGTCAGGACCTCCTCGGCGGCATCGGGGTTCCGGATGAATGGCTGGGACGCGAGCGCCGGGTCGGTCACGGCCAGCACGGCGTACGAGGTATGGACGAGGTGGAAGGCCCGGCTTGCCTCGTCGGTCGGCAGTGACGCCATCAGGAGCGCCTCGATCATCGCGCGCGGTCCTGGATCGTCCTCCCCCTCCGTCCGGGACCGGGCCGCGACGCGTTCCCCGAATCTCTCCGCCAGATGCTGCAGCCCGTAGAGCAGCAACTTCTCCTTGGTCTCGAAGTAGTACTGCACCAGCCGCAGCGACACTCCCGCCTCCGCCGCCACGTCCCGCATCCCCACCGCGTGCAGGCCTCGTCGCCCGGCCACCCGGACGAGTGCCTCGGCGATCTCCGCACGCCGCTCTGCGTGGTCCACGCGCTTGGGCATCGGCCGCCTCTCCGCTCGTCGGTTGCCCTTGTCCGGGCGCCCTCAACTCATGATGATACAGCCGTACCATCAAAGTGGTACGTTCGTATCACGAAGAATCGAGATCCCGGAGGTGGCAGTGTCCGCGACCACGACCCGCAGCCAGGCCGACGTCGGCCGCTACGTGAGCGATGCCTTGCGTAACCGCTACTTCGCAGCGTGCGACGCGGTGTACGGGCTAGGGGAGCCCCCGCTCGCGGAGGAGGACGTGGAGACCTCCTTCGGCACCACAGCCCCTATGAGCGGGGTCCTGGCTGTAGTTGTTTGACCAGGTGGAAGACCTCGCGGGCAGCCTCACGGCTCGCCACTTCCTGGCCTACGTCAGCAGATCACGGTATCCCGCAGAGCGCCGACGACAAGTCTGCGGGGCAGGCGGCGTACTGGACATTGGTCGAACTGGACATGCCCGTCCCCCTTCCGGTCCGATGGCGCGTCACGTTGCCGGTACCGGGCCGCATGGGGCGGTCAGAATCGTGAGGACGCCACAACTGATCGGCAGGCCCCTATCGGGACACGCCCCGCCGCCCGGCACCGACAACGCACCATCCCCGGCCAACGGCCGACATTGTGAGACCAGGACACTTCGGTCAGGCGTGTCATGAGTCAGACCCCGGACCCGGGACAGCACCCGCCCATCCTCCCGCCCGTCACAGCATCCCCACCCAGAAATACTGAGCATTACAGGCACCGGCATGTGGATCTCACCCGGCCCACGATGATGGGCTGTACTCTCCACTGCTTCCGGAGCTTCTACGCCTCACCGTTCGAAGCCGCCGCGGCCCCGGTCAGGAGCAGAGCCACCAACCACGTGAGCCGGGGGCGAACTCGCAGGCCACCTCGCCACATGGGGCTGCCCACCATGAGCACCCCGTCCGACCGGCCCGGGACGGCCGGATACAGTGCGCGCGACGGCAGCCTGGTTGCTCAAGGAGGGGAAGCGTGACCGACACCAGCGAAACCCGACCCGCCGACAGTGCAGCGCACGAGACCCAGCGGACCCGGCTGCGCCGCCTGATGCGGTACCTCCCCCTGATCGCCCCCGTCCTGCTGTGGAGCGTGCCCTGCTGGCTGCTGCTGCACGCCGGCCAGCACTGGCCGCTCCCAGTCACGCTGGCCGGAACCGCCCTGTTCGCCCTCGGCCTGATCGGCATGCCGCTCGCGATGGTGCGCGGCCACGGCCGACGGCAGCAGGATTGGGCGGCGATCATCGGGGACACCCTGCTGGGCACCATCTGGGTCCTGTTCACCTGGTCCGTCGTGCTCGGCGTCCTGCTGCGGCTCGCCCTGACCGTGACCGGCGTCGGCGACGGCCAGGAGCGGGCCCGGATCGTCACCTGGGCGGTTCTCGGCGCAGCCGCCGTGCTGCTCGCCTGGGGGTACGCCGAGGCCCGCCGGGTACCACGGGTGCGCCGCCTGGACGTGCAACTTCCGCGCCTGGGGGCCGGGTTGGACGGCACGCGCGTCGTCCTCATCACCGACACGCACTACGGCCCGCTCGACCGCGCCCGCTGGTCGGCGCGGGTCTGCGAGACGGTCAACACGCTGAAGGCCGACCTGGTCTGCCACACCGGAGACATCGCGGACGGCACGGCCGAACGCCGCCGCGCCCAAGCCGCCCCACTCGGCACCGTGCAGGCCACCCGGGCCCGGGTCTACGTCACCGGCAACCACGAGTACTACAGCGAGGCCCAGGGCTGGGTCGACCTCATGGACGAGTTGGGCTGGGAGCCGCTGCGCAACCGCCACCTGCTGCTCGAACGCGGCGGCGACACCCTCGTGGTCGCCGGCGTGGATGACGTCACGGCCGAGTCCTCCGGCCTCGCCGGCCACCGCGCCCACCTCGTTGGAGCCCTGCACGGCGCCGACCCCGACCACCCCGTCCTGCTCCTGGCCCACCAGCCCAAGTTCGTCGACCGGGCGGCAGCCGGCGGCGTCGACCTCCAGCTCTCCGGCCACACCCACGGCGGCCAGATCTGGCCCTTCCACCACCTGGTCCGCATCGACCAGCCCGCCCTCGCCGGCCTCAGCCGCCACGGCACCCGCACCCTCCTCTACACCAGCCGTGGCACCGGCTTCTGGGGCCCGCCCTTCCGCGTCTTCGCCCCGAGCGAGATCACCCTGCTCGTACTCCGCTCCCCGCAGCGGCCTCCCACGCCGTAGCGCTGGGCGGGCCGGGGGTTCCGCCTGGAGATGCTGCAGTGCGCCGGCACCCCGAAGAAGGGCTACGCATCCTGCAACGCCCTGCGCGTCACCAGCGGCACCACCGCCTTCCAGGAAGAGCAGGCGACGAAGAAGGGCATCGCACCCCAGACGTCCGTCCGAACTCCGCCGCGGACTCCCCCACCGGCTACGGCCCCAGCGACCTGCAGCCGGCCTACGGCCTGACCTCCGCCGCCTCCGCCAGCGGCTGCGGCTGCGGCTGCGGCTGCGGCTGCGGCTGCGGCAGGACCATCGCCATCGTCGACGCCTACGACGCCCCGAACGCCGAGTCGGGCCTGGCCAACACCCACGACAGTCAGGCTCTGATTCCCCTGTCCGGAGCCTCCCGCCGATCCGCTTCACCGCGGGCCGCACCGACCCCGGCTGGCCAAGTTCCACGGGGCAAGGGCTGTGACTACTTCCACTTGCGCGGATGGCTGCACTGGCAAGGCATCCCCCTACAGCGCCGACGGTGGACCGTGGCCACTTCGTCTCGCAGATCAGGGTTGTGTGAACTACGTATTTACGCGGCCGACCTCGATCGTGTGTGGAGCGAGCCGTGGTGTACGCGACTTCGATGGCCCTGGGAGTGCCTGAGGTGAGGGAGTCGCCGGGCGAGGCCGCTGGCGCAGGCGATCACCCCGCCAGGCAGAGGCGACGGCATACACGGAGCGCGCGGCGTCCAGCGGCTCCTGCATGCCGGCCACCATGCAGGCGAAGCCGGTGCCCGCGACCGGCACCGCGTCATTCCGGAGGAATGCGAAACTCGAATTCGGGACGGTCCCACGGCACGGCGGGCGGGTTCGCAAACGCGGTCCCGGTCCGCACCGCACCAACTCGGTGGTAGAAGTCCTCGGCGGGAAGATGCGACACGACCTTGACACGGTCGAGCCCGGCGGCACGGGCCTCGGACTGCATGTGCGCGACAAGCAGCCGTCCAATACCCCGTCCTTGCGCTTCGTCGGCGACGAACAGCAGGTCGAGCTCCGGTGGAGCGAGGACAAGCGAGTAGAACCCGAGGACCCGGCCTCCATGCTCGTCGGCGCCCACGGCTACGAAGGCGCGGTGGGCTTCGATGTAATCAGGACCGACCCGGTAGCCCGCCACTGCGGCTGCGTACTTACCCTCGTAGGCGCCTGAGCCACGCACGAGCCGCGTGAGCCGTTTGGCATCCCGCGCGACTGCCCTCCGTATCGTGATCGACTGGCTGATCGGGGAAGTGCGTGAACTCATCGGGACAGCATCTCGCACCGGGGAGTGCCTTCCTGCGGCGGGTCGGCTGCTCGGGCGGGCGTTCCTGCACCGCTCCCGGAACCACTCGTGCGAGCACGCTCTCACGCGGCTGGGCCTCGTCGAAAGATGGCGGGTGCGCAGTCTGGACCTGCTGCTCGACTTGCACGGCGGCCCGCACTCGGGGAGGGGGCGTACTGGTCATGCTCGTCGCCATCAGATTCACCTGCAATAAGCGACTCAGCCAGCACACCGGGATCCTTAGCGCCGACTCGCCAATTCGTCAATCCAGGCCGGTTGCCGAGATTCGGTCCACGGCACGTAGCAGTTCGTCGGTGTCCCAGCCCGGAAGCGGATGTCGGGCGAGTTCCCACTCCAGGTACTTGTTGTAGGGGCGGGGACCGCGATCGAGAGCGAAGAGCAGTTCCAGCAGAAAGCGGACGCTGTCGGCGGCGTCGAGGCGAGCGGCGAGGCTGAGCGGTCACTGTGCGGATCTCCGGTGGAGTGGTGACGGGCACGACTGTCGAGGGCGGCCCCTGTTCCGGGAAGCACCCCGCACCGTCTGCGACCGCACAAGGCGGCCGCCCGGGAGATCAACGCACCTCTGGACCCTATCGGCCCGCCGACCGTGACGCAGGGCATCCGGGAAGTGGTCGTGACGCGCGCTCTCAGCCCTCCATGCCGATGACCCCCGGCTCCTGCGCAGTGGAGCACCTCAGCGCGAGCGCCGCGATGTCGTCGTCGAGCCTTCCGCCGCTGTGGTGGAGCAGATCCCGGTGCAGCCGGTCGAGCAGGTCGCGAGGCTGCTCCAGGTCCTGCTGCCGCATCCAGTCCGCCAGCGGGAAGAACCGGCCGGCGTGGTCCCGGGCCTCCGATACGCCGTCCGTATAGAGCAGCAGCCGGTCGCCCGGGGCGAAGGCGACGACGTCGACCCAGTAGCGGTCACCGATCAGCGCCGCGAGGTTGAGGGGCGGGGATGCGATGGTCGGCTCCAGGACCCGGACCTTCCCGCCATGTGCGATCAGTGGCGGGGGATGCCCGCAGTTGAGAAAGCGTACGCGGCCGCCGCCGTGCGGGATCTCGGCGAGGAGGGCGGTGGCGAAGTGCTCGGGCTGGTCCGGAACGGGAAACGCGGCACTGTGGCGGGTGATGGTGGTCTCCAGGCGATGGATGATGGCTCTCAGGTCGGGCTCGTCGTACGCGGCCTCCCTGAAGCAACTGATCACCGCCGAGGCCGCCCCCACGGCGGACAGGCCCTTGCCCCGCACGTCGCCTATGAGCAGCCGGATCCCGTGCGGTGTGCCGATCGCCTCATAGAAGTCGCCGCCGATCCGGGCCTGCTCCTGGGCCGCCAGATACAGCGACTCGATCTCGACGTCGTCGATGCGGCGCGGCAGCGGCCGTAGCAGCACCTTCTGGGCCGCGTCGGCGACGAGCCGGACGTGGAAGAGGATCTCCTCCCGCTGGAGTCGGACATGGCTGCCGTATGCGGCCGCCAGGGTGACGGCGATGATCGCGGCCGCCGTGTACTGCGTCCCCAGGTCGGTGTAGAAGAAGCTGAGAACGATCATGATCAGCAGGCAGAACGCCCCCAACAGGATCGTGGGGAGCACGGGCCACATCGCGGCGGCCAGGGCCGGTGCGGCGGGCAGAAGGCGGCTGACGGCGATCTCCCTGGGAGTGGAGAACGCCAGGCCGGCGATGAGGACGGCCAGGATCACGGGTGACAGCCGGGCGGCTTCCCATCGGCCGCTATAGGCGGGGCGACGGCGCCCGAGCCGTGCAGACATGATCACAAATGGAATGATATCGGGCTAAGCCGACATTGGGCGCGGAGAAAATCATGCGCCTCACGGGAGCCCGCACGGCGGACCGGGCATACCCTCGGGAACCGAGGCCGGCCAAGTGTGGCGGTACGGACATCCAAGGTCTGGCAGGCGAGGATCCGGCGGGCGGGCTCTGGCCACTTGGGATCACCGATGCTAGAAAGGTCGCATGGCGAATCGATTCGCCCGTTTTCGGCACCTATCGGTCAAGCGGCTTGTCGGCAAGAGCACCCGTAGTGTGGCCGGGCAGGTGCTGATATTCCAGGTGGCTCTGGTGGTGCTGCTCGTGGCCTGCGCCGTCATCGCCCTCGTCCTGCAATCGGAACGGGACACGAGCGCCGAGGCCAGGCATCGCTCCACGGCCGTGGCGCAGACCTTCGCGCACTCACCGGGCGTCCTGGAGGCATTGCAGACCCCGGACCCGAGCAAGATCCTCCAGCCGCTGACCGAAGCGGCACGCCGGGCGGCCGACGTCGACTTCATCGTGGTCATGAACACCGAGGGCATCCGGTACACGCACCCCTTGCCTGACCGGATCGGAAAGCGGTTCGTGGGCGAGATCGGGCCGTCACTGGCGGGCAAGGTCTACGTGGAGAACGTCAACGGCCCGCTCGGCCGCGAGGTGCAGGCCACGGTCCCGATCAAGAACGCCGACGGCGAGGTGGTGGCCCTCGTCTCGGCCGGGATGAAGGTCAAGAACGTCGAGAGTCAGGTGGACCGGCAACTGCCGATCATCCTGGGCGCCGGGGCCGCGGCCCTCGTGTTGTCCACCGGTGTGACGGCGCTGGTCGGCAGGCGGCTGCGACGGCAGACACACAGCCTGGCCCCGGACGAGATGACCCTCATGTACGAGCACCACGACACGGTGCTCCACTCCGTACGGGAAGGCGTACTGATCGTTGGCCCGGACGGGCGGCTGATGCTGGCGAACGACGAGGCCAGACGCCTGCTGGAGCTGCCTCCGGACGTCGAGGGACGCCTCGTGCCGGAGCTGGCCGGCCTCGATCCCGAGACCAAGGCGCTGCTCGCCTCCGGGCGCGAGGCCACCGACGAGGTGTACCTCGCCGGAGAGCGGCTGCTCGCGGTCAACCAGCGGCCCACGGATCGTGATGGCGGCCCCAAGGGAACGGTGGTGACGCTGCGCGACTCCACCGAGCTCCAGGCGGTGACCGGCAGGGCGGAGGTCGCCCGGGAGCGGCTCAGGCTGCTGTACGACGCCGGACTGCGGATCGGCACCACCCTGGACGTGCTGCGCACCGCTGACGAACTGGCGCGCGTCCCCATTCCGCGTTTCGCGGACTTCGTCACCGTCGACCTGGCCGACGCCGTCCTGCACGGCGAGGAACCGGCCCCCGCGGCGGCGGACATGCGACGCGCGGCCGTGTGCGGCATCCGGGACGACCATCCGCTCTCCGAGCAGGGCCGGCTTTTCGCCTACCTTCCCGCCACTCCCCAGGCGCGCGGTTACGGCAGCGGCCGCTCCCAGTTGGTGAGCGATCTGCCGACCGCCACGAGCTGGCGTGTGCAGGACCCGGAGCGCGCCCAGGCGATCATCGACTACGGTATCCATTCCCTCATCACCGCCCCCATCCAGGCCCGTGGCGTCGTGCTGGGCATGGCCAACTTCTGGCGCGCGCAACATCATGAGCGCTTCGACGACGAGGACCTGTCACTGGCGGAGGAACTGGTGGCCCGTGCGGCGATAAGCATCGACAACGCCCGCCGCTACACCCGTGAGCACGCCATGGCGGTCACCCTCCAGCGCAGCCTGCTGCCGCAGGCCATGCCCGAGCAGAACGCCCTCGACATCGCCTACCGCTATCTCCCGGCCCAGTCGGGTGTGGGCGGTGACTGGTTCGACGTGATCCCCCTGCCGGGGAGCCGGGTGGCCCTGGCGGTCGGCGATGTGGTCGGCCACGGCCTGCACGCCGCCGCCACGATGGGACGGCTGCGCACCGCGGTGCACAACTTCTCCGCCCTCGATCTGCCGCCCGACGAGCTGCTGAGCCACCTGGACGACCTGGTCGGCCGCATCGACCAGAACGAGGCGGCGGCGAGCGCCTCGGGCGTCGTAGGGGCCACCTGCCTGTACGGGATCTACGACCCCGTGACGCGCCGCTACGTCATGGCACGTGCGGGGCATCTGGCGCCCGCACTGGTCCGGCCCGACGGAACCGCCACCTTCCCGGACGTGCCGGCCGGTCCGCCCCTCGGCGTCGGCGGCATGCCGTTCCAGACCGCGGAGCTGTGCCTTGAGGAGGGAACCCAGCTCGTCCTGTACACCGACGGCCTCATCGAGGACCGCAGGCGCGACCTGGACGTGGGGATGGAAATGCTGCGCGACGCGCTGACAGGACACCCCAAGCGGCCTCCGGAGGAGACCTGCCGATACGTGCTGGACCGGCTGCTCCCCGAGCGCCCCAAGGACGACGTCGCCCTGCTCGTTGCCCGCACCCGGGAGCTGCCGCCCGACCAGATCGCCGACTGGGACGTACGGCCGGACCCGGCGGCGGTCGGGGCAATGCGCGACGCCGTCTCCGAAAAGCTCGAGGCGTGGGGCCTGTCAGAACTCGGCTTCACCATGGAACTCATCCTGAGCGAGCTCATCACCAACGCCATCCGGTACGGCGCCGAGCCGATCCACGTTCGGCTGATCCGCGACCGCACGCTGACCTGCGAGGTGTCCGACGGCAGCAGCACCTCACCGCATCTGCGCTATGCCGCGACGACGGACGAGGGCGGCCGGGGCCTGTTCCTGGTGTCCCAGATAGCAGAGCGGTGGGGCACCCGCTACACCCCGCAGGGCAAGGTCATCTGGGCCGAACAGGCCCTGCCCGAGGTCATCGAACAGCCGGTCCCGACACCGGCCGCGGCGGGGAGGCACGCGACCGAAGCGGAGGCCGACCGAAAAGCCCCGAGGTGAGCACGACGTGGCCCGGCCATAGCGCCGTGGGCGGTCCACGCCGGCCCGAGGGCAAGGACCGGCTCGGTCCGGTGACGGTGGCCGCGACGGGCCGTAAGTGACCGAGCAGTCGGGCAGGGGTTGCGGGAACGGCTCGATCAGCTCTGGTTCGTGTGCGGGGTCCAGCCCGGCGGACCGAAGACGTAGCCCGCGCGGTCGCGCCAGCGGGTGGCGCCTCGTACGTCGCGCCAGGCGGCCGCGTACTCGTGGAAGGCGACGCGCAGCGGGTTGTAGGTCTCGATGTTCTTGGTGAGGCCGTACACGACGCGCTCCCTCTCGGCTTCGAACGTGCCGAAGGTCCGGTCCCAGACGATGAGGATGCCGCCGTAGTTGCGGTCCAGGTAGGCGTTGTTGGAACCGTGGTGGACGCGGTGGTGCGAGGGCGTGTTGAAGACGAACTCGATGGGCCGCCACAGGCGGTCCACTCGCTCGGTGTGCAGGAAGAACTGGTAGATGAGGCTGACCGATTGCTGGAGCAGGATCATCCAGGGCGGAATGCCGAGCAGGGCGAGCGGCAGCCAGAACGGCAGGGTGGTCATCGGGGTCCAGCTCTGCCGCAGAGCGGTGGAAAGGTTGAACCGCACGCTGGAGTGGTGGACCACGTGGCTCGCCCACAGGACCCGGACACGGTGGTGCGAGCGGTGGAAGACGTAGTAGGCGAGGTCCTCGGCGAAGAACAGCAGCACCCAGGTCCACACCGACGCGGGAGAGAGCTGCCAGGGCGCCAGGCTGTAGAGCGCGGCGTAGGCGACGATCGTGACGGCCTTCCACGGCAGCGCGATGACCTGACTGCCCGCGCCCATCGACATGCTGGTCACGGTGTCGCGGGCCTCGTAGCCGCGTTCGTCGTCGTCCGGGAGGAAGCGGTACGACAGTGCCTCCACGGTGACCAGCAGGACGAAGGCGGGTATGGCGTAGACGACGGCGGGTATCACGACGTGCCTCCTTCGGGTTCCCGGGTGTGCGAGCCGGCGGGGACGCTGCGGGCCAGCAGTGCGCGTGCCGCG
Organism: Streptomyces sp. NPDC036764; assembly: GCF_055609385.1. NCBI lineage: Bacteria > Bacillati > Actinomycetota > Actinomycetes > Kitasatosporales > Streptomycetaceae > Streptomyces > Streptomyces sp. NPDC036764. Next base: position 81,946 of record NZ_JBVJPT010000010.1, read on the forward strand.
GCCTCGGCACCCTCTTCGTCGCGTGAGGCGATGAGTGCGGCGAGCTTCATGTGTCCGGCGACGTCCAGCAGTTCGGTGGCCCGCAGCTCGGTCGGCACCTCGCCGGCGGTGAAGCCCTCTCCGACCAGGCTGTTGAACGCGAGGAGGTAGGCGATGTTCCCGGACCCCTCGACGATGAGCCGCCACCAGGTGACGTCTGCCGCGGCCAGATCGGTGAGGTCGGGGCCGCAGTTGATGTACGCGGCGGCCGCCCTGACGATCTCGGCCGCAGTCTCGTCCGGGCAGCGGGCGGCGCACAGTCGGGCCGAGTCCGCGCCGATGGAGGCCCGCATCTCAAGGACGTCGCGGCGAAGGTCGTAGGACGTGGACAGTTGCTCGGTGTGGGCGAGTTGCAGGGCGAGGTCGAGACCGGCGGTGCGCCGCCAGTCGAGCACCATGGTGCGCCCGCCGTGGCTGACCTCGACCAGCCTCGCCTGCTGGAGACGCTTCACCGCCTCCCGTACCGCGTGCCGGTTCACCCCGAACTCGGCGGCGAGTTCACGCTCGGCGGTCAGAGGGACTCCGGGCGCGAGGTCGCCGCTCAGGATGCGGTCTCTGAGCAGCGTGAACAACTGCTCGGAGACCGCTTCTCGCCGGATGCGCTGCTCTGTCATGGACACACCCTGGCCATGCTCACCCGGACTGGTCAACTGGTTGGACCAGATTGGGCATGTTCACGGGGTGTCGGTCTGGAGGCCTGCCAGGGCACGGGAGTTCGCCGGTGTGCCGACGGAGCACTACGAACGCCCGACCGCTCTCAGGGAGCCACGGTCACGCGGGCTGCCACAGCTCGATCCGATTGCCCTCGGGGTCGGTGACCCAGCCGAACCGGCCGACGCCCTCCATGTCCTGCGTCTCCTCGGCCACGTCCGCTCCCTTGGCGCGCAGTTGCGCGAGCATCGCGTCCAGGTCGCGGACGCGGAAGTTGAGCATGGTTCGCTGGTCGCGGGACCCGAAGTAGTCGGTCTCGGCCTCGAACGTCGCGAACACCGTGAGCCCGGCTTCGGGACGCCACAGGCCGTGCTCGTCGGTATCCAGGCCCAGGCAGTCGCGGTACCACGCGCTCAGGGCCGCCGGGTCTGCGGCCCTCATGAAGTAGCCGCCGATTCCAAGCACACGTTCCATGCCGCCATCCTGCCAGGACGACGATCGGGCGGCCCGGCATCACACCTGGGTGCGCCGCGCTCACCCGCCGTGCAGTTCGACGGAGGGCTGCGGGCCGTCAGGGATGCAGGCTCCTGTCGTACGGCGGTCGGGCGACGGCGTCGAACCGTCGCCGTCGGCACTCACGCACGCAGCCACCCGGCGGCGCAGAGGGACACCGTTGCGGCGCAGCACGTCCCGGACGTCGAGGATCAGAGGGAAGACCTCGTGGTTGCGGTCTTCGCCCTGTTCATCCCACGCCCGCTGTTCCGCCTCGACGGCCATGCGGTCCTCGGCGAACACCCGCTCGGTGAAGCGCCTGATGAGCGGCCAGGCCAGGTGCAGCGCACCGGGAATGCCGGGCTTCTCGATCATCAGCAGGCCGTAGGCGTGGCACGTGCGCTGCTCGGCGTCCTCGGGCACATACACGGCCCAGAGTCGGAAGGCCGGGCGTTGGGCGTTCTCGGGTACCAGGTCGAGTGTCTGGTACGGGTATTCGGTGCGGATGGTCATGACGTCGGCGGAGTCCCTGCCGCCGAAGCCCTCCGCGGCCAGCAGGCCCGCGCCACGATTCCGCTTTCCACCGGTGTGGGTGAAGAGGTAGCGGGCCTCCACCGAGTTCGCGGAAGTCTCGTACCCCAGCAAATCGGGGTGGAGCTTGCCGACAACTCCGCGGTGGAGAAACTGGTGGTTCATGTCGAGCAAGTTCTCGTGCATGAACGAGTAATGGCAGCGCACCGTTCGGGAGAAGGTCATCGTCCTGTACTGCGGTGATCCGAACGCGGGCAACACGGGCAGCGGGGTGTCCGCGGCCTTCTCCGGGTCGCCCGGGAAGACGAACACCAGGCCGTATGCCTCACGGACCGAATAGCCGCGTACGCCGCGCGGCGGTCGGCCATCGCCCTTGGACAGATAGGGGATCTGCGAGATACGGCCGTCGCCGCGATAGGCCCACGCGTGATAGCAACAGCGAAGCGTCTCGCCCTCGACGACGCCCATGCTCAACGGCACCTGTCGATGGGCGCACCTGTCCTCCAGGGCGTGGACGGTGCCGCCGGCCCCTCGGTACAGCGCGATGCGCTCACCGGCGAACGCGGTCGCGATCACCCGGCCTCGCCGCACCTTCCGGGACAGCGCGACCGGGTACCAGAAGTCCGGGTTCGCCCCGACACGCCTCAGGTCGATACCGGCGAGATCCGTACCGTGATGCCCCGGGCGCCGACTGCTGCTGGTCCCGTCGGAGTCTGTCTCGTTCATACCTCTCCCTTACAGCGGGGATACCGGCATGGATAGGCCACGCATCACCGACCGGCAGACGCGACAGAGCCCAGCACCATCCCAGCCTGGCGGTCCCCGGCCGCCCTGTCCTGCCCAGGACGCCCGCAGGGGTGAGCCGTCGGGTCGTGAACCGACAGAGCGGCATTCCGGTACGCCCGGCGCCTGCCGCGGGGGCCGCCGACGCCCACGACAAGCGAGTCCGGCCCTGCGGCGATACGCTCGTTGTGTCTGCTGCACGGCTGAGAGGCACGTAGATGAACTGCTATGAATGCGCCCAGGCCGGGCGCACCACAGAGGCAGTAGCCGTCTGCCGAGTGTGCGGAGCTGCTGTCTGCCCAGAGCACGTGCGTTCCGAGTCGGTGGTCCTGCGAGGTACCGCCCAACCCGGCGAAGTGATCCACGAAGTGCCGGCCAGGCGTCTGACCTGCCCGGTGTGCCGGGCGGCGGAACAGGAGACCTGAGCCGTTCCCCGACCCACGGCAGGTCAGGTTTCCACGAAGCTCGGTTCACGACGCAAGAACGCTGCTCCGATCGATGAGCCCTGCTCCCCGGTGCGGTCATATCTCAAGGACCGCACGGGAAAGGGGCGAGCCGATGAAACTCACCACCATGACGCAGGTCACCGTGGACGGAGTGATGCAGGGAAACGGCCACGCGACGGACGAGGAGCGTAGGCAGGGATTCGATCGCGGCGGATGGGCAATGGGGGTCTTCGACGACGAGAGCATCGCGCTCATCAACGAGACCTACCAGCGCGCTGACGCGTTCCTGTTCGGCCGACGGACGTACGAGATCTTCGCCCCCTGCTGGGGCGCGGAGGAGAGGGCTCGTGCGGCGGCGGCAGATCCGGGCAACCACCAGATCGCCGCTGCCCTGAACACCAAGCCCAAGTACCTCGCGTCGACCACGGTCACCGACCCGCAGTGGGCGAACACGACCGTCCTCTCCGGTGACCTCGCGGCGGCCGTCCGCGAGCTGAAGTCCCGGCCGGGCGGTGAGCTTCAGGTGCACGGCAGCGGCGCCCTGATCCGCTCGCTGCTCGCCGAGGACCTCGTCGACGAGATCACCCTCCTCGTCGTCCCCGTGGTCCTCGGCCAGGGCACGCGGCTGTTCCCCGCCGATGGCCCGGACATCGCACTGGACCTGGTCGAATCGCGAGCCGACTCGAAGGGCGTGACCATCCAGGTCTACCGGCCCGCCGGCCGCCCGCACTACGCACCGGCCGGTCCGTCGCACAGGGCGTGACGCGGTTCCCCCCGCACTGACCGCACCCTCCTCTGCGCCGGCAGCCTGACGGGCGCCCGCTCGGTCGCCGATGTCACGGTCGGGGTACGCCTCGCCGATATTTCTGGCCCCGCAACCGCCGTGGCCGAAAATGTGTCTCTGAGCGCGTGGCGCGGTCGCTGTGGAGTGGGTGAGGCTCCCGCGGCGCGCCGACAAGCGGCCTGGGGGGCGTAATGAGCACATGGGAAGTGCCGGGATACACCGAGTCGCTCGAACTCGGTTCGGGAGCGAGCGGGCGGGTCGTCCTGGCCGTCCACGAGGAGACCGGCGTCGCGGTCGCGGTGAAGTACCTCAGCGAGGCACTGCGCACCCGGCCGGGCTTCGTGCACGACTTCCGGGCGGAGGCGCGGCTGCTGGGCGGGCTCGAGAGCCCGTACGTCACCGGGCTGTACGAGTACGTGGAGAGCCCGCACGGCGCCGCCATCGTGATGGAGCTGGTGGACGGGATCTCGTTGCGGACCCTGCTGAGCCGTCAGGGCCCGCTCGGCCCTGAGGCCGCGCTCGTCATCCTCAAGGGGTCGCTGCTCGGTCTCGCCGACGCCCACCGCGTCGGTGTCGTCCACCGCGACTACAAGCCGGAGAACGTCCTGGTCGCGCCGGACGGGTCGTCCAGGCTCGTCGACTTCGGGATCGCGGTGGACTCGGGCACCAGCGCCGGCGTGGCGGGAACCCCGTCGTACATGGCCCCGGAGCAGTGGACCGGCGCGCCCGCCTCGCCTGCCGCCGACGTGTACGCGGCCACGGCCACCTTCTTCGAGTGCCTGACAGGTCACAAGCCGTACTCGGGCGACAACTTCGCCGAGTTGGCGCTCCAGCACGTCGAGGCGCCGGTCCCTGCCGAGGAGGCGCCCGAGGCCGTGCGCGGGCTTGTGCGTAGCGGACTGGCCAAGGACCCGGCAGAGCGGCCCGCGCAGGCCGAGGAATTCGTGACGGAACTGGAGGCCGTCGCCGGCGCCGCCTACGGGCCCGACTGGGAGGAGCGCGGCCGAGGCAGGCTCGCCGCGCTGGTGGCACTGCTGCCCCTGCTGCTGCCTTCGGCCCGCAGCACCCCTCGGACCACCACGGACACCGCGCGCACGGTTCTGCGCCAGGAGCCGGGCTACTCCCTCACCCCAGCACGGTCGTGGCTGCCCGGCCGCCCCGGAATGCTGGTTTCCGGCGCCGCCGTACTCCTCGCGGTTCTCCTGACCTACGGGGTCCCGTTCACCCCGGGGACCGCCGCTCAGCGGGCGGAACGGGCCCTGGCCACGACCAGCGCCCAGCCCGGCGCGGAGCCGGCCGGGACCACCGCGCCGACGCCGTCGGCCTCCTCGTCCACGTCCCCGACGCCCGGCGACTCGGTCGACCCGTCGTCGTCACCGAGCGAGTCTTCCTCGGAGCCGACGGCAACCGACGGCACGGAACCCACCGCCACCCCTGCCGAAGGGGAGGAGACGACGCCGGCCGCAGACCCGGAGACCACCGCGCCGCCGACGACTGACTCTCCCTCATCGCCTGCCGCACCCGCCGTCAAGGACGTCGCGGTGTCGAACTTCGTACAAACGGGTCCGACTACCGCCGCCGCAACCATCAACGTCAGCACGGACGGCACCGGGCCTGTCTCCATCACCGTCTCGTGGTTCACGGGCAACCTAGCGGGACTGCCGGGCGCCTCCGACGGGGCGCCGCAGACCTTCACGCGCAGCGGCGCCACCCAGTACTCGATCCCTGTCGACCACACCTTCCAGAACACCGGCTGCTACTGGACGGTCCAGGCCACGACCGACCCGGGCTCCGCCGACGGAGGTGCCTCCCAGCAGCTTCTGACCAGGCGGTGTGACATCCGATGACCACCCACCACGACCGCACTCCCGCGCCGGACGAGGAGGAGCCGACCCGGCTCCTAGCGCCCTCCGCGACCATGCCGCTCGGCCCCGACCGCGGTGGCGCACAGAGCGACGAACCCGACTCGACCGACGCCGAGTACAGCGCCACCGTGCTGGCCAGCCACTGGATACAGCGGCCGGAAACGGACGACACACTCGTGGACCAGGGTGCTTCCGAGGCTCGGCCGTCGACCCCGCCGGACCGCGTCGAAGGCACCGTGCTGCGTTTCGGCCCAGGGGTCACCGCCGCCGTCGCGGAGCGCACTCATCGGACGATCCCCGCCGTGCCGGTACCCCCGGCGCCCCCTCGCCGACAACTGCGCAGACACGCGCTGCCCGCGCTGGTGCTGCTCTGTGTCCTGGCGTTCCTGGCCTGGCAGCGCCTCGGGCCGTCCGTCGAGGTGAGGACGGTGGCGGTCACGGCTCAGCCGGCGGTTCTGGCGTGCGACGACACGGCTGACGTCGTCGGCCTCGTCACGACGAACGGCCGTCCGGGCACGCTGTCGTATCGCTGGACCCGAAGCGACGGCACCACCTCCGGCGTGCTGCGCGAAGAGATGGTCCGCGGCCAGAAGCAGGCACGCCTTCATCTGCTGTGGACCTTCCAGGGCGAGGGCCACCGCGCGGCGCGTGCCGAGCTGCGGATTCTCTCGCCCGCCCACAGCGCGGTGGCCGCCCAGTTCACCTACGACTGCCGCTGATCCCGACCGGCTGTCCGAAACCGGTCGGGAAAACAGGCACCAAATGGGCACGTGAGGGTTGAGAAACGGGCGATGACCTCCCCCGCCATTCAGCCCTCACCTCCGTCATTCCGGCACTGCGCACGTTGCAATACGGGCACATTCGGTCACGAACTGCTCTACGCCGAACCTGGTGACCACCGGTGAAACCCTTGTAGAAATTTGGCCACCGAAGCCGAATGGGACGGGCTCCGGGAAACAGCCGGCGCGGGAACATCGCGCCGCGCGTGAAACGGAGGTGTCGCCGTGGACGCCGAAGAACGAAGACGCGGAATTCTGGAAAGGGCACGCTGTTCCGGATCCGTCGATGTGGGACAGCTCGCAGCCGACCTCGGGGTCTCCAAGGAGACCGTGCGGCGGGATCTGAATCTGCTGGAGGGGCACGGGCTGGTCCGCCGTACTCATGGCGGCGCCCATCCCGTGGAGAGCCGCAGCTTCGAGACGACGCTCGCCTTCCGTACCACCATGCAGGTCCCCGAAAAGTCCCGGATCGCGGCAGCCGCGGCCGGCCTGCTCGGGGACGCCGAGACCGTCTTCGTCGACGAGGGCTACACCCCGCAGCTCATCGCCGCAGCCCTCCCCCGCGACCGCCAACTGACCGTGGTCACCTCCTCGTTGGCCACGGCGGGTGACCTGGCGTCCGCCCAGAACATCACCGTGCTCCTGCTCGGTGGCCGGGTGCGCGGCGGGACCCTCGCCACCGTCGACCACTGGGCGACACGCATGCTGGCCGGCCTCGTCATCGACCTGGCGTACGTCGGCGCGAACGGCATCTCCCGCGAGTACGGACTCACCACCCCCGACCCCGCCGTCAGCGAGGTCAAAGCCCAGGTCCTCAGGACCGCCAGGCGCCGGGTCTTCTCCGGCGTCCACACGAAGTTCGGCGCCGTGAGCTTCTGCCGCTTCGCCGATGTCACGGAGTTCGAGGCGATCGTCACCGACGCCGGACTCAGCGCCGCCGAGGCACACCGCTATTCACTGCTGGGCCCCGAGGTCATCCGGGTCTGAGCCGCGGTTCATCTCCGTAACCCACTCCACCCCCGTCAGTCCGGGGGCCTGGTTCCGCACACCCTGAAACACATCTCCTGGAGTCAGTCATGCGCACACGAAGAATGATCCAAGTCACCGCCGCGGCGGCGGCCGCGGGCTCGCTGCTGGTCGCGTGCAGCGGGGCGGGCGGCTCCTCCAGCTCCGATGGCAGCGGCAAGAGCATCAACGTGCTGATGGTCGGCAATCCGCAGATGGAGGACATCGCGAAGCTGACGAAGGACACCTTCACGAAGGACACCGGCATCAAGGTGAACTTCACCGTGCTGCCCGAGAACGAACTGCGCGACAAGGTCACCCAGGACGTCGCCACCCAGGCCGGCCAGTACGACGTCGCCACCATCGGCGCCTACGAGGTGCCCATCTGGGAGAAGAACGGCTGGCTGCACGAACTCAGCTCCTACGCCGACAAGGACACCGGCTTCGACAAGGCCGACCTGCTCAAGCCCATGGTCACGTCCCTGTCGGGCTCCGACGGCAAGCTCTACGCCCTGCCGTTCTACGGGGAGTCCTCCTTCCTCATGTACAACAAGGACGTCATGGAGGCGAAGGGCATCACGGTGCCCGAGCGTCCGACCTGGCAGCAGATAGCCGACATCGCCGCCAAGGTGGACGGCGCGGAGCCGGGTATGCGGGGCATCTGTCTGCGCGGTCTGGCCGGCTGGGGTGAACTCGGCGCGTCGCTGACGACCGTGGTCAACACCTACGGCGGCACCTGGTTCACCAAGGACTGGAAGGCGCAGGTCAACTCCCCGGAGTTCAAGAAGGCGGCGAACTTCTACGTCGACCTGGTCCGGGGGCACGGCGAGGCGGGAGCGGCACAGGCCGGGTTCACCGAGTGCCTGAACGCCATGAGCCAGAAGAAGGTCGCGATGTGGTACGACGCGACCAGCGCGGCCGGATCGCTGGAGGACCCGAACTCCAGCAAGATCGCCGGGCATGTCGGCTACGCGTACGCGCCGACGGCCGAGACCAAGAGCAGCGGCTGGCTGTGGAGTTGGGCGTGGGCCATGCCCAAGACCACGAAGAACGCCGATGCCGCGTCGAAGTTCATGCTGTGGGCCTCCGGCAAGGACTACGAGCAACTGGTCGGCGAGAAGCTCGGCTGGTCGCGTGTCCCGGCCGGCAAGCGGGCCAGCACATACGAGATCCCGCAGTACCAGAAGGCCGCCGCGTCGTTCGGTGACATCACCCTGAAGTCCATCGAGCAGGCCGACCCGGCCGACCCCGGTGTCCAGCCGAGGCCGACCGTGGGCGTCCAGTACGTGGCCATCCCCGAGTTCCAGGATCTCGGAACCAAGGTCACCCAGGAGATCTCCGCCGCCATCGCCGGCAAGACCAGCGTGGACAAGGCACTCGACGACGGCCAGAAGCTCGCCGAGGACGTCGCCAAGAACTACCAGTGACCGTCACCGCCCGGCCGGCGTCCCGGCCGGCCGGGCCCGCTTTCCCCATCCCGGCCGTCACTGGCAGAGGAAACCTCCATGACCACGCTCACCGCACCCCCCAAGACCGCACCACCACCCAGCCGCAGGCGCACGCCCGCGGGCGCCGGCAAGTGGCGCCGCCGCATCCCGCTGCTGCCGGCGCTCGTCTTCACCATCGTCGTCACACAGCTTCCGTTCGTCGCCACGCTCGTCATCTCCACGCTCCAGTGGAACGTCCTCAAGCCGGGCGAGCGGCACTTCGTCGGCCTGTCCAACTTCAAGTTCGTCTTCACCGACGAGCGGCTGCGCACGGCGGTCCTCAACACCGTCGTACTCACCGCCTCGGTCGTCCTCATCAGCGTGGTCCTCGGCCTGGGCCTGGCGATGCTGCTCGACCGCCGGTTCCTCGGCCGCGGTCTGGCCCGGACGATGCTCATCGCGCCGTTCCTGGTCATGCCGGTCGCCGCGGCGCTGCTGTGGAAGCACGCCATCTACAACCCCGACTACGGCCTGCTCAACGGCACCCTGAACGCCGTGTACCGCCTGTTCGGCGCGGACAACGGCCCCACGATCGACTGGGTTTCCTCCTACCCGATGCCCGCCGTCGTCCTCTCGCTGGTCTGGCAGTGGACGCCGTTCATGATGCTCATCCTCCTGGCCGGTCTTCAGGCGCAGCCCGGTGACGTCCTGGAGGCGGCCCGCGTCGACGGGGCGTCGGCCATGGCGACCTTCCGCTTCATCACGCTGCCGCATCTGCGCCAGTACATCGAGCTGGGCGTCCTGCTCGGCACGATCTACGTCGTGCAGACCTTCGACGCGGTCTACACCATCACCCAGGGCGGCCCCGGCTCCCGGACCACCAACCTGCCCTACGAGATCTACCTGACCATGTTCCGCAAGTACGAGTACGGCCAGGCGGCCGCCGCCGGCGTGGTCGTCGTACTCGGCTCGATCGTGATCGCGACCTTCGCGCTGCGCACCATCGCGTCGCTGTTCCGCGAGGAGGTTTCCCGATGACCACTCACGCGGCAGTCGCCGCGCCCGGCGCGCGACTCAAGAAGGCCCTTCGACGCCGCGAGGACCACGGCGGTACGCCGCGGCTGTCCCCGCTGTGGACGTTCGTCGCCTGGCTCGCCACGCTGGCGTTCTTCGCGCCGGTGGCGTGGATGGTGCTCACCTCCTTCCACCAGGAGGCGGACGCGGCCACCAACCCGCCCAGCCCGCTGGCACCGGTCACGTTCGACCAGTACAAGCTGCTGTTCAGCCGGGACATCACCCCGTTCCTGCTGAACTCGACCATGGCCAGCGTCATTTCGACGCTCCTGGTGCTCGTCCTGGCGGTGCCGACGGCCTACGCGCTGTCCATCAAGCCGGTCGAGAAGTGGACCGACGTGATGTTCTTCTTCCTGTCCACCAAGTTCCTGCCCGCCATCGCGGCCCTGCTGCCGGTGTACCTGATCGTCAAGGACGCCGGGATGCTCGACAACGTGTGGACGCTGATCATCCTCTACACCGCCATGAACCTGCCGATCGCGGTGTGGATGATGCGCTCGTTCCTCGCCGAGGTGCCCAAGGAGATCCTGGAGGCCGCCGAGGTCGACGGCGCGGGCCTGCCCACCGTGCTGCTGCGGATCGTCGCGCCGGTCGCCATGCCCGGACTGGCCGCGACCTCGTTGATCTGCTTCATCTTTAGCTGGAACGAGTTCATGTTCGCCGTCAACCTCACGGCGACCAACGCGTCGACCGCGCCCGTCTTCCTGGTCGGCTTCATCACCAGCGAAGGCCTCTTCCTCGCCCGGCTGTGCGCCGCCGCCACGTTGGTCTCCCTGCCGGTCCTCATCGCCGGTTTCGCCGCCCAGGACAAACTGGTCCGAGGGCTGTCCCTAGGAGCAGTCAAGTGAAAGCCGCTGTCATCGAAGCACCCGGCAAGGTCACCGTCAGCACGGTGCCCGACCCCACCCCCGGGCCGCGCGAGGTCGTGGTCGACGTGGCGGCCTGCGGGCTGTGCGGAACCGATCTGCACATCCTCCAGGGCGAGTTCGCGCCGACGCTGCCGGTCGTGCCGGGCCACGAGTTCGCCGGCGAGGTCGTGGGCCTCGGCAGCGAGGTCACCGAACTCGCCCTCGGCGACCGGGTCGCCGTCGATCCCTCGCTCTACTGCCACGAGTGCCGCTACTGCCGGGTCGGCCGCAACAACCTGTGCGACCGGTGGCAGGCGATCGGTGTGACGGTGGCCGGTGGCGCCGCCGAGTACGCTCTCGCGCCCGTCGCCAACTGCGTACGGCTGCCCGACCACGTGGACGTCCAGGACGCGGCCCTGATCGAACCGCTGTCCTGCGCGGTGCGCGGCTACGACGTGCTCAACAGCAGGCTCGGCTCCCACGTGCTGATCTACGGCAGCGGCACGATGGGCCTGATGATGCTGGAGCTGGCCAAGCGCACCGGCGCCACCTCGGTGGACGTCGTCGACGTGAACCCGGAGCGACTGGTGACGGCCGAGAAGCTGGGCTGCTCCCAAGTGGCGCTCTCGGCCGACGAGTTGGGCCGGGCGGGTGGCTGGGACGTGGTCGTCGACGCGACCGGGAACGCCGCCGCCATCCAGGACGGCCTGGAGCGGGTCGCCAAGGCGGGCACGTTCTTGCAGTTCGGAGTCTCCGACTACGCGACGAAGGCCACCATCTCGCCGTACCGCATCTACAACCAGGAGATCACGATCACCGGTTCGATGGCGGTGCTGCACAGTTACGAACGCGCGGCGGAACTGTTCGCCACCGGGGTGCTGGATCCGCAGGTCTTCATCAGCCATCGGCTGCCGCTGACGGCGTACCCGCAGGCGCTGGAGCAGTTCGCCGCCGGCCAGGGACGCAAGATCGTCGTGCTGCCCTGACCCTCGCACGGGCATGCCCGCACGTCAGCACATCGGTGCTGCCAAGCCGTGTTCGGGACGGGACTGTCGTGCTCAGGCCCTCTGCACACTTGCCTTCGATGCTTGATACTGCTCGGAACTGCTGTCTATCGAGCACGTATTGACATGCAAGCGTCGAAGCCCGCAGAGTCGTGCACCGACAGTCCCCGTGCCCCCACAGTCCCGACAGTGCACCGGCAGTGATGCAAGCCACCTCACCGAGGAGTGTTGCCGTCATGTCCGAAACACCCGCTGTCTCACGCCGACTGCTCCTGGGCGGAGCCGTCGCCACCGGCGCGGTCGCGGCCGGGATGACCGCCGCCGCACCGGCCGCGCACGCCGCGACCGGGCAGGCGCCCCGCCGGCGTCCCGGGCAGAAGTCGATGATCGGCGTGCCGTTCGAGGTCCACAGAACCGTCCGCGTCGGTGTCATCGGCCTGGGCAACCGCGGCGGCGGCATGGTCATGAGCTGGGCGGCCGTGCCCGGCTGCACCGTGACCGCCGTCTGCGACATCCGCGCCGACCGCGCGCGAAGCGCCGCCGACCGGCTGGTGGGCAAGGGCGAGCCCCGCCCCGCCGAATACGGCGGATCGGCCGACTCCTATGCGCAGATGCTCCGGCGCGAGGACATCGACCTGGTGTACGTCGCCACGCCGTGGGAGTTCCACTACGAGCACGGCAGAGCGGCGCTGCTCAGCGGCAGGCATGCCGTCGTGGAACTCCCCGTCGCGACCGAGCTGCGCCAGCTCTGGGACCTGGTCGACACCTCCGAGCGCACCCGCAAGCACCTGCTCCTCGCCGAGAACTGCAACTACGGCCGCAACGAACTGGCCATGCTGCGGATGGCACACGCCGGCCTGTTCGGAGACATCACCAACGGCCATGGCGGCTACCAGCACGACCTGCGTGAACTCCTCTTCTCCGACACGTACTACACCGACTCCTGGCGGCGGCTGTGGCACACCCGCAGCACGGCGTCCCTCTACCCGATGCACGGGCTGGCGCCGATCGCGGCGGCCATGGACGTCAACCGCGGCGATCGCATGGTCACCCTGCGCGCCACCGCGACCGCCCCGAAGGGGCTCGCCGACTACCGCGAGCGCTTCATCCCCCGGGACCATCCGTCCTGGAAGGAGACGTACATCAATGGCGACCTGGTCACCTGCCTGATCGAGACCGAGAAGGGCAGGGTCATCAGGGCCGAGCACGACGTGAGTTCACCCCGGCCGTACAGCAGGATCAACACGCTCGCCGGCAGCCGCGGGATCGTCGAGGACTACTCCGGGCCGACCCCGACCGGCGCGCGCGTCTATCTCGAACCGGACCACGCCGGCCACACCTGGCGCGACTTCGCCGACTACCGCAAGGAGTACGACCACTGGCTGTGGCGGAAGGTCGGTGACGACGCCGCGAACAACGGCGGTCACGGCGGCATGGACTACGTCCTGCAATGGCGCACCGTCCAGCTCATGCGCGCCGGGCTGGTGCCCGACATCGACGTGTACGACTCGGCCGCCTGGTGCTCGGCGGTCCCGCTGAGCGCGGCGTCCCTGGCGCGCGGCGGCCGCCCGGTGGAGATCCCCGACTTCACCCGCGGCGCCTGGGACGGCAAACGGCCCGGACTCGACTCCAGCCCGACGGACATGCCGCCCGTCGGCTGAACGGCGAACCGCCTCACGTCGCGGCGCCGCCACGTCCGGCCGGCCGCCGGGTCGGGGTGCGGGCTTCGGTGGCCCCACCCCGATCGACGGCTTCGGCCCATACTCGGATCCATGGCCATCTACGACACGCTCGGCACGACGTACGGCCGGACACGGCAGCCTGATCCGCGGATCGCCGCTCAGATCCATGCCGCGCTCGGGAACCCCGCGGGCGTGGTCAACGTGGGCGCGGGCACCGGCTCGTACGAACCGCCGCAGACCGTTCTCGCCGTCGAGCCCAGCCAGGTCATGCTCGCCCAGCGGCCGCGCCGGTCCGCGCCGGCCGTGCGCGCGATCGCCGAGCGTCTGCCGCTGCGCGACAACGCCGCCGACACCGTCATGGCGCTGCTGACGGTCCATCACTGGAGTGACGTCGGCGCCGGCATCGCCGAGCTCCGGCGGGTCGCTCGCCGCCGCATCGTCGTCCTGACCTGGGACCAGCAGGTCTTCCGCGAGCGGTTCTGGCTCGTGCGCGAGTACCTCCCGCAGGCCGCCGCCTTCGACGACACCCGCGCCATCGCGCCCGAGCGGCTTGCCGCTCTGCTCGGCGGAGCCCGTCAGGTGCCCGTTCACATCCCGCACGACTGCACGGACGGGTTCGGCGCGGCGTTCTGGCGCCGGCCCCACGCCTATCTCGACCCACAGGTGCGTTCCGGAATCTCGATGCTCGCCCAGACCCGGGAGGACGCCCTCGCCCCCGGCCTGGCAGCGCTCACCGAGGACCTCGCGACCGGCCGCTGGCACCGGTGCCACGCCGATCTGCTCGCGCTCGACTCCATCGACGTCGGCTACCGCCTCCTGGTGGCGGACTCCTGACCCTGTCGCCGGGTACGGCCAGCCAGCGTGAGTGCGGTCCTCGGGTGTGGTGAGGTGGGGATCATGACGACGAGTGACGCGATCGTGGTGCCCGGGTTGTACATCGGCTACCCCGCAGTGGCCTTCGGCGGCTATGTCGCCGGGGTGCTGGCCCAGAGGTCCGGCGCGGGAACGGTTCGGGTGGACTTTCGCGGGCCCGTGCCGGTCGAGGTACCCGTGCGGATCGCCGAAACGGCGGACGGCGCCGTGGAGTTGGGCGAGGCCGAGCGGCCTCTGGCCGCCGCGCGCCCCGCCGAGCTGCTGCTCGACACACCGGCCGCGCCCTCCTGGGACGAGGCGGCGGCAGCGGCCGAGAGGTTCCGAGAAGCGCCGCCTTCGGGCGTGGTCGACTGCTTCGGCTGTGGCCTGCGTACGGCGGACCGAGGTCTGCGGGTGCACGGTACGCCGGTGCCGGATCTCGGCATGGTGGCCTCGGCCTGGGTTCCGGACCGCGCCTTCGCCGACGCGGACGGCCTGCTCCCGACCCGGTTGGTCTGGGGCGCGCTTGACTGCCCGGGACACTGGGCGGGCCGTTTCCTCGGGACCCTGCGTCCGGGTGCGGTCACGGCATCCCTCACGGGCACGGTCCTGCGTCCGGTCGTCGCGGGTGAACCGCACATCTCGTACGCGTGGTTGCTGTCGGAGTCCGGCCGCAAGCACACGATGGGCGTGGCGCTCGCCACGGCGGAGGGCGAACTGTGCGGCGTCTCCGAGGCGTTGTGGATCGACCCCAAGGCCACTACCTGAAGCTGCCGCCTCTATTGCTTTCGCCGCCATTCATTGCAACGCCCCATTGCATTCAAGGGCAGCGTCATTGCATCAATTTATCGCCCTCTAGCTGCACTTACGCCATTCTGCAGATTGACCCGACTGTGAATGCAACGTAGCTTTCGAGCATTGCAAACACGTCATATCGCGAGATGAGGAATGGTCATGAGTGAGTCCGTCCACACCGTCGCGACGCTGCCGACGGCGCGTCAGTCCGGTTGTCCCTTCGACCCGCCGGCAGAGCTGCTCGAAGCCCGTCAGCACGGCCCCATAAGCCGCTGCACCCATCCAGGCGGAAAACCCGGCTGGTTGATCACCGGCCACGAGCTGGTCCGGTCCGTCCTGGCCGACCCGCGGTTCAGCTCGCGCAAGGAGCTCATGAACGTCGTGGACTTCGAGCTTCCTCCGGCGCCGCCCGGCGAGTTCCTCCTGATGGACGACCCACAACACCGGCGCTACCGCCAGCCGCTGGCCGGCAAGTTCACGGTACGGCGGATGCGCCTGCTCACCGAGCGCATCGAGCAGATCACCGCGGACTGCCTGGACGCCATGGAGAAGGCAGGGCCGCCGGTGGACCTGGTGACCGCGTTCGCCAAGCCCATCCCCACCATCGTGATCTGCGAGATCCTCGGCGTGCCGTACCAGGACCGGGGTTCCTTCCAGGAGCAGATCGACACGTTCATGGGCGGGGACGTGAGCGACGAGGAACTGATCGCGGCCTACACCGCGACCCAGGAGTACCTCGCTCAGCTCGTGGCCGCCAAGCGCGCGAACCCCACCGACGACGTGCTCAGCGAGCTCACCGACAGCGATCTGACGGATGAGGAGCTGAAGGGGATCAGCCTGATCCTGCTGGCCGCCGGATTCGACACCACGGCGAACATGCTGTCCCTCGGCACCTTCGCGCTGCTTCAGAACCCGGCACAACTGGCCGCGCTGCGCGCCGACCCCGCGCTCACCGACGGGGCCGTGGAGGAGTTGCTGCGGTATCTGAGCGTCGCCAAGTCGTTCATGCGGACGGCACTCGAGGATGTCGAGGTGGGCGGCCAGACCATCGAGGCCGGCACGACGGTCGTGCTGTCGTTCAACACCGCCAACCGCGACCCCGAGCGCTTCACCGACCCCCACGTCCTCGACCTGAGCAGGCAGGACACGGGCGGGCACCTGGCCTTCAGCCACGGCATCCACCAGTGCCTGGGCCAGCAGCTCGCCCGCGTCGAGATGCGGGTCGCGTTCCGCGCGCTCATCGACCGGTTCCCGACACTGCGCCTGGCGGTACCGGCCGAGGAGGTCGGCCTGCGCCCGGAGACCGCGGACATCTACGGGGTCAAGAGCCTCCCGGTGACCTGGGACACGGAGGAGTCATGAGGACGGCGCAGGTGAGCGTCGACCGTGAGCGGTGCATCGGCGCCGGGATGTGCGCCCTCACCGCCCCCGAGGTCTTCGACCAGGACGAGGACGACGGCCGCGTGCTCCTGCTCCAGGTCGAGCCGACCCCCGACCGCCGCGCCGCCGCCCGGATGGCCGCCGGTGTCTGCCCCTCCCGGGCGATCACCTTCAACGACCCGGAACCCAGCGGCTCCTGACGCCGGGATGATCACGCATCCGGACAGAGCCCCGCTCCGCGTATTGGTGCGGGGCTCTCGTCCGAACGGCACGCCTCAGGCATCCCTGGGCCGGCGTCAGCACGGCCTCCGCCAGGCGTCCAGCTCCAGCCTCTTCAGCATCGACGACAGGCGCAGTTGGCGGGACTCCCGGCAGAAACGGGACGTGGGCTCGGCGTACTCCACGTGGAAGACCGCCTTGCCCACCGCGACGAACGGTTCGAGGAGCTCGCACTCGCCGTACTGCGCGCACTCCTCGTTGACCGCGAAGTCGAAGTCGGCGATCAGTTGCGGGATTTGCGCCAAGTCGTTCTTGAGGCCGACGGCGAGCCCGCGTTCGTGCGCGATGGCCGCGATCATGCGGTTGTAGCGGAGTTGGTCGTGAGCGGTGAGCCGGAAGCCGGTTTTGTTTGCGTAGCCCTCGACCAGGTCCGGTTCCACCGCGTCGAAGCCCTTGTCCCGGCACATGTCGAAGCGTCGTTCCATGATGGGTCTCAGGACCCCCAACCGGCGGATGTCCAGCCATCGTTCGCCGTCCCAGCCGTTGGTCAGGCCGAGCACGGAGCGGGGAAAGTCGCGTCGGTCGGGGCGGAAGTTCTCCCAGGCGCCGACGTTGATGTAGCAGATCACCTTGCGGCCGTCCCGGTGCAGGCGTGCGACGTCATCGGCACCGTTCTCGAATCCGTCGATGTCGTAGACGGGCACGTCGACGGACGGGTCGACCTTGCCGTCCAGTTGCCACTGCCAGGCCAGCCCGGGCCGTGGCTGCCAACGCGCGCCGGTGGCGGTCGCCTTGCCGGGGACAGGGGCGGGGTCGTCGGAGCATGCGGTCAGGGTGGTCAGGATGAGCAGGGCGGCCATGACGGCCGGGACCGCCCGCCTCACCGGCCCGCCTCCGCCAGCGCGGGCGTGAGCTGCGACCAGGGGTTGGGCAGGTCTCCCGTGACCGGCCCGGACACTCCCGCGCCCCGCTCCCCCGCCGTCCGCATGGCGAGCGGCACGAGCGGTTCCGGAACGCCGTAGACCAGGTGGCACAGCCGCTCGGCGGGCAGCCGCTCGGTCCATGAGGGGCGGCTGAAGTCCGACACGTATCTCGACCAGTGCCCTTCGAAGGTGACCGTCAGGTCGGCCAGCCGGGCGTAGCCCGGCGCGGGATGGACGCCGGGGTTGAGGACGACCGTCGAGGCGCCGAGCCTGCGCACGGAGCGGACCAGGCGTCGGCAGTCCGGCAGCCCGTGCGGGGCCGCCGGCACCTGGTCCAGGAAGCAGCCGTCGACGGCGTACCACTCCTTGTGCCGGCGCAGATCCTCGGTGATCTCAGCGGGGTCGCGGGCGCCGTAGTCCGTGTCGAGGTACCCCAGCACGCGGGCCCCCGCTGTGCGCAGTGCCTTGGCCGCCGTGGCGAACGCCGGGTCCGGGGCCCGGCCGGGTCCGTTCGCAGGGTTCAGTACGACGGCGTAGGTGCGCGCGGCGCAGGTGATGAGCCGGTGCCAGGCGCCCGGGTCCTCGGCCGGATGCACGTACAGCGGGATCAGCAGGCTCACCGCGCCGGTACCCCCTCGGCGGTGCGCTGCCCGGGACGGGCAGCCGCCCACAGTGCCGTCACGGATGCGTCGAGGCTGTGCACCGGTGTCCAGTCGAGGGCGTCGTGGGCCGCGGTGATGTCCGAGCACTGCCACGACACCTGCGCGGACCGGGCGGATCCGCCGGCCCCTGCCTCGACGACCCGGCCCCGGAAACCGGCCGCTTCCGCGAGCGTGCGCACCAGGTCGCGGACCGGGCGGGCGTCGCCGCCGCCGATGTTCAGCACGGGTGGCAGTGGTCCTGTGGCCGTGACCGCCAATTGGGCGGCCCGCGCCACATCGCGTGCGTCCACGAAGTCGCGGTGCGCGGACAGGTCGCCGAGCCGCAGCTCCGCGTCCGGGTCGTCCCCGGCGTCGGCGAGCATGCGCGCGACCCGGCCGGGCAGCCCGGTGGACGGGGCCCCCGCGCCCACCGGGTTCCCCACCCTGAGCACCGTCGCGTCCAGCCCGGACGCCGTCACGGCCACCGTGCCCGCCAGCTTGGTCGCGCCGTACGGGCCCGTCGGCCGGGTCGCCGCCGATTCCGTCACCCGCACTCCGGGCTCGGTGGGCCCGTACTCGGCGGCCGAGCCCAGATGGACCAGGCGGGCTCCCGGCGCCGCCGCCCGCAGGGCCGAGCACAGCATGGCGGGCCCACGGGCGTTCACCTCCGCGAGGGTGACGGCGTCGCCGCCGGTCGCGCCCGCGCAGTTGACGACGGCGTCGGGCGCGGCCTCGGCCAACGCGGCCGTCAGGTCCTGCGGGCGGTCGGCGGCGAGGTCCACGGTGACGTCGGCGCTGGGCGAGCGGCCGGCGACGAGGACCCGCGCGTCCGGCAGGGTGCGCAGGTGCTCGGCGACGTGCGCGCCCAGGTAGCCGGTGGCGCCGAGTACGAGGATGTGCATGGCTCTCCTCAGGCTCCCTTGAGCAGGAGCGACTTGCGGCTGGTGAACTCCGCGTTGGCCCGGTCGTAGTCGTCGGGGCGGCCGATGTCCAGCCAGTAGCCGTCGAACTCGTAGGCGTGCGGGGGGCGTTCGGCCGCGAGCAGGTCCATCACCAGCTCGTCGAAGCCGAGCGGCAGCCCGGGGGTGTAGTGGTCGAGAGTGGTGCGGGAGACACCGTAGACGCCCATGGAGACCCGGTAGTCGATGCTGGGCTTCTCGGTGAAGGCGACCACCCGGCTGGCGTCGGTGGTCAGCACCCCGAAGTCGATGTGCACCTTGCGGGCGTACGTCGCGATGGTCAGGGGCGTGCCGGACGCCTCGTGCGTGCGCAGCACGTCGGCGTAGTCGAGGTCGGTGAGGATGTCGCCGTTCATGACCAGGAAGTGCTCGGGCAGCCGGTCGCGCAGGGTCAGCAGCGGGCCCATGGTGCCCAGCGGGCTCTCCTCGGTGGCGTAGTCGACGCTCAGACCCCATTGGGTCCCGTCGCCGACATAGGCGCGGATGATCTCCCCCAGGTGACCGATGGCGATGGTGCAGCGGGTGAAGCCGGCCGTGGACAACTGACGCAGCACGATCTCCAGGATCGCGTGCTGGTCGCCGATGGGGACGAGTGGCTTGGGCAGCGCGGTCGTGTACGGCCGCAGCCTCACGCCCTTCCCCCCGGCCAGGATCACTGCGTGCATGGCATACCTCCTGCGGTGCGTGCCGGTCGGGTCAGATGTTGTAGATGCCGGTCTTGTAGCGGGCCAGGTTGGCCGGGTCGGTGAACCACTGCGCGGTGCGTGCGAGCCCTTCCTCCAGCGTGCTGCCGGGCCGCCAGCCGGTCGCCGCGGTCAGCCGGGTGGCGTCGGCGACGAGCCGCATCACCTCGGATGCCGCGGGCCTCAGGCGCGCGGAGTCCTCGCGGACGTCGAGCGGGGCGTCCATGACCTTGCCGATGAGCGCGACCAGGTCACCGACGGAGATCTCGCCTCCGGTCCCGGCGTTGAAGGTGCGGCCCACCACCTGGTCCGCCGGCGCGGTGCCGACCGCGAGGAACGCCCGCGCGGTGTCCTCGACGAAGGTGAAGTCCCGGGTGGGGCGCAGGTCGCCGAGCGTGATGGTGCGCTGCCCGGCCGCCACCTGGCCGATGACGGTGGGGATCACCGCGCGCATCGACTGGCGCGGGCCGAAGGTGTTGAACGGCCGCAGCGTCACCACGGGCGTGCCGAAGCTGGCGTGGTAGCTGTCGGCCAGCCGGTCGCCGCCCGCCTTCGAAGCGGCGTACGGCGACTGGGTGTTGATGGGGTGGTCCTCGGTGATCGGCACGGTCTGTGCGGTGCCGTACGTCTCGCTGGTCGAGGTGTGCACCAGGCGCGGGGTCTGAAGCGCGCGCACCGCTTCGAGCACGTTGAGCGTGCCGGTGACGTTGGTGTCCACGTAGCTGTGCGGCGCCTGGTAGGAGTACGGGATCGCGATGAGCGCGGCGAGATGGTAGGCGCAGTCGGCGCCGTCGAGCAGGCCGCGCACCGAGCCGGGGTCGCGTACGTCACCGAGGACGATCTCCACCTGGTCCAGGACATCGGCGGGCAGGGTCTCCAGCCACCCGTAGGAGGAGAACGAGTTGTACTGGGCCATGGCCCTGACGCGGTGACCGCGGGCGACGAGCGCCTCGGTGAGATGCGAGCCGATGAAGCCTTCGGCTCCGGTGACGGCGGCGAGCGGTGCGGAGGTCAACTCTTGGTCCCTTCATAGTCGTTGCCGGACGGGAGCCCCGGCGCCCAGCGGGTGCCGGTCTGCGGTCCGATCGGGATCGTGCGCGTGGTCAGACGTGTGGAGGACCTTGCGGTCCGGTCGGGGATCATTCGCGTGGTCAGGCGTGCGGGGAGGGCCGGCCGAGGCGGCGTATCGCGCACGCCGCGAGACAGACGGCGGCCACGGCGCAGGCCGCGGGCAGTACGGCAGGTCCTGGTGGCAGGTCCAGGAGGGTCACCGCTGCGGCCGCGCCGGCGGCGGCCAGGCAGAGCAGCGCGGGTGGCCAGGCCACGCCGAACGCCTGGAGCAGCAGGGCGGTCCACAGCACTGCGGCGAGCAGCAGCGGTGCGGCCGGGTCGGAGCCGGTGAGCAGGGCGGCCGGCAACAACAGCAGCAGGTAGGCGGACAGGCACAGTCCGAGGACGGCGGCCGAGCGCAGCAGGAATCCGACGGGGGTCGCGCTGGCCCGCAGCGCGGCGACCGACCAGCCGCGGTAGCGGTACAGCAGCCACTCGGCGGGGCCCATGCTCAGGGTCAGGGCGATCACCATGTACGGCTGCCGCCGGCCCTCCAGCATGACGAGCACCGCCGCGGCCAGCCCGAACAGGCCGTACGGGACGGACGCGAGCAGCCGGGGCCGCGCGGCGTCGGATGCTGCCGGGCCGGCGCGGCCCTTCCTCAGGACCCAGCCCGCGGCCGCAAGCGTGGCCAGGAGCGCCAGCAGGGGCAGCCCGGCCCGCAGTTCCGGCCCGGGCTCCCACCAGGGCAGTGCCGCGGCGCCCGCGATGAGTGGGCTGAGGGCGGCCAGCAGCAGCCGCTCCCGGGCCAGGACCAGCAGCACGCTCGCCGCGGCCAGGTACAGGGACTGGGCGGCCGCCGCCCCGACGGCCACGGGGGTGTCGGCGGGCAGCACGGCGAGCGACGTGGCCATCGCGGCACCCAGCAGCGACCCGCTCAGCAATGTGCCGGACGCCTCCCGGCGTCCCGCCACCAGCCGCAGGTGCGCGCGGTGGCCGAGTGCCTGCCCCCAGGCCCACGAGGCGGTGCCCGCCACGATCAGCACGGGGGCGTGCCGGTCGAGCGACCACAGCGGCGCGGTCAGCAGGTAGGCCAGGGCCGGCAGCGCGAACAGCACGCCGCGCAGCAGGCAGCGCAGTGTGTCGGGCCGCCAGGGGTCGGTCGCGGGCGGCGGCTCGGGGAACGTGCGGGGCACCCGCTCGTACAGCGCGGTCGCCAGCGAGAACAGGTTCGGGTGCCCGTACCGCTCCTTGATCAGCGAGGCGGACAGGCCCTCGGCCTCCAGCAGTGCCGCCACCTCGTAGGGATGGACGGCGGGGCCGATGGCGTCGGCGAGTTCGGCGGCCAGCGTGCTGATCGCCTCCTCGTCAGGACCCCGGCCGGGCAGCCGGATCGCGAGCGTGGCGTCGTCCAGGGCCCAGCGCGGGCGCCGGCGCGGCGGGCGGGGTTCGGCCAGCCGCAGGGCCAGCGTGTCCCGCTCGGCACCTCCGGGTTCGAGGGATATCGGACCGCTCATCCGGTCAGGCTCCCCGTGCCGCTGACCGCCGGAGACGGCAGCACCACTCTGGCGGGCAACTCGACCTTGCCTGCGGCCAGTTCGTGGTAGATGGCGCGGAACGTGTCGATGGTCTGCCGCAGGGTGAACTGCTCGATCACCCGCAGCCGCGCCGCTTCTCCCATGGCCCGGCGCCGCACGGGATCACCCAGCAGCTCCAGCGCGGCGGCGGCCATGGAGGCCGGGTCGCGCGGCGGCACCACGAGCCCGGTGTCGCCGACGGCCTCGCGCACGCCGCCGACGTCGGTGGACACGGTCGCCCGGCCGCATGACATGGCCTCGATCAGCGTGAAGGGGAAGCCCTCGCTGATGCTGGACAGCATCACCACGTTGCCGGCCGCGTAGGCGTCCTTGATGTCCTCCACGCGGCCCTCGAAGGTCACCGCGTCGCCGTGCCCCAGCTCGGCGGCCAGGGCCTCGCAGCGTTCGCGGTATCCCTCACCGCCCCGAGGGGTGCCCCCGAACAACCGCAGCCGTACGTCGGGGAGTTGCTCCCGGACGAGGGCGAAGGCGCGGATCAGGGTCTCCAGGTCCTTGATCGGGTCGACCCGTCCGGCCCAGCTCAGGGTGAGCGACTCCGGCTCCGGGCCGGCCGGCGGGAAGGCGGCCGGATCGACGCCGTTGTAGACGGTGCGTATCGACTCCGGGTCGGCGCCGCCCTGCTCCTCCCAGAGCCGGTTGTAGCGGTTGCCGGGGGTGATCAGCGCCGCCTGACGGTAACTCTCCTCCGCCAGCAGCCGGAAGAAGCCGAGCACCACCGCCTTCACCGGCCAGCGGTAGGGCGCGGTGCGATAGCCGAGGTAGCGCTCACGCAGATACACCCCGTGCTCGGTGAGCAGCAGCGGAACCCCGTACCGCTCCCGTGCCGCGAGCCCCGGCAGGACGGCGACGCCGCCGCTGACGGCGTGCGCGACGCCGTCCTGTGGGGGCGGCGCGGCCAGCGGGCGCAGCGCGTGTTCGAGCAGAGCGGTGGCGGTGAGCGCGTCGTGCAGCGTCGGCCGCGCCTCACGCACGGCGAGCCCGGGGCGTGTCCATACGGAGGTCAGGATCGCGATCGCGGCGTCGCCCCGCAGGAAAGGGCTGAGCTCGCCGGCCGCCGCCGCGCGCGCCAGGGTGTGCAGGGCGGGTGCGAAGCCGTCCTCGGCGCCGGGGTCGACGAGCGCGGTCAGGAACCGCTCGTAGGCGCCGGCGAGTTGCCTGCGCGACCGGCCGCGCGGCGGCCGGCCCTCGGGAGCCGCGCCCCACATGGGGACGGACAGGACGCCGCGGACATGGTCAGGAAGATCCCACACGATCGACTCCCGTCCGGTGCCGGTGACGGCGATGACGTCGAACTCGATGTCGGGCATGCCGGTGACGAGCTGGTCGCACCAGACGCTCACACCCCCGTGACTGTGCGGGTAGGTGCCTTCGGTGAGCAGGGTGACGCGCGAGGCGGCGTTGCGTCGCGCGCCGTGGTGAACGTGCATTGATGTGCTCCACGGCCGAAGTGTGAGGAGGGGTACCGGTCCCGGCGCGCCGATGGGCGGCCGGGACCTCGCTGCCGGTGGACCCCGGTCAGCTCCCCGCGGGAGAGACGGGCTCGGCCACGCCCTCGGGCACGCGGGCGTCCGGTGCCGGGTCGGTGGCCGGCGCGGAACCGTCCGGGCCGGCGGCCGTGGAGGATGCCGCGGACTGCGGCAGGGTGAGGGTGAGCGGCGTGGCGGTCTGGCCGGTCCACCCGGACCGTTCGCCCGCGTACGCGCCGCCGAAGGCGGAGCCGGCCCGCGTGGTGCCCTCGGGCATCGTCGCGGGGACGTCGACACCGGCGGGGCTCTCGATCGTGACGGTGCCGCCGATCCGGTAGGCGGTGACCTGTCCGTCGGCCACCGCGGTCCGCCACGAGGCACGCCGCTTCAGCTCGTTGCCGATGTCCTTCATTCTCAGGTTGACCACCGGCGTGTTCTGCGCGAACAGCGTGCCGTAGGTGTCGAGCATGCCGTCCAGGACGGGGTAGGCGATCCGGTCCTCGGCCAGGTTGGACTGATGGATGAAGTGCGGCTTGGGGTCGTTGCCGAGGACGTGGCCGAGCGCGATCTGCCGCTCCAGGGGCACGATGTACTGCGTGTAGCCGGTCGCCGTGTCGAGGGGCTCGGCCAGGCAGGTCGTGGTGGCCGGGTTGTCCTCGCAGATGCCGCTGCCGCCCTGGGCGCGGCTGGTGTAGATCCAGTTGTACTCGTCGACCTGCTCGGCCGCCCGGCCCGCGTTGTAGAAGATGTTCATCGGGTAGCGCGGGATGGTGGTGGCGGGGCCGACCTGCCGCTGGGCGGGCTCGCGGGAGTTGTCCGAGCCGAGCCAGTCGATGCCGTTGTCGGCGAGGGCGAGCGCCAGGTTGGGGTTGTCGGCAGGCTGCTGCGGCAGCACCCGCAGTCCGGAGTGCTCACCGGTCACCAACTCGTCGTCGTCCAGCGGCAGTCCGGCCGACCGCCCCCAGGCGGTGTTGTGAGCGATCTCGTCGGCGACGTCGTTGCGGCTGACCCACTTGGTGCTGCCGTCGGCGTTGGTGGCGCACCGCCACGGCACCGCCGTGGTGTCCTGCTGGCAGCCGAGGAAGGCGTGTGTGTAGGTGTGGTTGATCCACCGGAACTCGGCCCGTTCGGCGAGGAACCGGTCGGCCAGCGGGTCGGCTCCGTTGTTGTCCTCGCGGTGGTCGACGCTGCCGGCGCCGTTGTAGGCGAGGTCGAGGGTGATGCCTCGCTCGCGCTGCCAGGCGACGGCGCGGTCGACGTCGGCGGGCGTCATCCTGATCGGGTCGGGCGTGGCGTTCGGGTCCGTGCAGTCCACGTCGCCGGGTGTGCAGTTGAGGGTGGAGTTCCACCGGTCGTCACCGGCGAACACGTCGTCCACGTGCACGGCGAAGTAGTTGCGGGAGGAGCCGAGGTGGACGCCGCCGGTCATCCACTCGACGATGCCGCGGGCCAGAAGCCGGAACTGCTGCTGGTACTGGTTGTAGACGAACGTGACGACGAGTTCACGCCGCCCGTCGTGCCGGTACTCCCCCACCAGGGAGCCCTGCTTGGCCGTGCCCGGGATCGGGGCCTGGACGTACGGGGTGAAGTCGGCGCCCGTCATCGGCGTCGACAGGAAGGCGTAACTCTCGCCGACGGTCGGCGAGTTGTCCTCGAACGGCACCGGTCCGTCGAGGTAGCCGAACGGGCCTGCCCGCCCGGCGTCCGTCACCTGGGCCTGCACTCCGTCGACGCTGCCGGCGTATCCGCCGTAAACGGGGTACTGCAGGCCTGCCTCGGGGCGGGCGTAGGTGTACGCGTCGACCTGCGGGATGTCGAAGGCCGTCTCGTACGCCATGAGCGCGGCCATCTCGGTCGAGTTCGCCGGGAACGGGTTGTCGTTCGGCAGGACGACCGCCTGGAACTTGGCGCGGTCGTGGCCGTCCACGGTGTCCGAGAGGTAGCCGGCGTCGATCACGGGGCGGTCGGACCGGGTGAGGTCGATCTCCGTGTACGGCGTTCCCGCGGCATCCAGTTCGGCGGCTATGGCGTCGGTGGCCGGGCCGCCGTCGCTGACTATGAGCACGCGCAGGTCGATGCGGGGCGACGGCTCGGCCGATGCCGGTGCGGCCGGCAGGCCGAAGGCGGCTATGAGCACACCCGTCGTCAGCAGCGTGGTGCGTAAGGTCCGCTTCATGCGGTGCTGTCCCCTCCCCGGGCAGGGGTGAGTACTGCTCCGCTGAGCGGACGCACCCCCGCGCGTGACGCCGGCTTCCCCCTCAGAGACCGGTCGTCGACGCATTCGTCGCGTCAAATAGTGATGTATCTGTGGAGCTTTCGTGCTCTTGCTGCGGAACCTGACGGAAAAACGCAGGTGCACAGGGATGGGTCGCGCCCCCTGGACCGTGTGCTCGACGGTGGGTCACGGACCTCCGCCGGGGCCCCTTCGGGCTCTGCCGCCCAGGTGGGAGAGGGAAGCACCGTTTCGGCGGACGGCTGCGCTCCGCCGGTGCGACTGCCACTGGTATGGACCGGTCGGGTGGGCGGGCGCGGGCCGGTTTCAGGTCATCTCGACGGGGTGACGGCGGGGAAACCGGCCCTTGCTCTGGGTGCGGACCACGGCGTGGAGGGGCGGCCGTCGACGCTGTTGGCGGCCTGGGCACGTGTGGTCGGCCAACGGTTCACCAGAATTTGAAGTGCCACGCCCCCGATCAGCCGCGCTCGCGGAGGTACTCCTCCAGCTCCGCGGCACCCCTCAGCATCGCCCGCCCGCGGGCGGTCAGCCGGTCGCGCCAGTCCGACAGTGCGGCCTCCAGCGGCCCCAGTCCGCCGGCCGACCGCACCTGGGTGATCAACGGGGCGATGTGCTCCAGCAGATAGCCGCCCCGCCTGAGCTGGTGGGCGAGCCGGGCGTCCCGTACGTCCGCCTCGTCGTAGACGCGGTAGCCGGTCCGCGGGTCGCGGCGCGGGTGCACCAGTCCCGCGCGCTCCCATTTGCGCAGGGTCGCGGGCCGGATCCCGAGCGCCTGGGCAAGCGGCCCGATGAAGGTGCCGCCGGGCCCGGACACCTCTGCCGGATCGGAACCCGCGGCGGACACCGTGCCGAACTCGGGCGCCGCCCCGCGCTCCAGGTCGCGCAGGGCGCTCTCCACCGCCTGGAGGGTGCGCCGATCGTCGCGGAGTTGGACGTGACTCTCGTCGATGAGGTGGAAGGCCTCATCGACGAGCCCCTGGTTCACGGCCCGCATGATCGACGTCGCCGTCCGGTGGCCGTGGCCGGGCACCAGGGCGAGGAACGCGCGCAGTGCGCCCGCGTGGAGCGAGGTGTAGGTGCGATAGCCGTGGGGCGTGCGGTCGGCGGCCGGAAGGATGCCGGCCTCCTCGTAGTTCCGGACGGCCTGCGTGGACAGACCGTGCCCGCGCGCCAGATCAACCGGCCTGAGCCGACCCGCGTTTTGAAGGTTTTGCCCCATGGGGTGGACGATATCGCGGCAAAGTTTCAACCGGGGGTTCAACGATACCGTTGAAGGCATGGCAACCGACATCAAGGACACCGCCCGTGCCGTCGAGGCCGCCTCCGTCATGGGGCTTCTCCCGTCTCGCCCCCGGCTGCTCGCCCTGGGCGAGCCCACCCACGGCGAGGACGCTCTGCTCCATCTGCGCAACGACCTCTTCCGGCAGTTGGTCGAGCAGGAGGGATACCGGACGATCGCGATCGAGAGCGACTGCCTGATGGGCCTGGTCGTGGACGACCACGTCACCTCGGGCACCGGCACACTCGACGCGGCCATGGAGCTCGGAATCAGCCACGGCTGGGGCGCCTTCGCGGGCAACCGCGAGCTCGTGCGCTGGATGCGTGCCTACAACGACGGCCGGCCCGCGCCCGAGCAGCTCCGCTTCGCCGGTTTCGACGGCCCTCTGGAGATCACACACGCGGCGAGCCCCCGGCAGGCCCTCACCGCACTCCACGGCTACCTCTCGGCCCGGGTGGACGCGGACCTGCTGCCCTGCGCCGCGGACACACTCGACCGTCTGCTCGGCACCGACGACGGGTGGACCGACCGCGCCGCGATGATGGATCCGTCCCGGTCGATGGGGCGCTCGGCGGAGGCCGGGGAGCTGCGCCTGATCGCCGACGACATGGCTGCGCTGCTGAGCGAGCACATGCCGCACCTGCTCGCGGAGTCCTCACCGGCGGAATGGGAACGGGCCCGCCTGTTCGCCCGCACCGCCACCGGCCTGCTGCGCTACCACCACTGGATGGCGGACACCTCACCCGCCCGCATGACCCGGCTGGTGAGCGTGCGGGACCAGATGATGGCCGACAACCTCTTGGCCCTCGCCGACCGAGGTCCGGTGTTCGTCCACGCCCACAACTCCCATCTCCAGCGGGAGAAGAGCTCGATGCGGATGGGCGGAAGCAGGCTGGAGTGGTGGAGCGCCGGCGCGTTGGTGCACACCCAACTCGGCGAGGACTACGCCTTCGTGGCCACGGCCCTCGGCACGATCCCCCACCGGGGAGTCGGCACACCGCCGCCGGACACCGTGGAAGGGCTGCTGTACGACCTCCCGAGGCAAAGCTCCCTCCTCGACCCCGCCCGGCTCACCGGCACCGGTGGCGACGCACGCCCCGCGCCCCGCGTATCCCCCTGGTTCGGCTACGCCCCGCTCGACCCGGCCCACCTCACGGCGATCGACGGGATCATGTTCGTCAAGGACGTCACGCAGAGCTAGTGGGTGCAGTGCGGGAGCAAGCCCCGGCCGGATACGGAGTGCGGCCCTGTGCTCCGTCCGTGTGAATGTGACACACGATCAGACAGTGTCGGTTTGCGGCAAGGAAATCTCGGTCTGTGATCTTCCCGCGCGCACGTGTCACGCCCCTCGCCGTCGCTGCTGTCCTGTCCCTGCTCACCGCGCTTCTCATCGGCGGTGCCACTCCGGCCGCCGCACTGACCAAACCGGTCGTCAACGGGCCCGTGTTCAATGACCCACTGGGCACGGCGGCGCAGCAGAAGGCGGTCTTCACTCAGCTCGTCCGGTTGATCGAGGCGACGCCGGCCGGGGCGCAGATCCGCGGCGCGATGCACGAGTTCATGGATCAGGAGGTGGCGAACGCCCTGATCGCCGCTCACCGCCGCGGCGTCGACGTCAGACTCATCGTCGACGACTCGACCTACGTGAGTCCCGGCGGCACCGAGTTCACGAACGCGGCCTTCCGGTCCCTCAGGTCCGCGCTGGGCACCAACACGGACGCGCGTTCCTGGATCGTCGTCTGCGACGACAGATTCGAGGACGCCGACGGCGTGGACGACGTCCAGCGCGGCTGCCTTGCCGTGGCCCCGCCCCAACCGGCGTACAACCACAACAAGTTCTTCCTCTTCTCGCGGATCGGGCCCTTCGACGACGGCACCAGCTATTCGAGGGTCGTCTTCCAGACCTCCTCGAACCTCTCCGACTGGTACAAGGTCGAGTCCTTCAACGACGCCGTCACCTTCACGGACAGCACGGTCTACAACGGCTACGCCTCCTACCACGAGCAGCTCCGCCGTGGGCGCACCCTCGCCCGCGGCGACAACAACGCGTACTTCTCCACACCGACCGGCTCGACCTACCGCGGCTACTTCTTCCCGCGCGGTGACGCGTCGTACAACAACCCGGCCACGGACACCGTCGTCAACGTGCTCGACGAGGTCACCTGCACCTACACCGGTACGGACGGGCTGCGGCACCAGAGCGCCATCCGGATCGTGACGCACAGCTTCTTCGGCTCGCGCCGCCAGGTCGCCGACAAACTGGCCCAGCTACGCGGACGGGGTTGCTGGATCGACATCGTCTACGGCGACAGTGACTCCGCGATCACCACTCGGCTGAACGCCGCGGGCATCCAGCACCGCAGATGCCGTATTCCCAACGGACCCGGAATCGACGTCCGTCCGCACAACAAGCAGATCCTGATCGACGGCGACTTCAACGGCGCCACCACCCCGCGCGTTTACACGGGGAGCGCCAACCTCACCGGGTCGTCACTGCGCTCGGCCGACGAGGCGATCGTGCGGATCACCAGCGCGGCCTACCACGCCCGGTATCTGAGCACGTTCCACAAGATCCGCTCCGCCTGTGGCGGATGACGCCCTCGCGGGTCCTCATCGCCTCCCCCTCGGCGTGTCACCGACGTCAAACACTACCAAACGGTAATAACTTGGACATCAGATGTTCGGACGAGAGGCACAACGAAGGGCCATTCATGCCGTCGAGGTTTCGCGCACATCTGAAGGCCGACCTCGCCGCAGGCGTGGTCATGGCGACCACAGCGGCCCTGGCGGGCCCCGCGCACGCCCAACCCGCCAAGGCCGCACCGCTCTTCGAACAGCAGGTGATCTTCAGAGCGTCCCAGGATCCTGGCGGTTACTCGTGCTTCCGGATCCCTGCCGTCGTCCAGACCACCCAAGGCACGCTCCTCGCTTTCGCCGAGGGCCGTCACGGCACCTGCGGTGACGCCGGGGACATCGACATCGTGCTGAAACGCTCGACCGACGGCGGTCGCACGTGGGGTCCGCTCCAGGTCGTCAGCAACGGCGCGGGTAACACCCACGGCAACCCGGCCCCGATCGTGAACCGGGTGACCGGACGCATCCTGCTCCCCCAGACACACAACCCGGCGACCGCGGACGGTTCGAGCTGTGCCGTCCCGTGCAGCCGCAGCCCCCACCTCCAGTACAGCGACAACGACGGCCGCACCTGGACACAGCCGCGGAACCTGAGCTCGCAGATCATGCCCGCCAACTGGAACTCCTGGTACGCCACCGGCCCCGTCCACGGGATCCAGCTCACCCGCGGCAGCCACGCCGGCCGGCTGGTCTTCGGCGTCAACGCCGAGACCTGGAACGGCAGTCGGGTCACCACCAATCACGCGGCCCTCATCGTCAGCGACGACGGCGGCACCACCTGGCGCCGCGGTGCCACCGACTCCTGGCCCATCGCCACCGACGGCACCTTCCACCAGAAGCCGTCCGAAGTCACCATCACCGAGCGCACCGACGGTGCCATCCTGGTCAGCGGTCGCGAGCAGGACGGCACCGATCTGGGCCACCGCACCCAGACCCTCAGCCTGGACGGCGGGGACAGCTTCACCACCCGGTTCCGTCCCCTGCCGAGCCTGTACACCCCACAGGTTCAGGGATCGACGCTCCAACTGGGCAGCCGCATGCTGCTGTCCTGCCCCGGCGACCCGGACCGCCGCCGGACCTTGATGATCCGCTCCTCCTACGACGGCGGCAACACCTGGGAGAGCGTGGACCGCGGCACCGTCGTGAGCCAGGACTGGTCGGGCTACTCCGACATGGTGGACATCGGTGGCGACGTGGTGGGGCTGATGTACGAGGGCGGCACCGTGGACGCCCGCGACGAGATCCGCTTCGCCCGCTTCAACCAGGAGTGGCTCACGCCACGCCGCGGCGCCGATCCGACCACCGCCGACCGCGCCCCGTCCGCCCAGCGCGCGAGCGTGCTCGGCGGGGCCTCGCCCACGACCGGCGTGTTCGGCGGCGCCCTGGCCTTCGACGGCACCAACGACGCCGTACGCCTGCCGTTCCGCAATCAACTGGAGCTCGGCACCGGGAGCTTCACCGCTTCCCTGTGGTTCCGCTACACCGGCGGGACCGGCGAGCAGCCGCTGCTGTGGATGGGCGGCATCGGCGGCAACCAACCCCAGTTCTGGCTGCGCGGCGAACCGGCGAGCAACCGGGTGCGCGGACTGATGACGGTGCGCAGCGGCGCGACGACCGTGCGGTCGGCGTCCGTCAGCACCACCGCCGCGCACAACGACGGCCGATGGCACCATCTGGCTCTGCGCCGCGGTGGCGGGCGGCTCACCCTGTTCATCGACGGCAGGGCGTTCAGCACGGCCGACGTGGCCGGGTCCGTCAGCCGCAACTCGCCCTTCGGCGTGCACATCGGCCAGCGCATGGACAGCCGGGCGTTCTTCACCGGCGGCATCGACGAGGTCCGCGTCTGGAACCGGGCCCTGACCGACACCGAGCTCACTCGCGTACGCCAGACGAACGTCGGCCCGTCCACCAACACCACCCTGTGGCTGCCGTTGGACCAGGTGACCGCGGGCGGCTGAGGAGGCCGGCGGTGGGCTCAGGTCGGGTCGGTCTGCTGGATGCTGTCGCCTCGGTTGTTGATCGCGATGTAAGTGCCGATGCGCCGGAAGTCGTTGATCACGCCGAACATGCTCTTGTCCGACGGAAGGAGGGCCCGTAGCGGTGAGTCCGGCGGCAACTGGGCGAGGAGCGCCTCCTTGTAGGCGTTGAAGACCCTCGCCGTGTAGCCGGGCTCCTTCGCCGCGTTCATTCGGTGGTCGTTGCTTACCGCGATCGAGGCGAGGTCCATCAGATAGCAGTCGATCAGGTCCGTGACGTCCCTGGAGTGTGCGCCCTCCTGCCCGTTCACCGCGTCCTCGGCCAGGATCCCTGCCATCGACACGACGATGTCCCGGTAGATCCCGTGCCGGGTGCTGCTGGGGAACGCCGCCATGATGTGGTCGGCCTGGCCCGCGCCCTCGGTGTTCATGGTGCGCGGCGTCCTGAGGTCCGTCAGCCCCGGTACGGCGAGCGGCACTCCCTCGAACATCGACTCCTCGTCGGGGATGTTCGTGTTCCGGGAGGCGAGGGGGTGCAGGCCGATCTCGTGGGCCAGCATGCCCATGATGTGGCCCATCTCGTATTTCTCGAAGTAGTAGCTGGCCAGGTTGATGTCCACGCCGTCCTCGCCCCGGTCGATCACATCGGCCGGGGTCTCGGTGGTGCGCACACGGAGGGTGATGCGGCAGGGTCGGCCGCCGATGTAGTCCCTGATCGTGACGTGCTTGCGCAGCAGCTCCATGATGCGGACGGCCTTGGCGAGGTAATCGTCGTTCGTGAACTTGAGATTGGTGAACTGGAAGTTCCCCGAGGAGAACGGCACATGGTCCTGCGGCATGCGGGCCGGGACTCCGTCGCTTGCCGTTCCGACGTCGCCTGCCGTGCCGTCGCCGACCGCCGTCCCGACATCAACCGCCGTGCCGTCGTTCGACTCGGGCAAGGAGACCGGGTCCACCCACACCGACCTGTGCGGGACCGGTACGGCAGCGGTGCGGGCCGCGTCCCAGGTCTGCGCGGTGTCCTGCGCGGGGGCAGGGGTGACGTCCCCGATGAGGGCGCCGAGCAGGGCCAGGTGGCGGCCGCGGAGGCCGCGGGCGGCGAGCGAGGAGTACTCGGGCTGCTCGTCCAGGGCACCGAGGAGACTGCCGGGGATGTGGGGGCGGTGCGGGGAGGCCGCGTCCCGGTATTCGTCGCGCAGGCCGAGCTGATGGGTGAGCTCGTGGACGAACTGGACCGGGTCGGCATCCGCCCACCAGGTATTCTGGTCCATCGCCCGGTCCCGGCCCGCCAGGTCCACCGTCAACTGCGGATCCTCGGACGGGTCGACGTGCTGCACGGTGACGTGCAGCCGGTCCCCGTTCGGCAGCCGGTACCCGGGGGCGTTCAGGAACTCACGCACCCCTGCCGCGAGCCGCTCGCGCACCTGAGCGGCCTGGTCCTGCGAACCCCGTATCGCGAGCCGAACCGTGAGGTCGGTAACCGGTTCGCCCTCGTACGAGAATCGCCGTGCGTCGAAGCCCGCCCGCACCACGAAACGCGGGCGGGGGTCGCTTGAGCCGCGCAACCCGGGTGTGGCGGCGGGCGTTTGCTGTGGGGTCGCCTGCGTGTCCTGCGGGAGCCGGGGGTGGGCCTCGTCCGTCGCGACGGGCCGCTGGATGCTGTCGCCGCGGTTGTTGGTCGCGAGGCTGGTGGCGAGCTGGGCGAAGTCCCGTACGACGCCGAACAGTCCCTTGTCGGCGGGCAGCAGGGGGCGCGCCGGGCTGTCCTCGGCCATGTGCTGGCTGAGTAGTTCCTTGTAGGCGTTGTAGACCTTGGCGGTGTTGCCGGGCTCCTTGGCCGCGTTCATCCGGTAGTCGCTGGTGATCGCGATGGAGGCGACGTCCATGAGGTAGCAGTCGATGAGGTCGGTGACGTCCTTGGCCTTGGCGCCCTCCACGCCGGCCCGCGCGGCCTGGGCCAGCAGGTCTGCCATCTTCAGGACGATGTCCCTGTAGATCCCGTGCCGGGTGCTGCTGGGGAAGGCGGCCATGATGTGGTCGGCCTGCCCGGCGCTGTCGGTGTTCATGGTGCGCGGCGTCTTCAGGTCGGCCAGCCCCGGCACCGGGAGCGGGATGCCCCGGAACATCGCCTCCTCATCGGGGATGTTCGTGTTCCGGGAGGCGAGGGGGTGCAGGCCGATCTCGTGGGCCAGCATCCCCATGATGTAGCCGATGTCGTACTTCTCGAAGTAGTAGCTGGCGAGATTGATCTGCACACCGTCGTCGCCCAGGTCGCGCACGTCGGCCGGGGTCTCCGTGGTGCGCACATGCAGGGTGATGCGGCAGGGACGGCCGCCGATGTAGTCACGGATCGTCGGGTGGTCCCCGAGCAGCTCGATGATGCGGACGGCCTTGTCGCGGTACCTCTCGTTCGTGTGCTTCAGGTTGGTGAACTCGAAGTTGCCCGACTTGAAGGGGGTGAGCGTCCCGTCCTGCGGCATGCGCGCCGGGACGTCGGTCCCGGCGTCGGCGGTCCCGGACCCGGGCAGGGACACCGGGTCGACCCAGACCGACCGACGGAGGACCGGGGTGGTGCCCGTACGGGCGGCATCCCACGTCTGGTCTTGGTGCTGGGGGTGTTGGCCCACGTTGCCGATGAGGGCGCCGAGCAGGGCCAAGTGGCGGCCGCGGAGGCCGCGGGCGGCGAGCGAGGAGTCCTCGGGCTGCTCGTCCAGGGCACCGAGGAGACTGCCGGGGATGTGGGGGCGGTGCGGGGAGTCGGCGTCCCGGTATTCGTCGCGCAGGCCGAGCTGATGGGTGAGCTCGTGGACGAACTGGACCGGGTCGGCATCCGCCCACCAGGTATTCTGGTCCATCGCCCGGTCCCGGCCCGCCAGGTCCACCGTCAGGTGCGGGGAGTCCGTGGGCCCGACGAGTTCGACGGTGACGTGCAGGCGGTCGCCGTTGGGGAGTCGGTGGCCGGGGTTGTTCAGGAACTCGTGCACGCCCGCAGCGAGTCGGTCGTACACCTGGGTCGCCTGTGCGTCGGTGCCGCGCATGGCCACCCGGACGGTGAGGTCGGTGACCGGCTCGCCGTCGTACGAGAACCGGCGGGCGTCGAAGCCGGAACGCACCACGTAGCGGGGGCGGGTGTCGCGCGGACGCTGCGGCCTGTCGTTCGCCTTCGGTGCTGTGCCGCTTCCGTTCCGGGGAAGGCGGGGGCGGGCTTCGCCGGCGTCGGTTTCGGTGCCGGTCTGAATGCTGTCGCCCTGGTTGTTGAACGTGAAGCTGGTGCCCAGGCCGAGGAAGTTGCCGGTGACGTTGTACCAGCTCTTGTCCGCCGGCAGCAGCGCGTGGACCGGGCTGCCGTCGGCCAACTGCGCGACGAACATCTCCTTGTAGGCGTTGTAGACCTTCGCCGTGTAACGGGGTTCCCAGGCCGCGTCCTTGCGCCTGTCGCCGGTGACCGCGATGGTCGCCAGGTCCATGAGGTAGGTGTCGATCAGATCCGTGACGTCCTTGGCCTTGGCGCCCTCCTCCTTCGCCTGAGCGTCCTGGGCCAGCACACCCGCCATCTTCACGACGATGTCGCGGTAGATCCCGTGCCTCGTACTGCTGGGGAAGGCGGCCATGATGTGGTCGGCCTGACCCGCGCCCTCGGTGCTCATCGTCCGCGGCGTCTTCAGGTCCGTCAGTCCGGGAACGGCCAGCGGTACGCCCGCGAACATCTCCTCCTCGTCCGGGATGTTCCTGTTCCGGGAGGCGAGGGGATGCAGGCCGATCTCGTGGGCCAGCATCCCCATGATGTAGCCGATGTCGTACTTCTCGAAGTAGTAGCTCGCGAGATTGATGTCGACGCCGGCCTCGCCGCGGTCCGTCACATCGGCCGGGGTCTCCGTGGTGCGCACGTGCAGGGTGATGCGGCAGGGGCGGCCGCCGATGTAGTCGCTGATCGTGTCGTGCTTGCGCAGCAGGTCGATGATGCGGACGGCTTTGTCGCGGTACTTCTCGTTCGTGTGCTTCAGGTTGGTGAACTCGTAGTTGCCCGACCTGAACGGGGTGACGGTCGCGTCCTGCGGCATGCGCGCCGGGACGTCGGTCCCGGCGTCGGGCAGCGAGACCGGGTCGACCCAGACCGACTTGCGAGGGACGGGCGGGGTGGCCGTGCGGGCGGCGTCCCAGGTCTGGCCCTCGTGCTGCGGCTGCGGCGTCACGTCGCCGATCAGGGCGCTCATCAGGGCCAGGTGCCGGTCGCGCAGGCCGGTGGCCGTGAGCGAGGCGTCCTCGGGCTGCTCGTCCAGGGCACCGAGAAGGCTGCCCGGGATGTGGGGGCGATGCGGGGAGGCCGCGTCGCGGTACTCGTCGCGCAGGCCGAGCTGATGGGTGAGCTCGTGGACGAGGTGGGCCGGGGCCGCGTCAGCCCACCACGTCGTCTGGTCCATCGCCCGGTCCCGCCCCGCCAGGTCCACGGTCAGGTGGGGAGAGTCGGCGGGGTCGACATGCTCGACGGTCACGTGCAGCCGGTCACCGTTGGCCAGGCGGTAAGTGGGGTTGTTGAGCAACTCTCGTACGCCTACGGCGAGTTGATCGCGAACATGTGCCACCTGGTGCTCGGGGCCACGTATCGCGAGGCGGACCGTGAGGTCGGTGACCGGCTCGCCGCCGTAGGAGAACCGGCGGGCGTCGAAGCCGGAACGCACCACGAAGCGGGGGCGGTTGTCGCGTGGGCCTCGCGGGACCGGCGGGGTGGCGGCCGGCTCGTCCAGCCCGGGCGGCAGGGTCTGCGGCAACCGCGGTTCCGTACCCGGCGCCGGGGAGCCGGGCATGGCGTCCGTGTCCATCGCCTCGTCGCCCGACTCGTACTCCGAGGACGACCCGGCGGGGTACTGCTCGTTCGAGCCCCCGGTCCTCTCGCCCTGGAGCACCCCGCCCTGGTCCAGGTAGGCGCCGATGTTCTCCGCGTTGTCCCTGATGTGCTGCATCAGCGAGGGCCGTCGCCGCATCCAATCCGGCATGCGCCAGCCGGGGAAGAACGTGCCGTGGGTGCCGGACGCCTGCACCCGGTGGCCGAGCGTGCTCCCGATGTGCTGGTTGACCGCCTGGTAGGCGAGGTCGCAAGAGGCGCAGGCCATCTTGAACCCGCCCAGCGGCAGTGTCTGGGGCGCGTTCGGGTCGCCGGGATGGTTCTCCCAGTGCTCGACCCAGTGCCCGAGAAGAGTCAGCTCGCCGTGTTCGGAGCCGTGCGCTCCGGCCGCCGGGGTCCCGTCCCGGCCTGCCACGTTGAGGATGCGGGGGTTCGCCAACGCTCGCTTGACGAGGTCGAGTTCGGGCGATTCCGGGTGGTAGAGCCGGTACCAGCCGGTGGCCAGCGCCCGCAGCTTCGTACGGTCCCGCGTGTCGCGCGCGACGCCGGGCCGCCTGCGCGCCAGCCACCGCTCGTCGCGCCGCCACTGCTGCCGCTCCCCCGTCAGGCGCTGCTGCTCCTGTCCGACGACCGCTTCGTCGTCCAGCAGGGTGTCCCACTGCTGCTGATGCCCGTCGTCCCACGGACCTGACTCGTACTGCTCCTCCAACCGCGCTCGCAGTTGTGCCTGCTCGGCGGACCGGTGGGCGAGTTCCCGCTCTTCCTGGTCCAGTCGCGCCGACCACTGCCGGTGTGACTCCTCGTCCCTGGACCACTTCTCCAGTTCCCGCACCCGCTGTGTGCCTCCCGGCTCCTGCCCGGAGACGAACCAGCGCAGTTCCTCCTCCACCAGGGCGGCTTCATCGCCGGTGAGGGCCTTCGCGCCGGTGTTGCCGGCGATGCCCAGCGAACCGTCCGGCAGCACCGTGACGGCGATGTGCGGGGTGACCTGGGCGTCGGCCTGACGGTCCGGTTTGCGGAGCGCTTCCTTCACCAGGCGCGCCACGCGGTCCAGCATCCGCAGCGTCACCTCGCGGTCCCGCTGGGAGGTGCCGGTCGGGGTCGTCTGCGTGAACGGGACGCCGATACCGAGGCCGAGCGCCTCCCGCAGTCCCTCGTACTCCTCGGTCGACAGCCTGCCGGCCTGCTCCACCTGGTCCAGGGCCTCGGGCACGCCGATCCCCGTGTGCTCGGTGAACGCGCTGTCGAAGGCGACGTCCGGGAGGCCGCCGAGGCGTGCGTTGCGCCGTCGCACCACGTCCAGCAGGGCGTCGGCCCGCAGCTCGGGCTCGTGCAGGAGGTCGGCGAACTCGACCGCGAACTCGTGCTCCGGGCCGGCTTCGACGGCCGCCCGCTCACTCTCGGAACCGGAGTCGAGGTCCATCTCGACGTCCGAGTCCGCGCCCGCGTCCGTCGTCTCGCCCGCCCCTGACAGCGTGCTGAGGTCGTACGCCTCCTCCTCGCCCGGCATTCCCGGGAGGGCGCTGCCGGTCGGGGACGGAGGCAACGGGACGGCGGCCGGGTCTTCGTGCGGCAGCGGCGGGGCGCTGTCGGAGGCCGGCGGCGCGGGTGCCGGGGTGCGCAGCGTCAGCGGGACGAAGTCGCCCCCGCGGCGGCGGAGTCGAAGGTGCGGGCCGGACTCGCCGGACGGTCCGGGGTAGGTGTGGGCGGTGCCGTTCTCCTCGATGAGGGTGACGGTGGTGCCCGTCGCGGCGGCGGCCCACTCGGCCACCGCACGGTCGGCTCCGGGACCCCAGGGGGCCTCGGCGAGATGGCGGCGCAGGTGGCCGTCGCGGGCGTCCTGGCTCGGTGCGGGCGCGCCCGGGCGGGCTGTGAAGGGCGGTGGCGTGAAGAGCGCGTCGCGCTCGGCACGGGCGCCGGGCAGGCCGTTCAGGCGCATGAGCTGGGCGGGTGGTGCGTCGGCACGCAGGCGCATCCGTGCCGCCTCGTGGCGGTCCAGGCCGGGCTGTTGCGCCGCGTGGTGCAGGGCGGTGGAGAGCGCGGCGAAGAAGCCGTTGCCGCGGCCGCTGGGGTTGCCCTGGGCGTAGGTGGCGCCGTCCGGTGCGGTGAGGACGCCGTCGCGGGCGAGACGGTAGCGCGGGCCGGTGCTCTCGGCGGGCGGGTGCCAGGGCGGGGTGGCGTGGCTGCGGTGCGCGGGGGCGGCGTCCGTGGTGTCCGTGCCGGTGCCGGACGTGGTCGCCGTCACCGGTAGTGCGGTGGCGACCGGGGGCGGGGTGCCGGGCGGAAGGGCGGCGTGGAAGTAGCCGTCGGCGGCGAAGAGGACCGGATCGGTGGCCGGGTCGACGGCGGACGGGTCGGTGCCGTGCGGCAGGAAGCGCTGCTCGCGGCCTTCGCCGGTCACGACGGTGACCGGGGTGCCGAGGAGCCGGGCGGAGAGGGCGGGCAGCAGGTCGGCGCCGCCGTGGTCGCCGGCGCGGCGTTCCGGTGGGGCGGGTTGTGCGGTGTTGTCCTGCGGTGGCTCGCTCGTGAACGGGCGGAGCATGGCGGCGGTGGCCAGCGCCACCCGCTGCTCGGGGGTCGGCCAGAGGGTCTGCGGGAGACGGCCGAACGCGTCGAACTCGGCCTGCTGAGCAGGGGTCAGCCGCACTTGGGCGAAGTCGAGTTCGTCCTGGGTGAAGGTGTCCGCGGCGTCGAGGGCGAGGGTGTCGAGCAGGTCCTCGTTGCGGTTCTCGCCGAGTTCCCAGGCGAGGCGGTTGCGGGCGGCCCGGACGGCGCGTTCGGTGATCGCCGGGTCGCCGGGGGCGGCCGTGAAGCGGGCGGCGAGGTCGTTGCCGAGGAGGTGGGGCAGCCGGCCGCGGTCCTGGGCGACGGCGATGAGCGCGTGGAAGAACGAGGCGCCGTCGTGCGGCATGTCGTGCACCTCGCGCACCGTGGTGCCGTCGGGCGAGGTGAGGGTGCACGGGGCGGAGTCGGTGGCGTCGGTGATCCGGTACGGCTCGGGCGCCTCGGAGCGCCAGGCAGGCTCGGTGTACTCCTGCGCCCGGTCCGGCACCGGGACCGTCGCCCGGCCCTGGTGGTGGGCGGTGAGGCGGGAGGCCGCGAGGTGCAGCCGGTGGTGGTCCGCGGCGGCGGCGTCGGTGTGCCCTTCCCAGCGGCGGGCCTCCTCGCGGGCGGCCTGCCAGGCGGCGACGGCCGGGGACTGGGCCATGGCCTGCGGCAGGACGGTCGGCTGATCGGGGTGGTCGTCGCCGAGCGCGGCCTGCTCTTCCGCGGTCAGGTCCAGCCATGTCTCACGGGCCCGCGCCCGGGCGTCGTAGTAGCCCTTCTCCGCCGCGGCGAGATCGCCGGCCGCCTTGGCCATGGCGTCCCAGGCCGCGCCGACCTCGTCGGGGAAGGTGGTGTCGTCGAGGAGACCGTAGTCGCGGGCGATGTCCTCGCGCAGCCAGACCAGGGCGGTGGTCTCGGCCTCCGCGGCGCGCGGGCCACGCTTGGCCTTGCCGAGCGCGTGCAGCGGGCGGCTGTCGGTGAGGCGGTGGTCCACTTCGGCGACCGACAGCCATGTCACCGGCACGGCGAAGAGCATGCTGCGGTCGGTGACGACCTTGAGGTGGGTGCCGAGGGTGGTGTCCGCGGTTCCCTTGAGGGCGGTGCCGTCGTTCGCGCCGCCGACTGGGACCGAAGCGCCCGGGTTCATGACGCCCGCGTTGCTGTTGCCGGCCAGCGGCGCGGTGCCGATCACACCTTCGACGTTGTCGGTGATGCCGGCCTCCAGCGCGTCGGAGGTCTTCGACCGCTGCATGGCCTCCATGCGCGGCTTGCTCTCGACGGCGAGGAGCCGGGCGCCGCCGCGGTGCATCTTCGCGTACAGGCGGGAGTCGGCGGTGTGGGACTGGCCGAAGAGGCGGGCGGAGGCCTGGGCGGGCAGCGGTGAGCCGTTCGTGCCGAGCGCCTCGCGGAAGCCGGCGGTCAGGCCGACCTGTGTGGTGGCCTCCTGCTGGGCCTGAGCGGGGGCGGTGCCGAGGCCGGTGAGCGGGGTGAGGCGGGCCATGCGCACCCGTTCGGCGAGGACGTTGCCGGTGTGGCGGCGGCCGAGGTCGCTGTCGCCGAGGCCGTCGGCGCGGGCGGTCGCGAGCGTCAGGGCGTCCTGCACGTTGGCCGCGCCGCGGATGTCCACGGCGAGGATGCCGGAGCCGATGCGGTCGTCGAAGGGCAGCACGTCCGGGTCGGCGGTACCGGTGCCGTCGTCGCCGCTCCGCCAGGCCGCGATGCCGTCGGGGCGGGCCTGATCGGCCGTCAGCATCCGTACCGCGCGCTCCGGTTCGGGCAGGTTGTCCTCGGTGAGCTCGCCGTCGGCGCCGTCGCCCGCCGGGGTGAGCAGGCCGGCGGGGACGATTTCGTTGAGGGTGCCGACCGACGCGACGGCGCGCGGCGACAGCAGCTCGCCGGTCGCGTCCGTCATCGTGACGGTCAGGACGTAGCTGGTGACGATCTCGGCGTGCGCCTGGGTGGTGGCGATGTTCGGCATAGAGGTGTTGCCGGTGGTCTCGGTCCGGGTGCTCGAACGCTGGTTGGCCGCGGTGCCCTGGAGCGAGGGGTTGGCCAGGAGGGCGCCGCTCTCCGCCGCGCGCTGGCCGGTGGCGAGGGTGACGTCGGCGCCACGGTCCTGGGAGGAGGCGCCGGAGTCGTCGCGGGCGGTGGTGCGGTAGTCCTCCAACTCGAAGCCGGTGCGCAGCCGTTCCACCGTGGTGGTGACAGGGGTCAGCTTGAACCGCACCTGTCCTGGGCTGCCGCCGACCGGCAGATGGCTCGGGCTGCTCCAGGTGCGGTAGCGGACCGGCAGGGTCATCCCGTCGGTCGTCAGCTCGTGCAGATGGGCGCGCAGGAAGTCCGGAGAGAGCCGCTGGAGGACCTGTTCCCGGTCGTGCGAGGACACGCCGATCTTCGTCAGCCGCCCCATGAGCTGCTGGGCGGCGTGACTCGCGTCGAGTTGACCGCTGGGGTGGCCGGGGAAGCGGCGGCCGCGCAGGAAGGGGGGCAGCCGGTAGCCGCGGCCGAGGTTGCGCGGGGTGGTGGTGCCGAGGCCGTCCGGGGCGAGTCCGGCCTCGATGACGTCCTGCATGGGCAGGTGGAACATCACCGCGTCGCGGACGCGTTGGAGCGTGGCGGC
This sequence comes from Streptomyces sp. NPDC036764, assembly GCF_055609385.1. Classification (NCBI taxonomy): domain Bacteria; kingdom Bacillati; phylum Actinomycetota; class Actinomycetes; order Kitasatosporales; family Streptomycetaceae; genus Streptomyces; species Streptomyces sp. NPDC036764. Next base: position 124,054 of record NZ_JBVJPT010000010.1, read on the forward strand.
GGCCCGGCGCGGGGCGAGTGCGCGGCCGAGACGCTCGGACACCCGTGCTGCGGCGGAGCTGATCCCGGCCCCGGCGCGGGTGCCGAACGCGCCCATCGCCGCCGTCCAGCGGTCCCGTACGGCGATGGTCTCGGCGGCGTCGCCGACGACCAGGTACATCCGGCCGCCGTAGGTGAGGGTGGTGTTGCGTCCCTGGGTGAGGGTCTGCGCGACGCTTCGGCCCTTGCCCCAGGCGTACTGGAGAGCGGCCGAGTAGGAACCGACCACCGCCGGCCCACCGGGGGCCTGCTGGAGCGGCATGTCGGCACCCTGGACACCGACGGTGGTGCGCGAGACGGTGCTCGCGCTGCCTGCGACGCGATGCTCGTTGCCGATGGTGGCTTCGAGCGTCGCCGGCTTCGGGTCGCTCTTGACCCTGAGGTTGTCCAGTTCGCCGCGGATCGCCGCCTTCACGTAGTGGGTCTGGAGCGGTCCGGCGCCGTTGAGTCCCGTGATGCGGGAGCCGAACGGGCCCAGATACTGGCCGAGTTGACCGGCCACATGGAGGTTGGCCATCGCCCGGCGCAGCGCGCCACGCACCGGGGCGCCGGGCGCGCTGACGTGCCAGGAGGTGCCCGAGGCGAGGTCGGCGGTGTCCTGCATCTGCTGCTGGCGCTGCCCGCCGCCCTCGGTGCTGAGCACCACGTGCGGGGCGCGCAGCAGCCTGCGGACGAGGCGCTGTCCGGCCGGGTCCGTCCTCGGCAACGGGCGGGTGCCGTCGAGGAGTTGATCTGCCTCGACGGCGGAGAGTCGCACGGATGGTGCGGGCGCCGGTGCCGGTCCGGTGGGCGGTGGGTCGGCGGGGGCGTGGCGGTCGGAGCCGTGCGCCGCGGGCACGGCCAGCTCCACGCGGCCCACGGTCTCGCTGCCCCGGTTGAACAGCGGGCGCTCCTCGACCTTGCTGACGAAGACGCCGGCGCCGAGGAGGCCGACGGTGGCGAGCCGGGCCCAGCCGCGCGGCCGGCGGTGGCCCTCGAAGGTGGCGCCCAGCTCGACCTGGTAGCTGTAGAGGTCGGCGCCGTTCTGGAACATCAGGTGGTCGTGGGTGACCGCGGCCGTGCTGCGGGTGGCCTTCTGGTCGGTCTTGGCGTAGCGGGCACCCAGGGACACGTTGCCGGTCTGGCGCGGCAGGCCGGCCTCGGGCACCTTGTCGTGGTCGCGTGGGGAGATGCCCAGCTCGACTCCGCCGGAGAGGGTGGTCGACGCCTGCTGCCCCTGGCCGGAGACCTCGGTGCCGATCACCGCGTTGCGCAGCGAGCGTTCGCTCATGGTGGTCTCGAACCGCCGGTCGGTGAGCCTCGCCCGCAGGATGAGCGTGTGGTGACCGCGGCGCACCTTGCCGTCCTCGGTGAGGGTGACCGGGACGCCCGTGGTGGTCAGGTCGTCCAGACTCTGCGCCAGGCTGGGCCGGTTGAGCGCCTCGCGGACCTGGCGGTCGTTGTGCAGCGCGGTGCGCATCCGCCCGTCGCCGTACCAGAACCGGGCCAGCCGCGGGTGCCGCAGCATCAGCGGCGGAACGAACAGGGACGGGTATGAGCGGTGCAGCGTGTCGAGAACCGTGTCCGCGAAGGCCCGCAGGGGGTCCTGCGGGGCGAGTTGCCCGTCCTGGTTCCGCAGCGGGTTCTGCTGCTGGTCCTGCTGTTCGTTCTCTCCCTGGGTCGGCACCGGGTTCGGTACGGCGTTCTGGGGGCGGTCGGGGCGGAAGCCCTCGGCGCGGACCTGGCCGCTGAGGTGTACCGGGTCCCGCCGGGTGAGGTACCAGGGCACCGGCGGTTCGGCGTCCGGGTTCGGGCCCGTCTGTCCGGGCGTACGACTGTCCCAGCCCGCGAGCCGGCGCGCGTCCTGGGTGGAGATCCAGTCCAGGCTGACCACCCGGACCGGGCGGGCCGCGGACGGCGGCTCGCCGGCCTTGCGCACCATCAAAGTGCGCTCCACCCGGTAGAGCGCGACCGGGTGGTTGCGGATACGGCCGGTGGTCTTTCGGGCCGCGTCGGTGCCGAGGTAGTGGCCGCGCCCGGTGCTGAGGTCCGCGCGGACGAGCGGCCCGCCCTGGAGGCGTACGTCGGTCTCCGGGCCGACGAGGGTGTGGTTGGGGCCGGCGGTGACCTGGACGCCGAAGCGGGTGTCGCGGACGTGACCGCGCTCGTTCTGGTACGTGGTCTGCGTGAGGTCGCGCAGCTCCGCCTTGACCGACTCGGCGACCAGGGTGGCCCGGTGCGGGATCGAGCGCTCGACGACGAGGTGCCCCAGCGGGTGCTGCCCGCTCCCCCGCGTCAGCTCAGGCCCGCTGACCGGCCCGGAGAACCGCCCGAACAGAGCGAGCAACCGCCCCGGCCGGACGTACGAGATCAGTGTGTGGTGCGCCGAACTGCCGGGCCGGGCGCCGGAGGTGGCGAGCGCGAGGTCCTCCGGCGGGTCCACCAGGTGCAGTCCGGTGGTGTCGGCCATCCTCGGCTCCACCCCGTCCGGGAAGGTGAGCGTCTCCGGCGCACGCCGGGGTCCGTTGTACGGCACGGTGAGGTCGTCCGGCAGCCGCCAGCTCAGCCCGTCCCGCATGGCGAACTCCGCGGTGTGCACCGGGCTGCGTCGCCAACTCGGGCCCGTCGCGGGCGAGGTGTCCGCACCCGTGGCTCGCGGCGCCTCGGTGACCCGCTCCACCCGCACCCGATAGTGGACGTCGTCCAGGTGCAGGTGCGAGCCCTCGTGGGCGCGGTGCTCGGTCTGGTGGTACGCCTGGGTGCCCAGGGAGTAGTCGGTACGGCGGGTCCAGCCCAGCGAAACGCCGATCTTCAGCAGCCAGTTGAGCGGCGGGCCCATGCTCAGCGCGGCGGCGATCCGGCGTCCGACGCCGACACTGCGCCCGCCGCCCGTACCGGCCTGCCCGCGCCGCATGGTGTCCAGCCGGGTGGTGCCGCCGTTCACGTCGGAGAAGCGTTCCCAGCGGTGGTACGGGATGGCCTCGACGGTCATCTCGTGGCCGACCCCGGACTTCTCCCGGCCCACGAAGCGTGCGCCGCGCGGGGCGGTGAAGGCGCCGGGCTGGTCGGTCAGCACGCGCAGCAGGTCCGCCTCGTCGAACTGGTCGCGCAGTTTCTTCGGCAGCTTCCCGAGGATCTCCTGGGCCACCTGCTCGGGCGAGCGCAGGGTGAGGACGCCGGGGCCGGTGAAGAGGCCGGTCGGCCGGCTTCGCTGGGTGCCGTGCGTACCGGGCTCGGCGGTGCCGTCGGCCGGATCCGGATCGGCGCCCGGGTCGATGAGCACGGTGGGCAGCCGGCTGCCGTCCTCGAAGGTGACGGTGCGCGGCGCCGGTCCCGGCGGCCGGGCATCCGGCCCGGTCAGCAGTCGGGCCGGGCGGTGCCTCTCGAGCTGGGTCTCCAGCGGCACCGGCTCGCCCCGGTCGGGGGTCTCGGCGTCGGGGCCGTCCAGGTCGGTGATCCCGCCCATGCCGCGCAGCCACTCGCCGAAGGGGTCGGAGCCCTCCGGCTCGTCGGTGGCCGGGTCCGCGGAGGTGGTGACGGGGTCCGGTACGGGCGTGAGCGGGGCGGTGGACGGGACCAGGGCGTCGTAGTGGTCGGTGCCGTTGTAGGCCAGGTGCAGGGTGCCGCCCCGGCCGCCGGGGTGGAGGGGGGTGACGAGGGTGTTCGCCGGTGAGTGCGGGTCGGCCTGGACCAGGCGCAGATCGAGGTCGAGGGTGTGGGCCAGGGCCTGCGGGAGCAGATCGGCGAACGGCGAGGCCCACAGTCCGGGTTGCTCGGCCGCCGCGGCGATGAGTCCCTCGGTGCCGAGCCGCCGCGCGTCGTCCGGGGTGGGCGCGATGTCGGCGAGTTGCGGGTAGCCGCTCTCGCGGAGGATGCGCCGCCACCGGCGGGGGTCGCCGTCGGTGACGACGGTGTGCGCGATGTCGTTCCAGCGCTGGGTGATCCTGCGCTGCGCGTCGGGGTTGCGCACCCCGGCGAGGGCGGTCATCCGCAGGTCGTCCACCACGGCGAGCACCGGGTCCGGGGTGGCCTCGGCCGCCGCGGCGGCAAGTTCCGACCCGGCGATACGGTCGCGCAGCAGGCCGCGCAGCCCGGCGACGTTCCGCGCGGCCCACGCCGGCGGTACGGCCTGGCTGCGTGCGCTGTCGAGCAGCGCCCGGAAGAGACAGTTGCCGCCGCCCGGGGTGTCGAGCCGCCTGAAGTTGCGGCCGTCCGCCCGCACGGCGTCCGCGGTCGTGGCGTCCTTGCTGAACAGGGTCAGGTCTTCGGCGAGGCTCTCCGGGCGGCTCGGCTCGGGCGCCAGGTCGGGTCTGCGGCGGGCGAGTTCGGCGGTGTCCTCGGCGCTCATGCCCAGCTCGGACAGCGGCAGCGGGGTGCTGGAGAGGGACCAGGTGATCTGCGCGGACGGCGCGAAGGTGAGCCCGCGCACGTCCTCCGGCGAGACCAGAGTGCTCGGCGGGAGCGCGGGCGGCGGCGGGGGCAGCAGGGTGTCGAGCGTGGTGCCGGGTCCGGCAGTGGCGCGCAACTCGGCTGCGGCGCGCAGGAAATCGGTGTACTGCTGCGTCGTCGGTCCGGTCGCCGGGTCGACCGTCGCGCCGGGCCGGTCGGCGACCATCCGGCGCAGCAGGTCCGGGGTCATCCGGCCCTCGCCGTAGCGGGCCGCGGTGTCCGGGCTGAGCCAGCGCAGACCGTCCACATAGGCGAGCCCGGCGAGCAACTCCCGGTTCTCCGGACGCTGTTCGGCGTCCGGGCCGAGGGCGTCGCGCAGCGTGCGGATCTGCTGCAGGGTACGGGCCCGGGCGAAGGCGTCGGCCGGTTCCTGGCCCGTGTGCAGCCCGGCGTCGCGTGCCAGCGTGTCCAGGTCGGCGCCGCCCGGTTCCGGGGTGAACAGCCGCCAGCGTCCCGGTCCGTCCTGGCCCTCCGTGAGCACCGCGCGGACGTCGCCGTCCCGGTCCCGGGCCGTGCCGACCTCGGTGGTCGGCGCGTACACCGGCCGTCCGGTGCGGTTGGCAACGTGCTGGGCCACCGGCAGCCCCGCCACCTCCGGCTGCCGCCCGGTCTCGCAGGAGAACAGCACCAGCGGCCGGTCCTGATCGCCGTCCTGCGCCCAGGACTTGAGCACCTCGCCGAGCTGCACACCGCTGACCTTGACGGTGGGTCGTCCCGCGTCGTCGGTGCCGAGTGTGACGGTACGAGGGGTGCCGTGCCCCACGAAGTAGTCGGCGCCCTGGTCGGTGCCCGAGCCGGGGAGCGCGGCAGGCGGGCCGGTGAACACCGTACGGGGCGGGGCGGACGGGGACCCCGGGGCAGGGGGGCCCGAGGTGGTGCGCACCCCGCGGAAGGTGTCCTGGCCGAGCAGCGCCCGGCGGCCCACGTCACGCGACGTGCCGTCCTCGGCGGGGCTCTGCGAGATGGTCAGCGTCTGCACGGCCCGTCCCGGCCGGGGCTTGACCGCGGAGTCCGGCACCCAGCGCCGAAGCTGCGTGAGCGGGACCGTGTGACCGTCCAGAGTGGTGACGGCGGGGGCGTTGCCGTTGTCGGAGGAGGCTTCGCCGCCCGAGTTGTCCGCGGGCCGGGCGATGATCCGTCCCCGCGGCGGGGGTGCAGCGGAGACTGCGGGCGTGGTCGTGTCCGGCGTCGCGGGTGGAGGCAGGGGTGGGGTGCCGTCGCCGCCCGGCCCGCGTCCACCGCCCGGTCCGAACGCGTTCCCGCCGGTTCCGTTGCCGTGATCCGACTCCAGGTGCAGGTCGGTGGCCGTCTCGGTCCAGGGGCGGGAGAAGGTGGCGAGTTTGGCCGTGGCGGGGGCGCTGGAGAGGGTGGTGACGGTGGAATCGGGAGCGATTGCGTTGCCGTGCACGGGAGTTGAGGTCTCGGTGAGCACCTTCTTGGGAGGCGGCGGGGCGGTGGTGGTGCTCACCGGATCGCCGTGGGTCGTGGCGGTGCTCTGGGTGGCCGGGCGGGGTGCCGGGCCGAGGGCGTCGGCGAGCGGCAGCAGTATGTCCGCGCCGGGGAAGCCCGACTCCGTGCTGAGGGTGTCGTCCGGGGTCAGAGTGGGCGCGGGGCCGGTGAGCGGACGGACACGGACGGGGGAGCCCGGTCCCTCGCGGGTCAGCTCTACGGCGGCGCGGATGGGTCGCCCTGCCCCGTCCGGCGTGACCACCGGGCCCAGCACCACGGCCCGGTCGGTCCCGGCCCGGTCCAGCAGATCGGCCGCTTCCGGCGCCCCCTCCCCCGGCGGCGGCACCTCCGAGACGACGACCGTCAGCGGCGGTGCCTGGGACATGTCGCCGGCGTCGTGTGCGGCGCCGGTCGCGGCGTACGAGCCAGTGGTGCTCACCTTCCGCGGAGCGGTGGTGACGTCGGCGTCCGGGGTGAGGACGTTGACGGACGAGTTCGAAGTGCCGGTGACGTCGGACGAGTTGACGGTCTCCGGAGAGTGGGGCGTCGCAGGAGAGGAGGGGGTCTCGGGGGACGGGGTGGTCTCCGCAGGGGACGTGCTCTCCTCGGAAGGGGTGCTCTCCGGCGAGGACGTTGTCTCGGACGAGGATGTGGTTTCCGGAGAAGTGGAGGTTTCCGAAGTCCGGGAGGGCTGCGCGGAGTCGTCCTGCGTGCCCTGCGAACCGTCGGGCACAGCCACGTCGTCCGGCGTGCGGGTGCCCTGGGGCTGCGAGGCGGAGGGAGCCTGGGCGCCTCCCGTCGCGGGCGCCCCACCCGGCCGGGCACCGGTGCCGGTCCCGGGCGCGCTCTGGGAGCCGTTGGACGCGACGGGACTGCCTACGGTCTGGCCAGGCGCCGGAGCCGTATCGGCATCCTGCACGGCTGCCACGTCCGGAGTGTTCTGGACGGCTGGGTCAGGAGTGTTCTGGCCCGCCACGTCAGGACGGTCCTGGCCCGCCACGTCAGGACGGTCCTGGACAGCCGGGTCAGGACTGTTCTGGACAGCCGAGTCAGGACTGTTCTGGACAGCCGAGTCAGGACTGTTCGTGACGTCGCTGTCCGGAAGCCCCGTGGTGGTGAGCGGGTCCGCCACCGTCGTCGGCGTGCCGAAGCCGTCCAGGGCGCGGCGGACCTCGTCGGCGTCGATCTGAACCGCCGGGCCGTCCCCGGCGGGCACAACCCGCACCTCGGGAAGCTGCGAAAGGTTTCCGTGCAGGCTGTCGCGGGCGTCGATCTCCGCGTTGCCGGGCGGCTGGGCGCCGCGCAGCGCGGCGATGTCGTGCAGGGCCTGCTCCCGGACGTCGGCGGGGCCGTTGTGGACCTGCTGCCACAGGGCGTTCTCCGCCGCCGTCGCGGGCAGCGAGCCCGGGGAGTACGGCGGGGGGTTCTGGGTGGTGTAGGGCGGAGGGTCCTGCGTCGTGTACGGCGGCGGGGAGGTGCGTGTGGAGTCGGCGCCGCCCGCGAGGTCCGCGGTCGAGGGACCGCCGGTACGGTCCGGGCCGTCGCCGTGCTGAGTGCGCGAGGTGTCGGCGGTCTCCCGCGTGTCGGAGTCCCTGGTGTCGCCCGTGTCATGGGTGTCGGCGGACACGGTGGGCGGCTGGTTGCGCAGCTTGTCAATGACGTGCCGCAGTTCCGCGCCGCTGTTCAGGGCCGTGTCGGTGAGCGTGGACTCGACCTGGCTGCTGATGCCCGCGCCGACGAAGGTGGACCAACTGGTGGACCAGTCGCCGTCGAAGGCGCCCTTGATCAGGATCTCCGCGAGTGCCTCACCGGCGCCGGCGGCGAGGAAGTCGGCCGTCCCCTTGAGCCCGTAGTGCCCGGCCAGCGCGCCCGGCCGGTCGGCGTTGTTGCGCAGGATCTGGTTGTTGCGCCACAGGTCCGGGTTGTTCCGGAAGGAGAGCGGGTTGTCCCGGAAGGTGATCGGGGTGTTGTTCGTGACGCCCGGGCCGTTCGCGTTCGCGTCGGGGCCGGGCCGGTCCTTCGGGGTGGGGCCGGGGTCGGGGTCCGGCTTGGGGTTGGGGCTGGGGCCGTTGTTCTTGAAGTCGGGGTTCGGCGTGTTCTTCAGGTTGGGGTTGGGCTTGAAGTCGAGGTCGGGCCCGTTCTTGAGGAAGTTGTTGTCGTAGCTCTTGACGATCTTCTTCGCGATGTCGTCGAAGACGCTGGTGAGGAAGCCGGCGGCAGCACCGAACGCGGCGGACTTCAAGATGTCGTTCCAGTCGAAGCCGTCGGGCCGGCGGCCGTCCGGGGCGAAGTTCATCATCGCGAGGCGCACCGCGAAGGTGGTGAACGCCTCGGCGAACGCCTCGGTCAGCGAGGGCGCCAGGTGCAGCCGCTGGAGCAGGTGGGTGAGCGTGGTGAGGATGAGGAACCGGCTGCGCAGCTTGGCCATCATGATCTGGCTGGCCGAGGCACCGCCGGTGAAGAAGGACATGGCCAGGTAGATGGCGATCTCGATGAGCAGCCGGATGACCTCGGCGATGACCTGCCACTTGGACTCCATGATGTCCATGGAGGTCTTGCGCCGGCCCTCGGCGATCTTGTCGAGCTGTTCGGCGAACTCGCGCAGATAGTTCTTGCCGCCGTCGTCGATGAGCATGCCCATCGCCTTGGCGTACGACTTGGACAGGTCGTCCGGCATGACCTCGGCGATGTCATGGATCGACTTGTCGATCAACGAGGACAGCCGGTCGACCTTACGGCCCAGCCCGGAGTAGGGACGGCGGCTCTCGTAGGCGAGGTCCTCGTCGGCGTCGATGAGCTTCTCCCCGGTGAGGATGAAGATCATCGCGTTGACCTCGGGCGATGCCTTGATGCTCATCGAGGGCCGTCCTGGGAGCCGTGCGGGCAGGAGGGAGCGGCCGCTCCCGGTGTGGCGCGGGAGCGGCCGGCGGTGCGGAGGTCAGCGACGGCCATGCCCGCCCGGGCCGTCACCGTTCAGCCCATCGGTCTCGATGCGGTTGTTGACCCGCTCGACGTTCTCGATGTTGCGGTCTCGGGTGTCCTTCATCATGCGGACCTGGCTGACCGTGGCGTCGGTGATGCCCACGACCGCGTCGCGGACGGACATCATCGTCTCCTTGGTCGTCTGCCGCTCCTTCTGCTCCTGCGGCTTGGCCTTCTCCGCGAACTCGCCCTCCGTACCGGGCCAGGTGACCGTGGGCGCCAGATCGTCGAGGAACTCCTCGGTGATGCTCTTGGCCAGCGTGCCGATCTCCTCGAGCTGCCTGGCCAGGGCCTCGATACGGTTCGGGTCGACGTAGTACCGCTGTCCCATCGTCAGTCCTCCCCGTCCTCGCCGAGCGCGTCCCGCCAGGCGGGGGTGGCCTGGCCGTCGCGCGCGGTGTCCTCGTCGTCGTCGCGCAGCACCTCGGGGCCGAAGATCCGCTCCCAGTCCAGCTCGAAGCCCTTCAGCTCCGGCACGTTGCTGCTGGGTTCCGTGAAGGGCGCCATCGCCTTCATCACATGCCGGTTCATCTTCAGGCGCGCCGCGTTCGCCGCCTCCAGGACGCTGGCGGCCAGCTCCTGGGGCGACATGTCGCGGTACTTGTTCTCCAGGAACTCGATCCCGGACAGCTCGCCCTGCGGGCCCACGGTGGCGCGGACCGCGCGGTCGGAGGAGAGCACCGCGAACGACGCCTGCCGCAGCTCGCGCTCGGTGCGCGCGACCGCCTCCTGGGCGGCCTGGAGTTCGGCCATCGCCTTCTCCAAGCGCTTCTCCAGCGGTTCCGTCACGCCCTCTCCTGCCTTCTGCGTCGGTCTCTCCGTACACCGGACCCGGTCCATGCGCCCGGTCGGTGCTGCCGGTCCGTCAACTGCCCTGCTGATCTTGCCCGGTGAGGCCCCCGCCGCGGAAGCGGGGACCGGGTGGGATTCGTCTCCGCGCGTGGGTCACGCCGCAGCCGTACGGTGCTCATCGTCCGATGACGGCCGGGGTGCCGCCCTCTTCGGTGCCCCATACGTCCGCGTCCTCCTCCAGGTAGTCCGCGGAGCTGGTGGCCCGGTTGCGGCCCGGCTCCGTCTCCTCCTCCGGGGAGTCACCGCCGGTGGTCGCCACCCGGGAGGCCGGGGCGAGGAAGGTGTCGTCGTCCTCCTGGCGGTTCCACGGGCTGCGCCGTCGGCGGTTGCGGCGCTCGCTCTCCTCGGCCGCGTCGACCAGTACGGCACGCACGCGCTCGCCGTTGCCCTTGTCGCCGCCCGCGCCCATGCCGCCGGCGCCCGCGCCGCCCATCGGCATGCCGGGGCTGCCGGGCATGCCGGGCGCGCCGGGGGCTCCCGATGTCGCGCCGGGGGCGAGCGGGCTGCCCCCGGTGTCGGCGGCACCGTCCGAGAGGGGCTCGGCTCCCGTTCCGCCGGAGCCGTCCGCAGAGAGGTGGCTCCCCCCGCCGAGGCCGCCCCCGGAGCTGCCGTCGCTCCCTCCGCCGACGCCCAGGTCGGAGAGCGACAGGTCCTGGGTGGTGGTGCCGTCACCGCCACCGGTGTCGTTGAGGCCGCCGATGCTCTCCAGATCGCCGAGGCCGTCGGGGATGCTCGAAGTGTCCGAGTCGCCGCGCGAGTTGAGATCGTGCAGGTCCACTCGCTCGGAGTTGCCCTGCGGGTCGGTGACGGTGGCGATGCCGGTGTCCGGATCGATGACCTGCTTGCTGCCGTCGGGGAACTCTGTGGTCAGCATGCCGTTGTCGAGGCGCGTGGTGGAGCCGTCCGGGTTGGTCACCGTCGCACCGTGGGTGAGGTCGGTGGTCGTGGTGGTGCCGTCCGCGTTCGTGCTGGTGAGCAGACCGCTGTCCGGGTCGAAGCTGATCCTGCTGCCGTCGCGGAAGTCGGTGGCGATGTCGCCGTCGCTGAGCTGGGTACTGCCGCCCGTCGGGGTTTCGAGACCGGACCGGTCGGTGTTGAGGTTCCCGAGGTCGCCCAGGTCGCCGACCGACTGGGTGGGCAGGTCGGAGTTGATGTCGCCGAGGTCGTCCAGGCCCGGGTTGTTGCTCTGGCTGTTGAGGTCGCCCAGGTTGCCGAGGTCCTGGGTGGTCGTGGTGCCGTCGGGGTCGGTGGTGCTGACCTGTCCGGTCGTGGGGTCGACGGTCTGGACGCTGCCGTCGGGGAAGGTGGTGGTGAGCTTGCCGTCGTCGCCCAGGGAGGTGACCGAGCCGTCCGGGTTGGTCACCCTGGTGCCGTCGCCCAGGTTCTGCGTGGTGACGCTGCCGTCCGGGTGCGTGGTGGTCAGCACCCCGCTGTCCGGGTCGAAGCTGGTGCTGCTGCCGTCCGGGAAGTCGGTGGTGAGCTTGCCGTCGTCGAGCTGGGTGTTGCCGCCGGTCGGGGTCCTGACCGAGCCGCCGCCCGTGTTCAGGCCGCCGAGGTTGCCGAGGTTCTGGGTGATCGCGTCGTTGGCGGCGTTGTTCGTGCCGCCCGGTTCGCCGTTCAGCGACCCGAGGTTGCCCAGGTTCGTCGTGACCGGGGGCGGGGTGGACGTGAAGGCCTGCTGGTCGCCGCCCGGGTTGTTCACGTCGCCGAGGTCGCCCAGGCTCTCCGTGACCGTGGTCGGGCTCAGGGCGTCGAGGTTGCCGAGGTTCTGCTCGGTGACCGCGTTGGGGTCGTTGAGGCCGCCGAGGCTCTCCTGCATGGCCTTGGCCTGCTCCTCGGCCTCACGCTTGGCCTCCTCCTGCTCACGCCGCTGCTCCTCGCGCAGCTCGTCCTGGTACTTCTTGTCCTCATCGCGCTGCTGGTTCTGCTCGTTGCGCAGCTCGTCCTGGAGGCGCTTGTCCTCTTCGCGCTGCCGGTTCTGCTCTTCCCGCAGCTCGTCCTGGTACTTCTTGTCCTCCTCCCGCTGCCGCTTCTGCTCCTCGCGGAGTTCCTCCTGGTACTTGCGGTCCTCCTCGCGCTGCCGCTCCTGCTCCGCGCGCAGCTCGTCCTGGTACTTGCGGTTCTCCTCGTTCTGCCGGTTGATCTCCTCCCGCTCCTCCTCGGCCTTGCGCTCCTCGTACTCCTCCGAGGCGGTGCTGGTCGACTTCGGCTTGGGCACGTTGCCGGAGAAGTCGTCGCCGAGGTCGAGGAAGTGGTTGTTCAGGTTCGACTGCACCTCGGCGGCGGGCTTGCCCAGGTACTCGTTGACGCCCTGACTCCAGATCTTGACCGCCTTGTCGCCGACCTTCGCCCAGTTCGCGATGTCGGTGAGATCGCCGTACTCCGGGTGCACCTGGGAGAAGCCGGCCTGCGGGCTGTGGCTGACGGTCGTGGTGTAGCGGGAGGTGTACGACTTGATGTCCGTCTTGGCGACGTTGTTCGAGTCGACCCACTGGGCGAGGTCGTCCAGGACGAACCGCAGCACCTGGTGCGGGTCGTAGTAGGGGGACTTGGCCCAGGCGAGCCACGCCTCCAGCAGCTTGTTCGCCGCGTCCTCCAGGTATTTGCGGCCCAGCGACAGGGCGCGCGAGTACACCGTTCCGCCGGTGCCGGTCCCGTCGCCCGCACCCGGGCTGGAGTTGAAGGTCTCGACGTAGCTGTCGTAGTTCTCCCGGATCTTCTTCAGAAGGCTGCGGAAGACCTCCGCCGCCTCGCCCTTCCAGCTCGCGTCGTCGCGGCCGAAACGGTCCTCCCAGTCCTTCAGCACCACCGCGTGGTCCTTGAAGAACTTGGCGGCGAAGTCGAAGGATTCACCGGTGGTGTTGAAGGAGTTCAGGTCCACCACGTCGGCACCGGGCACGCCCAGGTTGCTGAACCGGGCGTCCTGGGTGTTGCCGCCCAGCAGGGCGAGGAGTGCCGCCCGCGGCCCGTTCATGTACCGGGCGAGCGGGATGGTGCTCATCTTGTCCTTGTTGTAGTCCGTGAACTCGTTGCCCTCACGGACCTGCGCGTCATGGACGTTGTCCGAGCCCGGACCGGCGAAAATGATCTCCTCGCCGTCCTTCACCCGGCCCTCGAAGACGATCCGCGCCTGCATGATGGAGCGCTTCTTGCCGCTGTCGAAGAACCAGATGTCGTAGTCCTCGCCCTTGTTCGTCAGGAAGCCGGAGTCCTTGACGAGCAGGCTGAGGCTGCGCTCCTTGATGTCCATCCGGAAGAGCTTGCCGCCGTGCTCGGAGCGCAGGGAGTCGAAGACGGTGTTGCGGTCCGGCACCGGATAGCCGGTGATGTGGGTGACCAGGGTGGCCCAGGTGTCGGTCGACGGGTCGCCGGCGTTGTCGAACTTGTCGAGATTGGCGACGGAGTTGGGATCGTACCGATCGGCCACCGGTGGCGCCCTTTCTGTTCGGTTGGGTCAGGACCAGGGCCTGTCTTTCGGATCAGCTCGGTGTCCGAAAGACAGGTCCTAGTCGTCCGGATCGCCGGTGCTGCCGGCGGTCAGCGTGTCGACCTCGTCGAAGGTCTGGAGCAGCGTCTGGGCGTCGATCGCGTCGAGGTTCTTGTCCTTGGTCTTGTTGGCCTCTTCGATCGTCTCGGTGAGGGCCTCCTTCAACTCCTTGAAGAGGTCCATCTGGTCACCGAGCAACTTGTCGATGGCCTCGGCCGCGGTGCGGATGTCCTCGATCAGCTTCGGTCCCGAGACCAGCGGCTCGGTCACCATCCTGCCGATGCGCAGGAGTTGCTTGTCCTGGGCGAGGTTGTCCGGGGTGGTGTGCCCGTCGATGAGGTGGCCGAGCGGGCGGATGTGGGACCCGTCGCCCTCCTCCTTGTGCTTCTTCGCGGCGGTATGGACCGGCTGCACCTCGTTGTCCCGGAAGTTCTCCATCTGCTTGAGGTCGAAATGCTTGACGTCGGCCTTCTCACCGGCCATGGGACGCACTCCTGACGCTTGGTGCCGAACGAGTGAGGAGCCCGGCGGACGTCCCGTGGACGGACGGCGGCCGGGCTGTCAGGCCCACATGCGGCATGGACGCAGCGGGCCGGTCCGGAGATTCCCGCCCGCTCCACGCGGTGTCCGGTACAACGGCCCGGCCGCGTCGTCGAACCCTCGACGAGGGGAAGCTCCGGCAAAGCCCTAACGGGCCCGCACGGTCCCCCAGTTGTCGGCGCTCTTGCGCTCGTCGCGGGAGTGGTTGTCGTGGATGGTCTGGATCAGCTCGCCGTTGTCGCCGAGGAGCTGGGCCATGTTCTTGGTGGCCTGGTCCCACTCCGCCTGGACCTGACGGTAGGTCTCCTGGTCGGAACCCTCCCAGGAGTTGACGAGCGGCTTCAGCTCGTCCTCCAGGTTGTTGAGGGTGGTGATGATCTGCTGGGTCTGGGCCATCAACTCCTCGATGGCGTTGCGGACCACGGGGTATTGCACGTCGATGATGCCGTCGGCCATGACGTCTCCTCTCGGACGGCCGGGCGCACGGCCCGGGAAGCTCAAGGGTCCGGCCTCGCCGTGAGGGGGCCGGTGCTGCGGGTCGGGTCAGCGCAGCGCTTCGAAGACGCCCTGGCTGGTCTTGCTGTTGAGGACCTCGGTCAGGTCCTGGTTCTCCTGCGCCAGGCGGTTGGCGGAGGTCACGTTCTCCTGGAGCGCGTCGACCATCTTGCTGATCTGGATGACGACCTTCTGCGCCTCGGCGTTCCAGCTACGGAAGAGCTTCAGCAGGGCCTGGCCCTCGTCGCCGCCGACGCCCGAACGCGCGGCGATCTCGCCGACGTTGTTCTGGATCTTCTCGACCTGGGACCGGGCCGACTCCAGGGAGGAGACACCCCCCAAGCCCTTGGCATAGTCCGCTTTCCTCGCGGCGCTGTCCGCCATGTCGCGCTCCCTTCGTTCAGCCCTGCCTCGTCACACAGTTGCTCGCTGAGGCTAAAGAGAAGCCTGCGTTCCGCGCAACGCGCACAGGGAAGATTTGAGCTTCAGTCAGCTCGCTCCGGAATTCTTGCGTGGCAAGGGAGTTGTGCGGAGGTTTCAGCGATATGAACAAGCCTCACCGAGCGGCCGACACCGGGGCGCGCACAGTCCGCCGGGCGACGCGAGGCGGGCAAAAAGCGGGCACGCATGGAAGCCGAACGGGCGCCGAGAAGAGCCGTATCCGGCATTGAAAGCGCTTCCTCCCGGGATATTGCGGGCACGGCGGCTCGGCCGAAATTCTGAGCTTTGTTTGAGGTTCCCGCCGCGTTCCATCCCGTGATGGCTCCGCGGAGTTCACACCATCGGCGCCGACATTGGCTCAATACTTCTGTTGGCCCTGCCCTTTTCCTTTTCTTCGGCGTCGAATGCCCCGCTTGCCGTGATCAGCGTTCGGTGTCTGCCTTGTCCGCTATGGCGGCGCTCTCCTCGCCTCGCTCCTGCTCCGAGGCAGCGGCGCACTGCGGAGCCGTCACCTTGGGCTCTGCGGTGCCCGAGGCGGCGGCCGGGTCGAGGTCCGCGCCGGTCGGGAGAGCGGCGAGCAGCGGCGCCGGGACGGAGGCGATGTCCGCGGTCTCGTATCCGAGCGCGGCCAGCGAGTTCTTGGTGGAGACGCGGTACTTGACGCCGTTCTCCGCCACCAGATAGGTCGTCCCCGCGTGCGCGGCCCCGCTGGCGTTGAGGGCTCGGACGAGGGCGCCCCGGCCGGGCCGGACCACCGTGGCGTCGGTCGGGACGCAGGCCTGCTTGAGCGGCTGTGAGGTGCCCTCGGACACCGCGACCGGGGCGAGCCGGGGCAGCGGTACCAGCACCGATCTGATCCGGACGCCGCCGTCGTCGCCGTCGACCTGTGCGCAGAGCGCGGTGCCGCGTGGCGCGGACTGCGGGACGGGGGGCGCGTCAGGGAGCTCCGTGGAGGCGGTGGTGTCCTGGTCCGTGGCCCGGTGTTCGCGCAGCGCGTCGGCGCCGACCGTGCGCACCTCGGGCGAGCGCCCCTGGTAGGCGTCCTTCTGGGTGGCCGGGTCGCCGAGCACCAGGGCGGCACCGAGCCGGGTCAGCGGCACCAGACCGTCCTTGCGCAGCAGGTGGTAGGTGCTGTCGCCGCCGGGGACGCTGACCTTGAAGAGCTGGCCGATCCGGCTGGCCTCCCCGCCGAGCTCGGGGCCCTCCTCGCCGCGTCCCGGCACCGCGGGCGGCTTCAGGACGGGCCCGGGGGCCAGTGCGTCGAGGAAGGCAGCGGAGACCGGCATCGGCTGCTCGGAGCCGTAGCCGAGGGCGTTGCGGGCGTCCGACGCGCGGTCCAGGGGGAGAAGGGTGCCCCACCACACCAAATACCCGGTGTCGTCCGGCCCCACCCCCCAAACGCCACGGTCGCCGCCGACGCCGCTGGGGTTC
>NZ_JBVJPT010000010.1:140206-347729 GCF_055609385.1 Streptomyces sp. NPDC036764
GCGTTGACAACCGTCGCCTCGGCAGTGGCCGCAGAGCCGCGAAAGCGGCGGTGGGGGGGGGGGGGGGGGGGGGGGGGGGGAGGGAGGGGGGGGGGGGGGGGGGGAGGGGGGGGGGGGGGGCCCCCCCCCCCCCCCCCGCCACACCAGGTACTCGGTGTCGTCCGGCCCGACCACCAGCACGCCGCGGTCGCCGCCGATGCCGCTGGAGTCCAGTGGCGCGCCGGCCACCACGGTGGTCGCCCCGGGCTTGTCCACCCCGATGTCCGCCATGGCACCGGAGGTGTCCGGCAGTGCGCCGTCCGGACCGGTGACACACATGTGCCAGGCACCGTCGTCGAGTTGGCCGGGCTCGGGCACGGTGTCGGGGACCCCGGGGATGCCGGCCGGGGCACCCACCGGGACGTCCCGCAGCGAGGCGGTGGCGACGTCCACGGTCTCCAGGTCGGAGCCGCCGATCAGCCGCGCGGAGGCGTAGTTGCGCACCGGGTGCAGCACGCCGTCGGTGTTGGTCCACAGGTAGCGGGCACCGGTGTCGCGGTTGACCACCAGGTGCGCGTCGTCGCGCCAGGCGTCGTTCCCGCCGGGGCGCAGCAGGCCGTAGACGGTGGCGCCCGCACCCACCAGGACGGTGACCAGAACGCCGAAGACCACGCCGCGGGTGGTGCGCCCGAGCGGGCTCTCCGGGGCGTCCGGGTCGGCCATCAGCAGGCCGGAACTGAGCCTGCCCATCATGAAGCTGTGGGCGTGTACCTGGTCGCGTTTGGACTGCACGGCCTCTCCTAGTCGTTCTCTTGCCGCAGTGCGGGTGTACTCAGCCGAACAGGCCGCGCAGCCAGCCGAAGAGTCCCGCCACCCACAGGCTGAGCGGCAGCAGCGCCACGGCGATGCCGGTGTGCGCCACTTCGGCCGCCCGGCCCCAGTACGGCAGCATCCGGCGGCCGGGCACCGTCCAGGCGGCGATCACCAGCGCGGCCGCGGCGCCGAGCAGTACCGCGAAGACCACCAGCCGCCCGTCGCCGTCGCTGTCCTGCGCCCAGCTACGGGAGAGCAGCAGCAGCCCCCAGATCCCGGGCACCGCCAGGGTCAGCCGCTGGCCGATGTGCACCAGGCCCCGGGAGTGCAGAAGCAGCAGAAGGCTCAGCGCGAGCGCGGTCAGCACCTCGGGCAGGTTCGGGTGTTCGGCGAGGACGACCAGGGCGGCCGCGGCGATGACGCCGGTGACGGCGAAGAGGGCGGCGACCCAGCGCCCGGCCAGTTCGGTGCGCTCGGCGACCTCGCTGCCCGCGTAGGGCTCGATGCCTTCCTGGAGCTGGCCGGCGGAAGAGGGCAGGGCGGGCATGCGCATCCCGGCCAGCTTGAAGGCGAAGGGCGCCACGGTTCCGGCCGCGAGTACGAACACCGTCGCCACCAGCGCGACCGCCGCCGGCACGTCCAGATCGGTGTAGCCGATCAGGGCGCCGGCGATGGCGACGGCCACCGACACGACCGCGGTGCCCAGCAGGGCGGGGGCGCCGACCGCCGTGGCGGCAAGCGCGAGGACCGCGCCGCCGGCACCGGCCGCGCCCGCAGCGAGCAGCCGTGCGCCGGCGACCTGGGCCGCGTCCGGGCCGGTCAGATCACCGCCGGGCAGCACCCAGCCGGCGAGCGCCAGACAGGGCGCGACCAGCAGACCGAGCCCGGTCGCGGAGAGACGGTCGCCGACGGCGCGGCTGGCGGTGCCTGCGCCCGCGAGCAGCAGCAGTCCCGACACGGCGGCGCAGGCGGCTCGTACGGAGCCGGAGCCCGCCACCCCCGGCCAGAACACCAGCACCAGAGCGGCCACCACGGTCGCCACCGTGGCACCCACCAGCAGTCCGCGGGATGCCTCGGGGTGCCAGGTGTGCAGCCTTCGTGCGGCGGTCTCGGCTATCCCGTCCACGAGGTCGTCGAGCCGCGCCTCGGGCAGCGCCTCGGTGTGCGGACGCAGATAGAGCACGTCCCCGTCGGCGAGCCCGGCGCGCGCCAGGGTCGTCTCCTCGTCGAGCGGGGCGTCACCCAGCCGCTGCAGTACCCAGCCGGCGTGGTCGAGTCCGGCCTCCTCGGCCTCCTCGCCGACATAACGCAGCAGCGTGGGCAGCAGATCGGCGACCGGCACGTCGGCGGGCACGGCCAGATCGACGGAGACGCTCGGCGCGCGTACGGTCAGGCGGCACAGTTCGGCCACCGCACTGTCGGTCATCAGACTGAACTCTCGTCTTCCGTGGGGGTTTTGGCAGGAGGACTTCCCCGCGAGCGGGGCAGTGCGAAGAGTACGGAAGGTCCGCACGGGCCAGAACACGGGGGTCGCACGGGGGAATTGCGTCCCTGTGCCCGGTAACCACCTCTCCCGCGTGGACAGGTCGCGTCAGGTGAATGCAGACTACTGCCTACGCTCGCCGGAACGTGCTGGGGCCGGGCTCCTTGTCCGGTATGCAGTTGAATGGTGGGAGAGTTGGCCGTTCCCTGCTTTCCGCTCACAACATTCATCCGGCGTTCACCGCGTACCCGGGCTCCCGGAAAATGAGCGCGGTGCGGTCTTTCCGGCTACCGGGTGTCCCGGTATTCGGCGCGGGCCGGAAAGCCAGTGAAACCGGAGGTTCTGTTCCTTGAGTGTGGTGCTGTTTCGCCGGCCGGCCCGCAGGCGCGGACCGGAGATGCCCGAAGGGCAATTGACCCTCCAAGAGCCGCCGGTCCTCGCCGAGACGGTGCCCGACACCTCGGCGATATGGACCTATCTGCCGATGGCGCTGATGTCGGTGTCGATGATGCTGATGTTCCTGCGTCCGGGCGGTGGCAACGGCGTCTTCATCTACCTGGCGATGGGTGTCATGGCGCTGTCCGCCGGCGCGATGCTGCTTGGCCAGCTCATGCGCCGCTCCAGCGAGCGCAAGCAGCGCCTGAAGGGCGAACGCCGCGACTACCTCCGCTATCTGGCGCAGACCCGCAAGCGGGTCCGGTCCACCATCGTGGAGCAGCAGCGGGCGCTCGCCTGGCGCCATCCGGAGCCCTCGTCCCTGCGTTCGCTGGCCCGCACCTCACGGCTGTGGGAACGCCGCCCGGCCGACGAGGACTTCGGCGAGGTCCGGCTCGCGGTCGGCGAGCAGCAGCTCGCCCTCTCCCTCAACCCGGTGTCCACCCGCCCGGTGGAGGACCTCGAACCACTCTGCGCGCACGCCTTGCGCCGTTTCATCCGGGCCTACTCCACCATCCCCGAACAACCCCTCGGCCTCTACCTGCGCTCCTCGGCGCGGGTGATGCTCCGGCCCGAGGAGACACTGGGCGAGGAGCTCGCCGCATCGTCCGGGGAGCGTGAGGGAGCCGACGACGAAGCCGTACGCGCCCTGGTGCGTGCCGCTCTCGGTCAGCTCGCCGTGTTCCACGCGCCGGAGGAGCTGTGGATCGCCCTCTGCGTCAGCGACGAGCGGCGGGCCGACTGGGAGTGGGTCAAGTGGCTGCCGCACGCGCTGCATCCGCACGAGGAGGACGGCGCCGGCCAGGTCCGCCGGATCACCGCCGACCTCACCGAGCTGGACGACCTGCTCGGCGCCGAGTTCGCCGAACGCCCCGGCTTCGACCCGGATGCCCGTCCGGGCCGTGACGAGCCGTACACGGTCGTCGTCCTGGACGGCATCACCGTCCCCGAGGGTCACCGCTGGGAGGGCCACGGCTACCGCAACGCCGTGGTGCTGGACGTCTCGGGCGCGCTGCGCTGGCGGCCCGGCCGCAACACACTGCGGCTGACCGTGGGAGCGGACCAGGTGAGCCTGGTACGCACCGACCGCAGCCGCAAGGAACGCTCGGTGCCGCTCGGCCGGCCCGACCGGCTCGGCCCGCTCGGCGCGGAGTCGCTGGCCCGGCTGCTCGCCTCCCGCCGGATCAGCCTGGGCACCGACATCGCGCAGCCGCTGGACTCCGACGTGGAGCTGACCACCCTGCTCGGCATCCCCGATCTGCACCGGCACGACACCAAGGCCCTGTTCGCGCGGCACACCGGTTCCGCCCGGCTGCGGGTGCCGATCGCGGTCGGCGTGGACGGCCGCCCCGTGGAACTGGACATCAAGGAGTCCGCGCAGGGCGGCATGGGCCCGCACGGCATGCTCATCGGCGCCACCGGCTCCGGCAAGAGCGAACTCCTGCGCACCCTCGTCCTGGGCCTCGCCCTGACCAACTCCTCCGAGACCCTCAACTTCGTCCTGGTCGACTTCAAGGGCGGCGCCACCTTCCTCGGCCTGGAGGAACTGCCGCACACCTCCGCCGTCATCACCAACCTCGCCGACGAAGTGGCCCTGGTGGAACGCATGCAGGACGCCCTGCACGGCGAACTCATCCGCCGCCAGGAGCTGTTGCGCGCGGCAGGCAACTACACCTCCGCCCTGGAGTACGAGCGGGCCCGGGCCGGCGGGGCGGACCTGACCCCGCTGCCGAGCCTGTTCGTGGTGGTCGACGAGTTCAGCGAACTCCTCTCCGCACACCGCGAGTTCATGGACCTGTTCGTGATGATCGGCCGCCTCGGCCGCTCCCTCGGCGTGCACCTGCTGCTGGCCTCGCAGCGCCTGGACGAGGGCCGCATGCACCAGCTCGAGAGCCACCTGTCGTACCGCGTCGGACTGCGCACCTTCTCCGCCATGGAGAGCCGCGGCGTGCTCGGCGTGCCGGACGCCTACGAACTCCCCGCCCAGCCGGGCAGCGGCTATCTCAAGTCCGGCGTGGAAGCCCTGACCCGCTTCCGTGCCGCCTACTCCTCGGGTACGTACCGGCGCCGCACCGGCGCGGTCGTGCAGGCCCGCGTGGCCAGCCAGGTGGTGCCGTGGACCAGTGGCTGGGTGGTGCCGCGCACGCTGGACCCCACGCCCGCCCCGGAGCCGGAGACCGAGGAGACCGGCGACGAGGAGACCCTGCTCGACGTCGCCTTGGACCGGCTTCGCGACTCAGGCCCCGCCGCCCACCAGGTGTGGCTGCCGCCGCTGGACGAGCCGGCCCCGCTGGACGCCCTGCTGCCGGGCATCGCCCCCGACGCCGAACGCGGGCTCACGGCCACCGGCTGGTCCGGCACCGGCCGACTGCGCGTCCCGGTAGGCCTGGTGGACAAGCCCTTCGAACAGCGCCGCGACCCGTTGGTCGTGGACCTCTCGGGCGCCGGTGGCCATGTGGCCATCGCGGGCGGCTCACAGAGCGGCAAGTCCACCCTCGCCCGCACCCTGATCGCCGGCCTCGCCCTCACCCACACCCCCGCCGAGATCCAGTTCTACTGCCTCGACTTCGGCGGCGGCGGACTCTCCCAGTTCGCCGCGCTCCCCCACGTGGGCGGTGTCGCGGCGCGGCTGAACCCCGAGCGCGTGCACCGGGCCGTCGCCGAGGTGATGACGCTGCTCGCGCGCCGCGAGCAGTTCTTCGTGGACCACACCATCGACTCCATGCAGTCCTACCGCCGTCGCCGCGCCGCCGGGGAGTTCCCCGACGAGCCCTTCGGCGACGTGTTCATGGTGGTCGACGGCTGGTCCACGGTCCGTCAGGACTACGACGACCTGGTCCCGAAGTTCAACGAACTCGCCGCGCGCGGCCTGAACTACGGCATCCATCTGCTCATCACCACCACCCGCTGGGTGGAGCTGTCCGCGCAGGTCCGCGACCAGGCCGCGACCCGCCTGGAGCTGCGGATGGGTGATCCGATGGACTCGGAGATCGACACCCGCAAGGCCCGCTCTGTGCCGCGCAGCGGCGGCCGGGGCATCACCGCCGACAGCAAGATGCACTTCCTCGCCGGCCTGCCCCGCCTGGACGGCAGCGGCTCCCTGGAGGACCTCGGCGACGGCGTCGCCCACCTGGTCGGCGAGGTCGCCAAGCACTGGTCCGGCCCGGCCGCCCCGCAGGTCCGGATGCTCCCGCACCGGCTGCCGCTCGCCGAACTCCCCGCGCCCGAGCCCACCGAGGGCGGCGGCATGCGTCTCCCGCTCGGCATCGACCAGGACGCCCTGGAGCCGGTGTGGCACGACTTCAGCCGCACCCCGCACCTGATCGTGGTCGGCGACACGGAGAGCGGCAAGACCAACCTGCTGCGCCGCGTCACCGAGGGCATCACCGCCCGCTACGCCCCGCACGAGGCGAAGATCATCGCGGTGGACTACCGGCGCACGCTGGTGGACGGCATCCCCGAGGAGTACCGCATCGGGCACGTCATCTCCCTGGACAACCTGAAGGAGACGATCGACGGCGCGGCCCGCGCGATGAAGACCCGCGTCCCCGGCGCGGACATCGCCCCCGCCCGGATGCGCAAGTGCGACTGGTGGACCGGCCCGCGTCTGTTCATCCTGGTCGACGACTACGACATGGTCGCCAGTAACTCCTTCCAGAGCCCCTTCGAGCCGCTCTTCGAGCATCTGACCCTCGGCTTCGAGATGGGCCTGCACGTGATCGTCGCCCGCAGCGCCATGGGAGCGGGCCGGGGCCTGAGCGACGCCCTCATCCGCCGTATCGACGAGGCGAACAACCCGGCGATCCTGCTCTCCTGCCCGCCCACGGAGGGCCGCCTCTTCGGCAACGCCAAGCCCGTCAACCTCCCGCCCGGCCGAGCCCTCCACATCGCCCGCCGCAAGGCACGGTTGATGCAGACGGCACTGGTGGAGACGGCCGCCCAGCAGGAGGACTGAGACCGAAGGAGGACGGCGGGGGTCACCTGGTGACCCCCGCCGTCGTCGTTCCCGTAAGCACCGTCAGTGCGCTGCGCGCCCTCGGCGACCCGTGTCAGTCCTCTGCCGATCCCCCGGCCCGCGCCGGGCGCCAGCCCCGAGCGCGCGCCCGGGGCAGCGTGAAGGCGGCCCACAGGACGGTGAGTACGGCGGCGGAGCCGAGGATGACGAAGAGGGTGGCTCGGTCCGTGGCGGCGTCGGCGGCGGAGGTGTCGCGGACGGCGACGCGGTCCGCGGCGCGCCCGGTGCCGGCCGACGTATCCGAGTCGCCGAGGACCGTGGTCACAGCGGCGTACGCGTCCAACTGGGGGATGTCCGCGGGGTAGGCGGTGGCGATCAGGCGGTGTGTGACGGCGGCGGGCGAGTCGTCCGGGTGTGCGGCGCGGACCACGGCGGCCGCACCGGCGACGTAGGCGGCGGCCACCGAGGAGCCGGCGCCGAGGTAGTGGCCGACACCGCGCGGGCCCCCGGAGACCACGCCGGCCCCGGGTGCGGCCAGGTCGATGCCCGTGGTGGGCAGGGCGCCGTCCGGGCGCAGGCCGCCGGGGAGCATGTCGGCGACCGAGAGGACTCCGGGTTCCCCGGCCGGCCAGTACACGCGGGACGGGATGTCGTCGGCGCCGCCCCGCGTCGGCGGGTCGGGGGTGGCAGCGGCGACCACGGTCGCGCCCGCGCGGATGGCGTCGGCGACCGCTCGGGTCAGGTCCGCGTCCTGGCGCGGCAGGGCCACCGTGACCGCGATGACGTCGGCCCCGGCGTCGGTGGCCTCGCGTACCGCGGCGGCGACGAGTGCCGGGCTCGCTTCACCGCGTGTGTCCGTGCCGCGCAGGGCGAGGATCCGCGCGCCCGGGGCGACTCCGGTGAGACGGGCACCGGTCCCGGCGATCAGCCCGGCCAGGAAGGTGCCGTGCCCGACGCAGTCCTCGGCGGCCGAGCCGTCGGCGGTGACCCGGCCGTCGAGGCCGTCGGCGTCGGGGGCGACGCCGGTGTCGATCAGGGCGACGGTCACGCCCGCCCCGATGCCGTGCCCGTGCACCCGGTCCAGGTCGAGGCGCTGGCGTGACCAGTCCTGCTTCTTCGCCTTCTCCCGGGAGGCGGCGGTGCACTCGGCGTCCCCGTCGAGCGTGGAGGGCATCGCGGGAAGTTCCTGGCCCTTCTTCCCGTCGGCCGTCGGTATCCCCGAGTGGGGTGCCGTATGGGCCGGAACGGCAGTGGGCAGCAGCAGGGCGGCCGCGAGGCCGGCGCCGGACAGCAGACGGGCGGCCCCGTGGGCGGGCGGCTTCACAGTCCGGCCGCCTTCGGGGCCGCGGAAACGTCCTCGGCAAGGAGGATGCGCAGGTCGTCCAGGGTCGGCGCGGCCAGCGAACTGAGCCGCCCCGCCTGGCGGGTGACCATCGATTCGAGCACCTGCCGGGCCAGCCGGGCGTTGCCGAACGAGCGGTCCCGGGGCAGCGCCTCGAAGTACGACTTGAGCACCGGGCCGGTGCCGGGCCCGCACTCGTAGCCCATGGCCGCTGCCTGTGCGCGCACGATGGTGACCAGCTCCTCGGAGGAGTAGTCGGCGAAGGTGATCCGGCGCGGGAAGCGGGAGGACAGACCCGGGTTGGAGGACAGGAAGCGCTCCATCTCGCCGGTGTAGCCCGCGACGATGACGACCACCTCGTCGCGGTGGTCCTCCATCAGCTTCAGCAGGGTGTCCACCGCCTCCTGGCCGAAGTCGGCGCCGCCGCCCTGCGGGGTGAGGGTGTACGCCTCGTCGATGAACAGCACACCGCCACGGGCCCGTTCGAAGACCTCGCGGGTGAGCTGGGCGGTGTGGCCGATGTAGCGGCCGACCAGGTCGGCGCGGGCCGCCTCCACCAACTGGCCCCGCTCCAGGATGCCGAGCTGGGTCAGGATCTCGCCGTAGAGGCGGGCGACGGTGGTCTTGCCCGTGCCGGGCGGGCCGGTGAAGACGAGGTGGTGGCTGAGCGAGGGCACCGGCAGCCCGGCGGCGGCGCGGTGGCGGGCCGTGGTGATGAGGTTGACCAGGTCCGCGACGTCGCGCTTCACCTCGGCCAGGCCGATCATGTCGCCGAGGCGGGTCAGCGGGTCGTCCTGAGGCGCACCGGACTCGGCGGCCTTCGCGGCGGCCGTGGCGGACACGTCCTCCGGCAGCAGCAACCGTAGATCGTGCTCGCCGACCTGCGCCTGCGAGGCGAGCCGGACGGCCTGCCGGTCCACCATCTCCTCGAACACCCCGCGCGCGGCACGGCCGTTGCCGAATCCGGCGTCCCGGGGCATCGCCTCGAAGTGGGCCGCCAGCGCGGCCGCGGTGCCCTCGCCCAGTTCGTACTGGTGCTGGCCGCACATGTTCTCCATGATGGCGACCAGTTCGGGCACGGAGTAGTTCTCGAACTCGACGGTCCTGGAGAAGCGGGAGGCCAGGCCGGGGTTCGAGCCGAGGAAGGACTCCATCTCGCGCGAGTAGCCGGCCGCGACCACGACCACGTCGTCGCGGTGGTCCTCCATCAGCTTCAGCAGGGTGTCCACCGCCTCACGGCCGAAGTCGGCACCGCCGTTGCCGCTGTCCGCGGTGAGCGTGTACGCCTCGTCGATGAACAGCACGCCACCGAGGGCCCGTTGGAAGGTCTCGGTGGTCTTGATCGCGGTGCCGCCGACGACCTGTGCGACCAGGTCGGCGCGGGAGACCTCCACGAGGTGGCCGCTGCGCAGGGAGCCCAGTTCGGCCAGGATCGCCCCGTAGAGGCGGGCGACGGTGGTCTTACCGGTGCCCGGCGGGCCTGCGAAGATCAGATGTCTGCTCATCGGCGGTGCGGACATGCCGAGTTGCTCACGGCGCTGGGCGAGCTGGGTCAGGTTGACCAGGGTGCCGACCTGCTGCTTGACGTTCTCCAGGCCGATCAGCGCGTTGAGGGCGCCGAGCGGGCCGTCCACGCGGTCCGGCGGAGGCGCGTCCGCGGCGCCGGAGCCGGCCGGGTCGGTGTTCTCGGCGCTGCCGCTGCCCCAGGCGTCCCGCTTGCCGTTGCCGGTGCTCTTCAGGCCGTCCACGGCGAGCCGTTCGCCGGGCGTGGTCTGCACGAGGCCGCCGCCCTCGTTCTCCCGGGCCAGGCAGTTCACGAGCGAGACAGGGGCGGTGGACTCCACCCGGAAGCCGTCCTGGGCTCCGCCGGAGACCTCGCAGCCGCTGAGCGAGGCCAGCGCGCCCTCGCGGAGCAGGAAGCCGTGGCCCTGCGGGGCGTGCACCGTCGTGCGGTTGGCGGTCAGTTCGCCGCCCGCCGCGACCACGACGCCTTCCTCGCCGGATATCTCGACGCGGAAGTCGCGGACGGTGACGTTGCCGCCGTCCTCCACGACCAGGCCGCTGGTGGCGGTGTCCGAGACGCCGCCGCCGGCCAGGTAGAGGGTGCTGCCGGAGGCCACGCGCACGCCCGCGCCCTTGGGCCGGACGATCTCGCAGTCCTCGGCACGGCCGCGGGCGTCCTTGCCGGCCACGATGCCGTCGCCGGCGGGCTCCACGAGCCGGGCCCGTCGCAGCAGCGGGTTGGCGCCGCCGCGCACCGAGACCGCGGGCGAGCCGCCGATCACCTCCAGGCGGTCGAGCTCCGCCGCCGAGTCCTCCTCCAGGAGCAGGCCCGTCTGCTCGCAGTCCCGGACCGTCAGGCCGGTCAGCGCCGGGGAGGCGGCCCCCGCGACCCGGAGCGCCGCGCCCTGCGCGCCGTCCACCCAGCAGTCCTCGAAGGTGCCGCGCGCCCGGTCGGTGACCAGCACGCCGTGGCCCCGGGTGCGCGAGACGCGGCAGCGGCGCAGCACCGGGTCGGTGCCCCCGGCCAGCGCGATGCCGTTCCCGGAGGCTCCGGTGACGCGGACGTCCTCCAGCGTCGTACGGCCCGCGCTGCTCAGGTGCACTCCGGTGCTGGTGTCGTGCACCACGGTGCGCACCACCGTGAGGGAGCAGTTCTGCTCCAGGGCGATGGAGGGCTTGTCGGTGGATGAGATGTCGCAGTCCTCGACGCTGCCGGTGGCCTCGCCGTTGGCTAGCAGGCCGTTGCCGCGGGCGGCGCGCACCGTGCAGCCACGCAGCCGCGCTTCGCCCTGCTCGGAGATGACCAGACCGCTGGTGCCCAGGTGCTCGAAGGTGCACGACTCCACGGTGGTCGGCGTGGTCGAGGTGACGACGATGCCGGCGCCCTGGGGGTTGCTCACCCGGCAGTCCCGCAGCGCGAGGGAGCCGGTGCCTCCGGCCAGTACCGCGGTCCAGGCGGCGCCGACGATCTCGCAGCCGTCGAGCGCGGCCTGCCCACGGCGCACGTCCACGACGGGCAGTTCGGCGTCACCGCCGCGCAGGGTCAGCTCGGAGAGCATCACGGCGTCGGCGCGCAGGGCTAGCACGCTGCCCGAACGCGGCCGGATCTCGACGGTGCCCCGGCCCTCGGCGGCGGTGAGGGTGACCCGGGTGTGGATCACCAGGTTCTCCGCGTACGTCCCGGGCCGGACGCTGATGAGCGCGCCGGTACGGGCAGCCGAGAGTGCCTCACCGATCGTCCGGTAGCGATCCCGGTCCCCGGGACCGACCGTCAGTACCTGGCGCGACACGCACCAACCTCCTTGCTGGGGCAACGACTTCAGCGTGCCCCCGATCTCCGGGGGCCGGGTGTCGGCGAGCCGACGGTGCCATCATGCCCCGCTGCCGGGGCGGGCAGATGCCGGGAGCGATGCTCTCGGCCGGAAGGCGTCCGACGCGCGGTCAGACACTCCACTTCTGGTTGTCGGTGCCGGCACAGGTCCACAGTTGCAGCCAGGCACCGTTGCCCGTGTTGTTGTCCTTGATGTCTACGCACTTGCCGACGACGGTGTTGACCAGGTCGTGCCGCTCGTTCAGGACGAACTTCTGGGCGGCGTTGCCGCTGCACCGGGCGATCTGGATCGGGGTGCCGTCGTTGTAGTTCGCGTTGGCGACGTCCAGGCACAGGCCCTGGATGCGCATGGTGCCGTCGGAGGCGAACTGCCACTTCTGCGCCACGCCGTTGTTGCAGTCCCACACGAACAGCTTCTTGCCGTCGCCGAAGTCGGCGTTCGGTACGTCGAGGCAGCGGCCGGAGAGGTGGCTGCGCACGGAGACCGGGGCGCTGAACGTCACGCCGGAACCCGGGTTCGCGGGCTGGTTGTCGCCGCCCCCGGACGCCTTTCCGCCGCCCGACTTCGCGGGCTGGTCCTGCTGGCCCGCGTCCCCCTTGGGCTGCTCCTTCTGACCGCCGTCCTGCTTCGGCGTCTCCTTGCCCGAGCCCTTTGCCGCGCCGCCCCCGGGGGCGTGCTTCGCCGGCTTGTCGGGCTTGGCGGAGTTCTTCTCGCCGTCGTCCGGGGCGCCTGTGTCGGGTTTGGTCACCACGAAGTCGCCCGGCGCCTCCTGCCCGCCGCCACCCAGAACGGTTCCTCCCGCCGGGGCCGCCTTGGAGTCCTTGTCGTCGCCCCCGGTGAGCACGAGGAACGGCACCGACACGAGCAGCGCTCCGGCGACCGCGGCTCCGGCCAGCACGGCCTTGCCCGGCCGGCCCACGTGAGCGGTCTGCTGCTGCGGCCGGTCGATGGCGGTCGCGGTCATGGTCCGCACGAGCGCGGGCAGCCGGCTCTTGGCCGCCGCGGCCGCACCGGGGTCGGACTCGGAGTCGGAATGAGGTTCCGCTTCGGACTGGGACCGGCTGCCGGTGGCTGTAACGCTGTCAGGAGCGGCTTCGGACTCGGACCGGCTGCCGGGGGCTGTGGCGCTGTCGGGAGCGGCTTCGGACTCGGGCTCGGTGGTACGGCCCGCAGCGGCAGCTTCGGCCGCGGCTCCGGATGCTTCGACCTCGGCGGCCGTTCCCTCTGCCCCGGTCTTCGCTTGAATGGCCCCTGAGTTCGGTTGCGCGGCCTCGGGGTTCCTTTGCCCGGCCCCTGAGTTCGTTTGCGCGGCCCCTGAGTTCGGTTGCGCGGCCTCGGGGTTCGGTTGCCCGGCCCCGGAGTTCCGTTGCGCGGCCTCGGGCTCGATCTCGGGCCGAGTCTGCGCGACGGCGGTGGCCGGGGCCGTCTCCTCGCCGCCGGAGCCGGACTCCGGCCTCGGGGAGGTGGGGGTGTGGTGGGCCGAACGCGTCACGGGGTCCTCCCTGTGGGGTGGGGCCAGGGTTCAGAAGAGCTGTGGGTCCGGACCTCGGAGGGGGCCACGGGCTCCCGCTCGCCTTCCGGCTCGGGCAATGCGTCGAGGAGCCTGTCCGCCGGGACGAGCAGGGGAGCCACGGCACCGGCGTTGACCATCAGCAGCGCTCCGGAACCGCGCAGTGATCGTGCCAGCTCCTGTGCCGGAACCGTGTCATGTCGAAGTGCCGCGGACATGAACTCATGCGCCGGTGAGGTGAACGAAAGGATCACCGGCGCCCCGTCCAGTCCTGCGGCCGTGAGCGGCCCGCCGTCCGGTCCGCGCACCACAGTGATCTCCGCTTCCGCGAGCGCCGCGAACGCTTCGTCCACCGAGCCGTATCCCGTGGCGGCCCGCTGTGCCGCCGCGTCCACCGGGTCGGTGGGCTCGGGCCATCCGAGCACCCGGGGCGAGGGCCGGTAGGCGAGGTTGGGGCGGTAGTCCGCGACATCCCCGCTCTCGTCCGACCGCCACTCCCCCAACACCGCCCATTCCGGCGGCGTATGGTCCTGTGCCCACTCCGGGTCCACCATCCCGATCCAGTGGCCGGGCGCCCGGCGGGCGGCGTCCCGTACGGCCTCGGGTATCTCCGGAGTGTCGGTGGCCTCGGCGTCGTCGGAGCCGGGTGACTCCACGGTGGCTGGGCCGGGGCTGTCGGGCACCGCGGACGGGACGTCGTGCCCGCCCTCTTGCCGTTGTCCGGGCCGCATCTCCACCTGAACTCTTCGGTCAGTACGAACACTTGGGCGCCGGCGGCGTGCGCACGCGCCGACGATGATCAGATCGGGAGCCCCAGGATGCCACACGAGTACCGCCCGTTGCGGGGCGGGCGGGGTCCGAATGGCGCGTCCGCGTGCCCGTTTGCTGCCCGGTTCGGGGACTTTCCGGGAGCAGCGAGGCCTGAGTGGACAAAGCGCCGGGAGAGTTGAGGGAGGTGGTCGGCTGATCGTCCCCGGTACGGGCTAAGTTGGGCCGTACGGGAAGATCTCGTAGCTCGGCACGGGGTCGGACCTGCCTGCGGCCGCCACCGCGGCAGGTCAGTGCACCTCGACCACTACGAACGGGCCGAACCGTCCGTCCGGCGCGGCACCCGCTCAACGCCCGCCGGGATTCCCGGTGTTCGTCCAGCCGACCACTGCACGGGCCCCGGCCACAACCGACAGCTCCGCCACCGAGGAGGAGTACCGCATGTCTCCCCAGCACCCCACCCCCGACGCGAACGCGGAGGCGGCCGCCGCCCGCGCAGGGGAAACCGGCTTAGCGCCTTCACCCGCCGCACCGGACGAGCCGACGCCGAACCAAGCACCAGCTCCGGAGGCGGAGACGGAGCCCGAGTCCGGGAACACCGGGGCCACGGCGGCCCGCGCCGCAGGATCCGGGGAGCCCACTGCTGCCGGATCCCAGGAGACCATTGGCAACGGAGCCGGGGAAACCGCCCCCGCCGGGGCCGGGGGGACGGCCACCCACGGAACCCGGGAGACTGCCCCCACCGGGGCCAGGGAGGCCGCCGCCCACGGAGCCGGAGAAGCCGCTCCCACCGGGGCCGGGGAGACCGCCGCCGGGCCCGAGGAGTCCGCCGCCACCCCGCCCTCGGCCGCGGCAGCCGCCGGGACCACCGAGGCGCCCGACGGGCGAGTCGCCGTAGCCGTGGCCGTCGGGACGACGCCGCCGGGTGGCAGGACCAACACCGGCGTAGGCAGCGGACGCCCCCGCAAGCCGATCCTGGCGGGGGCAGCGATAGCCGGCGCCGCACTGATCGCCATACCCCTGCTGCTGACCGGCAGCGCGAAGGACGACGGACCCCCGGACTCCGCCAAGGGGTTGGCCGCGGAAGGCTCCGACACCGTCCTCAACCCGACCTCCGCCCCGGCCGCCCTCGACGACTACGTGGCCGAGAAGCCCAGTCCGTCCCCGAAGAAGGCGAAGTCGACGAAGAGCGCGCCTGCGAAGGTCGCCGCCCCTCAACCCGCCCTGCCCACACCGGAGTCCAGCCCGAGCAGCAAGCCCACGACCAAGCCCAAGGCGAAGCCCAAGCCCAAACCGAGCCCGAAGCCGAACTGGAGCACCGAGACGGTCTTCGCGACCAGCGTCCTGGAGGTCAATCAGGCCTGGACGACCAACCGCATCCGGATGGTCATGCAGACCGACGGCAACCTCGTCGTCTACAACGAGCAGGGCAACCCGATCTGGGCGTCCATGACGTTCGGCGCGAACCACCGGGCGATCTTCCAGCAGGACGGCAACCTCGTCATCCACAACGGCGACGACCGCCCCATCTGGGCCTCCCAGACCTACGGCCATGAGGGCGCCCAACTCGTCCTGCGCGCCGACGCCAAGGTGGTGATCGTGCAGAACGGCGGGGTGATCTGGTCGACCTGACACCCTGCGGCTCGGCGGGCCCGCCGGCACTCCGCCCTTTACGGCATTCCCGATGGCCGCCGCCGTGGCCTCATGGACCGGCTCTGGTGCAGGACCGCCGTGTAACCCCCTGCCGTTGCCAGTTCTTCGACGGTTCCGTAGAAGACGAGGCGCCCTTGGTTGAGGACGGTCGCGGTGGTGCA
The DNA here is from genome assembly GCF_055609385.1 of Streptomyces sp. NPDC036764. NCBI lineage: Bacteria > Bacillati > Actinomycetota > Actinomycetes > Kitasatosporales > Streptomycetaceae > Streptomyces > Streptomyces sp. NPDC036764. The sequence goes on from NZ_JBVJPT010000010.1 coordinate 155,641, forward strand.
CGCTTCGGTGATGTCCTCGAGCTGGTGGGTTGTGAGTACGACGCAGGCGACCTGTCCCATATCGCGCAGGAGGGCGTGGAATTCACTTCGCCGCTCGAGATCGAGCCCGGCCGTGGGCTCGTCCAGGAGCAGCAGTTCGGGGTCGTTGACAATGGCCTGTGCGATGCCGACCCGTTGCTTCATGCCGCCGGACAGGGTCCGTAGTTTGCGGTCGATGCGGTCGGCCAGCCCGACACGGGCAACGGCCTCCTGCACCGCGCCGGGGATGGCGGCACCCGGCATCTCCTTCAGCCATGCGGCATAGGAGAGGAACTCGCGCACGGTGAAGCTGCGGTAGACGCCGAACTGTTGCGGCAGGTAGCCGAGCCGGCGGCGGATCTCCAGGCGTTGGGCGGGGCTGGCCGGGTCGCGGCCCAGCAGCGTGAGGGTGCCCTCGGTGGGGGCGGTTGCGGTGGCAAGGGTGCGGATCAGGGTGGTCTTTCCGGCGCCATTGGAGCCGAGGACACCATGGACACCGGGACCGAGGTCGAGATCGATTCCGTCCACCGCGAGGGCACGGCGCCGCCGTACGCACAGGTTCAGGGTGCGGATCATCGGCGGCCTCCCGCGCGGTCGAAGGCATGTCGGCGTCTTGCGAGCAGGTGGACCAGCACGGCCGCACCGATGGCCCACCACATCTGGGTCGAGCCCCCGATCAGTTCCCGGAGTACCGCGGGCAGCAGTTCGCTGAAGTCCTTGGACCGGTTTCCGGGCTTCTTGTTGACCACCTCGGTGACCGCGCCGACGATCACCATCCAGCCGGTCGTGGTCAGTAGTGCGGCCGGCCAGCAGCCGATGTAGGAGCCGGCCACCAGTGTGAAGAGCGTGAGGGTCAGTGCCGGCAGCAGCCAGGTGGCGGCGCCGGGCGTCCAGCGGTTCTCGGGCAGCAGTTCTGCCACGGCGGTGAGCAGCGGCAGGCAGATCAGGAGGATGTGCCCGCTGCGGATCAGCAGGATCCGCAGGCCGCCAGCCGGGGTCGTACGGGTGACTTCGACGAACGGGTCCGCGCGGCCGCCGTAGCTGCTGGCCACGCACAGCAGAGGCAGCACCGGGGCGGCTGCCAGCAGCACGGGCAGTGCACCTTTGGAGTCTGCGTTGTGGGCGAGCACCACCCCGATCGTGCACACGGCGACGATGGCGAGCAGCCAGGGCAGGCGTGGTCCCTGTGTCGCGTGCAGCCACGGAGCGGACACAAGTCGGTTCAGGGGCGCGGCAGACCGCGGAGCTGAGCGTGATGCTGCCATTACGGTGCTGCCTCGACGTGTTGGGAACGATGGCGCGCGAGGGCCGGCGGACAATCCGGGCCGTTGAAGTAGGAGTTGAGCCATGCGATGCGTTCTCGGCGAGGCAGGACAGCGAGCCTGGAGGTCTCGCTCGGCGGTTCGCCGAGGTAGTAGAACGTCAGGCGGCCGAGCTCCGGGGGGACCAGCCAGTTGTACACCTCTTCGTCCAACTCGCTGTCGCACCTGTACATGGCCGCCTGCCACATGAGTTCCCTGGCGAGCTCGCTCTCCAGGGAGAGGTTCGGCCCTTCGTCGATTCCGCCCACCATGGCCGTGACGGGCCACGGTTCCCCGCGCGGCCAGCGCGTCAAGTAGCCCTCGGTCAACGGGAAGGTTGCGGTGATCACGTAGTGGGTGGGAGTGCCGCGGACTCCCGCCAGTCGCTTGGCGACCTGCCTCGCCCGCTCAGCCAGGTGGTCGTCACCGTCTGCGGCGTCCGCGCCGACGCAAACCCGGGGCCCACTGCCGGCACAGGCCAGTTCCACCGGGGCTGGTGCCATGCGCTGGTCACCGTCAAGGGTCGGAGACACGGCCAGCCAGAGTTTGACCGGGATGACGAGCATCAGCACCAATGCCGCCAGAGCCCACCGACGTGCGCTCAACAGCACCGCTGCCGCCCCCACGGCGAGGAAGCAGGCCGTGACCAACCAGGGAAGCCACGAGGGAGTGGGCGTGCCGTACAGCGCGGTGAGCCGTGGGACGTCCGGACCTGTATACGTCTGACGAGCAAAGCCCTCAGTGATCCCCAGCACTTCCCCGAGGCCTCCGGCACACAGCGCGACGACCGCGAGACCTGTGAGTGGGGCGGCGGCACGCAGCGGAATCACTCGACCCAAGGCGTAGCCGACACAGGCAACAGCGATCAGCGACGCCGCGTTCGAGGCCATCGCGTCAAAGGGAAATGCCCCCTGCAACCCGGCCTGCAGGACCGTCAGCAAGCCGATCACGGTCGCGGTGGCGTAACCGGCAAGCGGCCAGAGCACCGCCGGTGCCAGTCCGTCCGTGATCCAGGCGAGCGGACGTCGCGCAGCGGCGTCGCCGAGCCAGGTTGTGCCGGCACGTGTGTCGGTTCCGCCCAGCCAGCAGGCAAAGGCACCGACGATTGGCAGACCAAGGGTGAAGGTGTGCTCGCCGAGCCGGTTGCCGAAGTTGAGCCAGGCGGTCTCCCGATGAACGCCGGGAAGGATCACGGACAGCAGGGCGACGGCGAGCACCACCGCGCCGAACGGGCCCATCCCGTGCCGCATTCTTGACCAGAGGACGAGCGCATATCCGCTGCCCCTGAGGCTCTGCACGCGCCCTCGCGCACCGCCACGCAGCACATCACGGAAGACCCCCACCGTCGTCACCGTGCCCCCACGCACACTCCATCGCCGAAGGTAATCGTTATACCACTCAGAGTGACGACGAGTGCCGGTCTCTGCGATCTCTTCACAGCAGGCTCGAATCACACGAGCCCTCCCGGCCGCGACTCGCCGGCGGCCAGAGGCCGTTGTCCCAGGCCCGGCACTTCTCGCCGCTCGCCCGCTTGTGGCGGGGATCACATTGAGGGGAAAACCCGCGGCCGGGCTCGGGCGTCTAGTGGGTGTGAGATCAGTCAGAGCAGCGCTGCACGAGTTGGACGAGGAGCGTCTCGTCCGGTTGGTGGCACGTGGCGACCGTGCCGCGTTCGAGGAGTTGTACCGGCGGACGTCGCCGTGGCTGGCGGTGCGGTTGCGTCGGCGGTGCGGGGACGAGCAGATCGTCGCGGAGGTCATGCAGGAGACCTACCTGGCGGTGTGGCGCGCGGCAGGGGCGTTCGCCGGCGCCGCGGCCGGCGGGACGGCCACCGGTTGGGTGTGGACGATCGCGGCGCGCCGTCTGGTCGACGCGTTCCGGCGCAGGGCTCACCACGCGGTGCCGCCTGCCGCCGCCGCTGTGCCCGACGCGGCGCCCGCCGCCGAGGACGAGGTGCTCGCGGCGACCGTCGGCGGTGATGTCGGGGACGCGTTGCGGTGCCTCGCGCCGGAGCTGAGACAGGTACTTCAGGCCATGGTGCTCGACGGGCTGTCCGTCCGGGAGACCGCGGTCCTGCTCGGGCTGCCCGAAGGCACGGTCAAGACCCGTGCCCGCCGGGCCCGGATCGCGATGCGGAGGGCGCTGGCATGAGTGTGGAACACGCGTCGATGCGGATCATCGAGGGTTACGCGCGTGGCGGCGCGGACCTCGCCGCCGACGAGGTATGGGCCGTGGAGTCCCATCTGGAGACGTGCCGGGTGTGCCGTGACCGGTTGTCCGCCGCCGTCGATGCCGGGGTGCCCGCCGTGGCATCACTGGTCGACACCGTGTGGTCGGGCCTCGAACCCCAGTTGGCGGTCACCGCCACGATGCCGCGCGGACGGCGCTGGTCGGCACGGCTGTCGAGGTGGATGACGCCCGCGATGGTGCCCTGGCTGGCGATGGTCCTGGGCGTGACGCTGCTGGCCCTGCTGCTCGACCTGGTCGGCACCGGTACCGGCGAGGTGTCGCTGGTGCTGCTGTTCGCGCCGGTCCTGCCCGTGCTCGGCGTCGCGGCGTCCTGGTCGCGCGGTCTGGACCCGGCGTACGAACTGACCGCCGCGGTGCCCAGGGCCGGGCTCTATCTGGTGCTGCGGCGCACCGCGTCCGTCCTCGGCGTGGTCGTCCCCGCCCTGCTGGTGGGCGGCTGGGCGACGGGGGTGATGGTGGCTCAGTGGCTGCTGCCCTGCCTGGCCTTCACCGCGGCGACCCTGGCGCTCGGCGGTGTCGTCGGTGTGACCCGTGCCGCCGTCGGCCTCGCCGCCGTATGGGCCGCCGTGGTCGTGGCGCCGACCGTGGCCACCAGCCGTATGACCTTCGCCCTGCAGACGGACGGTCTGCCCGTGTGGGGGCTGATCCTTGCGCTCGGCATCGGGGTCGTGATCGCCCGCCGAGGCGCCTACTCCGTGCTGGGAACCCATCGATGACCATCGGAAAGGAACACCACATGACGTCCGCGGTGAGCGCGGCCGACATCACACCGACGGCCTACGCCTGGGAGATCCAGGCCACCGGGCTGAAGGTCAGGGTCGGCAGGAAACGGATGGCCGTCGACGGGCTCGACCTGTCGCTGGGCACCGGCGTACACGGACTCCTCGGCCCCAACGGGGCGGGCAAGACCACCCTCATCCGGACACTGGCCACCGTCCTGCGCCCCACCGAGGGCAACCTGGAGCTGCTCGGCGAGTCCGTCGGCGGCAGGGGCGAGCACCGTGCGCTGCGTCGTCGGATCGGCTACCTGCCGCAGGAGTTCGGCTACTACAAGCGCTTCACCGTGCGCGAGTTCGTCGAGTACATGGCGTGGCTGAAGGAGGTGCCGAAGCCGGACATCCCCGCGGCGGTGCAGCGCGCCGTGGAGCGGGTGGGACTGGCGGACCGAGCCGACGAGAGGATGAAGGCCCTGTCGGGCGGCATGGTCCGGCGGGTAGGCATCGCCCAGGCCATCGTCAACGACCCGACGATCCTGCTGCTGGACGAGCCGACGGTAGGCCTCGACCCGGCACAACGGCTGCGCTTCCGCGAGCTGTTGCAGGAGTTGGGCACGGACACCTGCGTCGTCGTCTCGACACACCTGGTGGAAGACGTCGCCGCCGCCTGCACCGACGTGGTGCTCTTCGCCGAGGGGCGACTGGTCTTCCAGGGCCCGCCGGACGAACTGGCCTCGGTGGGCGGCCCTGAGCACGAGGGCGACAGCCCGCTGGAGCGCGGCTACTCCGCCATGCTGCTCAACCCCAAGCAGGGAAGGGGTACCTGGTGAACGTCCGCGTCCTGCGCATCGAACTCAGGCGCTCCGTCGCCCCATGGGCCGGCGCCGTGGTCCTGACGGCGGCGCTGGGCTTCCTGTACCTGGTGAACGCCGCGTGGTGGAGGGGCACCACGGCGTGGACGGCCCAGTGGACGCCGATGGCCCTGTGGACCCGCGCCATGCTGTTCTACCTGTGGCCGCTCGCCGTGGGACTCGGGGCGTTGCAGGGTCTGCGCGACCACCGCTCGAAGATGTCCGAGCTGCTGACGAGCACGCCCCGGCCCGCCTGGCACCGCGCGGCCACGCTGGTAGGCACGACGGCCGTCACCCTGGCCTCGGCCTTTTCGCTCCTCGTCCTCGTGGGCGCGGTCCAGGTGCTCGCCAACACGGAGTACACGCACCTCGGATGGCTGCCGATCTCGCTGGTGGGGGCACTCTTTCTGGTCGCCGGGGCGGCGCTCGGCATGGGGGCCGGACGGGCTCTGGCGTCCGCGCTCACCCCGCCCGTTCTCGCCCTGAGTGCCTTCGTGTTCACGGCCCTCATGCCGATGTGGTTGGGCCGGAAGGAGACGGACGCGGCGACGGGGGTCGACAGCACGGAGCCGACCCGGCTCACCCTGCTGTCACCCGCGGTGGAGGAGGTGCGCAGTGTGTTCGTCACGCTCTCCGCCTCCGTGCACGTCGGGCAGACGATCTGGCTGCTCGGCATGGCCGCGACCGGCTTCGCGCTGCTGGTCGCCGCGACCTGGCGCACCCGGCTGATCGCCCTGGCGCCCGTCCTGGCGGGTGCGGTGGTCGCCCTGCTGGTCCTCCCCTCCGACCCGCACCGGATCTACGTCGTCGACGAGGCGGCCGCGGAGTTGGTGTGCGACGGCCCTGTGTGCGTGACGAAGACGCATGAGTCACGACTCAACGACCTCGGGCCTCGCGGCAAGAAGGCGCTGATTCTGATGCACGATGCCCTGGGCGGCCAGGCGCCGGACTCGATCCGGGAGAGCGTCACCGTACGGCCGCACGGCTCCGCACCGCAGTGGTCCCGCAAGACCCTGCTCCTCGACTTCGACGACGGCATCATCGCCGACGCGAAGGGCGAGGAACTGACCCGGGCGCTGATCGCCAAAGGCATGGTGCCAGGGTGCTCCCCCCTCGGCTGGACCGGCACGCTCAGTGACGCCGCCGCGCAGAGCATCGCGGCGAGCTGGGTCCTCGGGGACCTCAAGGCGCTCAACGGCTCCCCCCACTCTCCGAATGACCAGATCGCTCTGGCCCGCCCGGTGTGGAAGAAGCTCATGGCGCTGCCGCGCGCCGAACAGCTCTCACGGATCAACGCCATGCACTCCGTCGCTCTCTCCTGCGAGGGCGATGCGTTCGAAGCGCTGTCCGGGGGTGCGTCCCGGTGAGATGGCTGACGCTGTACGCGCGCTCGCGCCAGGTACCCGCGTCGCTCGCCGCGGTGGTGATCAGCGCGTTGGCGGTCTGGGCACTCGCCCGGGACGGGGGCGAGGGGACCGGTGATCCGCGGCCTGCCGTGCTCGTGCTCGCCGCGGGGGCGATGGCAGCCTCGATCGGGCTCAGCGGCCATGACCTCGCGCTGGACCGGACGGCGGCGATCCGCTGGGTGCCTCGCAGAGCGGCGCACGCGCTGCTCGCCGGCGCGGTCGTCGGCACGGTGCTGCTGACACTGCAGACCATGGGCGGGGACCTGGCCACCACCGCGTTCGTCGTGCGGGACAGCGCGGGTCTGATGGGACTGGCCGCCCTGGGAGCGGCCCTCACGGGCGGCCAGTACGCATGGACGCTGCCGTTCGCGTGGCTCACGTTCTCGTCCTTCGCCCCACCCCCGACCAGTAGGCCGATGGAGGTGGCGACCTGGATGCTGCTGCCACCCGGCACGGCATCGGCCACCTGGACGGCCCTGATCCTCACGGTCACCGGCACCGCGGCCTACGCCGTCAAGGGACCCGGACACTGACCGGTGAGACTCACCGCTGAGTCGCGCGCAGGTGTCGCCGTTCGGCCAGTTCCTGCGCGCTGACAACGGTCAGAACCGGGGTTCCCGGCGGCGCGAACATCGTCACCACGAGCTGCGACTGCGCGTCCGGGAGGTTGTTGGCGCCCTGGTAGTGGATCACATCGCCGCCGGGCTCGAACAGGGCGTCGCCGGCCCTGAGCACCCGGGGCACCTGCCCCTCCAGCTCGAAGAGGATCTCGCCCTGGGTCACGTACCCGAAGAGCGGCCCGGGGTGTCGGTGCGGCGGCGCGCCGGGGTCACCGGGCGCCAGGGTGACCCGGATGGTCCTGGCCTCGGAGCCGGCCGGTATCCAGGCCGCCGCCTCCGACCGAGTCGTGATCACCTCGACGCCCGGGGGCAGGTGTGCGTGCTCTGCGCTCATGAATTCCTCCAAACAGGGACTGTCCACAGCAAGGACAGGACAGCCACTCCGTTTGTGACGGCACTGCGACGGCGGGCCGCTTGAGGGCCCACCGCAGCCCGTCGGTCAGGCGAGGCGGCTCAGCAAAACCCGCGCCTCGTCCCTGGCCGCGGTCACCGCCGGCTCGTCCAGCCCGCACAGGCGCAGGCACGACGACGCGATGGCATCGGTGTCGTCCGCGTCCGGCTCACGGGAACGCCGTATCTGGATGACCACCTCCACCAACTGGATCAGCAGTTCCCCGATCCGCTCGGGCGGCAGGCTGCCGGCGACGCCCTCGGTCGCCGCCGCGGCGCCGAGAGCCCCGTAGCTCTCCTGCAACTGTTCCCGGTCGGCGCGGAAGGCGTCGAACCGCTCGGCGGCCAGCACTTCCGGCAGGAGGTAGAGCGTGCCGATGTTGTAGGGCGTGCGGGACAGAGTGCGTACGTCCGTCGCGGCCACCGCGTAGAGCGCCGCGGCGGCACTCGCCCGCTCGGGCACCCATCCCTGGATCCGCTCCACCATCTCCAGACTCGGCCGGACTGAGGTGGCCAGCAGCTCGGCGAGAATGTCGTCCTTGGTGGTGAAGTGGTAGTACAGCGAGGCCTGTCTGATGCCCACCCGCTCGGCGATCATGCGGGTACTGGTGGCGGCTATCCCGTGTTCGACGAAGAGCGCACCGGCGGCGTCGAGAATCTGGTCGCGCGCAGAGGTGTGGGGGTCGGACGACGGCGTGTGCCGGGGTCTGCCTTGGCGGGGCCGCGTCGTCTTCATGATCACATCCTGCCACCTCGATGGCGAACCCCCGGCCCTGGCCCGTACCGGGTGCCCGCTGGTGCCGCCTCCGGTCAGGACGAGGCCAGATAGGCCCGCCAACCCCCGAAGCGGGTGATGTCGGGTGCGTCCTCGACGGCGTGCGGCTCCACCAGGAAGCCACTGATCCGACGTCCGTCGGCCAGTTCGACGGTGCCGATGGCCATCGGCGCGGGAACGGCCGCGGTCAGCGCCCCGAACCCCGCGGCCGGCAGTCTCCAGACCTCGCCCTCGATGCCCGGGCGGCCTGCTGCCTCCGGGCCGGCATGTGTGCCCATCGCCTCGACCCGGACCAGGCCCGGCTTGGGCGGTTCGGTGGCCAGAGCGTGCAGCCGGTAGTTGCGGGCGGTACGCGCGGTGCCCACCAACGTGCCGCCGGCTTGGACCAGTTGGGCGTTCAGGGGCTGCCCGGTCAGGTGGGCCCCGACCACGAACAGGTCGAGTCCCGGGTTGGCGAACCGCTCGGCCAAGGCGGCCAGGGCGCGGTCGGAGAAGGCGGGGCCGGAGAGCATCACGCCGAAGGGCAGGCCGTCCACGAACCCGGCGGGGACGGCGAGCGAGGCGTAGTCCAGGAGATTGGCGAAGTTGGTGAACCGGCCCATGCGGGCGTTGGCGCCGACCGGGTCGGCCGCCACCTCGCCGAGGGTGGGGTGCCAGGTGGTGGTCGGGGTGAGCAGCGCCGCGCAGTCGTCCAGGGCCGCGCGTGCGGCGGCGCCCAGGGCGGCGAGCCGGGCGGTGTCGGCGGCCCAGTCGACGGCGGTCTTCTCGCGGCCGGCCAGCACGATGGACGCGACCGTGGGGTCGAGGTCCGTACCGATCAGGGCCCGGTGCTTCTCCAGGTGCTCACCCACAGCCGCGTACCGCTCGGCCACGAACGCGCCGCCGTACAGCAGTTGAGCGGCATCCAGCAGTGGGGCGACATCGACCTCGACGATCTCCACTCCGGTGCTCGCCAGGCGGGCGACGGCGGCGGCGAAGGCTTCGCGCCAGCCGTCGGCCATGCCCCGCAGGTGCTCCTCGGCCGGGACCGCGACCCTGGGGCGCGCGGCCGGCGGCGGGAGCTGGGTACCGGTGCGGGAGAGCGGGTCGGACGGGTCGGGGCCCTCGACGATCTCCGCGGCTGTGCGGGCGAGCCGCAGGTCGCGGGCGAAGACGGTCACGCAGTCGAGGGTGTAGCAGGCGGGGACCACCCCGGTCACGGGCACCAGGCCCTTGGTGGGCTTGACGCCGACAACACCGTTGAGGGCGGCGGGCACCCGCCCGGAGCCGGCCGTGTCGGTGCCCAGTGCGATGTCGGCGATGCCCAGCGCGACCGCGACGGCGGAGCCGGAGGACGAACCGCCGGAAATACGGGCCGGATCCCAGGCGTTGCGCACCGCACCGTGAGGGCTGCGGGTGCCGACCAGGCCGGTGGCGAACTGGTCCAGGTTCGTCTTACCGAGCACCACCGCGCCGGCCGCGCGCAGCCGTGCCACCGCGGGCGCGTCGGCGTCCGGCCGGTAGGCGTAGGACGGCGCGCCGGCGGTCGTGGGCAGGCCGGCCACGTCGATGTTGTCCTTGACCGCTGCGACCAGGCCGGCCAGTGGCAGCGTCGGATCGATTCCGGCGGCCTCGGCGAGCACCTCGTGGCGGGGCCTGAGGTGGATCCAGATCTCGGGCCGGTCGGCGGACTCGATGCGGTCGTAGGCGGCCTCGACTCGGGCGGCCGGCGTCATGACGCTCATGGCCGCACCGCCGCGAGGACCTGACCCGGGGCGACCTGTTCACCGGGTTTGACGTAGATCGCCAGGAGGGTTCCGGCGGCGGGGGCGCTCACTTTGGACTCCATTTTCATCGCCTCCAGCGAGAGGATCGGGTCGCCCTCGGCGACGGTGGTGCCCGGCTGCGCGACGGTCTGCCAGACGGTGGCGGTGAACGGCGCGGTGACCGGGACGGCACCCTCCGGGACGGTGACGGCGTCGGCGGCCGGGGGTTCGGGATCGTCGTTCCGGTCGAACTCGCCGGCGGCCCGCCAGCGTTCCTTCTCGGCCTCGAACGCGGCGCTCTGCCGCTGCCGGAAGACCGCGATCGAGTCGGCGTTGGCGCTCAGGAAGGCGTTGTACTCGGCTATCGAGAAAGTGCCTTCCTGCGTGTCGCGGGGTCCTCGGCCGGCGTCGGTCTCGGCGCGCAGTTCCAGGAGTTCCTCAGCGGTGACGGGGTACCACTCGATCCGGTCGAAGAAGCGCAGGGCCCACGGTGAGTCCTGGAACAGGCCGCCTTTGCGGAACCGGTTCCAGATCTGCACGGTGCGGCCGACGAACTGGTAGCCGCCGGGGCCTTCCATGCCGTAGATGCACAGGTAGGCCCCGCCGATGCCGACGGAGTTCTCCGCGGTCCAGGTGCGGGCCGGGTTGTACTTGGTGGTCACCAGGCGGTGCCGTGGGTCGAGCGGGGTGGCCACGGGGGCGCCGAGGTAGACGTCACCGAGGCCGAGGACCAGGTAGGAGGCGTCGAAGACGGTGCGGTAGACGTCGTCGGGGGTCTCCAGGCCGTTGACCCGGCGGATGAACTCGATGTTCCAAGGGCACCACGGGGCGTCGTCTCGCACCCCCGCCATGTACCGCTCGATGGCGAGGCGGGTCGCCGGGTCGTCCCAGCTCAGCGGCAGCCGGACCGTGCGCGAGGGGACCACCAGCTCGTTGGTGGGCGGGACTTCGTCCTCCAGTTCGCGCAGCAGCGAGGTGAGGTCACGGGCCTTCAGCCGGCGGGCGTCGGTGTGGATCTGAAGTGACCGGATGCCCGGGGTGACGTCGACGATGCCGTCGGGCGCGTGGGCGGCCAGGGTCTCCTGGAGGGCGTGTACGCGCATCCGCAGGCCGAGGTCGAGCGCCATGGGGCCGTACTCGACGAGGACGTTGTCGTCTCCGTCGCGTCGGTAGGTGACGCCGGGGCGGGTGTCGGTGGGTTCCAGGCGGCCCAGTATGCCGTCGTCGCCGTCTCCGCCGGTGCTGGTCAGCGTGGGCGAGGCGCGGCGGGCGTCGAGGGCGGCCGCCTCGGCCTCCTTGACGGGTACGAACCGGACGGTGTCGCCGGGGCGGAGCTGGCCGAGCTTCCACAGTTCGCCGCTGGCGACCACCGCCGGGCAGACGAACCCGCCGAGGGACGGCCCGTCGGGGCCCAGGATGATCGGCGTGTCGCCGGTGAAGTCGAGCGCGCCGACCGCGTACGGCGTGTCGTGGATGTTGGAGGGGTGCAGTCCGGCCTCGCCGCCGTCCTGCCGGGCCCAGCGCGGTTTGGGGCCGATCAGGCGGATGCCGGTGCGGGCCGAGTTGTGATGCACCTTGTAGTCGGTGGCGTAGAGGGTGTCGATGTCCTCGCGGGTGAAGAACTCCGGTGCCGCGTGCGGCCCTTCGGTGACACCGATCTGCCAGGACGAGGTGATCGCGGGGCGGCGCCCGGACGGGGTCGGGCCACCGGTGGTGGCACTGGAGGCCGCGGGACGCAGCACGTCTGCGGCGAGCAGTGCCCGGCCGCCATGGCCGCCGAAACCGCCGAGGGTGAACGTCGAGGCGCTGCCCAGGTATTCGGGTACGTCGATGCCGCCCCGGACGGCCACATAGCTGCGCAGGCCGGGCCCCGGTGCGGTGCCGAGGGCCAGGGTGGCGCCGGCCGGGACCGGCACCGGCTCCCACAGGGCCGCCGCGGTGCCGTCCACGGTGACCGGTACGGGGGCGCCGGTCACGGCGACCACGGTGGCGGCGGAGAAGCGCAGGGTCAGGCCGCCCGCCGTGACCTCCAGCGCGGGAGCCTCTGCCGGGTTGCCGACGGCCAGGTTGGCCTCGGCGAAGGAGACGGGGTCGAAGGGGCCGCTCGGCGGCACGCCGACGTGCCAGTAGCCGAGCCGGCCGGGCAGGTCCTGGACGGTGGTCATCGCTCCGGGCACCAGGACGTCGATGCGCGGCTCGGGGTCGGCGGTGCCGGCGAGGGTGCTGGTGCTGTGCACGGCCTCGCGCACCTCGCCGCGCACGGTCAGCGAGCGCAGCAGACCCAGGTTGGTGACGATGCCGTCGACGCGGCTCGCGCCCAGGGCCTCGCCGAGTACGTCCAACGCGGTGTCGCGGGTGGCGCCGTGCGCGATGACCTTGGCGAGCATGGGGTCGTAGTACGGCGAGATCTCCAGGCCGGTCTCGGCGAAACCGTCGACCCTGACACCGGGCATCCCGTCCGTGCCCTGGCCGGGGAAGAGCGCCTGGGTGATCAGGCCCGAGGAGGGCAGGGAGTCCTTGCCGGGGTCCTCGGCGTAGACCCGGGCCTGAACGGCGTGTCCGGTGGGCGTCCAGTCCCGCTCGAACACCGCGTCGTCGACCCGGCCGTCGCGGGCCAGGGCGAGCATGAGCTCGACGAGGTCGACGCCGTACACCTCCTCGGTCACCGGGTGCTCGACCTGGAGCCGGGTGTTGACCTCCAGGAAGGCGGCCTCCTCGCGCACCGGGTCGTAGACGAACTCCACGGTCCCCGCGCCGCGGTAGCCGACCGATGCGAGCAGCCGGCGCGAGCAGTCGTGCAGCAGTGCGCGGACACGGTCGGGCAGGGCCGGGGCCGGGGCCTCCTCGATCACTTTCTGGTTGCGGCGCTGGAGCGAGCAGTCGCGGTCCCCGATGACGGCGATCCGGCCGGTGCCGTCGCCGAAGACCTGCACCTCGACGTGCCGTGCCGGGCGCACCAGGCGCTCCAGGAACACTCCGGCCGATCCGAAGTTGGACTCGGCGAGCGCGGCCACCCGGGCGAAGGCCTCGCGCACCTCGGCGGCGGTGGCGCATGCCTGCATGCCGATGCCGCCGCCCCCGCCGGTGGCCTTGACCATCACGGGCAGCCCGATCGACTCGGCTGCCGTGACGGCCTCCTCGGCGCTCGCCAGCAGTTCCGTGCCGGCCAGCAGCGGCACTCCGGCGGCCTTGGCCAGGGCGCGGGCGGTGTGTTTCTCGCCGAAGGCGGTGATCTGGTCGGCGGTCGGGCCCGCGAAGCGCAGGCCGGCCTCCTCGACGGCGCGGGCGAAGGCGGCGTTCTCGGAGAGGAATCCGTAGCCCGGGTGGATGATCCCGGCACCGTGGTCGAGCGCGGCCTCGACGATCACGTCACCGCGCAGATACGAGTCGCGGGCGGGCGCCGGACCGAGGCGGACCGCGTGGTCGGCCTCGCGGACGTGCGGGGCGGCCCGGTCCGCGTCGGAGAAGACGGCGACGGTGGCCAGGCCCATCCGGGTTGCCGTGCGGATGACACGGCGGGCTATCTCACCACGGTTGGCGACGAGGACGGTGGCGGAGCGGGTCACGCGGCGCCCTCCGGGATGCTCTGCGACGTCGCTCCGCCGGTGCCCGAGGTGCCGCGCGGATCCACGACGATCATCCGCAGCGGGGTCGGGTTGAAGTCGTTGCACGGGTTGTTCATCTGCGGGCAGTTGGACACCATCACCAGGACGTCCGTCTCGGCGCGCACGGCCACCCGGCGGCCGGGTGCCGACATGCCGTCCACGATACCCAGCGCGCCATCCGCCTCGACCGGCACGTTCATGAACCAGTTGAGGTTGGAGACGAGGTCCCGCACCCCCAGGCCGCGCCGGGAGGCCTCGGCGAGGAAGTTCTCGCGGCAGCCGTGATGGAACATCACATGGTGGCCGTAGCGAAGGGTGTTGGACTCCTTGCCGCAGGCACCGCCGATGGTGTCCTGGCGGTCGATCTCGTTGGCGACGACGGTCATCAGCGGGCGCCCCTCGTTGCTGCGCAGGGTGGTGCCGGTGCGCACATAGGCGTTGCCCTGCCAGGCCAGGGTGTCGGGGACGCTGTAGCGCTCCTCGGGGTCGTCGGCGTTGTAGATCAGGCAGTCGGCGGACTGGTTGCCGCCGACGTCGACGATCGTCAGGACGTGTCCCTTGCTCACGACCGCCGACCAGGGCGCGTTGGGTGCCACGTCCTCGTCCAGCACCACGGCGCCCTCGACCAGGCTCGCTCCCCGGTCCAGGGGGGAGCCCTCGGCGTACACGGCGCCGACCGGGACGGTGGAGACGACGGTGCCGCCCGAAGCGGTCGGGTAGGTGTTCACCGCCTTCGCGCTGCTGCCGGTGTTCTCGGCCTGAGTGGTCGCCATGTCACAGCCCCCGGGCTTCGCAGTAGTCGACGGTGTTGAGGTACGCCCGGTGCAACTCGGGTGTTGCGGTGAACCGCGGGTCGTCGGGGCCGGTGGCGGTGCCACGCCAGGCGTGCACCCGCAGCGGTCCGACGATGTAGTCGGGGCGCGGGTCCAGCGGATGGGCGACATTGGCGACCAGCACCAAGAGGGGCATTTCCGCTACGAGTTCGACGTACGTGCCCGGCCCCGCACTCCCCCGCCAGGCGAGGGTGCCGTCCGACTCGACGCGTACGCCCTGGAAGAAGGACACGCCGGGCGGCAGGTCGCGCCGGCTCAGGCCGTGCTTGGCGGCCGCTTTGACGAAGAGTCCGCGGCCTGACGGGGAGGGCCCTTCGGGGCGGGCGTCACCGTACTTGCGTTCGTTCCAGGCGTCGGTGGTGGTGCCGCAGAAGGCGTCGTGCCGGCCGGAGGAGTCGCCGGTGACGACGGCCATGACCCGGCCGTCGCCCGACAACAGCGGGTGGTTCTCGCCCAGATAGGCCTGCCAGGGGATCTTCAGGGTGTCGGCGACGTTGAGCCGCTCGATCGGCTCCAGGGCGTTGAAGAGCAGCAGATGGGCACAGGCGTCACCGGTCGGGTCGTCGAAGCGCAGCCGGCTGCCGCGGGCGAGGACCTTGTGGGTGTAGCCGCCCGGGGCCACGGTCTCCGCCCACACCAGGGCGGCCGGGTCGACCTCCGGTGGGCGGTGCGGACTGCCCGATGCCGGAAGGTACGGCATCCATTCGCCCGCCTGTCCGCCCTGGGCACGGGCGTCGTCCCGGGCGCTGCGGACGCTGTCGGTCAGGTGCTGGTCACGAACACTCGTGGAGGGCTGGGTGGCGGCCTGCCTGCGGGCGTTTGTGAGGGGGGTTCGGCCGTGCGGCTCGATGGCTGTCGGTCCTTCGGTCGCGGTCATGGGTGTGCCGTGGTCCCTTCGTCGGTGCGTCCCTCATCGCGTCGGGTTGTGCGGTGGCCGGGGCCGGCCGCCAAGCCGTCAGGCGGGCTCGGCGACGGCCTCGGCAGGCGGCTCGGAGTGCGTGTGGGGTACGTGCTTCAGCTCGATCCGCAGGTGCAGCCGTCGGGCGAGGAAGTAGCCGGCGCCGAGGGCGAAGCCGGCCCCGATGAAGAGCAGAGCGCTCCATTGCAGCCACCAAGTGCCGCCGGTGAGGTCGTAGATCTCGGCGCGGGGCCACAGCAGGTTGACCGTCATGCCGACCTGGAAGAGCACGGCGAGCGTGTTGACGACGATGCCCCAGCGGCCGAGCGAGAACAGCGGTCTGCCCGTCTCGTCGACGCCGTCCGGGAGCCGGTCGGTGCCCCGGTGCCGGATCCGGGTGACCAGCAGCGGAATTGTCACGCCCAGGTAGGCCAGGTAGAGCATGGCGATGCAGAGGCTGGACAGGGCGGTGAAGATCGCCGACTGACGGACGTTCACCAGGAGCGCGACCGCGGCGCCCACGCCCACCACGATCGACGTGATGATCGGCGTACCGGTGCGGGCCGAGACCTTCGCTAGGTGCCGGTGGAAGGGCAGGGCGCCCTCCCGCGCCATGGAGTAGATCATCCGTGCGCCGGAGGTCTGCACGGCGAGGGTGCAGGCGAACACGGCGACCGCGACGCAGCACAGCAACAGCCGCCCCAGAACGCCTCCGAGCCGGTCCGTGAGCACCCAGGAAAGACCGCCGGAGGCCAGGTTGCCGTCGGTCAGACTGCTCGCCGCGAGCAGCCCCGAGAGGATCAGCAGCGCACCGCCCACACCCGAGATGACCAGCGCCCGCAGGATGGTCCGGGGAGTGGTCCGGCGTGGGCTGTGCGTCTCCTCCGCCAGCTCGCCCGCCGAGTCGAATCCGACCATGACGTACGCCGCCATCAGCGAGGACGCGAGGAAGGCGCCGATATAGCCGCCGTCGCCGGCCCAGCCGGTGTTGTGGACCACCACCTGTGGACCCCGCTCGGGCAGGGAGAAGAGCAGCAGTACCAGCACGATCACGCCGACGATCTCGATCATGACGCCGACGCTGGTGGCGGCGGCCATCTGGCGGATGCCGAGGATGTTCACCACCGTGGTGATCACCAGCAGGAGGCAGCCCAGGAGGACCGCGTTCTGGGCACCCGTCGTGGAGGCGACCGTCGGATCGGCGTCAGGTCCGCCGACGATCTGGAAGCCGGACCAGATGCCCGGCAACACCGCCTGCGCGGCGATCGCGGCCGCCGCGACGGTGAGGATCTGCCCCAGGATCATGATCCAGCCGGTGAACCAGCCGACCGTGGTGCCGGCCAGCCGGCTCGACCACTGGTAGATCGCGCCGGAGATGGGCCAGCGCGCCGCCAGTTCGGCGAAGCAGAGCGCGACCAGCAGTTGGCCCACGAAGACCAACGGCCAGGTCCAGAAGAACGCCGCCCCGCCGAGGCCGAAACCGAGGCCGAAGAGCTGGAAGACGGTGGTGAGTATCGACACGAAGGAGAATCCGGCGGCGAAGGACGCGAAGGTGCCCATGCCGCGGCGCAGTTCCTGGTGGTAGCCGACGGCAACGGGACTGGTCGTGACGCCGTCGGCGGGACGTGACGCAGGGGTGGACTCTGATCGGCTCATCAGCGCACCTCGATCGATGATTACCTATCGGCTGACAGGTATTGCGATGGTGGGACCGAGTGGTCTCGCGGCTGAGTCACAGGCGTTAACGTCAGGTAACCTGCCCCTCTCACAGGGGAGTTAGCGGTTTCGCCGCAGAGTGTCCGTCCCCGCGCGATGAGCGAGGTCGCATCATCCGACGGCGGTGCCTTCGAGCTCGACCATCTGGCCGGGGATCGCCAGTCGCGTCACCCCGAGCATCGTGGTGGTCGGCGCCACTCCGGCAGCGCCCAACCGCGCCGCCAGCACTGCGTAGTGCTGGAACAGCAGATCGACGTCGGTCGTGTAGACGTTGAGCCGGACAAGGTTCGCGAGGGACATGCCGGCCTCGCCGAGCACGGCCTCCAGGTTGTCGATGCTCAGCGTCAACTGCGCCGCCATGTCACCGTCGTGCCGGGGCTTCCCGTCGCCGCTCATCGCGGTCTGTCCCGAGATGTACAGGGTCCGTGTGTGCCCGGAGACAACCTCACCCTGGTTGAAGCCCATGTCCACCGACCACGTCACCGGGTTGACCGCCGTTCGTTCCACTGCCACATCGACTCCATTCGATTCATCGGGAGTGCGTACGTCCATCGCCTCGGTAGCCGCCGGCTTTGACGTCGCGGCAACGAGCCTCGCAACAAATCACGACACCCTCAGTCACGTATTCCGTTAGCGTTTTCGAATGCGTGCCGACCGATTGGTCTCCCTGGTGCTCCTGCTGCGCCGGCGCGGTCGCCTGACGGCGAACACGCTCGCCCGCGAGCTGGAGGTCTCCACGCGCACCGTGCTGCGCGACATCGAGGCGCTGTCGGCGGCCGGCGTCCCGGTCTACGCCGAACGCGGCAGGCACGGCGGTTTCGCGCTGTTACCCGGTTTCCAGACCGAGCTCATCGGGCTGAACCACGAGGAGACCCTCGCCCTGCTGACCGCCCGGACAGGGCGCGGCGAGCAGGTATTCGGCCTCCGCCCGGCGCTCGCATCGGCCGTCCGCAAGGTGGTCGACGCGCTGCCCGAAGGCCATCGGGCCTCCGCGAACGACGCGGCCCAGCGCTTTCTCGTCGACCCGGAGACCGACCTGCTCTCACGCCGACTGGGCGCCGACGAGGTTCCCGACGCGACAATGATCGAGGTCAGGCGCGCGGTGCTCGCCGGACACAAGCTGCGCATCCACTACGCGGCCACAGACCGGCCACCTCAGTGGCGCACGGTGGACCCGATCGGCCTGGTGACCGTACGCGACCGGGGCTATCTGCTGGCCACGAGATCCGGCGCGGACCGCACCTACCGGCTGTCGCGAGTGCTGGCCGCCGAGGAGCTCCCCGAAGCGGCGCAGCGACCGAACCGGGTCGATCTGGACCGGATATGGCGGGAACGCTCCGTGCAGTTCCTCTCCGGTAGCGACCACATCATCGTGCTGGTACGCGTGAACCCGGCGCGGCGGGAGGACCTGCTGGACACCGCGCTGGCTGTCCGCGCGGAAGAACCCGACGCGGACGGCCGACTGCGGCTGGAGGTGACCTTCCAGGATTTCCGGCACGCCGAGTGGGCGCTGTGGCAGCTCGGCACGGATGCGGAAGCCCTGGCCCCGCAGTCGTTGCGCACCGCCCTGCGCAACCGTGCCGCCGCGATCGCCGCCCGCTACGCGGACCCGGCCGGCTGAAGTGGCAGCGTCAGGTCGGGTTCGGGGATACCGGGACGGTAGTCGCGGACCTCGACGGCCAACGCATGCCCGGTGCGGACCACTTCGACGGTCACGGCGCTGTGCGCGTGGCGCAGGGCGTTGTCGAGGAGGTTCGTGAAGAGGCGGGTGAGTGCTGTACGACTGCCCAGAACCGCTTCATCGGAGTCGGTGCCGGTGCCGGGGTGGGGGTGGGCGATGAGGACGACGGGCTGACGGGGCATGGCGCTCGGCGATCGTGCGCCACAACAGGTCGCTCACGCACAGCGGTTGGAGTTTCAAGGGCCGGCGCGCGTCCAGGCGGGCGAGGGTGAAGGCGGCGACCCGGTGCGGAGCCGCCTCAAAGCCTGGCTGTGGACCCGACCGAGGCACCCCCCAAGGCCGTCTGCACGGGCTGGCGGCGCCCCCAAGTCTCCGTGTGCACCGCCTGGTTGCCACGTCGCCAGAGCAGAGCCACGGCCGGTTGCCGGTGCGCGGTACGCGGTTCGCGCAAGCCGCGAACGTACGCCTTTCAGCCCGTCGCAAAGGAAGCGAACATGTCGATCAGCGGCTGCGGGGCCCGGTCGTTGAAGATCGTCTCCAAGCCCTCCGCCGACTGCCGGGCGGTCTCCTCGCTGCGCGGAAAGAGCGCCTTCTCGTAGGCCGCCAGTGCCGTCTCGTGGTCCCCGGGGTGCGCGGCGAGCGCCTGGCCGAGTTCGGCGCCGTCGATCATGGCCAGGTTGGCGCCTTCTCCCGCGAAGGGGGACATCAGATGGGCCGCGTCACCCAGCAGAGTTACACCGGGCGTGCGCTGCCAGTCGTGTCCGATAGGCAGTGCGTGGATGAGTCGAGGGGTGAGCGGGCCGTCGCATTCTGCGATCAGCTTCCGCAGGCCGGGCGCCCAGTCGGCGAAGCACTCCGACAGGGCGGCCTTGACCGCGCCGGGGTCGGTGAAGTCGAGGGTGGACAGCCAGTGTTCCGCGGCCCGCAGGGCGGTGTAGACGTGGAGACCGCCATCCGTCTCACGGTGCGCGAGGAAGCCCTTGTTGTCGCCGAGCGCGAAGAACATCCCGCCGCCGATCAGCTCGGCGCACTCCGGGTGGCGGGTGTCGGCATCGAGGAGATCCAGTTCGACGAAGGAGATGCCGCAGTACTCGGGGGTGGCGGCGGATACCAGCGGCCGGATACGGGACCATGCGCCGTCCGCGCCGATGAGCAGGTCGGTGGTGAGGACGGTTCCGTCGGCGAGGGCCACCTCGTGCCGTCCGGCGCCGAGTGACCGCGCGCCGATGACCTTGCTGTTCCAACGGATCGCGTTCTCGGGCAGCGAGCGGAGCAGGATCTCGCGCAAGTCGCCGCGGTCGATTTCCGGACGGCTTCCCATACCGTCGTCCTCCTCTTCCAGCAGGACCCGCGCGCCCTTGTCGAGGACCCGCAGCGCCTGCCCGCCGGGATGCACCTCGGCGCGGAACTGCTCATGGAGCCCCGCGACGCGCAGCGCCGTCTGACCGGTCTCCTCGTGAAGGTCGAGCATGCCGCCCTGGGACCGCATGCGGGCGCTCGACTCCAGGTCGAGGACGACGACTTCAAGGCCGTTGACGTGCAGAACCCGGGCCAGTGTCAGGCCGCCGAGACCGGCGCCTACGACGATGACAGGGTGGTGGGTGGTGGTGCTCATGGTGGGCCTACTCTCTCCTCGGTGCGGGTGATCCCCGGTCCGACGGCTCGCCGGGGCTCTCGTCAGGAGCGGTGCGTGCTGGGGTGGGGGTCGTCCGGGTCCCCTGGATGACCGAGCGGAAGATCCAGGTCAGACGTTCCTGAGGCGTGCCGGACACGAGCGCGTCACCCACCGCCGCGATACGCGGGTGCGTCTCGGACGACGCCCTGCGCAGGGCCGTGGTGAGGGACCGGAAGTCATCCTCGGCGGCGCTGTCGCGATCCCGGGCGGACTGTTCGGCGGCGGTGGCGGTCGCCACTTGCAGCAGGACGTCCACGCCCCAGGCTGCTTGCGCGTCGGGCACCTCGCCCTCGTGCAGGAGGCCGAGGATCGCCTCCACCAGCGCCAGGTAGTTGGGGCCCGAGGGACGGGCGACCAACGCGGAATGAGCGAGACTTGGATGCTCGAACAGCACCTGTGTATAGGAACCGAGCACCGCGATGAGCCGGTCCGTCCACTCCCCCTCGTCGTCGACCGGCGTGCGGTCGACGACGCCGAGAAGGTCTTCCAGGACCGCGGCGTGCAGCTCCGCCGTGTTGGCCACGTACACATAGAGCGACGCCGGCCCGGTGTCGAGTTCCTGCGCCAGCCGCCGCATTGTGACTCGCTGGAGTCCCTCGGACTTCATCAGGCGTACGGCCGTGGCGACGATGCCTTCGTAGGTGAGGGCCGGCTTGGCAGGCCGCTCGCGGCGGCTGCGTGGTGTGGAGCTTCCTTCGGACACGCTCACAGGCTAACGAACATGTTCGTCACGAACAAGTTCGTCAGCCTCCGGTCGGAGTGACGCCCAGGGCGCCGGCACTCCACGACTGAGGCACTCCAGGTGCAGATTGGCCTATACCAACGCCTTGACAGAGCATTTCCATCACTTCTTAAATCATGGTGTGAAATAAGATCCATCCCCCACATGCCGCTTCGCCGGCGCAGGAGAAAACATGCCTCACCCCCCACGACGCCGGCTCGGTGAATCACCCGTGAGGCGGCTCGCAGTACGGCTGTTGGCGGGACTCGCGATGGTGCTGGGGCTCACGGTCGCCCCGAGCCCCGCCGCGCCCACCGCCTCCGCAGCGCCCCAGGCCGCCCCCTTCAAGGTCATCGCCTTCTACAACGGCACCTGGGACGCCGCGCACATCGACTTCGTGAAGGAAGCCAACGAGTGGTTTCCGCGCACCGGAGCCCAGAACAACTTCACCTACACCGCGACGACGAACTGGGATCTGCTCGCGAACGGGGGCGTGAACGACTACCAGGTCGTCCTCTTCCTCGACGACGCGCCGGACAGCGCGGCACAGCGAGCCGGCTTCGAGCGGTACGTGCGGGCGGGAGGCGGCTGGATGGGCTTCCACGTCTCGGCGTTCACCACGGACGCGGGATCGTGGCCCTGGTACTACAACACCTTCCTCGGCAGCGGAAACTTCCGTTCCAACACCTGGGGGCCGACGACCGCGGTGCTGCGCACCGAGGACCGTACCCACCCCTCCACCACCGGTCTTCCCGCGACGTTCACCTCGGCGGTCAGCGAGTGGTATAGCTGGTCCAACGACCTGCGCAACAACCCGAACATCAAGATCCTGGCGTCCGTCGATCCGTCGAGCTTCCCCCTGGGTACCGACCCCAACCAGTCCTGGTACAGCGGCTACTACCCGATCCTGTGGACCAACACCCAGTACCGGATGCTGTACGCGAACTTCGGCCACAACGCCATGGACTACGCCACCAACACACGGCTGTCGTCCACGTTCGCCAGCCCCACCCAGAACCGCTTCCTCATCGACGGGCTCAAGTGGCTCGCCGGAGTGAGCGGCACTCCCACACCCACCGATCCGATCTCGGACACGGCCTGGTACTCACTGGCCAACACCGCGAACGGCGCGTGCGTCGACGCCCGGGCGGCGGCCACGGCCAACGGCACCGCGATCCAGCAGTACACCTGCAACCAGACCCAGGCCCAGCAGTTCCAGTTCCGGCCCACCGACAGCGGCTACGCCCGCATCGCGATCCGCGGCAACCCCCAGCAGGTCGTCGACGTCACCGGTGTCTCGACCGCCGACGACGCGCCCTTGCAGTTGTGGTCCTACGGCGGTGGCACCAACCAGCAGTGGCGCCCCGAGCGGGAGGCATCGGGGAACTACCGCTTCGTCGCCCGGCACAGCGGCAAGTGCCTGAGCACCACGGGCGGTTCGGCGAACAGCGTGCAGTTGGTCCAGCGCCCCTGTGACAACTCGACCGCGCAGTCCTTCCGGCTGACCGAACACCCCTGATCGGGTGCCACGCCGTCGCGCGAGGGCCGTGTCGTCACCACGACTCGGCCGCCGGCGGGTCTGTCGGGCGCCGGCGACGCGGCCTGGGGGTGGCGTCGCCGGTGGCCCGCGGGCCCTTGCGAGGGCGTGTCGCGGCATCAAGGGAGAGGGCGAGGACCGCCCGGTCGTCGTTGTCGGCCTGCGCCGACCAGCATTCGGCGTCGGTGCGGACGAACGACACGACCGTCTCCGGGTCGGGTGGGCGCTCCCCCGAGAACCGTTCACCGAGCCGTTCGAGGACCGGGTAGAAGACGCCGTCCGCGTCGCGTGCCTCGCTCACTCCGTCCGTGTGCAGGACGAGCACCTCCGATGCCGCGAGGGGGTGCACCGTCGTGTCGTCCCCGTCCGGCGCCAGTCCGCCCAGGCCGAGTGGCAGTCCGGGTTCCGTGGGCAGTCGTCGGGCGCCGTGCGGGCCGACGGCCAGGGGCGCGGGATGGCCGCGGTCGACGATGCGCACCTCGCCGCCGTCCGGCGGGAACTCCAGGACCAGTGCGGTGACGAACAGTTCGGGGTCGCCGTCGTCGCCGGCCGGGCTGTTGCGGGCGATGCTGAGCTCAAGGCGGCCGGCCAGCGCGCTCAGGCTCTGCCATTCGTGGGCCGAGACCCGGAAGCTGCCCAGCACCGCGGCGACGGTCTGTACCGCGCCGAGCCCCTTGCCGCGGACGTCGCCGATGATGGCCCGCACCCCGAAGGGTGTCTCGCACATGTCGTACAGGTCGCCGCCGACGAGGGTGCCGCCCTCGCCGGCCTCGTAGAACCCGGCGGCGCGCACCGGGCCGAGTCTGCGCGGCACGGGGCGCAGCAGGGTTCGCTGCATGGCCTCGGCGACCGAGTTGGCGCGGATGAGGTGTTGCCGGGTCCGCTCCCGCTGCGCGGCGAGCGCGACGCTGGCGATGCCGATGAGGGCGGTGGCGAGGTACATGGCGATGTGGTGCTGCTCGTCGAAGTGGCCGGGGCGGCGGGCGGCCATCCACATCTCCAACCCCAGGCACACGACCGCCGACAACGCCGTGCCCCGTGGCCCACGGGTCGCGGCGGCCAGCGGCGGGACCGCGATGAGCATGAAGCTCACCGGCTCGCGGCCCCTGACGACGAATTCGGCGGCCACGTCGACGAGCACCGCGACCATCGGCAGCCACCACACCCAGCCGCGGAGCGTGGGGGCCCGCAGTTCGTTGCGGAGGCTCCCGCCGGACACGGCGCGCCCCTAGCTTCCGCGGCCGTCGGAGCCGGACCCCGACCCGGAGGCCGGGGTGCCCGCGACCGGCGTGGCGCGTGGTGGTCGTCGGATCGCCTCGGGCAGTCCGGCCTCGATGCGGGTGAGTTGGGCGGTGAGGCTGCGCAGCCACATGTCGAGGTCGACCAGCGCGGGCAACGGCGGCCCGGCCGGCCGCACGGGCGGCGGTGCCGTGTCGGGTGACGAGGGCCGTCTGCCGCTGCACAGGTCGGCGAGCCGGTCGGTGGTCTGTGCGAGTGTGCGGGCACCGGCTCGGGCCCGGTCGGCCGCCTCCGGGGGCAGGGCGGCGGTGGGCAGGTCGAAGCGCGGCAGCCACTGGGCGCCGAGCAGGATGTGGTGGGCGGTGAGAAGTACTGCGTGCCAGTCGGCGCGCACGTGCGCGTCGCTGCCGGGTTCGCTGCGGAACTGGGCGTAGGCGGACTCGGCCAGGCGCATCCGGTGCAGCGCGGGGAGCGAGGCCGGGGCCGGCACCGAGCCCGGTGGCACCGCGGCGAGCATGCCGACGGTGCCCCTGATCAGCGGGCCGCACTCGTACAGGAGGCCCGCCATGGTTCTGCGCACCTCGGCGCGGGCGCCGGCGGGCCAGGCGAGCATCCCGCACAGCAGACCGATGGCGCTGCCGGTGACCACGTCCACGATCCGCGCCTCGGCCAGCCGCCAGGACGCCGGGGCGATCTGGGCGAACGCGGTGGCCACCACCAGCGTGAACAGGCCCTGCGCCCAGGCGATGCCGAGCAGCGGCCCGACCGCGAAGGCGATCAGCATGGCCGGTGCCAGGATGGCCGCGTACGCCTCGGTGTGCCGACCCAGACCGGTGAGCAGCGCGCCCGCGGCGATGGCGCCCACCAGGTTGCCGGTGACGCCCTGGCGGATGGCCGTCCACGCCTCCCCCACGGTGGTCCGACTGAGCGTGAGCACCGCGAGCAGCACCCAGAAGCCGTGCGTCAGATCCAGCGAGCCCGCCACCAGGCGGGCGGCGGCCAATGCCGCGGCGATCCGCAGGGCGTTGTGGAACTGCACCGAGCGCAGTGAGATGTTGCCGGTAATCCGGCGCAGCCACAGTTGGGGCGTGGTGGCGTGGGTGTACCAGAACAGCTCCGTGGGTTCGATGGGCGGGGTGCGCCGTCCGTCGAGGCCGACCCGTACGGAGATCTCCAGGGCGCGCACCGACTCGGCGACCGCCAGCAACGCCGCCTGTCTGCGCAACACGTCCGCCGGAGGCACCTCGTCGGCGGGTCCCGCCGCCTGCCGTGCGCGCATCCCCTGGAAGTCGTCGATGGCCTCGTCCATCCGCTGCGGACCCGGAGCGGCCCGGCCGGTGCGCAGGGCGGCGGTGGTCTCGTCGAGGAGGGACACCACGCGTGGCAGCAGCGATCGGAGCGCCGTGTCCTTGCCGTCTTGGCCTGCCTCGACGCCCGTCCGGGCGCCGTCAGTCCCGGTCCCCTTTCCCGCCCCGCCCCGGACGAGTTCGCGCAGCTCGCCGATCTCTGCAAGATGGGCCAACTGTTCGAGCAGCCGTCGGGCGGCGGACCCCGCCTGGGCCAGACCGCGGGCCGCGCGGCCCGGGCCTGCGGGACGCTGGGCGGGCGAGGTGTTGGACAGCCGCAGCCGAGCGCCCGCCTTCCTCAACTCCTGCGGTGAGAGGCCGCTGTCCCCGGTGATGGTGTCGCGCGCCGTCGCAAGGGCCCGCGCGAGCGCCGCCCGGTACGTCGGATCCGATGGATCCGGCAGCAGGAACAGCTCACACAGCACCAGCGCGACCACGCCGAAGGTGAGACCGGCCAACCGCAGCCCCAGCGTGTCGGGTTCGTACGGTGGGAAGCAGGCCAGGATGTAGAAGAGCTGGAGTCCGGGTGCCGCCCCGGCAGGGCGCGGGCCCGCGATCGCCGCGAAGGCGAGGAGGAACCCCACGACGAGCATGCCCAGCACCGCTGCCCACGTGTGCACCGCCAGCACCGTCCCGAGGGCCACAAGACCCAGCCCCACGGGCAGCGCCTTCAGCATCACCTCCGCCCGCTGCCGCCCGGATCCGGGGATCGGGGACAACAGGCCCAGCGAGATCGGCCCGAAGAGCGCGTACAGGGCGAGCACGGGTTCGTCGAGCCCGTACACGAAGGTGTAGAAGCCCAGCGACGCGGCGAGGGTCACCCGCACCGACCGGTGCAGGATCCGGGCCCGCTCCGCCGCGCCCGTCACGGCCGACGCCCACCGCGTGACGGCCGCGAGCCCGGCCGGCCGGCAACGCCCGGAGTCCGCGCGCGGCCCGAACCGGGCGAGTGGTGCGGGCCGGGTGAATCGCCCAGGCCGGGCGAGTCGTACGGGCCGAGTGAATCGCCCAGGCCGGCCGAGCCATCCGGGCCGAGTGAATCGTCCAGGCCGGCCGAGCCATCCGGGCCGAGTGAATCGTCCAGGCCGGGCGGACCGTCCAGGCCAGGCGTGTCATCCAGGCCGGCCGAGTCGGCCAACCCTCCCGAGCCGGAGGCACGAGGCGGGCCGGCCGACGGGACGCCCCCGGTGGCCGCGAGCCGGTGGCGTACCACCAGGACGACGGCGGCCGCCGCAAGGATCACCGCACCTCCGCAGCGCAGGATCGCGTCGTACGCGGCTTCCGGCGACCGCTCCGGCACCATCGCCGTGATCGCGGACGCGGCGGCCGCCAGCGCGACGCCGCCCAGCGTGACCAGGAACGTCAGCAGTACACCCGAGGCCTCACCGGCCCGCTCGGGCGCCACGACCTGCTGGGTGGCCACACTCGCGAACGTCCAGCCCAGCCCCAGGCCCAGCCCGCACCAGGCGAACACCGGAACGTACAGCCACCAGGCCGTCACCAGGCTGAGCACGATCATCCCCGTACCGGCGACCGTTCCGGCCAGCGCCATCACCGACACCGGTCGCATGCGCCCGGACAGCCTGGCGCCGAGCGGCCCGCTGATGGCCACCAGCGCGGCGGGCGCCAGGAACACCACGCCCGCCTCCAGCGGTGACAGCCCCCGCACCTGCTGGAGGTACAGCGTCGAGACGAAGACGGTGACCGCGTAGCCCATGTTGGTGACGGTTCCCGTGCCGGTCACCAGGACATAGGGCGTGTTGCGGAAGAGCCCGAGGTCGATGAGCGGATGACGGGCGCGCAGCTCCCGCCGTACGAACAGGGCGCCCGCGACGACGGACAGGGCCAGCAGGGTGAGGGTGCGGGCGTGGTCCCAGCCCCAGGCGCTGCCGCGTTCCACGGCCAGCGTGAGCGCCGCGAGCGCGCACACCACGGTCGCGCAGCCGGTCAGGTCCAGTTGGCGCGGTGCTGTGGGATCCCGGGAGTCGGGGACGTACACGTACGCCACGGCCAGCGCGAGCACGCTCAGTGGAGCCAGCAGCCAGAAGATCCAGCGCCAGCCGGGCCCTTCGGTGAAGCCGCCGCCGACGAACGGCCCCAGCGCCGTACCCACGTTGGCGATCCCGAAGACCGCTCCCAGCGCGCGGGCTCGCGTCGTGTCCGGGAAGGCGTTGGAGATCACGGCGACCGACACGGGGAAGACGAAGCCCGCCCCGACACCCTGCACGACCCGCGCCCCGACGAGTGCCCACAGCCCGGGGGCGAGCGCGCACCCGACCGAGCCGGCCGCGAACAGGGCCGTACCGCCGAGCAGGGCTCCTCGCCGTCCGAAGACGTCGCCGACCCGGCCGCCCACGATGAAGCAGCAGCCGATGGCGAGCATGCAGGCGGAGAGCGTCCACTGGCCGGCCGAGGCGGTGACACCGTATTCGTCGGCGATGCCGGGCACGGCCAGGTTAAGCGCGAAGAAGTCGAGCTGGATGCAGAACAGGGCGACCGCCACCGCGATGAACGCCCCCGTCCGCGCGGCCCGCGAAGACTCAGCGCCCATGAGCACGTTCCTCTCGGACCGACACCACCACGGCAACGAACCACGGCACGACGCGGCCGGCCGGACATGCCCTCCGCTGGGCAATTGTCGGCCGCCCCCGCAACGCCCGCAGCCCGACGCTCCGCCACCCGGCGGCACTCCGCCGGGGTGAAGGCCGGGACCGGTACCGGCCTTCGGGCGAATTCCGGGCCGGCTCCGCGATGCGACGGGGGGCGGGTGGTACGGGCATGGGGATGGCCATGCCCCCCGATCCGCCCTCCTCCTCTGCCGGCCGCCCGAGCGGCGCGGAATCGCGCGTGCCGGAGTGGCTGCGGACGTGGGCCGCGTACGCGTGGCGGATCATCGTCGTGGCGATCGTCGTCCGCGCCGTGTTCTCCGTGCTGGGGCAGTTTCACCGGATCGCCGTCGCCGTGTTCCTCGGCCTGGTCCTCACCACCGTGCTCCGTCCCGTGGCCGGACTCCTCGCCCGCAAGCTGCCTCGTCCGCTCGCCGTTGCCGGCGCGGTCGTCGGCGGCATCGTCATCGTCTTCGGGGGGCTGGCCCTGGTCGGTGAGATCGTGGCGGGTCAGCGAAGGGGGCTGCAGAGGGAGTTCGTGGCGGGCATCGACCGGATCGAGCGCCAGTTGGAGGAGCCTCCCTTCCGGCTCCCTCCGGACACGTTCAACGACCTCCAGTCCCGGATCGGCAAACTCCTCTCCAGCCACCGCTCCACCCTCATCAGCGAGGCGATGAGCGGCGCGAGCCGGCTGCTCGAAGTGCTGACCGTCATCGCCCTGGCCCTGTTCTGCGCCGTGTTCTTCACCCACTCCGGCGACCGGCAGTGGCAGTGGATCTGCGACCAGCTCCCAACGACGGCACGGCAGCACCTCATGGTCGCCGGCCGGGCCGCCTGGCGGACCTTCAACGGCTACACCCACGGCATCCTGCTCGTCGCGGCCACCAACGCCGTCCTGGTCTGCATCGCCCTGCTCGTGCTCCGCGTCCCCCTCGCCGTTCCGCTCGCCCTGCTGGAATTCGCGGCCGCCTTCATCCCGTTGATCGGCTCGCCCATCGCCCTGGCCGTCGCGGCCGTCGTCGCACTGGCGACGAAGGGACCGGTGACCGCTCTCATCGTCGTGGCCCTGATCGTGATCATCGGTCAGATCGAGGGCCACCTCCTGCATCCCATCGTCATGAGCTGGGCCGTGCGCCTGCACCCGGTCGTCGTGGCCCTCGCCGTCGTCGGCGGAGCCATCGCGGCCGGATTCATCGGCGCGGTCGTGGCCGTCCCCTTCGTGGCCGTCCTCTGGTCCGTCCACCAGGCACTGCGTGACCGCGCCGACGGTTCGGAAGGGAGCGGCGCGCGACCCGCGAGGGCCAGTCCGTAGGCAGTCGACCCACTCGCCGTCAGTCCAACAGAACCCCCGGATTGAGGATGCCGTGCGGGTCCAGGGCGTTCTTGGTGGCGCGGAGCGCCAGCGCGAAGGGGGCCGGTCGCTGGAGGTCGTAGCCGGGGCGGTGGTCTCGGCCTACCGCGTGGTGGTGGGTGATGGTGGCGCGGTGGCGGTGCAGGACGTCGGTCGCGGCGGCCTTGATGTCGTCCCAGACGGCGACCTCGTCGCCGGGCCGGCCGGCGACGGCCACGGTGAAGTAGGGGGCGGCGCCGTCGGGATAGACGTGGGTCAGGCGGCAGTTGATGGTGGCCTGGTGTCCGGTGGCCTTGAGGGCGGCGGCGCCGACCTCCGTGCGGATGCCGTCGATCAGGTCGGGGATCTTGTCCCAGGTGGCGGCCGTCTCGAAGGTCTCGACGACGGCGCCCATGCGGGCCAGGCCGTCGCGCAGGTAGGGCATGCGCAGGAACGCCGAGCGCCAGGCGCCGACGGCCGCGTCGGCCGGGGCGTCGCCGTCCGTTCTCGGTGCCGTGCCGATGCCGCCGTGGGCGCGGGCCATGTCCAGGGCCGTCGCGAGGCGTTCGTCGACGGGGGCGGCGGCGGACTCGAAGCCCAGGACCAGGACGGAGGAGCCGTCCTTCGAGGCGCCGGACAGCAGCGCCTCGCCGGAGTCGAGCAGGCGGCAGTTGGCCGGGCTGAGGTCGGACTGGGCGATGGCGCGCACCGCGTCGAGGGCGCGGTGGAAGTCGGTGAAGGCGACGGACGCGGAGGCCTTGTACCGGGGGCGTTCCTGAAGGCGCATCCACGCCTCGGTGATGACGCCGAGCGCCCCTTCGGATCCGAGGAACAGCCGGTCGGGCGACGGTCCGGCGCCGGATGCGGGCAGGCGCCAGGACGCACCGGCCGCAGCGGGGGTGACGACGCGCAGGGACTGTACGAAGTCGTCGATGTGGGTGTGGACGGTGGCGTAGTGGCCGCCGGCCCGGGTGGCGAGCCAGCCGCCGAGGGTGGAGAACTCGAAGCTCTGCGGGAAGTGGCGCAGGGTCAGGCCGTGCGGCCTGAGCTGGTCTTCCAGCACGGGGCCGAGCGCTCCGGCCTGGATGAGCGCCGAACGGCCGGCAGTGTCGATCTCCAGGACCCGGTTCATCGAGGTCAGGTCCAGTGACAGCACGGCCCGGTGGGCGTCGCCGCGGTACTCCACGCCGCCGACGACCGACGAGCCGCCGCCGAAGGGGATGACGGCCACGTCGTGCTCGCCGGCCCAGTCCAGCAGGTCGGCCACCTCCTGGTCGCCGGTCGGGCGGGCGACCAGGTCGGGTATCCGGCCGGGCCGGCCGCGCAGGGCCCGGATGACGTCACGGTAGGCCTTGCCCATGGCGTGGGACGCGCGCGCCTCGGGATCGGCGGTGACCAGGTGGGCGAGAGAGGGCGGGGGCGTCACGGCGGGACGGCCGATGGCGAGGTCGGCGACCCGGGGAATGGACATCGGGAGCGCCAGGGTTCCCGGCAGCAAGGCGCCCATGGCGGCGCACTCGGTGTCGTCGGGATGGGCGTCGGCGTACCCCCAGCCCCACCAGGAGCGGGTGCGGGAGGTGCCGGAGTCGGTCGCGGTGGCAGGCATGAGTGTGCTCCCAGCGAGGGGCCAAGAAATTTACCCTACGGTAAATTACCGTAGGGTAAGATCGATCTCATGACAACGCTCCCCTCCAAGGCCGGCACCAAGGGCGTGCCGAGGGCCGCGCGCGAACGGCAGGTTCTGGCCGTCGCCACCGAGGAGTTCGGCCGCCACGGCTACGACGCCACCACCGTGGCCGCCATCGCCTCGCGCGTGGGCGTCACCAAGCCCCTGCTGCACCAGTACTTCGGCAGCAAGCAGGATCTCTACCTCGCTTGTCTCGATCCCGTCGGCGAACGCCTGCTGGATGCCGTCCGCACCGCGATGGCCGAGGAGGCCACCGGCGCGCTGCCCACTTCCCTGCGTGTACTGGACGCCCTGTTCAACGCCCTGGACGGGCAGCGCGAGGCGTGGTTCGTCCTGTACGACGCCACACTGCCGCCCGACAGCGACGCCGCCCTCCGCGCGAGGTACTACCGCGGCGCCATCGACGACCTCGCCGCGACGGGTACCGCCGACCTCCTGCACACGGCCGGGTCCGGCGACCCGCTCGACGCCGACGCCCTCAAGTACGCCTGGCGCGGCCTGTGCACGGCCCTGGTCCGCTGGTGGATCAACCACCCGGAGCAGTCACCCGAGGCCATGACGCGACGCTGCGCACGGATCCTCGCCGCCGCCCGCTCCCTCGTCCCCGCCGACGGCGACGACGCTTAGGCCGCCCCGCAGGGCATGCTGCCGCGGGGTCGAGGCCGTACTCGGCCTCGACCCCGCGGGTCATGGCGTCACGAGCTGCGGGAGGCGAGGTACTCCTCGACGCCGGGCGCGGTGTGCGCCTCCTCCAGGTTCACCGCGGCGCCGACGGCCTTGGCGTCCGGCTTGTGCACGTAGGTGGAGGTGCTGGCCGGCTGCCCCTTGTCGGAGAAGTTCTGCGCGCTGCCGAGGCCTACGTCGACGTTGGTCTGGGCGCGGTGCGCCTTGACGACGTCCTCACGGGCGAGACTGCCGCCCTCGCAGGCCTTCTTCAGGTCGGCGCCCATGATCTGGGCGGCGTTGTAGCCGGAGAGTACGCCGGCGTCGACCAGGGAGTCCGGGTACTTCTTCTTGTACGAGGCGACCATCTTGCGCACCCCGGCCAGGTCGGAGCTGGCGGCCGGGGCGGCGCTGACGATGTTCAGCATGGCGGTGAGCGCGGGCGCGGCCGGTGTCTTCATCAACTGCGGGGCGTAGCCGGGGGCACTGCTGACGACGGGCACCTTCAGTCCCCGGGAGGCCGCGACTCCGACCAGCGAGGCGGTCTGAGCCGGTCCGGCGCTGATCAGGATCGCCTTGACGCCCTCCTTGCGCAGCGCCGAAACCTGCGCGGACAGGTCGGTGTCGGTGGCCTTGATCTTCTGGCCGACGACCTTCAGGCCCGCCTTCTTCGCGGCCCACTGCGACCCTTCGAGCGCGTTCGCGCCGTAGTCGCCCTCGAAGTAGACGTGGCCGATCGTGTCGCCCTTCGCCAGGCCCTTGGTGCGGGTGAGGAAGTCGACGGCGGCGATCATGTCGATGTCGTACGTGGTGCCCAGGACCTGCACGGACTCCCGGTCGAGCAGCGACGCGGCCCAGGCCTGAGGGAAGGTCAGCACCTTGTCCCGGTCGATGTCGTCGAGCAGCGCGGCCATCACCGGCGATCCGATGACCTGGGGCAGGGCCACGACGTCCGCGGAGATGTCGGCGTAGGCGGTGACGGCCTTCTGGACGTCGTAGCCGTGGTCCTTGACCACGATCTCCACCTTCCGGTCGCAGATGCCGCCGCGGGCGTTGACCTCGTCTGCCCACATCTGCTGCGCCTGCACGATGCTCTTGCCGAGGGTCGCGTACGGGCCGGTGAGGTCCGTCAGGGCGCCGAGCTTGATGGTCTTGTCGGTCACTCCGGGGCCGGTCTTGACGCCGTCGGCGCCGTCGCCGGCGCTGTCGGAGGAGTTGGCCTTGGAGCTGCATCCGGTGCCCGCGAGCAGGACGGCGGCGAGGGCCGCGGCCAGGAGTGTCTTGGTGCGCGGTACGGCGCGGTGCGTGTGGTGGTGCGAGGGGTTCACGGGGTGGGCTCCTTGGCTCGTACGGCTGGCGCGGGTGATTGGGAAGGGGAGGTGGCGTTCGGGGGCGGTGGCGCGGTCCGGGGGCGGCGCAGGCGGACCCGCAGGCGCCGGACCAGGCCGTGCAGTCCGTCGGGGGCGAAGAGCAGGATGAGGACGATCGCCGCGCCGTAGAGGTAGCGGGCCGCCTCGGTGGGCCCGACCGTGCCGTCGGTGGTGCCGGGGGCGGCCACCAGCGGGAGTTGGTCGGCGTAACGCGTCATCAGCAGGGGCAGCGCGGTGACGAAGACGGCACCGGCGGTCGCTCCGGCCACCGACCCCAGCCCGCCGATGACGATCATGGCGAGGTAGTCGACCGACAGCACGAGGCCGAAGTAGTCGGGCACCACGCGGCGGAAGGAGAGGGCGAGCAGCACTCCGGCCAGGCCCGCGTACATCGACGACACCACGAAGGCCGCCGAGCGGTAGCGGGAGACGTCGACGCCCATCACCGCCGCCGCGGTCTCGCTGTCGCGCAGCGCCACCAGGGCACGTCCGGGACGGCCGCGCAGCAGTCCGCGGGCGGTGAACCAGGTGACCGCGAACAGCGCGAGCCCCAGGTACCAGAGCCGCTCCTCGGCGCCGAACGGCACGCCCAGCAGGGTCAGTTCGGACTCGGCGGAGAAGGAGAAGCCGCCCACTTCCAGCGGTGGTACCGAGCGGCCGTTGAAACCGCCGGTGACGGAGTCGGCGGTGAGCAGGACGTGGTGGCCGAGGAAGACCAGGGCCAAGGTGGCGACACCCAGATAGATGCCGCGCACCCGGCCGGCGACGGGGCTGAACAGTCCACCCGCCGCCCCGGCCAGCAGCACCGCGAGTACGGCGGCGACGACGGTCGGCAGGCCGGGTCCGGGCTCTCCGGCCAGCCATACGTAGCCGTAGGCGCCCACCGCCAGGAAGAAGGCGTGGCCGAGGGAGAGTTGGCCGGCGGTGCCGGACAGCAGGCCGAGGCCCACCGCACCGACGGCCGCCGCCATCGAGAACAGGCCGATGCGCAGCCAGAACGCGTCGAGATAGAAGGGCAGCGCGCACAGGACGGCGACGGCCGCGAAGGTCCAGCCCAGGCGGATCGCGCGGGCACGGGAGAGTCGCTCAGACACGGACCGCCGCCTTTCCGCCGAACAGCCCGGTGGGCCGTACCAGCAGCACCAGAACCATCACGGCATAGGGCGCTACATCGCCGAACCCTTCGCCCAGGACATGGAGGTCGGACTGGTAGCCGGCGACGAGCGCCTCGGTCAGGCCGATCATGAGACTGCCCGCGAGGGCGCCGGGCGGTGACGCCATGCCGCCGAGGATCGCCGCCGGGAACGCCTTCAGAGCGATCTGCCCCGTCGTACGCTCCAGGCCGGGCGCGGGAAACGCGGCGAGGAAGACCGCCGCCAGTGCCGCCAGCGCTCCGGCCAGGCACCAGGCGAGCATGCGAACCCGCACCAGCCGTACGCCCATCAGGGCGGCCGCCTCGACGTCCTCGGCCGACGCGCGCAGCGACAGGCCCCAGTCGGTGTACCGGAACAAGGCGAAGACACCGGTGATGACCACGGTGGAGACCACGATCGCGGCGATGCGGCTGTCGGCGACGGTCACCGGCCCCAGCCCGCTGACCGAGTCGCCCCAGGGGTCGCCGAGCGAGAGCAGGTCGCCGCCGATGCGCCGCGACAGGTCGGTGAGGATGACGATGTCGACGCCGATGGTGACGATGGTCTGCACATGGGCGGCCTGCGGGTCCGCTCCCCCGCCGGCCTGGAGCAGGAAGCGGTCCATGGCCCCGGCCACGGCCGCGGTCACCAGGACGGACACCGCGAGGGCACCTGCGAAGCCGAGGTCGTCGTGGAGTACGGCGGTGACGTAGCCGCCGAGCAGGAGCAGCGAGCCGTGGGCGAAGTTCATGACGCCGGACGCCTTGAAGATGATGACGAAGCCGAGGGCGACGAGGGCGTAGACCGCGCCGAGGGCGAGCCCGTTGAAGACGTTGTCCAGGAAAGTGGTCATGCCGCGTCCTCCTCTTCGGCCCCGGTGCCGAGATAGGCCCGCAGCACTTCCGGGTCGCGGCGGACCTCGTCGGGGGTGCCGTGGGCGATGACACGGCCGAAGTCGAGGACGGTGACCTCGTCGGCGAGACGCATCACCAGCCCCATGTCGTGCTCGACCAGCACCACGGACAGGCCGAGTTCGGCGCGTACGGCGTGCACGACCTCGACGGTGCGGACGCGTTCGGCCGCGTTCATCCCGGCGACCGGCTCGTCCAGCAGCAGGACCCGGGGTTCCAGGCAGAGGGCGCGGGCGAGCTCGACGCGCTTGCGGTCGCCGTAGGACAGCAGGGCGACGGGGCTGTCGAAGTGCGGTGCCAGGCCGGTGAGTTCGGCGATCTCCCGGGCGCGGGCCAGGTGCTCGCGCTCCTCGCGCCGCGCGTGCGGCAGACGCAGCGCGCTGGCGGCGAATCCGGCCCGGGACAGGGCGTGCCGGCCGAGCATCAGGTTGTCGGCGACGGTGCCCTGGGTGGTGACGATGTTCTGGAAGGTGCGGGCGACGCCGAGGGCGGCGAGGCGGTGCGGGGCGAGCCGGGTCAGTTCGGCGTCCCCGAGCCGTACGGCGCCGGTGGCCGGGCGGCACAGGCCCGACAGGACGTTGAAGCAGGTGGACTTGCCGGCTCCGTTGGGGCCGATGAGCGCGTGGACGGTGCCCGGGACGACGGTGAAGGACACGGCGTCCAGGGCCGTGAGCCCGGCGAACCGGACGGTCACGTCCGTGACGGCCAGTTCGGGCGGTGCGGTGGTACGGACGGTCACGCGGCTCCCTGCCCCTCGGTAGTGCCGGTGGTCTTGGTCGTGTGCGCGCTCTGGGTCGTGTGCGTGGTCCCGGCGGCCTCGGTGGTCTCAGTCGTCTCGGCGGTCTCGGTCGTCTCGGTGGTCTGAGTGGTCTCGGTGGTCTCGGTGGCTTCGCCCAGGTAGAGGCGCCGTACGGCGTCCGTGCCGGCGAGTTCGTCGGCGGGGCCGGAGAGCCGGACCTCGCCTACCTCCAGGACGTGGGCGGTGTCGGCCAGGGACAGGGCCATGCCCGCGTTCTGCTCGACCAGGAGGACGGCGGTGCCCTGGGCGTTGATCTCCCGGATGACCTCGGCGATCCGGTAGACCATCTGCGGGGCGAGGCCCAGCGAGGGCTCGTCCAGCAGGAGCAGGCGCGGGGCGGCCATCAGGGCGCGGCCGATGGCGAGCATCTGCTGCTCGCCGCCGGAGAGCAGTCCGGCGGCCTGCCCGGTGCGTTCGGCCAGCCGCGGGAAGAGCGCGAAGACCCGGTCCCGGGCCTCGGCGACCTGGGCGGGCCGGCGCCTGCCGAGGCCGAGGCCGCCGCTGCGGAGGTTCTCGTCCACGGTGAGCCCGGCGAAGACCCGGCGCCCCTCGGGGACCTGCACGACTCCGGCACGCACGGCGGCGACCGGGTCGCGTCCGTCGAGTTCCGTGGCGCCGTAGCGGATGCGGCCGGCCGTGATCGCTCCACGATGCAGGCGCAGGGTGCCCGACACCGCCCGCAGCAGGGTCGTCTTGCCGGCGCCGTTGGGGCCGAGCAGGGCGACGACCGAGTCGTGCGGGACGGTCAAGGACACGGAACGAAGGGCGGACAGGGCGCGGCCGTAGGTCACGTCGAGGCCCTCGACGTACAGGGCGGCCTCTTCGTCCGGTGGTGCTTCGGGCATCACGGCTCCTCGGGTCCGTGCCGTCGGGCACGGGGCTTCGGGGGAAGGGCAGCCCACGACAGCACGGGCGCGGGCGGGCGGTACAGGTGTTCGGGCGAGGACGCTGCGCGGTCCCAATGCGGGCGGGGTGGGGTTGTGCGGGTGCCCAGGGGTGGCGCGGAAAGCGCCGGTCGGGGGCCTGTGGTCGGCTGCAGGAGGGCAGGAGGGCAAGCCGGCACGGCGGGGGTGAGCCGGGGGGCGGCGAGCCCGGTGGCGAGGGTGGCGACGGCGGTCACCGCGGTGATGCGTCCTGGCTCACCCGAGGTGCTTGGGACGGCTGTCGGCAGAGGCCAGGAGCCGCCGTTCAGCCACAAGATCCGGTCGACGGTTGCCGACGGCGCGGAGGTGCCGTCAGCCGCGCAGCAGCCGGCGTGCCGTGAGGGCGAGGCTGATCTGCACCACGTCCACCGGGCGCGCCAGGGAGCGGCCGGTGAGCTGCTCGCAGCGACGGAGTCGGTTCAGGACGGTGTTGCGGTGGCAGTACAGCCGCTCGCCCGCCCGCTGGGCGGAGCCGTCGCAGGCGAACCAGGCGGCAAGGGTGTCCAGCAGTACGTCCCGGTCGGCCGGTTCCAGCCGCAGCAGGGGGCCGAGCACCTGCTCGGTGAGGGTCGCACCGAGTTCCGTACAGGAGGCCACAAGGGCTTCGGGCAGATGCTCGGTGAGCCGGACCGTGCCGCCCTCGGACGGGCAGATGCTCAGGGCGAGGTCGGCCAGACGCCGGGCGTCGCCGACCGCGGCCAGCCCCGCCACGGCACTGCCGACGCCGATCCGCCCTTCGGACACGCCGTCGCCGCAAAGCCCCAGCGCCGCCACGGGGTCCTGGTCGTCCTCCCCGTCCGCCTCCTCGCCGACGAGGACGATGCCGTAGTCCACTTCCACTCCCGAGTGCCAGTAGACGCTCGTGCCGGGTGGTACGGGGGCGCTGCGCAGTCCCGTCGGACCCTGCGGCCGGCCGCCGACGACCGCGACGACGCAATACCGGCCGTGCTCCGGCAGGCGCAGCCCCTCGGCGGTCTCGGGCAGGTCGGCGATCCGGCTCGTGCCGTCGAGGAGGGCTGCCGCAAGGAGCCGTACCCGGTTCTCGCGCCGCCAGGCCAACTGCCGTTCGGCCTGCCGATAGGCGTCCGCCACGAGGCTGCAGTGCTCGTCGACGAAGTTCCACACATCGGTGGCGACATGGACGAGGAGCCGGATGTCCTCGGGCGCCGAGCGGGAGGTCTCCTCCACCAGCCGCTGCCAGACCAGGGATCCGCCCAGCCGGAAGGCGTGCAGCAGAGCGTCCAGCGGCAGTCCCTGCTCGGCTCGGGTGACGCCGATGCGCCAGGTGCAGCGGTGGGCGGCCTCGCGGGTGCCGCGCGGGTCGAGCAGCGAGGTCACGCTGTGCCGCAGGGAGCGGTGCACCTCCTCCCAGGTGGTGACGGGGTCGTTCTCCAGCGCGGTCCGGTACGCCGGTTCCTGCTCGCGCAGCACCGCCACGAGCCGGTCGGTCAGTTCCGGGAGGTCGTCGATCAGGACCCGGGCCGCCCGGTGCAGGACACGCAGCGCGTCGGCGTCGATCAGCGACCGGATGCGTCGTGTCCGCGGCTGCGGAACGGGCGTCGGCCCGGTGCGGTGCGTGGCGCGTGTGCGTACGGCAGGTCGCATCGCGGTCCTCCCCCAACCTCGGCTTCCCGGCAGCGCCTGGCCGGCG
This sequence comes from Streptomyces sp. NPDC036764, assembly GCF_055609385.1. Classification (NCBI taxonomy): domain Bacteria; kingdom Bacillati; phylum Actinomycetota; class Actinomycetes; order Kitasatosporales; family Streptomycetaceae; genus Streptomyces; species Streptomyces sp. NPDC036764. Next base: position 194,037 of record NZ_JBVJPT010000010.1, read on the forward strand.
GCTCGACGGAGTCCGACGGGGCGCGCTGCCCGTGCGGCAGCAGCCACCCGGCTCGTCGTCCTGCCCCGAAGGATGACATACCGTCCGGTCGGTCCCTAGGGGTGTGCAGCGGCATTCTTCCGAGCGGAGCACCGGGATCCTGCTGCTGCCCTCGCGATACGGACGGCTGGCGCCCGGAGGGCGGGGCTTCTTCGACGCACGCGGTCGATACGTCCCAGGCGGCGCGCGGGTCCTCTCCGATGCGCGCTGCCGCCCGTCGGAGGGCAGCCGGGGCCGGCGCTCGCGAGCGGACCGGCGACGTCACCGGACTTGTCGGCCTCCCCCGCTTCCGCGCCAGGGCCGTACGCTGATCAAGGAGCCGACGGGGGCGCGGGCGTGTGAGCGAGGGGGACAACTGGTGGGTGTGGCGGGAGTGTTCGAGGTACGGCCGGTCGCGGAGTTGCTCGTCGAGAACGCCTTACGCCATGGCGACAAACCCGCGTTCACCGATGACCGGCGTGCCGTGAGCTGGGCCGGACTGGAGCACCGTACCGCTCGGTTGGCGACTGCTCTGGCGGTCGGCCGAGGTGCCAGGGTCGCTTTCTGCCTGGACAACTGCGTGGAGCTGGTCGAGGGGCTCCTCGCCACCGTGCGGGCCGCCGCGGTCGGTGTGCCGCTGAGTTCACGCGCCACCGACTCCGAACTCGCGGCGCTGCTCAACGACTGCGATCCGGCCGTACTGGTCACCGACCGGCGGAACCTGCCGCGGATCGCCCGGCTGACGGCGGACCGGTCGATCCGGCTGGTCGTGACCGGCGACGAGGGCGGGGACGAGGGCGGGAGCCAACTGCCGGCACCGGGCGCCACGCGCTTCGAGGATCTCGTCACCGGACCCTCGACCGCGCCCCCCGACGATCTCGGCCTGGACGAACCGGCCTGGCTGCTCTACACGTCCGGCACCTCGGGTACCTCCAGGGCGGCGGTGTCCAGCCAGCGTTCCGCGCTGTGGTCCCCCGTCGCCTGCTACCTGCCACGACTCGGTCTGTCGGCGACGGACCGAGTGCTGTGGCCGCTGCCGCTCTCCCACACCTACGCCCACTCGATGTGCGTCCTGGGCACCACCGTTGCCGGCGCGAGCGCACGGATCACCGCGACACCGGAGCCGGCCGAGCTGGTCCGGCTGGTCGAGGAGTACGAGCCGACCGTTCTGGGCGGAGTGCCGCTCACCTACCGGCAGTTGCTCGACGCCGGGCTGGGCGCGGTGCCCTCGCTCCGCTTCTGTGCCACCGCCGGCGCCCCCAGCGAGCCGGAGCTGCGGGAACAGGTCGAGACGCGGTTCGGTGCCCCGCTCCTCGACGGCTACGGCAGCACCGAGACCTGCGGCAAGATCGCCATGGAGACGCCCGACGGCCCCAGGACACCCGGCAGCAGCGGGCCGCCGCTGCCCGGGACGGACGTCCGGCTGGTCGATCCGGAGACCGGACAGGACACCGCCGCCGACGGCGAAGGCGAGATCTGGGTACGCGGCCCCGGCGTCATGCTCGGCTACCACAACCGTCCCGAGGAGACCGCCCACGCCCTGCGCGACGGCTGGTTCCGCACGGGTGACCTGGGCCGGATCGCCGAGCACGGCTCTCTGACCGTCACCGGCCGGCTGAACGACCGGATCGTGCGCGGCGGCGAGAACGTCGACCCCGCCGAGGTCGAGCAGGTGCTGCGCGGCCTGCCCGGCGTACGCGACGCGGCCGTGGTGGCGCGGGCCCATCCGTTGCTGGGCGAGGTTCCGGTGGCGTTCGTGGTTCCCGCACAGCAGACGCTGGACGCGAAAGGGCTTCTGCGGGCGTGCGCCGCGGTGCTCTCCGCGCACAAGGTGCCCGACGAGGTCCTCTTCACGCCGGCCGTTCCACGCACCGCAGCGGGCAAGCCGCGCCGGGCCCTGCTGCGCGAGGCGCTCGCCGCACGTCCGGCCGAGCCGACCGTCGAGGGGCTGGCCGACCGGACGCCCGGCGAGCGGCAGGCCGCGCTGACCGACCTGGTGTGCACGGAGACAGCGGCGATCCGCGGGACGGCCGCCGACTCCGACACCGCGTTCGCCGACCTGGGCCTGGCCTCCATGGACGCGATGACGCTGTGGCACCGGCTCAGCCTGCGTACCGGACTGCAACTGCCGGCGACGCTGGTCTGGGACCACCCCACCCCGGCCGCGGTCGCCGCCTATCTGGACATCCGGCTGCACGGGACGGCCGTGCCTGCGACGGACAAGGCCGCTACGGCCGTACGCGCGACAGCGACACCGCGGCGCGGTCCGGAAGCCGAGCCCATAGCGATCGTGGCCGTCGGCTGCCGCTACCCGGGCGGCGTGAGTGCGCCCGAGGACCTGTGGCGCGTGGCGGCCGACGGGGTGGACGCCACCGGCGACTTCCCCACCGACCGGAGCTGGGACCTGGCGTCCCTGCACCATCCCGACCCCGACCGGCTCGGCACGACGTACACCCGCCGCGGCGGCTTCCTCGACGACGTGGCGGACTTCGACCCGCTGTTCTTCGGCATGTCGCCCCGCGAAGCCCTGGCCACCGACCCCCAGCAACGCCTGCTGCTGGAGGTCGCCTGGGAGACGCTGGAACGCGCGGGGATCCCCGCACCGGCGCTGCGCGGCTCCGGCACGGGCGTGTTCGTCGGACTGATGCACGTCGGCTACGGCAGCGGTGTCCCGGCGCACGAGCTGGAGTCGCACATCGCCATCGGCTCCTCGGGCAGCGTGGCATCAGGGCGTGTCTCCTACGTCCTGGGTCTGCGCGGCCCGGCCATGACCTTGGACACGGCCTGCTCGTCGTCGCTGGTCGCGATGGACCTGGCCGCCAAGTCGCTGCGGGCCGGAGAGTGCACACTGGCGCTGGCCGGCGGAGTGACGGTGCTGTCGAGTCCGCAGCCGTTCATCGCGTTCAGCCGTCAGCGCGGCCTGTCGCCGGATGGCCGCTGCCGTTCGTTCGCGGCAGGCGCGGACGGCACCGCGTGGGCCGAGGGCGTCGGTCTGGTGCTGCTGGAGAAGCTGTCGGACGCCCGACGCAACGGTCATCCGGTACTGGCCGTACTGCGCGGGTCCGCCGTGAACTCGGACGGCGCCTCGAACGGCCTCACCGCCCCCAACGGCGAGGCGCAGCGGGAACTCATCCAACTTGCCCTGGCCGACGCGGGGCTGAGGGCGGCCGACGTCGACGCGGTGGAGGGGCACGGCACGGGGACCGCGCTCGGCGACCCGATCGAGGCCGGCGCCCTGTTGGCCACCTACGGGCAGGACCGCGACCCGGCCGACCCGGTGTGGCTCGGCTCGGTCAAGTCGAACCTCGGGCACACCCAGGCCGCGGCCGGGATCGCCGGCGTGATCAAGATGATCGAGGCGATGCACCACGACGAACTGCCCGCATCGCTGTACGCCGAGGAACCGTCGCCGCACGTCGACTGGAGCGCCGGCGCGGTACGTCTGCTCGACCGGGCACGGCCATGGCCACGCCGCCCCGACCGTCCGCGACGCGCGGCGATCTCGTCCTTCGGCATCGGCGGGACGAACGCCCACGTGATCATCGAAGAGCCCTGGGCCGGCGATTCCGATGCCGATGCGGGGGCGGCGGGTCCAGCGCTTGGATCAAGTGCCGCCGGACAGGGTGCCGTCCACTGCCCGGCCGCGCCCCGGCTCCCGATCTCCCCCTGGCTGGTCAGTGGCGGCGACGAGGCCGGTCTCCGCGCCCATGCCGCGACCTTGGCGGCCGCCCTGGCCGACGTGACCGACACCTCGGCGGCGTTGGATGTCGGCTACTCACTGGCGACCACCAGGGCACCGCTCTCCCGCCGAGCGGCCGTCCTGGCCACCGATCCCGAAGGCCTGCTCGCCGGACTGCGCGACCTGGCCAACGGTGTCGATGGCCCGTCCCTGCTCCGCGGCACCGCACGCCCCCGCCCGACGGTGGCCCTGCTCTGCACGGGCCAGGGCGTCCAACGCCCCGCAATGGGCCGCGAACTGCGTACCGCCTTCCCTGCCTTCGACGCCGCGTTCACCGCGCTGTGCGAGGAGTTCACGCCGTACCTGGACCGCCCGCTGCTGGAGGTGATCGACGCACCCGACGACACCCTGCTGGACCGCACCGACTACGCGCAGCCCGCGCTCTTCGCCTTCACGGTCGCCCTGCACGCACTGCTCGCCGACTGGGGCGTGCGGCCGGACTTCCTGGTCGGCCACTCGATCGGTGAGCTGGCCGCCGCCCATGTCGCGGGCGTGTTCTCCCGTGCCGACGCGGTGCGCCTGGTCGCGGCCCGTGGCAGGTTGATGGCGGCGCTGCCCACCGACGGCGCGATGATCGCGGTGCGCGCGCCGCTGGCCGAAGTAACGGACAGGATCGACGAGTTGCCCGACCAGGTCTCGGCGTCGCTCGCGGTCGCGGCGGTCAACGGACCGACGTCGGTCGTGCTGTCCGGTGACGAGGACGCCGTCACCACGCTCGCCACGCGCATCGGCCGGCCGTCCCGGCGACTGCGTGTGAGCCACGCGTTCCATTCGCCGCTGCTGGATCCGATGTTGGCCGAGTTCCGTGCGGTCGCCGAGTCGGTGACCTTTCACCGGCCCTCCGTTCCGGTGGTGTCCACACTGACCGGACGTCCCGAGCCGGACGCGCTCGCCGGCGCCGACCACTGGGTGCGGCAGGCACGGGAGACGGTCCGATTCGCCGACGCGGTGCGGTGGCTGGCCGACGAGGGCGTCACGGCGTTCGTCGAAGCCGGTCCGGCCGCCTCGCTCTCGGTGGCGGCCGAGGAGTGTGTCGCGGCACGGGGCACGGATGCGGTGTTCATGTCGTGCCCCGACCCGCGTACGGCAGTCGAGGCGCTGGCGTCGCTGCATGTGCACGGCGTGGCGGTGGACTGGCGGTCGGTGTACGCGGACAGCGGTGCTCGCCGCCGTCCGCTGCCCACCTACCCCTTCCAGCGCCGGCGCTACTGGCTGAACGCCGTCCGGCACCGGACCCCGGCCGGCCACCCCCTCATGGGGCGCGCCCAGCCCGACGCCGACGGGCCCGGGATCAGGCACACCGCCGTACTGTCCACCACCGAGCACCCCTGGCTCGCCGACCACACCATCGGCGAGCGCGTGGTGGTGCCCGCGACGCTCTTCGCCGAGCTGGCCTGCCGGGCCACCGGCACCCCCGGCACCGTCCGGCTGGCCGAACTGGCCTTCCACGAGCCGCTCGTGCTGTCCGCGGCGGACCGCACGCAGGTGCAGGTGGTGGCCGGGGAACCGGACGAAGCGGGCGGGCGACCGGTCACCGTGTGGGCCCGCACGGCCGACGCCGTGGGCGGCACCTGGCACCGGCACGCCACGGCGAGGACCGCCCCGGCCGAGGCGCCGCCGGCCGATCCGCCCGGCGCCTGGCCGCCGCCGCACGCCGAGCGGCTCCCGGTCGACTACGCCCGACTCACGGCGTACGGCCATCACTACGGGCCCGCCTTCCGGGCGGTGACCGCTCTGTGGCGTCGGGACGGCGAGGTCTTCGCCGAACTGGCGCTGTCGCCCGGGGAAGCGGCGACCGCGAGCTCGTACACCTTGCACCCCGCCCTGTTCGACGCGGCTCTGCACGCCGCGCTGCTGGCCGAGGAACCGGGCGAGCGGCCGCGTGAACCCCGTGCCCCGCTCGCCTGCACCGGCGTCACGGTGTACACCACCGGTGCCTCCGCCGCGCGGGCCGTCGTACGGCGGCTCGGCCCGGACGAGTTCCGGGTCACCCTGACCGACCCGGCAGGCCGGCCCCTCGCCTCGGTCGAGTCCCTGGTCACCCGTGCGATGCCGGCTGCCGCCACACGTGCCGAGACCTATCGCCTCACCTGGCGGCCCGCGGAGCAGGTCCACGACGCGAGCCCGGAGCACGAGCTGCTCGACGTGGCTCAACTGGCCGCCGCCCTGCCCGAGGACGCCACCCGGCCCGACCAGGTCCGCGGGCTTTTGACGGCTGTGCTGGAGGCGGTCCGCGACTGGACCGCCGACGCGCGGCCGGGCCGTCTTCTGGTGCTCACCGACAACGCCACCGGCGAGGATCCGGACCTCGCCGAGGCGGCTGTCGCCGGTCTCGTGCGCAGCGCGCAGTCCGAACACCCCGGCCGGATCGTGCTCGTCGACCGGCGCGGGGTTCCGACCTCAACCGAGGAACTGGAGAGGGCGCTACGGACCGGTGAACCCCAGATCTCCCTACGTCACGGTCTGCCTCTGGCACCCCGGCTGACCTCCGCGCATCCGCCCACCGCCGAGCCGCCCGGCCTGGACCCCGAGGGCACCGTGATCGTCACCGGCGGCACCGGCGCGCTCGGAGCGAGCCTCGCCCGGTACCTGGTCTCCGAACGCGGGGTCCGGCACCTGCTGCTGACCGGCCGTAGTGGCCGGGTTCCCGACTGGGCGGCAGACCTGCCCGCCAAGGTGCGTGTGGTGGCGTGCGACGTGGGCGACCGTACGGCCGTCGACGCGCTGGTGGCGTCCTGCCGTCCGGCACCGACCGCGGTGTTCCACCTTGCCGGGGTGGTGGACGACGGCGTGGTGGACGGCATGACCCCGGACCGGCTGGCGAAGGTACTCGCGCCGAAGGCGGACGGCGCCTGGCACCTGCACGAGGCGACGAAGGCCCTCGGTCTGTCCGCCTTCGTGCTGTACTCCTCGGCCGCCGGCGTACTCGGCCGGCCGGGCCAGTCGAACTACTCGGCGGCGAACGGCTTCCTCGACGCACTCGCCCGGCACCGGGTGGCCCGCGGGCTGCCTGCCCAGGCCCTTGCCTGGGGCCCGTGGTCCACCGCCGGCGACGAAGGAATGGCCGCTCGCGTCGCACCGGCACGCCTCAACGAAGGCGGCGTCATGTCGGTCACGGAGGAGGAAGGCATCCGTCTCCTCGACACGGCGATGCGTATACCGGAGCCCGTCCTGGTGCCGATCCCGCTGGACCTGGCGGCAGCGGCCGGTCCGGCGGCCCCGGCCGTCCTGGCGGATTTGCTGCCGCGGCCCGCGCCCCGGGCCGAGCAGCCCCTTGCGCACGATCAGGCGGGCGGAACGGTGGAAGCTGTCGCGGCCGTGGGGCAGGCACCCGGCGCGTGGCGCGAGCGGCTCGCCACCGTCGCCCCGGACGAACGCGAAACGGTCCTCGAGGGGCTGATCCGCATCGAGGTCGCCGCGGTCCTGGGCTTCCCGGACCCGGCCGCGCTCCCCGCCGAACGACCCTTCACCGAACTCGGCTTCGACTCCCTGACGGCCGTGCAGGTCCGCAACCGGATCAGCGCGTTCACGCGGGTTCGGCTGGCTCCGACGGTGGTGTTGGAGTACCCCACGTCGACCGAGCTGGCAGCGCACGTCCATGCCGCCCTGATCGACGCGGGAGCGCTGCCGCCGGCGCAGGACGGCTCCGCCACGCCTGAAGTGACCGGCGCCGGAGTCACGGCCGTACCCGGCCCGCGCGACGCGCACGCCACCCCCCACAACTACCGCTTCAGCACCGTCTACCACCAAGTGCTGCGCGAGCAGGGCCCCCTGGAGGCGATGGCACTGCGCTACCTCGCGTCCTACGCCCTGCCGACCATCCCCGAGGACGACCACGCCCGCCATACGATCCCGCCGGTACGACTCGCCCAAGGCGACGGCACCCCGATCGCCTACATCCCCGACTACCTCACGCCGCTCCACCGCATCCCCACCGCTCTTGCCGACCAGTTCCGAGGCGAACGCGACCTGTTCCTGCTGGAGCACCCGGGATTCGGAACGGACAGGGCCGCCGTGCCGCGCGACATGGCCGCGCTGGTGCAGGCACACGCCGAGACCGTGCGCTCGCTCCCCACGGACAAGGCGCCGGTCCTCGTCGGCTACTGCGCGGGCGGCGTCATCGCACACGCCGTGGCCCGCCATCTCGCGCGCACGGCGCAGCCGCCTGCCGGGGTGATCCTGATCGACACCCATGCGGGGGTGCTGCGCCGCGACGACCCCCGCGGGCTGGCCCTGATGTCCGCCGGCGCAGCCCTGCCGGAGGAAGTGGTCGCCGAGTTGGACGACGCACTGCTGATCGCCGGAGGCGGCTACGCCCGCGTGCTGGAGAACTGGCAGCCCGAACCGTCACCGGTCCCGACCCTGCTGCTCCGCGGCCGGCCCACCGCGCACATGCTCCAGGCGGCCCCCGACCGCGACTGGCAGCCGCACTGGCCACTGCCGCACGACAGCGCGGACCTCGCCGGCGACCACTACTGCGTACTCAACAGGAACGCCGACAGCACGGCAGCAGCGATCCGCACGTGGCTGACCAGGTGACCCTGCCGGAAGAACCCATGTGGCCACCACATGCCCACAACACCTTGGAACAGGAGCCCTTGATGACCTCGGACTACGACCTCATCGTCGTGGGCGGCGGGCCGGCCGGCTCGACCGCCGCCACGGCAGTGGCCCTGCGGGGTCACCGGGTGCTGCTGCTGGAACGGGAGACCTTCCCCCGGTACCAGATCGGCGAGTCGCTGCTGCCCGCCACGGTGCACGGCCTGTGCCGCATCCTCGGAGTCGCGGACGAGGTCGCCAAGGCGGGCTTCACTCTCAAGCGGGGTGGGACCCTGCGCTGGGGCCGCGCCAAGGAGCCCTGGCAGTTCTCCTTCGCCATGACACCTCGCCTCCCCGAACCCACGGCGACGGCGTTCCAGGTGGAGCGGTCCCGGTTCGACGAGATCCTGCTGCGCAACGCGGAGCGCGTCGGCGTCGAGGTTCGCGAGGGCAGCCCCGTACGTCGTGTGCTCACCGAGGGCGAGCGGGTGCACGGCGTCGACTACACCGACCCGGACGGAACGGCGCGCACGGCGCACGCACGGTTCGTGATCGACGCGTCCGGCAACACCAGCCGGATCCACGGCCAGGTCGGCGGAGCTCGCGTGTACTCCGACTTCTTCCGCAACCTCGCCGTGTTCGGCTACTACGCAGGCGGCCGTCGGCTCCCCGAGCCGAACAGCGGCAACATCTTCTGCGCCGCGTTCGACGCCGGCTGGCTCTGGTACATCCCGCTGCGCGACGACCTGACCAGCGTCGGCGCGGTGATCTCGCCCGAGCACTACGGGGCCGTCCAGCAGGACCCGCGCGCCGCCTGGCAGGACATGATCAAGGCGTGCCCGGAGGTCGCCGGGCTCCTCACGGACGTACCGGTCGCGACCGAGCCGCCGTACGACCAGGTACGCGTGCGCAAGGACTACTCCTACTGGAAGAAGTCGCTGTGGACGCCGGGCATGGCCCTGGTCGGCGACGCCGCCTGCTTCGTCGACCCGGTGCTCTCCTCGGGCGTCCACCTGGCGACGTACGGCGCGCTGCTGGCCGCCCGCGCGGTGAACTCGGCCCTGGACGGCAGCGTCCCCGAGGAGCGCGGCTTCGCGGAGTTCGAGGCGCGCTATCGCCGCGAGTACAGCGTGTTCTACGACTTCCTCATCGCCTTCTACGACATGGAGCGCAACGAGGACTCGTACTTCTGGGCGGCGAAGAAGGTCACCGAGGTCGACATCGACGAGGCCGCCGCCTTCGCCGAACTGGCCGGCGGAGTGGCCTCCGGCGACGAGGCGGTGGGCGCGACCGGCCGACTCGGCACCTACTGGAGCGCAGCCGCAGCCGAACTCAACGCCGCGGTGGACCACCTGACGGCGACCGGCGAGTCCCGAGCGAACCCCCTCCTGACCACCCAGGTCGTCACCGACACCTTCCGCAGCGGCAACGCCCTCCAGGAACAGGCCCTCTACGGCGGCCCCCTCGACGACCCGACCCCACCCACCCCCGACGCCCTCACAGTCACCGCGGACGGCCTGTCCTGGGTCGTGTGAGCGGGACGGGGCTGGTCGGAATCCCGCCGCGACCGGACCAGAAGACGTAGGGTCGCCGACCGCTGCCGGGTGGCGGGGTGCATGGCAGCCTCGCGGCGCATCGGATACGGCGGTCCGCGATCACGGAGTGAGGTCGGCGCCGCCGTCAGGGGTTCGCAGCTCCTGTCGCCGTTCGCCTCGGGCGCGAGCCGCCTCGTGGGCGTCTTGTAGGAGTTGGACAACCTTGTCCGCTGTCCGCTCGCCGGGATTGACGACACAGATCCAGCCGAGGGCGCCGTAGACCGGATGCGGCAGGACGGTGTCGGTGGACGTGTGGTCGCGCGGGCGGCTGATGCTGTGGGGCTCCTCCCCCGTGAGTTCCTGGAATGTGGCACGGTCGACGTGGATGTTCACGCGCCAGCGGCCCGGAGGGTCGAGGTCGCAAGCCGTGTCGTCGGGGTAGTCCTTCGTGACGATCGTTCCGTAGGGCTGGATGTTGTGCGGGATCCGGCCGTCGGGGCTGTAGTAGAAGAACGCGTCTCCCCACGCCACCTCGGGAAACTCGCCTTCCGGTCCCGGGACGAGCACGAGGGCGCCGTCGAAGCCGCGCACCCTGGCGATGATCTGTTCCATACTCATGGTTCAAGCATCACCTTCAAGTGCTTATGTGGGGTTCATCGATGAGCGAGGCTTCGAGCGCCGCGCGGCGAGCGCCACTCAGAACGGTCGATGTGGCCAAAGCCTCGGGATACTCGTTGCAACAGGTCCGCGACCTGGAGCGGCTGGGGGTCATCCCCCCGGCCGCTCGGTCGGGCAACGGCTACCGCGCCTATACGTCCGTGCATGTGGATGCGCTTCACGCCTATCGAGGGCTCGCGAGCGCCGTGGGGCCGGTTACCGCTCGGGAGGTGCTCAGCCGGCTCCGCTCTCAGACACTCGCCGAGGCCGCCTCGGCGATCAGCACACTGCACGTACAACTCGCGCGCGAGCGCGAGGAGGCACTGCGTGCTCAGCAGGCGCTGCGGGCGATCCGGACCGAGGCGGACGCACCCGAGGACGAGGACGAAGGTGACGCGATGACCATCACGCAGCTCGCCGGCGCACTCAACGTACGCGCCTCGACCCTGCGGTTCTGGGAGGAGGAGGGACTTGTCGTCCCCGAGCGGGTGACGTCCCTGCGAGCACGGCGCTATGGGCTTCCGGCCATTCGAGCGGCCCGAATCGTCGCGGCCCTGCGCAGCACCGGACACGGCATTCCCGCAGTCCGCGAGATCATCGATTCGCTGCATCGGCTCGACGGCCAGGAGGAGACGCAGCGCGTCCTGCGAGAACGCCTCGATCAGATCGCCACCCGCACCGTGGCGCTGCTCCGGGCGGGCGCGGATCTGGCAGCCGTCGTCACTTCCGCAGAGGAGCAGAGAAGCTGACGCCCGCAACACGATGCCTAGCAGCGGCTCCCGGGTGCTGGGAGGACGAGCGCCGCCAGGTAGTCGTCCACGGCGTCGCGTGTGCAGTCGTTGCGCCGGTAGACGCTGTGCCCTGCACCCTCGTACGGCAGCAGAACGGTCGTATCGCGGGTCTGCTGCTGCACGTTGGCCGCCCAGGAGAAGTGATTCGCCGGGTCGTGTCGCGAATGCAGCAGGAGGATCTTGGGTGCCTCGGTGATGTGGAGAGGGTGCTGGGGGTTGTTCACCTGGTTCGGCCAGCCGATGCAGCCGGCCACCGCTTCGTGCACGCGAGGCGTGCCGCGCATATGGGGTGCGGCCTCGAGCTCGGCTTGGGTGAGGGAGGCGTACTCCCGGTAGTTCTTCGGCCGCATTCGCCAGTCCTGGCAGAACACCGCGTGGAAGGGCTGCGCCTGGGTCGGCCCAGCGGTCCGGGACGTTCGGGGCCGGGCCGGCTCGCGGTCGGTCCGCCGGGTTCGGTCTCGGTACTGCTGTCCTTGCCTTGGCTTCTGGCCGTCCAGTTGCGCCACGAAAGCGGCCAGCTCGGCCCGGTCCGGGCCGTAGAACGCCTTGAAGGCGAACAGGGTGACCTCGTTCGCGGTGAGCGTCCGTTCCGGGTGTTCCGGGTCGTGCAGTTCGCCTCGGTCCGCCCGGGCGAGCACACCGTCCCATACGGCGGTGACGTCCCGGCCGTACAGGGCGCAGGCGGCGGTGGTCTCACACCACCTCACGAACTGGTCGAAGGAGTCCTCCGCCGCGACCGCCGAGGACGTCATGAACTCCTTGGTGCCGAGGCTGTGGTCGACGTTCGCCGTGAGGGCCATGGCCCGGATGCGGTCGCCGTACTCCTCCGCGTACTGCTGGCCGATCAGTGTGCCGTAGGAGTGCCCGAAGTAGTTGATCTCGCTCTCGCCCAGGGACCTGCGGAGGGCGTCCATGTCCCGGACGACGCCCAGCGTGTCGGCGTGGTCGAAGACGGGGCCTGTGTGTCGCCGGCAGTCCGCTCGTAACGCGCGGTTGTACTCGGCGAGTCGGTCGAACTCCGCCTGGTTTCGGGGGTAGGGCGAGGGCCGTTCGGCCAGCAGCTCGGTCGAGCACATCACTGGCTGGCTGCCGCCGACGCCTCTCGGGTCGAACCCGACGATGTCGAACCTCGCCAGGGTGTCCGCGCTGAACTGGGCCGGAGCGCGCCGTACGGCGAAGTCGACACCCGAGTCGCCCGGCCCACCCGGGTTGACCAGCAGCACACCCACCCGGCGAGCCGGATCGGCCGCTCTGCGACGGGCCACCGCGAGATCGAACGTCTCCCCGCCCGGGCGAGCCCAGTCGACCGGCAGTCGCAGGGTCCCGCACTCCGCCGTCGCGTCCTGAGTGCAGGGCGTCCAGGCGATCGGAGCAGTCGGCACCTGCGCAGGATCGTGCATCGTCATGGTGTCGGGGGGAGTTGAGGCATCCCGGGCTTCGTCACCCGAGGCCGGTGTTCCGCCGGCGAGCACTCCGGTGGCGAGTAATCCGACGGCGAGCGCTCCTGTGAGTGCTCTGAACAGCGGTTGCATGCAGTTCCTTTCCCAGGCGTCTCTGACGGATCACGGGGCGGTTCTCGATCAACCGTGGCGGGGGTCGGAAAGGGTCACAAGCGTGAAGGAGAGGAATCAGGGGAGAGGCAGGGGCCGTGGTCAGGGGTTCCTCCGGGCGACGCCTAGGGGTTGCGCCGCACGGACCCGGAGCCGGGCCCGTGCCGTGCGGCGGCTTGGAGTACCTGTCCGTCCTCGATCGGCCGATGTGGAACGAGGGCATTGCCGCTACGGTTCGCCCATGAAGGCAGCAGTGCGCAGCCGGTACGGGCCGCCAGACGTGGTTCGGGTCGCCGAAGTGGACAAGCCGTCGGTCGGTGAGGACGACGTACTCGTCAGGGTGCACGCGACCACCGTGAACCGTACGGACTGTGCCTACCGTGCCGCCAAGCCGTTCTTCATGCGTGCGCTCACCGGCCTGGCCCGTCCGCGGCGGGTCGTGCTCGGGACCGAGTACGCGGGTGTCGTGGAAGCGGTCGGCAGCGGTGTCGCGTCATTCGGCGTCGGCGACCGGGTGTTCGGATACAACGAGGGCGCGTTCGGCGCCCATGCCGAGTATCTGGCGGTCCCGCAGGGCGGTGCGATCGCGGCGATGCCCGAGTCGGTGACGTTCGAGGAGGCAGCGCCCGGCACCGAAGGAGCGCACTACGCCCTGTCGTTCCTCCGGGTCGCCCGAGTGCGCGCCGGGCAGGACGTCCTCGTCCACGGCGCGACGGGTGCCATCGGTTCGGCGGCCGTGCAGTTGCTCAAGCATCAGGGGGCCAACGTGACCGCGGTGTGCGACACGGCCCGCCTGGAGCTGGTGAAGGGCCTCGGGGCGGACCGGGTCGTCGACTACACCGCGCAGGACTTCACCAAGGACGAGCAGCGATACGACGCCGTGTTCGACGCGGTCGGCAAGAGCACCTTCGGCCGATGCAGGCGGCTGCTGAAGCCCGGCGGACTGTATCTGTCATCGGAGCTCGGCCCCGGCTGGCAGAACGTGCTCCTGCCGCTCATCACACCCCTGTTCCGCGGTAGGAGGGTGAAGTTCCCCCTTCCGCAGCAGAATAAGGAGATCGTGCGGCACATCGGCAGCCTCATCGAGGAGGGCGGCTTCAAGCCGGTCGTCGACCGGCGCTATCCCCTGGAGCAGATCGCCGACGCCTATCGGTACGTCGAGACCGGGCAGAAGATCGGCAACGTCGTCATCAGCGTCGTACCGCCGCACTGAAGACCGAGCCGCCCGACGGTGTTCTCCGTGGCGGGCGGCTCGCGTCGCAGGTGTTCAGAGATCGAGGTCGGCGACGGCGCACTGTAGGCGTCCTGGGCCGCTGGACGACACCGGCCGGTAAATGCCGGTGGCGGGATTCGAACCCGCGTTACCCGCTTGAGAGGCGAAGTAGCCGCAGCCTGCGCACCTGAACACCCCATACGCTAGCTCCGGTTGCGGGGGCGTGCATCTGGATTTACCGGCGGGCGGCGGGGGGTCGTGGTGTGTGTACGCGTGCGGTGGTCTGCGGCACCGTCCGCCTTCAACGCGTCCGCGTTGTCCGGGGCTTCGGCGGCACGCACAGCCAGGCGAGGACTGCGGCCATGAGGTAGGCGAGCGCGCCGATGGCCATGCTGGTGCGCAGTCCGGTGCCGTGGTCGCCGGCCGTGGCGAGCAGACTGCCGCCGAGTGCCACGCCGGTGGCGCTGCCGATCTGACGGGTGGTGTTGAACAGGGCCGAGGCGGTGCCCGAGTAGGCCGGGGGCGCGGCGCCCATCACCGTGGCGGTCGAGCCGGTCAGGGCGAAGGACGTGCCGAACCCCGCCGCCATCATCGGCGCCACCAGCAGCGCATACGCGGGGTCGGATCCCGCGGCGGCCCAGCCGGCCAGGCCCAGCGCGCCCAGGAGCATGCCGGAGACCACCAGTGGACGGTCGCCGGTACGGCGCGTCAGTCGTCCGGACAGGACGGAGGCGAACATCGTCATCGCCACGGCCGGGAACAGCGCCAGGCCGGTTTCGAGGGCGCTGTAGCCGCGCTGGTGCTGGAATTCCAGACTCGCGGTGAAGACCATGCCGTAGAAACCGAAGTTGAACAGCAGGCCGATGACGGCACCGCCGCTCATCGCGCGTGAGTGCAGCAGGTTCAGCGGGAGGGCGGGGGTGCGGGCGAGCCGCTCACGTACCACGAACGCCGCGGCGGCCAACACGGCCAGGCCCAGACCGGCGAGTACGGCCGGGTCGGACCAGCCGCGCCGGCCGGCCTCGTTGAGCCCCGCCGTGAGGAGGGCCACCGATGCGACGACCGCGCACTGGGCCGGCCAGTCGAGCGCCCGGTCGGCGCGCCGGGGCGAGCGGGACACGCGTCGTAGCGTCAGGGCGAGGCAGGCCGCGCCGACCGGGATGTTGATGAGGAACACCCAGCGCCAGCCGACCGTGGAGACGAGCAGGCCGCCCAGGAGCGGGCCGGCGGAGGCCGCGATGCCCGCCATCGAACCCCACAGGCCGAAGGCCCGTGCGCGGGCGGCCGGTGCGGGGTAGGCCTGCTGGAGCAGGGCCAGGGATCCGGGCACGATCAGCGCCGCGCCGAGGCCTTCCACCAGTCGGGCGGTGACCAGGAAGGGGGCGTTCGGTGCGAGCGCGCACGCGGCCGATGACACCGTGAACACCGCCACGCCCGAACAGAAGACCCGGCGGTTGCCCAGCCGGTCGCCCAGCGCGCCGCCCGTCAGCAGGAACCCGGCGAAGACCAGGGTGTAGCCGTCGGTGATCCACTGGATGCCGGTGAGCGAGGCCGACAGTTCGCGGCCGATCACGGGGACGGCGACGTTGATGATCGTCACGTCCAGGATCACCATGAAGTACCCGGCGCAGACCGCGAGCAACGGTGCCCAGGAGCGTTGCCGGGGCTCGCCCTCGCCGGTCGACTCCGCGAACGCCACGGCTCGGTCTCCCTCTTGTCCGCGGAAGTACGACGTCGAGAGTCACGGTAAGGGATATAGGCCGCATATCGCTGGATCACGGTCATCGATCGACATGGAGACCTTGAGCGCGACCAGGCACGGCCGGGGCATATCGGATCCGTCGGTCGAGCCGGCGAACACCCCGCCGCCCAGGCCCTGTTCTACTTCAAGGCCTTCCGCGCGGCCGTCACGGCCTCCTCGTACCCGAGGGCCCCGTCGCGGTCCTTGTCGGCTTCCTCGAACGCCCTTCGGGCGTGAGCCGTGTCGATGCCGATGCCTCTGAGGGCCGCCAGGAATTCCTCGATGTCTATCCGACCGTCGCCGTCCGCGTCGCCGATGATCCTCATCTGGTCGGTGACGGCCTTGAGTGCCGGGTCCAGCGTGGTCATCTCGTCCTCCAGCCGGTCGTCTGGATGTGACTCCTGCCAGGCTGGGTGATGACCGGGCCGCTCGCGTGTCCGGGCGGCCAATCGAGTGACGGTCGCCTCACGCGCCCTGTGTCCCGGCTGCCTCCGCCCCACCATTGCCCGACCCGTCCCGCCGGCCGCTCGTGACGCGGTTCAGCAGCGCCTCCGAGATCGCCACGGCGGACGGGTCGAGCGCGGTCTCACCGTCCTCGACGTCCCACAGCGCGTTCTGAAGCAGTCGCCCGAGCGTCCAGCCGGTCGCTCGTGCGCGGTCGAGGTCGAGGGCCGAAGTGAGGAGGTCGAAGCGGCGCCGCACCACCCGCGAGATGTCGCCCTTCACGGCCGGCTCGTCCCACCTGCTGTTCAGGGCCGGCCACAGGTCGAACCCGGGGTCGCCGGCCAGCGGCTCGGGGTCGATGGCGAGCCACGGCTCGCGCTCGGCGGCGAGGACGTTGTCGTAGTGCAGGTCCCAGTGCAGCATCCGGTCTCCGGGCTCGTCGACCAGCTCGGCCACGGCCGACGCCCAGTCGAGCAGGAGCCGTCGATCCGCGGGGTCGGCCAGGGCCGTCACCGCCTGAGGGGCCTGTTCCAGCATCTGCGTGGCGATATCGCCGAGGCTGCGCAGTCCCGGCGGCGCCGGTACGCGGACCAGCCGGGACTGGAGCTCGGCGAGGATGCCCATCGCGACGTCGTCGTCCTCGACCGAGGCCAGCGGGCGGGCGGCGTCCAGGCGCTCCAGGAGCATGGCGGAGCCCTCCGGATCATGGTCCAGCAGCCGCACCATGCCCTCGCCGTTCCAGGTACGCAGCCCCACGAGCGCGGCGGCGACCTCCTCTCTCGGCATCTGGAGCTTGAGGACCGCATGTGTGCCGTCCCTGCGCAGCACCGGCAGTACCAGCGAGGCCTCCCCGGATCCGGGCACGCCGTCGCCTCTCAGATCCCAGCGCTCCAGGACGTCCGCGGCGAGAGCCGGCAGTCCGGCGATCCAGGCCCTCCCCTCGTCCCCGAAGGCTCTGGCGTACGACGTCGAAAGGGTCTGAGGGACCTCGACCGCTGATAAGGGGCTCAAGCCGGGCTTCCTTCGATGCGGACGGTGGGATCGCGCATTTCGCCGCAACCTATCGGAGCGCCGAGGACACGCGCGGCCCTCGCCCCTCGCTTCTGGTTCCCCACCTGTCGTCATCCGTCTCGGGACCCGCCGCGCCCTGCATGACATGCTGGGTACAGGGCCGACCGAGGCGAGCCGAAAGGTGGCGTACGCGATGGACTGGGCTCGGTTCGCACAGCAGATGGCGTCGATGGCGCGCGATCTGCTGGCTCAGGAGTCGGTCGACGCCACCTTGGAACGGATCACCGCCTCGGCGATCGAACTCGTGGAGGGGTGCGACGCGGCCGGAATCCTGGTGCTGCACGGCAAGCAGGTGCAGACGCTGGCACCCACGGACCAACTGGTCGTCGACAGTGACCAGTTGCAGGAGCAACTGGGCGAGGGGCCCTGCTTCGACGCCGCCGACACGAGGAAGGGCGAGCGGGTGTTCCGTATTCCGGACCTCACCCTGGAGCAGCCACGGTGGCCCTCCTTCGCGCCCGCGGCCCGCCGGCTCGGCGTCGGCAGCATGATGGGCTTCCTGCTCTACACCGAGGACGAGGAGCTCGGTGCACTGAACACCTACTCGCGCGAGGCCGGAGCCTTCACCGAGGCGAGCGAACTGGCCGGCTGGCTGCTGGCCTCTCATGCCGCGGTCGCCTTCTCCAGCGCCCGCACGAACGCGCAGATGGAGACCGCCGTCGCCACCCGCCACATGATCGGTGAGGCCATGGGCCTCATCATGGGCAGACACGACCTCACCGAGGAACAGGCCTTCGACGTGCTGCGCCGTTACTCGCAGGAGAACAACGTCAAGCTCCGTGAGGTCGCCCGCCTGATCTGCGAACACGGCAGGCTGTCCTGACAGGAAGGCGGCTCCCCCGGCTCGTGGTCTGAACCAGAGGAGCCTGGCTGGACCCGACCCCCAGGGGAACGCCGCCGAGCCCTGCCTCTTATGCCAAGTCCCCAGACCCACCCGTTTCACGCCGCATCGGCGGCGATATATCGGTTCCCTTGCGCGAACAGAGCGTCCAGGATAACGAGTGGAGACGAGACGGTTCGTTTTGTTATGGTGGACGCGTGACTTTCTACTACTTCCGCTGAGTCCGGGCACGGCCCTCGCCGCCGTCTCCGCCGCCCGTCGACACCTCGCATCCCCAGGGAAAGTCACATGCGCGAACGCGCCCACACCTCCACGCCCGCTGCCGCGGCGCAGCTCTCCGTCAAGGACGTCACCAAGTCCTACGGCACCCGGACCGTCCTCGACCAGGTCGCCTTCACCGTCCGCCCGGGTGAGAAGGCCGCCGTCATCGGCGAGAACGGCTCCGGCAAGTCGACCCTGCTGCGGCTGCTCGCCGCGGCCGAGGAGCCGGACGCCGGGGAGCTCACCGTGCGCTTCCCCGGCGGCATCGGCCACCTCGCCCAGACCCTCGACCTCGACCCGGACTGCACCGTGCAGGACGCCGTCGACCTCGCCCTCGGCGAACTGCGTGACATGGAGGGGCGGTTGCGTGCGGCGGAGGAGAGCCTGGGGCAGGCATCCGCCGACGAACTCGCCGCGTACGGTGAGCTGCTGATCGCATACCAGGAACGGGGCGGCTACGAGGCCGACGCGCGTGTCGAGGCGACCCTGCACGGCCTCGGGCTCGCCGCGATCACCCGTGACCGCGTGCTCGGCTCGCTGTCCGGCGGGGAGCAGTCCCGGCTCGCGCTCGCCTGCGTGCTGGCCGCCGCCCCCGAACTGCTGCTTCTCGACGAGCCGACCAACCACCTCGACGCGGCGGCCGTGCACTGGCTTCAGGAGCACCTGCGTGCGCACCGCGGCACCGTGGTCGCGGTCACCCACGACCGTGGCTTCCTGGAGCGCGTCACCACGACGATCCTGGAGGTGGACCGGGACACGCACACCGTGCGCCGCCACGGTGACGGCTGGTCCGGGTACCGCGCCGCGAAGGCCGCCGCCCGGCGCCGCGCGGAGCAGGATCACATCGAGTGGCTCCAGGAGACGGCCCGTATCGAGGAACTGCTCGGCGCGGCCGGGAAGCGGCTCGCGGGCACCGGCAAGGACCCGCGACAGGGCTTCGGCAAGCACCGCCGCTCGCACGAGGCGAAGCTCGGCGGGCAGGTGCGCGCCGCTCGGGAGCGGCTCGCTCACCTGCGGCGCAACCCGGTGGCGGCGCCGCCGCAGCCACTGCGGTTCACTGCGGCACTGCCGGCGACGGGCGAGGAGCGTCCGGCCGGCGGCGAGCAGGACAGCACCCACGATCAGGGCCACGACCGCGATCGGCCCCTCGCCGAACTCGACGGCGTGGTGGTCGGCACACGGCTCCGCCTGGACGGGGCGCTGACCGTCGCACCCGGTCAGCGCCTGCTGGTCACAGGCGAGAACGGGGCCGGCAAGACGACTCTGCTGCGCGTCATGGCCGGTGACCTCGATCCGGACGCCGGCCGGGTACGCCGTCCCGCCCGCATCGGGTACCTGGCACAGGAGCTCCCCGCCCGCTCCACACGACTGCCGTTGCTCGCCGCCTTCGCGGCCGGGCGGCCCGGCGTACCGGACGAGTACGCCGAACAGCTCCTGGCGCTGGGCCTGTTCCGCGAGGAGGACCTGCACGTCCCGGTCGCGGCACTGTCCGCGGGTCAGCAGCGGAGGCTTCAGATCGCCACGCTGGTGACGCGGCCCGCCGACCTCCTCGTACTCGACGAGCCCACGAATCACCTCGCGCTGGACCTGGTCGAGGATCTGGAAGCGGCACTCGCGGCCTACCCGGGAGCAGTGGTGGCGGTCTCGCACGACCGCACCTTCCGAGAACAGTTCCCGGGCGACCGGCTCGAGCTGCGCGGCGGCCGCAGGCGCTGACGCGAGGAGGGACGCCCCTCCGTCCTAAGGGACTGTTAGGTCTTCGTTCGCGCTGTTGAACGGGGCTGTCGGGCCATCGACTCTGTGTGCCTCCGGGCCGCAGACAAGGGAGTTCTCGATGGCCACACAGACCACGTCCGCGGATGCGCGCAAGTCGCGTCAGGGCGAGCGCAGGGTTGTCAGCAATATCGTCCGTGGATCGATCGGCAATCTGATCGAGTGGTACGACTGGTACGCGTACACCGCGTTCAGTGTGTACTTCGCCGCCGCGTTCTTTCCGTCCGGCGACCAGACCGCCCAGTTGCTGAACACCGCCGCCGTGTTCGCCGTCGGCTTCCTGATGCGGCCGATCGGCGGCTGGGTGCTGGGGCGGTATGCCGACCGGCGTGGGCGGCGCTCGGCGCTGACACTGTCGGTGACGCTGATGGCGGCCGGTTCGCTGATCGTGGCGCTGACACCGTCGTACGACGCGATCGGCGTCGCCGCACCGGTGCTGCTGGTGACCGCGCGACTGCTGCAGGGGCTGTCGGTCGGCGGGGAGTACTCGACCTCGGCCACCTATATGTCGGAGGTCGCCTCGCCCGGCCGGCGCGGCTACTACTCCAGCTTCCAGTACGTCACCCTCATCGCCGGCCAGTTGACCGCGCTCGGCCTCCAGATCATTCTCCAGCAGCTTCTCAGCGGCACGCAGATGGAGTCGTGGGGCTGGCGGATCGCGTTCGTCGTCGGTGCCGCCGGGGCGATCGTCGTGCTGTGGCTGCGTCGCGGCATGGACGAGTCGGAGAGCTTCGAGCGCGTGGCCGCCGAGGCCGAGAAGGGTGCCGGTCCGGCGCGGGGCAGCCTTCGCATGCTGCTGTCGTACCCCCGGCAGTGCCTGATCGTGGTCGGCCTGACCATGGGCGGCACGCTGTTCTTCTACACGTACACGACGTACCTGCAGAAGTTCATGGTCAACACCAGCGGCATCGCCAAGCCGACGGCGGCCTGGATCAACTTCTTCGCCCTGCTGGTGTTCGTCCTGCTCCAGCCGGTGATGGGGCTGCTTTCCGACCGGATCGGACGGCGTCCGATGCTGATCGGGTTCGGCGTGCTGGGCGCGATCGTGGTGGTGCCCTCGCTGACCCTCCTGTCGCACACCAGCGATCCCGTGTACGCGTTCCTGCTCATGGTCGGTCCGCTGGCCGTCAGCTCCCTGTACACGTCGATCAGCGCGGTGGTGAAGGCGGAGCTGTTCCCGACATCGATCCGGGCGCTGGGCGTCGGTCTGCCCTACGCGCTGACCGTGGCCCTGTTCGGCGGGACCGCCGAGTACGTCGCCCTGTGGTTCAAGGACGCCGGCCACGAGAGCTGGTACTTCTACTACGTCACCGCCTGCGTCCTGGTCTCGCTGCTCGTCTACATTCGGATGCGCGAGACGTCGGACGGATCGCCGCTGGAGAGCGAGGCGAAGGACTGACCGGGAGGGTGGCGAGCGTGCGCGTACTGCTGGCCGAGGACGACGACGGGGTGGCGGGTGCGCTGACCGAGGTCCTGTACGAGCACGGTCATCTGCCCACCCGGGTGCGGCGCGGCGAGGACGTCCTCGCCCGCCACCGCCAGGCCGACCTGCTGTTGCTCGACCTCGGCCTGCCCGACCTCGACGGGCTGGAGGTCCTGCGCAAGCTGCGCGCGGTGAGCGGCCTTCCGGTCGTGGTCCTCACCGCGCGGGGCGACGAGCGGTCGGTGGTGCGGGGCCTGCGGCTGGGCGCCGACGACTACCTGGTCAAGCCGGTGCGGCTGGCCGAGCTGCTGGCCCGGATCGAGGCAGTCACCCGCCGCGCCGCCACCCCGACCGCGCCGGCGGCGCCTGAGTCGCGTACGGTCCGTGCCGGTGACGTCGAGGTCGATCTCGACGCACGCCGGGTGACGGTGGGCGGTGCGGAGGTGCGGCTGACCACGAAGGAGTTCGCGGTGCTGGCGGCGCTCGCGGGCCGGGCCGGTACGGCGGTCAGCCGCCAGCAGTTGATGGACGAGGTGTGGGGCGACGCCTATCTGGCGGTGTCCCGCTCGCTCGACGTCCATCTCACCCAGTTGCGGGCCAAACTCGGCCGCCCGCAAGTGCTGACGACGATCCGCGGCTTCGGCTACCGGTTCGGCTGCTGATCCCGGCCCATGCGCACTCGGGTGCTGACCGTCGTCCTGGCCTTCGCGGTACTCGCGGTGGCCGGTTTCGCCGTGCCCCTGCTCGGCGTCACCGCCACCCAGCGCACCGAGCAGCTCGTCGCGGCCCGCACCGGCGACCTCGACCGTTTCGCCGGTCTGGCCGAGCAGGCCGCCGAGAGCGGCGACACCGGGGCGCTGACCGCCGAGGTGAGCAGGTACGCGGAGCTGTACGGCGAGGGGGTCGTGGTCGTCGACGCCCGCCGCGAACCCGTGGTGCAGGCGGGCGGTCTGCGCGCGGCGGACCCGGTCGTCGCCGGGCTGGTCGACGCGGCGTTGCGCAACCAGCGCGTGTCGCCCGGGGGTACGCTGCGCCCCTGGTCCCGGGGCGACCAACTGCTCGCCCGCCCGGTGGGCACCGGCACCCGGGTGTCCGGCGCCGTGGTGCTGCGGGCCTCGGTGCGGGCGGCCGCCGACGACATCGCCCTGCGCTGGGCACTGGTCCTGGCCGGGGCGGGCCTGTTCGCCGTGGCCTGCGTGCTGCTCGCCCGTGCCGCCACGCGGTGGGTCGTACGGCCCCTGCACCATCTGGACCGTGCGGTGGGCGCGCTCGCGGCGGGGCTGCCGGCCGAGCACGCCCGGGGCGGCGGTCCGCCCGAGCTGCGGCAGCTCGCCACCGGCTTCAACCGCATGGCCGACGCCGTGACCACGGCGCTGGAACAGCAGCGCCGTCTGGTCGCCGACACCTCGCACCAACTGCGCAATCCGCTCGCCGCGCTGCGCCTGCGCATCGACTCCCTCCAGCTCCGCCTGCCCGACTCGGCCACCCGCACGTACACGGGGGTGACCGCCGAACTGGAACGCATGGAGCACCTCCTGGACGACCTGCTCGCCCTCGCGAACGCCGAGCACCGCGCGGGCGAGCTGGCCGTGACGGACGCACCACAGGCGTGCTGCGACGCGACCGGGGTCGCCGAGGCCCAGGGTCGGCTTTGGCACCCGGTGGCCCGACAGGCCGGCGTCCGCCTCGACCACGTCCCAGGCCCTCTCGTCCTCATGGCCTGCACGGAGGGTGAACTGGCCCAGGTCGCCGACATCCTCCTGGACAACGCGATCAAGTACGCCGGGAGCGGCGCCCGCGTCGAGACGCGCTGCTTCACCGAGGGCCCGCAGGCGGTGTTCGAGGTGCGGGACGACGGTCCGGGGCTCGGCGCGGCGGAACTGCCGCAGGCGGGAACCCGGTTCTGGCGCTCGGAACGCAACCGCGACGTTCGCGGCAGCGGCCTTGGCCTCGCGATCGCCGAGCAGTTGGTGGCAGGGCGTGGCGGACACGTCGAGTTCACGTCGGCCGAACCGCAGGGCCTGCGGGTCAGGGTCGTACTTCCACGCGCCGATGAGCGGACGACATCCACGGCGAAGGGCCGTACGCCATGACCGGCCCGGCCCGCCGCACGGCCCTGCGCGCCGCCGTCGGCATGGCCTGCACGGGACTGCTCGCCGCCGCCGGGACGGCCGACACCCGGCGCACGGACCGTGGCCCGCAAGGCAGGCTGCGCATCGCGACCGGCGAGTCCGGCAACCTCTACGCGGCCTTCGGCCGACTCCTCGCCGACCAGGTGCGGGCGGCCTACCCCCGGCTGTCCTGCGAGGTGATGAACAGCGAGGCCAGCGTGGACAACATACGCATGCTTCAGGCGCGCCGGGCCGACGTGGCGCTGTCCCTGGCCGACATCGCGTGGGCGGCGTACGACGGTTCGGCACCGTTCGGCCGGCCGGTCCCGCTGCGGGCCATCGGCCGGGTGTACGAGAACTATCTCCAACTCGCGGTGCGTGCGGACGCTCCGATCCGCACGGTCGCCGACCTGGCGGGGCACACGGTCTCGCTGGGCGCGCCCGCGTCCGGCGGTGCCGTCCTCGGCGACCGCCTGCTGCGTGCCGCGGGACTGACCCCCGGCTCCGACGTGCAGGTCCGCCGCCTGCTGCTGCCGCAGGCGGTGGGCGCGATGCGCGACGGCACGATCGACGCCCTGCTGGTGTCGGGTGGCCTGCCGCTGCCCGCGCTCTCCGGGCTCGGCGCCCGGCACGGCATACGCCTGCTGCCGCTGGCCGCGCTGCTCCCCCGCCTGCGTGCCGGCGCGGAACCCTCCGGACCGGGCCTCGAAGCGGTCACGGTGCCGGCGGGCGCGTACCGGGGCACGCCCGAGGTGACCACCATCGGCGTCGCCAACCTGCTCCTGTGCCGCCCCGACCTGCCCTCCCCCATCGCAGCCGCCCTCACCGACGTCCTGGTCCGCCGCGCCACCCACCTCGTCCCCACCTCGGCCCTCGGCACCCAGTTCCTGGACGCCCGCAGCCTGATCTCGACCGGCCCCGTGCCACTGCACCCCGGGGCCGTCGTCGCGTACCGCGAGCTGCACGGCTAGCCACAGGCGGACGCCCCCGCCCGTGAGAGTCCCTCCTGCACAGACCACCCACGCCCCTGACCTATCTTGGCCTGCATGCAGGCATACACGATCGGCCAGGCCGCGCGGCTGCTCGGCGTCAGTCCGGACACCGCGCGGCGGTGGGCGGACGCGGGGCGGGTGGCGACCCATCGCGACGAGAGCGGCAGGCGGCTCATCGACGGGAAGGACCTGGCCGCCTTCTCGGTGGAACTCGCCAAGGGCGGCAGCGGTGAGGAGGACGCCTCCTACACCTCGGTCCGCAACGCCTTTCCGGGCATCGTCACCGCGATCAAGCTGGGTGACGTGGCGGCCCAGGTGGAGATCCAGGCCGGACCGCACCGGCTGGTGTCGCTGCTGACGCGGGAAGCCGTGGAGGAGTTGGGGCTGGAGGTGGGGATGGAGGCCACCGCCCGGGTGAAGTCGACGAACGTGCACATCGACCGCGTGTGAGGGCGCCGGGAGGTGGCCTCCGGGGTCACTTGGCGACCGAGTAGGAGTGTGCGCCGGTCCCGGCGAGGGCTCCGCCGTCGACGATCAGGTACTCGTCGCGGATCGGGCGCTGCGCGAACCAGGACTCCAGGATCTCGCGTGTGCCGGCGGCGTAGCGTGCCTGCGCCGACAGGGAGGAGCCCGAGATGTGCGGGGTCATGCCGTGGTGCGGCATGCTGCGCCACGGGTGGTCGGCGGGAGCGGGCTGCGGGTACCAGACATCGCCCCCGTAACCGGCCAACCGGCCGCTGCGCAGGGCGCGGTCCACGGCGTCCCGGTCCACGATCTTCGCCCGGGCCGTGTTGATGAGATACGCGCCGCGCTTCATCGTCGCCAGCAGCTTGTCGCCGAACAGGCCCTCCGTCTCGGGGTGCAGCGGTGCGTTGATCGTGACGACGTCGCAGTGCGGCACCATGTCGGCGGTCGTCGCGTGGAAGGTGAGCCCCAGCTCCTCCTCCACCTCGCGCGGCAGCCGGTGCCGGTCGGTGTAGTGCAGCTTCACATCGAAGGGGGCCAGCCGGCGCAGCACCGCCAGGCCGATCCGCCCGGCGGCCACCGTGCCGACGTGCATGCCCTCCAGGTCGTACGAGCGGGCCACGCAGTCGGCGATGTTCCAGCCGCCGTCCAGCACGACCTGGTGGGAGGGCAGGTAGTCGCGCACCAGGGACAGCGTCGTCATCACCACGTGCTCGGCGACGCTGATGCTGTTGCAGTACGTCACTTCGGCGACCGTCACCCCGTGCGCGATGGCCGCGTCGAGGTCGACGTGGTCCGAGCCGATGCCCGCGGTGACAGCCAGCTTGAGGTTCCTGGCGGCGGCGATCCGCTCCGCGGTGAGGTACGCCGGCCAGAAGGGCTGCGAGATGACCACGTCCGCGTCGGCCAGTTCACGGTCGAAGACGGACCCGTCGCCGTCCTTGTCCGAGGTGACGACGAGTGTGTGGCCGGCCCTCTCCAGGTAGTCGCGCAGGCCCAGTTCGCCGGAGACGCTGCCGAGGAGGTGGCCGGGCGTGAAGTCGACGGCCTCAGGGGTGGGGGTGGTCTGGCCGCCGGGGTAGTGGTCGATGGCGGGGAGGTCGTCGCGGGCGTACGTCGTCGGGTATCCGTCGGCGGGGTCGTCGTACAGGACGCAGAGCACCTTGGCCATGTCACGGCTCCTCAACTGGCGTTGCTAGAAGGTGCGGTTCACGATCCTCGCCGCGGAATGCCCTGGTCAAAGCGAACTTTGCTATGCCTGTACAGCCGACGGCTATCAGCGGTCGTGAGCATCGAGATACGTCCGCAGCAGTGCGTCCAGCGCCTCCCGCACTCCGGCCTCCCGCGCCACCGCCAGCAGGGCTCCGGCGAGGACGGAGGGCGGGTCGTCAGGGCCGGTCACCAGCCCCACCCTCGGTCCGTGCGCGGGCCCTGCCAGCGGAACCACCCGCATCCCCTCCGGTACGCCGAACATGTGCAGCCAGGCGTGCGAGATCACGCTCGACCAGCGGCCCCGGGGAAGGTGCGCGTACAGGCCGGCGACGGTGTCCGACTCGATCGCGGGGGCGGCGGTGGCGCCGTCGGCGGCGAAGCACTCGTCCATGATGCGGCGGTTGCGCATACGGGAGTTCAGCAGGCACAGCGGGAGGGCGGCGGCCTGCGACCAGCTCGCCGCACCGGCGCTCGCGAGCGGGCCGTCCAACGGCGTAAGCAGCACGTACCGCTCCTCGTACAGGGGTAGTCGACGCAGGTCGCCGAGCGTGTCGTCGTCGAGGTACGTCATCGCCGCGTCCAGCTCGAACTCGGTGAGCCCGTCGGTGATGTCGGCCGAGGACAGCGACTCGATGCTGACGCGGGCTCGGGGGTGCCGTTCGCAGAAGGGGGTCGTCAGGAGGGAGGCGGCGGGCAGTGCCGTGGGAACGACGCCGAGACGGAGCGTGCCGGTGAGGCCGCCGCGCAGGGATGACAACTCCTGGCGCAAGCCGTCCCGTTCGGCGAGCATGCGGTGCGCCCAGGCGAGCACCACCTCGCCCTCGGGAGTCAGGCCCTCGTAGCGTCTGCCCCGGCGCACGATCGGCACGCCCAGTTCGTGCTCCAACCGCCGTATCGCCGCCGACAGGGAGGGTTGGGAGACGTAGCAGGCGGCGGCCGCGCGGACGAAGTGACGTTAGCGGGCGAGGGCGACCAGGTATTCGAGCCGGCGTAGTTGCATGCGGGTCCTCCCGGGGTTCCGATGGGCCTACCCACCGGGCCCGCCGGTCACGACCGGCAGCAGGGCCGCCCACAGGTCGAGGCGGTCGGCGAGGCGGGACAGGTCGCGGCCGGTGAAGTACTCGATGCGCTGGATGCGGTAACGGACGGTGTTGACGTGCAGGTGCAGCGCCTGCGCGGTGCGGGCCCAGGACCCGTCGCAGGCGAGGCAGCGGGGCGGCCGAATCGTTCGCCAACGCCCTGCGCGACGCGACGGGCGTCCGCTTCACCGAGGTCCCGCTGACCCGGGACCGGGTGTGGCTGGGGTTGCGGGACGCGGGCGTGACCTGAGCGAGGGGCCCTGCTGCATCGCCGTCAGCCCCAGGCTCGGTAACCGCCGTCCACGTGGATCGCCTCGATGCCGCTGATGTAGCGGGCGCCGCAGCGGTCCTGGGGCAGGACGAGCTGGGACCCGGCCCGGTCGAGCGGGGTGTCGTCCATGGCGACCGCCAGCAGGACGGGGGCGCGGCCGAGGTCCGGGTCGATCTCCGCCCAGGACAGCAGGGCGCGGTGGCCGTCGGCGCCGCGCACCGCGATCAGGAAGCGCAGCCGGTCCTTGCGGCGCGCGGCGTCGAAGACGGGACGGGCGTCCATGAGCACGTCGTGCAGGAGCGGTCCGGTGAAGCGGTGGCGCTGGATGCCGCTGGTCGCGCACTCGAAGGCGACCTCGGCCCGATGCTGGGGCCAGCCGCGCAGATCGGACACCGTCAGCCGGGCCGGCCGGTCCAGGTCTCCGGCGAGGACGAGTTGCGCCGCCGGTCCGGCGGTCGTACAGGCAGCGGCGAGGGACTGACTCACGGGCTACCACCTCCTGGATGACCGTACCCAAGCAATGCTCCCGTACAAACGCACATGCCATGCCAGTCCATGGATGATCCGGCTCATGCAAAGCGACAAGAGACTTTCCCCTCGCATCTGCGGCAGTATCATCAGCGCATGCACACCTACCGGATCGGTGACGCGGCAGCGTTACTCGGCGTGAGTGCCGACACCGTGCGGCGTCTGGTGGACGGCGGGAAACTGACCGCCGCACGCGACGGGCTGGGCCACCGGATCATCCCCGGCCCGGCGCTCGCCGCCTACGCCCGGCAGTTGCACCGGGCCGAACGGGAGTCCACCGGCTCCTCGGCCCGCAACCGGTTCGCCGGCATCGTCACCGATGTGACCCTCGGTGATGTGTCGGCTCAGGTGGAGATGCAGGCAGGGCCGTTCCGGGTGGTGGCGATGGTGAGCCCTGAGTCGGCCGAGGAGCTCGGGCTGGAGCCCGGCATCCCTGCCGTCGCCGTGATCAAGTCGACCAATGTGGTCGTCGAACGGCCGTAGACACCGCAGGACCCGAACGAGGTCGTAAGGCCTTGAACAAGGTCGCAAGACCGTGGCTGAGTCCGTCAGGACCAGAGGGAGTGGACCCGTGATGACCCGTTCCGTGCGCCGGACCCGCCGGATGCTGAAGGTGACCGGCGCAGGCGCCGCCGCGCTGCTGGCCCTGAGCGCCTGCTCGTCCTCCGACTCGGACCCCTCGTCCTCGTCGGACTCCGCCGCGTCGGACTCCGCCTCGGCGAAGCCGTCCGGCGAGGTGACCGTGTTCGCGGCGGCCTCGCTGAAGGAGAGCTTCACAACGCTGGGCAAGGAGTTCGAGAAGGAGCACCCGGGCACGAAGGTGACCTTCAGCTTCGGCGGCAGCGACGCGCTCGCCGCGAGCATCACCGGCGGCGCGCCCGCCGATGTCTTCGCCTCCGCCAGCCCGAAGACGATGAAGATCGTCACGGATGCCGGGGACGCCTCCGGCACGCCCGCGACCTTCGTGCGCAACCAGTTGGAGATCGCGACCCTGCCCGGCAACCCCGACAAGATCACCTCCCTGAAGGACCTGACCGGGTCGGACCTGAAGGTCGTGCTGTGCGACAAGACGGTGCCGTGCGGTGCCGCCGCCCAGAAGGCCATCGACGCCGGCAAGCTGAAGCTCACACCGGTCTCCTACGAGGAGGACGTCAAGTCCGCCCTGAACAAGGTGGTACTCAAGGAGGCCGACGCGGCGGTCGTCTACAAGACCGATGTGAAGGCGGCCGGTGACAAGGTGGAGGGCGTGGAGTTCCCCGAGTCCGCCGACGCCATCAACGACTACCCGATCACCGTGCTGAAGGAGTCGCAGAACACCGAGGCCGCCAAGGCGTTCATCGCGCTGGTGCAGTCCGCCCAGGGCCAGAAGGTCCTGAACGAGGCCGGGTTCCTGAAGCCGTGACCGGCCCTTCCATGGACAAGGCCGACGCCGCGGACACCCTGACCGGTGGCCCGCGGCGCGGCCGCGTCCGCGGGCACCGAGGACTCCACGAGGGCCGTCGCGTTCGCGGGGGCGCCCCGTTGCCGCTCCTCCTGCCCGCCCTGATCGGCCTGGCCTTCCTGGTCCTCCCGCTCGTCGCCCTGCTCATTCGCGCCCCGTGGCGCAACATGCCCGACCTGCTGACCAGTTCCGAGGTGTGGCAGGCGCTCCAGCTCTCCTTGCTCTGTGCGACGGCGGCGACCGCGGTGAGCCTGGTGATCGGGGTGCCGCTGGCCTGGCTGCTGGCCCGGGTGGAGTTCCCGGGGCGCGGTCTCGTACGGGCCCTCGTCACCCTGCCCCTCGTCCTGCCGCCGGTCGTCGGCGGTGTGGCGCTGCTGATGGCGCTCGGCCGCAACGGCGTCGTGGGCAGGTGGCTGGACGACTGGTTCGGGGTCACACTGCCGTTCACGACGGCGGGTGTGGTGGTGGCGGAGGCGTTCGTCGCGATGCCGTTCCTCGTCATCAGCGTGGAGGGCACGCTGCGTGCCGCCGACCCGCGCTACGAGGAGGCCGCCACGACTCTGGGCGCCTCCCGCTTCACCGCGTTCCGCCGTGTCACCCTGCCGCTGATCGCCCCCGGCATCGCCGCCGGTGCCGTCCTCGCCTGGGCCCGCGCGCTCGGCGAGTTCGGCGCGACGATCACCTTCGCCGGCAACTTCCCGGGCCGTACCCAGACCATGCCGCTAGCCGTGTACCTCGCCCTCCAGAACGACCCCGAAGCGGCGATCGCCCTCAGCCTGGTGCTGCTCGCCGTGTCGATCGCGGTGCTGGCCGGGTTGCGTGACCGATGGATGACCGCCTCATGACCGACACCGAGCAGACCACCGTCGAGGCTCCCACCGGGACCGGTGAGGGCCTCCACGCCCGACTGGTGGTGGAGCGTGGCACCTTCCGACTGGACGTGGCCCTGACCGCCGCACCCGGCGAAGTGGTCGCGCTCCTCGGTCCCAACGGCGCGGGCAAGACGACCGCGCTACGGGCCCTTGCCGGTCTCGTGCCGTTGTCCGACGGTCACCTCCGACTGGACGGCGCCGAGTTGCAGCGGACGCGGCCGGAGTCCCGGCCGGTCGGGGTCGTCTTCCAGGACTACCTGCTCTTCCCGCATCTGTCGGCGCTGGACAACGTGGCCTTCGGGCCGCGCTGTCACGGAGCCACCAAGGCGGAGGCCCGCGCCCAGGCCGCCGAGTGGCTGGAGCGCATGGGTCTCGCCGCGCATGCCGCGAGCAAGCCGCGCAAGCTCTCCGGCGGCCAGGCCCAGCGTGTCGCCCTCGCCCGCGCGCTGGCCACCCACCCCCGGCTGCTGCTGCTCGACGAGCCGCTCGCCGCACTCGACGCCCGCACCCGCCTCGACGTCCGCGCCCAGCTCCGCCGCCATCTGGCCGACTTCGAGGCGGTCGCCGTACTCGTCACGCACGACCCGCTGGACGCCATGGTGCTGGCCGACCGGCTGGTCGTCATCGAGGACGGCCATGTCGTCCAGGAGGGCACGCCGTCGGACATCGCCCGCCATCCGCGCACCGACTACATCGCGCACCTGGTCGGACTCAACCTCTACCGGGGTGAGGCGGAAGGGCATGTGGTCCGGGTCGACGGCGGTGCCGCGATCACGACCACCGAGAAACTCACCGGCCCGGCCTTCGTCGCCTTCCCGCCCGGTGCCGTCACCCTGCACCGTGACCGCCCGACCGGCTCCAGCGCCCGCAACCTCTGGCGCTGCGAGGTCGCCGGCCTGGAGACCCACGGGGACCAGATCCGCGCCGACCTCACGGGCGGACTGCCGCTGGCCGCCGACCTGACGACGATCGCCGCCGCCGAGCTCGACCTGCGTCCCGGAGCCACGGTGTGGGCGACGGTGAAGGCGACCCAGACGCACGCGTACCCGGCGTGAGAGGTGGCGCGCCCGGTTCTGCGAGGGCGGGCAGCGCCTTCGCCTCGCGGTTGCGACGGGGTTCCCGTAGGCCGCGTGCCTGCCGGACTACCGTTGACCGCACATCATCCCCAACGGGGAGAAACACCCCATACCCTGCGAGGCGTACGACCATGAGCCTGAGCATCCGCAACCAGATCCCCGGCACCGTCACCTCCGTCACCCCGGGGGAGGCCATGGCGACGGTCAAGGTCCGCCTCGACGGGGGTCAG
This sequence comes from Streptomyces sp. NPDC036764, assembly GCF_055609385.1. NCBI lineage: Bacteria > Bacillati > Actinomycetota > Actinomycetes > Kitasatosporales > Streptomycetaceae > Streptomyces > Streptomyces sp. NPDC036764. The sequence goes on from NZ_JBVJPT010000010.1 coordinate 225,910, forward strand.
GACGTCACCGCCGCCATCACCGTCGACGCGGTCAGGGATCTGGGCCTCGCGGCGGGCTCCGCCGTACAGGCCCTGGTCAAGGCGACGGAGGTCGCGCTGGCCACCGGCCCGGTGGAGGGGCTGTCCATCCGCAACCGGCTGCCCGGCACTGTGCGCGAGGTCGCGAGGGGTGCCGCGATGGCCTCGGTGCGGGTCTCGGTCGACGGCGGCGAGGTGACGGCCGCGATCACCGCGGACGCGGTCGGAGAACTGGGACTGGCAGCCGGCTCCGCCGTCACCGTCCTGTTCAAGTCGACCGAGGTGTCCCTCGCCACCGTGTGAGACCGAGGTCAGCTCCCCGGGGCCTGCTGAAGCCCGGCGAGGGTCAGGACCTCCCCGCCGATGCCCCACCCGCCGTCGGGAACCTCCTCGACGAGCACCAGGGTGGTGGCCCGGGCCCGCTCGCCGTAGATGTCGACGTACAACTCGGTGGCGGTGGTGACGATCTGCTCCATCTGCTCGGTGGTGAGTGTCCCGGCGGGGACCTTGAAGTTCGCGAACGGCATGGTCGGACTCTCTCGACTCGGTTTCCACAAACAGCACTTGCGAGCTCCACCCTCGGCCGAGTGCACGCCCGCGACCAGGGCTGCGCTCACCCAGGGGTCGCCATCCCCTGGGTGAGCGGGGCGGGCGAAGGCAGGATGGGGGCGTGAACCTCTCCGAACTCGCCGCGTTCCTCAAGTCCCGGCGGGCCCGCGTGCGGCCCGGCGATGTCGGGCTCACGGCCGGGCCTCGGCGCCGGGTGCCCGGTCTGCGCCGCGAGGAGGTGGCGCAGTTGGCGGGCTTGTCCGCCGACTACTACACCGAGTTGGAGCGCGGCCGTGGCGCCCAGCCCTCCGACCAGACGCTGGCCGCCCTGGCCCGCGCGCTGCGGCTGCACAGGGATGAGCGCGATCACCTGTTCCACCTGGCGGACCGCCGCATACCCCCAGCCGCGCACGGCCCCGCCGCTCACGTCGAACCGGGTCTGCTCAGCCTCCTCGACCGGCTCACCACGACGCCGGCGATGGTCATCACCGCTCTGCACGAGACCTTGGCGCAGAACGCGCTGGGCATGGCCCTGGTCGGAGCGCACCCGGCGGCGGGAGGTCCCACGACCGGGTTCCTCTACCGCTGGTTCACCGAGCCGGCCTCGCGGGACCTGTATCCGGCCGAGGACCACCCGCACCACTCCGCCGTCTTCGTCGCGGACCTGCGGGCGGTGGCCGCCCGGCACGGCCGGGACGCGGAGATCGACCGGATCGTGACCCGCCTGCGGCGCGCCAGCGAGGAGTTCGCCACGCTGTGGGACACCCGTGACGTGCGCGTACGTCGCGCCGACCACAAGCGGATCGTCCACCCCACCCTCGGCGTGATCGAGGTGGACTGCCACAGCCTGTTCAGCGAGGACGGCCACCAGCGGCTGCTGTGGTTCACGGCGCCACCGGGCACCGAGGGCGCGGCCCGACTCGAACTGCTCTCCGTCGTCGGACGCCAGGACATGTCGTCGGGTGAGGGACGAGCCGGGCGAGCCGTCTGAGAGGCGGGACACCGGCGGGTTCGGCACGCACCGGCACGGACCGCCGGGCGGGACACCGGCAGATTCGGCACGCACCGGCACGGACCGCCGGGCGGGACACCGGCAGGTTCGGCACGCACCGGGGCCGTCCGCCGCGCGCCGTTGGCCGGCTCCTCGCTCATCCTCCCGCGGACTTCAGCCACTCCTCGCCGCCGAGCGGGAACTCGTACGCCGGGCGCCCGTTGTTGCCGCTCGTCCGGAACGGCCTCCCGTCGTCGTCGACGACCAGCGTGCCCTTGCGGTCGCCGCTGGACCAGGCCAGCTCCAGATACCACCGCACGTCGTACGCCGAGGCGTCCGCCGTGACCTCGAAGACCTCCGGGTCCGACTCGCTCACCTTGAACGGGAAGTCCCGCTGCCCGGCCCCGGCGACGACGGTGGGCCGGGCGCCGTCGAGTGCCACCGTGAAGGGCCGGGTCGGCACATTGCCTCCGCATCCGACGCCCATCACGTAGTCGTTCCAGGCCGGTGGCGTGTCCTTGCCGACCACGCGGACCTTCAGGCCGTCGACGACCACCGTGTCCTCCCCCGTGCCCTGGACGGTCAGCCTCAGCAACTGCTCTCCGGCCGACACCGCCTTGTGGGCCCCGACCCAGGCCGGCGCGTCCTGCTCCACCGGCGGCGGGCCGACATCAGTCGCGGGCCGGTCGATCAGGTAGTGCTGGGAGCAGGGGCCCTCCCAGGCGTACGGCTTGGTGTTCACGGTGAGTGGAGGCTTGGTGTCCGGCTTGTCGGCCGTGCCGGCGCCGCTGTTGCCGGTGCTCCGCCTCGGAGTCGCTGAGGGAGACGGGGAGTTGGCTTCGTCGGGCTCGGTGCTCTTGGAGGGCGACGCCGACGCACTCGGCTCGGTCTTCGTCGGACGGCTGGAGGGACCCTTCGAGGCCGCGGCGCCGACGGCACTGCCCCGGCCCTCGTCGCCCTGCTCCCCACCCGACGGCACACTCATGGCCAGCGCGACGGCGCCCAGGACGACGGCCAGACCGGTCCCTGCGAGGACGGCGGTGCGGCGGTGGAGGCGGGGGCGGTCCGGAGGGTCGGACTGAAGGGGGCCAGGGGTTTCGCGAGTGTCGGGGTTGTCGCCGGGAGCGGGCACGATCTCAGGGGCGGCGTCGGGGACAACCGCCGGATCATCGGACGGAGTCGGCGCACCCGGCGCGTTCTCCGCCCCCTTTCTCCCCCGCAGCGCATCCGCCAGCACCCATCGCCGATGCAGCTCCACCAACTCGTCCGGCGAGGCTTTGCACAGCCGGGCGAGCCGCTCAACGGGCGCGTAGTCCGTGGGCACGGCATCCCCGTTGCAGTACCGGTGCAGCGTCGACGTGCTCATGTGCAGCCGTTTGCCGAGGACGCCGTAGCTGAGCCCCGAGCGGTCCTTCAACTGCCGTAGAAGTGCCGCGAAATCGGCCGCCGCAGTGCCTTCCGACACCGTTCCTCCATCCCCCATGTCCCATTCCCCCGTTCCAGGGGACGGACGTTTGTCCAGGTCAGACGCGTTCCAGCCGTTCCAGTGTCCCTGATCGCCGGCCGGACGTGGCGGTTGGGACGGGACACGGATCATGCTCTGGTCATCCAAGCACGCCGCTCCCGGCAACCGGTCGAGCGGCTGCGTTCAATCCCTTTGCACGGACAAGGAATCAGCCATGCGCACGCTCCGCCACGCCCGCCTCCTCGCCGCCACCGGCGCCGCCCTGACCGCTCTCGCCCTCACCGCCTGCGAGAACGGATCCGGCACTCGCGACGAGGGCTCCGCGCAGTCGGGGTCGCCGACCGCGACGTCGGACGTGTCGAAGCCGGCTGAGGACCAGTCGTCAAAGGACCAGTCGTCCCAGGGCCAGTCCTCCGGGAACACCGGTTCCGGTTCCGGACAGTCCTCGGGCCAGTCGTCCCAGGCCGGCGGCTCGACGCAGAACGGCTCCGGTGGCAGCGCCGGCAAGAGTGGCGAGGACGACGACGCCCCGGGCGACTTGGCCATCTGCAACGGCTCCAACACCCGTACCAAGGCCCAGCCGGTGTCCCGTCCGCTCAACCACATGCTGCTCACGGTCACCAACACCGGCTCGAAGCCGTGCGGCCTGATGTACTACCCGGTGCTGCGCTTCGACGAGATGCAGTGGGTGCCGCAGGCGATCGAGGACACCAAGCCGCAGGCCGTGACGACGCTGGAGCCCGGGGCCTCCGGTTACGCGGGCGTCCTGCTCAGCGCGGCCGACGGCAGCGGCACGGGCGGTGACACCGGCCGCAAGCTCACGATCGCCTTCCAGGCGAGGACCCCGAACAGCGACGGCGGCCCGTCGGCCACGCCCTCCCTGCCGGCCAAGGGCGTCTACTACGACAGCGCCCTGAGCGTCACCTACTGGCAGGCGGACATGGAGACGGCCCTCAACTGACCGTCGAATCAAACTGATTCCGGCGGCCTCCGGGTCACGTCGGTGGCCTTTCCGCTGTGTCACCCGGCCGTCGCGGGCATCGTGGTCGGCATGCGAACCGCGGACGAGGTACGGCGCGATACGGCGGCGTTCGACAGGGAGATCCCGGCACAGGTGTGGAGCGGGCCGCGCGACGAGGGCCTGCTCGACGAGCGGGCGCCGGTCCACGCCTGAGGGGCGGCTGAAGCGTAGCGTCGGGGGCACGCCAGACAGGCCCGGAAAGGAACCACGATGGAGCCCACCGGCATCACGCCCAACCTCCACGTCCCCGACATCGCCGCCGCACGCGACTTCTACACCGGCTATCTCGGCCTGAGCGTCGAGGACTTCGACATGGGCTGGGTCGCCCGCTACCGGACACCCGACGGGCGGGCGCAGATCCAGCTCGTGACCCGCGACGCGACCGCGCCCGAGCTCGCCGCGGTCTCGGTCCGCGTCGGCGCGGGCGTCGACCCTGCCTACGCCGAAGCACTCCGCCAGGGATACGAGATCGTGCACCCGCTGACCGACGAGCCCTGGGGCCTGCGCAGGTTCCTCGTCCGCGCGCCCGACGGCAACGTCCTCAACATCGTCAGCCACCGGGACGACTGACGGCACCGGGCCGCCGCAGCAGGTCAGCCGAGGGTGAGGAGCTCCTCGTGGAAGCCGCCGAACTCTCGCTCGCGGTCGATGAGATGGATCTCAAGGATCCAGTGGCAGGCACGGCCGGCCTTGTCGGTCCGGCGCAGCGGTGTGTCGTTGCCGGGTGCGATGTACGACTCCACGTCGGCGCCGTCGATCCACTCGTGCGGGAACTCGCCGACCAGATGCCCGGCATGCCAGCCGCCCAGCTCCCAGCCGGCCTCGGCGGCCAGCCGCTCCACCTCGGCGTACAGCCCCTTGCCGGTGATGTCGGCGTCATCGGCGAAGAAACGCTTGCCGGACGCGAAGATCTCCGGCAGGTCATCACGCAGCCGGTGCTTCACCGGGTCGCCGCCGAGCACGAAGGTCCGGCCGAAGTCGGCCTCGTACTCCTCGAAGATGGGGCCGAAGTCGGCGAACACGATGTCGTCCGCGCCGATCACCCGGTCCGGTGGGTTCTCCCGGTACGGCATCAGCGTGTTCGGTCCCGACCGGACGATCCGCTTGTGCCAGTGCCGGGTGGTGCCGAACAGCTCGTTCGCGAGATCCCGGACCCGGTCGCTGACCGCCCGCTCACGCTCGCCGGGGGCGACGAGCCCGCGCTCTTCGATCGCGTGGAAGAGCCGCTCGGCTTTGGCCTGAGCGTCCAGCAGTCGCGCGGCGCGCGTGAGTTCGTCATCCGCCATGACGCCGAACCTAACCAGCCGGATCGTCTCCGGCAACGGGCTTCCAGCAGACCGGCCGATCAAGTTCTTGGTCCAGTTCCCGGAAGTCACCCACGTCATGGCCTGGGCCGAGTACGACTACTCCGCCAGGCTCGGCCTGGTCGACTGCACCACACCGCCGGCACCGCCGGCCGCGAAAGCGTCCGCGGCGGCGAGGTCGAAGTCCCCGTGATCGCTGCCGAGCCCCTGCGCCACCAGGGCGGCCGCAGCGCAGCCCAGCACGGCCGACTCGTGCGGCGTGCGGCCCAGGCCCATGCCGCGGACGAAGCCGGCCGAGAACGCGTCGCCGCAGCCGGTGGTGTCCACGACGTCGATCGCGAAGGCGGGTACCTGCTCGGAGCCGTCCGGGGTCACCAGCAGCGCTCCGTCCCCGCCCCGCGTGACGGCGACGAGGCCGGCCCCGGCGGCCAGGAGCTTTCGCGCGCCCGTGATCAGGTCCTGCTCGCCGGTGAAGCCGAGGACCTGGTCCTCGTTGGGCAGCATGTGGTCGACGTACGGCAGCGCGGCCTCGATCTGCTCGAAGCCACCGAGCACGCCGGGTGCCAGCAGGTCCACCGAGGTGGCCACGCCGTGCTCCTTGGCGTGCGACAAAATGCGCGTGGCGGTGTCGACGCCGATCAGCTCGGGGCCGCCGAGGTGGAGGTGGTCGACCTCGGCGATGGCGTCCCAGGGCACGTCGTCGGGGCCGTAGGTGATGTTGGCGCCGAGGAGGTGCAGGGAGGGGCGGTCGCCGTTGGGGCGGATGGGCAGGACGCTCGCCGAGGTGGCGGTGTCCGTGCGGCGGACGAGGTGGCGGGTGTCGACGCCGGCCGCGCCGAGGAGCTGGACCAGCATGTCCCCGGTGGGGTCCGACCCGATCGCCCCGGCGCTGTGTACCGAGGCGCCGAGCTTGGCGAGGGTGAGCGCGGTTCCGCCGGCCGTGCCGGCCGCGGTCATCCTGATGTCCTCCACCAGCGTGGCGCCCTGGCCCTCGGGTATGGCCTCGACCGGCCGCACCAGCACGTCCAGCACATGCACGCCCAGCGTGACGACCTTCATCGGTTTCCCTCCTGCACGGGTGGTACGGGGTGGGTGGTGCCGTAGTTCCGGGCGAGCGCGGCCTCGATCACCGCGAGTTGCTGGTGTTCGTCGAGGACTCGGGGCGTGCCGAGGGCGGCCGCGCGCTGGTAGACACCGCACGCCCACTCCAGCAGCAGCGCGTGCTCTACGGCCTTGTCCAGGGTCGGGGCATGGGTGAGCGCGCCGTGGCTGGCCATCAGTGCGGCGCTGCGTCCGTCCAGTGCCGTCAGCACGGACTCGGCGAGTTCCGGGGTGCCGAAGGTCGCGTACGGCGCGACGCGCACCGAGCCGCCGAGGGCGAGCAACTGGTAGTGGATGCAGGGCAGTTCGTCGAGTACGCAGGACAGTGCGGTCGCCATGGGCGCGTGGGTGTGGACGACGGCGCCGGTGCCGTAGCGGCGGTAGACGCCGAGGTGGAGGTCGAGTTCGGAGGTGGGTTCGAGCGTCCCGGCCACGACGTTTCCGTCAAGGTCGACCACGGTCACCTGGTCCGCCGTGAGGTCGGCGAGCACCGCGCCGGTGGCCGTGATCGCGACCCGGTCGTCCACCCGTGTGCTGACGTTGCCGGCAGTGCCGATGAGCAGGCCCTCGGCCCCCAGTTTGCGGCACGCCTCGGCCACGGCGGCGCGCTCCTGACCCAGCACCGAGCTTGAGCCTGTCATGTGCGCGACGCTAGCCTAAAGCTGAAACAAAGTCACGTTCACATTCGGAGGCCGCACATGGGCGATCCGCCCCCGGAGCCCGGCGGCACCTGGCAGGTACCGCTGCGCCGAACTCCCCAGCAGGCGCGCAGCAGGGCCCGGCTGGCCCGGGTCCTCGAGGCCGCGGAGCGGGTCCTGGTCCGCGAGGGCGCACAGGCGCTGACGACGACCCGGATCGCGGCGGAGGCCAAGGTCTCGGTCGGTTCGCTGTACCAGTACCTGCCCGACCGGGACGCCATCGTCGACGCCCTCGCCGCGGGCTACTTCGCCCGACTGGAGGCGACCATGGACGACCTGGTGCGTGCCGCGCCGGCCGAGCGCTGGGAGGACCCGGTCGGCGTGCTGATCGACACCTACGCCGCGATCTACCGCACCGAGCACGGCTTCCGGGCCCTGTGGTTCGGCAGCAGTCTCACCGAGCAGATCCGCGCGGCGGACCGCGAGCACAAGCGCCGGATGGCGGAGGGCATCCGGACCATCCTGCTGTCCCTCGGCCTCGCCCACGACGACGAGGCGCTCCCCCGCGCCTGCCATGCCGCGGTCCTCACCGCCGACGCCCTCGCCCAGGCGGCGTTCCGCCAGGACCCCGAGGGTGATCCCGGTCTGCTCGAAGAGGCCCGGCTCATGCTCCGCGGCTACCTCGCCGGCGTCACCGCGCGCTACCGCTGACCTGGGGTTCCGCGAGCCACGCAGTCGGCTCTGTCATCCTGGCGTCGTGCTGAAACCCACGCCCGTCACCCCGGACGCCCCCGCCGGCATACGCACCCCGCTCCTCACCCAGGAGTGGCTGGACCTCACGTTCATCCACTGGGCGGTCGACCCCGGCGTGGTGACGGCGCTGCTGCCGCGGGGCACCGTCGCGGACACGCACGACGGGGTCACGTACATCGGGCTGGTCGCCTTCCGGATGCATCGCGTGGGCTGGCTACGGCTGCCGGGGGTGCCGTATCTCGGGACGTTCCCGGAGACGAATGTGCGCCTGTACTCGGTGGACGAGCACGGGCGGCGCGGGGTCGTGTTCCGGTCGATGGACGCCTCGCGGCTGATCCCGGTCGTGATGGGACGCGTGGGCTTCCGGCTGCCTTATCTGTGGTCACGGATGAACGTCCGCACGTCCGGCGACACTGTCACCTACACCAGTTCCCGGCGCTGGCCCGGCCCGCGCGGCACGTCCAGCCGCATCACCGTGCGCACCGGCGAACGCATAGAGGAGCCGACCGAGCTGGAGCACTTCCTCACCGCCCGCTGGGGCATGCACAACGCCTTCTTCGGCGGGCCCGAGCCCCTGGCGTTCCTGCCCAACCACCACCCCCGGTGGCCGCTGTACCGCGCCGAGCTGCTGGCTTGCGAGGAGAACCTGATCACGGCGGCCGGACTGCCGTCCCCGAGCAGCGCCCCGGTCAGCGTGCTGTACTCCCCCGGCGTTCCCGTCCGTCTCGGCCGTCCGGCGCGCCCCGCGGGCATCCCCACACCTTGATCCGCCCGCGCGTGTCGAATTCCGGATCCCGGCGCCGACGTATCGGATGAGAGGGCTGGGGCCGCATTGCGCGGCCGCGGCCGGCAGCCGGTGAGAACGGAGATCGATCATGCTGCTCAGGGACAAGGTCGCGGTGGTGTACGGCGCGGGTGGCGCCATCGGCGGGGCGGCGGCGGGCGCCTTCGCCCGTGAAGGTGCGCGGGTCTTCCTCGCTGGACGGACCGCCGCGCCGCTCGACAAGCTCGCCGAGGACATCCGTGCCGCGGGCGGGGACGCGGAGACCGCCGTGGTCGACGCGTGCGACGAGCCGGCGGTGGACGCCTTCGTCGACGGCGTCGCCGCGCGGGCGGGGCGCATCGACGTCTCGTTCAACGCCATCGGCTACGGAGACGTCCAGAAACCGCTGATGGAGATCTCGGAGGCGGACTTCCTCCAGCCCGTCGTGACGGCGATGCGGTCGCAGTTCCTGACGACCCGGGCGGCGGCCCGGCACATGACCGCGCGCGGCACGGGAGTGATCCTCGCCTTCGGCGGCGGTGGGCCGCAGACGCTGCCCGGCCTCGGCGGTTTCAAGATCGCGCTCGACGCGCTGGAGGGGCTGCGCCGCCAGTGGGCCGTCGAGCTGGGCCCGCACGGCATCCGGGTCGTGACCCTGAAGTCGGGTGGCGTGCCGGAGTCCCTGCCGGCGGGGTTCCCCGGCGCGCAGGCCATCGTCGACAGCCTGGTCGACGCGACCCAGCTCGGCCGGACCGCGACCCTCGCTGACGTCGGCGACGTGGCCGCCTTCGTCGCCTCCGACCGGGCCCGCACGCTCACCGCGACGGACGTGAACATCTCCTGCGGCGCGATCGTGGACTAGTACCGCCTGACATCCTGGCGGCATGGCGACACTCAACGGAAAGCCAGTCTCTCCCGATGAACTGCTGTCCCTGGCCCTGGTCAACGTCGGCCACTTCACGACCATGCGCGTGGATGAGGGCGGCATTCGCGGCCTGCCGCTGCATATGGAACGCCTCACGAAGGACTGCAAGGCCGTGTGGGGTGCCGACCTGGACACCGGACGCGTCCGCGACTACGTCCGCCAGGCCCTGGACGGACACACGCAGCCGTGCGTCGTCCGCGTGACCGTCTACGACCCCGAGGTCGACATGGGACACCTGGCGGACGCCGCGGAACCACAGGTCCTGGTCACCGTGCGCGGTGCCGGCGCGATGCCCCCGGCCCCGCTGCGCGCCAGAAGCATGCCGTACGAGCGGGACCTGCCCGAGGTCAAGCACGTCGGTCTCTTCGGCACCCTGCACACCCGGCGCGGCGCCCAGCTCGCCGGATTCGACGACGCCCTGTTCATCGGACGCGACGGACTCGTCAGCGAAGGCAGCACTTGGAACGCCGGATTCGTCGACCAGGACGGCACGGTCGTGTGGCCACAGGCTCCGGTACTGCCCGGAGTCACCATGGCGTTGCTCCAGCAGCGCGCCGAACACCGGATCGCCCCCGTCACCCTGGAACAGGCCAAGGGCATGGCAGCCGCGTTTGCGACGAACGCGGCTATCGGCGTGCGGGCCCTCGCTGCCATCGACGACGCCGAACTGCCCACCGAGCACCCCGTGCTGGACCGGCTGCGCGAGACCTACCTGTCCGTCCCCGGCGAGAGGCCGTAGGGCGATGGAGCGAGGTCCGGGAGCCAGGAGCCGGTGAACGCGAGGGGCCCGGACCGGGGAAGACCGGTCCGGGCCCCTGCGGGACATCAGCGCCTCACGCGCCGTTCCGTTGTTGCCTCATCGGGCACTGCGCCTGGCGCGAACCAGCACCAGGAGACCGCCCATGAGGAGCACGGCGCCGCCGGCGGCCGGCCACAGCGTGGTGCCCGTCTCCGCCAGGTTGCCCCCGACCGCCTGCGGCTTGGTGCCCAGGCTGTCCTCCGTGTCGTCGCCGGGGGGCGGGGTCTGCGCCGCGCCGCCCGACGCGTTCGCGTCGTCGTCTCCGGAGCCGCCCTGTTCCTGACCGTTGCCCGTGGCCGCCGACGGGGTTCCGTCCGACTTGGGCGCCACCGTGCTGGACACGGTGGGCTTGTCGTCGTTCGCCGGGTCGGTGGCGGGCGCCTCGTCACCGGGGTCGTCGGTCGCGGGGTCCTCTGTTGCCGGGTTTTCGGTGGCCGGGTCCTCGGTGGCGGGGGCCTCGGTCGCCGGGTCGTCGTTCGCCGGCGGGTCCGTCTGCTCGTCCCCTCCGTTACCCGGCTCCGGCTTGTCGTCATCGGCCGGCGGAGTGGTCGGAGCCTGCGTCGGCTCCTCGGTGGGCTCCTCCTGGCCCGGGTCGCCGCCCTCGTCGGCGCCGACACCGCACTTGCGGCCCGCGTTGATGCAGTCGACCATCTCGCCCATCAGGTCCTCGTTGAAGACGTTGATGAAGTCGCCGTGGTCGGTGACCGGCTTGTGCAACTGCTCCGGGAAGGAGTCCACCGCGAACAGCGGGGTCGTCTTGCCGCCGTCCTGGAGGCTCGGCGCGTTGACGTCGTACACGATCCGCTGCACCAACTGCGGAATGGCCTTGAAGCCGTTCGCGCAGCTACCGTCCGCCGCGGCGAACGCCACGTGAGTGCGGTGGTTGGCGCTGTCGATGTTCTGTCCGTCCCAGCAGCTCTGGAACTTGAAGGTGCGCACCACGTCGCTGCCCTGCGGGCACAGCGGGTACTTGTCCTTGAGCTGCCGGTCCTCGAAGCCGGTGCAGCTCCAGGAGGCGTTGGCGTTGGCGGTGCCGTTGATGAACGCCTTGGCGTCACCGGTGATGATGCGCAGCAGGCGCGGCATCTCGGTGACCTTGCTGCGGGGGTTGCCCACGAAGTTCAGCGTCACTTCCTTGGGAGTGACGATCTCACCGGCGTTGCCCTCGATGCCGCCGCCGGGCGAGTTGGCGTCCTGTTCCTGGCTGCCGTTCTGGAGCCGGATCACGGGCCAGTAGTACGTGGACTTGTCGCCCTGGTTGACACAGCTCGTCTCGGCGTTCGCCAGGTCCTCGTCGCTCGCGAAGGCGTCGTTGGACTGGTTGCCGATGTAGTCGTGGAAGTGGTGGGCGCCGTTGGAGACGCCGGGGGCCACGATCACGTTGTCCGAGTTGAACAGGCCGTTCTCGTTGACGCCGCAGCTAGTGGCGAAGGTGCCGCGGGAGGCGTCGGACGTCAGGGCCGGGCTCTGGACGTTCGGCTGTACGGACTTGATGTCCACGTAGTCCGCGGCCACGGGGCCGTTGCCGGCCTGTCCGCCGTTGCCGTTCTGGCCGCCTTCGCCGTTCTGCGCGCCGTCGCCCTGCTGTTCGTCGCCCTGGCCGGCACCGTCCTGGTTCTCGCCGCCGTTGTCCTGGGCGCCGTCCCCGCCGTCGGCTCCGTTCGCCTGGTCACCGCCGCCGCTCTCGGGGGCGCGCAAGGTGCAGGAGGCGAGGGAGTCCAGGCCCTCGGGCCGGTCACCCTCGCGGTCCACGGCGATGGCGATCCGCTCGATCGTCGCGCCGCGCTTCTCCTTCAGAGGATTCATGATCGCGTTGTCGGCGAAGCCGGGGTCCGATTGGATCGCCTGCGCCGCCTCCGTCAACCGCTGGTAGGCGTCTGCGATCTGCTGGTCCAGGAGGGCCAGCTCCTTCGCGACGTCCTCCTTGGCCGAGTCCGGCACATCCGTCAGCTTGTCGCCGACGTCCGGGCAGTCGATGGTGCCTGCCGGGGAGGACAACGTCTGAGCGGAGTCCGCTCCACCGTCTTCGGTCGCCGAGGCATAGACGTTGGCCCCCACCAGGCCGCCGCCGCCCAACATCAGCGCGACCGCTGCAAAAGTCGCGCGCCGTGCGCCCGTTGGGCGTCTTCGCGTGCTGCGTCCCAAGGAAGTACTCCTACGCCTCGTGGTCGGTCAGGGCATGAAGATCCCCCGCTCCTATACGGAGGCCGACCGCGTGGTGTTCAACCGCCTCAGAAATTCTCAGAAATATCTTATGAGCCTCGTAAACCTCGTATGAGCCGCGGTGTTCGGCCCGTCCGCCACGCACGCCGGGTGACCCGTGGTCAGTCCGTCAGACCGGCGGCGAGTGTCGCCCCCAGTTCCCAGCACGCCTCGATGTCGGCCTTGCCGGGCTCGCCCGTCACCGTCACGGGCTGCGCGGCGCGTCGCCAGTCGAGGCCGGTCGTGATGGAGTCGACGGCCCGCACCGCTCCGGTCACGTCGCTGCCGCCGTGCACGTAGTAGCCGAAGGACCGGCCCCGGGTCGCGTCCAGGCACGGGTAGTAGATCTGGTCGAAGAAGTGCTTGAGGGCGCCCGAGATGTACCCGAGGTTCGCGGGGGTGCCCAGAAGGTAGGCGTCGGCGTCGAGCACGTCGGACGCCGTGGCCGACAGCGCCGGCCGCCGTACCACGTCGACGTTCTCGATCTCGGGCGCGGTCGCACCGGAGACGACGGCTTCGAGCATGGCCTGGCAGTTGGGCGAGGGCGTGTGATGGACGATCAACAAGGTAGGCACACCCCGAACCCTGCCGTCGCGCCGCCGGTCAACGCAACCGCGAGGCTCCAGCGGCAGAGCCGGCGGAGCCGACCTTTGCGACGGCGGACGACAGTTGCTCCCGCACCGCTTCGGGCAGCGGGTCGCCCTTCACGGCGGCGACCAGGTCGTCGGCGAGGGTGTGCAGTTTGGTGTTGGTGTTCTGGGAGGTCTCGACCAGCACCGTCCAGGCGTCCTCGGAGCTCAGACCGAAGGAGGCCATGAGGATGCCGCGGGCCAGGTCGATGGTCGGCCGGGTCTGCATCGCCCGGCGCAGTTGGGCGACCTCGATCCGCAGGTCCTGCACGAAGTCCTCGGACACCTGCGCCGCTGCGCGCACGTCCCGGATCGCCGCGTCCTGCCCGTCGGGGTCCGGGGCGGCGAACAGCTCCCGTGTCCGGGTCAGGGCGAGCAGCCGGTCGAAGGCCGTACCACTGGCGCAGATCACGACCGTCTTGCCCTGCTTGAGCGCTCGCAGGCGCAGTGCCAGCAGGATGTTGAGGGCGGCGCAGTCGCAGAACGTGACGCCCTTCAGGTCGAGATCGATGCCTCGAACCGAGCGGCGCAGGGCTTCGCGCAAAGCGCCGCGCAGCCGCTCGCTGGTGTCGAGGTCGAGTTCCCCGCGTACCTCCACACTGACCCGGTCGCCGTCCGGGCCGGGCACAGAGGAAGTGAGCTCGGACATGTCGGCCTCTCCTCAAGTGCTCCCCGTCTCCACACCAGAGTGACCCGAACTCGCGAACACGTCAACAGATACATGAAATCAAGTGCGTGTATTTGTATACGTGAACACCCAGCCGTATTGTTGGCACATGGACGGAGTCCCTGAGCCGCACACCGGATGGACATTTCTCACCAACCACGCGCGCGTACTGGCGGTGATCGCCGACAACCCGAACGTCCGCATCCGCCAGATCGCAGCGCACTGCCGGCTCACCGAACGGGCCGTCCAGAAGATCATTTCCGAGCTGGAGCGGGACTGCTATCTGTCCCACGTCCGCGAGGGCCGGACCAACATCTACCGGATCGAGCCGGGCAAACTGCTGCGGCACCCCGCCGAGGCCGGGCTGCCCGTGGCGGCCCTGCTCGCCCTGCTCATCCACGACGAGGCCGATCGCGGCGACGCCGCCGATCAGCTCATCGCCACGCGACAGCGAATGCCGCTGGACCGCGGATGAGCCCTCTCCGGCCCCGTTCGCGGACATGACGGCCGCCGTTCGTGCTCAGCACAGGACGCGCAGTGCCCCCGGCAGGACTCTGAGCGTGACCGGGAGGTTCGCCTCGACCTCGCCGTCGGCGCCGTAGGGAACCTCGCGGTCGGCCGAGATGCTGATCTCCTTGCCCCGCAGGATCTCCACCTGGGGGCGGTGGACGTGGGCCCCCGTCTTGAGGTCGTTCATCAGGGCGAAGAACAGCCGGCGCGGGGCCTCACGGATCATCACGACCTCCAGCACGCCGTCGTCCACACGGGCGTCGGGCGCGATGAGCCGACCGGAGCCGTAGTAGCCGGAGTTGGCGGCCACGACCGTGTAGCCGATGTGCAGATGCTCCCGGCCGTCGACGGTGACCCGGTAGCGCGCGGCACGCCAGGTGGTGACGGCGCGCAGCCCGCCCGCGTAGTAGGAGGCGGCGCCGCGCAGCAGGGTGGCGTTGTTGGCGTGCCGGTTGGCGAGCGCGTCGACTCCGGCGTACACGCTCCCCAGGACCACGGTGCGGTCGTGGACGGCCGACTCGACCTCGATGGTGTCGACCTTCCGGGGCTCGTGGTGGAGCAGTACCTCGGCGAGCGCCGCCGGGTCGGTGGGCAGGTCGAGCGCGCGGGCGAAGTCGTTGCCGCGGCCTGCCGGGACGAGGCCCAGCACCATGTCGGTGCCGCTGAGGGCGCCGCCGATGCCGCCGGCCATCCCGTCGCCGCCGACGGCGAGCACCACCCGCCCCCGCTCTCCGGCGTCCAGGGCCAGTTCCCGGGCGTGGGCCAGGCTGCGGCTGTACTGGGTCTCCAGGTCGGCCCCGGCCTCCCGCAGCGGCCGGGCCACATCCAGCAGCGCGGCCGCGGAGGCGGATCCGCCCGCCGTGGGGTTGACGATGGCGGTGAACTGTCGCATCGGTGTGCCTTTCGGGCCGACGGGAGGGAGCTGCCGGAGGCGGGCCCGGACGGGAGGGCCGGGGAGCGGGTGAGCGAGGACGGTGGTGGAGCGGGCACTGTGGGCGCCGCGTCCGGTCGAGCGGGGGCGGTGATACCCGGGGGTTGAGCAGGGAGCGGTGGTACCCGGGCGGTTGAGCAGGGAGCAGTGGTACCCGGGCGGTTGAGCCGGGAGCAGTGGCACCCGGCCCGGTCGAGCCGGGAGCAGTGGTACCCGGCCGGGTCGGGCGAGAGCGGTGGCGCCGGGCTCCATGCGGGAGCGGTGGCGCCGGGCTCGGTCGAGCGTACGGCGGGTGGGCCGGGCTCAGTCGAGGGGCAGGAGGACGCCGGGGTTGAGCAGCCCCGCCGGGTCCAGCTTGCGCTTGACGGCGCGCAGTGCCTCGACGCCCAGGGGCCCCGCCTCACGGACGTACCAGTCCCGGTGGTCGGTGCCCACACCGTGATGGTGGCTGATGGTGCCGCCCGCGCCGAGGATCGCCTCGTTGGCGGCGTGCTTGGCCTTCTCCCAGTGGGCGATCGCGTCGTCGCCCTGCGCCGAGACGACGGTGAAGTACAGCGAGGCGCCGTTCTCGTAGACGTGGGAGATGTGACACATGATCAGCGGCGGGGTGCCGGCCTCGGTGAGCGTCGTCGCGAGGGCGTCGCGGACCGACGCGTACAGCTCGGGCACGCGTGACCAGAAGGCCGCCGTCTCCAGCGTCTCGACGAACGCCCCGGCGTCCAGCAGGGAGTCCCGCAGGTACGGGGCCGAGTAGCGGCCGTGCGCCCAGCGCTCCCCCGGTTCCTCGCCGAGCGGCGTTCCGCCGCAGTCGCGCAGGACGGCCGCGGCGTGCTCGCTGCGGTGGGCGACGTCCTCGTCCGTGCCTTCGTACCCGGCGATCGCCATGCAGCCCGCGGCCTGTTGCGCGGCGTCGGAGCCGCCGATGGCGTCGGGCTGGGCGAGGCCGATCAGGGTCTCGGTCTCGTCGGACAGCCGCAGCACCGTCGGGCGCGGTCCGTCCTGGGCGAGGCGGCGCAGCGCGGCGGAACCCTCCTCGAATGAGGCGAACCGCCAGCCCTCGTACACACAGGCCCGGGGGACGGGCCGGATCCGCACGGTCACCGAGGTGATGACGCCGAACGCGCCCTCCGAGCCGAGCAGGAGCTGGCGCAGGTCGGGGCCGGCCGCCGAGCGAGGCGCCCGGCCGGTGTCGATGGTGCCCTCGGGGGTGGCGACGGTCAGGCCCAGGACCATCTCGTCGAAACGGCCGTATCCGGCGGACGCCTGGCCGCTGGAGCGGGCGGCGGCGAATCCGCCGATGCTCGCCCACTCGAAGGACTGGGGGAAGTGGCCGAGGGTGAAGCCGTGTTCGGCGAGCAGCGCCTCGGCCTGCGGCCCGCGCAGTCCGGGCTGCAGCGTGGCGGTGCGGGAGACCGGGTCGACGGCGAGCAGCGCGTCCATGCGGCGCAGGTCCAGGGCGACGAAGGCGCCGCGCCGGGAGGGGGCGAGTCCGCCGACGACGGAGGTGCCGCCGCCGAACGGGACCACGGCCAGGCCGTGTTCGGCGCAGGCGCGCAGCACGGCGAGGACGTCGTCGTGGGTGGCGGGCAGGACGACGGCCGCCGGCACGTCGTCCACCTCGCCGTCACGGATCCGCAGCAGGTCGGGCGTGGACTTGCCGCGCGTGTGCCGGATGCGGGTCTCCGCGTCGGTGCGGACGTGCTCCTCGCCGCCGACCGCGGCCGACAGAGCCTGGCGCGCGGCGGGTTCGAGTCCCGGCTGAGGTACGGCGATGTCCTCCAGGGCGACCGGACCGGCGGTGCGCGGCTTGACTCCGAGAAGATCGCGCAGCAGGCCGATCACGGTCTCGGGCAGCGGCGCCGCCTTGGCCGGGTCGCCCCAGCCGCTCCACAGCATGTCCATGACTGTCGTCCTCACCGGTCGATTCGAGCGATGCCGTGTCCCGGACGGCCTCGCAGGCGTTACACTGTGACACATGACGCCTATTCGTCACAACCACTCGGACAGCGACACGGTGCTCGACGCGGTGCGCGACTGTGTCCTGGCCGTCGGAGTCCGCCGTACGACGCTGACCGACGTGGCCCGCCGCGCGGGCGTCTCCCGGATGACGCTGTACCGGCGGTGGCCCGATGTGCGCTCCCTGGTGGGGGACCTGATGACCCGCGAGTGGGTCGCGGTGGCCACGGGAGCCATGCCCGAACGACGGCCCGGGACGGACACGCGCGACCTGATCGTCGAGGGACTCGTGGCCGGGGTGAGGTCCTTCCGCGCCCACCCGCTCTTCCAGAAGATCGTGGACGTCGATCCCGAACTGCTCCTTCCCTACGTCCTCGACCGCCGGGGCGCGAGCCAGGAGGCGCTTCTCGCCCTGCTCGCGGACGCCGTGCGGGAGGGCCACACCGACGGCTCGGTGCGCGCCGGCCATGTGGAACGGCAGGCGCGGTCCCTGCTGCTGATCGTCCAGTCCTTCACCCTGTCGCTGCGGACCATGACCGACGAGGACGACGCCGACCTGAGCAGCGAGGCCTTCCTGGCGGAACTGCGCAGCATCCTGGAGAGGACCCTCACGCCATGACCCCTGTCACTCCCCCGGCCTCCAGATCGTCGCTGTCCGCCGCCCGGCGCTCGCGCGAACTCACCGAGACGGTCGGCGGTCCGGCCGTGGACGTCCTGGTCGTCGGCCTGGGCGCGACGGGTGCCGGGGTCGCCCTGGACGCCGCCGCCCGGGGTCTGACGGTGGCCGCCGTCGACGCCCACGACCTCGCCTTCGGCACCTCGCGCTTCAGCAGCAAGCTCATCCACGGCGGGCTGCGCTACCTCGCCTCGGCCCAGCTCGACGTGGCCCACGAGAGCGCGGTCGAGCGCGGCGTGCTGATGGAGCGCACGGCACCGCATCTGGTGCGTGCCCAGCCGTTCGTGCTGCCGTTGACGCCGCTGGTCTCCCGCGCCCAGTCCACCCTGGCCTGGGCCGGGTTCCGGGCCGGTGACGCCCTGCGCCTGGCGGCCCGCACGGCCCGCGCCACCCTGCCGGCCCCGCGCCGCCTGTCCACGGTGGAGACCCGGCACCTCGCCCCCGCCCTGCGCACCCAGGGCCTGCGCGGCGGCCTGCTGTCCTGGGACGGCCGGCTCACCGACGACGCCCGGCTGGTGACGGCGGTCGCCCGCACCGCCGCCGCACGCGGCGCCCGGATCCTGACCCACGTCAGGGCCCTGGAGCTCACCGCGTCCGGCGCCCGCATCCGCGACGAACTCACCGGCGAGGAGGGCGAGATCAGGGCCCGCGCCGTGATCAACGCGTCCGGCGTCTGGGCGGACGGCCTGGTGGACGGCATCCGGATCCGCCCCTCGCGCGGAACCCATCTCGTGCTGCGCTCCGACCACCTCGGTCCCCTGCCCGCAGGGCTGCACGTCCCTGTCCCCGGGGAGACCAACCGCTTCGTCCTCGTCCTGCCGCAGGGCGACGGCCGGGTCTACGTCGGCCTCACCGACGAGCCCGTCGAGGGTGACGTCCCCGACGTGCCCGAAGTCCCCGAGACGGACATCGGCTTCCTGCTGGACGTCCTCGGCTCGGTCCTGGACGTCCCGGTCCGGCGTGACGACGTCGTCGGCGCGTTCGCCGGCCTGCGCCCCCTCCTCGACACCGCGTCGGCGGCCGGCTCCGGGGCGCCGCGGACCTCCGACATCTCCCGCCGGCACGCGGTCCTCACCTCGTCGGAGGGCGTGACCACGGTGGTCGGCGGCAAGCTCACCACCTACCGGCGAATGGCCGAGGACGCCGTCGACGCGGCGGTCGCCACCCACCGGCTCACGGCCGGTCCCTCCCCCACCGCCTCCCTGCCCCTCGTCGGCGCCGCGTCACCCGACGCTCTGGGCTCGCTGCGCGCGCCGCGCCGACTGGTCCAGCGCTACGGCACCGAGGCACCGGCCGTCCAGGCGCTCGGGGCGGAACATCCCCGTCTCGCCGAACCCGTGCTGGCGGGCCATCCCGTCACCGGCGCCGAACTCCTGTGGGCCGTACGTCACGAGGGTGCGCTGGACGAGTCCGACCTGCTCGACCGGCGGACCCGAATCGGGCTGGTGCCGGCCGACCGGGAGGCCGCGCTGGACGTCGCGCGCGAGGTGCTGGACGAGGTGTCGGCGCAGGCGGGGGGCATGTAGCCCCTTGAGGGGCGCGGGAACTGCGCGACCAGTCACCGGCGGCCCGCAGTCGCCGACGGACCCGAGGGCCCGCGCCCTGCGGCGCACGCCCTTGGGGGCCGGGTCAGCCGTTCCCGCGCCGCGCGCGCCAGACGTTGTCGTCCCGGAAGCCCTCCACGCCCTCGGGCGACACGCTCACACTGCGCACCGCCTCCATGGTCTCCACGGTCCAGTCGGTCTCCGGCAGGGCGAGTTCATCGAGGACGCCGTCCAGCGTCGGGAACTGCGCCTCGAAGGGCGGCTCGCTCTGCCAGGACGGCCAGCCGGCGTGCATGACGATCAGCAGGGTGCCGCCGGGCGCGACGGCCTGTGCCGCCCGCCGCAGGACGCGCCGCTGGTCGAACTCGACCGGCGACTGGAGGAACTGTGCGTTCACCAGGTCGAAGGAGCCCTCGGGGAACGTCTCGCCCAGCACGTGGCGTTCCCAGGCGGAGCGGTCGCCCACCCCGGCTTCGACGGCATGTCCGGCGGCCCGCTCCAGGGCGGTGTGGGAGACGTCGACGCCGGTGACCCGCCAGCCGCGCGAGGCAAGCCATACCGCGTCCGCCCCTTCGCCGCAGCCGAGGTCGAGCGCGCTGCCCGGGGCGAGGTCGGCGGCTTCACGGACGAGCAGCTTGTTGGGGCGGCCGCTCCACAGCCGGCCGCCGTCGCGGTAGCGGGCCTCCCAGAACTCGGCGGCCGTGAGGGGGTGGGTCTCGGTCATGTCGCCTCCCGATGCGCAGGTGTAGTGGCGGGACCCGGACGGGCGCGGGGTCCGTCCGGTCCACGTCCATGAAGCCTGCGGGACCCTGGCGAACACGACAAAGCCTCTTGCCGGTTCGGCAAATCCGCCGGGGGCCGGGACCTCGGGGCTACGGCCTTGGTACGCCGCCCCGGGGATGGTCTCCGTGGAGCGTCTGCACTCCACTCCACAGTGACGTCAAAGTGGTCACGCGGTCCGCCGGCCGGCTCACTCGTCGGGCGCCTCCAGCCAGAAACCCGCGCGGGTCCGCCACAGGTCGAGCAGCGCGGTGTCGCCCTTCGTCTGCACGGCGGGCGCGGGCCGCTTGTAGAAGTACAGCAGCAGGTCGGCCACCGGGCCGCGTGCGGTCGCGGCCGCCCCGTCGGCGCCCGGGTGCCAGACGGGCCGTTCGCCGGTGAGGTCGACGACCCATGCACCGGCGTCGGTCGCGTCGAAGCGGAGCGTACGGCCGGGGCCGAGCAGGTCGGGCAGGTCCGGCCGGGGCTCGAACGCCTCGGGGAAGGTGGAGTACTCCAGCCACTCCTCGACCGCCTCGACGGCGAGATCGCCGTCGAGCCCGAACCGGGCACCGGCCGCCAGGGCCGCGTCGGCCCGGTGCACGACGGTCTCGTACGTCATGCGCCGCGCCCAGAACGCCACCGGCGCCGGCCGGTCCGCCGAGGGGTTCCACGCCCGGGCGTCGGGCCCTGCGGCGCGGAGGGTGGCGCTGAGCCGCAGTGCGCCCTCGGTGAGCCACGGGATCAGGACGGACTTGTCCTCGTCGGTGTACGCGCTGAGGTCGTTGACCAGGTCGTCGGGGACCGGACCGGCGGCCCGGGTCCGCACGACCTCCTCCGCCCAGCGGTGGTCGCCACCCACGTGCCGCAGCAACTGGCCCAGGTTCCAGCCGGGGCAGGTGACCACCGGGGTGGTCAGGTCCGCGCCGCGGACATGGGCCGTGAGCCGTTCGGTCTGGGAGACGATCTCGTCGCAGTGGCGCTCGAAGGTCAGCGAGGTCATCACCTCATGATGCCGCGGGGCGAGGGCCTGCCCTGTCGGTGGCTCTCGGATACTGTGTGCCGCCTGAGCAAGATCGGGAGGGGAGCGACAAAGATGCTGGTGGGGGCGGGACCCGTACGACGTCGGCTGGCCCAGGTGGCTTTGCTGGCCGGGGTGCTGACGGGTTGTTCGGGGGCGACGGAGGACGACGCGCGGACGTCGGCGAGCGCTTCGGCGTCGGCCGACGCGGCGGCGGACGCGAGCGATACGGCGGTCAAGAGCGGGGGCACCATCGGCGCGGCCGGGTCGGCGTGCCCGCTTCCCGTCACCTTCGACATCGCGAAGGACTGGGAGGCGGAGGCCATCGACTCCGGGACGGACGGCGGTGACGGCTCGGCGGAGCCCGACAGCGAGCTGGCCCAGGAGATCGCCGATGCGCTCCTGCACCAGGGCCCGGTCACGGCCGCCTGTGAGGTCGACGCCAAGCCGGCGGGGAACATCGGCTTCCTCCGCGTCTGGACGGGCGAGCCCGGTGACGACGACGCACGTGGTGTCCTGGAAGCCTTCGTTGCGGCGGAGAAGGGCGCGAGCAAGGCGAAGTACAGCACCTTCGAGGCGGGCGGCCTGTCCGGCGCGGAAGTGAAGTACCTCGTCACGAGCGAGCTCCTGGAGGAGACGAAGGAGGAGTCCGCGCTGGCCGTCACCACGAAGCGGGGGCCCGTCGTCATCCACCTCGGCGGGATGGACACCGACGAGCACCGGGCGATGCTCCCGGCGTACGATCTCGCCAAGCGGACCCTGCACGCCGGCTGAGCGGGCCGGCGGTCCGGCGCGGACGCCATGAGCGGGCGGCACCCGCGCCGGACCCGAACCACCCGGTGCCGGTCAGGACGCCGTACAGGAGCCGATCACCGGGGCCGCGCTGTTGCCGTTCTTCATGACGGTGAAGCCGAAGCTGGTGGACGCTCCGGCGGCCAGGCTGCCGTTGCCGTTCGGCCTCATCGTCATGACATTGCCGCTGCTGTCCCAGCTCGGAGTGCCGTTCCAGGTCGTGGAGACCTTCTGCGGAGAGGTCACCGTGACGTTCACGGTCCAGGTGCTGATGGCCGAACTCCCGGCGGTGATGGTGACCTTGCCGTTGAAGCGGTCACTCCACTCCTCGGCCTTGCTGTAGGTCGCCGTGCAGCCGGCGCCGGGGGTGCCGCCGCTGGAAGAGCCGCCGAGGGCGGTCAGTGCCGCTGTGTACGCGGGCTTCTTGACGTAGTTGCCGTCGAACAGCAGGGGCGTTCCGCTCGCGCGCCAGGAGTACTTGTCGGTGACGCCCCAGACGGTGATGCCGGTGCAGCGCGAGACGGCCAGGCAGGCGCGGACCACATTGGTGTAGTTGTTGGCCTGTGCCGTGCCCGAGCCCTCGATGTCCAGTTCGGTGATCTGCACGTCCACGCCGAGGTCGGCGAAGCGCTGGAGGTTGGCCTGGTAGTCGGACGGGACCGGAGAGGCGCTGTTGAAGTGGGACTGGAAGCCCACGCAGTCGATCGGCACGCCACGGGACTTGAAGTCCCTGACCAGGTTGTAGACGGCATTGCTCTTCGCGTTGACGCCGTCGGTGTTGTAGTCGTTGTAGCAGAGCTTGGCGGCCGGGTCCGCGGCACGGGCGGTGCGGAACGCCTCCTCGATGAAGCCGTTGCCGAGCTTGTCCTGGAAGGGCGAGCTGCGCCGCGCACCGCTGCTGCCGTCCTGGAAGGCCTCGTTGACGACGTCCCAGGAGTGGATCTTGCCCTTGTAGTGCTGCATGACCTGGGTGATGTGGTTGTTCATCGCCGATCTGAGGTCGGCGGTGCCAAGTCCGGAGACCCAGCCCGGTAACTGGGAGTGCCAGACCAGGGTGTGGCCGCGGACCTTCATGCCCCGGCTCTGGGCGTGGTTCACGACCTGGTCGGCGGAGCCGAAGGTGAAGGTGCCGCGGGTGCCTTCGGTGGCGTCCCACTTCATCTCGTTCTCCGGGGTAACCGAGTTGAACTCGGTGTTGAGCGTCGAGACGTACGCGCTCTCGCCCAGGTGGTTCGCGGCGACGGCGGCGCCGAAGTAGCGGCCCTTCTCGGCCGCCGCCGCGCCGAGGGTGCTCGCGGCCTGGGCGGTGCCGGTGAGGGCGCCGACACCGGCCGCGCCGAGCAGGCCGGCCAGGCCGAGAGCCAGTGCGGTGCGGACGCGCGAGCGCCGGGGCAGGCGCTCGGGAGGCGGATCGATGGATGTGCGGGTCACCATCTCGTCCCCTTCTTCGAGGTCGAAAGTTTCGGAGTCATTTCCGAATTTCGCGGCAGACCCTAGGAGCACCTCACCCAGACGTCAACAGACGCCACATCCACAAAATGCGATTGGCTCAAGAAAAGCTGCCTAAATACCCGGCATCGCCCCATCGAATGTTTCGATGACTTCTACGACTGATCGCCGGCACCCTCGGCGGCCCCTGTGTAGAACGCGATCGTCGCCGCGGTGGTCGATGCCACCGTCTGCTCGTCGACACCCGAGGCGGCATAGGCCTCGCCCCACAGCTCGCCCGAGCGCGTCGCGTACGCCTTCCCCTCGTCCGAGAGCTGCCAGGCTTCGCCCTCCTCCTTGCTCATCCCGCCGCCGGCGAGGTGCATACCGAGCCCCAGGAGCCCGAGGTCCCAGCCGACGCCGACCGCACCCGGGCCGAACCGACCCCAGAAGCCCTCCGGCACCACGGCCACATGCTCCAGCTCCAGTACGGTCCGCTCCTCGCCCTCAGGCGTGAGCCGCACCTCGACCTCGCTGAACCCCGGGTCGGGCCCGTACAGCCAGCTAACCCTCAGCCGGGCCGGCTCCTGGCAGTCCAGGATCTCGCCACCGGCGTTGCCCTCCAACTGGTAGCGCCCGCCGACCTTGAACTCCCCGCTGACGGGCAGGAACCAGCGGCTGATCCGCTCCGGCGACGTCACCGCGTCCCACACGTCGGCGACCTCGGCGTCGTAGGTGCGCCGCAGCAGCACCGTGCGGGCCTCGCCCGCCTCGACCTGGCGCACACCGACCCGCCGGTGCAGGCGGTTCAGCTCGTCGACGATCTCACTCATCCTCGTTCGCTTCCCTTCTCAGTCTGCGTTCGCGCTTGCCTCGCGCGAGTTCGGTTCCGAGGGCGTCGAGCCGCTGTTCCCAGAAACCGCGGAATCTCTCCAGCCATGCGTCCACCTCCCGCAGCGGTGCCGCGTCGACGGCGTACAGCCGCCGCGTGCCCTCCGCCCGTACGGACGCGAAGCCGCTCTCGCGCAGCACCCGCAGGTGTTGCGACACGGCGGGTTGAGAGATCCCGAACTCGTCCTGGATCACGGCACTGATGTCGCCCGACGCCTGCTCACCCGAGGCGAGCAGCTCCAATATCCGGCGTCGTACCGGATCACCCAGCACATCGAAAGCGTGCACGGACCTCACTATGCCAGCTCCTGCTTATATAAGGCAACACTTAAATAAAGCACGTGCGCGGGCCGGGGCCCGATCGCCGCGGCCGGCCGCCTATGCGTGCCCGGTGAGGAACCGGTCGAGTGCCGTCGTCAGTTCGGCGGGCTTCTCCAAGGGCAGTTCGTGACCGGCGTCCAGGACGCGGACCACCGCGTCCGGATACGCCTTGGCCATGCGCAGCATCTGGGCGAGGGGAAGCTGGATGTCGTGGTAGCCGTGCACCATGAGGGTCGGCACCTGTATCTCCCCGACCTTGTCCAGCACGTCGAAGGCACGCATGGCGCCGTAGAGCGTCATGACGACTTCGCGCGGGGTGTCGGCCGAGGCGCGGATGTACTCGCGGATCTCCTCGCGCGGGTAGCCGGGGGCGAAGGCGCGCTGGATGTTGGTGGCGACGAACAGCTTGAACGGGACGAGGGTCGAGGCGGCCATCAGCAGGGCGCGGCCGCGGTTGTAGGCCATCTTCCCGATGGAGTTCACCAGCACCATGCGCTCGACCCGCTCAGGGTGGGCGAGCGCGATGGTCTGGGCGATCATGCCGCCCATCGAGTGGCCGACGATCGCGAACCGCTCGATCTTCAGGTGGTCGAGGAGGGCGAGGACGTCCTGGGCCAGGTCGTCGACCCTGCGCGCGCCCGCCCCGGTGCTCTCGCCGTGCCCGCGCAGGTCGAGCCGGACCACGCGCCGCTTCTCGGCGAAGTGGGCCATCTGGTGGTCCCAGCGGTGCCGGTTGGCCGTCCAGCCGTGGACGAACACCAGGGGCACACCCTCGCCGTCGCGGGGGCCCTCGTCGTCGTACGTCAGCGTCGCGCCGTCGACTTCGAGCTGCGGCATGGGTGGCCTCCTGGAATGCGTCTTGGTTACCGACCGGTACGGTATCCGGCCGCGCGTGCTGCCGTCACCGTCGTTCGCCGAGGAAATCGAGGATGTGACCGAACACGTCGAGGGCCGCTCCCCTGCCGAGGAACGTGTCCAGGTGGCCGTAGCCGGGGATCTCGGTGTACGTCACGTCCAGCTCGGGCCGGCGGCGGGCGAGGACGTCGTGGCAGAGCCGCTGGGAGTCGAGCCACAGGCCGTTCTCGCTGCCGGCCAGGAGCAGGACCGGGGTGTCGATGCGGGCCGCGGCGTCGAGGGCGTTCTGCGGCAGCGCCCGGTAGCGGTGATCGGTGTCGTGCCAGCGCACGACGGTGCGGGCCAGTTCGATGCGGCGCAGGTGCGGCAGGATCCACAGCGGGGCGGGGCCGAGGAGTTCGGCGAGCCTGCCGTGGGTGGTGTCGGTCAGGTGCTCGTGGACGAAGAGGGAGGCGCCGGTCCCCCAGGCCGAGTTGTGCAGGATCTGGCAGGTGGGGTCAGGACAGCTCGCCTTGCGGGAGGCCAGGGCGAACAGCGGGGTGTACTTCGACCACAGGCCGACCTTGCGGAAGTCGACGGGGATGTGGTCGATGCGGGACTTCAGCAGTTCCCCTGCCAGGGTCATGGTCAGGGAGGTGCGGCCCGCGAGCTTCGGAGTGAGGAAGACGCCCTGGGACACCACACCCGCGAGGCCCGGCACCAGGCCCGCCGTCATGCTCAGCGACAGGGTGAGCGAGCCGATGCAGTGGGCGACCACGAACAGGGGGCGGTCGCCGATGCGGGTGCGGATGTGGGCGACGGCCTCGGGGATGTCGTAGAGGGCGACGTCGTCGTAGGTGTAGCGGCCGCCGGTCTCGTTGTACGGCAGCCGGCAGCTCCCGCGCCAGTCGAGCAGCCAGGGTTCGTAGCCGTCGTCGAGGAGGACGTCGACCATGTTGCGGGTCTCGGGCAGCAGGAACATGTCGGCCGAGGCGGTGTGCCCGTGCAGGAGCAGGACGGCGGGGCGGTCTCGGTCGCCCGGGTCGACGCGGGTCAGGCCGAGGCGTACGCCGTCGCTCGCGCGGAACGGGATCTCCTCGACCTTCGCCGGGTCGAGCCGGTGGCGCAGGGGGCGCAGGGCGGGGGTGGACCTGACCTTGCGCAGGGCGGGCCGGGCGGCCCTGGGGTTCGTCGTCCGGAAGATCATCGGTGCTGCTCCGTGGGGGTCTGGGTGCGACGCAGGTCGAGCAGGTCCGCGGCGGCACGGGCGAAGGGGCCGACCAGTCCGCGGCCCATCTCCAGGCCGAACCAGGCGAGCCAGGTGAGCTTCGCGGCGCGCTTCTCCTGGCCGGTCAGACGCGGGTCGACCTTGATGCCGTCGATCTGGTCGCGTACGTAGGAATCCGCGGGGACGACGACCTCCCCCGCCAGGCTCGCCGGTTCGCCCTCGCGGCCGAGTTCCACGGTCAGGGCGCGGGTCTGACGCCAGACGTCGCGGCGGGCGCGTGCGTACTTATGGCCCTCCAGCCACCAGCGGCCGCCTTCGCGGTCCGTCAACTCCAGTCGGTAGCGAAGGAGTTGGTGGCGCAGGCCGTGCCGGTGCGGGATGCCTTCGTCGGGGCGGATCCAGATGTCGCCGTGGGTCACGGTCAGCGGCTCGGGGTGCAGGGCCGGGCAGGTGACCTCGCCGCTCACGTCGACGCGGCGGTCCGTCACGAGCTGGTGCATGCTCGCGATGGAGAGGGTCAGGGACATCGAGCAGGGCGTGTCGGGGCTGCCGTCGATGGGGCCGACGCCGCCTCGGGTGGTCTCGGTGAACCACAGGTAGGGCTGGTCGTCCTTGTGCGGGAGGCGGGCCAGGCCGTCGCCGGCGAGTCGCTCGAACGTCTTGAGCTGGGCCCGGGCGTCGTAGCGGACGGCGGGCGGCAGGCCGAGGGCCTCGACGAGGGCGTCGGTGCGGTCGGCGACGGAGGCCGGGCCCTTCAGGGTGGCCTCGCACAGCTTCAGGGCGGTGGGGCTCTGCAACACGCGGCTGAGGAAGGTCAGTTCGGGGATCGGGTCGGCCTCCAGGCGGGCCAGGGCGTCGACGCGCCACTCGTCCCAGTCCTGGACGCGCACGTGCATGCCGCCGAACGCCATGTCCCGTACGACGTCGTCGAGGGTGTTGGGGACGCCGGTGAGGTTGTAGTCGAAGCCCCAGGCGTCCGGCTCGCACACGACGGCGACCGCGACGCGGCTGACCCAGTCGACCGGGGCGGCGTTGAGGTAACGGAAGGCGGGGACGGTACGGAAGCGGCCGAAGGCCGAGATGAGACCGCTGCTGAGGTCCTGGGCGTTGTAGGCGCCGGTCTTGGTGTGGCCGCCGATGCCGCCGGGGCGCATCGCGGTGACGATCAGGCCGTGGTCGCGGGCGCGGCGCAGAGCGACCTCCGCGGCCCACTTGGTCTGGTCGTAGCCCGCGATGAGGCGGTCGATGTGGGCGAGGGGGTCGTCCTCGCCCATGGACGGGATGCCGACCTCGTTGAAGACGGCGATGGAGGAGATGTGGTGCAGCGGCTTGGGGCGTCCGGTCGCGGCGAGTTCGGCCAGGGTGAGGGCGCCGAGGACGTTGCTGGTACGCAGCGACTGGTAGCCCCGCAGGAAGTCCACGGCGGCGGCGACGGAGACGACGCTGTCCAGCTCGTGGGTGAGGGTGTTCCAGACCTCGTCGGACAGACCCAGGTGCGGTTGGCGGATGTCGCCCGGCAGCACGGTGACGCGGCGACGGACCTCCGACGACCAGGGCAGCGCATAGCTCTTGAGCGCTTCACCGAGCCGGGCCACGGCCGCCTCCTCGTCGGCGGCCCGGACCAGGCAGTAGACGTGCGCGTCGCTGTGGCGCAGAAGGTCCAGGAGCATATGGCTGCCGAGGAAGCCGGTGGCGCCGGTCAGCAGGATGCGGCTCGGGGGGAGCGGCTCGGGCGAGGCGACGAAGGGGAGGCGGTCGGCGAGCGCCAGGTCGGCCAGGATCTGGGTGAGATCCTCGGGGCGGGCCGTGGCGTCCGACGAGGTGGCGAGCTGCGCGGGTCGAACCACGGCCGGCGGCGCGGCGCGAACAGGCGCTTCCGGTACGGCGGTTGCGGTTGCCGTAGCGGACAGCCCGTGCTTGGCGAGGGCGATCGGCCTGGCATCGGCGAACACCTCGTCCAGATCGACCGTCACGCCGAGCTCGTCCTCCAGCGCGGAGACCAGCTCCACCGCGCTCACGGAGGTGCCGCCGGCGTCGAAGAAGTCGGCGTCGGGCGCCAGTTGTCCGGCGGGCACGTGACGGCCCGCGACGGCGGCTATCGCGGCGGCGAGTTCGTCGAGGTCACGCGGCTGGGACGGGGGCGGCGCGCTCGGGGCGGCGGCCCGGTGGGGCGTGGGTGGAGCTGTGTCCTGCGACGGTACCGACGCCTCAGCAGTACCCGTGACCCTCGCCAACAGGTCCGACACCGTCAGGCCGACGCCGCCCCGTTCGATCGCCTCCGCGATCGCCCGCTGGTCGGCGGTCGCCGACGCGTTCTCGTTCACCTCACGCATGAGAGCCCTTCACCGTTTCGCCTTGCCCTTTCCTCGCCGCTGTCCGCAGGTACCCGGAGCGTCATTGCCGACGCCAGGAGCGGAACGTCCTCAGGTGCTCCGGCGTGACCACCGTCTCCAGGTGGTCGTCGTCCTGATCGCCGCCGCCCAGTGCCGACAGCACTCGGCGGGCCGGGGTGTTGCGCGGCGTTCGTTCCGCTGTCAGCCGGATCTTGGTGCAGTGCAGCTCCTCGGCCCGGTCGGCGAGCCATTGCAGCAGGCGTTCCTCGACGCCCCGGCCGAGTGCGCGGCAGCTCATCAGCCAGGCCAGGACGTCGAGCAGGTCACCCTCGCGGCGCACGGCGAGGAGCCCGATCTGCCCGTAGTCGCCGAACCGGTCGCGGGCCGACGCCGTCCAGACCTCGCCGTGTTCGCGCCAGCGGGCCACGTCGCCGCCGTCGGCGGAGCGGGCACGCAGGGTGAACTGGTTGGTGCGGCGCACGAGTTGCTCGGCGCGCTGCACGTCGGTGTCGGACAGGGCCCGGACGTCGACCTGCAGTTCCAGCTCTGCCAGGAACTCCTCGAAACCGGCCTGCTCCCGGACGGCGTCCCGCTCCCGTTCCTGTGCGTAGAACCGCGCCCGCAGCGCGTCCTCGGCCGTCGCCGCTGCGGGGACCAGCGGCCACAACCGGTCGAGGAACTCGGGCAGTTCGCCGGTGGGCGGGCAGGTCACCGACAGCACCTGCGGCAGCGCGGCGCGCATCTTGGCGATCTCGGCCGGGTTGTCGTCGAGGAACAGGAAGCTGTCCAGGCCGAGGTTGAGTGTCCGTGCCGCCTCGGCAAGGCGGGTCGGCTTCGGTCCCCAGGCCGCCGAGAGCACGCTGAAGTGCTCCGCCTTGAGGGTGCTGTCCGGGCGGTCCAGTACGGCGCGGACGGTGTCCTCGTCGTTGTTGCTGACCAGCACCAGCAGTGCGCCCGCCGCGCGCCATTGGAGCAGCCGGCGTGCCAGCAGCGTTCGCGGGCCGGTCAGGTCCACGGCCTCGGGGCCGGTCTCGCCGGCCACACCGCCCCACAGGGTCTCGTCGCCGTCGACGGCGATCACCTTCGGCGCGGGGCGTCGTACGGCCCGGACGACCTCGGCGAGGCGCAGGGCGACGGCGGCCTGGAACTGGGGGGTGAACGGGAGGTGGGCCAGGTGTTCGGTGCGCTCGTCGAACGGTTCCTCGACGCGGTGGCGTCGGGTGAAGTCGTCGGGGCCGAGGACGGCGATGCCCGGCACGTCGCTCAGTTCGGCGGCGACCTCCCGTTCCCACCGGCTGAGCCGCTCCTCGGTCCGAGCCGCCGGCAGGACGCCGACGATCAGCGGCTTGCGGGTCTGCTCGGCGACCGCGCGCAGGGCGGCCGGGTAGGCGGTGCGCAGTTCGGCCAGCAACCGGTCGTCGAGCGGACCGAAGCGTTGCAGGTCTGTCGCCCGCAGCAGAACGACACCCGCACTCGTGGCCGGGTCGGCGAACACACCGGACGGGTCGCGCAGGGCGGGCAGGACGTGGTGGTACGGGGCCTCCACCACGCTCGTGACACTTCCGTCGCCCGCCGATGCGTCGATCGCCGTCTCGCACATCAGGGGCAGGTTGCCGAGGGCGAAGGTGGCGGCGAGGGCGAGCGAGGAGCTCTCAGCGGCGGGAGGCGTCGCGCGTACCGGGCCCGACGGGTCCTCGGCCGTCTCCGCGAGCAGACGCAGCAGTTCCTCGCCAAGCTCGATGGCCGTAGGTCCGTCCAGGATGTCGAGGTTGTGGTCGAGGCGGATCCGGCCCGCGTCCGGGGTCATGGTGATCATCAGGTCGAGATCGGAGTAGCCCGTCCCGGCCGGCAGCACCTCGAGCGCGGTGAGCCCGCGGGCCGCGCGGACGTAGTTGAAGTACACCTCCACCAGCGGCGCGTTCGGCCGGAACAGGCCCCCTCGGGCCAGCACCGGCAGCACGTCGGAGAACATCGCACCCTTGGTCAGCACCCTCTCCAGACGCCCGTCGGTGCGGCGCAGCACCTCCTCGACGCGCTCCTCGGCGTTCGCCTCGGCGGGGAAGGGCACGGGCACGCCGTAGAAGCCCAGCGCGTCGTAGGCGTCGGCGTGGATGCGGGTGTCCACGGGCACGGCGAGGACGAAGCGTTCACGCTCGCGCCTTCTGGCCAGCAGGACGGTCAGGGCGCCCAGGCAGAACGCGGCGGGCGTCACGGCCAGGCGGCTCGCGGCGGCCGATATCCGCTCCATGAGCCCGTCGGGGATCGGCACGGTGACGCTGCCGGCGCGGTAGGAGCGGCTCTGCGGGCGCGGTCCGCTCAGGGTCAGGTCGAGGCGTGCGCTGTCCTTGAACGCCGCGCGCCAATCCGCCGCGTCGATGCTCGCGTCGGCCTGCTCGTCGGTCCGCTGGGCCTCGATCAGCAGGCGGACGTCGCGGTTGGTGACGGTGTCGCCGAGCGTGTCACCCGACAGTTCGGCGTCGATCTCGCCGGCCACCAGCAGCAGCGACTGGAGATCGCTGACGGCGTGGTGGGCGCCGTAGACCAGGATCTGCCCGCGTTCGCCGCCGTCCAGCAGCTCGAATCGCCACAGGGGCGGGGCGGCGAGGTCGAACGCCGGCTCCAGGAGCTCGCGCAGCCGGTCGGCGGCGTCGAGGGCGGTGCCGTCCGCGACGACCGTCCATCGCAGCGGCGGCTCGGTCAGGGCGCGGTCCACCCGTATCTGCCGTCCGCCCTCGGCGGCGGGGACGATGGCGGTGCGCAGGGCCGCGTGCCGTGCTGTCAGGCGGGTGAGGATGCCGGTGAGCGTCTCGCGGGTGGCCGGCGTGGTCAGGCGTACCGCCAGACCGACCGCGTGGGCCGCGTCGGGCATGCCGGGCTGGGCGCTGCGCAGCAGTCGTACGACATCGCGCGTGGCGGGGTACGTCTCGGTCTCCGGGACCTCGGTGTCGCGCTCCGTGTCGTCCACCGCCGCCGCCTCCCGCTCGGGCAGTGCCGTGCCCAGTGTCTGGGCGAGTCCGCGGATGTCCGCGGCCGAGAAGACGGTGGCGGCGGGGAGTTCGACGCCGAGTTCGCGGGCGAAGGCGTTGCGCAGACGCACCAGCATGAGGGAGTCGAGGCCGAGTTCCTTCAGGGCGGTGGTCGCCGACACCTGGACCGAGCCGCCGGAGACCTCGCCGACCCTGGCGCGCACGTACGCCTCCAGGCGTGCGGTGCGCTCGGTGTCGGTCGTCGCCGCGAACACCTTCTGGACCAGGTCGTCCGAGCCGGGCGTGCCGGTCGGGACGGTGACCAGATCGGCCAGGATCGGGCGGGTGCGGGCGGCGTCGGGATCGAGCGCCAGCATCTCCCGGTCCAGGGCCAGCGGCGCGAGCTGGCGGCGGCCCGTGGTGAGCACCCGCTCGAACAGCTCGCCGCCGTCCTGCGCGGAGAACGCGACCAGGCCGGAGCGCGCGGTCTCCGCCTCGCGAGTGCCGGACTCGGACACCATGCCGACGCCCGACCAGGCACCCCAGTCCAGGCTCAGCGCCCGCCGGTCCGTGCGGGACAGGTGGTGGGCCCAGGCGTCGAGGAAGGCGTTGGCGGCCGAGTACGGGCTCTGTCCGGCCGAGCCGAGCAGCCCGGCCGCCGACGCGAACAGGACGAAATCCGCCGCGTCCGGGGTCAGTTCGGTGAGCAGGGCGGTGCCCAGGACCTTGGGAGCGAGGACGCGCAGGACGCGCTCGTCGGTCAGGTTGGCGATGGTGGCGTCGTCCAGGACACCGGCCGCGTGCACGACCCCGGCGATGGGCCCGAGTTCATGGCGTACGGCGTCCAGGGCCGCCGTCAGAGCGGCGCGGTCGGCGACGTCCGCGCGGGCCATGTGCACGGTCACGCCCCGCTCTTCGAGCTGCCGGATCCAGGCCGGCGCGTCGGCGCCGGGCGCACCGCGGCTCATCAGGGCCAGCCGCCTGGCGCCCCGGCGGACCAGCCGCTCGGCGACGACCCTCCCGAGACCGCCCAGACCACCGGTGATCAGGTACACGCCGTCCGGGGAGGTCGTGCCGTGTCCGGCGTCGTCGGCGCGGGTGCGGGTCAGCCGGGGTACCAGGCGCTCGGCCCCGCGCAGCGCCACGAGCCGTTCGTCGTCCGCGTGCCGGAGCTCGGTCCACAGGGCGTCGGCGCCCTCGGTCGACGGGAGGTCGACGAGGGTGGTCCTCAGCTCCGGGTATTCCTGCGCCACCGTGAGGCCGAAGCCCCAGCCGAGCGCCTGCTGAGGGTGCGTCACCTGCGTGCTGTCACCGGCCGCCTGGCTGCCGCGCACGACGACGAAGAGGCGGGGTGCCGCGCCCTGCGTGCGGTCGGCGAGCGTGCGCACCAGGTGCAGGGTGCTCAGGCAGCAGAGGCGGGCCGCTTCCTCGGCCGTGCGGTCGTCCTCGACGGCGGGCGCGTCCAGAGCCGTCATCTGCACGACTCGCGCGGGCGGTTCGCTCGCGAAGGACTCGTCGAGCAGGCGGGCCAGGTGCCCCGGGTCGGCCGGGTCGAGGACGTAGCGCCCGGGGCCCTCGACGGCGAAGGACTCGCCGCGGCGGGCGATCACGTACGGCACCGAGGTGCCCAGCCGCTCGACCAGGTCGGCCGCCGCGCCGGACTCGTCGGCGAGAATCAGCCAACTCCCCTGCGTGGGCGGCTCGTTGGCGAGGGGACGGGACTGCCAGCGGGTCTCGAAGAGCGCCCCGTCCAGCGGGGAGAGCGCGGCCAGCCGGAACTCCTGCGCCTCCAGGATCAGTTGATCGTTGTCGTCGTACAGGCGAAGGTCCACTGTCGCGCCGTCGCCCGACACGGATCGCAGCTCGCACGCCACCCACACGGGGGTGGTGCGCAGCCCGCTGTGGCGGAGGCGGCCGACTCCGGCGGGCACGAACGCCCTTCCCTGGGGCGCGTCGCCGGGCAGCGCGGCCGTGTGGAAGGCGGCGTCGAGGACGGCCGGGTGGAGCAGATGACCGGCGGCGGGCCTCTCGGCGAGCCGGGCGAGGCCGGCGGACCGGGTGCGGTGGCCCGACTCCAGGCCGCGGAAGGCGGGGCCGTACTCGATGCCGAGGGATGCGAGCGCGCCGTAGACGGACGGCAGGTCGACCTGCTCGGTGCAGCGTTCCCGCAGCGCGGACAGCGGCTCGGCCGGCTCGGCGGTGGCGGCGGGGCTGATCGCGATGCGTCCGGTGACGTGACGTTCCCAGGTCTTGGACCGTTCGCCGGCGACCGGTGCCGAGGCGATGGTGAAGTCCCGTACGCCGTCGACGGCGGGGCGCAGGACCAGTTGGAGCCGCGTCGGCCGGGTCTCGTCCAGGCGCAGCGGCTGGAGGAACCGGACGTCGGCGAGCCGTACGTCGTCGCCGTCCTGTACCGCGGACGCGGCCTCCAGCGCCATGCCGAGGAAGGCCGCGCCGGGCAGCCACACCTCGCCGGTCACGCGGTGGTCGGTCAGATAGGCGAAGCGGCTGTCGCGCAGGTCCACCTCGCTCTGGAAGAGGTGGCGGTCGGCTTCGTCGCTGGCCTCGACGTGCGTGCCCAACAGCGGGGAGGCACCGGTCGCCGTGGCCGGGGCGGGGGCGAGCCAGTGCCGTTCGCGGGCGAAGGCGTAGGTCGGCAGGTCGACGCGGCGTCCCGCCGGGAACAGCGTCGGCCAGTCGGGGGTGTGGCCGGCCGTGTACAACTCGCCCAGCCTGCCGAGCAGTACGTCCCTGCCGCCACGCTGGCGGCGCAGCGACCCGACGCTCACCGCGTCGATCCCGGCTTCGGCCGCCACCGCCTCGATGGACGAGCCCAGCGAGGGGTGCGGGCTGAGCTCGACGAAGTAGCGGTAGCCGTCGTCCAGCATGCGGCGGACGGTGTCCGCGAAGCGCACTGGTTCACTGAGGTTGGCGTACCAGTACGCGGGGTCCAGACGGTCGCCCGGCACCGGTTCGGCCAGCACCGTCGAGTACAGCGGGGTCGGGGTCGGCGTGCCGTGGACGGCGGAGAGGTGGTCGAGGAGTTCGTCGCGCAGGGGGGCCATCAGCGGGGTGTGCGAGGCGAACGGCGTCGACAGCGAGCGGGCTTCGATGCCCTGCTCGTCGAGGCTGCGGCGCAGCTCGGCCAGGGCGTCGGAGTCGCCCGAAACCGCTGTGGAGTGCGGGCTGTTGACGGCGGCGACGAACAGTCGGCCGGCGTACGGGGAGAGGAGTTCCGCCACCCGGGGGTGCGGCAGGTCCAGGGACAGCATGCCGCCCTTGCCCGCGACGGGTACGACCGCCTGGGCACGGCCGGTCACCACGGCGACGGCGTCGTCCAGGGTGAGCGCGCCGGCGGTGTACGCGGCGGCGATCTCGCCCAGGCTGTGCCCGGTCACGGCGTCCGGGGTGACGCCGAGGGAGCGCCACGCGGCGGTCAGCGCCGCGTTAACGGCGAACAGGGTCGGCTGCAGGTACTCGGTGCGCTCCAGCGGGGAGAACTCCTCCGGCGCCCGCAGCGCGTTGAGCACCGACCAGCCGACCTGCCGCTGTACGGTTTCGTCGATCCGCGTCAGCTCCTCGTCGAACGCCTCCGACTCCCCCATCAGGTCGAGCCCCATGCCGGGCCACTGGCCACCGTGTCCGGCGTAGACGAAGGCGACCTTGCCCGTCTGCTCCTCCCTTAGCGTCGGCAGCGGGATCCGTCCGGCCGCCAACTCACCCAGCACGGACCGCAGTTCGTCCCGGTCCTCGGCCACGACCGCCGCCCGCCGTTCGAGGTGACTGCGGTGGCGGGCCAGCGTGTAGGCGACGTCCGGTGCTTCGGCGGCAGGGTCGCCGGCGAGGGCGTGCGCCAGTGCGGCGGCCTGCCCGCGCAGGCCGGTCTCGCTGCGGCCGGACAGGACGAACAGGTGCTTTCCGGAAGGCAGTTCAGTGCCCGGCGATCCGGCCGCGGGTTCGGCTTCCTCCACGATCACATGCGCGTTGGTGCCGCTGATCCCGAACGCGCTCACGCCCGCACGCCGGATCCGCTCCGCCGACGCGGGCCAGGCGATCTGCTCCCGCAGCAGATGCAGTCCGCTGTCCGCCCAGTCGACGTGCCGGCTGGGCGTCTCGGCGTGCAGGGTGCGCGGCAGGGCCTGGTGGCGCAGGGACTGCACGACCTTGATGAGACCGACCACGCCCGAGGCGGCCTGGGTGTGACCCACGTTGGACTTCAGTGAGCCGAGGTACAGCGGGCGTCCCTCGGTGCGCGAGCCGCCGAAGACCTCGGTGAGGGCGTTCGCCTCGATCGGGTCGCCCAGGGTCGTGCCCGTGCCGTGCGCCTCGACGAAGTCGATGTCGTCGGGCCGCAGCCCCGACTGCTCCAGGGCGCGTCGGATCACCTGCTCCTGCGCGGGCCCGTTCGGCGCGGACAGGCCCTGGCTGCGGCCGTCCTGGTTGACGGCGGTGCCGCGCACCACGGCCAGGATCCGGTCGCCGTCGCGCCGCGCGTCGCTCAGTCGCTTCAGTACGACCATCCCGGCGCCCTCGGCCCAGATGGCCCCGTCGGCGGCGTCGGAGAAGGAACGGCAGCGCCCGGTCGGGGACAGGCCCCGCAACCGGCTGAACTCGACGAAGGTCTGCGGCGTGACCATCAGCGTGACACCGCCGGCGAGCGCCAGATCACACTCGCCCGCGCGCAGCGCCTGCGCCGCCAGATGGACGGCGACCAGCGACGACGAGCAAGCGGTGTCCACCGTGAGCGCGGGCCCGTTCAGGCCGAGCGTGTAGGCGAGCCGGCCCGAGGCCACGCTGAGGGCGGACCCGGTGCCGACGTACCCGTCGAGCTGGTCGAGCCGGGAGCCGGACAGGTAGTCACTGCCGAACATTCCGACGTACACGCCGGTGCTGCTGCCCGCCAGGTCGGCCGGCACGATGCCGGCGCGCTCCAGGGACTCCCAGGCCGTCTCCAGCAGCAGGCGCTGCTGCGGGTCCATGGCCGCGGCTTCCTTCGGGGTGATGCCGAAGAAGCCGGCGTCGAAGGACTCGATGTCGTCCAGGAAGCCGCCCTCGCGGGCGTAGGACTTGCCGAGTGCGTCCGGGTCCGGGTCGTACAGCGATTCGACGTCCCACCGCGCCGCGGGGAAGGGCCCGACCGCGTCCCGGCCCTCCGCGACCAGTCGCCACAGGCCCTCCGGGTCGTGGACGCCGCCGGGCAGACGGCAGGCCATGGCGACGAGGGCCACCGGCTCGTCCGAGGACGTCGTGGTCGTCGGCGCGGCCTTGCGGCTCGTACGCCCCGCTGTCGCCAGGGCGTTGCCCAGCAGGTGTTCGGCCAGGCGGGCCGGCGTGGGGTGGTCGAAGAGCAGCGTGGCGGGGAGCTTGGTGCCGATGCGGGTGCTGATGCGGTTGCGCAGGTCGACGGCCGTGACCGAGTCCATGCCGAGGTCGCGCAGCGGCTGGTCGGGGCGGACGGACTCCGCGGAGCGCAGACCGAGCGCGTGGGCCGCCTCCTCGCGGACCAGCGCGAGGACGCGCGTGGCACGTTCGGGTTCCGGCAGCCCGGCCAGCCGGTCGGCCAGGGTGCGGCTGCCGGGCCGGGCGGGGTGGGCCGCGGGGAGCAGGGAGCGCCACAGTGCGCCGGAGGGCGCGGCGGCCCGCAGCCGGGGCAGGTCCAGCGCCCAGGCGACCAGGTGGGCGGCGTCGCGGCGCAGGCACAGCGCGGTCAGGTCCCGGCCCTGGTCGGGGGTGAGCGCCCGGTGTCCGAGGCGGGCCATCCGCGCCAGGTCGGCATGTTCGGCGGCGAGCCCCTCTCCCGCCCAGGCGCCGAAGGAGACCGAGACCGCGGGCAGGCCGAGGGCGCGGCGGCGGTGGGCCAACTGGTCCAGGAAGAGGTTGGCGGCGGCGTAGTTGGCCTGGCCCGCGTTGCCGACGACGCCCGCCGCGGAGGAGACCAGCAGGAAGAGGTCGAGCGGGCGGTCGGCGGTGAGCCGGTGCAGGTGGGCGGCGCCGTCGACCTTGGGGCGCAGCACCCGTGCGAGGCGCTCGGGATGCAGCTCGGCGACCACGCCGTCGTCGAGGATCCCCGCGCAGTGCACGACACCGCGCAGCGGTGCCTCGTCGCCGATGCGGTCCAGTAGGTCGGCCAGGGCCGCCGCGTCGGCCACGTCGCACGCGGTGACCTCGATCTCGGCGCCGAATGCCGCGAGTTCGGCGGTGGCTTCGGCCGCTCGGGGGTCGTCGCCGCCTTGACGGGACGTCAGCAGGAGGCGAGGGACACCGTGCTCGGCGAGCATACGGGCGATGTGACGGCCGACCGCGCCGAGGCCGCCGGTGATGAGGACGGTTCCGTCGGTGGGGATGCGTGCGGGGCTCTCGGGAGGCACGGGACGGGCGCGTACCAGGCGGGGGGCGAGCAACTGCCCCTCGCGCAGCGCGAGTTCCGGCTCGTCATGTGCCGCGGCGGAGAGGAGCGGGGGTTCGTCACCGTCGAGGTCGAGCAGGGTCAGCCCGAGCTCCGGGTGCTCCGTACGGGCGCTGCGGGCCAGTCCCCACAGCACCGACTGAGCAAACCCGGGGACGCTGTCGCCATCGGCGGCTGCGACCGCTCCGCGGGTCACCCAGAGGGTGCGCGCGGGGGCCTCGTCCGGTGGGAGGGCGATCAGCGCCTGCAGTTCGGCGAGGGCCTGCGCCGCCAACTCGTGTGCTTCGGCGGCGGGTTCGGAGCCCACGGAAGGCCAGAATCGTACGACTGTGTCGGCTCCGATGTCGCCGACTTGGACACCCGACGCGCGCAGGCCGGCCGCGGCCGCCGCCGCGTCCTCCCCCTCGCCGGCGACGGCCCACACCTCGCCGGGCGGTATACCGGCAGGCTCATCCGCGACGGCCGTCCACGCCACCTCGTACAGATGGCGCCCGTTCTCCGACCCGCTGTTCAGGTCGGCCGGGTCGACGGCCCGCAGGCGTACGCCCTCCAGGCGGCCGGCCAGGAAGCCGTCGGCGTCCCAAAGAGTGACGTCCAGGGTGAGGTCCGTGGCGTCGTTTCCGGAGCTGTCCGTCCGGCGTATGGAGGCCGTCAGGTCCGTCGCGCCACCGGGCGGCAGGACACAGCGGGCCACGGCGACCGGCAGCAACACGCGCCGGTCGGACCCGTCGAAGGCGGCGGCCGCCTGGAGGGCGGCGTCGAGGAGCGCCGGGTGCACCGGGTAGGGGTCGGCGGCGTCACGGGCGACGGACGGCAGCGCGAGGCGGGCCAGCAGGGTTCCGGCGGCGGTCGCGGTGGCCTGTCGTACGCCCTGGAAGGCGGGCCCGTAGCCGAGGCCGAGCTCGCTGAGACGCTCGTAGGTGTCGTCGTGCCACGCCGGTTCGGCCGTTTCGGGCCAGGTCGGCGGCTGGTCGTCCGGCGTGTCGGCCGGGTCGGCCGCGGAGGCGGTGGCGTGCAGGGTCCAGTCCGTGGCGTCCTGGCCGCGTGGACGGCTGTGGACCGTGATCTCCGGTGCGGTCCCGGCGGTGACCACCTCGACGGACACCTCGACCGTGCCGGTGGCGGGCAGTGTGAGGGGGGCCAGGAGGAGCAGGCCGGTGATGTCGGCGGCGATGTCGGGGCGGGCCACGGCGAGCGCGGCGCGGCACAGCTCCATCAGGGTGGTGCCGGAGACGACGGTCCGGCCGAAGACGGTGTGGTCGGGCAGCCAGTCGGCGGTGGCCGGGGACCACTCGTTGCGGAAGGTCCAGCGGGTCTCGTCCGCCGACTGGAGCTGGATACCGAGCAACGGATGC
The DNA here is from genome assembly GCF_055609385.1 of Streptomyces sp. NPDC036764. NCBI lineage: Bacteria > Bacillati > Actinomycetota > Actinomycetes > Kitasatosporales > Streptomycetaceae > Streptomyces > Streptomyces sp. NPDC036764. The sequence continues at coordinate 265,686 of NZ_JBVJPT010000010.1, forward strand.
GCGGCGCGGTCGAAGAGGCCGGGTGCGGCGGCGGAGGCCGCGGGCTCGATCCAGTGACGCTGCTCGTCCCAGGCGTAGGTCGGCAGGTCGGCCCAGGTGGCGGGCGGGACCGTGCGGCGCCAGTCGATCCGCCGCCCGTGGACGTGGAGTTCGGCGGCGGCGCGGTCCAGGCAGGCGGGGCCGTCCTCGTCCCGGCGCAGCGATCCGACCGCGATCAGATCCTCGTCGACGGTGCGCAGGGCGGTGAGCAGCGACGGGTGCGGGGCGAGTTCGACGAAGCAGCGGTAGCCGTCGGCGACCATGCGCTCGACGGTCGGCGCGAACCGTACGGGTTCGCGCAGGTTGGTGTACCAGTAGTCGGCTTCGAGTTCCTCGGTGACCGGTTCGCCCGTGACGGTGGAGTACCAGGCGACCGACGTGGGGTAGGTGGTGACGCCCTCGAGTTCGTCCAGGATCGTGGTGCGGACGGTCTCGACCTGGGTGCTGTGGGAGGCGTAGTCGACGTCGAGGCGGCGGACGAAGACCTGCTGTCGGTCGAGGTCGGTGAGCAGGGCTTCCACCGCGTCGACGGCACCGGCGATCACGGTCGAGCGGCCGCTGTTGACGGCTGCCACGCTGATCCTGCCGTCGTGGGCGGCGAGTTGTGCCTCGACGTCGGTGTGCGGCAGGGCGACGACGGCCATGGTGCCGGTGCCGGACAGCTCCGTCAGGGCCTGGCTGCGCAGGGCGACCACCGCGGCGGCGTCGTTGAGGCTGAGCGCCCCGGCGACGCACGCGGCGGCGACCTCGCCCTGACTGTGCCCGACGACGGCGTCCGGGCGGATGCCGCGAGCCCGCCACACGGCGGCCAGCGACACCATCACGGCGAACAGCACCGGCTGGACGACGTCGACGCGGTCCAGGGCCGGTGCGCCCGCGTCGCCCCGCAGCACGGACGTCACCGACCATTCGGTGAACGGGCGCAGGGCGGCGTCGCAGCGGTCGAGTTCGTCGGCGAACACCGGGTCGCGGTCGAGCAGATCGCGTGCCATGCCGGGCCACTGGGATCCCTGGCCGGGGAAGACGAACGCCACCTTGCCGGTGGGGGCGACCTGTTGGGGCCCGGCGGTCCGGTCGGGATCGGGCCGGTCCTCGGCGAGTGCGTGCAGCGCGCTGAGCAGTTCGTCGCGGTCACCCGCCTGGACGACGGCCCGCTGCTCGAAGTGGGTGCGGTGGTGGGCGAGGGTCGCGGCCACGGCCGGGAGCGGCAGCTCCGGCTGCCGTTCGAGGGTTCGGAGCAGGCGGTCGGCCTGGGACCGCAGGGCGGGCAGGGTGCGGGCCGACAGCGGAAAGAGGGTCGTGCCGGGGAGGGCCGCGGGCGGGCGGGGCTCGTCCTCGGGGGCCTCCTCCAGCACCACGTGTGCGTTGGTGCCGCTGATCCCGAAGGCGCTGACGCCGGCGCGGCGCACCCGTTCCGGGTCCCGTGGCCAGGCATGGGCGTCGCCCAGTACGCGCAGGCCGCCGTGCGCCCAGTCGATGTGCTCGGTCGGGGTGCCGGCGTGCAGGGACGCGGGTATCCGCTCGTGCTGGAGCGCCAGTACGGTCTTGATGACGCCGGCGATGCCCGCGGCGGCCTGGGTGTGGCCGATGTTGGACTTGAGGGAGCCGACGCCGAGCGGGCGGTCGGCGGGACGGCCGGGGCCGAAGACTGCGGACAGGGCGCGGCCCTCGATGGGGTCGCCCAGCGGGGTGCCGGTGCCGTGTGCCTCGATGTGGTCGAGGTCGTGCGGCTGGAGCCCGGCCGCGTCGAGGGCGGCGCGCAGCACGCGTTCCTGTGCGGGGCCGTTGGGGGCGCTCAGGCCCTGGCTGCGGCCGTCCTGGTTGATCGCCGAGCCCTTGACGACCGCGAGCACCCGGTCGCCGTCGCGGCGTGCGTCCGCCAGCCGCTTCAGCAGCACCATGCCGCAGCCCTCGGCCCACACCACGCCGTCGGCGTCCGCCGAGAAGGGGCTGCATCGCCCCGACGGCGACAGCCCGCGCAGCCTGCTGAACTCGACGTGCCCGCGCGGCGTCACCAGCAGCGTCGCACCGCCGGCCAGCGCGAGGTCGCACTCCCCGCCCGCGAGGGCGCGCGCCGCCAGATGCAGGGCGACGAGGGAGGACGAGCAGGCGGTGTCGACGGTGACCGCAGGGCCCTGGAGGCCGAGCGTGTAGGCGAGCCGGCCGGATGCCACGCTGGACGCGGAGCCGGTGCCGACGTGCCCGTCGAGCTGGTCCAGGGCGGCCGAGGCGAGGTAGCCGCTGTCGTACAGGCCGATGTAGACGCCCGTGGAGCTGCCGTTGAGCGTCTCCGGGACGATGCCGGCCCGCTCGATCGCCTCCCAGCCGGTCGTCAGGAGCAGCCGCTGCTGGGGGTCCACGGCGGCGGCCTCGCGCGGCGAGATCCCGAAGAAGGCCGCGTCGAAACGGTCGATGCCGGAGAGGTAGCCGCCGCGCAGGGAGTACGCCTTGCCGGTCGCCTCGGGGTCGGGATCGTGGAGCCCTTGCGTGTCCCAACGGCCCGCCGGCACCTCGGTGACGGCGTCCTCGCCCGCGGCCAGCAGCCGCCACAACCCCTCGGGGTCGTCGGCGCCGCCGGGGAGACGGCAGGCCATCGAGATGATGGCGATGTCGTCGTCGGGCTGCCTGGGCGCCCCGCCCGGCGGAGCGGGCGCGGGGGCGGGCGGATCGGCGAACACTGCCTCCGCGAGTGCCGCGATGGTGGGGTGGTTGAACACCAGGGACGGGTCCAGGGTCCGGCCGGTCGACGCGGACAGCTCGGCCGCCAGGGTCACCAACTGCCGTGATCCCAGTCCGAATTCGGCGATCGGCCGGTCCGGGTCGACGGCCGGCAGATCCAGCCCGGCCGCCTCGGCGACGGCCGACTCCAGCCAGGCCCGCACGCCCTCCGGAGTGGTCAGGGAAGGCTCGGGGGACTGCTTCGGGGACTCGTGCGCAGGCATCTAGACAGGTGTCCTCGTGGATTCGGGCGAAGAGCGGGGCGGCTGCCGTACGACCCATGGGGCTCGTGTGAAGGTACGGCCGCTGCGCCCGTCGTACGGCGGACGCGCCGGGCGTGCGACGAGCGGACGGGCGCGGTGTCAGCTCAGGGGACCGGGCACGGTGATCACGGCGAGCGTGCCCTCCAGGTACGCCGACCGGGAGGCGCGGCGCTGGATCTTGCCGCTGGACGTCTTGGGGATGGTGCCCGGCTGGACCAGGACGACATCGCGCACGGACAGGCCGTGGGCCTCGCCGATGCCGCTGCGGACGACGTCGATGATCTTCTCCGCCTCGGAGGCCGTGTCCGGGGCGATCTCGGCGATCACGACGGCCTGTTCGCCGCCTGCTCCCACACCAGCCCCGTCGCCCCCGTCGCCCCCTTCGACAGAGAACGCGGCGGTGCAGCCGGGGCGCAGGGCGGGGTGGGCCATCTCGGCGGTCAGTTCCAGGTCCTGCGGGTAGTGGTTGCGACCGTCGATGACGATGAGGTCCTTCAGACGGCCGGTGACGAACAGCTCGCCGTCGCGCATGAATCCGAGGTCGCCGGTGCGCATGAAGCGGCCGTCGTGGCCGGCCAGGGTGGCGCGGAAGGTCTCGCGGGTGGCGAGGGCGTTGCGCCAATAGCCCTTGGCGACGCTCGCGCTGCGCACCCAGATCTCGCCGGTCCGCCCCTCGGGCAGCTCCTCGTGCCGTTCGGGGTCGGCGATGGCGACGGTGACATCGGGTCCCGGCCGGCCGCAACTGACGGCCGCGGCGTCGGACTGACCGGCGTGCGGGCCGGTTTCGGGGGCCTGGAGCAGGGTGGGCGCGGTGTGGGCCGTGCTGCCGGTGACCATCAGGGTGGCCTCGGCGAGGCCGTAACAGGGGTAGAGGGACTCACGGCGGAAGCCGGCCGGGGCGAACGTGTCGGCGAAGCGCCGCAGGGTTGCGGCACGGACGGGTTCGGCGCCGTTGAAGGCGACCTTCCAGCTACCGAGGTCGAGTTCGTCGAGGAGTGCGGGGGTCGCGTGCTTGAGGCAGAGCTCGTACGCGAAGTTGGGGCCGCCGCTGGTGTGCGGGCGGTAGTGGCTGATCGCGGTCAGCCATCGCTCGGGCCGCTGGAGGAAGTGCAGCGGCGAGAAGAGGGTGGCGGTGACACCGAGGTACACGGTGTTGAGGACCGGGCCTATGAGGCCCATGTCGTGGTACACCGGCAGCCAGCTCACGAACATCTCGTGGCCGTGCTCCGCGATGGTCTCCGGTGTGTGGCCCATGCGCTCGGTGATGACCCGCTCGTTGTCGAGAAGGTTTCCGTGCGTGACCATCACACCGCGCGGGGCGGAGGTGGAGCCGGAGGTGTACTGGAGGAACGCGACGGAGTCGGCGGTGAGTTCGGGCTCGCGCCACGAGCCGGCGATCTCGTCGGGGATGTCCTCGGTGGCCACGCAGGTGATGTCGGCCAGCTCGGGCAGGTGTTCCGCGAGGCCGGCCAGGGCGGTGATGACCTCGCGCCCGCCGAGGATCACCTTGGCGTCTGCGTCGGCGATGAGCCGCTTCATCCGGGTCAGGGCGCGGTGGTTCTGCGCTCGGCCCTGCGGCGGGACGCCCGGAACGGCGACGACCCCGGCCGCGAGGCAGCCGAGGTAGCCGCAGATGAAGTCCAGGCCGGGCGGGTACAGCAGCATGGCGCGGGTGCCTGCCAGGCCGCGCTCCTGGAGCCAGGCGGCGACGGCCCGGGACCGCTCGACGAGACGGCCGTAGGAGATCTCCTGGATCTCGCCGTCATGGTCGCCGGTCGCGAGGTAGCGGTAGGCGGTTCGGTCGGGGTGGTGGGCGGCGTGCTGGGACAGCAGATCGACCAGGGATCGAACCATGTTGCGAGTCTCACCTGTCTGCATCGAGGGCGACGAACTGGAGTTCGAGGGCCAGGCACTGGAAGGGTGCGGACGCCTCGGTCGATCGGCCCCCTTGCCAACCCCGTCTCGACAGCCCGCCCAGGGGTCACGGCACCGATGCGCCGACCCCCCGGCATTCCCCCCGTCCGGCTTGCTACCGGTGAGTAGCACCATAGCAACTCACCGAGTTCGACAGGCCGAACACATGTAAACCCTACGTGTCCAAAGCGTGTTGACGCAGCGGGGGTCCCCGCACGGCCCGCCCCGAGCCCCCGTGAGCAGGCGAATCGGCGTCAACTCGGGCCTGTCGTACGGCAATTCAGACAGTCCGCGCAGAAGTGAGCAGAGTCCCTTCACTTTCGAAGCGAAGTATCCGTCGACCGTGCGAGATCAGTCGATGACGGTGTGTACTGTGCTGCGAGCGGCCCGCCCGGCGGCCCTCGGAACCAGCCCTGCCCAACTGCCCCGAACCGACCACTGGAACGCATTCGATGATCGAACTACCGGACCTGGCGACCGGCGGTCTCGCCGTCGGCATGCTGTCCGCACTCGCCTTGGGCGGCGGGCTGCTGCGCGCACAGCGACAACAGGCGCGTCAGCGTGCCGAGATCGACGCGCTGCGCCGCCAGCTCGACGGCGTGGTCGCGGCGTTCACGGCCGAGGTCGAGCACCTGGCGGCCCGGCGTGTCCCGGCCGCCGCCCAACAGGTCACCCATCTCCACGTCCCCGTGCCGGGCCCGCTGCATCCGCAGACCGCGGGGTCACCACTGGGCCCGGCGCTGGAGCACGTACTGAACGGGCTGCGGGTGGAACTGCTCGCGCAGCGCACGCGGATCGACGCCGCGGCCCAGGCCGGAATGCGCGGGGCGACCCGCGAGATCCAGGCGGCCCTGTACCGGCTCCAGGACGCGCTTCGCGGGCTTCAGCAGAAGTACGACGACCCGGAGTTGACCCAGACCCTGTTCCAACTCGACCACGAGAACGAGCAGTCGCTGCGGCGGGCGCAGGTCGCGGCCGTGGTGTGCGGGGCCTGGGTCGGGCTCGCCCGCGAGGAGTCGCATCTGGTGGACGCGGTGACCGGCGGCCAGGCCCGGCTCGCGGGCTACCACCGGATCCGGATCCACAACCACCTCGCCGCGGGCACCGGACTCGTGTCGCACGCGGTGGAGCCGGTCGCGATCATCGTCGCCGAGCTCCTCGACAACGCCCTGCGGCACTCCGCGCCGGACACCGACATCGTGGTCAACCTGGAGCACGTCCATCACGGGGTCTGCGTCACGGTGGACGACGCGGGCCTCGGCATGACCCAGGACGAACGCGCCCGCGCGCAGCGGCTGGTGGCGGGCTCCGAGCCGATCCTCCTCACCGAGCTGGGCGATCCACCGCGCATGGGGCTCGCCGCGATCGGGCAGCTCACGCGGCAGTTCGACCTGAGTGTCGACCTCTCCTCGCCGTCGCCGTACGGCGGGGTGCGGGCCGTACTGCGGGTCGACAGCCATCTGCTCAGCGATATCGACCCCGGCGAACACCCGCCCGCGGCCAGCGCCCCGCGCTCCACGCGCCCGACGACCCGGGACGAGGCGACCGGGACCGGCGAGGACCGGGACGCGGTGACCGGGACCGGCAAGTCCCGAGGCGCGGCGAGCGGGACCGGCGAGGTCCGGGGCGAGGCGAGCGGGACCGGCAAGTCCCATGGCGAGGCGAGCGGGACCGGCAAGTCCCGAGACGAGGCGTCTCGAGAGCCGGAGCACAAGCCTTCCCGTGACGCGCGGCCAGGGGCACAGGCGTCAGCCGCCTCCCCCGCCGAGGCGACCCGTGCCTCCCGACCCGAGCCGGCCACCGCCTTCCCCACCGAACCGTCCACAGCCACGGGCACGGGCACGGCCGCCCAACCGTCCGCCGACGCATCCGGCACCACACACGGATACGGGACCGAGCACGACCACGCCACCGACACCGTCTCCGGGCATCACGGTCCACGGGACACCGGCGGTCTCCCGCAGCGCCGGCGCCGCCGGACACGCATGACCCCGGCGTCCGATGACGCGCCGGCCCCGAGACCCGCCGAGCGCCGCCCCGAGCAGGCCGCCGCCGCGCTGGGTGCGCTTCAGGCCGGCACCGCCGCGGCGCGGAAGGCGGCCGGTGAGCCCACCGGTGACGACGCCTCCACCGCCGTACCGGAGACCGCGCGAGCGGACCCCCGGCGTGACGAAGCCGTCGCGCACCACACCGACCAGTCCAACCACGACCACGAACACGACCACGAAGGGGGAACGGCTCGATGACCAGCCGCGACGCGGGAGACACGGCCTGGGTGCTCGAACCGATCCTGGAGGTGCCGCACGTGGTGGCCGCCGTGCTGCTCACGCGGGACGGCCTGGTGACCGGGTACACCGACGCGCTCAGCCGGCCGTCGGCCGATCGGGTGGCCGCGATCACCAGCACGGTGCAGGGCGCGTGCCGTACGGCGGCCGCCGCGTTCGCCGACCGGGAGCGCGCCGAGGTACGGCAGGTCGTGATCGAGTCCGACCACGGCTATGTGCTGATCGTGCCGACGGACCACGGCTCCTGTGTCGCCGCGTACGGGGACGGAGAGGTGCGCCTGGACATGCTCGCCCACCGGGTGCACTCGCAGGTGGCGCGACTGGGTGAGAAGGCGATGGCCGCCGCGCCCCGAGGTGCCGACGGCGGCGCGTCGGCATGACCGGCCGCCGTGGCGGCCGCCCCCTGGTTCCCGCGTATCTGTCGACCGGCGGCGTGGCCCGGCCCAGCCGCCCCCATCTGGAGCGGCTGTCGGTGCTCACCAGCACCCGTACGGCCGCGCCCGCCGGTCTGCCCGCAGCGCAACTCGCCCTGCTGGACGCCCTGGACGACGGTTCGCTCACGGTGGTTGAGGCGGCGGCGCTGCTGCGGCTGCCCGTGTCCGCCGTACGCGTTCTCGCGGGCGAGCTCATCGACCGGGAGCTGGCGTCGTCACGCGCCCCGATCCCGCCCGCCGAGCGCTTCGACCCCGACCTGCTGAAGAGAGTGGCCGATGGCCTTCGCGCCCTCAAGCACACCTAGCCGCACCGGCGATGACCCCCGTGACTCGGGGGACATCCACCTGCCCGACACCGCCCGCGACCTGGTCAAGATCCTCGTCGCCGGCCCGTTCGGCGTGGGCAAGACGACCCTGATCGGTTCCGTCTCCGAGATCCGGCCGCTGCACACCGAGGAGCCGATCAGCGAGGCGTCCGCGCCGCTGGACGACCTGGCCGGGGTGCGGGACAAGGCGACGACCACGGTCGCCGTCGACTTCGGCCGGATCAGCCTGCCGGGCGGGGTCGTGCTGTATCTGTTCGGCACGCCCGGCCAGGAGCGGTTCCGGGCGCTGTGGGACGACATCGCCTACGGCGCGCTGGGGGCGCTCGTCCTGGTCGACAGCCGCCGCATCGACGCGTCCTTCGACGTGCTGGGGCTGGTGGAGGAGTCGGGGCTGCCGTACGCGGTCGCCTTCAACGCCTTCCCGGACGCGCCCCGGCACCACACCGAGGAACAGTTGCGCGCCGCCCTGGACCTGGCCGCGGGCACACCGATGGTGACGTGCGACGCGCGCGACGCCGACTCGTCCGTCGACGCGCTGCTCGCACTGGTCCAGCACCTGATCGACCGTCACGCTCCTGAGGACCGGTGACCCGGATGACCACCCACTCCCCCGACCGGCAGACCTTCTCCCGCTCGGCACCCGTGCGGCTGTGGGAGGACGGCTTCGCGCTGGATCCGTATCCCTACTACGACGCCCTGCGCACCCAGGGCCCGGTCGGCTGGGCCGAGTTGGCGCCGGGCGTCCCGGCGTACGTCGTCACCGACCGGCGGGCGGCGCTGGATCTGCTGCGCGACACGGAGACGTTCTCGCACGACCCGCGGCCGTGGGAGGCCACGGTCGCCGACGACTCGCCGGTCCTCGGCATGATGCGCTGGCGGCCCAACACCCTGTTCGCCGACGGGGCGGCCCATGTCCGCTACCGCACCTCGCTGATCGACACGTTCGACCGGATCGAGCCGCACGATCTGCGGGCCCGGGTGCACCGGGCGGTGCGGGTGCTGGCCGGCCGGTTCGGGCCGAAGGGCGAGGCCGACCTGGTGACCGAGTTCGCCCGGCCGTTGATGGCGCTGGTGTTCAACAGCCTCTTCGGGCTGCCCGACAGCCACAGCGACCGGCTCAACGCCGCGCTGGGCAAGATGATGGAGGGCGGCGCCGAAGCGGCCGAGGGCGAGGCGGAGTTCGGCGGTTACGTACTGGAGCTGATCGCGGCCAAGTCCGAGGAGCGGGGTGACGACCTGCCGAGCCGGCTCCTTGACCACCCCGCCGGGCTCACCCCGGAGGAGGTCACCTGGCAGGTGTTCCTCACCCTGGGCGCCGGGCACGAGCCGACGGCCAACCTGGTGTCGAACGCGCTGTCCCGCATCCTCGGCAATCCGCAGTACTACTCCACCCTGACCAGCGGGGCCCGCCCGGTGACGGACGCGGTGGTGGAGGTGCTGCACCACGAGACCCCGCTGGCCAACTACGGCATCCACTACGCGCGCGGCCCGGTGTCCTTCCACGGCACCTGGATCAGGGCCGCGGTACCTGTCGTCGTCTCCTACGGGGCGCTCGCGCACTTCGCCGAGCGGGAGGTCACCAGTGGCCGCCATCCCCGGGACGCGTCGCACCTGTCGTGGTCCGCGGGCCCGCACGCGTGCCCGGTGCGGCAGCACACGCTCCTCATCGCCACCGAGGCGATCGAGCGGCTCACCCAGTGGCTGCCCGATCTGGAGCCGGTGCTGCCCCGGGAGCGCCTGACCTGGCGGCCCGGCCCGTTCCATCGCTCGCTGACCTCGCTGCCCGTCCGGTTCAGCCCCCGCTCCCCCGACCAGCCAGGAGTCCCCTCGTGACCGTGTCCGACCGCACCGACCGCTTCGCCCTCGACCCGTTCGGCGCCGACATCCCAGGCGAGAGCGCCCGGTTGCGCGCCCTGGGCCCGATCGTGCCCGTGGACCTGCCGGGCGGCATCCCCGCATGGGCGCCCACGGGCTACGACACGCTGAAGGAACTCATCCTCGATCCCCGGGTCAGCAAGGATCCGCGGCGGCACTGGCGGCTGTGGCCGGAGATCGGCGAGCGCCCCTCCTGGGGCTGGATCCTTGGCTGGGTCGGCGTGGTCAACATGCTCTCGACGTACGGCACCGACCACACGCGGCTGCGCAGGCTGGTGGCGCCGAGCTTCACTCAGCGGCGCACTGAGGTGATGCGTCCGCGCGTGGAGGCGATCACCGCGGAGCTGCTCGACACCCTCGACAAGGGGGACGCGGAGGTCGATCTCAAGGCCGGGTTCGCCCATCCCCTGCCGATGCGGATGATCTGCGAACTGTTCGGTGTCCCCGAGGAGTTGCAGGACGCGACCGGGACCCTGATCGCGGCGATCATGGACACCTCCGACCCGAGTCCGGAGCACGCCGCGTTCGTGCAGGAGCAGATCGGCACGGTACTGCCCGCGCTCATCGCCCACCGCCGCGAGCACCCCGGGGACGATCTGACGACCGAGCTGATCCGGGTGCGCGACGAGGACGGCGACCGGCTCAGCGACGAGGAGCTGTTGTACACGCTGCTGCTGGTGATCGGCGCCGGGTTCGAGACGACGGTCAATCTCATCGGCAACGCGGTCGTCGCCCTGCTGGCCCATCCCGAGCAGCTCGCCGGCGTACGGTCCGGAGAGATCGGCTGGGACGCGGTGATCGACGAGACGCTGCGGGTCCACCCGTCGATCGCGTCGCTGCCGCTGCGGTTCGCCGTCAGCGACATCGAGGTCGGGGACGTGACCATCGCGGCCGGGGACGCCATCATCACGACGTACGCCGCCGCGGGGGTGGATCCCGCGCACTACGGCCCGGACGCGGACTCCTTCGACGCCTCACGCGGGGCCGATGACCATCTGGCGTTCGGGATCGGTGTGCACCGGTGCATCGGGGCGCCGCTGGCCCGCGTCGAGGCCCTGACGGCGCTGCCCGCCCTCTTCGACCGTTTCCCCGACCTGCAGTTGGCCGTGCGCGAGGAGGAACTGCGTCAGGTGCCCTCGTTCATCGCGTTCGGCTGGCAGGAGATCCCGGTGCTGCTGCGCGGATGACCGTTCCCCTGCACGGATGACCGGTTCGGGCGCGGGGACGCGACCGGTCCCCCGTTCCGGTCGTGTCCCCGCGGAGAGTCGAACTTACTTCTGCGACGGAGGCATTGGGTATCGCGTCGGTGCCCACTGCGGGCCCCGCGGCACTCACCCGTGCACAAGTGAGTCCGGAAGGCCCGTTTTCGCCCCGTGGCGGGCGGGCTGATCCGAGTCGTCCAGCGCGAGATGGGCCAGGACGACCTCGTACAGGTCGCTGCCGCCGGCCAGGAGCTGGCGTTCGAGGACGGGTTCCGCACTGCGGACGTGCTCACGGACGGTCTGGGCGTGGACGCCGAGGGTCTGCGCCGTCCGTTCGGCGTTCGCGCCCTCGGCGATCCAGGTCCGCAGGGTGCGGCGCAGGTCCCGGGTGTCCTGGTCGAGGTGGGCGAGGAGATCCTGCGCCCAGGTGCGCATGGCGGGGCCCGACAGCAGGTCCCACAGCGCGACGGGGGCCTTGTCCGAGCCGCCGGCGTCGACCGGTGTGTCCGCCAGGCTCACCTGGATGTTGAGCGCGAGATGGACGACGGCCCGGGACGTGAGGTTGCCGAAGTCCGTGCGCAGCAGGGCTTCCACGCGTTCCATGCGGGCGCGGACGGTGTTGCGGCTGACGCCGAGGACCTTGGCCGCGTTCACGGCGGTGAACTCAAGGCCCAGCCGAGTGGTGGCGAGCAGTTCGGCGCGGGTGTGGTGGGGCAGCGTGTCGAGCGGGCGCAGCAGCCGGTCGGTCCACTCGCGCAGGGCCACCGGGTCGATGAGACGCTCGGGGTGGGTGCGTTCGGCGTAGACCGCCGCCTTGTCCGGGCGGAAGTGGGCGACGGCGAGCGCGCTGACGGCCTGCCCGTACGCGGTGGCGGTGCGGGCCAGGCTCTGCCGGGCGCTGCCCCCGATGAAGGTGCGCGGTCGCCCGCCGATCAGCGACCGGAGCTCCCGGGCCTCCGACTCCCCCGGCGTCACGACGATCACATGCTCGTCCACCGCCGGGCAGAGCACGACGAGGGCGCGCTCGCCCGTCACGTCGATGCACTCCTCGGCGACCAGGTCGCGCTCCTCGACGGTGCCCTCGACGACGTGGACGCAGGCGGTGTCGGTGTCGAGCAGGCCGGGCCAGAGTCCCGCGGCGACACGGCGCGCCGAGACGGTGTCCTCCACCATCAGCAGTTGCAGGATCGCCAGCCGCAGATCGGACGTGGCCCGTTCGAGCCGGAGGCGGGCGGCGGCCGTCTCGTCCGCCTTGAGCAGGAGTTCGATGACCTGGACGGTGTGCGTGACGATGTCGGAGGTGCGCCGGTCGAAGGGGGTCTCGCGCGACACGGCGAGAACGCCCGCCGCCGGGGGGTTCGGGTACGTCACTCTGACCAGTCGCAGATGACGGCCCTGCCCCTCCCAGGCGGCGGAGGCGATCCGGCCGGCGGCGACGGCCGCGACGAGGTCGTCGTCCAGCGACGGCATGGTCCCGGCGAGAAGCCTGCCGGTGTCGTCCTGGAGCGAGGCGGCACCCTGCACGGTGTCGGCGAGCCAGGCGACGACCCGCCGGACGTCCCGCCCGTTGGGCCGCAGATGCTCCAGCAACTCCTCGGCCCACGCCGATCCGTCGGCGCTCCCCGTCCCCGCCCGACGGTTCCCGTCCTCTCTGCCAGCCACTCGGCCCTCACCTCGCCCTGCACTTCATCCACCACGGACCGGTCGGGGACGTTACCTCACGCATCCGCGGGTACGGAGTGGCCGGACGTCGACCCGAACGGCCGGACGTTGCCGAATTCCGCATTACAGCGAATTCCCCGCCGCAACGGCCGCATGCCGTGGACGTGACTGCCGCGGCCTGCGCGGCTGCGGGGGCGCGCAGGGCATAGGCTCGGTGAATGGCGAAGTACTTCGACGTGCACCCCGACAACCCCCAGCCGCGCACCATCGCCCAGGTCGCGGACAACATCCGATCAGGTGCGCTCATCGCGTATCCGACGGACTCCTGCTATGCGCTGGGCTGCCGACTGGGCAGCCGTGACGGCATCGACCGGATCCGTGCCATTCGCCGACTGGACGACCGGCACCACTTCACCCTCGTCTGCCAGGACTTCGCGCAGCTCGGCCAGTTCGTGCGGATCGACAACGACGTGTTCCGCGCCATCAAGGCGTCTACGCCCGGCAGCTACACCTTCATCCTGCCCGCGACGAGGGAGGTGCCGCGCATGCTCCAGCATCCGAAGAAGAAGACGGTGGGTGTGCGCATCCCCGACCACGTCGTGACGCAGGCGCTGCTCAGCGAGCTCGGGGAGCCGCTGCTGTCCAGCACTCTGCTGCTGCCGGACGAGGACGAGCCGATGACGCAGGGCTGGGAGATCAAGGACCGGCTCGACCATGTGCTGGACGCGGTCGTCGACTCCGGTGACTGCGGCACCGAGCCGACGACGGTGATCGACTTCTCCGGCGGCGAGGCCGAGATCGTGCGCGAGGGAGCGGGTGACACCTCCCGGTTCGAGTAAAGCCGTCCCCAAGCGGGAGGGGGTGCCGCGGGCCGTTGGATGGTGCATGAAACCATGTGCGCGGCCCGGCTCCACCGGGTCGGCGACCCGTTCGCCGTGAACTGCGCAGAGAGGCAACCCCCATGACCTCCGTACAGGGAACCGCCGTCGACATCCCCACCGAGGACGGCATCGCCGACGCCTATCTGGCCCACCCCGCCGACGGCGAGCCCCGACCCGCCGTCCTGCTCTACATGGACGCCTTCGGTCTGCGGCCGAGGCTGGAGGAGATGGCGGACCGGCTCGCCGAGGCCGGGTACACGGTGCTGGTGCCCAACGTGTTCTACCGGGCCGGGCGCGCTCCGCTCTTCGACCTGCCCGAGTTCATCGATCCGGAGGCGCGGCCGGAGATCTTCCAGAGCATCATGCCGGTCATGCAGCAGCTCACGCCCGAGGCGGCGATGCGGGACGCCGGCGCCTATCTGCGCTGGCTGGCCGACTGCCCGGTGGCGGCCGACGGCCCGGTCGCGCTGACCGGCTACTGCATGGGCGCGCGGCTGTCCCTGCTCACCGCCGGCACCTATCCGGACCGGGTGGCCGCGGCGGCGGGCTTCCACGGCGGACGGCTGGCGACCGAGGCGCCCGACAGTCCGCACCTGGTGGCCGAACACATCACCGCCGAGCTGTACTTCGGGCACGCCGACCAGGACCCGTCCCTGCCCGTCGAGCAGATCGAGCGCCTGGAGAACACGCTCACGCAGGCCGGTGTACGGCACCGCTGCGAGGTCTACCCGGGCGCCGGGCACGGATACACGCAGTCCGACACCTCCGCCTACAACCATGAGGCGGACGAGCGGCACTGGGCGGCACTTCTGGACCTGCTGAAGCGGACGTTCTGAGACCGTCCGCGGCCCACCGAACGGCGTGGGCGGAGCGCCTGTCACGTTCGCGGTCCCGCCGGTGTCTTCATGGCGAACCGACGGACCACAAGGAGGACACCATGGCGCTTCGCCTCCCGAAGGCAGAGCTTCCTCTCGAACTCAGGGAGAACATGATCAAACTGTTCGGGGCCGTGCCCGAGAACGTCGAGGTGGTGTGGCACAGCCCCGAAGTCGGCCGGGACAGCCTGGAGTTCGGCGGCAGGGTGGGCGCGTGGGAGGCGGCGGACGCGGGTCTGAAGTCGTTCGCGCACATGGCCGTCGCGACACAGGTCGGGTGCAGTTGGTGCCTCGACGTCGGCTACTTCCAGGCGCAGAACCAGAACCTGGACCTGGCCAAGGCGAGCCAGGTGCCACGCTGGCGGGACTCGGCGGTGTTCTCGCCGCTGGAGCGGGACGTGCTGGAGTACGCCGAGGCCATGACGAACACGCCGCCGACCGTCACGGACGAGCTGTACGCGGGTCTGCTGGAGCGGCTGGGAGCCGCGGCGATGGTCGAACTCACCACGTACATCGCCTACGTCAACCTGGCGACCAGGGCCAACGTGGCGAACGGGGTCCGGTCGCAGGGATTCTCCGACGCCTGCGAGATCCCGCTCGCGGCCCCTGCCACGTCCGCGTCATGAGTGACGATCCCTTCGTCGTCCACCGCAGACTGCTGTTCACGGTCGCCTACGAGATGCTCGGCTCGGCCGCCGACGCGGAGGACGTCCTTCAGGAGTCCTGGCTGCGGTGGGCCGAGGTCGACCACGCACAGGTGCGTGACCCGCGTGCCTATCTCGTCCGGGCCGTCACCCGGCAGGCGCTCAACCGCCTGCGTTCGCTGGCGCGCATGCGCGAGGACTACGTCGGCGAGTGGCTGCCGGAACCACTGCTGACGAGCCCCGATGTCGCCGAGGACGTCGAACTCGCGGAGAGTGTGTCGATCGCGATGCTGACGGTGCTGGAGACCCTGGCTCCCGTGGAGCGGGCGGTGTTCGTGCTCCGCGAGGTCTTCGACCTGCCGTACGGCGAGATCGCCGAGGCCGTCGGCAAGTCCGCGCCCACGGTCCGGCAGATCGCCCGGCGGGCCCGCGAGCACGTGGCGGCTCGGCGGCCCCGGATGCGGGTGAGCCGCTCGGAGCAGCAGGCCGTGGTGGAGAGGTTCCTGGCGGCGCTGCGCAACGGGCGGCTCCAGGACCTGATGGAGGTCATGGCGCCGGACGTCGTCCTCGTCACCGACGGCGGTGGGCTGGCGGCCGCCGCTCTGGCCCCGGTCCACGGTGCCGAGGTCGTGGCGACGCTGCTCACGCGCGCCGACCGGGCCGCGTTCGAGACGACGGCCGTATGGCTCAACGGAGCGCCGGCGGCCCGGGTCGAGACCGACGGTCAGTTGGCCGCGGTGAGCGTGGTGGTGGAGGACGGCCGGATCACCCGCATCTACGCGACGGCCAACCCGCGGAAGCTGACGCGGCTGGACGAGTTGGTCGACCTCGCACGGTGATCCACCCCATAGCGCCTTCCTGAGGGAGCCGGACGGTACGCACCGGCCGGCACCCTCATGTGCGGCACCAAGGGCGTTGCCGATGTTCGTTTCAGGGCGTGAGCAACCGGTCCTGCTCCACCGGGGGTGTGCCGTCGTGCCAGTCCAGGGCCTTGCCGAAGCGGACCAACTCGCCGTACAGGGACGGGTCGACATGCTCGGCGAAGATCAGGTCGAGCACCGGGCGCGCGGCGTCGGACGGGGACCGCGCGTGGCTGTAGTCGCTGAACCAGGGGCGTGAGGTCGCGGTGTCGACCATGCCGGGGCAGACGGCGGCGATCAGGGTGTCGGTGGCCAGGTCGTGGTCGCGGCGCTCGGCGGCGACCGCGCGGACGGCGGCGACCTGGGCGACCTTCGAGGGCACGTTCAGCCAGATCGGCCAGCCCGCCTCGGTGGCCGTGCGTTGGTGGACGGCGCTGCGCCAGGACTCGACGGCGTACTCGACCTGGCCGAGGCTCGCGCCGTCGAACAGATGGTGCAGCCGCTGGTCGAGGTGACCGAGGGTGCCCAGAGTGCTGGCCACGACGAGCAGCCGGCCGCCCGGGCGCAGTACCGGGCCGAAGGAGCGCAGGACGGCGTGCGTGGCGGTGTTGGAGACGTCGATGAACTCGTCGGCGCGTTCCGCCTGCGACTCCTCGGGCAGCAGGCGGGCGACCGCGTTGGAGACGACGACGTCGACTCCGCCGTGGCGGGCCCGGAGGTCCTCGGCGAGGCGGGCGATGGCGTCGGTGTCGGTGACGTCCAGGACCCGGCCCTCGACGCGGGCGCGCGTGCCGGGCAGCCGGGTGACCTCGTGGACGGCTTCGGTCACGCGCTGCGGGCTGCGACCGGTGAGCAGTACCAGGTCGTCCTGGTGCATGCGGGCCGCGAGTCCTTCGACGAGGGCGCGGCCGAGTCCCTGGTTGGCGCCGGTGACGAGGGCGATGCGGGAAGCGTTCATGCCTGCCACGCTAGGAACGCCGCGTCCATGAGTCCAACGAGAGTTGAGCACGTGTGGTATGCGTGAACGTCATGGACTTCACCGATGTGTCGCTGACCGCGCTGCGTGTGTTCCGGGCGGTGGCCGAGCAGGGGACTTTCACGGCGGCCGCCGGGACACTGGGGTACACCCAGTCGGCGGTGTCCCGGCAGATCGCCGCGATCGAGCGGGTCGCGGGCGCGGAGTTGCTGGAGCGGCGACGCGACGGGGTGCGGCTCACGGCGGCCGGCCGGGTCGTCATGCGCCGGGCGACGGTCGTGCTCGACGAGATCGAGTCGACCGCGCGGGAGCTGTCGGGGCTGCCCGATCAGGCCGGGACCGTGCGACTGGGCTGGTTCCCCAGTGCCGGCGCCGTGCTGGTGCCCAGGGCGCTGGCAGCCCTGCGCCGCACGCACCCCGGTCTGGAGGTCGTCGGCCGCGAGGGCGGCACTCCGGCGCTGGTGCGCGCGCTGCGGTCCGCCACCCTCGATCTGGCGCTGCTCGGGTCGGCGCCGCCGTTCCGGGCCCCGGACACGGAGTCACCCCCGCTCGTGCTGCGGACGCTCAGCGAACGTCCCCTGCGGCTGGCGGTGCCCGCCGCGCACCCGCTCGCGCGCGGTGACTTCGTCGATGTGGCCGACCTGCGCGGGCAGCGCTGGATCGCCGGTTCCGCCTCCGGTGAAGACGGTTCGATGGGGGTGTGGCCGGGCCTGGACGAGCGGCCGGAGATCGCCCACACGGCCCGTGACTGGCTGGCCAAGCTCCATCTCGTGGCCGCCGGCTGCGGGCTGACGACCGTGCCCGCCGTCCTCGCCTCCGCGGCGCCGCCCGGTGTCCGCGTCCTCCCTGTCCGCGGCGGCCCCCAGGAGCAGCGGCGCCTCGTCCTGGCCCGCCTGCCCCAGCCGCCGACCGAGCCGGTCACCCGGGTGGCGGCCGCCCTGCGCGCCGCCGCACTCGACGCGGACTCCCCCGCCGAGCCCTCCTGAGAGGCGGGGCGAACACGTGCGGCGCCGATGGGGCGGGCGCAAGCTGGAACGGTGCCCGCACCGCCCGCCGGCACGACCAGAGCTGTGGGGAGACTCCGTATGACCTCGATGGCGAACCTGCCCGACGTGGTGTCACGCGAGGAGTGGCTCGCCGCCCGCAAGGAGCTGTTGGCCCAGGAGAAGGAGCTCACGCGCGCACGCGACCGGGTCAACGCCGAGCGGCGGCGCCTGCCGATGGTCCGCGTCGACAAGCCGTACGTCTTCGAGGGGCCGAACGGGCGGGTCGGTCTGCTCGACCTGTTCGAGGGGCGACCCCAGCTCGTCATGCATCACTTCATGTGGACGTACGACATCGACGCCGACGGCACCGAGCACCCCCGTGACACGGGCTGCTCTAGCTGCTCCTCGGCGGCCGACCAGATCCCGGCCGGGCTGCGGCAACTGAACGTCCGCAACACCGCCCTGGCGGCGGTGACCCGGGCGCCGTACGCGAAGCTCGCGGCGTACCGGGAGCGGATGGGGTGGTCGTTCCCCTGGTACTCCTCGGCGGGCAGCGACTTCAACTACGACTTCCACGCCACCGTCGACGAACGGGTCGCACCGGTCCAGGTGTTCCATCGCACCGAGGCCGAACTGGCCGAGGCGGGGCAGCCGTGGTCGGCCGGGATGCGCGGCGACTATCCGGGGATCAGCGCGTTCCTGCGCGTCGGGGACGAGGTCTTCCACACCTATTCCACGTTCGGCCGTGGCATCGAGGAGTTCCACAACTGCTACCCGTACCTCGATCTCACCGCGCTCGGCCGTCAGGAGGCATGGGAGGAGCCGAGGGGCCGTGCGCAGCCGTTGGGTCTGCAGGTCGGCGGGCCCGGCATGCGGCTGCCCGACGAGTACGACGTCTGACGATGCCGGTCCAGGACGGCACCCGGGCAACGGACCTCGGTGCACGACGGGCGTGGCGGGCGTGTCTGCTGGGCGGGGCGGTGTTCGCGGTGGGCATGGCCGGGACCACGCTGCCGACTCCCCTCTACGGCCACTACCAGGACAAGTTCGGGTTCTCCGAGCTGACGGTGACCATCGTGTACGCGGTGTACGCCTTCGCGGTCATCGCCGTACTGCTGCTCGCGGGCAACGCCTCGGACGTGGTGGGCCGGCGTCCGGTGATCCTCGCGGCCCTGGGCTGCGCGGCCGTGAGTGCCGTCTGCTTCCTGTCGGCCACCGCGCTGGGCTGGCTGTACGTGGGGCGGCTGCTGTCGGGCCTGTCGGCCGGTCTGCTCACCGGGGCCGCCACGGCGTACGTCATGGAACTGGCCCCTCGCGACGGCGCCGCCCGCGCCACGCTGGTCGCGACGGCCGCCAACATGGGCGGGCTGGGCTGCGGTCCGCTGCTGGCCGGCGTGCTGGCGCAGTACGCTCCCTGGCCGCTGTATCTGCCGTTCGCCGTGCACCTCGCCCTGGTGGCCTGCTCGGCGGCGGTCGTGCTGCGTCTGGCGGAGACCGTCCGGGAGCGGCGCTCGGTCGGTACCGTACGGCCGCAGAAGCCGAGTCTGCCGCCGCAGGTGCGGCCGGTGTTCGGCCCGGCGGCGACCGCCTCGTTCGTGGGGTTCGCGCTGTTCGGTGTGTTCACATCGGTCAGTCCCGCCTTCCTCGCGGAGTCCCTCGACGAGCGCAACCACGCCGTGAGCGGGCTCGTCGTGGCGATGGCCTTCTTCGCCTCGACCGCCGGGCAACTGGCCGTGGGCCGGGTGGGCGTGAGCCGGTCGTTGCCGCTGGGCTGCGCGCTGCTGCTCGTCGGGCTGGCGTTGCTCGCGGGAGCGCTGTGGTGGGACCTACTGGCGCTGGTGGTGGCGAGCGCGGTCGTCGGCGGGGTCGGTCAGGGGCTGGCGTTCCGGGCGGCTCTGTCGGCGGTGGCCGAGGCCTCCCCGGCGGACCGGCGCGCGGCCGTCATCTCGACGCTGTTCGTCGTGGCGTACGGCGGCATCTCCCTGCCGGTCATCGGCGTGGGAGTGCTGACCGGCCCGATGGGTCTGGAGGGCGCGGGTCTGGTGTTCATCGCCTGCATGACGGTCCTGGTCACGTCGGCCGCCGCCTATCTGGTGCGGCGGCCGGTGGCGGCGGGGACGTGAGCGTTCGGCGGCTAGGCGATCCCCTGCAGGGAGTCGAGCCATTCGGTCAGGAGTCGGTTGGTCTCCTGCGGGCGTTCCTGCTGGATCCAGTGGCCGCAGCCGTCGAGGACGTGCGAGGAGCTCAGGCCGGGCAGGGTGGTCGGGTAGGCCGCGATCGCGTCGGCGAGCCAGGTGGTCGAGGGGTCCAGCGCACCGCCCAGGAACAGTGAGGGCTGGGTGATGGGGGCGCCGGTGTGGTCGGCGAGATCCGCCCAGTCCCGGTCCATGTTCCGGTAGCGGTTCAGCGCCCCGGTCAGGCCGGTGCGTTCGAACTCCCCGGCGTAGACGTCCAGGTCCGACTCGTCGAGCCAGTCCGGGAGACGGCCGGCGGGGAACCGGTCGCGCAGTGTGCCGCCCGACGTGACGAAGTGCGGGTCGGGGGCGCCGGGCCCCGGCATGGTGTCGGCGGACAGGGCGGCGTAGAAACCGGCCAGCCAGCCGCGGACGTCGGGCTCGATCTCGGCCTCGGCGCGGCCGGGCTCCTGGAAGTAGGAGACGTAGAACTCCTCCGGGCCGCCGCCCATCCCCGCGAAGACCTCGCTCGGCTTCGGGCCGCCGGGCGGGGTGTAGGGCACGCTCAGCAGGCCGACCGCGTGGAACACGTCGGGGCGCAGCAGCGCGGAGGTGGCGGCGATGGTCGCGCCCCAGTCATGCCCGACGATGGCCGCGGAGCGCTCGCCGAGGGCGTCCACGACGGCGACGTTGTCCTCGACCAGTTCCAGCAGCCGGTACGAGTCCGCGGCCTCGGGCCTGGAGGACCGGCCGTAGCCGCGTACGTCGACGGCGACCGCGCGGTATCCGGCCGCCGCGAGCGCCGGCAGTTGCCGGCGCCAGGAGTACCAGCACTCCGGGAAGCCGTGCACGAGAAGGACCAGCGGTCCTGTCCCCTGTTCCGCGAGATGGATCCTGCCCGCGGGAGCGGGGACGAGGCGGTGCGTGACGTCCGTCGACGTCGCGTGGGCGGGGTGCGGCATGTTTCCTCCCGGACGGCGCGTGAGCGGCGGGTCTGGCGGTGGCCATCCTGCTTCGGCCGGGAGAGGCGTCGCGATCCTTGTTGCCGGTTCGGCAAATTCGTAGGGGTCGTCCAGCTCTCGTACGCCCCGTTCACGGACCGCGCCGCGTGTCCTCCGCGTCGGCGCGCGCCGACAGTGCCCTGCGCAGGCATTCGGCGAGACGGGCGGCGATCGTGCCGTCCGGGTCGAGGCGGGGGTTGAAGATCGTGACGTCCAGTCCCATGGCGCCGGGGTCGGCCAGTGCCGTGCTCAGCACGCTCTCCAGTTCCTGCCAACTCAGGCCGCCCGGCTGCCGGTAGTCGACGGCGGGCATGACCGCGTCATCCAGAACGTCGACGTCGAGGTGCACCCAGAACCCGGTGCTCGCGCCCGCGGTGAGCAGGTCCACGGCCCGGCGCGCCGCGGAGGCCACGCCGGCCGCGCGCACCCCGTCCAGGTCGAGGGCGTGCAGCTTGGGCGGGAGCGGCTGCATACCGGCCTCGGCGGACTCGTCCGTGTCGCGGAAGCCGAAGGCCACCACGTCCTCGTCGCGCAGCAGGGGCCCGCGCCCCTCCAGGTCGGCGAGCGGGCCGGGTCCGCGCCCCGTGGCGAGGGCGAGTTCCATCGAGGCCGCCTCGCCGTTGGGTTCCGCCGAAGGCTGGTAGAAGTCGGTGTGCCCGTCGAGGAACAGCAGTCCGGGGCGTCCGCGACGGTGCAGGGCGAGGAGGTTGCCGAGCAGGACGGTGCAGTCCCCGCCGAGGACGACCGGGAAACGGCCGCCGTCGAGGACGTCGCCGACGGCGTCCGCCAGCCGGACGGAGAACTCCGCGATGCCGTGCGGGTTGAGGACTCCGGTGTCGGCGTCGCGCGTCGGGTCGTAGGGCGGTGGCTCGATACGTCCGGCCCGTACCGCCGGCAGGCCGGCGAGCAGTCCCGCCTCCAGCAGGGCCGCCGGCAGGCGCTGGACCCCGGACGGCCGCAGGCCCAGCACGGACGGCGCCTCGATGATCGCGAGCTCCTCCATGTCGGGCCCTTCCCGCCGATCTCTGCCGCCGGAGGTGCTGGTTCCGGCCCTCACTCCATCTGTGCCATATCCGCGGGACCGACACCACTCGTGGCCGGATCCCGCCCTTATGTGACCGGAGTCGATCCATGTTGATACAGAGTTCAACGGCTACCGACGGTAAAGGCTTGCTTCGCGCTCCGTTGCCCCGTACACCTTGCTCCACAACTAGCCGTGACTCTGGGGGGAGTTGGCTTTATGGAAGGCACGGTTGACGGGTTCCGCTACGGTGCGGTGACCCCGGTGGCCGCCTATGTGATGGCCTGTCTGGGAGGAGCGCTGGGACTGCGCTGCATCGTGCGGTCCCTGCTGGGGGGACAGGCGTGGAAGCCGGGCTGGCTGGCGCTCGGCGCGGCGTCCATCGGCTCCGGCATCTGGACGATGCACTTCATCGCCATGATCGGCTTCCAGGTCGAGGAGACCCGGATCCGCTACGAGACGGGGCTCACCGTCCTCAGTCTCGTGGTGGCGATCGTCGTGGTCGGTATCGGCGTGTTCATCGTCGGCTACCTGGGCGCCGGCCGGGGGGCGCTGGGCAGCGCGGGCGTCGTCACGGGGCTCGGGGTGGCGGCCATGCACTATCTGGGGATGGCGGCGCTGCGCCTGGACGGCGACCTCGAGTACGACGCGATCACCGTCGCCCTGTCGGTCCTGATCGCGATCATCGCGGCGACCGCGGCGCTGTGGGCGGCCGTGACGATCCGCGGATTCCTCACCAGCCTCGGGGCCAGCCTCGTCATGGGTGTGGCGGTGTCCGGGATGCACTACACCGGCATGGCGGCCGTCAGTGTCCATCTGCACGGCACGACCGGCGCCTCGTGGGCCGGTGACTCGCCCACCTCGCTGCTGCTTCCCATGCTGCTGGGACCGACCGTCTTCCTCGTCCTGGCCGGAGTGGTCGTGATGTTCGACCCGCTCCTGGTCCTCGGCGAGGGCAACCTCTCGGGCGCGGACCGGCGCACCGCGACGGCCGGCGGACCGCCGCAACGGCCCCGCCACGACCCGGCGCCGAAGGCTCCCGCCGGCACGGCGCGACCCAGGCGGGAGACATACGCCCGCAGGCGGTGACCGGGCGGTGCGGGGCGTGAGGACGCCGCGCCCCCGCACCAGGACTCGCCGCTCCCCCGCACCCCCTCTCGGCGTTCTCTAGATCATTGTTACGGTGCACCGGTGTCTGACTCCTCTCGCGATACCGTCGAAGGCGCCGGCTGGGGCGCAACCGAACTCGGCACGTACAAGCGGCTGATGCCGGCCGAGGTCGAGAAGATCTCCTGGCTGGACCCCCGGATGCTGTGGGCCGCCCGCAACGGTGTGCTGGCGTCCTGGTTCGGGGATCCCACGGGACGCACCCGCAGCCGCTGGGTGGCGCAGCGCTCTGCCGCCGGCGCGCCCGCCGACAAGGTGATCCGGCGCGACGATCCCGACCGGTTCTCGTTCCTCGTCATCGGTGACACCGGCGAGGGCGACGACCCTCAATACTCCGTCGTGCCGGGCTTTTTGAAAGCCGGTCAGGACACCAGGTTCGCGGTCCTCGCCAGCGACGTGATCTACCCGGTCGGCAGCGCGGACGACTACGGCACCAAGTTCTTCCGGCCCTACCAGGACTACCAGGCGCCCATCTACGCGATACCGGGCAACCACGACTGGTACGAGGACCTCGGCGCGTTCATGCGCGTCTTCTGCGACGACGCCCCGCCCCTCGCCCCGGAACCCGCGCCGCGCGTGCTCAGCCGGGCCTGGCTGCGGCAGTTGCTGTGGCACCGGCCGCGCAAGGGTGACGGCCAACGACTGGACGCGGCACGTCAGTTGCGGTCGGCGGCCGCACAACAGGCCGTGCAGCCGGGGCCGTACTGGGCGATCGACGCCGGCCCGGTGCGGATCATCGGCATCGACACCGGACTGCTCGGCACCCTGGACGCCGAACAGGGCGCGTGGCTGCGCGAGGTGTCGCGGGGGCCCCGGCCCAAGATCCTCATCACGGGCTCGCCGCTGTACGTGGACGGCGAGCATCATCCCTGCGCCATCGAGGGCGGCGGTACCGTCGACGACATCGTCCGCGACCCGGCGCACCGCTATGTCGCGGCGATAGGCGGCGACATCCACAACTACCAGCGCTATCCCGTCCGGGTGGACGACCGCACGATCCAGTACGTGGTCTCGGGCGGCGGCGGCGCGTTCATGCACGCCACGCACACCATCCCGCGGGTCTCCATCGGCAACGTCACCGAGAGCGAGTTCCGCTGCTATCCGCTGCGCGGCGACTCCCTGGCGTTCTACAGCAAGCTGTACGGCCGCCGCCTGCGCCTGCGCCGCTTCTTCACCCTCACCGAGGCCGAGGCGTCGGCCGTGGTGGCCGAGCGCCTCGAGATCCCGCTGACCCGCTACCAGCAGAAGACCGCCCGCGTCACCTGGCGCGTCAGGCTGGTCGCCGGTCTGCTCGGCGCCGGCCGGCGCCCCGACCGCACCGCGCGCTTCCGCCTCCCGGTGCGCAAGATCTACACGTCGTTGTTCTCCCCGAGCTCGGCGACGTACAGCCCGCCGTTCTTCAAGCAGTTCCTCCGACTGGACGTCAGCCCGGAGGCCGTGCGGCTGCGCTGCCACGCCGCCACCGGCAGCCGCGCGCAGGAGTTGGACCCGCCGGTCGAGGACGACGTGACGATCCCGCTGGTCTGACCTGGAGATACGGGAACAGCGTCGGTCGCGGGCGCGTTGGCAGTGCCGTACGGCTTGATCAACACTGTCGACGAACGACGGAGGGCCCGTGCCATCCACCTCACGCCCCTTGCGCAAGCTGGGCTTCCTCACCATCGGTCTCTTCGACGAGGCGGATCCGCGCCGGGGCCACGAGTCCACGCTGGAGATCATCGAGCTGGGCGAGCGGCTCGGCTTCGACAGCGCGTGGGTCCGCCACCGTCATCTCCAGTACGGCATCTCCTCCCCCGTCGCCGTCCTGGCGGCGGCCTCGCAGCGCACCAGCCGCATCGAGCTCGGCACCGCGGTCATCCCGCTCGGCTGGGAGAATCCGCTCCGGCTGGCGGAGGACCTGGCAACGGTCGACCTGCTCTCCGATGGCCGCCTCAACCCGGGCGTGAGCGTGGGCCCGCCGATGCACTACGACCGGGTCAAGGAGGCCCTGTACCCGGACACGGCCGACGTCGAGGACTTTGGATACGAGCGGGTGCGGCGGCTGCTGGACTTCGTGCGGGGCGAGCCGGCCACGGACTTCAGCGGGGCCGAGGGCTTCGAGGTGTTCTCCGAGCGGGTGCAGCCGCACTCGCCCGGTCTCGGCAGCCGTATGTGGTACGGCGGCGGCAGCCTGCGTTCGGCGCGGTGGGCCGGTGAGCACGGGATGAACTTCCTGACCAGCAGCGTCGTCAAGGCCGAGGGCCCCGAGGACGCGGCGGCCGGGTCACCGGACTTCGCGCAGATCCAGCTCTCCCACATCCGCGCCTTCCGCGCCCACCACCCCGACGGCGACGACGCCCGTGTCTCCCAGGGCCTCGTCGTCATCCCCACCGACTCCGCGACGCCGGCACAGCGCGCGAAGTACGAGGAGTTCGTCGCGAAGCGCACCCCGCGCACCACGGCACCGCAGGGTCCGGCGCGGCTGCTGTTCGCACCGGACATCGTCGGCACCTCGGCGGACATCGCCGAACGCCTCCACGCCCACGCCGCGTTCCGCGAGGTCGACGAGGTGGCGTTCGCGCTGCCGTTCACCTTCGAGCACGAGGACTACGTGCAGATCCTCACCGACCTCGCGACCCGGTTGGGTCCGGCGCTGGGCCGGCAACTCCCGACGGCCTGAGCGGTGGCGCGACGACGCGGTCGAGCAGATGCAGCGGGGCGGGGCGGATCCCGGCCGCCTCGGCCGCGTCCCAGTGCGCGAGGGCGCGGGGCGGATCGACAAGGCCGTGGATCAGGGGCAGTTCGCCCGGAGGACCGCCGGGTGCGCCGAGGTGGGCGACGAGCAGTGACTCCAGTCGGCACGAGGCCAGGGTGCCCGGGATCCCCGGCCGCAGGGCGAAGCCCGCGCTCGCCACGGCGGGCAGGTCCTCGGCGAGCCTGGTCCGTGTGGCACCGAGGGACAGCAGGCCCCCGCCGACGACCAGGACGTCCTGGTCCCGGTCCATCCGGTCCAGGGCGCTCGCGGTGTCGAAGCAGTGCGGGAAGGAGTCGTCGACCACGATCGTGCCGGGGCGCAGTCGAGCGACGTCCAGGAGGCGTGTCGCGCCGCTGACGGCGGTGACGATCACGTCGGCCCCGTAGACGACCGCCGGAAGTGACTGCCCCGACTCGACGACCTCGACCGGCATCCCCGGATGCTCCGACGACACCTCCGCCGCCAGCCGCTGGAGTCTGTCGGCGCTGCCGGGCAGGTCGCACAGCAGCAGCCGCGCCGGCGGGCAGGGCGACGTCGCCAGGAGCAGCCGCAGCGAGGAGACACCGATCGAACCGCACCCGACGACGGCGAGGCAGGCCCCGTCGAGGCGGCGTCCGGTCGCCGCGAGCGCCGCACCGACGGTCTTCACGACGGCGACGGTGGTGGACGCGTGTCCGGTGGTGATCGCCGCGGTGGTGGTGCTCTCCCGCAGGACGTCGTAGCCGTAACCCGTGAAGGACGGGATCATGCCGGCGAGCGAGACGCAGCGGGCGCCCAGCGAGGCGGCGTGCTCGACGGCACGGGCGGTCCGGGCCGCCAGATCGCCGGTCGGCGCCAGTTCGTCGGCGAAGAGCGGGAGTGCGACGAAGCCGGAGTTGCCCAGTGGGGTCCCGGTCTCCTCCAGCAGACGGGCACGACCGTCCGGGAAGAGAAGCGCCCGGATCTGCTCACGGTCCAGGCCGGGAGTGTCGTAGGGGAGTCCGGCCAGGGCGGCGAGTTGGTGGGGAGCGGGCAGATACCCGACGAGCGCGGCGTCGAGCCGCGGACGCCGCCGGCCGCCGGGGCCGCGCACGGCATCCCGCAACTGCCTCCGCATTCCCTCGGCGAACCCGGTCACCTCACGGGAGGTGAGGGCGTCCACCGAAGCCCGCACGGTCACGCGCAGACCCTCGCCGTCCCCCACGGGGCGCACGGCCAGGAACACATCGGTGCCCAGCGGCGGCGGGGCGAGGGAGGTGTCGGACTCGTCGGCGTGCAGGGACAGGCTGCCGCCCTCCTCGGCGCCCAGGGAGGTGAAGTCGAGGAAGGTGAAGAAGAACTGGGCGTGGCACGGCAGTCCCGCCGCTGTGCGCACATCGCTGGGCCCTTCGGCCCGTGCCAGATCCGCCTCGGCGGCCAGTCGCCGCAAGTCGTCGTCGAAGGCGCGGGTGCCTTCGCCCCCGGGCTGGGCAGGGCGCAGCGCCACCGCCTCCGCGAACGGCCCGAAGATCCGGTGCGCGTCCGCCGTGGAGTCCTCGCGTCCGGTGACGGCGAGGCCGAGCATCAGGTCGCGCTGCCCGGTGAGTTCCGCCAGGGCGCGGTAGTACGCGGTGAGCAGCGGTGCGTACAGGGTGCGGTGCGCTGCTCGGGCGAGTCGGCGCAGTGCGGTCGTAGTGGCCGGGTCCAGGGTGAAGCCCGCGGTGTGGAACGCCGGTTGGGTCTGATTCTCTCCGGTGGTCGGCCGTCGCAACGCGGGCGGCGTGTACGGCGCGCGGAGTCGGGCGCGGTACTCGTCGGCCTCGGGGCCCTGCGGGCGCTCTCGTACGGCGGACCGGGTGACGTGGTCGCGGAAGGTGCTGTGGATCGGCGGCAGGCCGTGCGGCAGGCCGCTCAGGAGGCGGTCGTAGGCGGTGAGCAGTTCCCTGGTGAGCAGGGCGGCGCTGTACCCGTCGCCGATGAGGTGGTGGGCGTGGACGAGCAGCACGTGCTCGGTCGGCGCCAAGGTGAACAGCCGCAGCCGGAGCAGCGGCCACGCCCAGGGCTCCAGTCGGCGCCGCGCCTCCTCGGCGATGCGCTGCTCCAGCAGGCCGGGGTGGGCGAGCGTCTCCGTCTCCACGGGCAGCCGCAGCGAGTCCGGCAGTTGCTGCTGTACGGCCGGCCTGGCGCCTGCGGGGAAGACGGTGCGCAGCATCGGATGGCGGGCCATCAGCACGTCGACCGCACGCTGGAGGACGTCATGGCGCAGCGGCCCGCTCAGCCGGAACCTGGCGAGCCAGCCGGAGTCGGACTCGGGGGTGAGGGAGTCGGCGAGCAGGAAGCCCCGCTGGGACGGGGTGAGGGGGTAGGGGTCCGACGGCTGCGGTGCCGGGGCGGGTGGTGCGGTGGCCTCGGGGACGGGGGCCGGATCCGGGGTGGTGGTGTCGAGGGCCGTTGCGAGGGCGGTCAGGGTGCGGTGGGTGTAGACGGTCGTCGGTCGTGGGACCGCGGGGAGTTCCTCGCGCAGGCGGGCGAAGAGTTCCAGCACCAGGATGGAGTCGCCGCCGAGTTCGAAGAAGTCGTCCTCGCGGGAGACCTCGGACACGTCCAGCAGCCTCGACCAGATGCGCGCCACGATGTGCTCGGTCGGGGTGGCCGGCGCGGTGGTGCGTGCGGTGGTCGGCGCGGTGGTGGACGCGGTTGTCGCGGGCTGATCGCCGTCTCCTGCGCGGCCGTCGCCCGCCAGACGGTTGCGGTCGATCTTTCCGGTGCCGGTCAGGGGCATCGCCGGGAGGGTACGGACGCGTCCGGGCAGCATGTACGGCGGCAGTACCCCCGCAAGGAATTCCCGCATCGCGCGGGTGTCCGGCTCGGCCGCGCCGGGCCTGGATTCGATGTACGCCACCAGCCGTCCGGCCACGAGCAGTACGGCGGCACGGGCGACGTCCGGGTGGGTGAGCAGCGCTGCCTCGACCTCGCCGAGTTCTACTCGGTGGCCGCGGACCTTGACCTGGCCGTCCAGGCGGCCGAGGAACTCCAGTACGCCGTCCGGGGTCTGCCGTACCCGGTCGCCGCTGCGGTACCAGCGGCGGCCGTCCCGCTCGACGAAGGCCGCCTCGGTGAGCTGCGGGTCGCCGAGGTAGCCCGGTGTCAGTCCGGTTCCCGCGATGAGCAGTTCACCGGCTTCACCGGGAGCGCAGGGACGGCCGTCCTCGGCTACGACGGCCAGCTCGGTACCGGCCACGGGGCGGCCAATCGGCAACTGCCGTACGTCGTCCGACGGACGGGTGTCGATGATGTGGCAGGTGGCGTTGATGGTGGACTCGGTGGGTCCGTACAGGTTGGAGATCCTGTGCTCCGCTCCCCCGCGCGGGTCGACCAGGTCGAACCAGCGGCGTACGTGTGCGGCGGGCAGTGCCTCGCCGCCGACGTGCACCCAGCGCAGTGCCGACAGGTCGGGGGGCGTGCCGTCCCGCCGGGCCCGCGTCTCGGCGGCGGTCAGCAGCCGTTCCCACAGCGTGGGCACCGAACTCCACACCGTGATGCGGTCGTCGACGAGCCGGTCGAGGAGTGCCTCGGGGTCACGGAGCAGGTCCCGGGAGAGGGTGTGGACGGTGGCGCCGACCAGCAGCGGCGCCAGCAACTGGCGTACGGAGGCGTCGAAGCAGACGGA
Source organism: Streptomyces sp. NPDC036764 (assembly GCF_055609385.1). Classification (NCBI taxonomy): domain Bacteria; kingdom Bacillati; phylum Actinomycetota; class Actinomycetes; order Kitasatosporales; family Streptomycetaceae; genus Streptomyces; species Streptomyces sp. NPDC036764. Next base: position 295,351 of record NZ_JBVJPT010000010.1, read on the forward strand.
CGCGGTCTGCACGAGGTGGTCGCCGGGGCCGTAGCCGAAGGTGCTCAGTGACCAGTCGAGGTAGTTGAGCATGGACCGGTGGGTGATGGGGACCGCCTTGGGGCGACCGGTGGAACCCGAGGTGAAGATGACGTAGGCGATGGCGTCCGGGTCGGGAGGTGGCGGTGCGCTCACGGATGGTGAGGCCGGGGGTGGTGAGGCCGGGGGCCGGTCGTCGGCGGTGATGGCGGTGGCGCCGTCCAGCATCGCGACGGTTTCGCGTGTCGCGGCGTGGCAGACGACCGCGGTGACGCCGGTGCGGCTCACCTGGTCCTGGAGCCGGGCCACGGGATGGGTCGCGTCCAGGGGCACCCAGCCGGCGCCCGCCCGGAGGATGCCCACCACGCCCGCGACGGTGTCCGCGCCGGGTTCGGTGAGCAGGCCGACGAGATCGCCGGGGCGGACGCCGTCGGCTCGCAGCCGGGCCGCGAGGGCGGCGGAGGCGGTGTCGAGTTCGGCGTAGGTGAGTGTGCCCTGGCCGGTGTTCACCGCGGTCGCCGCCGGATTCGCCCGGAATTGGGCGCACAGACGGTCGACGATGCCCTCGCCGGTGCCGTGCCCGTGCGCGGGGGCACGTTGCCCGGCGGCGGCTCGCAGTTCCCGTACGTACTCCCCCGCGAGGCGTTCGACGGTCTCGCGGCGGAAGAGCTGCGCGGGGTGGTTCCAGGAGAAGTGCAGGGCTTCGTCCGACTCCCAGCACAGCAGGCCCAGCCTGGTCGCGGCGGAGGCGGTGGCCGCCGCGGTCGGCGTCACGGTGACCGGCCAGTCGCGGCCGTGGCTCACGGGGAACCGGGCGAAACTGAACCCGGCCGGGGCGACCGTGCGGGGAGCGGGGCCGGTGGCGGGCAGCAGCGCGGCGATGTCGGGGCTGGCGAGGGTCGCGTGGGACTCCGCCTCGTGCCAGATGTGCCGCAGCCGCCGGGCCAGCGCGGTCACGGGCTCGTCGGGATCGACGGCGGCGAAGACCGGCAGGGTGTCGGCGAGCGGGCCGACGAGACGGTCGATGCCGGGCAGCGGCGCCTCACGGCGGGCACGGGCCACGTTCACGGCGATGCTTCGCCGTCCGCCCCAACGGGCCAGGCAGCGGCCGTACACGGCGAGCAGCAGGTGGAAGAGGGAGACTTCGTGCCGGGCCGCCACCTCGCGCAGCGCGGCGGTGAGCGACGCGTCGACGGTCGACTGGTGGTGGGTCAGCGGCGGCGCCGGGACGGCTTGCGGATCGCCGTCGTACGGCAGGGCCGGGGCCGTGTTCGCCGTCGTGTGCTCGGCGATGCGGGCGCGCCAGTACTGCTGGTCCCGGGTGAAGGCCGACGACTCGCGGTGGGCGGTGAGGTGGGTGGCGTAGTCGGCGAACTCGGTGCGCGGGGCTGGGAGTTCGAGGGGACGGCGGCCTTGGGCGAGCGTCGTGTAGAGCGACCAGAGCTCCTCGCACAGGATCTTCAGGCTGTAGCCGTCCGCCGCGCTGTGGTGGATCACGAGCAGCAGGTGGGAGAGGTGCGCGTCACGGCCGTCGCGGATCAGCAGGGCGCGGGCCGGGTCTTCGGTGGTCAGGTCGAAGGGGCGGTTGTACAGCCGTTGTTCGAGGTCCGGCAGAGATTGCGGGTCGGTGTCGGCGGCCGGCTCCCGCACCTCGTACCAGCGGGGAGGGTGGTCGGTGGGCTCGGCGGGGGCGGTGTACTGGCGCGGTGGCGTGCCGTGTGAGGTGATGCGCAGGCGCAGCATCGGGTGGCGCGCGGCGAGGTGGGACAGGGCTTGACCGAGAAGGGTGGGGTCGAGGGGGCCGCGGATGGTCTGGCGTATGTAGCCGTAGGCGGTGACGCCTTCGTAGAGGGCCTCGGTGGTGAGGAAGGCGCGTTGGAGGGGGGTGAGGGGGCGCGGGGTGTCCGCCTCCTGGGCGCGGTGCGTGGGGGGCGACGTGGTCGGGGCCGGCCCTGGCTTCTGGGTGCCGAGGTGGGTGGTCAGTTCGCCGACCGTCCGGTGCTCGAACAGCAGCGTCGCGGGCAGGGGCAGCCCGAGCTCCGCCTCCAGTCGGCGTGCCAGGTCGACGGCGGTGAGGGAGTCCAGGCCGAGGCTGAGGAACTGCTCGTCGTCACCGATGTCCTCCGGCGCGCGGCGCAGCGCGTCCGCCAGCAGGCTGCGTATCAGGTCGGCTGTGCGGTCGGGGGTGACGGCTCCGGCGCCCGCGTCTCCGAGGGCGGCAGAGGTCGCGGTGGTCGGGCGGTGCGCGGCAGTGACGCCTGGGCTCACTGTGTGCGGTTGGGCGGCGACGGCGCCGAGTTCACGGCGCGGCGCCCGCTGCGTGGGCACGGGCAGCCGGTCGCCGGCCTTGTCCCACGGGGTGCCGTATGCGGGCGCGCCGGAATGCGGTTGCGGCTGTGCGGGTCCCGCAGGGGGCGTCACCAACAGGTGCGCCGCATCAGCGGCCACGGCCGTCCACAGTGCCGTGATCGCGGCCCGCGTGGTCATGGGGCTCAGGCCACGGGCGCGCAAGCGTGCCTCAACAGGTGATCCGGCTGCCAGTCCCGCGTCGGCGACCGGCCCGAATCCGATCGACTGCCAGGGCCGACCCGCCGCGCGCTCGGCGGCGGCGAAGGCGTCGAGGAAGGCGTTGGCGGCCGCATAGTCGCCGAGGGCCCCCGCGTGACCGGGCCGGACCGAGGAGACGGAGGAGAAAGCGACGCATACGGCGGGCCTCTGGCCGTGCCGGCGCAGCCCCTCGGCGAGCAGGACCGTGCCGCGCACCTTCGCGGCGAGCACCTGCTCGATCTCGGCATCGGACTTGGAGCGGAGCCTGCCGGGCCGGACCGTCCCGGCGGCGTGGAAGACGCCGTCCAGCGGGGGCAGTGCCGCGAACAGCGCGTCGACGGCGGCTTCGTCGGACACATCGGCCGCGTGGTACCAGGCCGTCCCGGCGCCTCGGGCACGCAGATCAGCGAGCAGGTCGTCCGGTGCGGTCTCGGAGCGTCCGGTCAGGATCAGCTCACCCGCGCCTCGGTCCGCGAGGTCCCGTGCCAGTGCGGAGCCGAGCCCTCCGGCTCCCCCGGTGATCAAGTAGGTGCCGTCCGGCGGCAGTTCGCCGAACGCCGTGGAGCCGTCCGTCACCGCGGCGGCCGTACGGCTGAGCCTGCGCCCCGAGCGCCACGCGACCGAGGCCTCCGCTCCCGGCCCGTAGGCCGAGTACAGCTCCCGTTCCAGGGCGTCGACCCGGGCGGCAAGTCCGTCACCGGAGGTCAGGTCGACGGCGCGGGCGGCGAGCCCCTGGTGTTCCTCCGCAAGTGCCGGCGTGAAGCCGTGCAGGAGCGCTTGCGCCGGGTTCGCCCGTTCCGCCGGCACGCCGGTGGCGTACGCGTCCTCGGTGACCACCAGCAGGCGGGAACAGTCGGCGGTGAGCAGGTCGAGGACATGGCGCAGTGACGTGACGGCGGTCTTGGTCGTGGCGTCCGTCGAGTCCAGGGCCGCCGGGCTGCCGTCTCGGGTGGTCGCCTCTTCGCCCAGCCACACCAAGGTGTCGGCCGGCATCGCGAGTTGCCCGTGCGCCGAGTCGTCCCCCAATACGGTCAGGCCACGGCCGACCAACCGCTCGGCCAAAGCTCGCCCGAGCGCTCGTTCGCCGCCCAGCAGCCGTACCACGCGCGGGCCTTCGGCCGGCGTGAGCGGAGCGTCCCGCCAGTCGAGACGCCGCACCAACGGCTCCGCGCCCGGCTTGCGCGGCCAGTGACGGGTGCGCTGGAAGGGGTACGTCGGCACCGGCACCCGCGATGGCGTGGCGGCCAAGGCCGTCCGGTCCAGAGCCCCGCCCCGTGCCCACAGCCGCCCGGCCGCCTCCAGCAGCGCCCGCGCGTCGCCCCCGGCCACCTCCGCGTCCACGGCACGCCCTGCCGCCGAAGTGACTCCCGTCGACAGCACCGCCACGTCCGTCGCGTCCCGCTCACCGACGACGGCACGGACCGCCCCACCCAGGGTGTTCCCCGGCCCGAGTTCGAGGAAGGTGTCGTAGCCCTCGTCCAGCAGCCTCTCCACAACCGGCCCGAATCGCACGGGCCGGACGGCGTGTTCCAGCCAGTAGGCGGGAGTGAGGCCGGGCCTCCACTGCCCGGTGACCGTGCTCAGCATGGGTACGGCTGCCGGGCGGACCGTCAGTGCCTTCGCGGCGTCCCGCAGCGGATCGAGGACCGGTTCGAGCTGGGGCGAGTGGAAGGCATGCGAGACACGCAGTCTGCGCGCGGCCACGCCGCGTGCGGTCAGCTCGGCGAGGACGCGCTCGACAGCCTCCTCACTACCGGAGATCACCACCTGCCCGGGCCCGTTGACGGCGGCGATGCTCACCATGTCGAGGAACTCGGCGACGGTGGCCTCGTCGCCCCGCACCGCCGCCATGGCTCCCGGGCGGGCCAGTTCAGCGACCAACCGTCCACGTTCCGCGGCGAACCCGACCGCCTCGGCAAGGGTCAACGACCCGGCGACACAGGCCGCCGCGATCTCACCCACGCTGTGCCCGGCGACCGCGTCCGCCCGCACGCCCCACTGCGCCAACTGCCGGGCCAGGCCCACCCCGAACGCGACGAGCAGCGGCTGCGCGACCTCCGTACCGGCCAGCTCCCGCGGATCCATCCGGGGATCGAGGCACCAGTCGGCGAGCGAGCGCCCGAGCACGGGCCCGGTGAGCGACGACGCCTCGTCGATGACCTGCCGGAACACCGGCGCCGACCGGTACAGGGCGCGGCCCTGGCCGGGTCGCTGTGCGCCCTGGCCGGGCAGCAGGAACACCGTCCGTGGACGGGAGCCGGCGACCGTGAGGTCAGCCGCGTGGAGGCGGTCGGCGAGGTCGCCGTCGGCCACCACGGCGAGACGGTGACGGCCGTCGTCGCGGGCGGTGTTGACGGTGACGCAGACCTCCGCCTCCCGCAGATCCGGATGCCCGTCCACATGCGCGGCCAGGTCGGCGGCGGCCGCGCGCAGGGCGTCGGCGCTGCGGGCCGACAGCGTGAGCAGGTGGGGGCCTTCGGTCTCGGGCCGGGCGACGGTGGTACGAGCCGGTGCCTCCTCCAGGACGGCGTGGGCGTTGGTGCCGCCGAAGCCGAAGGCGTTGACGCCCGCGACCAGAGGGCCGGGCGCTACCCATTCCCGCTGCTCGGTGGCGAGTTGGAAGCCAGGGGCGACGCGCTCCAGGTAGGACGCGGTCGCGGTGACGTTCGGGGTGGGCGGTAGCTGTCGGTGCTGGAGCGCCAGGACCGTCTTGACCAGGCCCGGCATGCCCGCGGCGTTGAGCAGGTGCCCGATGTTGGCCTTGACCGAGCCGAGCAGGCGCGGCTGCCCGTCCGTGCGGGGCGGGAAGGCGTGGCCGAGCGACTGGGCCTCTACGGGGTCGCCGACCGGAGTGCCGGTTCCGTGCGCCTCGACGTACGTCACGGCGTCCGGGTCGACACCGCACTCGTCGTACGCCCGGGTGATGACCTCTCGCTGGGTGCGCGGGTTGGGGGCGAGCAGGCTGAGCGAGCGGCCGTCGTTGTTGACCGCCGTGCCCCGGACCAGCGCGAGGACCGGATCGCCCGCCCGCCGTGCGTCGTCCAGGCGGGCGAGGACGAGGGCCGCGCCGCCCTCGCCGGGCACGATCCCGTCGGCGATGGCGTCGAAGGGCCGGCTGCCGCCGGTCGGGGACAGTGCGCCCGCGCGGGCGAGCAGACGGTGGCCCGTCGGGGTGAGGGCGAGGTGGACACCGCCGACCACGGCGACATCGCATTCCCCGCTCTGGAGACTGCGTCGCGCCAGGTGCAGTGCCACGAGCGCGGAGGAGCAGGCGGTGTCCACGGCCAGGGCGGGGCCGCCGAGGTCGAGTGCCTGGGAGAGGCGGGCGGCGATCAGGTTGGGCAGGTTGCCGGTGAGGGCGCCGGGATGGGCGCTCAGATCACCGTCGGCGGCCGAGGCGAGGATCTCGCGGTACCCGCTGTCTCCTACGGCGGCGAAGACGCCGACCTTACGGCCGCGCCGGCGCGCTCCCGCGTATCCGGCGCGTTCCAGCGCCTCGTGGGCCAGCTCCAGGAAGATCCGTGCCTGCGGGTCGGTGGCGCGGGCCTCCTCGTCGTCCATCCCGAAGAAGCCGGCGTCGAAGTCCGCGGGTTCGTCGAGGAAGGAGCCGTGGAAGCCGGGGCTGGTGTCCTGGCCGTTGCTCCAGCGGCCGTCGGGCACCTTCGTCACGGTGTCGCGGCCGGAGACCAGCAACTCCCAGAAGGCTTGGGGTGTTTCCGCGCCGGGGAAGCGGCAGGCCATGCCGAGTACGGCCAACGGCCCGTTCCCGGCGCCCTCGTTCGACGGCATGACGCGTCTCGCCGTGCGTGCGGCATCGCCTGATGCATCGTCAAGGCCGGTGAGCCGGGCGAGTACATGGTCGGCCAGCCCGGCCACCGTGTCGTGGTCACGCAGCGCGCGGGGCTCCACCGTGACGGCGAAGGAGTCCTCGATCGCCGCGAGCACCGCCATCGCCTTGAGCGAGGAGCCGCCGAGGGCGAAGAAGCGGGCGTCCCGGTCGATGTCCGCCGGGGGGAGGTCGAGTGCCTGTGCCCAGATCCCCCGGACCGTTTCCTCGACGTCGCGCCGCGAGCGCGGCTCGCCGGACTGCCGTTGCGGCCCGGCCGCCTGCGGTGCACACGCTTCCTTCCGCGCGATCGCACCCTCGGCCCGCACCATCGCCAACCGCTCCTCGACCGGCGCATACGCACCCGCCTCGAACCGGTCGCGCAGCAGCGCTCGCCGCAGCTTGCCGCTCGTCGTGCGGGCAAACGCGCCCGGCGGCAGGGGCAGCACCCGTACGTCGTCGTGGCCCAGCGTCTCGCGGACGCGCGCCGCCGCCGCGTCCAGCACCGGAAGTGCCGTGGCCAGTGCGGGCCGTGCCCATTGCACGAACACCACGACCCGGTCGCCCCCGGTGTCCGGATCGGGGGACCCGATCGCCGCGACCGTCCCTTCCGGCAGTCCCGGCGTGGCGGCGGCGGTCTCCTCGAGGTCGGGTGCGTGGAAGGTGCGGCCGCCCGCGAACACGACGTCCTTGTGCCGGCCGGTGACGCACAGTCGGCCCTCGTTCAGGAATCCGAGGTCGCCGGTGCGCAGCCAGCCTTCGGCGAACGCGGCCGCGCTCGCCTCGGTCGTGCGGTGGTAGCCGCGTGCCACCTGCGGACCGCGGACCTCGACGTGACCGACCCGCCGGTCGCCGAGCAAGCCGCCCGCACCGTCCGTGACACGGACCTCGCAGTCCGGCACGGGACGGCCCACGTCCATGAACTCGACGGCGTCCGGGCCGGGCTGCGCGAGGACGGCCCGCCCTCGGCTGAGCGCCTTGCGGTCCAGCCGCAGGGGCGCGGCGACCTCCCCCAGCGGGGGCACGGTCACGGCCAGCGTGGCCTCGGCCAGGCCGTACACCGGCAGCATGGCCGTGGCGTCCAGCCCCGCGGCCCCGGCCCTGTCGGTGAACTCCCGCCACACGCGCGGTGCGATCGGCTCGGCGCCCACCAGCATCAGGCGTACGGAGCTCAGGTCCAGCCCGGCCCAGACGCCGTCCGGCACCCGCCGCACCGCGAGCGCCAGCGCGAAGTTCGCCGCCGACAGCAGGGTCGCCCGGTGCCGCGCCACGCTCTCCAGCCACAGGGCCGGGCGTTTGGCGAAGGTCAGCGGTTCGAGCCGTATCTGCTTCAGGCCCGCCGCCATGGGGACGAGGTGAGTACCTATCAGGCCCATGTCGTGGAAGTACGGCATCCAGGTGGCCACGACGTCGTCGGAGGTGATCGCCATGCTGGTGCGGATCTGGCGGAGGTTGGCGAGGACCGCCTCGTGGGTGAGCTCGACGCCCTTGGGGGCGCCGGTGCTGCCGGAGGAGAACTGGAGAAACGCGAGGTCGTGCGGCGCCCGGGCGGGCAGCTCGCGCGGCGGGCGGCCCTCGCGCAACTCGCCGAGGCGCAGCGCGCGCACCGGTCCCGGGAACTCGGCCAGCAGGTCCTCGGTGCTGCCGTCCACAAGCACGGCGGGCCTGCCGAGGAACTCCCACACCGGTCCCGCGCGCCGGGGTTCCGGGGCCAGCGGCACGGGCACGAGCCCCGCGGCGAGCGCTCCCCAGAACATCGGCTGGAAGTCCTCGCCGAGGCCCGCGAGGAGGGGGACGGGGGTCCCGGGTTCCAGTCCCGCCGCGAGCAGGCCGCCCGCCACACGCAGTGCGTCGTCGCGGAGCCCGGCGAAGGTCACGGTGTGTTCGCCGCCGTCTCCGCGGACGTGGACGACGACCTGACCGGGCATGTCCTCGGCAGCGTGCAGCAGGATGTCGAGAACTGTGACGGCGGTACGGGGCCCGGGAGTCGGCATGCGCTTCCTTCCTCGTCGCACGGGGCGAGGGCCCACGGGCGCGCCCTGCCGGCGTCGGGAACCCGGCAGGAGCGTTGTCGATCATTCACCTGTACGACGAAGAGTTTCATGTGCCGGTTCACCGGCGAAACGATCGATCTCCACGTCAGGAGGTTTCCGCCTCCATCCATTTCGAAGGCACGGTATTGCTCCTGACCGGTGCCCTGGTTCATCCGATGAGGCGAGAATCCATGTAATGGTCACCAGGTAGCACGTATCGGGCTTCTAGGGTGCGGGGGTGATCACGCCCGCGCCTTCCGCCCCGAAGCAGCCGCCTGCCTCCGCACCGCACTCACCTCCTGGCACGCTGCCCTTCGGCGGTGCGCACCCGTCGGCCGGCGCGGAGAGCTGGTATCTGACCGGACATCTGCGTGACGAGGACGGGGCGGACCACACCTGGGCGGTCGGCGTGCTGCGTCACCGCGACGCGGGCGACCCGGCCGCCGAGCCCGGCTACCGGCTGTACGTATTGCACCGCGGTCCGCACGGCATGTCCTACCGCACCTGGATCACACCGGCGGCGCTGCGAGCGCTCCACCGCTCGATCGACTCCGACGAGCCGCTGGACCCGCGGGTCCGCAGGGCGTTGTCCGAGGCTCTGGCGCAGGGCCCGCTGCTTCCCGACCGGCTGCTTCGGGAGCGGGTGACCGAGTCGGGGGACGGACTGGACCTTCGCGTGGGGGACCTGGCGAGTCTGCGCCGGGAGGACGACGGGAGCTTCCGGCTGGCCTTTCGGGAGGAGGCGCAATTCGAACTGCTCCTGACGCCGGTGAAACCGGCTGCGGCGGAGACCGAACCCGAGGGCGCGTCCGCCGGGGAAGGTGACGCGGCCGAGTACGCCTCGCTGTTCCTGCCCCGGCTGGATGTGCAGGGCACCATGAGTACCGGCGAGGGAGCATCTCAGCAGGTGGTGGGCCAGGCCTGGTTCCAGCACGGCCGGCAGACGGGCCACGACTCCGGCCCGCAGACGCCGGCCCCGGCGGGGCACACCTGGACATGGACGGGCCTTCACCTCGACAACGGCTGGGAAATCAGCGCGACCGCGCACCTTCCCGAATCCTCGGACGCCGCCTCGGCGGTGCCGGCCCGCGCGACCGCCGTCGACCCGGACGGTGCCGTCAGCCATCACGAGATGTCCTTCGAACCCCTGCGTCACTGGACCTCGCTGGCCACGCTCAACACGTACCCGACCGCGGTACGGCTGAGCATCCCGGCCCTCGACCTGCAGTTGGACGTCACCGCTCCCCAAGCCCCGCACGAGGTCCGCACGTTCATCGTCGGCCGGGCCTTCTGGGAGAGCCCGGCGACCGCGCGCGGAACCATGAACGGCCTGCCCGCCAGGGGCACGGCCGTGCTGCGGACCATCCCGAACCACACCATCGACGACATCGAGGGCTATATGCGCCGGGGGCACGGCATCGCCCGTGCCGAGGCCGCCGCCGTCTATCCGGACACCGCGGCGGACACCGCGGGCGTCGGCCTGCTCGCCGGCACGCACGACGGAACGCGGCTCGACGCCACCGCCCACACCCGGCTCCACCAGGCCCTGGCCGCGCCGGTCCTGCACCTGCTGAACATGCCCGGACGCTCCTGGCGCGCGTATGTCGCGGGCAGCGTGCTGTGTCTGCTGGACACCGACCCCGAGCCCTACCGCCCGCTCACCGCCGCCACCGAGATCCTCCATACCTCGGCCCTGGTCATCGACGACATCCAGGACGGCTCGACCACCCGGCGCGGACTGCCCAGCGTCCACGAGGTGTTCGGCACCGCCACCGCGATCACCGCCGGCACGCTCGGCTACTACACCTTCGACCCGCTGCTCCAGCGCGTTCCCCAGGCCGACCCGGCCACCATGCTGCGGGTCTACCAGCTCTATCTGCGGGCCATGCGGGCGGCGCACGCCGGGCAGGCCCTCGACCTCGCCGGGCACCACTCCGCCTTCGACGAGGCCGTCGAGACCGGCGACCCCACGGCACTGCTGGAGCAGATCCGCACCACCCACCGCCTCAAGACCGGCATGCTCGTGCGCAGCACCGCCGAGGTCGCCGCCATTCTCGCGGGCGCCGACGAGGCCCAACTCGCCGCGATCTGCGACTACTTCGAGAACGTCGGGCTCGCGTACCAGATCAGCGACGACGTCGCCGACCTGTACGGCATGGCCTCGCCCGCGGCGTACCGGCAGGGCGTCGTCGTCCGTACGCCCGCCCTGGATCTGATCAACGGGACCGTCACCTACCCGGTGGCCCACGCCGTCGGACTCCTCGACACGCACGACCGCCGCCGACTGCAACGAGCGCTCCAGGTCCGCTCGGAAGCCGATGTCGCGGACGCCGCCGAGCTGTTGATGTCCTGCGGGGCCCTCACGGTATGCCTGGGGGAAGCCCAGGGCATGATCGACCGCACCTGGGAGGTTCTCGATCCGCTGCTTCCCCACACGCCTCACAAGGCGATGGCGCGTGCCCTCGGCTGGTACGCGGCCCAGCGGGGGCCCGAGAACGACCACGTGCCGGCCTAGCCGGAACACCGCTCCAGCCATCCCGCGACCGGTCCCAGGGTGAGCAGTCCGCTGCCCGCGCCCGCCAGTTCGTTCGCCGCTGGGGTGAGGGCGGCGTGCGCGCGGGCCATGGTCCGCCGGTCGCCGAGCGCCACCGCAGCCTGCGCGGTGAGGCACCACAGGGCCTCCTGGAGGAGGTCGCGCGGTGGCTCGGGCGTGACATGCAGGGCGTCGGCTGCCTCGGTGCGGCGGCCCCGGTCGAGCAGGAGCAGGGGGTACGCCCAGGGGGCGTAGGGGCCCCAGTCCGTGTGTGCGTCGAAGTCGAGCGGCTGGGCGTGCCGCAGGCGCAGGCACAGCAGTGCGAGCGGGAGCAGGCCGTGGGCCAGGCCCGGCATGCCCGCGCCGTTCAGCAGGGCGGCGGCGTCCCGGTAGGCGGCCTCCACCTCGGTCGCCGGTGCCCGGCCGGTGGCGTCCAGTCTCAGGGCGGCGTACCAGCGGGTGAACACGCCCACGAGCGGCCGTTCGTGCCGTGCGGCCAGGGCGTCGGCGGCGACCGCGTGACGGTCGGCCGTGGTGAAGTCCCCGAGGGCGCTGCGGGCCTGGAGGCGGACAAGGTGACCGAGGGTCTCGAAGGTGGACAGGCCGTGGCGGGCGGAGAGCGCCACCAGTTCGGCGCCGATCCCGTCACGGCGGGGCGCCAGCCCGGTGCGGTCGAAGCACTGTATGAAGGCCGCGTTGAGGGCGAACGCCAGCAGGGCCGGATCGTCCAGCCGGCGCGCGATCTCCTCGGCCTGTCGGGCTGCCTGCGGACCACGGGCGAGCCGGGTGCCGCGCGACTCCAGGGCGATCGTGGCGAGCAACCGGGCCCTGTCCGCCTCGTGGGCGACGGGGGCGGCGGGTCGTCCCCGCGAGATAGAAGGCTCGGCAGAGGACAGGGCGGTGAGGGCTGTGAGCGTGCGCTCGGCCGCGGCGACGACGTGTGCCGCCTGTTCCGGGTCGTCGAGGCGGGTCCAGATCGCCGGGACGTCGTAGGCGCCGATGACCCGGGCGGTCAGTTCGGGGTCGCCCAGTTCCTCGGCGGCGGCGACGGCCGCGACCCGGTGCTCGCGGGCGGCCAGCAGACCGCTGCCGCCGGTCACCGCGAGGCTGCGCAGCAGACCGGCCGTGGACTCCAGGCGGGCGCGGGCGTCGGGGGCGACGGTGCGGTCATAGGCGGCGGCGACCTGCTCCCAGACCCGGCCGGCGGGGTTGACCGGCGCGTGGGCGTCGCCGGCTTGGGCGATGTGGTCGGCCTGGGCGTTGTGGTCGGCTTGGGCGATGTCGTCGGCCTGAGCGATGTCGTCGGCCCGAGCAGGGAGGTCGCCGCCTTGGCCAAGGTGATCACCCCGCGCAAGATGGTCGGCCTGGGCAATGTGGTCGGCCCGAGCAACGTCGTCGGCCCGAGCAGAGAGGCCGCCGCCTTGCCCAAGGTGATCGCCCCGCGCAAAGTGGTCGGCCTGCGCAACATGCTCGCCTCGCGCAAGATGGTCGCCCCGCCCAAGATGGTCGGCCTGCCGAAGGATGTCCTGCTCCAGGGCGCGCAGGCCGGGCCCGGGATCGATGCCGAGTTGGTCCGCGAGCAGCGTCCGTGCGCCGCGCAGGACCTCCAGCGCGTCCGCCTGGCGGCCCGTGCGGTACAGGGCCAGGGCGAGCAGGCGCCAGGCGTTCTCACGCCAGGGGTGCTCGGCCGCGTGCGCCCGAAGGTCCGCGGCGGCCCGGTCGGCCTCCCCGAGGGACATCAGCGCTCCGGCTCGCAGTTCGACGGCGTGCAGCCGCAGCTCGGCCAGGCGGCGGCTGTCGGCCCTGACCCACGGCTGCTCGGCGAACTCCGCGTAGGCGGGGCCGCGCCACCAACCGAGCGCCTCGTCCAGTCGTACCGTCGCCTCCTTGGGCGACAGCTTGGCGGCGTCGGTGACCACCCGCTCGAACCGCCAGGCGTCGACCGCGTCCACGGGGATGCGCAGGGCGTAGCCCGGGCCCTCGGTGATCAGCAGTTGGGCCGGGGTGCGGCGCGGGCGGTCGGGTTCGAGGGCGCGGCGCAGCGCGGCGACGAAGGTGCGCAGGGCGCCCACGGGGTCGGCGGGCGGGTCCGTCCAGAGGTCGTCGACCAGCAGGGCGACGGGCACGACGCGGCCCCGGGCGACGATCAGCCGGGCCAGCACCGAACGGTGCCGCGGCCCCTTCAGGGCGATCGTGTTCCCGTCGGCGTCCCAGGCGGTCACCGGTCCGAGCACGCCGAGGCCGGGGCGAAAAGCTGCCGAGCTCACGTCTGCCATCGCCCTCCGCCGTCGCCACCGTCGCGCTCACAGGTCACCGACGGAACAGGTGATCCATGGAGGTTCCACGATATGCGCCGCGGCTCGCGGGGATCACGTCGGCCGCACGGTGAACTCCCGCACCTCGACTCGCGTCCTCCCCGGTGACCACGACATTCAAGGAGAGCACGGACCATGGCCGACAAGGACGTTGACCGGATCGACGAGCGGGACTACGCCTCGGAGCCCTGGTGGGCCGGCCTCGGGACGCGCGGGGCTGTGACGCTGATCGTCCTCGGGGTCCTCGCGGCGGCGTGGACCGTCGCCGCTCCGGCGTTGGGGCTCGGATCGCTGCCCCTCACCCCGGACAACCTGACGACCGGCGTCTACCAGGCCGCCAAGGTCGTCGCCGTCGGCGTGGTGATCCTGGTGGGCGCGGTGCTGACCCGTCGGCGCGCCCGGATGCCGGCCGAGCCGGAGCGGGACTGACGGCACCGGGCGGGGGCGCGGCCGGGAGCGGGCAGAAGCGCATGCGTGCCGCCCCGCTGCTCATTCGTTGCTCATCGGCGCCCGGGAGGATCGAGGTATCAGATCCCGCCATTCGCAAGGAGCGGAGCCGCCGTGCCCCCTGTCATCCCCGGTTTCGAACATCACCGCGTCCCCGTCGCCGACGGAGTGTCCCTGCACACGGCCGTGGGCGGCTTCGGCCCGCCCGTCGTCCTGCTGCACGGCTTTCCGCAGACCCATCTGATGTGGCGGCACGTGGCCCCCCATCTCGCTGCCGACCACACGGTGATCTGCCCGGACCTGCGCGGCTACGGCGCCAGCGACAAACCGGCGGAGACCGACGGCACCGTCTACGCCAAGCGGACCATGGCCGCGGACATCGTGGCCCTGGCCGGTGAACTCGGGCACGAGCGTTTCGCCCTGGCCGGGCACGACCGTGGCGCCCTGGTGGCCTTCCGGGCCGCGCTCGACCACCCGGAGGCGGTGACCCACCTGGCGTGTCTCGACGTCCTGCCGACCCTGGACATGTGGGAGGTCATGCACGGCGTCACCGCAGCCGTGGGCTTCCATCTCTATCTGATGGCCCAGCCGCCCGGCCTGCCCGAGCGCATGATCGGTGCCGCCCCGGACGACTTCTTCGGCCACTTCCTGGACATCTGGACGGCCGACCGGCGTGCCGTCCCGGACGACGTCCGCGCCGCCTACCTCGCGGCCTGCCGCGAGGCGGTGCCCTCGATCGTCGCGGACTACCGGGCCTCCGCCGGCGTCGACATCGAGCACGACCGGGCCGACCGGGACGCGGGCAACACGCTGCGGATGCCCGTCGGCGTGCTCCAGCAGGACTGGGGCGCGGCACTCGGTTTCGACGCCGCCGCGCTGTGGCGGGCCTGGGCGCCGGATCTGCGGCACGCCACCGTCACCTGCGGCCACTTCATGGCCGAAGAGGCACCGGACGACATCGCGAAGGCGCTGCGGGACCTGCTCGCCCGCTGAGGCCGCGCCCCGGAGCCCGTGGCTCGAAAGGCCGAGGCGCACTGCCTTGGCATACGCCGGCTACCAGCGCCCCACCTCCGTCCCGACGATCGCCTCCGACGGCTTGCCGTCCACTCCCACCGGTACGTCCCCGGTGAGCATGACGCGGTGCATGATCCGAGGGAAGTCGAGGTGGGCGTTGTCGCCGGGGGCCAGGTGGATGGTGGCCCGGTTGTCCCACAAGGCCACGCTGCCGGGCTCCCAGCGGAAGCGGACCGTGTACTCGGGGCGCACCGCCTGCTCCAGCAGCATCTCCAGGATCGCACTGCTCTCGGCGCGCGAGAGGCCGGCGATCTGCTCGACGTAGTAGCCGTTGACGTAGAGCACCCGCTCGCCCGTCTCGGGATGGACGCGCACCAGCGGATGCAGCGAGGCGACCTGATGGCCGAGCAGATGACGCACGTACGCGTCGTCGCCGGGCCGGGGCTGGTAGCCGACGCCGAGGCGGTGCTCGGCTCGGAGGCCGTCCACGAACTCCCGCACCGGGCCGGAGAGTCCGGCGTAGGCGGCCGTCAGGTTGGACCAGGTCGTGTCGCCGCCGTACGGGGGTACCGTCTCGGCGCGCAGGATCGTCGCGGCGGGCGGGTCGATGCGGGCACCGTGGTCGCAGTGCCAGCCGCGCAGCAGCGTGTGCCGGCGTCGCCGCAGCCACTCGTCGTGCTCCATGCCGAACCTCCCGCCCAGTTCCAGCCGGTCGGCGGTGGTCTCGATCTCGGGGTGGTCCGCCGGGGAGGCGCTCCCCCGCTTGCGCAGGACGACCGGCTGCCCGAACCGCCGCGCGAACGCCACATGCCCGGCGTGGTCCAGCTTCTGTCCCCGGAAGAACACGACCTTCCAGCGCAGCACCGCCGCCCGGATCGCGGCGATCACGGCGTCGTCCGGCTCACCGGCCAGGTCGACGCCCGTGATCTCGGCGCCGATGTGCCCGGCGACCGGATTCACCTCGATCCCGGCGCGCTGCTGCGCCCCGTCCGCGCTGGCCCTGTCCCTCGTCATCCGCACGCTCCGTCGGTCGCCCGGCCCGGCTCCGGTCCGAGCCGGTTCCAGGAAGATCGTGACAGCGTTCGGCGGACGTGGCGACAGGGCCTCGGCAGACCGGCACCCCGGCAGCACTCAGCGCCGCGTCACAGCGAGAACTCCCGTATCACCACGTTCCGGAAGACCGCCGTGCCGTCGATCGTGAACAGGGCGAGCCCCGTGTCGATCAGATACGGAAAGACCTCCGAGGAGTGCGTGTACCGGCCGTCGTCCACGAACATCTCGACCGATGTGCGATCGACCAGGATGCGCAGTTTCACACTGCGGGCGGCCGGGTCGAAGGGGCTGTGGCTCTCCTGCCACCGGCCGGACGCATCCGGGTTCACGGTGGGGCGACGGTTGAGGAAGGCGTAGTCGCGGTAGATCCCGGCGTCGACGTGGCGGCTGCCGTCCGGCGACCGGCGAAGCTGGAGGCCGGCGCCGGTGAGCCGGTCCCAGGTGATCTCGCAGGTCAGCTCGAATGCGGTGCCCTGGTAGTCGAGCACTCGGGTGCCGGAGACCTCCAGGTCCCCCAGGTGCACCGTGCGGGAGACGTGGTCGTCCAGTGCGGCGATCGGCCGGGAGGCCAGGTAGTACCTTCCGGAGGAGGAGCGTTTCATGGTGATCTGCCGGACGATCGAATCGGTGCCGTTGAAGCCGTCGCAGTCGATGGTGGGCGTGGTGTTCGCGTAGTCCCAGTTGTTCAGCCAGCCCATGGCGTAGCGCACGGACGGGTCGACGGAGCCGTCCGCGCGGTGCCTTTCGAAGGTGACGGCCGCGTACCAGTCCCAGCCGTGGTCGAGCCACTGCGGGTCGTCGGCGTCGGCGGTGAAGGCGGTGCCGTCGAAGGAGCCCGTCCAGTAGGCGTACGTGTTCGGCAGCCCGGCCCCCTTGCCGTTCGCGCTCACGCCGAGCACCCACTTCACGGTGCCGTCGTCGGCGGTGATGCGGAACAGGTCCGGGCACTCCAGGACGCCGATGCCGCCCTTGATGAAGCCGCTGACGTACGTCCAGGACTTCAGGTCGGTGGAGTGGTAGAAGCCCACCTTGTCGTTCTCGGCGAGGGTCATCACCCACCGGCCGCGCTCCTCGTCGCGGATCACCTTCGGGTCGCGGAAGTCCCGCGCGCCGGGGTTGGGCAGCACGGGCGCGGTGCCGTGGTTGGTGAACGTGCGGCCGCCGTCGGTCGAGTAGTACAGGTACTGCGCCTGCGTCACCTCGTCCGGCGCCATGGTGACGACGACGATCACCGCGCCCGCGCCGAAGCCCGCGGTGTTCTCCGTGTCGACCACCGCCGAACCGGACCAGACGTCGCCGTTGGGGGTCGTGTCCTTCGGTACGGCGATCCCCCGGTCCCGGAAGGTGACCAGGTCGGTCGTGGTGGCCAGGCGCCATGCCGTGCCCGCCGTGGTTCCCCCGGTGAGATAGTCCGGGTTGTACAGGTAGTAGTAGTGGTATTCGCCGTCGATCCAGACCGGGCGCTGCGGGTCGTTCTTCCACTGGTCGGGGACCGTGAAGTGGTACGCGGCGCGGTAGCTCGCGCAGGCGGCGGCCGGCTTCCGGGGCTTGGCGGCGGCCGGGGCTGCGGCCGGCAACAGGGCGGCCGAGGCCCCTGCGGCCGAGCCGGCGAGCAGGGCTCTTCTGGTCATCGCGGGCATCACACATCGTTCCTCTCGTCGGACGTGGCGAGCGTCGGGACGGCGGCTCATGTGGACCAGGACTTTGCGACCTAACTCGTTAAAGGTCAAGTGGTTCACGACTCTTGACAGGGCCGCGTCGGGCTTCCCATCATCTGGGGCACCACTACTGGACTAACACGAGTTAGGCCCGCTGCATGACCGACTCGCATCCCACCCGCCGCACGCTGTTGCGGTACGGCGCCTACGGCGCGGGAGCCGCCGCGCTCGCCGGTACCGCCGCGAGCTGGGATCGGCTCACCGGAGCCGACATCCCCGGCCGCGACGACGGCTCACTCGTCGTCGCCACGCTCGGCCCCGCCTACGGACCGGAGGCCGTCCGCACGCTCACCGAAGGCTTCAAGCAGGTCCATCCCGACATCAAGCTTCGGATCAACGCCGTCCAGGCCGTCGACTGGTCCGACTTCTTCGCGAAGATCCTCACCCAGATCGCTGCGGGCACGGCCCCCGATCTGGTGTACGTCGCCACCGAGGGCGTCCAGTTGTTCGCGCAGCGCCTCGGAGTCCCGCTGGACGACTGGGTGAAGCGGGACGCCGAGGAGCTGCGCGAGTACTTCGCCGACGTCCATCCCTCGCTGGTGGAGTCGATGATGTACGAGGGCTCCCTCTACCAGCTCCCGGTCGAGTTCAACGCGGCCGACATGTACCTCAACCACCAGGTGCTGAAGCGGGCGGGCGCGGACTTCCCCGCCGCCGACTGGACCCGCGACGACTTCACCGCGCTGCTGCGCGACATGAAGCGGGCCAGCGGCTCCCAGTTCACCCCGTACTTCTGGACCAACCGCCTGTGGGGCGGCGTGGTCCCGTGGCTGTTCGCCAACGACACCAACCTGCTCTCCGAGTCCAAGGCGCCGGGCGGTGCCTGGCTGTGGGACTCCTTCTATCCGGCCGCCGTGCGGGCAGGCCGCGGGGGCGGCTACCGGTGGACGACGCCGCAGGCCACCGACGCGCGCGTGGAGGAGGCGTACGACTATCTCGCCTCCCTCGTCCAGGAGGGCCTGTGCACCCGGCCCGAGGGCGGCAACGGCCAGAACCTGATCGGCGTGTTCTCCACCGGCCGGGTCGGCGTCACGCCCGCGGGCGGCTTCTGGGCGGGCGGTCTGCACCTGGCCGGCATGCAGGGGGACGCCTTCGACGTGCAGTACTTCCCGCGTTGGCGCACCCAGCGCATGCAGTTCGGCGCCGCCGGCTATGCGCTGCTGCGTACCTCGAAGCGGCAGGAGGAGGCCTGGGAGTTCATCAAGTACGCCGCCCGCAAGGACACCCTGACGCGGCTGTTCTCCACCAACCAGACCACCCCGGCACGCCGCTCGATGCTCACCGCCGACCGGTACCGGGAGACCGGCCCGGAGCGCTGGCCGGTCTTCTACGACACCCTCGACAAGTTCCCCGACACCGGGCCGATCCCCGCGCCGCCGCAGGTCGCCGAGGTCGAGCAGGTGCTGCTCAAGCACACCGGTACCGCGCTGGCCTCCCGGCGCTCGGTGGGGTCGGCGCTGCGCCGGATGCAGGGCGATCTGGAGAAGGCCATGGAGCGTGACGTATGACGAACACCCAGATACCGGCCGTACGGCCGCAGCCGCCCGCCGCGCCACCGGCCCCCGCTCCCCGGCGCTCCGCCCGCGACCGCGGCACCCGGCTGCTGGCCACGCTGTTCCTGGCGCCCACGATCGTCGGCATCGTCGTCTTCACGGTCGTCCCGATCGTCGGCTCGGTGGTGCTGAGCCTGTTCCACTGGAACGTCATCGACGACCCGAGCTTCGCCGGCGCGGCCAACTACCGTGAGGTCTTCACCGATTCGACCGTGCTGGTGTCCTTCGGCAACACGCTGCTGTTCATGGTGTTCGCCGTCGCGCTGCAACTGCTGATCGCCCTGGTGCTGGCCCTGGCGGTGAACGGGCGGATGCCGGTGTGGCTGCGGTCGGTGTTCCGGTCGGCGTTCTTCTTCCCGCTGATCCTGTCCGCGGCGTCGATCTCGGTGGTGATGAAGTACCTGTTCAACCAGGACTTCGGGGTCGTGAACTGGCTGCTCGGGATGGTCGGGGTCGCCCCGGTGCCCTGGCTGACGTCGGAGAACGCGGCGATGGCCACGGTGATCCTGGTCTACGTCTGGCAGCAGTTCGGGTTCTCGTTCCTGCTGTTCGTCGGCGGCCTGAACAACATCCCCAAGGAGATCCACGAGGCCGCCTCCCTCGACGGGGCGACCGGACTGCGCAAGCACCTCGGCATCACCCTGCCGCTGTTGTCGCCCACCCTGCTGGTGGCGTCGGTGGTCGGCATCATCAACGCGCTCCAGGTCTTCGAACAGCCCTACGTCCTCACCAACGGCGGTCCCGGCGACGCCACCCGCACCGTCGTGATGGTCATCTACGAGAGCGCATTCGAACAGCTCCGCTTCGGCGCCGCCTCGGCGGTGGGTGTGCTGCTGTTCGTGCTGATCATGGCGGTCACCGCCCTCCAGTTCCGGCTCAGCCGGCGTTTCGTCCACTACCAGTGAGCCGGTGACCCTCTCATGAGCCAAGCGACACTCTCCCTCAGCCGCACCCGGCACTCCCTCGCGCCATGGGCCCGGATCGCCGGCCTTGCGGTGTGCGCGCTGCTGACCCTGGGGCCGGTCATCTGGACCGTCTCCACGTCCCTGCGCACCCCGGCCGAGGCGTTCGACCTGCCACCGCGCCTCATCCCGACGAGCCCGTCCGCCGAGGCGTACCGCGGGGTCTTCGACCAGATCGACGTCTGGCTGCTCGCCCTCAATTCGACGCTGGTGACCGCGCTGATCGCGGTCGGCCAGATGATCACGGCCGGCCTCGCCGGGTACGCCTTCGCCCGCCTGGAGTTCCGGTTCAAGAAGCCGCTGTTCGGGCTGGTGCTGGCGACCATGATGGTGCCGCTCCAGGTCACGATCGTGCCGGTGTTCCTGGTGCTGAAGTCGATGGGCCTGACCGACACCCTGCTCGCTCTGATCATCCCGGCCTTCCCGACCGCGTTCGGAACCTTCCTGATGCGCCAGTACTTCCTGGGCATGCCCAAGGACCTGGGCGAGGCGGCGATGCTGGACGGCTGCGGCCCCTGGCGGATCTTCCGGTCCGTGTACGCCCCGCTGGCCGCGCCCGGTCTCGCGATCGTCGGCGTGCTCGCCTTCAACTACCACTGGAACGAGTTCTTCCGCCCGCTGATCCTGGAGACCTCGGCCCAGAACTACACGTTGCCGCTGGGCCTGGTCTCGCTCCAGGGCAACCTCGGCACCGGCTCCATCTCGGTGGTGCTCGCCGGTGTCGTGCTGTCCATGATCCCCGCCGTCGCCGTCTTCGTCGTCGGTCAGCGCCCTCTGCGTGAGGGCATCACGTCCGCAGGAGTCAACCGTTGAGCCTCGCCGCTCAGTGCACGGACCCCGGCGCCCCGCGCTTCCGGGTCCGTCCCCCCGCCAACTGGATCAACGACCCGAACGGTCCCTTCCGTTGGCGGGGCCGCCACCACCTCTTCTACCAGCACAACCCCGACGCCCCCGTGCACGCGAACGTCCACTGGGGTCATGTCTCCAGCCCCGACCTGGTCCACTGGGAACACCACCCGATCGCGCTCACCCCGACACCCGGCGGCCCCGACGAGGCGGGCTGCTGGTCGGGCTGTGTGGTCGACGACGACGGTGTGCCGACGGCCGTCTACACGGGCGTCGACCGGCAGCACACCGGTCTCGGTTCGATCTGTCTGGCGCGTGCGCTGATGCCGGAGGACGAGACGCTCACCGACTGGCGGCCCCTGCCCGCGCCGGTGGTGACGGGTCCGCCGGCCGGTCTGGACGTGGTGATGTTCCGCGACCCGTTCGTGTTCGGCAGCGGCGGTCGGCGTTGGGCGCTGGTCGGCGCCGGGCACGCGGACGGGACGCCTTCGGTGCTGCTGTACGACTGCGACGACCTGACCGACTGGCGGTTCGCGGGGGTGCTGCTCGACGGCAACGACCCGGTGGCCGCGCACGCCTTCGGCGACGGGGCGACGGGTTGGGAGTGCCCGCAGTTGCTGCGCACGCCGGACGGCACATGGGTGCTGGTGCTGTCACTGTGGGACGGGAACCCCGGCACCACCGGCTATCTGACGGGACGTCTGATCGCTGGCGGTGAGGGCGGGTTGCGCTTCGAGGCCCGCGCCGGAGGCCGGCTGGACCACGGCCGGGACTTCTACGCACCCGCCGTACTCCAGGAGTCCGAGCGGGCGTTGATGTGGGGCTGGTCCTGGGAGGCACGGGAGCAGGCCGAGGTCGACCGGGCGGGCTGGGCCGGAGTCCTGACGGCGCCGCGCGTGGTGGACGTGCATCCCGACGGGTCCCTGCGGGTCGTACCGGCGCCGGAGCTCGAACTGCTGCGGGCCGCCGAGCCGTTCGTGACGGCCGCGGGTCCGCCTGCCGCGCTGCCGGAGGCGTACGACCTGACGGTGACCGCATCCGGCCGCACGGGCGTGCGGCTCCTGCGGTCCGCCTCGGGTGCGGAGCTGACGGTGCTGCTGGACCCGGACGAGCAGACGGTGACGCTCGACCGGGGTGACTGGCCGCGCGGCGGGGCCGAGGGAGCGGGGCCGATCGTGGTACGGGTGCCGGCCGACGAGGTGCGGATCCTGGTCGACGGGTCGCTGTTCGAGCTGTTCGTGGGCGATCGGGCGATGGTCACCGAGCGGGTCTACCGGCGGCCGGACGATGTGGCCGAGCTGCTCGTGACCGGTGCCGGGGCAACGGTCACCGGCTGGGAGCTGGTCCCACCGACGCACGGCTGATCACCGGACAGGCCAGGCGCCGTACCGTCGCGGGCGGCGTCCGGCCCGTGCCGATGGCGTCGAGCAGCAGGCGTGCGGCGGCGTCGCCCATCGCCCGGTGCGGGAGGGCGACGCTGGTCAGAGGCGGAGTGAGGAACGCGGCCATGTGCTCCTGGTCGTCGTAGCCGACCACCGACAGCTCGTCGGGGACGGTGATGCCGAGCCGGGTCGCGGCGTGCAGGACGCCCGCCGCGACCCGGTCGTTGTAGCAGAAGATCCCGGTGGGGCGCCGGTCGGCGGGGACGCCGTCCAGGACACGCGTCGCGCCCTCGTACCCGCCGGAGATCTCGCCGCCGGTGCGCACGACCCACTCCTTGGGCACGCTGATCCCCTCGGCGCGCAGCGCGTCCCGGAATCCGCGCAGGCGGTCGACCGAGGCGATGTCGTCCTGGCCGCCGACCATGGCGACCCGGCGGTGCCCCGCGTCCAGCAGCAGCCGGGCCGCCGTACGGCCGCCGGCGCGCTCGGCGGGGATGACGGCGGGCAGGGAGTCGTCCTCGGGCAGGCAGTTGGCGAGGACGGAGTGGGTGCGGTGCAGGCCCTCGGGGACGCGGACCCGGCGCAGCGACATGGCCGCGTAGATGATGCCGTCCACGCGCCGGTCGAGGAGCTCGGCGACGGCCGCGTCCTCCTTGGCCGCATCGCCGCCCGAGTCGATGGTGAGCACGAGGTGCTCGCTGTCCCAGGCCGTCTCCATGGCACCGCGCAGCAGCCGTCCCGCGAACGGCGAGGAGGCGATCTCGTCGGTGACCAGGCCGATCACCGCCGTACGGCGACGCCGCAGGCCGCGGGCGACCGGGTCCGGCCGGTAGCCCAGCTCGGCGGCGGCGCGGCGGATCCGCTCCTGGGTGGCGGGCGAGAGATTGCCCTCGGCGCGGCCGTTGAAGACGAAGGAGACGGCCGTGTGCGACACCCCGGCGAGCCGGGCGACGTCCCGTGACGTCGGACGCCCGGATCCCGCCGCCTGCTTCTCCTCGGTGCCGCCCATCCCGTGGCCCGTCCTCATCCCCACCCGTCCGGTTGATCGATCCTCACCCTATCCGTGACGCTGGGTGTACGGCACAGTCGAGGGAAGGTCCGACAGTGATCAGCATTCCGCTGCACACGCTCAACGACGGTACGACGATCCCCGCCATCGGCCTGGGCACCTGGCCGATGGACGACGCCCAGGCGGAAGAGGCCGTGGCAGACGCCCTGGATCTGGGCTACCGCCTCGTCGACACCGCGACGAACTACCGCAACGAGACGGGGGTCGGCCGGGGCATCGCCGCGAGCGGGGTTCCGCGCGCGGAGGTGGTGGTGACGACGAAGCTCCCGGGCCGGCACCACGGCTACGAGGAGACGCTCGCCTCCTTCGAGGAGTCCCGGCGCCGCCTGGACCTCGCGTACGTCGACCTGTACCTGATCCACTGGCCGCTCCCCCGGGTCGACAAGTACGTCGACTCCTGGCGGGCCATGATCAAGCTCCGCGAGGACGGTCTGGTCCGGTCGATCGGCGTCTCCAACTTCACGCCCGAGCACATCGAGCGGCTTCAGCGGGAGACGGGCGTCCTGCCGTCCGTGAACCAGATCGAGCTGCACCCGCTGTTCCCGCAGGACGAGCTGCGCGCCTTCCACGAGGACAAGGGCATCGTCACCGAGAGCTGGAGCCCGCTGGGGCGCGGCGGCGATCTCCTGGACGACCCGGTCGTCAAGGGCATCGCCGAGACCCTCAAGGTGACGCCCGGCCAGGTCGTTCTGCGCTGGCACACGCAGCTCGGCGCGCTGCCCATCCCCAAGTCGGCCGACCCGGAGCGGCAGCGCGCGAATCTCGACATCTTCGGCTTCACCCTGGACGCCGCGCAGCTTGCGGCCGTCGCCGACCGGGCGCATCGGCGACTCGGCGGGGATCCCGAGGTGCACGAGGAGTTCTGAGCGGGGTACGCAAGCGAAGGCTCCTGAGGTCCGGCGAAATCCGTGGATGTTGTGGTTCCGACCTCAACTGCCCATCGCTGCCTCTATGTTCACGGCGACAACCGCTTTCGCCTCAGGAGGCTCCTCGTATGCGCCCCGCGCTCCGCACCGCCGTCACCGGCGCAGTGGTCGCCGCCACCGTCCTCGTCGCCGGGCCCGCCCGGGCGACTCCGCCCGGGCCCGGCGTCACCGGCCGGGTCATCAGTCAGAAGACCGTCGGCGACACCGACTACATCGTCAGGGAGGTCACCATTCCGCCGGGCCAGGCCACCGGCTGGCACTACCACGACGGCCCGCTGTACGCCTTCGCACAGCAGGGCACCCTCAGCCACTACGACTCCACCTGCGCCTCGGACGGCGTCTACCCGAAGGGCAGCTTCATCAAGGAGCCGGCCGGGCCCGGCAATGTGCACATAGGCCGCAACGAGGGGGACACCCCGGTCGTCCTCGATGTGCTGTACGTGCTGCCGCACGGCGCGCCGTTCTCCCGGGACGCACCGAACCCGGGCTGCTCGTTCGAGTGATCAGATCGGCGGCAGCGGCTGTTCCGCCCAGATCGTCTTGCCGCTGTCGGTCTGCCGACTGCCCCAGCGCTGGGTGAGCTGCGCGACGAGCAGCAGTCCGCGCCCGCCCTCGTCGTAGGCGTGGGCCCGGCGCAGATGCGGTGAGGTCGAACTGCCGTCGGAGACCTCGCAGATGAGGGTGCGGTCACGGATCAGCCGGAGCTGGATGGGCGGCGCGCCGTACCGGATGGCGTTGGTGACGAGTTCACTGACGACGAGTTCGGTGACGAAGGCCGCCTCGTCCAGCCCCCAGGCGGCGAGCTGGTCCGTGGCCGCCTGCCGGGTGGTCGACACGTGCTCGGGGTCAGGCGTCACGTCCCAGGTGGCGATGCGGTCGGCGCCCAGGGCCCGGGTGCGGGCGAGCAGCAGGGCCACGTCGTCGCTGGGATTCTCAGGCAGGACGGCCTTGAGCACGCCGTCGCACAGCGCGTCGAGGGTCTCGGCGGGCGCGGTCAGCGCACGGCACATCTCGGCGGTGGCGTGGTCGATGTCGCGGTCGCGGTCCTCGATGAGGCCGTCCGTGTACAGGGCGACGAGGGCGCCCTCGGGCAGTTCGATCTCCTTGGCCTCGAAGGGCAGTCCCCCGACCCCGAGGGGCGGCCCGGCGTTCATCTCGACGACCTGCGCGGTGCCGTCGGGCAGGACGACGGCCGGCGGCGGATGGCCGGCGGCGGCCAGGCTCAGGCGCCGGGTGACGGGGTCGTAGACGGAGTACAGGCAGGTGGCGCCCAGTTCGGCGACCTCGTCGGAGTCGTCCCCGGCGAGATGGGTGACCAGGTCGTCGAGGTGGGTGAGGAGTTCGTCGGGCGGCAGGTCCACGTCGGCGAGGGTGCGTACGGCCGTGCACAGGCGGCCCATGGTGGCCGACGAGGGGATTCCGTGTCCGACGACGTCACCGACGACGAGGGCGACCCGGCATCCGGACAGCGGGATCACGTCGAACCAGTCGCCGCCGATGCCTGCCTGCGATCCGGACGGCCGGTAGCGGTGCGCCACCTCGACCGCCGCCTGTCCGGACAGCCCCCGGGGCAGCAGGTTGTGCTGGAGGGCCAGCGCGGTGGTGCGTTCGCGGGCGAAGCGGCGGGCGTTGTCCACGCAGACGGCGGCCCGGCTGCCGAGTTCCTCGGCGAACACGGCGTCGTCGGGCACGTAGTCGTCGGACTGTCTGATGCGCACGGCCACGGCGACGCCGAGCGTGATGCCGCGGGCCCGCAGCGGCACCGCCATCATCGAGTGGGCGCCCACGCGGTGACTGCGGCCGGCCGGGCCGCGGGCGTTGCGTTCCGCGATCCACCGCATGAACGCGGGCTCGCCGGCCTGGCTCTGGATCACCCGGCCTTCCAGGATCGCGCGGGCCGGCGGCGAGAACGGCGGGTAGATGTCCACCTCGCCGAGGTGGACTGCGGCTTCCGGGGTGCCCTCGGTGCCGGAGCCGTGGGCGACCCGGCGCAGGGCGATGTCGGTGGCTGTGAGTGCCGGGGGTTCCTCCGCGTTCAGGACCCAGTCGAAGAGGTCCACGCTGACGAAGTCGGCGAACCGGGGTACCACGATCCCGATCAGCTCCTCGGCGGTGCGCACCACGTCCAGGGTCGTGCCGATGGCCGCGGCGGCCTCGTTCAGCAGGGCCAGCCGCTCCCGAGCCCAGTACTGGTCGGAGCTGTCGAACGCCGCGATGGCGGTGCCCACGACATCGCCGGAGGCGTTCCGCACCGGCCACA
The DNA here is from genome assembly GCF_055609385.1 of Streptomyces sp. NPDC036764. Taxonomy (NCBI): domain Bacteria; kingdom Bacillati; phylum Actinomycetota; class Actinomycetes; order Kitasatosporales; family Streptomycetaceae; genus Streptomyces; species Streptomyces sp. NPDC036764. Next base: position 321,853 of record NZ_JBVJPT010000010.1, read on the forward strand.
TCTCGATGCTCCAGGCGTGGTCGCGGTTCAGTGCCGGGGCTCCGGTGAAGCTCTCGTACCGAACCGGCCGGCCGGTCTCGGCGACCTGTCGCAGATGCCAGTGAAAGCCGCGGCTGTACCGGGCGTCCTCCACGGTCTGAGGGAAATGCCGGCCGATCAGGTCCTCCTCCGGGACGCCCATGACCTGGCAGGCGACGTCGTTGAGCCGCTGATAGCGCTGCTCGGTGTCGAAGACCGACATCGACATCGACGCCTGCTGGAAGGCCTCCTCGCCCAGGTCCGGCTCCCGCTCGCCCGCCGGTTCACCGGTGATCACGAAGCCGTCGGGTGCGCCGTCCTCGCCCAGCACGGCGTGCGCGCGCACCGTCAGGGGTACCTGTGCGCCGTCGCGGTGGCGCAGGAGGACACGGCCGGTGAGTGCGGTCACGGCGGCGGGTGCCGGTTCCTGCGCGAGCAGGTCCCGTGCGGGCCGTCCCACGACCTCCTCGGCGGTGTGGCCGGTCAGCCGCCGGGCACCCTCGCTCCACCCCTTCACCACACCCTGGGCATCGAGGATCGCCGCGGCGGAGACGCGCTCCATGTCGTCCAGCATGAGTCCTGCGCCGCACCGCATCAACCGCGACGCCGTGCGCTACATACGGGCCTGTGCGCTCGCGCCCGCCGCCCCGTGTGGCCGTGCGCTCACTTGCGCAGCGCGGCGAGGGCCCGGTCGGCGTGGGTGTTCATCCGCAGTTCGCTGCGCACGACCTCCAGGACCGTGCGGTCCTGCCCGATGACGAAGGTGACCCTCTTGGTGGGCGCCAGCGAGAAACCGCGGGTCACGCCGAACCGCTCACGGATCGCGCCGTCCGCGTCGGACAGCAGCGGCATGCCGAGGGTGTGGCGTGCGGCGAACTCCTGCTGACGTTCGACGGCGTCCCCGCTGATACCGACGGGCCGGGCGCCGACCGCGGCGAACTCGGCGGCGAGATCACGGAAGTGGCAGGCTTCCGCGGTGCAGCCGGAGGTGAGGGCGGCCGGGTAGAAGAAGAGCACCACCGGTCCCTCGGCGAGCAGCTCGGTGAGGCTGCGCTCGGTGCCGGTCTCGTCCGGCAGCGCGAAGTCCTCGATCTTGTCGCCGACCTTCAGTGCGCTCATGCCCGTCCCTCCGTGCCCTTGGCGATGCCGCGTGCCCACAGCACGAGCGGGATCTGCAACGGCAGCCGCCCGAAGGCGACGGCCTTCTGCGGCGCGGGGCGGTCGCGCCAGTCGACGGCCATCTTGACGTTCGCGGGGAACACGCCGACGAAGAAGGCCGCCGCCGCGAGCGCGGCGGGCTTGCGGGTGCGCGGCAGCGCCAAACCGGCCGCGAGCGCGAGCTCGGCGACACCACTGGCGTACGTCCATGTCCGGGGCGTCCCCGGCAGGGAGCGCGGTACGACGGCGTCGAACTGGCGGGGAACGGCGAAGTGGGCGACCCCCGCCGTGGCCAGCAGGCCGGCGAGCAGCAGGGGCGAGCGTTCGGACCGGGGCACGGATCCTCCTTGGATGGCCTGCCGCCGGATGCTACCGGAGGGTAGGTCTGCGGCCGCCATCCGCCCCCGCCCGTTCATCGCGCCTGCTACGCGCGGCGGTTGTGGGTTCCGGGGGTGTATCCGAAGGAGCGGCGGAAGACGTCGATGAAGGCGCTGGCGGAGGACCAGCCGCAGCGGTGCGCGACGGTCGTGACGGGGGTGCCCTCGGCGAGCAGGCGCAGCGCGTGGTAGAGCCGTGACTGGGTGCGCCACTGCGGGAAGGTCATGCCGAACTCGTGGCGGAAGAGCCGGCTGAGGGTGCGCTCGCCGGCCCCGGTCGCGGCGCCGAGCGCGGCGAGGGTGCGCGGGTCGGCCGGGTCGGCGTGGACGAGCGCGCAGACGGCGGCCAGGCGTGGATCGGCGGGCGTGGGCAGGCGCAGAGGCTGCTGCGGCGAGGCACGTAGCTGGTCGCGCAGGACGGCGAGCAGGCGGTGGCGTTCGGGGCTGTGGTCGTCGGGGTCGCGGGTGTAGGCGAGGATCAGCTCGCGCAGGAGCGGACCGACGGCGAGGACGGTGGGGGCGTCCAGGCCGAGGGGGTTGTCGTCGGCGGGCAGACCGACCAGGTACAGGTCGAGGTGGCCGTGAGCGCGGTGGGCGTGGTCGGTGCCGGCGGGTACCCAGATGGCACGGTTGCCCGGCGCGAACCAGGTACCGGCGTCGGTGGTGACGGCGAGGACGCCGGAGCCCGCGTAGACGATCTGGTGGTCGTCGTGCCGGTGCGCGTCGATGCGTTCCCCGGCGCTCAGGACCTTGGCGCGAGTCGGCGCGGTCGGCGTGTGGCGGATGTTCGACACACTTGGGCAGATTATCGGAAGCGGGCCAGGAACGCGCCCGGCGACGATCGCAACGTGTCCGAGAAACGCAACCGAGCCATCACGCTGATGTCCCTGGGCCACGCCTGTGTGGACGTGTACCAGGGCGCCGTCGCCGCCCTCGTCCCCTTCTTCGTCGCCGAACGCGCCTACAGCTACGCCGCCGCCTCGGGCGTCGTGCTCGCCGCCTCCCTGCTGTCGTCGGTGGTGCAGCCGCTGTTCGGGGCGCTCACCGACCGCCGGCCGATGCCCTGGATGCTGCCGCTGAGCGCGCTCACGGCAGGTGCGGGGGTCGCGCTGAGCGGTGTCACGGATTCCTACGCGCTCACGCTAGCGGTCGTGGCCGTGTCCGGGATCGGCGTCGCCGCGTACCACCCGGAGGCGGCCCGCGCGGCCCGCGCCGCGTCCCGGGGCAGCCATACGGCGATGGGCTGTTTCTCCCTCGGCGGCAACGTCGGCTTCGCCCTGGCGCCGCTTCTCGTGGCGGCGGTGATCGCCACCGGCGGCCTGCGCGCCTCTCCCCTGCTGGTCGTGCTGGCCATGGCGGGGGCGGCCCTGTGCGCGGCGGCGGTGCGCTCGGCAGGGGGCCGTGCCGCCGCCACGTCCAGGGGCGAGGGTGTCGGGACGGACGACTGGCCGTCGTTCCTGCGGCTGTCCGGCGCCATCGTGTGCCGGTCGATCGTGTTCGTCGGCCTGAGCGCGTTCGTCTCGCTGTACGTCCGCCAGCGGACCGGCGGCGGCGACCTGGCCGGCACGGCCGCGCTGTTCGTGCTCTACGCGGGCGGGGCGGTCGGGACCGTTGCCGGGGGCCGGCTCGCCGAGCGGTACGGGCGGCTCACGGTCGTACGCCGGGCGTACACGCTGTCCGTGCTCGCGGTGGCCGGGGTCGTCCTCGTTCCCGGTCCGGCGGTGTACCTGTTCGTCGCACTCACGTCGGCGGGCCTGTACGTCCCGTTCTCACTGCACGTCACGCTCGGCCAGGACTATCTGCCCCGGCGGGTAGGCACCGCGAGCGGGGTGACGCTCGGCCTGGCCGTCAGCGTGGGCGGCCTCGCTGCACCGGCGATCGGCGCACTGGCAGACGCCACGTCGCTACAGACGGCACTCGTCCCGCTCGTCGCCCTGCCCGCGCTGGGACGACTGCTACTGAACGGCCTACGAGAGCCAACGACACCCGAACCGCCCCACACTGGCTCCCACCTGGCCCAGACGGCACCCTGAGTGCGTCGCACAAAGTCAGCCACGGCTCGACAACCCTCCAGGGGCGCGGGGAACTGCGCGATCAGCCACAACGGCGCCGCAGACGACAGACATCGGTTCAGGTGCCCGCGCCCCGCGTCGCCGCCTGCTGTTCGCCGTCCTCGTCGGCGGCGTGGGTGAGGAAGTCGTCGACCATGCGATGGAAGAGCGTGGCGAGCTGCCGCAGTTCCTCGGGCGTCCAGTCGGCCAGGGCGAGCTGCATGCCGCGGGCCCCCGCGTCCCGGACCCGGTCGACGGCCCGGCGCCCGGAGTCGGTGAGCTCGATGCGCTGGGCACGACGGTCCTGCGGGTCCGGGACACGGGTGAGGTGGCCGGACCTCTCCAACTGCTGCACGGTGCGCGTGACGTGCGAGGCCTCCACACCCAGCCGGCCGGCCAGCTCCCCCGGCCGCAGCGGCTCCGAGTCGGCGACCTGACGCAGCAGCGCCACGGCCGCCCGGTCCAGCGGTACCCCGGCCAGGGCCATCAGCCGTTCGTGCTGCCGGGCACGCGTACTCAGATACGTGATCCGGGTGAGCGCGCGCTCGATCTCGGCCACTTCCGGGGACGCGGGGGTGTCGGGGAGTTCGGGGAGCGGTGTGGCGAACATACCGGCCACTTTACCATCTCATTGCGTAACTCAATTAATTTGCGATCGCATCGACTCCCACCGCCTCCCGCCAACTCGCGCCGCCGGCGATGGCCTGGCGCCGGTGCCGCAGCGCCCTGGGCGGCATCCCCACCGCGAGCGCCCCGGCGACCCGGTCCCCGGTGCGGTACGCGGCGACGAACCGGCGCTCCGCCGGATCGCCCTCCACCACGGCGACCTCGTCGTGCCCGCGCAGGTAGCCGTATGCCTGGATCTTCATGTCGTACTGATCGGACCAGAAGTACGGCACCGGCGCGAACGGCTTGCGCGCCTCGGGGCGCAACAGGTTGCGGGCGGCGGCCATGGCCTGCTCGGCGGCGTTGGTGCGGTGCTCGATGCGCATCGACCGGCCGAACAGCGGGTTGTACCAGCGGGCGACGTCCCCGGCGGCGTACACTCCCCCAGCCTCCGGCCGGGGGGACCCCCAGGCGGCCTCGCAGTACTCGTCGCAGACGACGCCGTCGCCGACGGTGAGTCCGCTGCCGTCGAGCCAGTCGGTGTTGGGCAGCGAGCCGACGGCGGTCAACACCTCGTCGGCCTCGATCAGTTCACCGTCGGCCAGTCGCACCCCGTGCCCGGTCACCTCGGTCACGGTGACCCCGCAGCGCAGGTCCACGCCCCGCTCCCGATGGGCGTCCGTCAGCATCTCGCCGACCTGCGTGCCGACGGCGTGGGCGAGCGGCACCGGGGCGGGCTCCAGGAGCGTCACCTCGCAGCCCAGCCGCCGGGCGACGGCGGCGGCCTCGGCCCCGAGGAACCCGGCACCGACCACGACGAGCCGCCTGCCCGGCGCCAGCCGGTCCCGCAGTCGCACCGCGTCCTCCAGGGTGCGCAGGACATGCCCGCCCTCCCCGGGCAGCCGGCGCGGACGCACCCCGGTGGCGATGATCAGGCCGTCGTACGGCACCACCGAGCCGTCGCCCAACTCCACCTCGGCGTCGGCGAGTCGCAGGCCCGTCGCGGGTACGCCGAGGCGCAGGTCGAGGCCGAGCCCGGCGAGGTCGTCGGGGGTGCGCAGGTTCAGCCGCCCTGGTTCCCACTCGCCGGACAGCAGTTGCTTGGACAGGGGCGGGCGGTCGTAGGGGGCGAGCGGTTCGTCGCCGACGAGGGTGAGGGTGCCGTCGTAGCCCTCGCGGCGGAGTGTCTCGGCCGCCGCGAGGCCGGCGGCCGAGGCCCCCACGACGACGATCCGCCTCACCGGTCCACCAGCCGGATCGCGGCGGCCGGGCAGATCGTCACGGCTTCCCGGACGCCGTCCAGGTGTGCGGCGGCGGGATGCTCGTCGAGCAGGATCGCGATGCCGTCGTCGTCCTGGTCGAACACGTCCATCGCGGCGAGCACGCACTGCCCCGACGCGACGCACCTGTCGGCTTCCAGCTCCACCTTCATGATTCGGTTTCCTTTCCTCGGACGTGGGTGTGGTTCGTGGTGCGCGGGTGAGGAGCGGTCACCAGGACACGGGCAGTTCGTGGACGCCGTAGATGAACGCGTCGGTCTTGAAGCGGACGTCCTGCAGGTCGCCGGCGAGCTTCAGTGTCGGGATGCGTTTGTAGAGGGTGCCGTAGACGACCTGGAGCTCCATGCGGGCGAGCGGCTGGCCGAGGCACTGATGGACACCGAAGCCGAAGGCGACGTGGCGGCGGGCGTCGCGGGTGATGTCGAGGCGGTCGGGGTCGGCGAAGACGTCGGGGTCGCGGTTGCCGATCTCGTTGACCATGATCACGCCCTCGCCGGCCCTGATCACCTGGCCCGCGATCTCGATGTCCTCGGTCACCGCCCGGCGCCGCCCGAGGTGGGTGATGTGCAGGTAGCGCAGGAGCTCCTCGACCGCGGACGCGACGAGTTTCGGGTCGTCGGACTCGCGCAGGAGGGCGAGCTGGTCGGGGTGCCGGAGCAGGGCCAGGGTGCCGAGCGCGATCATGTTCGCGGTGGTCTCGTGACCGGCGATGAGCAGGAGCAGGGCCATCTCGGTGGCCTGCTGGTGGGTGAGTTCACCGGCGGTGACGCGGCCGGCGATGCTCGACAGCAGATCGTCCTTCGGCTCGGCGATCCGCCTGCCCACCACTCCGGCGAGGTAGCCCGCGACCTCGCGGCTCGCCGCACCGCGCTCCTCGGGCGTGGCGGTCGTGCGGACCATGGTCTTGGTGTGCTCCTGGAAGAAGTCGTGCTCCTCGTAGGGCACGCCCAGCAGCTCGCAGATGACCAGCGACGGGATCGGCAGAGCGAACACGTCCACCAGGTCGACCGGGGCGGGGCCGGCCAGCATGTCGTCGATCAGGCCGTCCACGATGCGCTGCACGGCGGGCCGCAGGGCCTCGACCTTCTTGACGGCGAACGGCGCGGTGACCATCCGGCGCAGCCGGGCGTGCTCGGGGTCGTCCATCATGATGAAGCTGAGCTTGCCCTCGCCACCCTCGGGGCTGGCCTTCGTGGGGTAGCCCGGCCGGTCGGTGTCGGCGCTGACGCGCGGGTCGCCCAGCAGGGCGCGCTGCTCGGCGTACCGGGTCACGAGCCACGACTCGCTGCCGTCCCACAGCCGCACCTTGGCGAGCGGGCCCTGCTCCTGAAGGTCCTTCAGCGCGGGCGGCGGGTCGAAGGGGCAGCGGGACTGCCTGGGCATCGGAAACTCGGGAACGGCGTCCGGTGCCTCGGACGTGCGACCGGTGAGGGTGTCGGCCATGGTTCACCTCTGCTGTGGGGGGCGGCATCGATGAGCACATGCAAACAGAGGGGTCTGACGCCTTCCGGTCAGTTTCCTGACAGGAGACTGACGTGGCCCGGATCACATGACCGGCGCTGGACCTCAGCCAGTGGCGTCGCCTCCGCCCAGCCAGTAGCCGAAGCCGCGGCGCGTGTGGATCAGCGCCGGGGCGTCCCGGTCGACCTTGCGGCGCAGTCGGGAGACGAGCTGCTCGATGGCGTTGTCGCCGCGGTGGTCGCCCCAGACGTGGCGGCCGATCTGCTCCTTGGACAGCACCCGGTGCGCGTTGGCCAGGAGATGGCGCAGCAGCCGGTACTCCGCGGGCGTGAGGTCGAGCGCCCGCGTCCCCCGTCGCGCCCGGCACACGGCGTCGTCCAGGACGAGGTCGCCGTAGTGCAGTGGATTGCCCCTGGGCCGGCCGGGGCGGGCGTCGCGCAGCAGGACCTGGATCCGGGCGAGGACCTCGGCCACCCGGAAGGGCTTGGTGACGTAGTCCCGTCTGCCCGGGCCGAGTTCGGGCACCAGTTGGTCCAGGAAGTCGCACTCGGTGAGCAGCAGGACGGGCGGGCGGTACGGCAGCTCGGGCCTGCGTTCCCGGTCGAAGTCGCCCTGGTCCGGTACGTCCGTGTCGAAGACGACCAGGTCGAAGCGTCGTTCGGCGACGCGCGCGATGGCCTCGGTGCCGCTGCCGGTGAGGCTGATCCGGTAGCCGGCCAGCTCCAGTGTGGTCGTGAGGAGTTCGGCGAGGTGGAGGTCGCCCGCGACCACCAGGACATGCTGGCCGGCGCCGCGCGCCAGGCGCTCCGCCGGCAGTGCCGCTATGGGTCGTCGATCGTCTGCGGGCCGGTGGTGGCTGGTCGCGCAGTTCCCCGCGCCCCTCGGGGGCGCCGCCGAACCGGTGTTCATAACCTGCCCCGTCCGCCGAAGGTCGATTTCACGGTCGTACTCCGGGTGTCGCAGCCGCCAGCCACATGCCGACGACGGCGTCGGTGACGCCCGTGGCGGCGTCGTCCCAGGTGGCCCGAGGGGTGGGGGTGTGTTCGGCGAGGGCGCGTTCGCGCTCGGCGGCCACGTGGACGATCAGATGGCGGACCATCTCGCCGCGCTCGGCGCGGACCTCGGCCGGGAGGTCGGGCAGGCACCGGTTCAGGCCGTCGATGATCGTCTGGAGGGACGGGGAGGTGAGGGCCTCCTCGACCATGATCCGGTGCAGTGCCGGATCGGCGACGACCTGGGCGCAGAACCGCGCGTACCAGGTGGGGCTGCCGAGCGCGGCGAGGTGTTCGAGGGAGGGGCGGACCAGGCAGTCCACCCAGTTGCGCACGTCGTCCGGGTCGGTCAGGTCGGCGAGCAGGCGGGCGCGGATCTCCTCGATGCGCGTCGAGTGCCGGCGGACGATGGCGCGGACGAGGTCGGTCTTGGTGCCGAAGTGGTAGCCGACCGCGGTGTTGTTGCCCTGTCCGGCGGCCTCGCTGACCTGGCGGTTGGACACCGCGTACACCCCGTGTTCGGCGAAGAGCCGCTCGGCCGCGGTCAGGAGCAGCTCCCGGGTCGCGTCCGCCTGTTCCTCCCGCAGTGTCCTGCCTGCCATGATCACCGCCGTACCGGGACTTCGTATCGCACCTCGGCGGCCAGTCCCTCGAGCCGCCGCGGTTTCACCTCCGTACAATCTAAGTCAATTGATTGAACAGGACGTGGGCCGGGACGTGAGATGCATGCGGGCGACGGTACTAAAGGCCGGGCGCGCGACGCTCCATCTCCTGGTCGCGGCCGCGATGGCCTTCGGGATGTACCTCTTCATCACCGTTTTGCTGATCACCGCCGTCGGCACCGTCGCGGTGGTCGGCTGCTGGCTGCTGCCGGAGACGGTGATCCTCCTGCGGCGTATCGCCGGGGCAAAGCGACGCCTGACCGCCGCCTGGACGGGGCGGGAGATCCCCGAGGCCTATCGGACCGTCGACGGGCCGCTGGCCGAGCGGCTGCGCACCGCGGTGCGTGATCCCGGCACGCTCACCGATCTGCGCTGGATGGCCGCCTACTACGTCTACGGCGCCCTGGTCCTGCTCGCGCTGCCGCTGTGGCCCGTCGGCCTCGTCGTGGACGGCGTGGGCTGCGGGCTGCTGCGCCGGCGGGCCGTCGTCCTGCCGTGGATCGTGCGCCTGGCGGACCTGGAGGCGAACTGGTCGACCGCGCTGCTGCGGCCGTCGCCGCAGGCGCTGCTGGCGGCGCGGGTCGAGCGGCTCACCGCGACCCGGGCCGACGCGGTCGCCGCGCACGGCGCCGAGCTGCGCCGGATCGAGCGGGACCTGCACGACGGGGCGCAGGCGCGGCTGGTGTCGCTGTCCATGCGGATCGGGCTGGCCAAGCGCGCCTACGACCGTGATCCGGACGCCGCGCGCAAGCTGCTGGACGACGCCCAGGCGCAGGCCGAGGAGGCACTGGCAGAGCTGCGTCACGTGGTGCGCGGCATCCATCCGCCGATCCTGACCGACCGGGGGCTCACCGGTGCCGTGCGGGCGCTGGCCGCCGGGTCCGGGCTGCGGGTGAGCGTGGACGCGGACGGGCTGGCGGAAGACGGTCCGCGGGCGCCCGCGGCGGTCGAGGCGGCCGGCTACTTCGTGGTGGCCGAGGCCCTCCGGCGCCCGCGAGCGGATCGCCTCCAGCCAGCGCGAGCCGTTCTTCGAGCCCATGCCGCGCCGCCCCAGCCAGTACAGCGTCACATCGCCGAGGAACGCGGCCGTCGACGCCGTCACGAACACCAGCGCCAGAGAGAACGGCGCCGTCTGGTGGAACGCCACCACCGCGGCCGAACTGACCAGTGCACGAACGTGGCCAAGCACAGCGGCTCCCCCACCGCCACGGTCCGGCTCGCGCGGACCAGGAGGGGACTGCGGGTCTCCGTCGCCGACGAGGGCCGCGGCGGGGTGGACGAGCGGAACGCGGCCGGAGCACGTCGGGACACCTCCCCGACACGCGGCGCCATGGGCGAGGGCGGCTCGGGTCTGCTCGGGGTGCGGCGGCGGGTCGCGGCGCTCGACGGGACCGTACGGGTGTCGAGTCCGGTCGGAGGGCCGACGGTGATCGAGGTGGACCTGCCGTGCGTGTGGTGAGCGCCGGACCACGGGCCGTCCTGCTGGGGGATGACGTGGGCGCGGGACATACTGCGTTGCGAGTAGGGGTGATTGTCGGCAGACGGACGACGACGCGGCGGGCCGAAACCGCCACGCTGAGGGCCGACCGATGATCCGGAGCCGGAAGAAGCACCACCCATGACGATCCGTGTACTGCTCGCCGACGACCAGGCCCTGCTGCGGGCCACCTTCCGGATCCTGATCGACTCCTGCGCGGACATGGAGGTGGTCGGCGAGGCCACCGACGGCACCGAGGCCCTCGAACTCGCCCGGATCCACCGCCCCGACCTGGTCCTGATGGACATCCGGATGCCCGGCACCGACGGGCTCGCGGCCACCTCCGCGATCTGCGCCGACCCGGATCTCACGGCGGTGCGGGTGCTGATCCTGACCACGTTCGAGATAGACGAGTACGTCGCGCAGGCGCTGCGGGCCGGGGCGAGCGGCTTCCTCGGCAAGGACGTCACCGCGGACGTGCTGCTCGCCGGCATCCGCACGGTGGCCGCCGGCGAGTCCCTGCTCTCCGCCGCGGCGACCCGCACCCTGATCACCCGGTTCCTGTCCTCCCCCGCCGAGAGCGCCCAGTCGGCCGCTCCGCAGCACCTGGCCGCCCTCACCGCCCGCGAACGGGAGGTCATGGCCTGGGTGGCCGAGGGCCACTCCAACGAGGAGATCGCCGGGAAGCTCTACGTCAGCCCGCTGACCGTACGCACCCATGTGCATCGCGCCATGACGAAGCTGGGTGCCCGCGACCGTGCCCAACTCGTCGTCATGGCCTATCAGTCGGGCCTCGTGCGGGCCGTTCCGCCGAACGGGGGCGAGTGACGCCCCGACCGCCGTTCAGGGGAAATCGGCGGCCGGTGCGCGTGGCGGCGGGCGGGCGTGTCGAGAACTGACCCGTGAGCCTGCCGCTGATCCCTCCGATGCTCGCCACGCCCGGCAAACTCCCGCCCACCGCCCAGGACGCCCGCTGGGCGTACGAGACCAAGCAGGACGGCCAGCGCGCGGTGGTCTACGCGGCGGGTGACGGCACCCTGCTGCTGCGCGCCCGCTCCGGCGAGGACATCACGGCTGCCTACCCCGAGCTGCGGCCGCTGGGCGACGCGCTCGGCACCACGCCCGCCGTGCTGGACGGGGAGATCCTGGCGCTGGACGAAGAGGGGCGTGCCGACTTCCAGTTACTCCAGTCCCGGATGGGGCTGGCGCACTCGCCCGCACGGGCCGCCCGGATGGCCGCGCAGACTCCCGCGCATCTGGTGCTGTTCGACGTGATGCACCTGGCGGGCCGCTCCCTGCTGAAGGTCCCCTACTCCCGGCGGCGCGGGCAACTGGAGGACCTCGGCCTGAACGGGCCGTTCTGGTCGACGCCCGGTGCCGTCGTGGGACACGGGGCCGAGGCGCTGGCGGCCACCCGGGACCACGGTCTGGAGGGGCTGGTCTGCAAGCGGCTGGACTCGCTGTACGAGCCCGGGGTGCGCTCCCGCGCCTGGGTCAAGATCCGCAACATGCGCAGTGAGGACGTCGTCGTGGGCGGCTGGCTGCCCGGCAAGGGCCGGCTCACCGGCCTGCCGGGCGCGCTGCTGGTCGGGCAGTTCGCGGCCGACCGCCGGCTGCGGTACGTCGGCGGCGTGGGCACCGGCTGGAGCGAGGCCGAGCGGACCGAGCTGGCCGAACTGCTGCGGGCCGTCGCGACGGACGGGTGCCCGTTCGATCCGGTGCCCCGAGCGGCGGGCGCGCACTGGGTGCTGCCCCGGCTGGTCGGCGAGGTGCGCTACAGCGTCCGCACCCGGTCCGGGATGCTGCGCCAGCCTTCCTGGCTGCGGCTTCGACCGGACCTGACGCCGGAGGAATCGGCGGCCTGGCTGCCGCAGGACAGCGCCTGACGGGGTTTCGGACCCGGCTCGCGAGCGCCTGATCAGGCCGGTCGGCGAGGTCCAAGGTGCCTTTCCCCGGCGCCGATTGTTGTGCTGATCGTTACCAGTGGTACGCCCGTGCCTCTTGGCACCGCTGTGAAACGCCGGGATCCTGAACTGCCCATCCCCCCATAGCCGTTGGGCTGCGCCGTTCCAGGAGGAGGACGCAGTGGCGTCACAGTCGTTCCGCACCCACAGCAAGAGATGGCTCACCGGGCTCGCCGGTGCCGCCGCCCTTGTCATCGCTTTCCCCAGCGCCGCCTTCGCCGCGCCGCCCGGGGCCCTGCCCGCCAACGCCGAGTCGGGCGAGCGGACGTATCAGCCGGCCTTCGACTACGACACCGACGGGTGCTACTCCACCCCGGCCATCGGCCCGGACGGCACCGTCAACGGCGGCCTCAACCCGACCGGTGCGCTCAACGGCCAGTGCCGTGACGCCTCGGACCTCGACAACACCAACAGCTACTCGCGCTACAAGTGCAACAACGGCTGGTGCGCGTACATCTACGGCCTGTACTTCGAGAAGGACCAGGCGGTCGCGGGCAGCAGCATCGGCGGGCACCGGCACGACTGGGAGCACGTCGTGGTGTGGGTACAGAACAACGCGGTGCAGTACGTGTCGACGTCCAACCACGGCTCGTTCACGGTGCACGCCGCGTCCTCGGTGCGCTTCGACGGCACGCACGCCAAGATCGTGTACCACAAGGACGGCATCAGCACGCACTGCTTCCGGCTGGCGAACTCGAACGACGAGCCGCCGGAGAACCACAAGGGCACCTGGCAGTACCCGCCGCTGGTCGGCTGGAACGGCTACCCGGCGGGCGTGCGCGACAAGCTCGTCGCATACAACTTCGGCAGCGCCAACTTCGGCCTGAAGGACGGCAGCTTCGCGTCCCACCTGTCGTCGGCAAAGCCGTCCGGCATCTCCTTCGACCCGAACGCCTGAGCCGTCGGGCACTTGCCGCTCAATCCGCCCCTGGGCCGACGTCCCCCTCCACGAGGGCGTCGCCCAGGGGCGTTCGTGCGTACAGGACGTAGTGGCCCTGGCGCCGGGACTCCAGCAGCCCGGCCTCCCGCAGCGTGGACAGGTGGGCCGACACGGTCGACGGGGCCAGGCCGTGACGGCGGGCCAGCTCCGTCGTCGAGGAGGGCGCGGTGAGCCCCGCGAGGACGGCAGCGCGCTGGTGGCCGAGCAGCTTGGCGAGCGCCCGCGGTGGACGCGGCGGCGACGCGTCGTGCAGGCGGCCCATGCCACGCGCGGGGTAGATGACCGTCGGCTGCCAGGGCCGGGCGAAACCGCTGACCACGTCCGGCCACACGAACACGCTCGGCATGAGCAGCACTCCCCTGCCGTCCGGGCGCTGGGCGTCCGCCAGTTCGTCGTAGCGGCGCAGGGTGAGGGTGTGGCCAGCCCAGTCGACGGCCGGGTGCAGGCCGGTGAGGAGCGCGTCGAGGCCGCCGTCGGCCGCCCGGCGCGAGCGGTGCGCGATGTCCGCCTCCAGTACGGCGCGGTGTCGCGGCCAGTCCGGGGCGAGCAGCGCGTGCCAGGCCCGTTCGGTGAGGTCGGCAAGGCGCCGCACGGTGGCGGCGGGGTCGTCGAGCGCGGCCCGGCCCTGGGATGAGTCGGCGAGTCCGGGGACGCAGGCCAGGGAGCGGGTCATCTCCGCGTGGGCCAGGGCCGGGTCGGTGGCGCGCATCCGGGCGAGCTCGTCGTCGAAGGACGGGTACGGCTCCTTCGGGGGCGCGCCCAGGAAGTCGGGGGTGTAGCCGCCGGCGGGTGGGACGAACAGCCACAGGGGTACCAGGTCGAGGCCGGCGAGCGTACGGCGCATACGGCGCAGCCAGGTGCGGTGGTAGCCGTGCCGGGCGGGCCGGCGCAGCATCCGCAGCGCCTCGTGGGTCTGGCACAGCGGCGAGATCGCGAACCGGCAGCGCGTCAGGTCGTCGGTGCCGAGATGCAGGGCGAGCGGCATGGCGACCCCCGTCGTGAGCGGCGATTCGTCCTGGACCGAAAGAGTAGAGCGCGCCTGCCGCGGCCCCGCACGCTTACCCCCGGCTCCCCCTGTCGAAAAGGAGGTCGGATGGGCGGCACAGGTCCTGCGCCATGGCGGCGCGCTGCCGTCGTCGCGGCGCTGATGCTCGCGGCGTTCACCTTCAACACCACCGAGAACCTGCCGGTCGGGCTGCTCGCGCTGATGGCCGACGATCTGCGGGTGTCGCTCGCCGCCGTGGGCGCCCTGGTCACCGGGTACGGCCTGACCGTGGCCCTCGCCTCGCTGCCGCTCGTCCAGGTCACCCGGTCGATGCCGCGCCGGTATCTGCTCACGGGGATCCTGGGGCTGCTCGCCGTTGCGAGCTGGGTGTCGGCGCTGGGTGGCGTGTCGTACGCGGTGCTGCTGGCGGCGCGGGTGGCGACGGCGCTGGCGCAGGCGGTGTTCTGGTCGGTGATGGGCCCGGTGGCGGTCGGCATGTTCGCGCCCGGGCGCCGCGGACGCGTGATCGGCGTGCTGTCCGTCGGCGGTTCCCTGGCCACGGTGGCCGGCGTGCCGGCCGGGACCTGGCTGGGCGGGCACACCGACTGGCGCACGCCCTTCGTACTGCTCGGGGTGCTCGCACTCGTCTCGCTGGTGACGATCGCCGCGCTTTTGCCGACGTCCCGTCCGCAGGACGGTCATGCCGCGTACGGCACCGCCCCGGACCGGCGCGGGTTCCGCGCTGTGCTGGCGGTGACCGCCCTGTCGGTGACCGGTGCCTTCGCGGGATTCACGTATGTCGTCGCTTTCCTCGACGAGGTCAGCGGGTTCGGCGCGGGCGCGGTCAGTGCGGTGCTGTTCGCGTTCGGCGGGGCGGCGCTGGCGGGCGTCGCCGTGACCGGGCCGCTCCTCGACCGCTTGCCGCGGGCCACGCTGACCGTCCCGGTGGCGGCCCAGGCGGTGGCGCTGCTCGGCCTGTGGGCGACGGGCCACGTGCGGGCGGCGAGCGTGGTGCTGATCATGGTGCTGGGCGCTTCGGTCGCGACCGTCTTCATGGCGACGCAGAACCAGGTGCTGAGGGTCGCGCCGGGCCGGACCGAGACCGCCCTCGCCGCCAACTCGGCCGCTTACAACGTGGGCATCGCCGCCGGCGCTCTGCTCGGGGGCGGACTGCTGCCCGTGGTCGGGGTGCGCGGCACGTTCCTGGCCGGAGGGCTGTTCTCGGTGGCCGCGCTGATGGTACAGACCCGGCCGGCGCGGGCGGGGAGTGGAGCGGGAATCGGCCGGTGGCGTACGAGCGCGGACTTGTGACGGTCTATCGTGTCGTCATGTCCGCCCCTGAACTGATCCGAATCGTCTCCCGCGACTCGCCGATGGCGCTCGCCCAAGTGGAGCGTGTCCGCGCCGAGTTGGCGGCCCTGTATCCCGGTGTGCGCACCGAGGTCGTGCCCGTGAAGACGACCGGCGACAAGTGGATGGGCGACCTGTCCCAGGTCGAGGGCAAGGGCGCGTTCACCAAGGAGGTGGACGCCGCCCTGCTGGCGGGCGAGGCCGATCTCGCCGTGCACTGCGTGAAGGACATCCCCGCCGATCGGCCGCTGCCCGCGGGGACGACGTTCGCCGCGTTCCTGAAGCGGGACGACGTCCGCGACGCCCTGATCCACCCGGGCGGGCTCACACTGGACGAGCTGCCCGACGGTACCCGGATCGGCACCTCGTCGGTGCGCCGGGTCGCGCAGTTGGCCGCCACCCACCCGCACCTTCAGTGCGTGCCGTTCCGCGGCAACGCCAACCGGCGGCTGGAGAAGCTCGCGGCCGGCGAGGCGGACGCGCTGCTGCTCGCGGTGGCCGGCCTGGAGCGCATCGGCCGCACCGACGTGATCAGCGAGGTCCTCTCCCCCGAGGTGATGATGCCGCCCATCGGCGCGGGCATCCTGGCGCTCCAGTGCCGGGAGGGCGACACCGAGCTCATCGACGTCGTCAGCGGCCTCGGCGACCCGGACACCTACCGGGAGGCCACCGCCGAGCGCATGTTCCTGCACGTCCTCCAGGGCCACTGCAACAGCCCGATCGCCGGGTACGCACGCGTGGACCGCAGTGGTGAACTGTCCCTGCGGGCCTGCGTGTTCACCCCGGACGGAAAGACGCGGCTGAACGCCCACGAGTGGGCCGGCCGACTGGATCCGGCCACGCTGGGTACGTCGGTCGCGGTCGCGCTGCTGCGTCAGGGCGCCCGCGAGATCATCGACGGCATCCCGCACTGAGCCGGGCGGGCACCGACCTGAGGCTCGTCAGGCGGTGCCCTCTTCGGCCTGCTCCCGCAGGAAGTTGCTGACCTGGAGCGCGAGGCCGTCACGCAGGGTGGCGGCGTGGGCGCCGACGGAGTTCTCCGCCATGCCGACGCCGCCGGTCCACAGCCGGCGGTCCGCCCACTCCTCCTCGACGCGCAGTTGGATCTGCACGTCGACCTGGCTCAGGCTCGCCTCCGGCCCGGCCGCGTACAGCACGGCGGTGGCCCGGCGCAGCGGGTAGACGTCGAAGCCCTCGATGAACTGCGAGTTGCGCCAGTCGATGAACGCGGCCTCGCCGTCGCCGCCGATCCGCACGTCGATCTGGCCGTCCTCGAGGTGGATGCCGAGGTGCCGCTCGCCGCGGTTTTCGACGGTGACCCGAACCCGGAAGTACGCCAGCCCCTCGGCGGCGTCGTCCCGTCCCCGCGGCGGCTCGGCGGCCTCCAGGCGGTGGACGCGGACACGCAGACCGGCATGCTCGTCGTACTCGTGCCAGTCCCCGACCACGTTCGGCTCGTACACAATCCACCTCTCGACCCAGAGAGCTGCTTCCTATCTTTGCGCTCAGTGCACTGTCAAATGAGCAGAATGCGCTGTGGCCTGCCCATTCGCCCCCTTGATCACCGATCAAGCCGTGGGCAGGAAGAATCGGCTTCCGGGCCCTGCGAGGGTGGTCACCCACGTGCCGCACATCACGTTCCGCGCACCTCGTTTCCGCGCCAAGATCAGCGCGCCAGCCGGCCCAGCAGCGAGGAGGCCGCCGTGATGCCGAGGGCGGCGGCCACAAGCAGGACCGCGAAGTCGAGCGCGAGGTGGGCGGGGGTGCCCAGGAGCAGGCCGCGCAGGGCGTCGACCTGGTAGCTGAGCGGGTTGGCCTTGCTGACCGCCTGGAGCCAGCCCGGCATCACCGACAGTGGATACAGGGCGTTGGAGCCGAAGAACAGCGGCATCGTGATGGCCTGCCCGAAGCCCATCAGCCGGTCGCGGCTGAGGACGACGCCGGCGATGGTCATCGACAGACAGGCGAAGAAGGCGGAGCCGAGGACGACGACCGCGGCGACGCCGAGCAGCTTCAGCGGGTTCCAGGTCAGCGCGACGCCGAGCAGCGCGGCGATGACGATCACGACGACGGCCTGGATCAGGGACTTGACCCCGGCCGCGAACGCCTTGCCGGTGATCAGGGCCGAGCGCGGGGTCGGGGTGACCAGCAGCTTGTTCAGGAGGCCGGCGTCGCGCTCCCAGATGATCTGGATGCCGTAGAAGATGGCGATGAACATGGCGGACTGGGCGATGATGCCGGGCGCCAGATAGTCGATGTAGGGGATGCCGTCGGTGGGGATCGCCTTGATCCGGGTGAAGGTCTGGCCGAAGATCAGCAGCCAGAGGGCGGGCTGGACCGCGCGGGTGTACAGCTCGGTGCGGTCGTGGCGCAGCTTCTGGAGTTCGACGGCGCACATCGCGACGACACGGGCGGGCAGCACGCGCCAGCCGGCGCGGGGCGTGGGCGGTCGCAGCAGCAGGTCGATGCCGTCGGGATGGGCCCGGTCAGCCGACACGGCGGGCGG
This sequence comes from Streptomyces sp. NPDC036764, assembly GCF_055609385.1. Classification (NCBI taxonomy): domain Bacteria; kingdom Bacillati; phylum Actinomycetota; class Actinomycetes; order Kitasatosporales; family Streptomycetaceae; genus Streptomyces; species Streptomyces sp. NPDC036764. The sequence goes on from NZ_JBVJPT010000010.1 coordinate 339,680, forward strand.
TGCGGCGGGTGCTTCGGACATCGCGGAAGTCTCCTGAACTCTCGTCGAGTCCGCTGCCGGCGATGTCACGGAAGACGTCCTCCAGCGTGGGCAGCGGGTCGGTGTCGGCCGCCCCCTCGGCGCGGCGGCGCGCGCCGAGCCCTGCCCTGAGTTCGGCCGGGGTCCCGAGGGCGCGGATGCGGCCGTGGTGCATGAGGCCGACCCGGTCGCAGTACTGGTCGGCCTCGTCCATGTAGTGAGTGGTGACCAGGACCGTCATGCCGGTGGCGGCACGGACGGCGCCGATGTGCTCCCACACGCCGGTGCGGGCGATCGGGTCGAGGCCGATGGTCGGCTCGTCGAGGATCAGCAGACGGGGAGCGCTGACCAGGGCCTGGGCGAGTTCGAGGCGGCGGACCATGCCGCCGGAGTAGGTGCCGGCGAGCCGGTCGGCGGCGCCGGTGAGGCCGACTGCGGCCAGGGCCTGGCCGACCCGTGCGGCGCGTTCGCGGCGGGGCACGTCGAAGACGCGGGCGAACAGGGCGACGTTCTCGCGGCCGGTGAGGCTCGCGTCGGCGGACAGTTGCTGCGGGACGTAGCCGAGCAGCCGGCGTACGGCCATACGGTCGTCCGCGGTGTCGTGCCCGAAGACGCGGACCATGCCGGCGGGCACCGGCAGGAGGGTGGTGATGCAGCGGATCGCGGTGGTCTTTCCGGCGCCGTTGGGACCGAGCAGCCCGAAGACCTCGCCCTCGCGCACCGTCAGGTCGAGTCCGTCCACCGCGTTGGTCTCGCCGAAGGCGTAGGCGAGCCCGGTGCAGGCCACGGCCTCGGCGGTGTGTCGTGTCATGGTCGCTCCGCCTCCTCGCGCAGGGTGCCGGCCAGTCTGCGCAGCGCCGGGACTGCCGCGAGCAGCGTCTCGCGGTCCGCCACGTCGAGGCGGGACACCTGGCGCCGTACGAGATCCGCGCGCCGTCTGCGCCATTCGCCCAGCCGGGCCTCGGCCGCGGGGGTGGGCAGCAGTCGGGCGGCGCGCCGGTCGGCCGGGTCCGTCTCGCGGACCAGGTAGCCCTGCCGGGCCAACTGGTTGACCAGTGTCGACACCGAATTGCCCGCCAGATACAGCTCCTTGGCCGCCTCCGAGATCCCGATGCCGGGCCGTTCCGCGACCAGCCGCAGGAGCTCCACCTCGGCGGTGCGCAACGGCGGGGCGGGCATCTCCTGGCGCAGCCTGCGGCGGATCAGCCGCTGGACGCCGACGAGCGCGTCGGCCAGGTCCTCGGGGAAGGTCTCCTGTTCCACATCACCGAGGTTACCTCTGCAACAGAGGTAACCTCGCCAGGCAGAGGTCAAGACGGACACACAGTCACCGGCCCCTCACATGTAGTCGCATTCACGAAATGTGTTTCAGGTTCCGATTTAGCGGGAATACATCAGTTTGTGCTTCGGACAGGAGGCACGTCCGTGGGAGCCGGCCCACCAGGCCCCTGGAGTGTCCTCCATGAGGTCCGAGTGCGCGCCTCCCATGCTGTCCAGTCAGCACCTGCTGAGGGAGGTGCGCACGGATGAGTGCCACCACCAGAACGAAGCAGCACCCGCACGACGACGCGCCCGATACTGCCGAAGCCTTCGCCCGGCTCGTGGGCCTCCCCGAGGGGCCGGAGCGCAAAGCACTCAAGGACGAGCTGATTCAGGCCTGGTTGCCCATGGCCGAGCGCATCGCCGTCCGGTTCAAGGGCCGTGGCGAGTCCCTGGAGGACCTGTACCAGGTGGCCGCCCTGGGCCTGGTGAAGGCCGTCGACCACTACGACCCGGCCCGCGGTCACGCCTTCGAGGCGTATGCCGTACCCACCATCACCGGTGAGATCAAGCGGCACTTCCGCGACCACATGTGGACACTGCATGTGCCGCGCCGGGTCCAGGACCTGCGCAACCGGGTGCGCAGCTCCACCAAGGAGCTGTCGCAGCTCACCCCGGGGCGCGCCCCCACGATTCCCGAGATAGCGGAACACGCCCAGCTCAGCGAGGGCGAGGTGCGCACCGGGATGGAAGCCCTGGACTGCTTCTCCGCGCTGTCGCTGGAGGCGGAGATGCCGGGTACGGACGGCTATGCGCTGGGGGACGCGATCGGCGGGCCGGATCCGGCGTTCGAGGTGGTCATCGACCGTGTCTCCGTCAAGCCGTGCCTGCAACGGCTTCCGGAGCGCGAGCGCAAGATCCTCTACCTGCGCTTCTTCGGCGGGATGACCCAGAGCCGCATCGCGAGCCAGCTCGGGATCTCACAGATGCATGTCTCCCGGCTGCTCAGTTGCTGCTTCGCCCAGTTGCGCGAGGAACTGCTCGCCGAAGCGCGGTGAACCTGCCTCACTCCTGTGCCGCCCCCGGGATCTGCGTCGGGCCGTGACGCTCCAGGGCCTCTTCGAACGCGATGCGGATCTCGGGCGGCATCTTCCCCTCCCTGCCCCAGACGAGAATCAGTTCCGCGACCCGGCGGAGCTTGATGTTGGTGTGCTGGGAGACCTCCTTCAGCACCGCCCATCCCGCGTCCGGCGCCACGCGGGCCAGCGCGACGACCATGCCGATCGCCTGGTCCACGACGGCGTGCGAGACCACCGCCTCCTTGAGCTGGTCGACTTCCTCTTCCAGTTCGAGAATCCGGTCGGTCTCGTCGGCATGCTCGTTCGGTACCGGTGCCACGCCTCCATCGTCGTCGTTTCGCCGGTCGGGTGCCAGTGAGCAAGTGGACGGACATCGGCCGTTTCGGCACTCCGCCGGGGGTACTCGACAGGCCCGGGGACGGTTCCGGCCGGACACTGGGAGCAGACCGGTGGCCGCCGGTGGGGCGAGACCAGGACGCGACTGCCATGAACGATACGAAAACCCCCAGGAGCACGGCCGAGGTCGTGTCCACACACTCCGTGTTCGGCGCTCCCTGCTGGGTGAGCCTGACCAGCCGTGATCTGGAGGCCACTCAGGCGTTCTACACGGCCGTACTGGGGTGGCGGTGGCGGCCGGCCAAGCTGGGCGACCGTTTCCGTGTCGCGCTGGTGCAGAACGTGCCGGTGGCCGGGATCGCCGCCGTCGCCACGATGTGGCAGATGGCCGTGGCATGGACTCCCTATTTCGCCGTGCCGAGCGCGGACGAGGCCGTCGCCCGGGTCCAGGAACGCGGCGGCACCGCTGCCGTCGGGCCGCTCTCCCTGCCGCCGGGACGGGCGGCGCTGCTGGCGGACCGCGACGGTGCGACGTTCGGGATCTGGGAGGGGGAGCTCATCTCCAACTGGGAGACCTGGCGGCGGGCGGCGCCGACGTTCATCCGCCTGCACACCCGCGACGCGTTCGACGCCGCCATGTTCTACGGCGAGGTCCTCGACTGGGCCACCGAAGGGCCCGGCTACTGCGAGGTGCACTACGAGGGCGGCGAGGTCGTGCTGCGCAGCGGGGATGACGTCGTGGCGCGCATCGAGTCGGGGGCGCTGGGTGCCGCGCCCGATCCGACGATCCGTCCGCACTGGCAGGTTCACTTCGCGGTCGCGGATGTGGCGGAGTGTGCGCGGGCCGCGGAGGTGAACGGGGGCAGTGTGCTGTCCAAGGTCAGCGATGAGGCGGTGCTGCGGGATCCGGACGGGGCGCAGTTCACGGTGACTTCGCGCCGCGAGCGGTAGAGGTGTTGTGACGCGGCGGAGCCGTGAACGGACACGGCCAGGCGTCCCTCAGGGGCGTTTCCGGGAGGTTGTCGACAACAGAACCAGGCTGCGCCGTTCGATCAGGAGGGCCGTGCCCGCCTTGTGTTCCGACTCGTCCGGAGGGCCCTGCGGTTCGGAGGTGTCGATGAGCGTCGTCCAGCGTTCGCCGAACGTCCTGTCCGGCAGTTGGAACTCCATCGGCTCCCAGTAGCTGTTGAGCAGCATCAAGAACGAGTCGTCCACGACCGGCCGCCCGCACCAGTCCGGCTCGGCGATGGCGTCGCCGTTGAGGAAGGCGGCGACCGCGTGGGCGTCGGAGCGGCGCCAGTCGTCCGGCGTCATCTCGCGGCCGTCGGGGAGCAGCCACACCAGGTCGGGCAGCGGCTGGTCGGGGTGGGTCGGGGTCTCGCCCTGGAAGAAGCGGCGGCGGCGCAGCACGGGGTGGGCGGCCCGCAGGCCGATGACGTGGCGGGTGAAGTCGGTGAGCGCGCGCTGGTCGTCGGTGAGCCGCCAGTCGACCCAGGAGACCTCGTTGTCCTGGCAGTAGGCGTTGTTGTTGCCGCGCTGGGTGCGGCCGAGTTCGTCGCCGTGGCAGAGCATCGGGATGCCCTGCGACAGCAGCAGCGTGGCGAGGAAGTTGCGCTGCTGGCGGGCGCGCAGAGCGAGCACGGCCGGGTTGCTGGTCTCGCCCTCGGCGCCGCAGTTCCAGGACCGGTTGTGGCTCTCGCCGTCCCGGTTGTGCTCGCCGTTGGCCTCGTTGTGCTTGTCGTTGTACGAGACGAGGTCGCGCAGCGTGAAACCGTCGTGCGCGGTCACGAAGTTGACGCTGGCGCGCGGGCGGCGCCGGCTGTGCGCGTACAGGTCGGAGGAGCCGGTCAGCCGGGACGCGAACTCGCCGAGCGAGCCGGGTTCGGCCCGCCAGAAGTCCCGTACGGCGTCCCGGTACTTGCCGTTCCACTCCGACCACAGCGGCGGGAAGTTGCCCACCTGGTAGCCGCCCTCCCCCACGTCCCACGGCTCGGCGATCAGCTTGACCCGGCTGATCACCGGGTCCTGCTGGATCAGATCGAAGAACGCCGACAGCCGGTCCACCTCGTGGAACTGCCGGGCCAGGGTGGCCGCGAGGTCGAAGCGGAAGCCGTCGACGTGCATCTCGGTGACCCAGTAGCGCAGCGAGTCCATGATCAACTGAAGCACGTACGGGTGGCGCATCAGCAGGCTGTTGCCGGTGCCGGTGGTGTCGTAGTAGTGCGCCCAGTCGCCGTCCACCAGGCGGTAGTACGAGGCGTTGTCGATGCCGCGGAAGGACAGGGTCGGGCCGCGCTCGTTGCCCTCGGCGGTGTGGTTGTAGACCACGTCCAGGATCACTTCGAGGCCGGCCGCGTGCAGCGCCTTCACCATCGACTTGAACTCGTCGACCTGCCGGCCGCGGGTGCCGCGGGCGGCGTAGGCGTTGTGCGGCGCGAAGAAGCCGATCGTGTTGTAGCCCCAGTAGTTGGACAGGCCGCGGCTCTGCAGCACGCCGTCCTGGACGAACTGGTGCACCGGCATCAGCTCGACGGCGGTGACGCCGAGGGAGGTGAGGTGCTCGACGATCGCGGGGTGCGCCAGCCCGGCGTAGGTGCCGCGCAGCTCCGGCGGGATGTCGGGGTGACTGCGGGTCAGGCCCCGTACGTGCGCCTCGTAGATGACGGTGTCGGCGTAGGGCCGTCTCGGCGGGTTGTCGTCGCCCCAGTCGAAGTACGGCTCGGTGACCACGCCGAGCATGGTGTGCCCGGCGCTGTCCGCCGGGGACGGGGCGCCCGGGGTGCGCTCGAAGAGGGAGGTGTGGTTGTCCACCTGGCCGTCCACCGCACGGCTGTACGGATCGAGCAGCACCTTCGCCGGATTGCACCGGTGGCCCAGGCCCGGGTCCCAGGGGCCGTGCACCCGGTAGCCGTAGCGCTGTCCCGGGCCGACGCCGGGCAGATAGCCGTGCCACACGAAGCCGTCGACCTCGGTCAGCGGAACCGTGCTGTGCCGGTCCTTGTCGTCGACGAGGACGAGTTCGACGCGTTCGGCGACCTCGCTGAACACGGCGAAGTTGGTGCCCCGGCCGTCGTACGCGGCTCCCAGCGGGTAGGGGTGCCCGCTCCAGGCGGACACCCCTCGGCTGTTGTCGCCGCGGCGCCGGCGCGAGGTCACCGGGCCTCCTCCAGGACGCCGTCCCGGACGCCCGCTGGGTGCGCGACGGCCGGTTCGGGCACGTCGCGCGGGACGCGGCGAGCCTCGCGCAGACTGGGCGCGGGGGCGATCGGTACGAGCGGGGCGCGTTCGCCGGCGCGGGCGCGCTGCGAGAACCAGATGACCTTGCTGCCGGACTCGGTGGCGCAGCAGCCCCACCCATCACTCGTCAGGGCGATGTGCCTCAGGCAGGCGCGCAGCTCGTGGTCCGGGCGCAGGGCGCGGTCGTTGTCACCGACGGCCGTGATGAGGTGCTGGCCGTTCCACCACATCTCGATCGAGATGTTCTTGTCCGTGGCGTGCTCGTCGATGGCCCTCAACAGCATCTCCGCGCCATGGCGGACGGGCACGACAAGCGTCTCCAGGTCCCAGTACCGGAGGTGGGCGGCCAGAATTCGGCTGACCTGACCCACCCGTTCGGGGCTGACTTCCACGTCGAGGTGGTAGTAGCAGGGCACTGCGGTCTTCACCGTTTACCTCCTCACCGCGAAAGCTCCCGCTCTCCTCGCCCCTGCGGGACGGGCCCCGATGACGGAGCGTGAGCGCTGATCGCTTCTGAGTCACTCCAGGGTGGGGGCGGTACGCCATTCGTGCAACAGGAGCACACACCTGAGGTAGTTGAAGATCCAACAGGACGCTGCGTCGTCGACCGTGCACCATGTGTGAAGACCTCGATGCCCGTAACGGAACCCGTGCGCCTGCGCGCACGGGTGTCCGCCCGACGGTCGGGAAACGCTCATCGAGCCCGGAAGGTGAACGCGGCCCATGTTGCTACCGGCCAAAGCCGAAGTCGCCCGGCAACTGCGGCGATACCGGGCCTGGGAACGAGCCATGCTCGCGGCCCCGGCCGACCTCACGGTGCGTGCCACTTTCGAGGACACCGGCTACACCCTCTGTGTGCTGATGGGAAAGCGCTGCGCCCGCGAGGCCGTGGACGCCGCCGAACGCTTTCTGCGGATCACTCCGGCCGCCTATCTCCTGGAGCAGGACGAACGGCCCCGCACGGCGAGCGTGTCCGCCCGCAGAGGACCGCCGAGATCACGGCGGCGGCGTTTCCATGCCGGCAGGTAGCCGGTTTCCGGCGAAGATCGAATCCCCGGCCGGGCCTTGTGCCCGGCCTCGAGCACGGTGGAGGTGAACCATGGGCAGGACCAAGAGCAAAGCCGGTGCCGGCACCGGGACCATCGGCCGTATCCCGGTACGGGACGTACGGCCGGCCGTGGAGTGCGGCAGGCACCCGGCGAAGGCGGTCGTGGGTGAGACCTTCGAGGTCACCGCCACCGTGTTCCGCGAGGGCCATGACTCCGTGGCCGCCAATGTCGTGCTGACCGACCCCGACGGCCGCCCCGGCCCCTGGACGCCGATGCACGAACTCGCCCCCGGCATGGACCGCTGGGGCGCCAAGGTGACACCGTCCGCGGTGGGCCGCTGGACCTTCCACGTGGAGGCCTGGAGCGATCCGGTGGCCACCTGGCGCCGCACCGCCCGGATCAAGGTTCCGGCCGGCATCGACGTCGGGCTGGTCCTGGAGGAGGGCGGCGAGCTGTACGAACGTGCCGCCGCCGGAGTGCCCGACGAGACGGAGCGGGCGACCGTGCTGGCCGCGTCGGAGGCGCTGCGGGACGACTCGCTGCCGCCCGTGTCACGGCTCGCGGCGGCGTTCGCGGCGAACGTGGACGCGGTGTTGGGGCGGTATCCGTTGCGGGATCTGGTCACCGCGTCGGATCCGCTGCCACTGCTGGTGGAGCGGGAACGCGCCCTGTACGGCTCCTGGTACGAGTTCTTCCCCCGCTCCGAAGGCACCCCCGAGCGCCCGCACGGCACCTTCGAGACCGCCGCGCGACGGCTGCCGGCGATCGCCGCGATGGGCTTCGACGTCGTCTACCTGCCGCCGGTCCACCCGATCGGCACCACCTTCCGCAAGGGACCCAACAACACCCTGTCCGCCGGGATCGACGACGTCGGCGTCCCCTGGGCCATCGGCTCCCCCGAGGGCGGCCACGACGCCATCAACCCCGACCTCGGCACCATCGAGGACTTCGACCGCTTCGTCGCGAAAGCGACCGCACTCGGTCTGGAGGTCGCGCTCGACTTCGCCCTGCAGTGCTCGCCGGACCACCCCTGGGTCGACAAGCACCCCGAGTGGTTCCACCACCGCCCGG
>NZ_JBVJPT010000011.1:0-316407 GCF_055609385.1 Streptomyces sp. NPDC036764
ACCACCCACAAGACCCTGGGCGGCCCGCGCGGCGGCATCATCCTGGCCCGCAGCAAGGAGTTCGCCAAGAAGCTGAACTCCTCGGTCTTCCCCGGTTTCCAGGGCGGCCCGCTGGAGCACGTGATCGCAGCCAAGGCGGTCTCGTTCAAGGTCGCGGCGTCCGAGGAGTTCAAGGAGCGCCAGCGCCGCACCATCGAGGGCGCCCGCATCCTGGCCGAGCGGCTGACCGCGCCGGACGCGCGGGAGGCCGGGGTGAACGTGCTGTCCGGGGGCACGGACGTGCATCTGATCCTGGTCGACCTGCGCGCCTCCGAGCTGGACGGGCAGCAGGCCGAGGACCGCCTCCACGAGGTCGGCATCACGGTCAACCGCAACGCCGTCCCGGACGACCCGCGCCCGCCGATGGTCACCTCCGGGCTGCGTATCGGCACCCCGGCCCTGGCCACGCGCGGCTTCACGGCCGAGGACTTCACCGAGGTCGCCGACGTGATCGCCGATTCGCTGAAGCCGGTCTACGACGTCGACGCGCTCAAGGCCCGGGTCAAGGCACTCGCCGACAAGCACCCGCTCTACCCCGGCCTGTGACGGACCACCTCCCGCAGGGGCGTGCCGTCACCGCTCGGCACGCCCCGCCCTTCCCACGGAGTACGGCGTGGCAATCAGCGTCTTCGACCTGTTCTCGATCGGCATCGGCCCCTCCAGTTCGCACACCGTGGGCCCGATGCGGGCCGCCGGGATGTTCGTCACCCGGCTGAAGCAGGACGGCATGCTCGCTCGGACCACCGCCGTACGGGCCGAGTTGTTCGGCTCCCTCGGCGCCACCGGCCATGGCCATGGCACCCCCAAGGCGGTCCTGCTCGGCCTGGAGGGCAACGAGCCGCACACCGTCGACGTCGCCCGTGCCGACCTCGATGTCGAGCGGATCCGGGCCACCGGGCGCATCCGCCTGCTCGGCGCCGAGATCGGCCCGGCCCACGAGATCGACTTCGACGTCTCGACCCAACTCGTCCTGCACCGCAGGCGTTCGTTGCCGTACCACGCCAACGGCATGGTCCTGTTCGCGTACGACGCCGACGGTGTGCCCCTGTCGGAGAGGACCTACTACTCCGTCGGCGGCGGCTTCGTGGTCGACGAGGACGCGGTCGGGGCGGACCGCGTCAAGCTCGACGAGACGGTGCTGCCCCACCCGTTCCGCACCGGCGACGAACTGCTGCGGCTCTCCCGGGAGTCCGGCCTGTCGATCTCCGCGCTGATGCTGGAGAACGAACGGGCCTGGCGCACCGAGAAGGAGATCCGCGAAGGCCTGTTGGAGATCTGGCGGGTCATGGAGGCTTGTGTGGCACGGGGTCTGGGCCGCGAGGGCATTCTCCCGGGCGGCCTGAAGGTCCGTCGGCGTGCGGCCGCGGCGGCACGGGCCCTGCGTAGTGAGGGCGATGTGACGGGCCGCGCGATGGAGTGGGTGACCCTCTACGCGATGGCCGTGAACGAGGAGAACGCCGCCGGCGGCCGCGTGGTCACCGCCCCCACGAACGGCGCGGCGGGCATCATCCCGGCGGTCCTGCGCTACTACATCAACTTCGTGCCGGGCGCCGACGAGGACGGAGTCGTCCGCTTCCTGCTCGCCGCGGGCGCGATCGGCATGCTCTTCAAGGAGAACGCCTCCATCTCCGGCGCCGAGGTCGGCTGCCAGGGCGAGGTCGGCGCCGCCTGCTCGATGGCGGCCGGCGGGCTCGCCGAAGTCCTGGGCGGCAGCCCCGCACAGGTCGAGAACGCCGCGGAGATCGGCATGGAACACAACCTCGGCCTCACCTGCGACCCGGTCGGCGGCCTCGTCCAGATCCCCTGCATCGAACGCAACGGCATGGCCGCGGTGAAGGCCGTCACCGCCGCCCGCATGGCCATGCGCGGCGACGGCCGGCACCACGTCTCCCTCGACAAGGTCATCAAGACCATGAAGGAGACAGGAGCCGACATGAAGGTCAAGTACAAGGAGACGGCGCGGGGCGGGTTGGCGGTCAACGTCATCGAGTGCTGAGGGGCGGGCACGTCGAGCGACGGACGGCCGACGCTCCGGGCGCCGAGCGGAGCGACGTCCACGTACAGGGCCGGACTCCGGACACGCCTACAGATCCGCCGGGCGGGTAAACCCGTATGCGCGCTCGACCTTGGCCACGTGGAGCGCGAACGAGGCATACCAGTGCTCGCGTCCGTGCTCACGGGCCAGGGCGTGCTCCGCGTGATCCCGCCAAGCGGCGATCGAGTCCTCGTCCCTCCAGTACGACACCGTGATCCCCAGGCCGTCCGCACCGCGAGCGGAATCGACACCGAGGAATCCCGGCTGGTCGGCAGCCAGTTTCATCATCCGCTCGTCTCTCTCCGCATAGCCGTTGTCGCCGGCGGTCCGCACGGCGGTGAACACCGCGGCGTAGTAGGGCGGGGCGGGCAGCGACGCGGGCGCGGGATCGGTCAAGGTGGTCCTCCTACGGACGGCACCGGCAGCATCGCCTCGAACGATCCCGCGCCCCCGCCTGAACCCACAACCCTGCCATCCGGTCACCGCCCCCTGACGGGTTCCAGGGGCCGGGCGTCAGTCGGTGAATCCGTCGCGCACGTTGTCGAAGACCGGGCGGTACTCGTCCCACTTGGCCTCCGGGGCCGACAGGTAGATGTCGTACTCCCGGCCGCCCGGGGAGCGACCCGCCGACCGAGGACCTCGTCCTCGGCCAGCCACACCGTGCCCATGCCGCCGCTGCCGACGTGCTCGACGAGTCGATATCGCCCGGCGACCAGCCGTCCCTCGTCCGCCACAGCCCCGTCCTCCGCCTGCTCTGCCCCCTTCGTGACACTTCGCCCTGCACAGTAGCCGACCTTTCTGGGAGAGACGGAGGCCCCTCCGGGTGTGCGTTACTGCACGTCAGGGGCTTAGTGTCATAGTTTGGTGCATGGCTCACGTATATCGCGTACGGTGCGGCGCCCCGAGTCAGCCTCCGAGCACGGGCAGGGCGAGACCGCAGCGCACGGGCTTCGCGCGAGCGGGGTCGAGGGCGTTGCTCACGAGTTGCGCGGCGTTGGAGTCGTACGCGAGTGACAGATGGTCGGAGCGGTCCTTCTGGCAGATCTCCTGGATCAGGACGTTCCGCACCCTCGCGCCGGGCCCCGCGGTCAGGAAGCTGTTGTGGTACGGGGTGGCGAACTCGTCGTACCGGGTCGCGATGACGGTGTAGTGGACGCCGGGCTGGGTGTCCCCGTCCTTGTCGAGCGTCCTGTTCATCTCGGAGCCGACCATCTGGTCCGACCAGGCCTGGCCCACGACGGCGGACACGGCCGGGTTGAGACCGAGCCGGGTCGTGAGGGTGCCGATGCCGGACACGTTCCCGCCGTGGTTGGACGGAGCCAGGGCGACGAGGTGGCGCACCTTGTTCCGCTTCGGATGCTCGGGGTTCGTGCCGCCCTCGAAACGCAGATACCAACGGGGCGTCGGACCGCCGCCCTGGGAGTGCCCGACGATGTCGACCTGGCGGGCACCGGTGGCCTTCAGGACGCGGTCGACATAGCGCGCGACCTGCCGGGCCGAATCCCGGATGGGGCCGGTGGCCTGGAACGGACTGCCGGGAGGCCCGCCGTAGTTGGGGGCGAAGACGCAGTAGCCCTCCCGCTTCAGCCAGGGCGACAGCATGCTCCAGTTGATGAAGGCGTTCGCCGCGGACCCGTGCAGCAGTACGACCGGACGCGGGTGCTTGCGTGTGGGACGGCAACCCCAGTCGTCGGCGCCGGCCGGAGGCGCCTCGGGATGGAGGAGGCCCCCGGCCACCGCCGCGGTGATGTCGAGAATCCGGCCCACCGGACCGGGCGGCGCCGGGGTGTCGGATGCCGCCGCCTCGCCCTGCGCACCGACGGTCAGCGACAGGGCGAGGCCCGCGCAGACCGCGGCCCATCTGGCGCGCCGCCGGTTCGACCGGCTCCGGGAAACCATCCGATGCGACATCGGGCCACTCCTCGTCTCGTAGCCGGCCGAGCGCCGACGCGAAGATGATCGAGGAGTGGATCCACCCGGTGCTCAACAGCCGCTCGCGGCACCTCATATGGAGCAGGCCGCTTTCATCCGTCCAGCCCACGGAAATATCGAGCGGATTTCGCACGCGCGCCGAGTGCCGGGCCGGCCCTCTCTGCTCAGCCGGCCGGTGCCCCCAGCCGCACCGCACGGATCTCCGGAGCGCCCCGCCCCTCGATACCCCGCGCGAGCAGGGTCAGGCCCGGCCAGCCCGGAGGCACCCAGAGCGCGTCGGGATCCCCGCCCGAGAATTCGGGCCGGTCGCCGATCCAGACGCGGCCCACGCACTCCCCGCCGGCCCACCCGGTCACCCGTACCTGTGTGGCCTCCAGCCGGACCAGGTAACCGTCCGGGGAGGGCGGAAGGTCGACGTCGAGCCACGCCTCCTCGCCCGGTTCCAGCGCCAGCGGGAGCCGTACCTCCTCCGTACGCCCGGACCGCGCGGCGAACGCCGTCAGCAGCTCGTCGTTCTGCGCCGCGCACGACCAGTCCCGTACGGCCTCCAGCGCGAGCAGTTCGGCGCGCAGACCGGGGCCGCTGGGGTGGTGCGGAAGCGTGACCGAGACCTGGTGGGCGCCCGCGGGCAGCAGTACCCAGGGGTTCTCGGTGTGGACGGTCTCCGGTTCGCCGCCGTCCACGCGCACCCGCAACGGTTCGACGACACCGCGCAGATGCAGCGCCGACGGGGTGGGGGAGTGGAGCCCGCGGGTGTAGGTGACCGGCTCCGCGACGCGCGTGCTGCTCCAGTTGCCGAGCACCCGGGTGGGCGCGGGGTTCCCGGCCCAGTGCCCGTGCACGGTCCACAGCGCCGACACGTCCGTCGTCCCCAGCACCTTCCACAGGGTCCCGAGGCCGCGCAGGGCGCCCATGCGCAGTGCGGGCAGTCGGGCGTCGTCGAAGTTGGCGTGGCCCCAGATCTCCACCACGGCCTCGATCGCGACGCTGCCCGTCACGTCACCGACGTCGATGCGCCGGGCCGCCCCGAACCCGGCTATCGGCGGGTGCGTCCGCCCCGCGACGGACAGGTCGACGATGTCCGCCGCACCGGTGAGCAGCAGCTCGCCCACGCCGGTCAGATCCGTGGTGGTGCGGTAGGCGCCCCGCCCCCGGTACACCCCGAGCGACTCCAGCGTCGGCGGCAGGGTGTGCAGCCCGGCCGGCTCCTCGGGCGGCGCGTCGCACCGCCGCCGCACCTCGCGCACCGCGGTCGGCGCGGACTCGGCGGGCCGGCGCGGGGCGTCGGTCACCGGCACCGTGCCGTCGGCGTCGACCGATCGGAGCCGCGCGGCCTGCGCGGACGGAAGGACGACGAGCGTCACGCCCGCCACGGTCCTGCGTTTGGACACCGGGATCTCGGTGCGCGTCCCGTCCAGCAGGACGGTGACCGGGACGTCGGAGGAGAACACCAGCACCCCGTCCGCCGCCGAGACGAGATCCGCCGAGGCGAGCGTCAGGGTCGCGTCGATGCCCCACGGCCGCAGCGGTACGTCGACCGCCATCAAGGGGCACGATCCCGGCGCGACCGCGACGGGCACGCCCCTGACGACCGCCGTGCCGGGGTCCGCCCCGAGATGCGGTACGGCCACCAGCCGGCCGCCCTCGGGAAAGTCGAGCGCGGCGGAAACCGAGCTCGTCGGGAAGTCGCACGTCGGTTGCTCATCCGCCAACCCCGGTTCGGCCAGGGCCAGTTGGGCACCCCAGGTGTCGACGACCCGTGCGAGCACCTGCGCCTCGGCATACTCCGGCCGCTCCGTACCGGTCGACGTGACGTAACCGCCGAAGTCGTAGCCGTGGCTCATGAAGTTGCCGGGCCGCCCCCAGTTGCCGGTGGACGGGGTGTAGCCGAAGTTCCAGCCGGACGACTGGAGATACGGCGCGATCAGCTTGGCGCCGCTCGCCAGGAGCCGCCGCAGCGTGCGGTGGCGCCTGTTCGTCTCGGTGATCAGCAGCGGCACCCCGCGCTCCGCGACCAGGCCGGAGTAGCGGCGTACCTCGGCCTCGATGTCGGGGGAGTCGTCGTCCGGGTAGAAGTTGCAGGCCGGTACGACCCCGTCCACGTCCCCGGTGGCGCCCGCGAGGTCGCCCTGGCCGGAGCAGGCGATCAACGGGACGGTGATGCCGTGCCCGAGCGCCGACTCCCGCAGGGCGCTCACATAGCCCGTCCGGTCCGCGCAGTCGAAGAAGTCGAGCTCGTTCTCCAACTGCACCATGACGACCGGGCCGTTCGCCGGGTACTGCCGCTCGGCCAGCAGAGGCAGCACCTGGTCGAACCAGGCGCCGACCCGCTCCAGATACCGGGGCTCGTTCTGACGGACCCTCAACTCCGGGTCGAGGCCCAGCCAGGCGGGAAGCGCGCCGCCGTCCCATTCGGAGCAGATGTACGGGCCCGGCCGTGCGATGACATACAGGCCCGCCTCCTGCGCGAGGTCCAGGAAGGCCGCCACGTCCCGCCTGCCCTCGAAGGAGAAGCGGCCGGGCGCCAACTCGTGGAAGTTCCACGGCAGATAGACGTCGACGCAGGTGTACCCCGACGCCCGTACCTGCCGCAGGCGGTCGCGCCACTGCTCCCGGGGCAGCCGGAAGTAGAACAGCGAGGCACACAACAGGGTGCGCGGGCGGCCGTCGATCCACACGCCCCGGCCGTCGAGGCGGACGGCTTCGATGGTCTCCGTACGGTTCACTTCACTCCCGCGCTTCCGCCGCTGATGTCCATTTCATAGAGGTACTTCTGGCCGAGGTAGTAGACGACGATCATCGGCACCGCGAGCAGGATCGAACCGACCATGACCAGGTTCCAGGGCGGCGCCTGCATCGCCTGCGAGGTGCTGGTGATGTACTGCACGCCCAGAGCCAGCGGCATCTTCGACTCGTCGTTCAGATAGATCAGGGGACCCATGAAGTCGCCCCAGGTGTGGGTGAGCGTGAAGATGCCGATGGCGATCAGCACCGGCCTGAGCATCGGGAACATGATCCGCCGGTAGATGCCGAAGAAGCCCAGGCCGTCCACCATCGCCGCCTCGTCGAGCTGGCTGGGCAGCCGGGAGACGAACTGGCGGACCAGGAAGATGTTGAAGGCGTTGGAGAAGAAGTTCGGCACGATCAGCGGCAGGAAGGTGTTCACCCAGCCCAGGTCCCGGAACAGGATGAACTGGGGGATCATCGTGATCTGCGTCGGGATCATCATCGTCGCGAGCACGACGAGGAACATCGTGCTCTTGCCCGGAGCCCGCAGCCGGGCGAACGCGTAGCCGACGAGGCCGCTGGAGAGCACCTGCCCGGCGACCGAGAACAGCGAGATGATCACCGAGTTGATCAGGAAGGTGCCCATCGGCAGCTCGGTGGAAAACACCCGGGAGAAGTTCTCCCAGTGGAACTCGCGCGGGATGATCGTGAACGTGTTGGCGTTCACGGTGGCGTCGCTGGACAGCGCGATCGACCCGACGAACACCAGCGGCGTCGACAGGATCGCCGCCACGATGATCAGCGTTCCGTAGGTGAACGGGGTCGCGCGGAACGCCCGTACGGCAGAGGTCTCCCGCCGCTTTCGGCGCTCGCGCACCGGTGTCGCCAGGGTGGCCATCACTTCACCTCGGTTTCGTAGAACACCCAGCGCCGGGTGGTGCGGAAGGCGATCACCGTGAACACGAGGATCACGGCGAACAGCAGCCATGAGATCGCCGACGCGTACCCCATGTGGTAGAAGCCGAAGGCCTGGTCGAACAGGAGCGGCACCATCGTCTGGGCCGAGTCGTACGCTCCGCGGTTGCTCTTCGGGGTCAGGATGTACACCTGCGCGAACACCTGGAACGCGTTGATCAGCCCCATGATCAGGTTGAAGAAGATGATCGGCGTCAGATGCGGCAGCGTGATGCTCCAGAACTGCCGTACCGAGCCGGCCCCGTCGACCTCGGCGGCCTCGTACAGCTCGCGCGGGATGCCCTTCATCGCGGCGAGCAGCAGCACCGTCGCCGCGCCCGCACCCCACGCCGACATCAGGATCAGTGCGGGCTTCACCCAGGGGCCGTCGATCAGCCACGCCGGGCCCGAGACGCCGAAGACGCCGAGGAAGTCGTTGACCGGGCCGGACGGCGCGAGCACCATCTTGAAGATCATCGCCGTGGCGACCAGCGGGACCAGCGTCGGCAGATAGATCAGGGTGCGGAACAGCTTGCGGGCCCGCACCTGCTTGTTGAGCAGGTTCGCCAGCCACAGACCGAGCACCAGACCGAGCGGGACCGAGATCGCGGCGTAGTAGAAGGTGTTCGACAGTGCCTTCCAGAACGCGGGATCGTCGGTCAGGAGCGTGACGTAGTTCTGGAAGCCGACCCACTTGGGCGGGGTGAAGGAGTCCCAGTCGGTGAGCGAGTAGTAGATGGAAGCGATCATCGGGCCGAGCAGGAAGACCAGGAAGCCGATCACCCACGGCGAGACGAACAGATAGAAGGAGAGCGCCTCACGGCGTCGCCGCTTGGAAAGCTTCGGCCTCTTCGCAGACGCGGCCTTCTTCGCGACCGTCGGTGCGGTCGGCGGGGTCGGGGCCGTCGTGGTCGCCATCGCCCGTCATCCCGCGGACTTGATGAGGGACTCCAGGTTCTTCTGGAGCGCGGTGAGCACCTTCTTGGCGCTGCGCTCCTTGCCGAGCCAGAAGTCGGCGAGCCCGCTCTCGATGGCCGCCTGCATCTCGTTCCACTCGGGTATGAACGGCGCCCGGAAGACGAACTCGCTCGACTCGGCGAACACACCCATGTCCACCTGGGTCTTCATCCACGAGGGCTTGAGGAACGCGTCGCTCTTCTGCACCTCCAGGTTGGCCGGTACGTCCTCGCCGGAGGAGATGATCACCTGCTGCGCCTCGGGCGAGGTGAGGAAGTCGATCGCCTTGAACGCGTTGTCGGCCTGCTTGGAGCTGCGCGAGACGGCCAGGCCGCTGCCGAACGCCGACACCGCCTGCTTCTTTCCCCGCCACAGCGGCGCGATGTCCCAGGCGAACTTCGTCTCCGTCAGGCCCGCGATCGCCCAGAACCCGGTGGCGTTGACGGCGACCTTCTGGTTGGCGAACGCCTGGTCGCCGCCGATGTCGGCGCCCATGTCGGCGTAGTCCTTCGCGCTGGGCACGACCTTGTGCTTGAAGACCAGGTCGCCGGCCCACTGGAGGGCCTCGATCGCCTCGTCGCTGTCCACCGCCGGCCTGCCGCTGTCGTCGATGATGGCGCCGCCGTTCTGGTACACGAAGCTCCACCACTGCGGCCACCAGCCGGCGCCGCCGTATCCCCACTGCTTGCCCGGGACGGTGAGCTCCTTGAACGCGTCCAGCGCGTCGTCCCAGGTCCACTCGGCGCTGGGCGCCTTGATGCCCTTCTGCTCGAACAGCTCCTTGTTGTAGTAGACGATCATCGCGCCGGAGCGGTCCGGGATCGCGTAGAGCTCGTCCTCGTAGGTGTAGATGGAGCCGACCGAGCCGAACCGCTGCCCGGCGTCGAGCCCGGCCTTCTTCGCGAGGTCGTCCAGGGGCAGCAACTGGTTCTTGCTGGAGTACGTGTTGACGCTCTCGGCGACCTGCATGATGTCCGGCCCGTTGCCGCCGGCGATCATCGTCTGGACCTTCTGCGGGTACGAGTCGCTAGGGATGAGCTGGAGCTTGACCTTCAGCTCCGGGTACTTCTTCACCAGCAGGTCGATGCGGGCCTGGTACGCCTTGCGGTCGGCGTCACCGCCCCACACCGTCATCACGAGCGGGCCGGCGGCGGAACCGCTGCTGGAGGAACCGCATGCGGTGAGGGTCACGACACCGGCCGCGATCCCGAGACCGAGGAAACCGCGGCGGGACACCTGAAGCCTGTCAACTGGCATGGCACTACCCCTCGTTGAACTGCGCGAACGTGCAGGGATCAGTTCTCGGCAACCCGGGCCCGGCTTCGAGTGACGGTTAAAATAACCCTCGTTAAATCGAGCTACAAGCCCTTGTTTCGTATCGGTTTCAACCTGCACGACTCGCGCACGCCCCAAGAGCCGGGCCCGCAGGGAGATTTCCTGGGCGAAGCCGGGAACTCACCGGGGTCCGCGACCGACTTCTGTGGAGAAGCGGCTCTGCCCGCGCTCGTCCGCAGTCACCATGTCGTCGGTACAAGGGAGTCGTACGTGTCCCGCTCCACTCTGATCCGCAGTCTGCGCCGCACCGGCGTGCTCACCTCGGTCGCCCTCGCGCTGGCCGTCGCCACCGCCGGGCCGGCTGCGGCCCACACGGAAGTGGAGGCCGAGGGCGCGCGTGCCCTCGACCAGAACGTCGAGCTGACCTTCGCCGCCGAGTCGGAGTCGGGCTCGGCCGGGATCAGCAAGCTGGAGGTGATCCTGCCGGACGGGATCGTCCCGCAGGACATCACCTACGAAAAGGGCCCCAAGGGCTGGAAGCTGGCCCCCACCGGCCGGGGTTACACGGTGTCCGGGCCGAAGCTGGCCGTCGGCGAGAACCTCGAGTACGTGGTGACCGTAAGGCAGTTGCCGGACGCGAAGGAGGTCCTCTTCAAGACCCTCCAGACCTACAGCGACGGCAAGGTCGACCGCTGGATCGAGCTGGAGGAGGAGACCGAGGGGGACGGCCACGGTCACCCCGCGCCCCGGCTCGCGCTGAAGGCGGCGGCGCCCGGCGCCAAGCCGGTGAGCCCCACCCCAACTCAGGAACCGACGACCGCGGCCCCGTCGTCGGCCGCGGCTTCGGACAAGCCCGCCGCCCAGGGCTCGTCGGCGAAGCCGGCGGCGGACGACGCGAAGGACGACGACGGCATGTCCGTCGCCGTGCCCGTGGGCATCGCCGCGGCTCTCGTGCTGCTCGGCGGCGGCGCGTGGTGGCTGCGCAGGCGCCGGGGCGGGGCCGCCTGACGACGCCGCCGGTCCGGGCGTGTCGTTGACGGGCGATCAGCGACAAGCCCGGCATCCGGGGACGGCGGACGTCAGTGCGCGATCGTCTCCACGCACACCGGCTCGCCGCTGCCCGGTGCGACCACGCCCCGCTCCTCCTGCGCCACCTCAGATCACCCCCAGGTCGAGCATGGTGTCCGCCACCTTCACGAACCCCGCGATGTTGGCGCCGACGACGTAGTTGCCCGGCGCCCCGTACTCCTCGGCCGTCTCGCGGCAGGTGGTGTGGATGCCGGCCATGATGGCCGCGAGCCGTCGGTCGGTGTCCTCGAACGTCCACGCGTCGCGGCTCGCGTTCTGCCGCATCTCCAGCGCCGAGGTGGCGACCCCTCCGGCGTTGGCCGCCTTGCCGGGGCCGAAGGCGACGCCCGCCTCCTGGAGCAGCCGTACCGCCTTCGGGGTGGTGGGCATGTTGGCGCCCTCGGCCACGGCCGTCACCCCCGCGGCCAGCAGGGTCCGTGCCGCGTTCTCGTCCAGTTCGTTCTGGGTGGCGCACGGCAGCGCGACCGAGCACGGTACGTCCCAGACGGAACCGCCCTCGACGTACCGGGCCCGGCTCATCGTCCGGGCGTACTCCTTGATCCGGCCGCGCCGCACCTCCTTGATCTCCTTGACCAGTTCGACCTCGATGCCGGCCTCGTCGACCACATAGCCGGCGGAGTCCGACAGCGCGACGACCTTCGCGCCGAGCTGGTGCGCCTTCTGGGCGGCGTACATGGCGACGTTGCCCGACCCGGATATGACGATCCGCCGGCCGTCGAGGTCCTGACCGCGTTCGGCGAGCATCTCGGAGACGAAATAGACGGTGCCGTATCCGGTGGCCTCGGTCCGTACGTGGGAGCCGCCCCAGTTCAGGCCCTTGCCGGTGAGAACTCCGGACTCGTACCGGTTGGTGATGCGCTTGTACTGGCCGAAGAGGAAGCCGATCTCGCGGGCCCCGACGCCGATGTCGCCCGCCGGGACGTCCGTGTGCTCGCCGAGATGGCGGTGGAGCTCGGTCATGAACGACTGGCAGAACCGCATGATCTCGCCGTCCGAGCGGCCCTTGGGGTCGAAGTCGGCGCCTCCCTTGCCGCCGCCGATCGGCAGACCGGTCAGCGCGTTCTTGAAGATCTGCTCGAAACCGAGGAACTTGACGATGCCGAGGTTCACGGACGGATGGAAACGCAGCCCGCCCTTGTACGGCCCGAGCGCGGAGTTGAACTCCACGCGAAAGCCCCGGTTGACCCTGACCTTGCCGCCGTCGTCGACCCACGGCACGCGGAACAGCAACTGCCGCTCCGGCTCGCACAGCCGCTCCAGGATGTGGTGCCCTGCGTACCCGGGGTGGCGGGCGAGCACGGGCTCCAGGGACTCCAGCACCTCGCGCGCGGCCTGGTGGAACTCGGACTGTGCGGGGTCCCTGGCCTGGACGGCTGCGTAGACCTCGGCGGTCAGGCGCAGGTCAGCGGGCGGGGTGTACAGGACGGTCATGGACGTACCTCCGTTGTACGGCGTGGCACGGGGAGGTACGGAAGATCGCGGGGCGGGTACTCAGCGGACCGCCGTCCTGGGACGGCAGCCTCTGATTTTGGCAGGCTCTTGACAAACTTGGCGGTGCCCCACAGCATGCAAGAGATCTGCGGAAGCCTGCAATTCACTTTGTTCAAGGCGTAATTTTTCCGCACTGCGCATCGAAGGCCACAGGGCTCGGCGGTTCCTTCGCCGTGCCCCGCACGGATACACCCGGCAAGCGCGGCCGGCGCGCGCCTTGCCTGACACCCGCATCGTCAGGAAGGACAACCCCCCATGCTTTCGCGCCCTCGCGCGGGGCTGAGAACGCTCACCGCGCTCGCGCTCCTCCTGTCCGCCGCCGTCACCGCGGCCCCCGCGGCCGGCCCGGCCTCCGCCGCCCCGGCGGACCTTCCCCCCGCCGACTATCAACAGGTCCAACTGGCCACCGGCACTGCCGAGTTGGGCGAGCCGATGTCCCTGGCCGTACTGCCCGACCGCTCGGTCCTGCACACCGCCCGCGACGGCACGATCCGCCTCACCGACGCCGTCGGCAACACCAAACAGGCCGGCAAACTCGACGTCTACACACACGACGAAGAGGGCCTCCAGGGCATCGCCGTCGACCCCGCCTTCACCGCCAACCGGTACGTCTACGTCTACTACTCCCCGAAGCTGAACACCCCGGCCGGCGACGCGCCCGTCACCGGCAGCGCCGCCGACTTCGAGCGCTGGAAAGGGCACCTCAACCTGTCGCGGTTCACGCTGCGCAGCGACGGCACCCTGGACCCGGCGAGCGAGAAGGTCGTCCTGGAGGTGCCCAACGACCGCGGCCAGTGCTGCCACGTGGGCGGCGACATGGACTTCGACGCGGCCGGGAACCTGTATCTGACCACCGGTGACGACACCAACCCGTTCGACTCCTCCGGCTACGCGCCGATCGACGAACGCACCGACCGCAACCCGCAGTTCGACGCCCAGCGCAGCTCCGGCAACACCAACGACCTGCGCGGCAAGGTCCTGCGGATCAAGCCGACCGCGGCCGGCGGGTACACCGTCCCCTCGGGCAACCTCTTCGCACCGGGCACAGCGGGCACCCGGCCCGAGATCTACGCGATGGGCTTCCGCAACCCGTTCCGGATGTCCGTGGACCGCCCCACCGGCACGGTCTATCTCGGCGACTACGGCCCCGACGCCGGTGGCACCGACGCGAACCGCGGACCGGGCGGCCAGGTCGAGTTCGACCGCATCACCGCGCCCGGCAACTACGGCTGGCCGTACTGCACCGGCACCAACACCACGAGTGAGACGTACAACGAGTTCACCTTCCCCAGCGGCCCCTCCGGAGCGAAGTACGACTGCGCCGGCGGCCCCGCCAACAACTCCTTCCGCAACACCGGGCAGGCCAAGCTGCCGCCCGCGAAGCCGAGTTGGATCAAGTACGGCCTCGACGGCTCACCGCCCGAGTTCGGCGGCGGCTCGGAGTCGCCGATGGGCGGCGAGGTCTACCGCTACGATCCCGACTCGACGTCCACGGTGAAGTTCCCGCAGTCCCTCGACGGCCGCTACTTCGCCGCCGAGTACGGACGCCGCTGGATCAAGGCCGTCGAGGTCAGGAGCGACGGCTCCTACGGCACGATCGAGGCCGTCCCCTGGAGCGGCACCCAGGTGATGGACACCGACTTCGGACCCGACGGCGCGCTGTACGTCCTTGACTACGGCACCGGCAGCAACAACCAGGCCCTGTACCGCATCGAGTACATCGCGGGCAGCAACCGCAACCCCGTCGCCCGGGCGTCCGCCGACCGCACCTCCGGAGCTCTGCCGCTCACCGTGCGGTTCTCCTCCCAGGGCAGCTCCGACCCCGAGGGCGGGGCACTGACCTACTCCTGGAACTTCGGCGACGGCACCACGTCGACCGAGGCCAACCCCAGCCACACGTACACCACGGCCGGCACTTACCGGCCCACCCTCACGGTCCGCGACCCGCAGGGCCTGACCGGCACCGCGAGCCTGGTGGTCACCGCGGGCAACACCGCGCCGACGGTGACCCTGCAACAGCCCCCGGACGGGCAGCCGTTCGCCTTCGGCGACACCGTGCCGTTCAGGGTGCAGGTCAGCGACCCCGAGGACGGCACCGTCGACTGCTCCCAGGTGAAGGTCACCTATCTCCTCGGCCATGACAGCCACACCCACGCCATCACCTCCACCAACGGCTGCGAGGGCAACCTCACCGTGCCCGCCGACGGCGAACACGACAGCGCCGCCAACCTCTACGGAGTCTTCGACGCCGAGTACACCGACGCCGGCGGCCTGACCACGCACTCCGTGCGCACCCTGCAACCACGGCACCGGCAGGGCGAGCACTTCGGCGCCCAGTCCGGCATCCAGATCGCGAACCACGCCACCGCCGAGGGCGGCAGAACGGTCGGCTTCACGGACGACGGCGACTGGATCTCGTTCAAGCCCTATGTCCTCGCGGGCGCCACGAAACTCACCGCCCGGGTGGCATCCGGCGGAGCGGGCGGCACCCTCCAGGTGCGTGCCGGTTCCGCCACGGGCACGCTGCTCGGTACCGCGACCGTGCCGGTGACCGGCGGCTGGGACACCTTCACCGATGTCACCGCGGGCCTCTCCGGCGCGCCCGCCGGCACCACCGAGCTGTTCCTGGTGTTCCGCGGCCCGACCGGGCAGGGCAACCTCTTCGACCTCGACGCCTTCACCCTCGGCTCCGGCTCGGCCACGACCACGCCGTGGGAGGCGGAGTCGTACAGCTCCGCCTCGGGCGTCCAGTCCGCGGCGCACGGCTCCGCGAGCGGCGGGCTGACGCTGGGCTACATCGACAATGGCGACTGGGCGGGCTACGCCTCCGTCTCCACCGCGGGCGCGACCTCCGTGTCCGCCCGCGTCTCCTCCGCAGGGGCCGGCGGCACGCTCCAGTTCCGCTCCGGCTCGCAGACCGGGCCGCTGCTCGGCTCGGTGACCGTGCCGGTGACCGGAAGCTGGGACACCTTCACCACCGTCAGCACCACGCTCAACGGCGCCGGAACGGGCCCGCTCTTCCTCACTTTCACCGGCGGCACCGGAAGCCTCTTCGACGTCGACACCTTCACGCTCGCCTCCTCGGCACGAAAGGGGCGATGACCATGACCACCCTGATGCGGCGACTGCGCCGCGGCACGACGGCCCTGGCCCTGGCCGTGCTCGGCGCCCTGCTCACCCCGGCCGGGACGGCGCACGCGGCCTCCTTCGAGGTCCTCGTCTTCTCCAAGACGGCTGGGTTCCGGCACGACGCGATCCCGGCCGGCATCGACGCCCTGCGCACCCTCGGCGCACAGAACGACTTCTCCGTCACCGCCACCGAGGACGCCGGCGCCTTCACGGCCGCGGGCCTCGCCGGTTACGAGGCCGTTGTGTTCCTCAACACCACGGGCGACGTCCTCAACGCCGCCCAGCAGAGCGCCCTTCAGTCCTACGTCGACTCCGGCGGCGGCTACCTGGGCGTGCACGCCGCCGCCGACACCGAGTACGACTGGCCGTACTACGGGCAGTTGGTCGGCGCGTGGTTCCAGAGCCATCCCGCGATCCAGCAGGCCACGATCCGCACCGAGGACCGCACCCACCCGGCCACCACCCACCTCGGCGCGACCTGGACCCGCACCGACGAGTGGTACAACTACCGCGCCAACCCCCGTCCCCGCGTCCACGTCCTCCAGACCCTGGACGAAAGCACCTACAGCGGCGGCTCGATGGGCGCCGACCACCCCATCACCTGGTGCCACGGCCAAGGGCAGGGCCGCTCCTTCTACACCGGGCTGGGCCACACCGTCGAGTCCTACGCCGACCCGGCCTTCCGCTCCCTGCTGCTCGGCGGCGTGCGCTACGCGGCCGGGCAGGCGGCGGCCAATTGCTCCGCCCCGGCCGGCACCGGCCAGGTCGAGGCCGAGGCGTACACCTCCGGCTCCGGCGTGCAGGTCGCCGCGCACGCCCCGGCCAGCGGCGGACAGACCCTGGGCTACATCGACAACGGTGACTGGGCGGGCTACGCCTCCGTCTCCACCTCGGGAGCCAGGACGTTCACGGCGAAGGTGTCCTCGGCGGGAACGGGCGGCACCATCGAGATCCGCTCCGGCTCGGCCACCGGCACCCTGCTCGGCACCGTGGCGGGGCCGGTGACCGGCGGCTGGGAGACGTTCACGACCGTCACGACGTCCCTGACCGGCTCCGCCTCCGGGCCGCTGTTCCTGAGGTTCACCGGCGGCGGGGGAGCCCTGTTCGACATCGACACCTTCAGCCTCGGCTCCGCACCCACGGCCGACGCCCTGTCCGACGACGTGCACCTCTTCTACTACCCCTGGTACGGCAGCACGGCCGTCAACGGTGGCTGGCGGCACTGGCAGCAGGCCGGCCGCACCCCACCCGCCGGCCACGGCTACCGGACCTACGACGGCGCCTACGGGCAGACGGGGGAGGCGGCTCGGACGGCGTACCTGGACCGCACCGCGTACTGGGTGAACCGATTCCAGGAGGCATCGAGAGACTGAGACCCGGCGTCACCAGCTATCCCCGAGGAGGTGCCCGGCCGGAGCCGTCCGGCCGGGCACCTGCTCTCCCCGGATTGCGAGGCGGGCGCGGATACGGCCGACACCGGTGCGTGCCCGCGCACGGCAACCGCGCCCGCGGGGAATGATGACCCTCATGTCGAGCATCGTCGTACTGGGCGCCGCGCTCGGTGGCCTTCAGACAGCCCTGCTGCTGGCCGCGGACGGGCATCGGGTGACCGTGCTGGAGCGCGACGCGCATCCGGCGCCGCCGGATCCGGACGAGGCGTGGTCGCGCTGGCACCGCCCCGGCATCCCGCAGCTCCGCCTCACCCATCTCCCGCTGGCCGGCTGGCTCAGATCGGCCGAAGCGCATCTGCCGGGCCTGGTCGAGCGGATGACGGCGGCCGGGGCCGTCCGGTTGAACGTTCTGGCCCCCGAACCCGGGCTGCGCGGTGACGTGCGGCCCGCGGACGCGCGCTTCGACACGCTGGCCGCACGCAGAAGTCTGCTCGAACACGTCGCCACGCGCGCCGCTGAGGCGGTGGGCGTGCGCATCGTACGGGGCGTCGTCTGCCGGGGGTTGCGCGCCGGCGACCCGGACGACGGGGGCGCCCGCGGCCGGCGCGTACCGCACGTCACAGGAGTGGAGACCAGCACCGGCACCTTGCCGGCCGACCTGGTCGTCGACTGCACCGGCCGCCGCTCGGCGCTTGCCACCTGGCTGCGGGACATCGGCGTGCCGGGTCCGGTGGAGGAGGCGGGCAGGCGTGGCTTCACGTACTACTGCCGCTACTTCCGGTCGGCCGACGGCGCCGTCCCGGCCAGTACGTTCCCGCTGATCGCCGAGCACGGATCCCTCGGCCTCCTGCGCATCCCGGCCGACCACGGCACCTACTCGCTCGGCCTCATCAGCCGCAGCGACGACCACGAACTGCGCCGACTGCTGCGCCACGAAGGCCCGTGGTGCGCCGCCGTGCGCCTCTTCCCGGGCGCGGACGTCTGGCTCGGCGGCCGGCCCATCACCGACGGCGTACAGATCATGGCCGGTCTGACGGACCGCAAGCGGACCCTGTACGACGACGAACGCCCCCGGGTCACCGGGGTGGTCGCCGTCGGCGACGCGTGGGCGCTCACCGTGCCGACCATCGGACGGGGACTGGCGATGAGTCTGGAGCACAGCTTGACGTTGCGTGACGTCCTGCGGCAGACGGGCACCACCGAACGCCTCGATCCGGTCGCCGAGTTCGGCCGGGCCACGCGGGAAGGACTCGGCGGCGTATACCTGCGAAGCACGTCCTACACCCGGCACCGCCTGGCCGAGATGGACGCGCACGCGGCCGGTCGCCGCTACCGGCACCCCGACTGGGACCGGGCGAGGGCGCTGGCGCTGCTGACACAACGCGAGCCGGACGCGCTGCGCGCGGAGCGGGCCGCCGCCCACCTCCTGCCCGGCGCCGCAGCCGAACTGCGCGCTCCCGCCCTGGTCGAGGCGGTGGACCGGCTCATGCCCGAGCTCGAGCACCGCATGCCACCGGGCCCCACACGGACCCACCTGCTCGAAGCCGTCGCCGCCGGGTGAACCGGCCCCTCGCCCCCGCTCAGCGCAGCGGGGTGGTCTCCAGCAGCTCGCGTGCCCGCTCCCGTGCGGGCCGGGCGGTGTGGTCGGCGACGCGCCGGAACGTCTCCTGCGCGGGGCCGGCCGGCCACTGAGGGGGCAGGTGCCGGGCCGGCAGCCTGGGGTCCGTGCGGATCGTCCAGAGCCACTCGCTGACCAGTCGCAGCCGGGTGCCGATCGGGTCGTCGCCGGCTCCGGCGTCGAGATGGGCGGTCCAGCGCTTGTCGAAGAGGACGTAACGGGCGGCGATCCTCTCCAGGTCCCAGGTGTCGCGGATCATCAGCTCGATGTCGGTGGCCCCGTCCGCCTGCGCGTGGAAGATCTTGACGTGGGCGGCCAGGCCGAGGTCTTCGACGACGTCGGAGACATCGATGTTCCCGGGCGCGATCCACAGCCCGCTGTACAGCGCGCCGAATCCGGACCAGGTGAGCCGGGAACGCAGGTCGTGGCGCTGGCGCTTCCAGGAGTCCGGCAGGGAGAAGCCGAGCAGGGTCCAGGAGCCGTCCCAGTCGTCGTTGACCGCGCCCTGCTGCCAGATGCGGGTACGGCCGTCCTCCAAGACGCGCGTCGCCTGCGGGGTCAGCCCGAAGAACATCTTGCGGCCCTCGCGCCGCCGTTGCAGCAGGCCCCGGTTGACCATCCGGGTCAGGGTGGAGCGCACGGCCTGCTCGCCGACGCCGACCCGGCCGAGCACGTCGATGATGCTGCCGGAGTAGACGCCCACGTCGCCCTCCTCCAGGACGTGGTTGCCGAAGAAGGCGAGCATGAGCGACTGCGGGCGCGGCTGCGGGCCCTCCGAGATGTCCTGACCGTCCAGGATGTCGTCGTCCTCCACGCTGGCAAGGGTACGGCCGCCCGCCGAGGGCGCGACGGGCGGCCGTACGGCTTCATCGGCCGTCGTCCGGGTGGGCGAGGTCGTACGGGCGCAGGTACGGGGTGGGCCGGTACGGCACATAGCGGGTGGGTGTGGTCGGGTCGGCCTGCGTGGCACGGGAGTTGAGGGAGGCCGCGTCGGTGCCCTCCCACCTGCCCCGGGTGAGGCGGTCCTCCAGGGCGTGCAGGGCGGCGAGCTGCTCGGCGGGGCTGAAGGTGCAGTGGCCGGCGTTGTCGGTGTACGCCTGCCGCAGTCGGGACGTCGAGCCGGCCGCGGTGACGGCCCGCTTCAGGGCGCTCTCCGTCTGCACGGGGACGAGGGCGTCGCCGACGGTGTGGACGGACAGCTCCGGCTTGGCCAGCTCGCCCGTGAAGGAGCTCGTGCGGGACATCCAGGCGACGGCCTTCGGATCGGCGCCGATGCGCGGGGCGCGGTTCAGGGTGGCGAGGTCGGCCCTGAGGGACAGCCCGGCTTTCTCGTACAGCTCGGCGACCTCCTTGCGCACGGAGGACGCGCCGAGGAGCTTCGCGTAGTCGACGCCGGTGTTCCAGGACATGTTGCCGCCCGCGCGGGCCTCGGACTCCTGGCGCCAGTTGAAGGCGGCGATCTTCACCAGGCCCTTGACGGCCTCGTACTGGTTGGCCTGCTGGGTGTCCCAGTCGGTCGCTGCGGGCCGGGTCTGCGTCGGCTGGTTCCACACGGGGATGTTGTGCAGGGCGGCGGCCAGGGCGATGCGGGCCCGCCCCTTCGCCGTCGTCTGCGCCGAGTCGACCACGGCCGTAAGGGCATCGGCCGCGGTGTCGGCGGCCGACTGGCTGCCGATGTTCACCAGCGGCACGTCGGAGTCCGGTGCGAGGAGCGTCTTGAGGGCGAAGACGGGGTCGAGGGTGTTGTTCCAGTTGGCGACGCCGCCGTGGACCAGGCCGCACAGCGAGAGCGAGCCGTCGATGCGCTCCGGGTGGCGTTCGGCGATGGCGGTGGTGACCAGACCGCCGTACGACCGCCCCCAGGCGATGGTGCGGGAGGCCGCGCCGAAGCGTTCGGTGAAGGCGGTGAGGGTGGCGAGCTGGTCCGGAACCGCGTCCGTCACCGCCCAGCCGGTGGTGGCGTAGGAGGAGCCTACGAGGGCGTAGCCCCGCTTCAGGAGCAGGGCCTTCGTGGCGTCGTCCGGGGCGTCCTGGGCGGGGTTGGCCGGGCCGGGGGTGTAGCCGTGGCTGAACAGCAGGACGGTGCCGTTCCACTGGGCGGGGACGTCCATCAGGTACGTGGCGCCCGAGGGGAGCCGGCCGTCCACGTGGGTCGTCTCTCCGGTGGCGGCGGCCGCCGAGGTGGGCAGGGCGGTGACGGCGAGCAGGAGGGCCGCCGCGAAGGTGGTGCGGGTGCCGGTCGTCATGCGGTGATCTCCTCCGAGCGGGAGGCGGTGGGGAGTTCGGGGGCGGCGCCGGACAGGGACGTACGGTTGGTCTCGCGCACGAACCAGACGGTCACCGCGGTGATGAGGGAGCCGCCGCACACCAGCAGCGCCACGGGGGTGCCGTCGCCGCTGCCGGCGACCAGGCTGCCGGCGATCATGGGGGAGAAGCCGGCGCCGATGAGGGTGGCGCCCTGGTAGCCGAGGGAGGCGCCGGTGTAGCGCACCCGCGTGCCGAACATCTCGGTGAGCAGGGCGCCCAGCGGGCCGTACATCGTGGACTGGGCGATGCCGTGGCCGATGACGACGGCGAGGATCAGCGCGCCCGGCGACTCGGAGTCGATCAGCGCGAGGACGGGGAATGCGGTGGCCGCCGAGAGGACGGCTCCGGCGAGGACGACCGGGCGGCGGCCCACGCGGTCGGAGAGCGCGGAGGCGCAGGGCAGTACGACCAGGGCGACGGCGGCGGAGACCGTAAGCGCGGTGAGTACCTGCGGGCGGGCGTAGCCGATGCCGGTGGCGTACGCGATGAGGTAACTGGTCAGCAGGGACTGGGCGGTGAAGGCGCCGATGCCGACGCAGCAGGCCAGCAGCAGGGGGCGGGGACGCCGCAGGACGTCGAGGATCGGCAGCCGGGCCTCGGTACTGTCCTTCTTCACCTTGGCGAACAGCGGGCTCTCGACCACCTTCAGCCGGACGAACAGGCCCACGCCCAGAAGCACCACGCTCAGCAGGAACGGCACGCGCCAGCCCCAGGCCGTGAACTGGTCCCTGGGCATGGCGACCACGAAGGTGACGACGAGCGAGGACAGCAGGGAGCCGAGCGGTGCTCCCATCTGCGTGAAGCTGGACCACAGTCCGCGGCGCCGCTCTCCGGCGTGCTCGACGACCATCAGGGTGGCGCCGCCCCACTCACCGCCGATGGCGATGCCCTGGAGGACGCGCAGGGCGATCAGCAGGACCGGCGCCCAGATGCCGATCGTGTCGTACGTCGGCAGCAGGCCGATGAGGAAACTGGCGCCGCCCATCAGGCCCATGGTGAGCAGCAGCATCGACTTGCGGCCGAGCCGGTCGCCGAAGTGCCCGAAGACGATGCCGCCGAGCGGGCGGGCGACATAGCCGGCGGCGAAGGTGCCGAACGCGGCGATGGTGCCGACGGCGGGATCGGCGCCGGGGAAGAACAGCTCGCCGAAGACCAGCGCGGCGACGGTGCCGTAGACGAGGAAGTCGTAGAACTCCACGGCCGTACCGAGCAACCCGGACAGCGCGACTCTGCGGAGCTGTCGGGTTCGCTCGGGGTGCGTGGACGGCGACGGTGATGCGATGGGGGACGAAGGCATCGCGGTCTCCCTTGACCGGGGGAAGGACACCGCGAAACTAGGCGCTCTCATGACCGTCGTCAATAAAATGCACAACATTGACAGGGGCGGGACAGGCGGCGCGCCGCTCGCCCGGTCCTCCGCCGCTCACACGAGCTGGAGCGCGACGGACGGCTTACCAACGTGGAGCTGGCCCAGCGGGTCGGGCTGACCACCGGGCCGAGTCTGCGCCGGGTGCAGCGGCTGGAGGCCGACGGTGCCATCCGGGGCTACCGCGCCGTGATCGACCCGGCGTCGGTGGCCCACTCCTTCGAGGTCCTGATCGACCTCTCCCTCGAAGCGCAGGACGCTCAGACCGTCGAGCTCTTCGAGGAGACCCTGGCGCAGGCCGAGGAAGTACTGGAGCTGCGAAGGATGGTCGGCAGCCCCGACTACTTCGTGCGGGTGGCCGTCGCCGACCTGCCCGCGTACGAGGCGTTCCTCAGTCGGCGGGTCATGACGATCCCCCGGATCAAGAACGTCACCTCGCACTTCACGATGAAGACCGTCAAGCCGGCGCCGTAGGAGAGCGGGACCGGCTGGGCCGTGACGGGGGTGTCAGGCGATCCCGCGCTGATCGAAAACGGTTCCGTGCAGGGGAGTTCGGGATCCGGGGGGCAACAGGGCAGTCACCGGTGGGGGGCCGAGGGCGCGCCGGCGCCGGTCACCGCTGTCCGAAGTGGCGCAGGAGCGCGGTCACCGCGGGGTGCGGTTCTCCGCTTGGGTGGACGACGCGGACCGTCCAGGTGGGTGCGTGTGCCGCGAAGGGCCGCACCGGGAGTTCGGGGAACCGGGCGGCGAGCGACGGCGGCATCACGCACACGCCGAGGCCGTGCCGGACCAGGTCGGCCGCGGCCAGGAGGTCGTTCACCTCGAAGGTGACGGTGCGGTCGACGGACGCCTCGCGAAAGGCCCGGTCGACGGCGTGCCGCACCGCCCAACCCGGGGAGAAGTCAACCAGCGGCAGACCGGCGGCCTCGGCCAGGGTCACCGGACCCGCGGGCGGTCGTACGTCCTTCGTAGGCGCGGTCACCAGGACCATCTCCTCCCGCGACAGCAGCCGGCTCTCCAGACCGCGCGGCAACGGCGTGTCGAGGGCGGCCACCGCAAGATCGACCCTGCCCTCGCGCAGCGCCCGCGGGAGGTCCTCGGCCGGCGCCTGCCGCAGCCGTACCACCACACCCGGATGCTCCCGGTGGAACGCCGCCAGAGCGGTGGGCAGGCCGGCGTGCAGACCCTGCATCACGCCGATGGTGATCTCCCCGTGCAGCTCGCCCTGCGCGAGATCGACCGCGGTCCTGGCCTCCTCGGCGGCCCGCAGGGTGGCCCGGGCCGCCGGCACGAACGCCTGCCCCGCGGGGGTCAGCGACACCCGGTGCGTGGTGCGGTGGAACAGTGCCGTGCCCAGCTCCCGCTCCAGGGCACGGACGGTGCCGGAGACCGCGGACTGCACGACGTGCAGTCGGCGGGCCGCGGCGCTGAATCCGCCCTCCTCGGCCACCGCGACGACGACTTCCATCTGACGCAGATCCATGGCCCGCCCTCGCCCCTCTCGCGCCGGCTATCTCATCCGCAGATAACCATCATCTTGGATCATCTCCATCGAATGGGAAACAGCGAATCGACGCGGGTGTTGGCAACGACATGTCCACCTCTATGGATCGGAGCGCTCCGATGTCACTGACCACGACCCTTGAACCGCGTGCGGTCGCGACCGGGGCCCGCCGCTACGGTGCCGGGTTCTGGACGGTCGCCGCGGTGTTCGTGACGGCCATGGCGTTCTCCACCGTGCCCACCCCGCTCTACCCGCTGTACCAGGCCCACGACGGGTTCTCCACGTTCACGGTCACCGTCGTGTTCGCCGTGTACGCCGTCGGTGTGCTGACCAGCCTGCTGCTCGCCGGGCACGTCTCGGACTGGCTGGGCCGGAAGAAGGTCATGATCGCGGCGCTGGCGCTGGAACTGACGGCCGCCGCGCTGTTCCTCTCGGAGCCGTCCCTGGCGGTGCTGATAGTCGCCCGGCTGGTCACCGGCCTCGGCGTCGGCATGCTGACGGCCACCGCCACCGCGTATCTGCACGAACTCCACAGTGCCCACCGGCCCGATGCCTCCACGCGGCGGTTCGAGATCGTGTCGACCGTCGCCAACATCGGCGGCCTGGGCCTGGGCCCGATCGTCGCGGGAGTGCTCGCCCAGTACCTGACGGCGCCGCTCCTGCTGCCGTACGCCGTCTTCGTCGTCCTGCTGCTGGCCGGGACGGCAGCCGTCGCACTGACACCCGAGACCGTTCGCCGGCCCGAGGTACGGCCCGCCTACCGCCCCCAGCGGGTCGGGGCCGGCCGCGGGCATCTCGCGGCCGGGGCGGCCGGGTTCACGTCGATGGCCGTGTTCGGGCTGTTCACCTCGGTGGTACCCGGCTTCGTCGGCGGCACCCTGCACCACCCGTCGCGCGCGCTGGCCGGACTGGTCGTGTTCGCCGTGTTCGGCACCGCCGCGGTGGCTCAGACGGCGACCTGGCGGCTCGGCGCCCGCACACGCCGGTACGTCGGACTGCTCGCCCAGGCCGTCGGCATGGCCGTACTCGCGATCGGTGTGCGCCTCGCCAGCCTGCCCGTGTTTCTGCTCGCCGGGGTCGTCGCCGGTGCCGGTGCCGGGGTGCTGTTCAAGTCCGCCGTCGGCCACGTGGCCGGCGCGGCGGCCCCGGCCCAGCGCGGCGAGGCCCTCGCCGGACTGTTCTTCGTCTCCTACCTCGGTCTTGCCCTGCTGCCCGTCGGCCTCGGCGTCGCCAGCCGGTCGATGAGCCTGACCGACGCGACGACATGGTTCACGGTCGTCGTCCTCGCGCTGCTCGCCGCCGTCGCCGTGGGGACCCGCCACGACAGTGCGCGCGGTGCCCGTCAGACGTCGGTCTCGTGAGCGTCGGTGCTTCGGCCGGCAGGTCCGCAAGGTGGCCATCGGGCGGCAGTTCGAGGGGCGTACAGGGGCATTCGGTTCATTCCTCCACGTTCCGATGTGCCAAGTCCCCGCCGATGTGACGTTCTCCATTGCGCGGTCGCATCAGCCTCGTGAGGCTCACGGGGAACACGCGTCCGAAGAGCCGTGCGAAGAACTGTTATCCGCGGTTCACCGAGCGATCTCCCAGGTATCGGACAGCATCGTTCGGCGTCGAGGACAGGAAAGTTTTCTGATGAGTACAGAGCCCACGAGGGACCTCGCGGCACTGGTGACGGCCGCCCGCAGTGGCGACCCGGAGGCTCAGGACGCCCTGGTCAGCGCATACCTCCCGCTGGTCTACAACGTCGTGGGGAGGGCTCTGAACGGCTCGGTCGACGTCGACGACGTGGTGCAGGAGACCATGCTGCGCGCCCTCGACGCGCTCGGCGGGCTGCGCACTCCGGAGAGCTTCCGCTCCTGGCTCGTGGCGATCGCGATGAACCAGGTCCGGGCGCACTGGCACGACCGGCAGGCAGCTCCGGGCGGCGTGGAGGAGGCCGAGGACCTGGCGGATCCGGGCGGCGACTTCGTGGATCTGACCATGGTGCGGCTCCAGTTGTCCGGTCAGCGGCAGGAGACGGCACGCGCCACCCGCTGGCTGGAGCCCGACGACCGTGGCCTGCTGTCGCTGTGGTGGCTGGAGTGCGCCGGTGAGCTGACCCGGACCGAGGTGGCGGCGGCGCTGGAGCTGTCGCCGCAGCACACGGCGGTGCGGGTGCAGCGGATGAAGGCGCAACTGGAGGCGGCCCGGGTGGTCGTGCGGGCGCTGGACTCGCGTCCGCGATGCGAGGAGTTGCACGGTCTGCTGGCGTCCTGGGACGGCCGGCCATCGGCGCTGTGGCGCAAGCGAATAGCCCGGCATGCCCGGGGTTGTGTGCGTTGTGCCGGTCTGTGGAGCGGGTTGATGCCCGCCGAAGGGCTCCTGGCCGGCCTCGCGTTGGTCGCCGCGACACCCGCACTGCTGGACCGAGTGCTGTCCGCCTCCGGCGGCATGGCCCCGGTCGGCTCGGCCTCGGCCTCGGTCGCGAACGCGTCCGGCGGCCACGCCGGAGCGGGCCATCGAGCGGCGCGCGGCGGCCGGCAGGTCTCCCGCGGCGAAGCCCGCCGCCGTCGGCGCAACCGGCGCCGGGCCGTCGGAGGTGCCGTCGTCGCGGTCTGTGTGGCGGGCGGCGGGTTCTGGTACTTCGACTCGGAACCCGGCACCGAGGCCGGGGAACCGACGGCCGCGCGGACCGCCGGCGCCCCCGTCCCGGAACTCTCGGAGTCCGGTCCCGTGGAGACCTCGGCGCCGGCGTCCAAGTCCCCGTCGCCGTCCGCCTCGCCGTCCAAGAAGGCAAGCCCCTCCAAAACGCCCAAACCGACCAAGAAGGCCACGCCGACTCCCCGCCCGACCCCGCAGCCGACGCGGACGGCGTCCAAAACGCCCCAGGCGCAGTCGGCCCCGACGGACACCGTCGGGCAGGTCGTCGCGCTGGTGAACAAGGAGCGGGCGAACGCCGGCTGCGGTCCGCTCGCGGAGGACTCCCTGCTGAACAAGTCCGCGCAGGGCCACTCCGACGACATGGCCGCCCGCGGCTTCTTCGACCACACCAACCCGGACGGCGCCGACCCCGGCCAGCGCATCACCGCGGCCGGCTACCGCTGGTCCACCTACGGCGAGAACATCGATGGGCCAGCAGACCCCGGCCGCCGTCATGGAGTCCTGGATGAACAGCCCCGGCCACCGGGCCAACATCCTCAACTGCTCGTTCAAGGACATCGGCGTCGGCATCCACAACGGCCCCGGCGGCCCCTGGTGGACGCAGAACTTCGGCGCCAAGCTGTAGGACGGCCCGCCCGTCGGGCCGCCGGGCGCCCGTCACAGCATGACGTGCTTGACCTGGGTGTAGTCGAGCAGGCCGGCGAGGGAGAGGTCGCTGCCGTAGCCGGAGTGGCGTACGCCGCCGTGCGGCATCTCCGACACCGTCGTGCCGTGGGTGTTGACCCAGACGATGCCGGTGCGCAGCGCACGGGTCGCGTTCATGGCGCGGTCGTGGTCGCGGGTCCACACGCTCGCGGCGAGCCCCTGGGGAACGCCGTTGGCCAGGCGGACGGCCTCGGCCTCGTCGGCGAACGGCTGGACGGTGACGACCGGGCCGAACACCTCGCCCTGCACGATCTCGTCCTCCTGCCGCACCCCGGCGACCACCGTGGCGGCGTGGAAGTAGCCGGGCCGGTCCAGTGACGCGCCGCCGGTGACGACCTCGGCGTGGGCCGGCAGCCGCTCCAACAGGCCGCGTACAACGGCGAGTTGGGCGGCGTTCGCAAGCGGACCGAAGTCGGCGTACTCGTCGTCCGGGGCGCCGGGCAGCCGCCGGGCGGCGCGGTCGGCGAAGCGGTCCAGGAAGGTGTCGTGGACGCGACGGTCGACCAGGATCCTGGTCGCGGCCGTACAGTCCTGGCCCGCGTTGTAGAAGGCCAGCGACGACAACTGCTCGACCGCGTCGTCGAGATCGGCGTCCGCATGGATCAACACCGGTGCGTTGCCCCCGAGTTCGAGGTGCAGCCGCTTGAGATCGGCGGCTGCCGCGGCGGCGATCTCCTGCCCCGCGCGGATACTTCCGGTGACGGCCACCAGCCGGACGTGCGGGTGAGCGACCAGAGCACGCCCCGTGTCACGGTCCCCGCAGACCACGTTCAGCACACCGGGCGGCAGGTGCTCCGCGGCCAGCCGCGCCAGCAGCACGGCCGACGACGGCGTCGTGTCGGACGGTTTCAGGACGACCGTATTGCCGGCGGCGAGCGCGGGGGCGATCTTCCATACGGCCATCATCAGCGGGTAGTTCCACGGCGTGATCTGGGCACAGACCCCGACCGGCTCACGCCGCAGCACGGAGGTGCGGCCCGGCGTGTACTCGGCGGCGGCCGCTCCCGGCAGGTTGCGGGCAGCCCCGGCGAAGTAGCGCAACACGTCCACGATCGCGGGGAGTTCGTCGCCCAGGAACAAGGCCCGTGGCTTGCCCGTGTCGGCCACCTCGGCGTCCGCGACCGCGGCGGCCTCCCGCTCCAGGGCGTCGGCGATCCGCAGCAGTGCCGCCTGCCGCTGCCCCGGAGTCGTCAGCGACCAGCCGTGAAAGGCCCCTTCGGCCGCCCGGCAGGCCGCGTGCACGTCCTCGGGGCCGGACAGCGGGGCCGTACCGTGGGGGAGTCCGGTGGCCGGGTCGATCAACGGCAGGGTGGCGCCGGACGCGGCCGGCACCTCCTTGCCGTCGATGTGGTTGAGACGGTCGGTGTCAGCCACGGCGCAGCGCCTCCTCGGCAGCGGCGCGGCCGGTGCGGACGGCGCCCTCCATGTATCCGGCGACCCACTGGTCGGAGCCGCAGACGTAGAACGGCGGTTCATGGGTGCCGTGCAGCGGGCCGACGGCCATGACCTCGCCCGGCGGCCACTGGGTGACATAGCCCTGCGTCCACCTGTCGGTGCCCCACAGCCGCAGATGGCAGGCGGTCGGCCGCAGTGCCTCCTCGCCGAGCATGCCGGCCATCTCGGCGAGCAGCTCGGGGGTGCGCAGGTGGGGCGGGGTGCCGAGCAGGACGCCGTACCGCTCGGGCGGGACCAGCGCCGACAGGACGCCCTCGTTCTGCGGCCACGTGCTGCCCAGCACTCCCTCCGCCTCGGACAGGCCGTTCAGACCGGCGTCCCGCCAGAAGGGACGGTCGTAGACGGCGGCGAACTTCGCGGCCGTGGCGTGGCGTTGCCGGTGCAGGGAGGCGAGCCGCTCCTCGCTCACCCCGCTCACGGCGACATCCCGCAGCGGGCCGACGGGCAGAGCGCTCACCACGGCCCCGGCGGTGAGGACCTCACCGGAGGCCAGGCGCACGGCGCAGCGCCCAGGGCGGACGTCCAGCGCGGCGACCGGCGAGCCGAGCCGGATGCGCGGGCCCAGCACGCGGCCCAGGACCTCGGCGAGCGTCGCCGAGCCCTCCGCGAGCCGCAGCCCCTCCCAGTCCTCGTAGTCGTAGTCGCCCGTGCCCGAACCGGGGACCGCTGCGGCCTTGCGCAGCGCGGCCAGCAGGGAGATCCGCTCGTAGGAGCCGCCCGCCAGGGCGAGTTGGCCGATGTCCCACAGGCGCACCACCGCCGCGGTGGCCTCCCGGGAGCGCAGCCAGTCGGCCACGGACAGCCGGTCCAGGGCGGTCGCGTCCGGGTGCGACCACGGGTCGTCGGGGTCGACGGTGGCGGCGAGGGCGGTGAACTCGGCACTCAGACGCTTGTGCAGGGCCGGGTCACCGGGGCCGAACCAGTGCGGTGGATCGCCGGCCGAGAGCCCTTCCGGGGTGGCACGCGTGATGCGGCCGGGTTCGTCGACGTAGCCGGGGATCAGTTCGAGGCCGAGTTCCTTGGCGAGTTGGAGATAGGCGGTGTGCCCGTGGCCGACCACCTCACCGCCCAGTTGGACGGTACGGCCGTCGGGTGTACGGGTCTGCTCGACCCGGCCGCCGACGCGGTCCCGGGCCTCCAGGACGAGCACGTCGGTGCCGGCGGCGGCCAGGTCCCGGGCGGCGGCGAGCCCCGCGAGACCGGCGCCGAGCACGATCACGTCGTGATGCATGGTTTCGCTTTCCTCAGTCGGGGGCGCTCAGGCCAGGACCAGGCAGTGCTCGGGCCGCCAGCCGAACTCCACCGTCTCGCCACCGCTCCAGCGGTCCTCCATACGGGCCCGGGCCGTGTTCTGCTCCAGCACCGA
This sequence comes from Streptomyces sp. NPDC036764, assembly GCF_055609385.1. Classification (NCBI taxonomy): domain Bacteria; kingdom Bacillati; phylum Actinomycetota; class Actinomycetes; order Kitasatosporales; family Streptomycetaceae; genus Streptomyces; species Streptomyces sp. NPDC036764. The sequence continues at coordinate 29,981 of NZ_JBVJPT010000011.1, forward strand.
CAGCGTGACGCCCGGGGCGAGTTCGATCAGATAGGTCGTGGTCGGGCCGCTGTAGACGGTCTCGCGGATCACGCCGCTCAGCATCGACATGCCCGGTTCGAAGTCCGACAGCCAGATCTTCTCGGGGCGCACCGACACACTCACGGCGGCGCCGTCCGCGATGCCGGAACGGGCGCCGACGGCAAGCGCGGGACCCTTCTCCAGGGTCACCTCACCGTCCCGGTAGGTGCCGGTCATCAGGTTGGAGGTGCCCATGAACGAGGCCACGAAGCTGGTGGCGGGGTGCTCGTAGATGTCCTCGGGGGTGCCGCACTGCTCGATGCGCCCGTCGTTCATCACGGCGATCCGGTCGGACATGGTCAGCGCCTCGTCCTGGTCGTGGGTGACGAAGACGAAGGTGATGCCGACCTCGCGCTGGATCTGCTTCAGCTCGACCTGCATCTGCCGGCGCAGCTTCAGGTCGAGGGCGGCGAGCGGCTCGTCGAGAAGCAGTACCGCGGGCCGGTTGACCAGCGCGCGAGCGAGGGCGACGCGCTGGCGCTGGCCGCCGGACAGGGTGCGGGGCCTGCGCTCGGCGAGGCCGGCGAGCTGGACGAGCTCCAGCATCTCGCCGACTCGCTGCCGTATCTCGGACTTGGCGACGCCCTTGCGCTTGAGGCCGAAGCCGACGTTGTCGGCGACGCTCAGATGGTCGAACAGGGCGTAGCTCTGGAAGACGGTGTTGACGTTGCGCCTGTTCGGCGGCAGGTCGGTCACGTCCTCGCCGGCCAGCAGCACCGCACCCTCGCTGGGGTCGCTGAACCCGCCGATCATGCGCAGGGTCGTGGTCTTGCCGCAGCCGGATGGGCCCAGCAGGGAGAAGAAGTTGCCGGCCTCGATGTCGAGGTCCAGACGGTGGACGGCGTAGGAGTCCGCGTACTGCTTGGAGACACCGTCGAGCCGGACGGCGGGGGTCGCGTCCATGGGGATCACTCTCCGGAGAGGATGTCGAGGCCGCCGCGGCGGCCGAAGAGGCGCGGGATGAACAGGGCGAGGGCGATCAGGGCGATGGATCCGGCGAGCATGAGCGTGCCGACCGCGTTGATGGTGGGCTGCACCCCGAAGCGGATCGCCGAGTAGATCCGCACCGACAGGGGCTGCGGGTCGACGCCGGTGGTGAAGTAGGCGAGCACGAAGTCGTCGAAGACCAGCGCGAAGATCAGTACGGCACTCGCCAGCACGGCGGGAAGGAGCGCCGGCAGGGTCACCAGCCGCACCGCCTGCCAGCGGGTGGCGCCCAGATCCATCGCGGCCTCCTCCACCTCCGGGTTCAGCGCGGCGACCCGGGAGCGCAGGATGACGGTGACGTAGGAGATGGAGAAGGTGATCTCGGCGAGCATCACCGTGCCGGTGGACAGGGGTACGCCCAGGCCCTTGAACAGAAGCATCGACGCCACGCCCGTGACGATCTCCGGCGTGATCAGCGGCACCAGCATGATCAGCCCGGCCAGTGAGCCGAGCCGGGTGCGACAGCGGACCAGACCGACGGCGAGCGCCACTCCGAGGAGCACCGAGCCGGCCATCGCCACCAGGGAGATGCGCAGGCTGGTGCCGAGGGAGGCGATGAGCACGTCGTCGTGGACGAAGGCGCGGTACCAGCGCAGGCTGAAACCGTCGAACACGGTCAGGGACTTCTGGGAGTTGAAGGAGAACAGCGCCACGACCGCGATGGGCAGGTAGAGCAGTGCGAAGAACAGTCCGGTGATGGCGATCAGGACGCGGGGCCTGCGGTGGGTGCGGCTGCGCTTGCGCGTACGGGCGGACTCGCGGGCCGGAGCGGTGGCGGAGGGGGTGCTGACCAGGGTCATCGCAGTGCCTCCGCCTCGTCCTTGCGGGTGCGCCGCAGATAGCCGAGCATCCCGATCAGCAGGACCAGCATCAGCAGCATGGTGAGCGCCGAGCCGAGCGGCCAGTTCTGGCCCTGGAAGAACTTGTCCTGGATGAGGTTGCCGATCATGATCTGGTCCGGGCCTCCCATGAGCTGTGCGCTGACGAAGTCGCCCATCGCGGGCAGGAAGACCAGGACGAGTCCGGCCGCCGCGCCCTGCCTCGTCGCGGGCAGGGTGACGAAGAAGAAGGTGCGGACCGGGCCGCCGTACAGGTCGCGGCCGGCCTCGATGAGGGAGACGTCGAGGCGTTCCAGCGCCGCGTACAGTGGGATGATCATGAAGACGACGAAGCCGTAGACCAGTCCCGCGACCACGCCGAAGCCGCTGTTGAGGATCTTCGTGCCGTCGTCGGCGAGGCCCATCCCGCGCAGAGCGCGCAGCACCGGTCCGTCGTCGGAGAGGACCACCGACCAGCCGTACATCCGCACCAGGTAGTTGGCGAAGAACGGCACCACGATCGCGGCGATCAGCGCGTGCTTGTACCGGCCGCCGTACAGGGCGATCGTGTACGCCACCGGATAGGCGATCAGCAGACAGATCACGCAGGTCAGCAGGGCGTAGCCGAGGGAGCGGGCCAGGACCTCGGTGTAGGCGGGGTCGGTGAGGGCGCGCACGCCGGCCAGGTCGAAGCCGAAGCGCGGGTTGCCGAGCTCGTCGGTGGTGCCGACCGCGAGGACCGCGACGAGGACCAGCGAGGCGATCAGGAAACCGGTCATCCACAGGGTGCCCGGCAGCATGAACCAGACCCACATCCGGTTGCCGGAGGTGTCCCGGCGGGGGCGGGAGGGGCGGAGCAGTGCCATGTCTCAGCCCGCCTTCACATGGGTCCAGGCGGCGTCGCGGGCTTCCTCCGCCGCGCGGCCGCCGTTGCGGAAGAACACGTCGGCCCTCAGGTCGTCCTGGGTGACCAGGCACTCGGGGAAGGGCTCGACCAGGTCGGCGTAGATCTTCTCGGTGCCCGCGACCGGCATCGGGTAGCCGATGTACTCGATGTTCTTCTTCACGTTCTCCGGCCGCAGCATGTAGTCGATGAACAGCATCGCCGTGCCGGGGTGCGGGGCGTTCCAGGGGATGGCATAGCAGTCGGAGTTGATCGGCGTGCCCTCCTTGGGCGCCTGGAACCCGAACACGGACGGGTCGTCGGCCGTGTTGAGCATGGCGGCCATGTCACCGCTCCACGCCTGCTGGATCAGCGCGTTGCCGTTGAGGAGGTTGTTGTAGCTGTCGCTGGAGAAGCCGCGCAGCCGTGGCCGCAGGGTGCCCAGCAGGGAGGTGATGCGGTCGAGGTCGCCGGTGTCGCCGGTGCTGACGTCCAGGCCGAGCGCGAGGGCACCCATGCCGAGGACCTCGTCGCGGTCGTCCAGCAGGAAGACCTTGCCCCTCGCCCGGTCGCTCCACAGATCCCGCCAGGAGTCGTTGAGCTCGCCGATCTTGTCGCGCCGCCAGCCGATGCCGGTCTTGTACGCGGTGAAGGGGACGGTGTGCGCGGAACCGGGGTCGTACCACGGGTCGGCGAAGTAGTCGTATGCCCCGAATATGGCCTGGGAGTGGGCGAGCCCGGAGTGGTCGATACGGCGCAGCCGGCCTCCCCGGGCCAGCCGCTGCGCCCACTTGGCCGTGGGAAAGATGATGTCGTAGCGATTGCCCGCGTTGAGCTTGGCGACCATGCCTTCCATCGAGTCGAAGTTCGACTGGATGACCTTGACGCCGTACTCCTTCTCGAAGCCCTTGAACACGGACGGGTCGACGAAGTCGGCCCAGTTGAAGTAGACGAGATCGCCGTCGACGCGCGCCTCGACCGGGGCGAGCTGGTCGGCGTCGGGTTTCTTGGCGGGCATGAACCCGCAGCCGCCGGCCGCGGCGGCCAGCAGACCGCCGGCGCCCGCCCGCAGCACGGCGCGTCGGGTCGGCGGTGGTACCTCGGGGGACATGGAACGTCCTCTCCGTCGAGGAACGGCACAACTCCAGGGCGGGACCGGCTGGTCGGCTCACTTCGGGCCCTGATTCCGTAGTGAATGACCGGTCTGGGGAGGGTGCGTGCGCGGCTCAGAGGGCGCGGGATAAGGCCGTGGCCGACGGCAGGCGCACGGCGGAGCGCATGTGCGGGGTGTGCGGGGGCGTCATCGTGCGTCCCCCTCCAGGTCCCTGCGGACCCGGCGGGCGAACCAGCCGACCGCGGCCTCGCGCTGCGACAGCGGCCCCGGCTCGAATCCGGGTGTCCGCATCCCGGCCTGCACGCGCTCCACCAGCTCGGCGTCCTCGTCGTTGGTCTCCCAGCCGATGTGGATGTTCAGCCGCCTGGCCAGCCGCGTGCGCATGCCCTCGCCGACCTTGGTGTAGAAGGCGCCGGGGATCGCCGCCCGGTCCTGGGCAGTGGGCAGGGCGGTCCACGCGAGCACGTGGTCAGGGTAGAAGTCGATGAGAGTGTTCGGGTAGATCACGGCGTACCGCCATACCCGCCGGTCCTCCTCGACCAGCCCCGGCATCGGCGTCGCGAGGCGCTGGTAGAGCCGCTCGGTCCAGTTCGACGAGGGCTTGTCGCGCAGCGGCGACTCGAACAGGACGTAGCTTTCCTGTACGTCCACCGTGTACGCGGCGTAGTCGAGCAGTCGCATCAGCGCCGGATGGGCCACCGGGACGTGGTAGCCCTCCAGATAGTTGTCGACGATCACCTTCCAGTTGGCGTTCTGCTCCTCGCCGCCCTTCAGGTCGTGGATACGGTGCTTGCCGACCGGCACGAGGCCGGGCCCGGCGTAGCGTCCGACGGCCTCGGCGAGCCCGGCGCAGCTCTCGGCGAGGGGGGTCGCCTCCATGTCCAGGTTGACGAAGACGAAGCCGAGGAAGGACTCCACGTTGACCGGGTGCAGCCCGAGCCTCGGCTTGTCCAGGCAGGGGATGCGGCGGGCCTCGGGGGCGCCGACCAGGCGGCCGTCCAGCTTGTAGGTCCAGCCGTGGTATGGGCAGCGGATCGCCTTGCCCGACGGCTCGGGGTCGGTGACCAGACGGGTGCCGCGGTGCCGGCACACATTGAGGTGGGCGGCGAGGCCGCCGTCCTCGGTGCGCACGACCAGCACCTCCCGGCCGGCGGCGGTGGCGGTCAGCCGCGCGCCCGGGCCGGGGAGATCGGACTCGTGGCAGACGAGCTGCCAGGACCTGGCGAAGATGCGGTCGGTCTCGGCCTGCGCGATGGCCGGATCCGTGTAGTAGCGGGCCGGCAGGGCCTCCCCGGGATGTTCGGGTGGCGGCTGCGGCCGGGCAGGTGAAACGGTCTCTGCTGCCCGGGTCGTCGAGGGGTTCATGGGGTCCTCCTCCGCGCCGCTGCGGCGGCGATGGGCGGTGAGGGATGGGCCGGGACCAGGGGCAGGTACGGCTTCCGGACCTGCCGAGATCCGGCTGACTGATTGGTTAGTCAGAGTGGGACCGGAGCGGTGGCAAGTCAAGACTTGTGGGCTGACTAATTAGTTAGTTAGTCTCGTGGCAGGCGGATGGCCCTGGCCCGCAGACGGATGCCCGGACGCCCTCCGCAAGCCCGCGGGCCACAGGCCCGCGCCACGTCGGGGGTCCGGATCCGGACACCCCACAGCTCCCCGCCTCTCGCGTCACGGCAGCGGAGTATCCCCAGCCCACGTCATGGCCGCGCCACCCCGGTCCCCGGAGCACCCGGAGCCGGAGCGAACCCGGAGGCACGCATGAGCGCTCACCGCAGTCTCGTCTGGCTCGGCCTCACGCCGGAGCCCGAACAGGAGCTGCCCGCAGCGGTGGCCGCCCTGCGGTCCCCGGTCGCCGGCCACCCGCCGTCGGCCCTCGTCGCCGCCGAGCGCCACCGCGTCGAGCGGCTGGTGCTGCGCGGCACACAGCGCGGCTGGCTGCGCTATCTGCGCGAGGTCACCGACCTGGTCGTCCAGGCGGCGGGATCCCGGATCACCGACCCGAATGCGGCGCTGCTCGCCGGCGAGGTCGTCCTCGACCACCACCGCATGCTGATCGGCCTGCCCGGAGCGGGCTACGACCGCACCGCACTCCAGCGGCGCGAGCTGGAACGGGCGCTGGCGCGGCTGAGGGCACGCCCCGAACTCGTACTCGTCGCCACATGTGAGCCCTGGAGCACCATATGACCGGCGTGTTCTCCCTACTCCCCGAAGGACGGGCCGGCCTGCTGGTCCCGCCGCCCGATGCCGGACCGGCCGGCGGCGAGGACATCGACGGGTACCTCTCCGTGGGCGGCTACGCGCCGCTCGTCGCGCCCGACCGGCTGCTCGACCGGATCGCCGCCGCGGGGCTGCGCGGCCGGGGCGGGGCCGGTTTCCCCGCCGCCGTCAAACTCCGTGCCGTCCGCGACACACCGGGGCCGCGCGTCGTCGTCGCGAACGGGGAGGAGGGCGAGCCGGGTTCCGTGAAGGACCGCTGGCTGCTGCGGCACCGTCCGCACGTCGTCCTCGACGGTCTGCGGCTGGCCGCGGCCATGACCGGTGCCGAGCGCGGCTTCGTGTACCTCTCGGACACCGCCGCCGAGCGGGCCGTGCGCGGGGCGCTCGCCGAGAGTGCCCCCGAGCTGCGCATCGACGTCGTACGGACGGAGCACACCTATGTCGCGGGGGAGGAGAGCGCCGTCGTACGACGCATCGACGGCGGTCCGGCGCTTCCCACGGCCAAACCCCCGCGCCCGTTCGAGAGCGGTGTCGGCGGTGCGCCCACGCTGGTCGCCAACGTCGAGACGCTGGCCCGTGTCGCCTTGATGTACTCGCGCCCCGACGAGGCGGACGCCGTCGCGGCGAGCCATCTGGTGACCCTCTCCGGTGGCGTCGACGGTGCCGCGCTCGTGGAGGTGCCCGCCGGTACGCATCTCAAGGTCCTCGGCGATGTGTGCGGGCACGGCAGGGCCGGGGCGGTCCTGCTGGGCGGAATGTTCGGCGGGCTGTACGGCGAGGGCTGGTCCGACCTCCGGCTCGACCACGACAGCCTGAAAGCGGCCGGCGGATCCCTCGGCTGCGGTGCGCTGCACTTCGCGCACCCGCAGGACTGCCCGGTCGCCGTGGCCGTCGAGGCCGCCGCCTACCTCGGGGCGCAGAGCGCCCGGCAGTGCGGGGTGTGCGTCTCCGGCACCGGGGCGATGGCCAAGGCCCTCCAGGCCGTCGCCCGCGGGCAGGCGAGCTACGACACGGTCAGCAAGCTCCAGCGCTGGTCGCAGCAACTGCCCGGCCGTGGGGCCTGCGGACTGCTCGACGCCGCCGCCCGCGTCGTCGCCACCCTCCTCGCCCACTTCCCCGACCTGGTCGACGGCCACGGCCGCTCCGCCTGCCCCGCCTGCGCGGGCACGGCACCCGAGGACGGGCGCCGCTTCACCGTGCCGGTGCCCTGAGCCAGATCCGGATCTCGCCGGGCACCTGCCCACCCCCAGACCTCACCGCGCCGAGCCGCGCCGAAAGGACCGCACCGTGAAACTGCTGCTGGACTCCACCCGCTGCCAGGGCTACGGCCTCTGCCAGGAACCCGCACCCGAGCTGATCGACCTCGACGACTTCGGTTACGCGCTGATACGCACGACCGAAGTGCCGCCGGGTGGTCGGGACGCCGCCGAGGCCGCCGTCGCCGCCTGCCCCAACTCCGCGCTGCGGCTGGTGAAGTGACATGGGACGTGACCTGTCGGCCCTCTTCGACCCCGTATCCGTCGCCGTCGTCGGAGCCAGCGACGACCCGGCCAAGTACGGCCACGCCATCGCCGCCCAGGCCATCCGCGCGGGCGGCCGCCGGCCCGTCCACCTGGTCAACCGGCGTGGCGGCACGGTCCTCGGCCGCACTGCCGCGCCCAGCCTGAGCGCGCTCGGCGAACCCGTCGACCTGGCCGTGGTCTCCGTGCCCGCCGCCGGGTTCGAGGACGCCGTCGAGGAGGCCCTGCGGTGCGGGGCCCGGGCGATCGTCGCGATCACCGCCGGATTCGCCGAGACCGGCGACGCGGGACGCGCCAGACAGGAGGCCGTCGCCGAACGGGTGCGGGCCGCCGGAGCGGTGATGGTGGGGCCCAACTGCCTCGGCCTGGCCGACAACACCACCGACCTGTTCCTCGCGTCCGACACCTTCACACCCGGCGGTGTCGCCCTGCTGAGTCAGAGCGGCAACCTCGCCCTCGAACTCCAGCTCCGCTTCCGTCCGCACGGCCTCGGCTTCTCCCGCTTCGTCTCGCTCGGCAACCAGGCCGACGTCACCCTCGTCGACCTGCTCGCCGACTGCGCCCGGCACGAGGGCACCCGGGCCATCGCGGTGTACGCCGAGGACTTCGGCGACGGACGTGCCTTCGCCGAGGTGGCCGCCGACGCCGGGAAACCGGTGGTGCTGCTCACCGCCGGGCGCGGGGACGCCTCCGCGCGCAGCGCCCAGTCGCACACCGGGGCGCTGACCACCTCGGCCGACGTCGTGGCAGCCGCCTGCCGGGACGCCGGGGTGGAACTGGTCGCCACCCCGCGCGAACTCACCGTCGTCCTCGCCGCGTTGCACGGCGGACGCCGGGCCGCAGACCGCCGGGTCGCCGTGCTCACCGACGGCGGCGGGCACGGCGTCATCGCCGCCGACGCCGTCGAGGCCGCCGGGCTGACCGTGCCCGAACTGCGGGAGCCGACGCGGGAGCGACTGCGTGAGGCGCTGTGGGAACAGTCGGCCGTCGCCAACCCCGTGGACCTCGCGGGGATGGGCGAGCAGGACCCCGGCTCGTACGCGGAGACCGTCGCGGCGCTGCTGGCGGCCGAGGAGGCCGACGCCGTGCTGATGACCGGCTACTTCGGCGGGTACGCGGCGGCCGAGGGCGGACTCGGGGGAGGCGGCAAGGCGCTCGCGGACGGGGAACAGGCCGCCGCACGTCTCATCGCGGCCCGCCACCGCGCCACCGCCAAACCCCTGGTCGTGCAGTCGATGTACCCCGACTCACCCACCTGCCGGACGCTCGCGGCCGCCGGCGTGCCGGTCTTCGGCGCCACCGAGGACGCCGCCCGCGCACTCGCCGCCACCGCATCCGGCGCACCCCGCACCGGCGTGACCCCCCTGCCCAGCCCCGCGACCCCGCTCGGTGAGAGCGGCTATCTGGAGACCCGCAGGGCCCTCGAAGCGGCCGGACTCGCCTTCCCCGCCGCCCGTGAGATCCACGACGAGGCCGAACTGCTCGCCGTGACCGAGGAGTTCACGGGCCCGTACGTCCTCAAGGCCCTCCATCTGCTCCACAAGTCCGACGCCGGGGGAGTGGCCCTGCGTCTGGCCGGTCCCGACGAACTGCTCGCCGCCTTCCGGAAGATGCACGCCAGGCTGGGCGCCCCCTCCTACTCGGTGGAGGCGATGGCGGACCTCACCGACGGCATCGAGCTGATCGTCGGCGTCAACCGCGACCCCCGCTTCGGCCCGGTCGCCATGGTGGGCCTGGGCGGAGTACTCGCGGAGGCACTGCACGACATCGCCTTCACCCTCGCCCCCGTCCCCGCCGACCGCGCCCTGCACCTGCTGCGCGGGCTGCGCACCGCCGCCCTGCTCGACGGGGTGCGCGGCCGGCCGCCCGTCGACGTCGACGCGGCCGCGCGGGCCGTCGAGACGATCACCGCGTTCGCCGCAGCCCACCCCGAGATCGCCGAGATCGAGGTCAACCCCCTTCTCGTACGGCCCGACGGGGTCCTGGCCCTCGACTCCCGCGCCGTACTCGCCTGACCGAGCCGCACCCGCCCGACCGACCGGAAGAGGTCCCCCATGGACATGCGCTACACCCCCGAGCAGGCCGACCTGAAGCGTCGCGCCGCCGAGTACGCCCGACTGCTGATGCGGTACGAGGACCAGTCCGAGCAGGCCGGCGGACCCCTGCCGCAGGAGCTCGTCACCGAACTGACCCGCGCCGCGATGGACGCCGGGGTCTACGCCATCAACATGCCCGCGGAGTGGGGCGGGGCGGGCCTGAGCCTGCTCGACCAGGTCATCGTCGAGGAGGAGTTCGGCAAGGTCACCAACTGCCTGTGGGACATCCCCTGGCGGCCCGCCAACGTCCTCGCCCACGGCGACGAGCGGCAGCGCGAGAAGTACCTGCTGCCGGTGATCCGCGCCGAGCGGTTCGACGCGTTCGCCGTCACCGAGCCGGGGGCCGGTTCCGACCCTTCCTCCGGCACCTCCACGGCCACCCGTACCGACGGCGGCTGGCTGCTCAACGGCGAGAAGTGGTTCGTCACCTGCGGCGACATCGCCGACTTCCTGCTGGTGCAGGCGGACGCCGGTCCCGAGAAGCTGCCCACCCTGTTCTTCGTCGACAACGCCGCGCCCGGCGTGCAGATGACCCGGCTGCCGCACTTCATGCACTCCGCGGTCAACGGGCACCCCGAGTTCACCTTCGCCGACGTCTTCGTCGCCGACGAGGACGTGCTCGGCGGTGTCGGCAACGGCTACGAGCTGACCAAGGAATGGTTCACCGACGAACGCCTGATGATCGCCGCCCGCACCGTCGGCGCCGCCGAGCGGGCACTCCAGCTCGCCCGGGACTGGGCCGTGGAGCGCGAGCAGTTCGGGGCGCCCATCGCGTCGTACCAGCTCATCCAGGGGATGCTCGCCGACTGCGCCGTCGACGTCGCCGTCAACCGGGCCTACACCCACCAGGTCGCATGGGAGGCCGACCAGCCCGGTACCGACCGCAAGACCCTGCACGCCAAGGCCTCCACCGCCAAGCTCGCCGCCAGTGAGGCCGCCGGCCGGGTCGCCGACCGGTGCCTGCAGATCTTCGGCGGCCGCGGCTACGACCGCACCTACCCCGTCGAGCGCATGTACCGCGAGCTGCGCGTCGACCGGATCTGGGAGGGCACCTCCGAGATCCAGCGGCTGATCATCGCCAACGAACTCATCAAGCGCGGCACCCGCGCCCTGGCCCTGCCCACCCACTGAACCCGTCTCCCCGACACCGGACAGCGAGGACTTCCATGGACTTCCGTCTCACCCCGCGCCAGGCTCAGCTCAAGGCCGAGGCCCGCGCCCTCACCGACTTCATCGCCGGCTACGAGAACCAGTGCGAGGAGAACAACGGCCTGCCCGCCGACGCGCACGCCAAGATCCGTGACGCCGTGCTGGACGCCGGACTCCAGGCCGTCAACATGCCCGCCGAGTGGGGCGGCGCCGGCCTCACCATCGCCGAACAGGTCACTGTGCAGGAGGAGTTGGGGCGGCTCACCGGCGCCCTGTGGGACATGGTGTGGCGCCCCGCGAACGCGCTGCGGTTCTGCACCCCGGAGCAGCGTGAGCGCTTCCTCGTCCCGGTGATCAAGGGCGAGCGGCGCGACTGCTACGCCGTCACCGAGCCCGGCGCCGGCTCCGACCCGCAGAACCTCGCCACCACCGCCACCAGGAACGACGGGGGTTGGGTGCTCAACGGCGAGAAGTGGTTCGTCACCGTCGGCGACCACGCCGACTTCATGATCGTGCTCGCCGCGGCCGGCCCGGAGCGCGCGCCCACCCTCTTCCTCGTCGACAAGGACACCCCCGGCATCGAGATGACGCGCGTCCCGCGCTTCATGCACACCTTCGTGTACGAGCACCCCGAGTTCACCTTCACCGATGTGCAGGTGGGCGAGGACGCCGTGCTCGGTTGCATCGGCGAGGGCTACGACATCACCCGCTCCTGGTTCACCGAGGAGCGCCTGATGATCGCCGCCCGCACCACCGGCGCCGCCGAGCGGGCGCTGGAACTGTCCCGGGACTGGGCCGTGGAGCGGGAGCAGTTCGGGGCGCCGATCTCCTCGTACCAGCTCATCCAGGGGATGCTCGCCGACTGCGCCGTCGACATCGCCGTCAACCGGGCCTACACCCACCAGGTCGCCTGGGAGATCGACCACTCCTCGGCCGAGGACCGCAAGACCCTCCACGCCAAGGCGGCCATCGCCAAGCTCGCGGCGAGCGAGGCGTCCGGCCGGGTGGTCGACCGGTGCCTGCAGATCCACGGCGGCCGGGGCTACGACCGCGCGTACGCCGTCGAACGGCTCTACCGCGAGCTGCGTGTGGACCGGATCTGGGAGGGCACCTCCGAGATCCAGCGGCTGATCATCGCGGGCGAGCTCATCAAGCGCGGGTCGGGGGTCCTGGACCTGCCGGTCGCATGACGCGTGCCGCAACGGACGAGAGAGGGAGACCGATGACCGACATCAAGCGCGTGGGGGTGGTGGGCTGCGGTCTGATGGGCGCGGGCATCGCCGAGGTGTGCGCACGGGCCGACGTGCCGGTCACGGTCGTGGAGCGCGACGCGGAGGCCGCCCGCGCGGGCCGCCTGCGCGTCCTGCGCTCGCTCGACCGGGCCGCCGCGAACGGCAGGATCGACGCCGGGCGACGGGACACCGCCGCGGCCCTGATCACCGTCGTCGACGAGATCGAGGCCCTGCACGAACACGACCTGGTGATCGAGGCGGTCGCCGAGGACGAGGCCCTCAAGGCCGACGTGTTCACCCGCCTCGACTCCGTGGTCACCGACGACCGCACCATCCTCGCGACCAACACCTCATCCATCCCGGTCATCAGGCTGGCCGCCGCGACGACCCGCCCCGACCGCGTGGTCGGCGTGCACTTCTTCAACCCGGTGCCGGTCCTGCGGCTCGTCGAACTCGTGCCGTCGCTGCTCACCTCGCCCGCCACCGCGGCACGGGCCGAAGAGTTCGTGACCGGCACGCTCGGCAAGGAGGTGGTCCGGACCCGGGACAAGGCCGGGTTCGTCGTCAACGCGCTGCTCGTGCCCTATCTCCTGGCCGCCATCCGCATGGTGGAGTCGGGCAGCGCGACCGTCGAGGACGTCGACCGCGGCATGGTCCTGGGCTGCGCGCACCCGCTCGGCCCGCTGGCCCTGACGGACCTCATCGGCCTCGACACCACCCGGGCCATCGCCGAGTCCCTGTACGCCGAGTTCCGCGAGCCCCAGTACTCGCCGCCGCCGCTGCTGTCGCGGATGGTGGAGGCCGGTCTGCTGGGGCGCAAGTCCGGGCGGGGCTTCCATGTGTACGACGGACAGCCGGAGCGTGCGGCACCGGTACCGGCGGGGCGCCCGTGAGGGAAGATGGTCATGGCGAACGACGACCGGACGAGGGGAGCCGCACCGTGGCCACCAAGGTGCGCACGGCAGACACACGCGAGCGCATCCTGACCGCGGCGTGCGAGGTCATCGCCGACATCGGCTTCGAGAAGATCCGCATGCGCATGGTCGCCGAGCGGGCCGGTGTGTCGACGGCGTTGCTGCACTACCACTTCGACACCCGCGAGAAGCTGTTCACCGAGGCGATGACGCACTCCTTCGCCAGCACCGCCCTCGACGTCGATCGCGACGCGGGGACGGCGCCGGCGGCGGTCATCCTGGCCCGCATCGTGCGCAACCTGCTGCCCACCGATCCCGAACTCCACCAGGACTGGCGGCTGTGGCAGGAACTGTGGGTGCGGGCGCTGCGCGACGAGACCACCCGGGTCTTCGCCGTCGACCTGTACGCCCAGTTGCACGGCTGGGTGGCAGACGCGATACGGCGCGGCATCGCGTCCGGCGAGTTCACACCGGCCGACGTCGACGACCTCAGCACCCTCGTGCTGTCCCTGAGCGACGGCTACGGCATCCGGCTGATGCTGCGCGACCCGACGGTCACCCTCGATTCGGCGCTCGCCTCCATCTGGCGCCATGTGTCCACCGAGCTCGGCCTGCCGGCCGCCGTGCCGACGGAGTGACGTCACCCGTCGGCACCGGAGCGACCTGCCGGCTCCCGGGCCGTCACCAGCGCGCCCGCCCGCACGGCGCGTGAGGCGTCAGCCACCCGGGTCGTCCTGCCCCGTCGACAGCGGCTGCTCGGTCCAGATGGTCTTGCTGTTGCGGCCGTAGCGGGTGCCCCAGCGCTCCGAGAGCTGGGCCACCAGGAACAGGCCGCGTCCGCCCTCGTCGGTGCTGCGGGCCTGGCGCAGATGGGGCGAGGTGCTGCTGGAGTCGGAGACCTCGCAGATGAGATGGCCGTCCCGGATCAGCCGCAGCACCACCGGGCCACCGGCGTACCGGTAGGCGTTCGTGACCAGCTCGCTCACGATCAGCTCGGTGGTGAAGGCCAGCTCCTCCAGACCCCACTCCGTCAACCGGTCGGTCACCAGAGCCCTGGCCCGGCCGGCCGCGGTGGGCTCGGCCGGCAGCTCCCAGGTGGCCACGTCCTCGGTCGCCAGCACCCGGGTGCGGCCCAGCAGCAACGTGACGTCGTCGGCGGGCCGGTCCGGCAGCATTGCGTCCTCCACCGCCTTGCAGGTGTGCTCCAGCGACCGCGCCGGACCGGTCAGTGTCTCGTGCAGCAGCGTCAGTCCCTGGTCGATGTCGCGGTCGCCGGCCAGCAGCAGGCCGTCGCTGTACAGGGCGATCAGGCTGCCCTCCGCCAGTTCGAGCTCGGCCGTCTCGTACGGCAGCCCGCCGAGGCCGAGCGGCAGTCCGGCGGGGACGTCGAGGGGACGCAACCGGCCGTCCGGCCCCAGCACGGTGGGCGGAGGATGGCCGGCGCGGGCCACCGCGCAGTGCCGGGAGACCGGGTCGTAGATCGCGTACACGCAGGTCGCGCCGATGATCTGAGGGGTGTTGTCCTCGCTCTGCCGCTGTTCGGTCGCCAACTGGTCCACCAGGTCGTCGAGCCGGGCGAGGACCTCGTCCGGGGCCAGGTCGAGGTGCGCGAGGGTCCGCACGGCGGCGCGCAGCCGGCCCATGGTCGCCGAGGCGTGCATGCCGTGGCCGACCACGTCGCCGACGACCAGCGCGACACGCAGCCCCGACAGCGGGATGACGTCGAACCAGTCGCCGCCGACTCCGGTGGAGGCCCGCGTGGGCAGATAGCGGTGGGCCGTCTCCAGCGCCGGGTGCTCGGGCACCTCGCCCGGCAGCAGGCTGCGCTGGAGGGCCTCGGCGGCGTTGTGCTGCTGGGTGTAACGGCGGGCGTTGTCGATGCAGACCGCGGCCCGGGCGGCGAACTCCACCGCCAGCGTCAGATCGTCCTCCTCGAACGGTTCCGGCTGCTTGGAGCGCCACAGACAGACCAGCCCGAGGACCACGCCGCGCGCGGCCAGCGGCACCACCATCAGGGAGTGCACCCCCATCTCGAGCGCCCGCGCGGCCCGTTCCGGCTCTGCGTCGAACCATCCGGAGGTGCTCTCCAGCACGGGCAGCAGCACCGGACGCCGCTCGGCCAGGCACTTCGTCGGCGCGGTCCGCTCGGGGAAGAAGAACAGATGGCCCTCCGGATACATCACCGTCGTCGCCTCGGGCCGGATGCCGCGGGCCGCCATCCTGCGCAGCGGGCCCAAGGCGTCCGGGTCCGGCTCCTCGCCCCGGGGCACGGGCTCCAGCAGATCCACCGAGACGGCGTCGGCGAGCCCGGGAACCGCCACCTGAGCCAGCTCACGCGCGGTCGTGGCCACATCCAGGGTCCTGCCGATCCTGGCGCCGGCCTCGTTGAGCAGCGCGAGCCGCTGCCGGGCCCGGTGGCGCTCGGTGACGTCCTCGACGATCTCGGTGACGCCCAGCACCCGCCCGGACGGGTCCTGCATCCGGAAGGCGGAGATGGAGATCACCAGCTCCCGGTGCGGGTCGTGCAGCAGCCGGGCGTTCTGCTCGGCGAAGATCACCGGCCGGCCCGTCTCCAGGACCGACCGGAGCTTGGCCTCCGCCCGGTCCGCGTCGGGGCCGAACAGGAACTCGGCGGCGCGCCGCCCGCGGTAGGCCCTGGGCGGCAGTCCGCCGAACCGTGCGATCGCCCGGTTCACCCGCAGCACGCGCAGGTCCGGGCCGAGCACCACGACACCCACCGGCGACCGGCGGAACAGGCCGTCCAGCACCGACCGGTCGATCTCCCACTGGGCGATGTCCTCGGCGAGCGAGCCGACCAGGAGCCACTCGTCGGCGGAGTCCAGCCGACGCACCCGCCGGGCCCTGAACCCCACGTGCACACGGTGGCCCGCGCGGTGGCGCACCGGCAGCAGACCGAACCAGCCGTGCTCGCGCAGACACGCCCGGGTCGCCTCGGCGATCACGTCCTCGTCCCCGTCGGCGACCAGGACCTCGTCCGCATGCCGGCCCAGTACCTCGTCGGCCTCATGCCCGAGGAACGCGGTGGCCTGATCGCTCCAGGCGACGATCCGCCCGCGGTCGTCCAGCACCGCCGACGCGGATCGGTGGACCGAGAAAGGGTCCTCCGGGCTCTCACTGAGCGACGTCGGGGATGTGTCGTGCATCGCCCACCCATCTCGCGCCGTTCCCGGGGCCCGCGGCGTGGAGCCCCGGCCGGTCCTGCGGCAGCGCATGCTCGGATTCGTAGCGGCTCACCCCCAGTATCGGCCGTGCGCGGGCACCACGCGCTTCGTCGGCCCGGCCGGGGCGGCCCCGCGAAACGCGCCCTCGACCCTCCGCGTCCCGGCTCATCGGGGCAGCGCCCGGGCGAGCAGCACCGCCACGTCGTCGTCCGCCACCTCGGGCATGACATGGGCCAGGAGGCCGTCGCAGACCTGGTCCAGCGGATGCTCCGGATGGCGCAGCTCCCGTGCCAGGCGGCGCATGCCCTCGTCGAGGTCCGTGCCACGGGTCTCGATCAGACCGTCGGTGTAGATCACCAGGAGGCTGCGCGGCGCGAGGACCATCTCCTGCACCTCGCCGCCCTGCCCGCCCACGCCAAGCGGAGGGCCCGCGGGTCCGTCCAGGAAGACGACCGTCCCGCTAGCGTCGGCGACCACGGGCGGCGGGTGGCCCGCCCTGGCGATCACACAGCTCCCGTCGGCCGGATCGTGCACGGCGTACAGGCAGGTGGCCATCTCGTTGTCGCCCAGGTCCGCCACGGTGGCGTCCAGGGAGCGCAGCACCTGGTCGGGCTCCGTGTCCCGGCGTGCCAGGGTCCGTACGGCGGTGCGTAGCTGGCCCATGACCGCCGCCGCGTGGATGCCGTGCCCCATCACGTCCCCGATCACCAGCGCGGTCCGGCCGCCCGACAGGGCGATCGCGTCGAACCAGTCACCGCCCACCTCGTGCTCGCCGGCGGGCAGATAGCGGGCCGTCAGCTCCAGTCCGCCGACGGTGGGCAGGGACGGGTTCATCAGGCTGCGCTGGAGGGTGAGCGCCGCGTCCCGCTCCCGGCTGTACATGCGCGCGTTGTCGATGTTCAGCGCCGCGCGGGCGACCAGCTCGTCGATCAGCAGGGTGTCCTGGTCGTCGAACGGCTCGCGGTCCCGGGTCCGGGTCACCACCACCGCGCCGAGCACGGTGCCCCGCGCCACCAGCGGCACCAGACGCGCCGAGCCCACCCGGGCGCGCAGGTACTCGCGCAGCCGGTCGGCGCCGGGGGAGGGGATCAGCGGACCGATGTCGGACAGGTACAGGTTCATCGGCCGCCCCTCGCTGATGATCCGCTCGTACACCGAGCCGGGCGGGACCTGGAGCGTCCTGCCGACGGCGAGGTGGTCGGACGGCGCGGCCGGATCCGTGAACGCCGCAGCGGCCCGCCGGACCACGCCGTGCGCCGACGCGGCGGTCTCGTCCGGGGCCACCGCCTCCTCCAGAAGCTGGACGTCGGCGGAGTCCGCGAGCCGGGGCACCAGGACGCGGACCACCTCCTGCGCCGTCTGCCTCAGATCCAGCGTGGAACCCATCTGCGCGCCCGCCTCCGCCAGCAGCGCGAGGCGGCTCCGCGCCCGCTCCGCCTCCAGGTGGGCCCGCTGCTCCTGCGTGACGTCGATCAGCGAGGCGATCACCCCCACCCGCTGCCCGGCACCCGCGAGCAAAGGGGCGTAGGAGCAGGACCACGTCCGCTGCCGCTCCGGGTCCGCAGGCGTGCTGGTGTGCCGGAAGTCCACGACCGCCTCACCCCGGTCGAGGACCCGCCGCATCACCGACTCCAGCCCCTCGGTGCCGGGGGCGATCTCCGTCACGCTCTTGCCGATGTGCTCGGCCACGGGGACGCCGTCCATCCGGGCCAGCGCCTCGTTGACCCGCAGGAACCGCAGGTCGGGGCCGAGCATGGCCAGGCCGATCGGGGACTGCGTGAACAGTCCCTCCAGCGCCGCCAGCGCATCACGCATCCGCTCCACCGCCGACGTCTCCGCGGCGATCGCCAGCACACCCGTACGCCCCTGCGCATCCGCCATCGGGCAGTGCCACATCTCCATGTCGACGAGGGAGCCGTCGCGATGCCGGACCGGCAGCCGCGCGACGACGGCAGCGCCCGTCCGCACCGCCCGGCCCAGTCGGTCCGCCAGCTCGTGGTTCTCCTCGGGCACCAGTACACGCTTGGCGTCCTGGCCCACCATCTGCTCCGGCGTATGACCGAGCAGGTCCTGCGCGGCGAGCGACCACTGCACCAGGCGCCCGTCGCCGTCGATCACCCAGAGGGCGAGCGGGAGCAGATCCTCGAACACGCCGGCATGTCCCACCGCGGACGTCAGCCGCGCCGGAAACTCGTCGATCGCGTCGTGTGGACGCTTGTCGCGGTGTATCGCGCCGACCATGAGGGCACCTCGCTCACACCACCCTCGATCACACAGAAGGCTCACAGACAGCGTAGGCCCGTCCGGTCACCGGGGTACCCGTGGTGACGGTGACCGGGTGTCCGCCGACTGGCGAGTGGCCCGGCTCACATGGCGTTATGGGGGAGCCGCCGACACCATGGGTGTCCGTCTCCGGCAGGCTGAAGGGATCAAGAATGTTCCGCAAGGTGCTGGTCGCCAACCGCGGTGAGATCGCGATTCGCGCTTTCCGCGCAGGCTATGAGCTGGGCGCGCGCACCGTCGCCGTCTTCCCGCACGAGGACCGCAACTCCCTGCACCGGCTGAAGGCCGACGAGGCGTACGAGATCGGCCAGCCGGGACACCCGGTGCGGGCCTACCTCTCGGTGGAGGAGATCGTCCGAGCGGCACGCCGGGCCGGAGCGGACGCCGTCTATCCCGGCTACGGATTCCTGTCCGAGAACCCCGACCTGGCCCGGGCCTGCGAAGAAGCGGGCATCACGTTCGTCGGACCGAGCGCGGACATCCTGGAGCTGACCGGCAACAAGGCCCGCGCGGTGGCCGCCGCACGCGAGGCCGGCGTGCCGGTGCTCGGATCGTCGGCGCCGTCCAACGACGTGGACGAACTCGTCGCCGCCGCCGAGACCATCGGCTTCCCCGTGTTCGTCAAGGCCGTCGCGGGCGGCGGCGGTCGCGGTATGCGGCGCGTCGAGGAGCCCGCGCTGCTGCGCGAGTCCATCGAGGCGGCGTCCCGCGAGGCGGCGTCCGCGTTCGGCGACCCCACCGTCTTCCTGGAGAAGGCCGTAGTCGAGCCCCGCCACATCGAGGTGCAGATCCTCGCCGACGGGCAGGGCAACGTCATCCACCTCTTCGAGCGGGACTGTTCGGTGCAGCGCCGCCACCAGAAGGTGATCGAGCTGGCGCCCGCGCCGAACCTCGACCCGGAACTGCGCGACCGTATCTGCGCCGACGCCGTGCGCTTCGCCCGGCAGATCGGCTACCGCAACGCCGGCACCGTGGAGTTCCTGCTCGACCGCGAGGGCAACCACGTCTTCATCGAGATGAACCCGCGCATCCAGGTCGAGCACACGGTGACCGAGGAGGTCACCGACGTCGACCTGGTGCAGTCGCAGCTCCGCATCGCCGCCGGCCAGACCCTGGCCGACCTCGGCCTCGCCCAGGAGACCATCACCCTGCGCGGTGCCGCGCTCCAGTGCCGTATCACCACCGAGGACCCGGCCAACGGCTTCCGCCCGGACACCGGCCGGATCAGCGCCTACCGCTCGCCGGGCGGCTCGGGCATCCGGCTCGACGGCGGAACCACCCACGCCGGCACGGAGATCAGCGCGCACTTCGACTCGATGCTGGTCAAACTCACCTGCCGGGGCCGGGACTTCTCCGCCGCGGTGGGCCGCGCCCGGCGTGCCGTGGCCGAGTTCCGCATCCGTGGCGTCGCCACCAACATCCCCTTCCTGCAAGCGGTCCTCGACGACCCCGACTTCCAGGCAGGCCGGGTCACCACCTCGTTCATCGAGCAGCGCCCGCATCTGCTGACCGCCCGCCACTCCGCCGACCGCGGCACGAAGCTGCTCACCTACCTGGCCGACGTCACCGTCAACAAGCCGCACGGCGAACGGCCCGATCTGCTCGACCCGTTGACCAAGGTGCCCGCGCTGCCCGCCGGCGAGCCACCCGCCGGGACCCGGCAGAAGCTCGCCGAACTCGGCCCGGAGGGCTTCGCGAGCTGGCTGCGCGCCTCACCGACCATCGGCGTCACCGACACCACGTTCCGCGACGCCCACCAGTCGCTGCTCGCCACCCGGGTGCGCACCAAGGACATGCTCGCCGTCGCCCCCGTCGTGGCGCGCACCCTGCCCCAGTTGCTGTCCCTGGAGTGCTGGGGCGGCGCGACCTACGACGTCGCGCTGCGCTTCCTCGCCGAGGACCCGTGGGAGCGTCTCGCGGCCCTGCGGGAGGCCGCGCCGAACATCTGCCTCCAGATGCTGCTGCGCGGCCGCAACACCGTCGGCTACACGCCGTATCCCACCGAGGTGACCGACGCCTTCGTGCAGGAGGCGGCGGCCACCGGCATCGACATCTTCCGCATCTTCGACGCCCTCAACGACGTCTCCCAGATGCGGCCCGCGATCGAGGCGGTACGGGAGACCGGCACCGCCGTCGCGGAGGTCGCCCTGTGCTACACCTCCGACCTGTCCGACCCGGCGGAGCGCCTGTACACCCTGGACTACTACCTGCGCCTGGCCGAGCAGATCGTGGACGCCGGCGCCCACGTCATCGCCGTCAAGGACATGGCGGGCCTGCTGCGGGCACCGGCCGCGGCGAAGCTGGTGTCGGCGCTGCGCCGGGAGTTCGACCTGCCGGTCCATGTGCACACCCACGACACCGCCGGCGGTCAGCTCGCCACCTACCTGGCCGCGATCCAGGCCGGCGCGGACGCGGTGGACGGGGCGGTGGCGTCCATGGCGGGCACCACCTCGCAGCCGTCGCTGTCGGCGATCGTGGCCGCGACCGACCACTCCGAGCGGCCCACCGGCCTCGACCTCCAGGCCGTCGGCGACCTGGAGCCGTACTGGGAGAGCGTCCGCAAGGTCTACGCCCCCTTCGAGGCGGGTCTGGCCTCGCCGACCGGCCGTGTCTACCACCACGAGATCCCCGGGGGGCAGCTCTCCAACCTGCGCACCCAGGCGGTCGCGCTCGGCCTCGGCGACCGGTTCGAGGAGATCGAGGCGATGTACGCCGCCGCCGACCGGATGCTCGGCCGGCTGGTGAAGGTCACGCCGTCGTCGAAGGTGGTCGGCGACCTGGCGCTGCACCTAGTGGGCGCCGGCGTGTCCCCGCAGGACTTCGAGGCCGAGCCGGACCGGTTCGACATCCCCGACTCCGTCATCGGCTTCCTGCGCGGCGAGCTCGGCACGCCGCCCGGCGGCTGGCCCGAGCCGTTCCGCAGCAAGGCGCTGAAGGGCCGGGCCGAGGCCAAGCCGGTGCAGGAACTGGGCACCGACGACCGCGAGGGGCTGGCGAAGGACCGGCGCGGAACCCTCAACCGGCTGCTGTTCCCCGCTCCGACGCGTGAGTTCGAGACGCACCGCGACACCTTCGGCGACACCAGCGTGCTGGACAGCAAGGACTTCTTCTACGGGCTGCGCCCGGGCAAGGAGTACGCCGTCGACCTCGAACGCGGGGTGCGGCTGCTGATCGAGCTGCAGGCCGTCGGCGACGCGGACGAGCGCGGCATGCGCACCGTGATGTCCACCCTGAACGGGCAGTTGCGGCCGATCCAGGTCCGTGACCGGGCCGCGGCCTCGGACGTCCCCGTGACGGAGAAGGCGGACCGGGCCAACCCCGGGCATGTGGCGGCGCCGTTCGCGGGCGTGGTGACCCTGACGGTCGCCGAGGGCGACGAGGTGGCGGCCGGTGCCACGGTGGCCACCATCGAGGCGATGAAGATGGAGGCCTCGATCACCGCCGCGAAGGCCGGGACGGTGGCCAGGCTCGCCATCAACCGCATCCAGCAGGTCGAGGGCGGCGATCTCCTGGTCGAGCTCGCCTGAGCCGGGAGCCGTCTCGCCCCGCGCAGGGGAGGCATCTGCGCGGGGCGTGGGCGGGCCCGGCCGGGCCCGCCAGGTCGGACGTCAGGCGCAGAGCACCCGGGTCTCCGGCGTGAAGACCGGGCCGCCGCTGGTGTTCGTCCGGTCGCTGAACTCGGCGTAGTAGTACGAGTAGAAGCCGATGTTGCCGTTGCAGCCGGAGTCCGCGGCGACCTGGAGGGTGAGCGTCACGGTGCGGCTCTGCCCGGGCGGGATGGTGGCGCCGTAGTTCGTGCCGAGGTTGTTGGGGCCTGTTCCGGCGCACGGGGTGCTGCCGGCGGCCGTGGCGAGCGTGCAGCCCGTGAAGCTGTACTTCAGGTCGGGGCGCTGCGTGGTGAGCCAGGTGGGCTCGATCGTCTGGTAGATGAACAGGACGTCGTACGTCTTGTTGTTCGTGATCGTCATGGAGAGCTGCACCGTGCCGCCGGGCGTCGTGGTGGCGGCGTCGGTGGTGAACGTCAGGGCGGCGGGTGCGGGGTCCGCGGCGCTCGCGCTGGGCGCCAGTCCGAAGACGGCGAGCAGGAGACCGAGGACGGCGGCGAGACCCATGCGTCTCGTACGTGTTGATCGCATGGCCCGGGAGGCTAGGCAGCGGGCGCCCGGGCCGTCTGCCCCGGCCTCGCCGCACCGGCGACGGAACGGCCGAATGTGTTCCTGGTGTGATGATGCTGTGGCGAGCCTGTGAAGCCTGGCTCAGTTCGCGTTTGCCCACCGCACGGGGCGCGGCGGGGTGCTCCGCAGCGGCGGCGGAGCGCCGGTCGCGCGCCGGGCGTCGTAGGCCGACATTGGCCTGATACCGGATACCGCCGGGACATCGGTGCGTCACCTGGTCCGGATGTTCTCGGGCATTCGTCGATTTCCGGCCGCTACCGGTACGGACACTGACCGTATGACCCGGACTCCCGCGCAACCGCACTCCGTCCCCGCCGAACTCCGCCCCTACCTCCGCGAGGTCGTCCACCGCGCGCAGGCCGTGTGCGGACCTCACCTGGTGGGCGTCGTCGCGGTCGGCTCCGTCGCGCTCGGCGACTACCGGCACGGGCGCAGCGACATTGACGTGACGGTCGTCGTGGACGCGCCCCTCCCCGGGCGGACCCTGTCCGACCTCGCCACCGCACTCACCCACCCCGCGCTGCCCTGCCCGGCGACGGGACTTGAGCTCGTGGTCTACGACGAGGACTTCGCCGGCCGCCCGTCCGGCGAGGGCGGCTATCTGCTGGACCTCAACACCGGGCCGCTGCTGCCGAGCCGGATCAGCCTCGACCCGGCCGAGTCCCCGGCGTTCTGGTACGTCATCGACCGCTCCGTCGCCCACCGGTCCGGGCTGTCCCTGTACGGCCGCCCACCGGGAGACGTGATCGCCGAACCCGACCGCGCCGACCTGCTCGCCGCCCTGCGCGCCTCGGTCCGCGAGCACAGCACCGCCGAGGGACATCTCGCGGACAACCGGGTCCTCAACGGCTGCCGCTCGGTACGGTTCTGCCGCACGGGCCGCTGGCAGGCCAAGCGCCGGGCCGCGCAGGCGGTGGCCGCCTCCGAGGAACGCTTCCGCCCGCTCATCGCCGCCGCGCTGCGCAGCTACGAGCGCCCCCGCACCGCCGCGGCCGCACTGCCCGCCACCGGCGTACAGACCTTCCTGGCCTGGGTCGCCGAACGCGTCGACGAGGCGGCGGGCGACTGACCGTGCTCGCCGGGCTGCGGCTCAGCTCCAGCCGAAACGGCGGTCCACCACCGCCGCGAACTCCTCCAGGGTCAGCACCTCGTCCCCGTTCTGGTCGGCGGCGTCGAACAGCGCGGAGGAGGCGTCCTCGTCGCCCAGACCCCAGATCGGCAGATCTCCCGACGCGGCCAGCGACGGTCCCTTCGTCCGCAGGGCGATGATCACCTCCGCGCGGGTGAGGGTCCCGTTGTGGTCGAGGTCGAGCGCCTCGAACAGCTTGCGGGCCTTGTCACTCATCGTGTCACCTTCGTTCCTGTCGGCAGGCCGACCTGCCACCCCGTTACCAGACAAGAACGCCATTGCGCCCCTTCAGGTTCCCTGCCGGCCACGACGAGTGCGAGCGATCAGCCACATCAGATACGGCGCCCCGACCGCGGCCGTGAGCACGCCCACGGGCAGCTCGACCGGCGAGAACAGACGGCGGGCCAGCAGGTCCGCGACGACCACGATCGTGGCGCCGGTCAGAGCGGACGACAGCAGCGGGATCTGGGCTGTACGGGTCAGCCGGTGGGCGATCTGCGGGGCGAGCAGCGCCACGAAGTCGACCGGGCCGGCGGCGCCGGTCGCCACGGACGCCAGCACCACGCCGAGCGCGGTCAGCCCCAGCCGAACCGGACCGAGCCGCACGCCCAGCGCGGTCGCCGTGCTGTCGTCGAGGGACACCATGCGCTGGGCGTACGCGGCCCACACCAGCACCGGAACCAGCACCGCGAGAACCAGGGCGAGCGGCGCGGCCTGGTCGTAGCCCCGGCCGTTGAGCGACCCGGTCAGCCACACCTTGGCCTGCTGGGCCACCAGATAGTCGCCCTTGGTGAGGAAGAGCCGGGTCAGCGAACCGAGTGCGATCGACACACCGATCCCGACGAGTACGAAGCGCGTGGCGTGCAGACCGCCCCGCCAGGCGAAGGCGTAGACGAGCGCTGCCGCCGCGAGCCCGCCCACGACCGAGACGTACGGCAGGACGGTGTACGAGGTGAGCCCGAACGTCATCGCGGTCACCGTCGCCGCACCCGCGCCGTGCGTGACGCCGATGACGTCAGGACTGGCGAGGGAATTGCGCGCGACGGTCTGCACGAGCGCGCCCGAGACACCGAACGCGGCACCGACCAGCAGCCCCGTCACCAGCCGGGGCAGCCGCAGGGTGCCGACGACCAGTTCGTCCGGGCTCGGCTGCCCGAGCAGCACTTGCACGACCTCCGCCGGGGAGACGAACGACTCGCCGACGCACAGGGACACGACGGCCGTCACCGCGAGCACGGCCGCCAGCAGGACCGTGACGGCACACGCCCGGCGGTGCAGCAGGAAGCTGCCGTCGCCGACGCGGACGACGGTGTACCCGGCCGGGCGCGGTCGCCGGACGGCGGGACGGGTCCGCTCCAGGGGCTGTGTCATGCCGGCACCGTCGCCTTCCTCCGTACCAGCGCGACCAGGAACGGCACGCCGAGCAACGCGGTCATCACCGCCACCGGCACTTCCGAGGGCGCGAAGACGACCCGGCCGAGCACGTCCGACACCAGGATCACCGTGGGACCGAGCAGCGCCGACAGCGCCAGCACCCAGCGGTGGTCGGCGCCCACCAGCGCCCGCGCGATGTGCGGCACGGCCAGCCCGACGAACGCGATCGGACCGGCCGTCGCGACCGCGACCCCGGTCAGCACGGTCGCGGCGAGCGCGCCGACGGCCCGTACCAGCGCGACCCGGTGACCCAGCCCCCGGGCCACGTCGTCGCCGAGCGCCAGGGCGTCCAGACCCCGTGCCACGACGGCCACCAGCAGCAGCCCCGCGACCAGGAACGGCCAGGTCCGCGCGACGACTTCGCCGTCCCGGCCGCCGATCGAGCCGACGTCCCAGAAGCGGAACTCGTCGAGGGCACGGGCGTCGGTCGTGACGATGGCGGAGACGACGGAGGCGATGAACGCGTTCATCGCGGCCCCGGCCAGCGCCAGCTTGACCGGTGAGGCGCCACCACGTCCGCTGCCCGCCACCGCGTACGCGGCCACCGCGGCGAGCCCCGCGCCGGCGAACGCGAACCAGACGTAACCGCTCGGAGTGTGCACCCCGAGGAACGCGATGGCGCAGACCACGCCCAGCGCGGCGCCCTGGCTGACACCGAGGACGCCGGGCTCGGCGATCGGATTGCGGGTGATGCCCTGCATGACCACCCCGGCGAGCGCGAGGGCCAGGCCGACCATCACGCCGATGACCGTGCGGGGGACCCGAAGCGCCCGCACGACCTGGGCGTTGTCGCCGGTGCCGCCGCGCAGCAGGGCGTCGAACACCTCGGCCGGGGCGATCTGCCGGCTGCCGAGGGCGAGGCTGAGCAGGATGGCGAGGAACAGCAGGAGCATGCCCGCGACCGTCCAGGCGATACGGCGCCGGGTGGCACGGGACATGCGGTTCCTCTTGCTGTTTCTCGGGTGGCGCGGCGAACAGGTGCGCGGGTGCGCCTACTTGGTGAGGTACTTCTCCAGGTCCGCGAGGACCTCGTCGGCCGCGGTGACGCCCAGGCCCAGGTACCAGGTCTCGTCCGGGACGTCGTAGGCGTGCCCGTCCTTGACCGCCCTGAGGTTCTTCCACAGCGGGTTGCCCTGCGCCCGGGACTTGTCGGTGGCCTTCGCGTCGCCGTACACACCGGTGAAGATGTAGTCGGCGTCGGCCTGGTCGATGTTCTCGGCGCTGACCTCGGCGGCCAGGTCCTCGATGTCCTGGTTCTTCGGGCGCGGGATGCCGGCGTCCTTGAGGATGGTGCCGATGAACGAGGCGTTCGCGTAGAGCCGGATCACCCCGTCGGGCAGGTACCGCACCATCGACACGGTCGGCTTCTTCGCACCGAGCTTCGTGTCGAGCTCCTTGACCTTCGCGTCGTACGCGGTCAGCTTCGCCTTCGCCTCGGCCGTCTTGTCCAGGGCCGCGGCGTTGAGGAGGTAGTTCTCCTTCCAGGTGAAGCCGGGGCGGATGGAGAAGACGGTGGGCGCGATCTTCGACAGTTCGTCGTACTTGTCCGCGGCACGTAGCTGGCTGCCGAGGATCAGGTCCGGCTTGAGACCGGCGATCGCCTCCAGGTTGAGGTTGTTGATCGTGCCGACGTTCGCCGGGTTGCCGGCGTCCTTCTTCAGGTAGGAGGGCAGCTCGGGGGAGCCCTCGGTCGGGGCGAGGCCGACCGGCTTGATGCCGAGCGAGACGACGTTATCGAGCTCGCCGACGTCCAGGACCACGACCCGCTTCGGCTGGGACTTGAGGACCGTCTCGCCCATGGCGTGCTCGATGGTGCGCGGCCACTGGCCCGGCTTGGCGTCGGTACCCATCTCGGCGGTCTTCTGCGCGGCCGACGCGAAGTCCTTGCCGCCCTTGGCCACGTCCTTCTTGTCGCCTGCGGCGGCCGCGGAACCCGTGTTGTCCGAGCCGTCGCCGGAGCTGCCGCAGGCCGCGAGGGACAGGGCCGCGGCTACGGCGAGAGCGATGGCGGCGGGGCCGCGACGACGGTGAAGCATGACAGGGCTCCCTCTTGGCACACATGGGTCAGCCGTTAGGCCAGCCTCACCTTATCTGGATCTTTCCTGGGTTCTGCGCGGAGTCTGTGTGGTTCCTGTCACGGGCATGGAGTGCCGTTGATCGTGGAGCTGCCGGAGTTTCGGATGACGATCCCGCCCTGGAAGCCGCCGGGCCACTTGCCGGTGACCCGGTCGAGGTTGGCGGCAATTCGGGGGCGGCAGGGGGCCGTACTGAGATGCTGTCGGTGCGAACACCGTCCGTTCGAGGAGGCGCCATGCCCGAGCCGTCCGTCCTTGCCGCGCTGGTGTCCGGACTGCGCGGTGGATCGATCGAAGTCGTCGATCTGACGTCACCCTTGTCGTCGTCGACTCCGGTGATCCAACTGCCGCCCCAGTTCGGCCAGACCGCCGTGTTCGAGCTGGAGGAGATCAGCCGGTACGACGACCGTGGCCCCGCCTGGTACTGGAACAACTTCCGCAGTGGCGAACACACCGGCACCCACTTCGACGCCCCGAACCACTGGGTCACCGGGCAGGACCTCGCCGACGTCGCCTCGGTGCCGGCGCGCAACCTGATCGCGCCCGCGGCCGTGCTGGACTTCACCGCCGAGGCCGCCCAGGACCCCGACTTCCTGGTCGAGATCGACCACGTGAAGGCATGGGAAGCCGAGAACGGCCCCTTGCCGGGCGGCGGTTGGCTGCTGCTGCGCACCGGCTGGGACGCCCGCTCGCACTCCCAGGAGGCGTTCCTCAACGCCGACGAGAACGGCCCGCACACCCCGGGCCTGTCGCCGGCCTGCGCCCGCTGGGTCGCCGAGGAGTCGCCGGTCCTCGGCCTGGGCGTCGAGACGGTGGGCACGGACGCCGGCGCCGCGCACTCCTTCGACCCGGCCTTTCCCTGCCACTCCTATCTCATGGGCAGCGACAAGTACGGCCTGACGCAGTTGCGGAACCTGGCCGCGCTGCCGCGGACCGGCGCCGTCGTCATCGCGGGGCCGCTGCCGATCGTCACCGGCTCCGGTGCTCCGGCGCGTGTGCTCGCCCTGGTGGAGCGCCGATGAAGGTCGCGGAAGCGGTCGGCCGGGCGCTGTGCGCGTTGGCGGTCGACCAGGTCTTCGGGGTGGTCGGGTCGGGCAACTTCCATGTCACCAACGCGATGATCGCGGCGGGCGCGCGGTTCGTCGCCGCACGCCACGAGGGCGGCGCGGCGACCATGGCCGACGCCTACGCCCGGACCAGCGGCGAGGTCGCGGTGGTCAGCGTCCATCAGGGCCCCGGCCTGACGAACGCGATGACCGGCATCGCGGAGGCGGCGAAGAGCCGTACGCCGCTGATCGTGCTGGCGGCCGAGGTGACCGAGCCCCGGTCAAACTTCTACGTCGACCAAGAGGCGCTGGCCCGTGCGGTGGGGGCGGTCGCGGTCCGGGTGACGTCGGCCGAGGAGGCCGTCGAGCAGACGTGCGCGGCGGTCCGGCTGGCGGTACGGGAGCGGCGTACCGTCCTGCTCAACCTCCCTCTTCCGGTGCAGGCGTCGGAGGTCCCCGAGGGCGCTCTGGGCCAGGCGGTGCGGCCAATGCGGGACGCCGTGGAGCCGGAGGCGGCCGAGGTGACGGCCCTCGCCGAGGTGCTGGGGCGGTCCCGGCGTCCGGTCTTCGTGGCCGGACGGGGAGCGCGGGAACCCGGCGCCCGGGAAGCCCTGGCGGCGCTCGCCGAACGGCATGGCGCGCTGCTCGCGACCTCGGCCGTGGCCCGCGGGCTCTTCCACGGCGACCCGTGGTCCCTGGACGTCTCCGGAGGCTTCGCCTCACCCCTGGCCGTCGAACTGATCCAGGGCGCGGACCTGATCGTCGGCTGGGGCTGCGCGCTGAACATGTGGACGATGCGGCACGGCCATCTCATCGGCGCCGACGCCTCCGTCGTCCAGGTCGACGACGACCCGTCGGCGCTCGGCGCGCACCGGCCGGTCCACCTCGGTGTCACCGGCGACGTCCGCCTCACCGCGCGCCGGGTGTCCGAGAAGGGCGGCGAACCGCGGGAGGGCTACCGGACCGCGGAGACCGCGGCGGCCCTCGCGGCGCGGCTGCGCTGGCACGACGTGCCGTACGAGGACACGAGCACGCGTGAGCGGATCGACCCGAGGACGCTCGGCATCGCGCTAGACGAGATCCTGCCCGCCGAGCGCGTGGTCGGCGTGGACTCCGGCAACTTCATGGGCTATCCGACGATGTATCTGTCGGTGCCGGACGAGAAGGGCTTCTGCTTCACGCAGGCCTTCCAGTCGATCGGGCTGGGGCTGGCGACCGCCATCGGGGCCGCGCTGGCCCGGCCGGACCGGCTGCCCGTGGCCGCGCTCGGGGACGGCGGCGCGTTGATGAGCGCCGTCGAACTGGACACCGTCCGCCGGCTCGGGCTGCCCATGGTGGTCATCGTGTACGACGACGAGGCCTACGGCGCCGAAGTGCACCACTTCGGGCCCGACGGGCACCCGCTCGACACCGTGCGCTTCCCGCCGACGGACATCGCGGCCGTGGGGCGGGGTTACGGCTTCGAGGCGGTGACCGTGCGGACGCGGGCCGACCTCAAGGCGGTGGCGGACTGGGTCGCCGGGCCGCGCGCGGCGCCGCTGCTGATCGACGCCAAGGTGGTCGCCGACCATGGGGCGTGGTGGCTGGAGGAGGCGTTCCGGGGCCACTGAGCGGATGAGAACGCGGCGACCGCCCGGCGCGCGCTCGTGCGGCACCGGGCGGTCGGGCGCTGACGGTCGGGCGGGATCAGACCGCCGGGGCCGGGTAGGTCGGGTACTCCACCCCGGAGACGTGCTGGACGACGCGGATGACCTGGCAGGAGTAGCCGAACTCGTTGTCGTACCAGAGGTAGAGGATGGCGTTGTCGCCCTCCACCTTCAGCGCGCCGGCGTCCACGATCGAGGCATGGCGGGAGCCGATGAAGTCGCTGGAGACCGCGTCGGGCGCCGTGATGAAGTCGATCTGGCGGCGCAGCGGCGAGGTCAGCGACACGTCACGCAGGTAGTCGAGGACCTCCTCGCGGCTCGTCTCGCGCCCGAGCTGCAGGTTGAGGATCGCGATCGAGACGTCCGGGACCGGGACGCGGATCGAGCTGCCGGTGATCCGGGCCTTGAAGTCGGGCATCGCCTTGGCGACGGCCGAGGCGGCGCCGGTCTCGGTGATGACCATGTTCAGCGGCGCGCTGCGGCCACGGCGCTCGGACTTGTGGTAATTGTCCAGCAGGTTCTGGTCGTTGGTGAAGGAGTGGACGGTCTCCACATGACCGCGCTGCACACCGAACTCGTCGTCCATCGCCTTCAGCGGCGGGACTATGGCGTTGGTGGTGCAGGAGGCGCAGGACAGGATCTGCTCGTCCGGCTTGATCGTGTCGTGGTTGACGCCGTGCACGATGTTGGGGACGTCGCCCTTGCCCGGCGCGGTCAGCACGACCTTGTCGATGCCGGGGCGCAGGTGCGTGGACAGGCCCTCGCGGTCGCGCCACTTGCCGGTGTTGTCGATCAGGATGGCGTTCTTGATGCCGTACGCGGTGTAGTCGACCTCGGAGGGGTCGTTCGCGTAGATCACCTTGATCTCGTTGCCGTTGGCGATGATCGTGCTGTTCGCCTCGTCGACCGTGATCGTGCCCTGGAACTGGCCGTGGATGGAGTCACGGCGCAGCAGCGAGGCGCGCTTGACGATGTCCTGGTCGCCGCCGCCGCGCACGACGATGGCCCGCAGCCGCAGACCGTTGCCCGAGCCGGACTTCTCGATCAGCAGGCGGGCCACGAGGCGGCCGATGCGGCCGAAGCCGTACAGGACGACGTCGCGTCCCTCGCCGCGCTCGATCTTGTTGGCGCCGGTGGCACCCGCGACGGCCTCGGCGGTGAACGCCTCCACCGTCAGACCGCGGTCGTCGGCCTTGTACGTCGCGGCCAGCATGCCGATGTCGATCTGCGACGGGCCGAGGTCCAGCTCGGTGAGGGCCTTCAGGAACGGCAGCGTCTCGGTGACCGAGAGCTCCTCACCGGCGATCTGCCGGGCGAACCGGTGGGTCTTCAGAATGCTGACCACCGACTTGTTCACCAAGGAGCGGCTGTGGAGGAGGACGGTCACGTCCCGCTCCCGGTGCAGCTTCCCAATGATCGGGATCATCGACTCCGCGATTTCCTCGCGGTTCTTCCAGTTGGTGAACGAGTCGTCGTTGACAGTCACGGGCCTATCTTTCGAGCTAGGTGGCGCTCATATGCTAACCGCAGGTTCCGACGAGTGTTCAAAGGGGGGTCTGTGCGCAGCGAGAGTGTGTGCTATTGCTGTTATTCGCCCCTTTTGTTCGGGCGGGCTCTGTCGACAACGGAGGAGGAGTGAGCGGGTGGAGCTGGAGCTACGGCATCTGCGTGTGCTGTGTGCCATCGCCGATGCGGGAAGCGTCGGCCGGGCCGCGGCCGAGCTCGGTTACTCGCAGCCCGCGATGAGCACCCAACTCCGGCGCATCGAGCGGTACTTCGGCGAGTCGATCTTCGAACGCGGCTCGACGGGCGTGCGGTTGACCCCGTACGGCTTCGAGGTCGTCGCCCAGGCGCGCGACGTCCTCGCCCGCGCCGACGCGATCGGGCGCCGTCCGTCCGCCGCCACCGCGTCCGAAGGCCGGCCCCTGCGGGTGGCCGCGACCAATTCCCCGATGCTGGCCGGCATGGTGTCGGGCCTGCGCACCCGCCTGCCGGACGTCTCACTCGCGCTGAGCAGCGTCTACGCGTCGTCACGGATCGTCGAGCTGCTTGAGGACGGCGTGGTGGACGCGGCCATCGCCGCCGACTACCCCGGCCGGGAGCTGGAGCACTCCGACGCGGTGGCCCACCGCGGCATCGTCACCGAGCCGACGTTCGTGGCCCTGCCGTCCCGGCACCCGCTCGCCCAGCGCACCCAGGTCGCGCTCGCCGACCTCGCCGAGGAGGCCTGGTTCCTGACGCCCGACGACGGGGCCGGATGGCCGGGCGTCTTCTACACGGCCTGCACGGCGGCCGGGTTCACACCCGCGGCCGTGCACGAATTCCTCGGCGACCAGCAGCAGTTGCAGGGGATGATCGCCGACGGGCTCGGCGTCGCCGTCGTGCAGCCGACGATGCGGCCGATCCCGCACGTGGTCGTGAAGCCGCTCGCCGGGACGCCGCTGTGGTGCCGGTACGTGCTGGCCTGGCGGCGGGCGACCGTCGCCGAGGAGCTGGCCGACGCCCTGTTCCAGTCCGCCGCCGAGGCGCACCGCCAACTCATCGCGCAGTCACCGCACTTGAGGACCTGGGCCGCGCGCATGTGGAGCGTGCCCGGGGCCTAGCCGCAACTCACTGTCGGCGTCGGGGCGTTATGACTCCTCCACGCCATGTGCTATGTCACACACCATTGTTGAGTCGGCGCGGCGCTGAGACATTGCCTCACGCGCCTCAGCACCCCACTCAGAGGCGCATCCGTCCGTGGAGGAATCCAGATGCGCTACCGCTTCGCGCTGCCCAGACGCATGACCACGGCCCTCGCCGTCTGCGTCACCGTCTGCGGCTTACTGTCGACGCCGGCACTCGCGACACCCGCGTCCCGCGCCGACGCCACCCCGGCCGCATCCCGGGGCACGGCACCGCCGCCACCGACCGGCCCCACCGTCGACACCGCCGCCCGTCCCGCCGTGCAGGACCGGCCGCTGAACCGCACCCACCTGCCGCCCCTGACTCCGTCGCGCGTCCCGACCCGTCCGAGTGCGGAGCCGGGCCTTCGGGCGGCCCCGTGCACTCCCGGCGACTTCGGCGGCAGGACCGGCGCTGCCCTCGTCGCGTTCGTGAAGGCCTCGGCCACGGACTGCGTCAACACCCTGTTCGGGATCACCGGCAACGACGCGCGTGCCGTCTTCCGCGAGGCCCAGATGGTCACGATCGCCGAGGCGTTCACCCGCGCGGCACGGGCCTACAACGGCGACAACTCCTCCGGCGTGTGGCAACTCGTCCTGTTCCTGCGGGCCGGCTACTTCGTGCAGTTCAACCACCCGGACGACGTCGGCCCGTACGGCGCGGTCCTGACCCGCAACACCACCCGCGGCCTTGACGCCTTCTTCGCCCGCCCGCACTCCGGGGACGTCACCGACGCCAACGGCGACGTGCTGGGCGAGGTCGTCATCCTCACCGACAGCGCCGACCAGCAGGCCCGCTATCTGAGGGTCTACCAGCGGATACTCAAGGCCTACGACAGCTCCTACGACGCCGTCTTCAGCATGCTTGCGGCCGTGAACTCCGTGTACACCCCGCTCTGGCGCGGCAACTGGAACGCGGAGTACGTCAGGGCGGTCACCGCGGACCCGTCCGTCGTGCGCACCCTCCACGACTTCGCCCTCGGCCACCTCGACCTGCTGGGCTCCGACCGCGCGTACCTCACCTCCAACGCCGGTATGAACGTGGCCCGTTACGTCGAGCACCCGGCCCTGCGGACCACGGTGCGCCCGCAGGCCAAGCACCTGCTGGACACGACCCGCATCACCGGCCCCACCGCCGGTCTGTGGGTGGCCGTGGCGACCCAGGCCGACTCCTACGACCGCGCCAACTGCTCCTACTACGGCGTCTGCGACCTGACCGGCCAGTTGATGCGCGCCGCCCTGCCGATCACCCACGGCTGCGACGCCGCCCGCAGCATCCGGGCCCAGTCGCTCACCGCCGCGGACCTCGACGCGGCGTGCGCGAGCGTGCTGCGCCAGGACGCGTACGTCCACGACCTCGTCCGGGACGACGGGCCCATCCCGGGCCAGTACCTGTCGACCCTCGACCTCTTCGTCTTCGCCAGCCGTGAGGACTACCGGACGTACGCCGGGGCGATCTTCGGCATCAGCACCGACAACGGCGGCATGACCCTGATCGGCGACCCGGCCGACCCCGCGAACGAGCCGTACGCGGTCATGTACCAGAAGAGCCAGGACACCGGGCACGCCGCCCGGATCTGGAACCTCAACCACGAGTACACGCACTACCTCGACGCCCGCCACAACATGAAGGGCGACTTCGCCGAGCAGACGTCGGTGCCGGACGTGTGGTGGATCGAGGGGGTGGCCGAGTACGTCTCCTACGGCTACCGCGGCATCACCTACGACCAGGCGGTCACCGAGGCGGGCAGGCACACCTACCGCCTGAGCACGCTGTTCCAGAACACGTACACCAACAGCGACGTGACCCGCACCTACCCGTGGGGCTACCTCGCCGTCCGCTACATGTTCGAGAAGCACCCGGACGACATCCACCGCATGCTCGCCCGCTTCCGGGTCGGCGACTACGCCGGCGGCCACGCCGTCTACGCCACCGACATCGGCACCCGCTACGACGCCGACTTCGACCAGTGGCTGACGCGGTGCGCCGCCGGCGGTTGCGCCGGCCGAGGGGTGTCCCAAGGGTCCGCACGCTGATCAGCGCCCCCGGGTGCGGATCGACGTGAGGTCCCGTCCCGGCCTGCGCCCGCGCGAACGGGCGTGGGCCGGGACATTCCGCAAAGGGCGCTTTGTGAACAGAGGCCGCGACCCGACCCGGTTCGTCCCGCCTCGCCCGGCCAGGGGCTTCACAGGTGAGGCGGGTTGTGGGCGTTGCGTGTCGAAGCGCCGCCGGGATCTTCCGGAACGCGTGCGGGCCGTGCACAGTCAGGAGCCGCCGAGCACGGCCGCACGCCACGTCGCCGGGAGGTCACCCGATGGGAACCCATCACCGCTCCGAGCGGCCGGACCCCGTGTCCGGCGCCGCCCCCGACGCCGTCAGCCGACGCCGCTTCCTCGGCTATGTGGTCGCCGCGTCGACGCTGACCGTGGCCGCACCGCTCGGCGAGGCGGTCCTCGCGCCCACCGAGGCCGCGGCGGCGGTCCCCTCGCTGCCCGGACCGGCCGAGATCTACGACCTCAACGACATGCTCACCCACGCCGCACTGCCGACGGCGAACCTGATCACCATCCGGCTCGACAGCGACGGCACGGCCTCCTTCGCCCTGCCCAGGGCCGAGGTCGGCCAGGGCATCACCACCTCCAGCGCCATGCTGGTCGCCGAGGAACTGGACCTGCCGCTGGAGAAGATCCACGTCACCCTCGCCGACGCGCGGCCCGAGCTGCTCTTCAACCAGATCACCGGCGGCTCGAACACCACGATCTCCACCTACACCCCGATCCGCGTCGCAGCCGCCGTGGCCCGCGGCCGCCTGCTGAAGGCCGCCGCGCTCGAACTGGGGGAGGCCGTCGGCATCCTGAGGGCGAAGGCGGGGGTCATCACCTCCACGGTGACCGGGAAGAGCCTCGGCTACGGCGAACTCGCCGAGAAGGCCGCCTCGATGACCACCGACCAGGTCGCCGTCACCCTCAAGGAGCCCGCCGACTTCAAGGTGATCGGCACCGCACGGCGGCGCGTCGACGCGCTGGCGGCGGTCACCGGCCGCAAGAAGTTCGCCATGGACGTGCAGGTGCCGGACGCGCTGCCGACGATGGTGTGCCGGCCGCCGACGATCAACGGCACCGTCCGCTCGGTGCGCAACCTGGACGCGGTGCGGGCCATGCCCGGCATCAGCGACGTCGTCCGCGTCCCGACCGGCGTCGCCGTACGCGGCCGTACCTTCGGGCAGTGCATCGACGCGGTCCGCGCGCTCCAGGTCGACTGGGGCCCCGGAACCGCCGAGGACGCCTCCGACGACAGCATCCGCGACAAGCTGCGCAAGGCCGAACTCCCGCTTCCGGGGCTGGACTTGCTGACCAAGTCGGTCGACGCCCGGTTCACCTTCCACTTCGCCAGCAACAGCGCCCTGGAGACCAACTGCGCCGTCGCAGACGTACGTGAGGACTCGGCCGAGATCTGGGCGAGCCTGAAGGCGCCGATCGTCGCCCAGGAGGAGATCGCGCTCAAGCTCGGACTCCCGGTGAGCGCGGTCAAGGTCCATGTGACGGAGGGCGGCGGCTCCTTCGGCCGCAAGCTGTTCCACGACGCCGCAGGCGAGGCCGCCGAGGTCTCGCGGGCCATGGGCAAGCCGGTCAAGCTGATGTGGCACCGCACCGACGACTTCCGTCAGGGCCGCACGCACCCCATGTCCACCTCACGGGTGCGCGCCACCTACGCGCTCGGCCAGGTGCTCACCTACGACCAGCGCCACACCTCCGTGGCCACCGACTTCGGCCACGGCGTCGGCGAGATCATCACCGCCGAGGCCAGCCGCCTGCCCGTCGGCGACCTCACCTTCTCCGAGACGATCTTCACCCTCACCCAGCAGACGCCCTACCACTTCGGCGTCGTCACCCAGCTCCTCAGCGAGACCGACAAGGGCTTCAACACCGGCTCCATGCGCAACATCTACTCGCCCAACGTGCGCTGCGCCCAGGAGCTGGTGGTGGACGAGCTGGCCAGGCGCATGGGCAAGGACCCCTACCGGTTCCGCCGCTCCTTCCTCAAGGACGAGCGGGCACGGGCCGTCCTCGACAGGGTCGCCGAGGCGGGGGAGTGGGGCCGTGCCATGCCGGCCGGGACGGCGCAGGGCATCGCGCTCCACCCCGAGTACCACGCGTACGTCGCGGTCCTCGCCGAGATCGACTGCCGCCCGCAGACCACCGGACGCGAGATCCCCGACGCGTACACGGGCCCGCGCGTGACGAAGGTCGTGTGCGCCGTGGACGTGGGTCTGGCGGTGAATCCGCGCGGCCTCGACGCCCAGATGATGGGCGGCATCATGGACGGCATCGCGATCACGCTCAGCTCCGGACTGCACCTCGACAACGGGCACTTCCTGGAGGGCAGTTGGGACAACTACTTCTACACCCGCCAGTGGAACACCCCGCCGGAACTGGAGATCATCGTGATGCCGCCGACCACCGACACCCCGGGCGGTGCGGGGGAGTTGGCCGTCGCGGGCGCGATGGCGGCCGTGGCCTGCGCCTACGGACGCGCGACGGGCACGATGCCGACGACCTTCCCCCTCAACCACGACGAACCGCTCGGCTTCGAGCCGCTGCCCACCACCCCGCCGATCCCCGCGTCCCCCACCGACGGCCTGAGCCGCGCCTTCTAGGAGCTCCCGTGCCCGAACACACCTTCATCCTCAACGGCGAGTCCGTCACCGTGGACATCGAGGACGACGTACGGCTGCTGTGGGTGCTGCGGGACGTCCTCGGCGTCACCGGACCGAAGTACGGCTGCGGGCTCGGCGTCTGCCAGGCCTGCACCAGCCACATCAACGGCAAGGCGTTCAACCCCTGTTCGGTCCCCGTGAAGGATCTGCGCCCCACCGACGAGGTCACCACCATCGAGGGCCTGCCCGCCACGGTCGGCAGCGAACTGCACCCGATGCAGGAGGCCTGGCTGGAGTACGACGTCGCCCAGTGCGGCTACTGCCAGCCCGGCCAGATCATGACCGCCGTCGCCAAGGTCCGCCAGGCCCGCCAGGAGGGCCGCGAGATCAGCGAGGCCGACCTCGACGAGATCCGCAACGTCTGCCGCTGCGGGACGTACCACCGCATCCGGGAGGCGATCGTGGCGGGCGCGAAGAAGTACTGAACGCGCCCCATGGCCGTGCGGAGCGCTCCGCACGGCCATGGGAAACGCGCGTCGCCTCAGCAGGTCGGGCGCTGGGCGTGGGCGGGGTCGAGCGCGTTCAGGACGAGGCGTCCGGCCAGGTCGCTGTAGCTGATGCCGATGTGGTCGGTGAACTCGGCGGGGCATACGTCCTGGAGCTTGACGTCGGTGACGTTGGGGGCCGCGTCGAGATAGGCCGAGGTGTAGGGGGTGACGACCTCGTCGTACCGGGTGGTGATCACTGTGTAGGTGACGCCCGGGTCGGTCTCGCTGCCGGCGTTCAGGTCCTTGAGGAAGTCCGAGCCGATGAGCTGCTGGCTGCACGCCATGCAGCCCGCTCCGAGAACCGCGTTGCCGCCGGGGATCACCAGGGCGAGCAGGCCCAGGCCCGAGAACGTGGTGCCGTGGTTGGACGGGGTGAGGGCGACGAGCTTGTCGACCTTCGCCGCGCCCCCCAGGTTCTTGATGTAGTAACGCGGCATCATGCCGCCCTGCGAGTGCCCGACGAGGTCGACCTTCGCGGCGCCGGTCGCGGCCAGGACCCGGTCGACGAAGTCCGCGAGCTGCCGGGCGGAGGCGGCCATGTCCTCGGTGCCCAGCAGCGGGCCCGAACTGCCGCCGTGGTTGAGGGCGAAGACGCAGTACCCGGCCTCCTTCAGCCGCGGTGCCAGCGCCGCCCAGTTGTCGTAGCGGTTCTCCATGGTGCCGTGCACGAGGACGACGGGACGCGGATGCGCGGCACCGGGGCGGCAGGCGAAGTCGTTGGCGCCGGAGGGCACGGCCGTCGGGTGGGCGAGGGAGTACGCGAACGCCGACGCGAAGTCGTCCTGGGGCGGACCGGCCGGATCGGACGCCGCGACCGGCACGGCGTCGCCCGGGTCCGGTGTCGCCTGGGACCGGTCGACGCCGACCACGCCGATACAGACGGCCGCCGTGAGCCCGGCCAGGGACGTGGTCAGCAGGCGACGGCGTGGGGTGTGTCGCAGTCTGCGGGTGCGCATGTGGGGCTCCTCTGACTGGTCGTGGGGAGCGCCGGCGGATCCGTGCGGCCTGGCCGCAAGGGGATCGGTCAGGACGATGTGAAGCCTTGTCACAAGAGCGAGACACGGAAGCTACTGGC
The DNA here is from genome assembly GCF_055609385.1 of Streptomyces sp. NPDC036764. Classification (NCBI taxonomy): domain Bacteria; kingdom Bacillati; phylum Actinomycetota; class Actinomycetes; order Kitasatosporales; family Streptomycetaceae; genus Streptomyces; species Streptomyces sp. NPDC036764. The sequence continues at coordinate 68,882 of NZ_JBVJPT010000011.1, forward strand.
GCGTAACGTCGGATCAACACTCGCGTTGCCCGCGGGAGCCGACCAGGAGAGTCGAGGAGGGAGACGAGAAAGATGTCATGGGCGTGACACCTTTCCCGGGCTGTGCCTCACCAGGCGCAGCTTCCGGGCGTGCCACCGCCGGCCACGCATGGCGGGCGTGCCGCGCGCCCGCCACCGCGCACCCGCCGCCCGAGACGGAGCCACCGCGATGACGGCACAGGCCGAGACGTTCACGCGTCAGCCGTGGCACGAGCTGCCCCCGGTGCTCGCCGCGCTGATCCGCTCCCGGACCGAGCACATCGTCGCCGACATGACCCGGGCGATCCGCGACGAGGTCCCCGCCTACCGCCGCCCGCTCGACTCCGCCGTCGGCCGCGATCTGACCGAGTCGATCCGCCGGGCCGTGCTCCAGTTCGCGGAGCTGATCGAGCACCCCGACAGTGCCCAGGACCACCACCTCGACCACTTCCGCCACCTCGGGCGCATCGAGTTCCTGAACGGCCGGACGACGGACGCCCTCCAGGCCGCCTTCCGGGTCGGCGCACGCGTGGGCAGCCGGCGCTACGCCGAGTTCGTGCAGGAGGCATCGCTGCCGCCCGGCACCGTCCTGACCCTGCACGAAGCCGTGCTGATCCACATCAACGCGCTGTCCAACGAGTCGGTGAAAGGTTTCCTCGCCGCGCAACTGCGCTCGGAGGGCGAGGTGAAGCGGGCCCGCCGAGCCCTGGTGGAAAAGCTGCTGGAGCCGCCGCGAGGTGAGGAGCGCGCACCGCTGGGGCCGCTGGCCGAGCGGGCCCGCTGGGCGCTGCCAGGTGCCGTCGCGTCCGTGATCGTACGATCGGCGGGGCGCTTCCCGGTGCCGGGCGCGGACGGTGAAGTGCTCTCCCTCAGCCGGGGCAGCGACCTCGTCCTGATCGTGCCCGAACCGGAGACGAGCGGACTGATCGACCGGGTGCGCGACGCCGCCCGGGGCCGGGTCGCCGTCGTGGGCCCGACGGTTCCCCCGCACGAGACATGGCTGTCCCTCCAGTGCGCCCGCCTCGCCATCGACCGGCGTGCGCAAGCCCCGACCGGGCCGGGCGGCGCCGGGGCATTCCTGCGCGTCGACGACGAGCTGGCGGAGCTGCACCTGCTGCGGGGCGCCCCCATCGGGCAGTTGATCGGCCGCCGGGTGCTCGGCGTCTTCGCGGACCTGCCCCGGGGACGGGCCGCCCGGCTCGCCGAGACCCTCGACGCCCTGCTGATGTCCTGGGGCCGTACCGCTCCCGAGGTCGCCCAGGCGCTGGGCATCCATCCGCAGACGGCCCGCAAACGCCTGCGTCAGCTCGAGGAGTTGTTCGGCGACCGGCTCGGCGACCCGCGCTTCCGGTTCGAGGCCTGCTGGCGCTGCGCACCCACGCGCTGCGGGCCGACACCGGGTGAGCCGCGGGGCGTCACCAGTCGCGGGCGATCTCCAGCAGGTGGTCGCGGACCCGGTCGACATGAGGGTTTCCGGAAGAGCCCGGGCGCTGGACGAGGAAGGCGGTGTTGATGGGCGGATCGTCCGGGTCGTGCAGCAGGACCAGCTCGCCCGAGGCCAGTTCGGCCGAGCACAGGTAGCGGGGGAGCACACTGAACCCCGTGCCGCCCGTCACCGCGGCCCTGACCGCGTTGAGGTCCGGCATGGTGACCGCCGGGTGGCGCACCAGACGCCTGCCGAACACATGACGCCAGTAGCGGCGCACGATCGGCACGTCCTCGGCGTACGCGACGAGCGGCACGCCGTGCAGCGCGGCGGGCCCTTCGGCCGCGATCCGCGCCGGAGCGCCGATGCGCTCCGCCCAGACCGGAGCCGCGACCAGCACGAACTCCTCGTCCGCGAGCGGCACCGAGGCCAGGGCCCGACCGCGCGGCCGGTAGGTCGACAGCACCAGGTCGTAGCGGCCCGCCCGCAGCTCCTCCAGGAGGGGTTCGGTCAGGCCCGCGGTGATGCGCAGACGTACGCCCCGGTCGACCAGCGGCGCGAGGGACGGCATCACACGGTGGGTCAGCAGCTCGGCCGGACCGGCGAGATGCACGGGTTCCGCCGGGTGGACGTCGGCCGAGCCGCCCGGTCCCGTTACCGTGGCGAGGGCGTCCAGCGGCTCCACGATCCGGGAGGCGAGTTCGTCGGCGTAGGGACCGGGGGACACGCCGCGCGCCAGACGCTGGAACAGCTCCCGGTCGAGCTGCCGCTCCAGGGTGCGGATCTGCGTGGTGACCGTCGGCTGGGACAGGCCCAGCAGGCGGGCGGCGGCGGTGAAGGAGCCGGTGCGGTACACGGCGAGAAACGTGCGCAGAAGGTTCAGGTCCACCGGCGCCGTGCCCCCGAGCCGGCCCCCGCCCTCCTCCTCATTGGAATCCCTATGTCTCATATGGATGAGCCTATTGGATTCCAATGGCTGATCTTGCGTACCGTCGGGACATCGACGTCCTGACGCTCCGTGCGCACGGCGTCCGGGCCTCCAATGAACCCCTCGCGAAAGAGCCCCCTCATGTCGAAGATCCTGTTCGTGATGACCGGCGCCGACCACTGGACGCTGGCCGACGGCACCAAGCACCCCACCGGCTTCTGGGCCGAGGAGGCCGCCGCGCCCTACGAGGCGTTCAAGGCCGCAGGTCACGAGATCGTCGTGGCCACACCGGGTGGTGTCGTACCGCCCGTCGACAAGGGCAGCCTCGCGGCCGAGGCCAACGGCGGGCAGGAGAACGCCGACCGGATCGCCGCCGTGCTCGACGCGATGACCGAGCTGCGGGAGCCGGTCCGACTGGAGGACGTGCACCTCGACGACTACGCCGCCGTCTTCTACCCCGGCGGCCACGGCCCGATGGAGGACCTCGCGGTCGACGCCGACTCCGGCCGGCTGCTGACCCTCGCCCTGAACTCCGGCAAGCCGCTCGGCGTCGTCTGCCACGGCCCGGCCGCACTGCTCGCCGCCACCGGCGCCGACGGCACCAACACCTTCGCCGGCTACCGGGTGGCCGCGTTCACCAACTCCGAGGAGACCCAGGCGGGTCTGGCCGACAGGGCCAAGTGGCTGCTCCAGGACCGGCTCACCGAGGCCGGCGTGCAGGTCCAGGCGGGCGACTCGTGGGTGCCGAACGTGGTCGTCGACCGCAACCTGATCACCGGTCAGAACCCCGCCTCGTCCGCCCCGCTCGCCGTGGAACTGCTGAAGCGACTGGGCTGAGGCACCGGAACCGGCCGCTGCGGCGGGCCGTCGTGGAGCGGACACGGCGAGGACGCCTCGTGTGCGCAACGCATACGAGGCGTCCTCGACGGTGAGGCCCGAAGCCGCTCCCTACTGGAGGAACGAGCCCTCGGCGTCACCGAAGTCCTGGCCCTGCTCCGAGTCCTGGTCTCCTTCAGCGCCGAAGCCCGCGCCACCCTGGTCGTCGAACGAGGGCCCCTGCCAGCCCTGGGTCCCCTGGCTGCCGACGCTGCTCTGGTCGTCGACGTCGGCGTGGGCGGCGGTGGCGCCGCCGAAGACGGCCAGAGCGCCGAGGGCGGTGGCGGCAAGTGCAGTGCGAATACGCATTCGTACTCCTGTGAGTGGGGTGCTGATGTCATATGAAGATCACCCTCTGACGGCAACCGGTACACCATGAGCCACTCGGACGAGTGACTCCGGCATGGCAACCAGCGCGACGGACACCTGGAGACGGTGTTCCGCGGTGGGACGAGCGGTGCGACGATGCCGGAATGATCACACCCCCGGACCCCCTCGACGGCAGCTCCCCGAGCCGAAGGCTCCAGGTGGAGACCCACGGCCTCGACGTGATCGCCGACGCCGAACGCAAGGGAACGCCCCGCACCCTGTTCTGGCCCTGGTTCGGGGCCAACGTGTCCATCCTCGGTCTGAGTTACGGTGCCTTCGCGCTCGGCTTCGGCATCTCCTTCTGGCAGGCGCTGGTCGCGGGAGCCGTCGGCATCGTCTTCTCCTTCCTGCTGTGCGGGTTCGTCGCCGTGGCGGGAAAGCGCGGCTCCGCGCCCACGATGGTGCTCGGCCGCGCCGCGTACGGCGTGCGCGGCAACCGTCTGCCGTCGGTGATCTCCTGGGTCCTCACCGTCGGCTGGGAGACCGTTCTGTGTGCCCTGGCGACCATGGCCACCGCGACCGTGTTCGGCCGGCTCGGCTGGGGCGGCGGGACCGAGACGAAAGTGGTGGCCCTCGTCCTGGTCGGGGCGCTGACCGTGGTCGTCGGCGTCATGGGCTTCGACCTGATCATGCGGCTCCAGACAGTGATCACGGTGGTCACCGGCGTGCTCACGATCATCTACGTCGGCCTGGTCGCCGACCACATCCACTGGTCCGCCGTCAGCGCCGTACCGGCGGGCTCCGCCCAGGAGTTCATCGGCGCGCTGGTCTTCATGATGACCGGCTTCGGCCTCGGCTGGGTCAACGCGGCCGCCGACTACTCCCGCTATCTGCCGCGCACCTCGTCGAGCCGGGGTGTGATCGGCTGGACCACCTTCGGTGCGTCCCTGGCCCCGCTGCTCCTCCTCGTCTTCGGCCTCCTGCTGGCCGGCTCCTCCGCCGACCTCGCCACGGCCGTCGCCGCGGACCCGATCGGCGCGCTGACGACGATCCTGCCGACCTGGTTCCTGATCCCGTTCGCGGTCGTCGCCGTCCTCGGCCTGGTCGGCGGCGCGGTCCTCGACATCTACTCGTCCGGCCTGGCCCTGCTCTCGGCGGGCCTGCGCGTACCGCGCTACGTGGCCGCCCTCTTCGACGGCGTCCTGATGATCGTCGGTTCGGTCTACATCGTGTTCGTCGCCGACGACTTCCTCGGCCCGTTCATGGGCTTCCTCACCACGCTCGGCGTCCCCATCGCCGCCTGGTGCGGCATCATGCTCGCCGACCTGGCCCTGCGCCGCCGCGACTACGCCGAGCCCGACCTGTACCGTCCGACCGGCCGCTACGGCGACGTGGCACTCACCCCACTGCTCCTGACGCTCACGGGCACCGCCCTCGGCTGGGGCCTGGTCACCAACTCGACGGCGAACTGGCTGGACTGGCAGGGATACCTGCTGCACCCGCTGGGCCTCGGCGGCAGGTCCGGCGCCTGGGCCTACGCCAACCTCGGCGTTCTCGCGGCCCTCGCACTCGGCTTCCTGGGCACACTGGCGCTGCGCCGCGGGCGTGTCCGCGCACAGGAGACGCTCGCACCGAGCCCGGCGACGGACGAAGGGACACCCCCTGTGAGGACGACGTGAGCCCCCAGCCCCGGGTGGCCCTCCTCGGCGGAGGCTTCTCCACCGACGAGGACGGCCTGCTGGACGACTGGCTCCTGGGACACGCGCGTACGCCCAGCCCCAAGGTGTGCTTCCTGCCCACCGCCAGCGGCGACGCCCCCGGGTACACCGAGAACTTCCTCACCGCATTCCGCGACCGCCCGCACTGCGACCCCTCCGTCCTGCACCTGTTCGACAGGAAGCTCGACCATGACGCCCTGCGCACCTTCGTGCTCGCCCAGGACGTCGTCTATGTGGGTGGCGGCAACACGGCCAACCTCCTCGCGGTGTGGCGCGTGCACGGCGTGGACCAACTGCTGCGGGAGGCCTACGACCACGGAACCCTGCTGTGCGGCATCAGCGCGGGCGCCAACTGCTGGGCGCAGGGCTCGCACACCGACTCCTTCGGCCCGCTCACCCACCTGCCGGACGGCCTGGGGCTGCTGCCGGGTTCGGTGTGCCCGCACTACGACAGCGAACCCGGGCGCCGCCGCTCCTACCGGTCGGCCGTGGCGACGGGTGCCCTGCCCGCCGGATGGGCCCTCGATGACGGCACCGGCGCGCTCTTCACGGACGGACGGCTGACGGAGACCGTGGCCCGGGTGCCCGGCGTGTCCGTGTACCGGGTGGTCGGCGACGGGGCCGGTCAAGCCGACGAACGGGCGCTGCCGTGTCGGGTCCTGTCCCGTGGCCTGGGAGGCGCCGGTCGGCGGCACTGACGGCCCACGGCTCGGACCTCACGGCTCGGAGGTTTCCGACTCCAACATCGTCCGGGTCGTGCTGCCGTAGGCGCCCGACTCGTCGCTGAGGATGACGCGGGTGAGCTGGTAGGTGCGGACGGCGTTTTCGACCTCGCGATCGAAGTCGCCGTCCGCCTCTGCGGAGTAGAGGCCGATCTGGCGCAGGCGCAACTGGAGTTCGACGACCTCCGGGCCCCGGTCGCCGCGGCGCAGGACCGGGGGCCGTCCCTGCGCGTCGCTCGGTTCGGGAACCGCGCTGGTGGTGACGCCCGCGCTGGACGGGGCCTTGGAGGGAGTCGAGGAAGAGGCGCTCGGAGCCGGGGAGTCGTCGCTCGGGGGCGTGCCGGGAGAAGGCGTCGAGCTGCGGGACGGTGATGCGGAGGGTACGGCGGCGGACTGTCCTTCCGGGGACGTGCCGTCCTCGGTGGTTCCGTCCGGGACGGGCGCGCGGACGTCGTCGGAGACGGCACGGTCGCGCGAAGGGCTTTCGTAGGTGAACAGCCCGCCCGCGAACGCGCCCGTCAGCAGGACGGCCAGGGTGACGCCCGCTCCGGTGATGAGAAGGGTGCGGGGTCTCCGCCGGGGCGCAGCGTGCGTGTCCGTGTCCGGGAGCGCAGCCTCGTCAGGCGACTCCCGCGCGGAGGGCGGGGGAGTGGGGGCGGCCCCCGTACCCGCCAAGTCGCTTGATGCCTGGGGGAGTTCGGCCCCGCCGCCGCAGTCCGTACCCGTGCCGTCGCCGAGTTCCACGAACGGTCGTATCCGCACCGGATCGAAGTCCTCCGCGGCCGCCCGCTCCGCCGCACGCGCGTCGCGCCGGGCGTCGGAGACACGGCGACCGCAGGAGCAGTCGGGGGTTCCGTCGGACGCTCGGGGCGTGCCGCACTCCGGGCAGACGGGATCGTTCGGTTCGCTCACGTAAGGGACCCTCTCCAGACAGGATCCAGAGTTTAGGCATAAGTTCAACACTCAATCTCCATGACCCCGGAGGATGGCGGAACCAGCGCTTCCGGGCCGTCCGAAACCAGTCGCAACCAGCCACGACCAGCCGCACGTCCCGAGTCGGTGTCTCAGGCCGATCGGCGCGGTGGCGTGCCCGCGGTGGGCCGGCCCAGGTGGGTGGTGAACCAGTCGCGGGCCAGTTCGGCGACGGTGGTGAGGGTGCCGGGTTCCTCGAAGAGATGGGCGGCGCCCGGTACGACGGCGATCCGGTGCTCGCAGTGCATCTTGTCGGCGGCCAGGCGGTTGAGGCTGAGCACCTGAGTGTCCCGGCTGCCGACGATCAGCAGTGTCGGCGCCCGCAGTCGGGCCAGCGCCGCCGGAGTGGCCAGGTCGGGGCGGCCGCCGCGGGAGACGACCGAGCGAACGTCGGAAGCGGACAGCGCGGCCGCCTCCAGCGCGGCCGCGGCACCGGTGCTCGCCCCGAAGTAGGCGACGGGCAGGCCGGTTTCCTCCCGCAGCCACACCGACGCGGCATGCAGCCGCCGGGCGAGCAGCAGGATGTCGAAGACGTTGTGCCGGTCCTGCGCCTCGCCGTCGGTCAGCAGATCGAGCAGCAGCGTGGCCAGCCCCGCGCGGTTGAGAGCGGCGGCCACGTACTGGTTGCGCGGGCTGTGCCTGCTGCTGCCGCTGCCATGGGCGAAGGCGACTGCCGCCGCGGCCCCGTCCGGCACGACCAGCCGCGCACCCACCCGGGCGCCGGCGGCCGGGATCAGCACCTCGCGGTCCGACGGAGACGAGGCCACCGGGCCGGCCGCGGTGGGGGAGGTGGACCCGGGTCGGGCGGCCTTCGCGAGCAGGGATGTGACCTCGGCGTCCGGGACCTGGCCGAAGTGCCGGTACCAGGCACCCACGGAGCCGAGGATCCGGTGCGTCTGCGGGCAGACGACCTCGTCCGCCACCTGCCGCAGCCGGGCCACACTGTGCGTCGGCCCCACCGGCACCGCGAGCACCACCCGGGCCGCCCCCTGACCTCGTACGACCCGGCAGGCGGCCTCGGCCGTGGCCCCGGTGGCGAGCCCGTCGTCCACCACGAGCGCGGTACGCCCGGCCACGGGCAACGGCGTCCGCCCCTGCCGATAGCCGCGCACCCGACGCTCCAGCTCGGCCCGCTCGGCCGCCTCCACGGCCTCCAGCTCGGCGGAGGCCAGCCCGGCCTCGCTGATCACATCCCGGTTGAGGACGCGGACCCCGTGTTCGCCGATGGCCCCGAACCCCCACTCCGGCTGCGCGGGCACGCCCAGCTTCCGCACCACCAGGACATCCAGCGGGGCGTCGATCCGCCGGGCCACCTCCGCCGCCACGGGCACTCCACCGCGCGGCAGGCCCAGCACGACCACATCCCGGCCGCGCAGCTCCTGGAGCTCCTCGGCCAGCAGCCGCCCGGCCGCACTGCGGTCGTCGTAACGCATACGTGCCTCCCGTGCCCACCAGGACGGGAGCTGTCCCTTCCCTTCAGGCTACGACTGTTCGCGGGAGGCTTCGGCACTTGGCGATTTCCGGTCGGTACCCCGAGGCGGTTGCCGTGTTCAATCACTCGTATCGCGTCACGCACCACGGCATGAGACGGACGGCCCCACACGTCAGGAGGCATCGTGATCGCCGCTCCCGAGCCCGGACCGACCGAACGCGACATCGTCGAACGTGCCGTGAACCTGCGGCCCGTCCTGCTCGAACGCCAGCCGGAGACGGAACGGCTCACGCACTACCCCAAGGACACCCACGACGACTTCCTGCGGGCCGGCTTCTACCGGATCCTCCAGCCGCGCAGATACGGCGGCCTCGAGTTCGGCCTGCCCACCTTCTACCGGGTGGTCACCGAGATCGCCCGCGGCTGCCCCTCCACCGGCTGGGCCCTGTCGCTCACCGCCGCCCACGTCCTGCAGGTCGCGACCCTCTTCGAGGAGCGGGCGCAGGACGAGATATTCGGCGCCGACGGCGACTTCCGAGCCGCGTCCACGGTCGCGCCCATCGGCATCGCCCGGCCCGACGGCGACGACCACGTCGTCCTCGACGGCACCTGGCCGTACTCCTCGGGCGCCCCCTACTCCACCCACTACGTCGGCCAGACCCTGCGCGCCCCCGACCGGCCCGGCGGCCCGCCCGGACCACCGGTCCTGTTCGTCGCCCCGCGCGCCGTGTGGACGGTGCTCGACGACTGGCACGGCGTCCTCGGCCTGCGCGGCAGCGGCTCCAACAGCATCCACATGGAACAGGCCCGCATCCCCGCCCACCTCACCTGCGAGGCGAGCCTGCTCGACCTGCCCGTCGAGGGCGGCAGCGTCGGCTCCGCGCTGCACGGGAACCCGATGTACGCGGGGCGGGCGCCCAGCTTCTTCCACGGCGAGCTGGCCGCCATCATGATCGGCACCGCGTACGCCGCCGCCGACGAGTACGCCCGAGTGATCGCCGAGCGCCCCCTCACCCTCGAACCCGACCGCACCCGCGGGGAACTCCACGACTACCAGCGGCACCTGGGTGAGGCCCTCGGTGTGATCCACACGGCCGAGGCGGCGCTCCAGCGCACCGCCGAGGAGTGGATGGAGACCTGCCACCGCAACGCCACCGGCGGCGCCCCCTTCACCACCGCCGACGACAACCGCCTCGCGCTGATCTTCCTGAACGCCGGCCGCATGACCTGGGACGTCCTCCAGGGCACCCTCTTCCGCACGGCCGGCTCCCGGCACGCCCGAGACGGCGAGCGGATGCAGCGCTACTTCCGCGACGCGGCGACGTACCTGACCCACGTGGGCCCCAGCATGGCCGAACCGCTCACCCGCCGGGTCGGCTGCGATCGCCTCGGGCTCCCGTCCGGCCACATCCCGCTGATCCCCTGACCTGCGGACATCAAATGCCCTGACCTCTGGACAACCATAGGAATGCTCCAGTCCGGATCGGGTACGCGAGCAGGGCCGCGCCGGGACCGAGCACCCCGCGATCACGCCCGGGCGGACCGCAGGACCGCACTACCGCCGCCGACAGGGGATCTGCCATGGACACACCCGCGAACGACTACACCGCCACACCGGCCCGGCGGGCGCTGGACGCGCTGGCCGACAACACCGAGGACAGGGCGGCGCTGGACACGCTCGCGAGCAGCGACGTCCTCGTCCCCGTGCCCGACGACGTGGGCGAGGAGGACGCCACCGACCCCGCGGCCGTGGCGCTGCCGGTCATCGAGCGGCCCGGCGGGGAGCCGGTCGTCCCCGTCTTCACCTCCGAGCCCGCGATGGCCGAGCTGCTGCCCTACATCTCGCGCTACCGCCTGGTGCCGCTGGGCGCGCTGGCCTCCCAGTGGCCGGCCGAGGACCTGGCCCTGACCATCGACGCCGGCTCCGCACACCCGCTGACGCTGACGTCGGAGGGCGTACGGACCCTGCTGGCGCGACCGTAACGCGACAGAGCGACCCGCGAAGGGGATGAGCGGCCACAGGGAGGCCGCTCATCCCCTTCGCGCGCAATGCGTGCCGTCCGGCAGGATCTCCCCCGGGCAGCGGTGGCCTTGCGGGCCGCTGCGGTCATGGACCGCCTCGCGGACAATGGGGAAAGGTCGGCCGGAACTGCCCCCTGCCACAGGGTGGTTCAACCGTAGGGAGAGGGAAGATCCCACCGGGAGGGCCGACGCGAAAGGGTGGGGGGTCGTCTTGAGAGTCGTCCTGCTCGGCACCGCCGCCGGAGGCGGTTTCCCACGCTGGAACTGCGCCTGCATGCGGTGCGACGCCGCCCGCGACGGCAAGCTGCCCACGCGCGGGCCGGAGTGCGCGGCCGTCACCGGCAACTCCCGCGACTGGTGGCTGCTGAACGCCTCGCCCGACATCCGTGCCCAGCTCACCGCCGCCTCCGCCCTGTGGCCCGGCCCCCGGCACACCCCCGTGCGGGGCGTCCTCCTGACCGACGCCGAGGCCGATCATGTGGCGGGCCTGGCCGTCCTGCGTGACGCCGGGGGACTGAAGACCTACGCCGCCCCACCGGTACTGGCCGCCCTGGCCCCGGCACGGGCGGGCCTGGACCGCCATGCCCCGTGGGAGTGGGCGGACAGCCTCACCGAGGGCGGGTTCGTACTGGCCGGAGGGCTGGTCGTCACGGCGCATCCCGTCCCGGGAAAGGCACCGGCGTACGTGCCGGGCCGTTCCTCGGACCGCCGCTGGGTGACCGTCTACCGCATCGAGGACCTGGCCACCGGGCGCGTCCTCGTCTACGCACCCCGCGTGAGCGCCTGGTCCCCGCTGCTGGACGACCTGGTCGCGACGGCGGACGGCGTCGTCCTCGACGGCACGCACTTCGCGGCCGACGAACCGGCCGGGGCGGTGCGGCACCTGCCCGTCTCCGGGCCGGCCGGCAGCCTCACCGCCCTGGCCCGACACCCGCACGCCCGCCGCATCTACACCCACCTCGCCGACACCAACCCCCTCCTCGACCCCGCCTCGACGGCCCGCGCACAGGTGTCGCAGGCGGGCGTGGAAGTCCTCCCGGACGGGACGGAGTTCGCGCTGTAGACGCCCCTGACGACATCGCCCTCAGGGGCGCGAGGAACTGCGCGACGAGCCACGACGGCGTCGCAGTCGAACGACGACCCGCCGCGGCACGCAGTCAGCCGTTCAGCATGCGCGCCAGCGCACCCCGCTGCAACGGCAGGACCTCGGCGTGCAGGTCACGGCCCTTGCGGGTCAGAGTGACGTACACGCCGCGCCGGTCCTCCACACAGACGGAACGCTCCAGCAGGCCGTCCTTCTCCAGCCGGCCGATGAGCCGGGACAGCGCGCTCTGGCTGAGATGAACCCGTCCGACCAGGTTCTGCACCCGGCACTGCTCGCCTTCCGCGGGCGTCGCCGTCGCGAGGATGTCGAGCACCTCGAAGTCGCTCGCGCCCAGTCCGTGCGGATGCAGCACGCGGTCGATCTCGCACATCGTGCGCGCGTGCACGGACAGGATGTCCCGCCACCGTTCCTCGAGCCCCGCATCGGCCGTCTTCACTGCCATACCGGCACGGTAACACCGATTCGGCCACTGGTTGCCCGTGCAACTAGTGCGCGCGCAACAGAAGCGCCGCCGACGGGGCGCGGGCTCAGCCGGTCGGGTCCTGGAGCAGCCCGACGAGGTTGCCGTCCGCGTCCTTCACGGAGGCGATCAGCCGGCCGCCGCCGACGTCGTGGACGTCCTGGAGCGGCTCGGCGCCCGCCTCCAGCAGGGCCGCGTGGGACGCCCTGATGTCGGCCACATGCCAGTAGGGGACCGGGCCGGTCATGCCCTTGGAGTGCCCGTTGGGGTCCAGGCCGACGTCCTGCCCGGCGTCCTTGAAGCCGACGTAGTACGGCTCGTCCGCATACGGCTCCGTACCCAGCAGGGCGCTGAACAGGGCCTTCGCCCGGGCGAGGTCCTTGACGGGGTAGATGATCGTGCTGACTCCGGCGGTCATGACGTCCTCCTCGGTGAAGCGGGGCCGGCGTGTCTCGCCGGTGGTTTCACGCTAGGACGGGGGACCGGCTGGCGGCTTCTCGAATCCTGACCGATCGCCGTGCTCCGCTCGCGAGCCGCGGGCGCGCCTGCCTGGCGTCACGTCGAGTGCCGCTTCACCAGCTCCGTCGGCAGGATCACCGCCGCCGGGTCCTCGCCGCCGATCTGCGCGAGCAGCAGCCGCACCATCTCGGCGCTGATGCGGTCGTAGGGCTGGCGGATCGTCGTGAGGGCGGGGGTGGCCTCCGTCGCCGCGGCGGAGTCGTCGAAGCCGCCCACGGACACGTCCTCCGGCACCCGCCGGCCCGCCCGGCGCAGCGCCGCCAGAGCCCCTTGCGCCATCAGGTCGGAGGCCACGAACAGGGCGTCCATGTCCGGGGCCTGCGCCAGCAGCCGCTCGGTGCCCGCCTCGCCACTGGCCCGGCTGTAGTCGCCGGAGGTGATGAGCCGCTCGTCGATCTCGACGCCCGCCTCCGTCAGCAACTCCTTGTAGCCGGCGAGGCGGTCGACACCGCCCGGGGTGTCCAGCGGACCGCTCACCACGCCGATCCGGCGGCGGCCCAGCGACAGCAGATGGCGCACCATGTCGCGGGCACCGTCGCGGTCGTCCGCCGCCACATAACTCACCTTGGAGCCGGGCCCCATGGGCTTCCCGCACTGCACGAGGGGCACGCCCGCCTCGCGCAGCTCCTCGGCGACCCGGTCACCGGAGTGGCTGGAGACCAGCAGCACCCCGTCGACATGACCGGCGGTGATGTACCGCGTGATGCGCCGCCGCTCGTCCTTCGTGCCCGCCAGCATCAGCAGCAGCGGGATGTCGTGCGCGGCGAGCGCCTGGGTGCAACCGCTCAGCAGGACGTTGAAATTGGGGTCCTCGAAGAACCTCTCCTGCGGCTCGGTGAGCAGGAAGCCGACCGAGTCCGAGCGCCCCGTGATCAGCGAGCGGGCATGCCGGTTGACGACGTAACCCGTCTTGCGGATCGCCGCGTTGACCGCCTCCTGGGCGGTGGGGCTGACGTAGTGCCCGCCGTTGAGCACCCGCGAGACCGTGCCCCGTGAGACTCCGGCCTCGCGCGCCACGTCGTGGATCGTCGGCGGTCTGCGTCGGCCCCCCGTGTTGCTCATGGTCATGACTTTACGGCCCCGGAGAGCAGATCCAGGCTCCAGAAGCGCTGGATGACCAGGAAGAGCGCCACCAGCGGCAGCACCGCGAGGAACGCGCCGGTGATCACCAGCGTGTACAGCGCCGGGGTGTTGGCGCCCTGTTCGAGCAGCGTGTACAGGCCCAGCGTGATCGGGAACCTCTCGTCGTCGCTGAGCATGATGTACGGCAGCAGGAAGTTGTTCCAGATCGCCACGAACTGGAACAGGAACACCGTCACCATGCCGGGCACCATCATCGGCAGCGCGACCCGCGTGAAGATCCGCCACTCGCTCGCCCCGTCCATCCGCCCGGCCTCGACCACGTCGGCCGGCACGGCGGCGGCCGCGTAGATCCGCGAGAGGTAGACGCCGTACGGCGACAGGATCTGCGGCAGCAGCACGGACAGGTACGAGTCCGTGAGATCGGCGTTCGCCAGAAGCAGGTACTGCGGGATGGCGAGGATCACCGGCGGCATCAGCACACCCGCCAGCAGCACGTTGAACAGTGCCTCGCGGCCCCGGAAGCGGTAGATCGCCAGGGCGTAGCCACTGAGCGCCGAGACCACCGTCGACAGCAGGGCACCGAGACCGGCATACAGGGCGGAGTTGCCCATCCACTGCCAGTACACCCCGTCGCGGTAGGCGCTCAGATCCGCGAAGTTGTCGGCGAAACCGGTGCCCGGCAGGAAGGTGAACGTGGAGAACAGCTCGCTGCCGGACTTGGTCGCCGCGATCACCACCCAGGCGACGGGCAGCAGGCAGTAGACCGCGCCGAGCAGCAGCGTGACCGTCGGGATCAGTGCGATCCGGCGGCGCAGTGGCGGGCGGCCCCGGACCGCGCCGGGCGCGGCGTCCGCGGCCGTGTCGGCCTTGCCGACGACGAGGGAGCTCATCGGGATGCCTCCTGCTTGTTCCGACGGTTCGCGGCCCGCAGGAAGCCGAACGACAGCAGCAGCGTGGCCAGGGCGATGATCGTGGCCTGGGCGGCCGCCGCGTGGATGTCGCCCTTGCCGAAGGCGTCCTGGTACACCTTCATCAGCGGACTCCAGGTCGTGGACACGGAGTTGGTGAGCGGCTTCAGGGTGGTCGGCTCGTTGAACACCTGGAGGGTGGCGATGATCGAGAAGAAGAAGGTCAGCACCAGCGAGGGCGCCACCATCGGGATCTTGATCCGCAGCGCGATCTGCAGCGGCGTGGCGCCGTCCAGCCTGGCCGCCTCGTACACCTCGGCCGGGATGGCCTGGAGCGAGGTGTAGATGACGATCATGTTGAAGCCGGTGCCGCCCCACACCGCGATGTTCGACAGGGCGAGATACAGCGGGCCGCCGTCGAGCAGGTCGGGCTGCGGCAGGCCCAGCCTGTCCAGTACGAAGTAGAAGGGGCTGACGTCCGGCAGGTACAGAAAGCCCCACAGCAGTGCCGCAACGACGCCGGGGACGGCGTACGGCAGGAAGACCGCGAGCCGGGTGAACGGCGCGAGCCGCACCTTCTCGGAGTCCAGCATCAGCGCGAACAGCAGGGCGAGGCCCAGCATCACCGGCACCACGATGCAGCCGTAGCCGAGCACGCGCAGCGCGCCGGCGACCAGCTCGTCGTCGGTCAGGGCGTCGGTGTAGTTCTCCAGACCGGCCCAGACCTCTTTGCGGGCGCCCGCCCCGAGGCCGAGCCCGGAGACCTTCACCTTCCGGAAGCTGAGCCAGACCGCGTAGCCGATGGGCAGCGCGAAGAAGAGTGCGAAGAGGATCGCCGCGGGGAGGAGGAAGGCGTACGGGGCCCCCTTCACCCCGTACGCCTTCCGGCTTGTGCTGGTCACTCGGAGACCTCGAAGCCCTGCTTCTTCAGGTCGGCGACGGTGTCGTCCTGCATGGTGCTCAGGGCGGCGCCGAAGTCCGACTTGTCCTTGGCGGCCTTGCCGAAGGCGTCCTTGAAGGTCGTGTAGGCGACGTTCACGTTCGGCCCCCAGGCGGACGGGGCGGTGGTCTTCGCGATCTCGGCGGCCTCGGTGTAGAAGTCCGACTGGTTCGAGAAGTAGTCCGGCGGGGTGGCGAACGCGCCGCTGGTCTGGGCGTTCGTGGCGGCCGGGTAGATGCCGCTCTCCTTGGCCAGCGCCTGGAGGGCGTCGCCGTCGGTGTTCAGCCAGGCGGCGAACCTCGCGGCGGCCGCCTTGTGCCGGGAGTCGGTGGTGACGGCGGTGGAGGAGCCGCCCCAGCTCCCGGTGACGTCGTCGGACTGCGACCACTGGGGGAGCGGGGCCATGGCCCACTTGCCCTTGGTGTCGGGCGCGGCCGTGGTCAGGGTGCCCGGCGCCCACACCGCGGAGACCCAGGCGATCTGCTTGCCGGTGTTGAGGGCCTTGTTCCAGGACGGGGTGTACATCGGCTGGTTGTCGATGGCGCCCTCCTTGACGAGGCCGCCCCAGAAGTCGGCGACCTTCTGGGTGGCGGCGTCGTCGATGCCGACCTGCCACTTGTCGCCGGAGGTCGTCCACCACTTGGCGCCGGCCTGCTGGGCGAGACCCGCGAAGAGGCCGGAGTCATTGGCGGAGAAGGTGGTCAGGTCCGTGTCCGGGGCCTTCTTCTTCAGCGCGCGGGCCGTCTCGGCGAACTGTTCCCAGGTGGTCGGGACGGTCAGGCCGTACTTCTTGAACAGGTCCTCGCGGTAGTAGAACATCATCGGCCCGATGTCCTGCGGGACCGCGTACACCGCATCGGTGCCCAGCGTGGTCTGCTGCCAGACGCCCTCGGCGAACTTGCCCTCCGTGTCGCCGACTTCGCCGGCTATGTCCGCGACCACGTCATTGCTGACCAGCGTCGGCAGCGCCTGGTACTCGGCCTGGACCAGGTCCGGGGCCTTGCCGGCCTTGTGCGCGGTGAGGATCTTGGTGACCAGCGTGTCGCCGGACGCCTGCTTCTTCACCGTGACGGTGATCTGATCCTTCTTGCCCGGGCCCTTGTTCCACAGGTCGACGACCTTGTCCATGCCGGGTGTCCAGGTCCAGTACGTCAGTGAGGCGGGACCGGACTCGGCCTGGCCGTCCTCGGAGCCGCAGGCGGTGAGCGCGGTGGCGCCGAGGGCGACGGCGACACAGGTGGCTGCACCTCTGGACAAGAGCCGACGGCGCTGTGAGATGGGCATGGATCTCTCCCCTGACCTGGGGCCCCCGCCCGCTGCGAGGACCTGCCATGCTTCTGTGAGCGTTCACAGTAGAGAAACATCCCGGACACTTGTCAATGGTTGTTGCTGTGCGGTTATGTTGGGCTCGCGCCCTCGACAGCGTGTGTGCACGTTCCCAAATGATCGATAAATCGGGAGAGATTCCATGCCGGAGACCAACCCCAGGGGCCTCACCGGGCTCGCCTTCGGTGGGGACTACAACCCCGAGCAGTGGCCGGAGAGCGTCTGGCAGGAGGACGTCCGGCTGATGCGGGAGGCCGGGGTCACGATGGTGAGCGTCGGGATCTTCTCCTGGGCCCTGCTGGAGCCCTCACCGGGTGTGTACGACTTCGGCTGGCTGGACCGCGTGCTCGGCCTGCTGCACGAGCACGGCATCCGCGTCGACCTGGGCACCCCCACCGTCTGCCCGCCGGTCTGGTTCTACCGCGCCCACCCCGAGGCCCTGCCCGTCACACCGGACGGCGTACGCCTGGAGTTCGGCTCGCGCGCCGCCATCTGCCACAGCAACGCCGACTACCGCACGGCCGCCGCGACCATCACCACCAAGCTCGCCGAACGCTACGGCGACCACCCGGCGCTGGCGATGTGGCACGTGCACAACGAGTACGGCGTCCCCGTCTCGGCCTGCTACTGCGACTCCTGCGCCGCGCACTTCCGCCGCTGGCTTCAGTCGACGTACGAGACGGCCGACGCGCTCAACGAGGCCTGGGGCACCGCCTTCTGGGGCCAGCGCTACACCGACTTCGGGCAGATCAACCCGCCGCGGCGCACACCGACGGCCGTCAACCCGGCCCAGGCACTCGACTACAAGCGGTTCGCCGACGCCACCATGCGCGAGAACTTCCGTATGGAGCGGGACATCCTGCACCGCCTCTCACCCGGCGTACCGGTCACCACCAACTTCATGACCGCCCTCAGCCAGTGCGACTCCGTCGACTACTGGGCCTGGGGCCGCGAGGTCGACATCGTCACCAACGACCACTACCTGATCACCGACGGCCGCCGCACCCACGTCAACCTGGCCATGGCCGCCGACCTGACGCGCTCGGTGGCCGGGGGAGCGCCCTGGATCCTCCTGGAGCACTCCACCTCCGGCGTCAACTGGCAGCCCCGCAACCCCGCCAAGGCCCCCGGCCAGATGGCCCGCAACTCCCTCGCTCATGTCGCGCGCGGCTCCGAGGGCGCCCTGTTCTTCCAGTGGCGGCAGTCCCGGCGCGGCGCCGAGAAGTTCCACTCGGCGATGCTCCCGCACGCCGGCACCGACACCCGGGTGTGGCGCGAGGCCGTCGAACTCGGCGCCGCCCTCGACTCGTTGAGCACCGTCCGCGGCACCCGCACGCAGGCCGACGTGGCGATGCTGTGGGACTGGCACTCCTGGTGGGCGCAGAACCTCGACTGGCGCCCCAGCCAGGACCACGACCCGCGCGAGCGCGCCGACGCCTTCTACGAGGTGCTCTACGACCGCCACCTCACGGTCGACTTCGCCCACCCGGAAGGTGACTTGTCGAGGTATCCCCTTGTCGTCGTACCGGCCCTGTACCTGATGACCGAGGAGGCCGGGAACAACCTCAAGCGCTACGTCGAGGCAGGCGGCACGCTCGTCGTGTCGTACTTCTCCGGCATCGTCGACGAGCACGACGCCGTGCACGAGGGCCCCTGCCCCGGACCGCTGCGGGACGTCCTCGGCCTGACGGTCGAGGAGTTCTCGCCCCTGCTCCAGGACCAGCTCGTCCGCATCACCGGCCCCGACGGCTCCGAGCTCAGCGGCGACGTGTGGACGGAGTTCGTCGTCCCGCGCGGCGCCGAGACCGTCTGGACCTACGCCGACGGCCTGACCGCCGGCCACCCGGCCGTCACCCGGCACCGCCTCGGCGAGGGCACCGCCTGGTACGTCTCCACCCGCCTGGGCGCCGACGGCCTGGACGCGCTGCTCGGCTGGGCGATCGAGGACGCGCAGGTCGCACCGCGTGTCGACCTTCCCCGTGACGTCGAGGTCGTGCGCCGCGCCGGCGAGTCGGGCAGCTACCTGTTCGCCGTCAACCACACCGCGTCGGACGCCAAAGTGCCGCTGGAGGCGCCCGGCACCGAGCTGCTGACCGGCGAACGTGCCGCGGGCCGCCTGGAGGTCCCCGCGGGAGCCGTCCGGGTCGTACGACTCGACGGCTGAGCCGACGCCGACTCCCCTCCGCCCGCGTGTGCCACGAGCCGCGGGCGGAGGGGCTCCTCGCCGTAGCGCTTCACCACCGCGGCGGCGAGGAACTCCCCATCCCATACGTCGAAGGGACGACGGACGAAGATGTTCCATCCCAGACGCACCCTCCGAGCCCTGCTGATACCGCTCGCCGCCGGACTCGCCCTGACCGCTCTGCCCGCGCAGACCGCCTCGGCGGCGAGCACGCTCACCAACGGCGGCTTCGAGACGGACGGCACCGGCACCGCGACCCCGGCCGGCTGGTCCACCTACTCGGCGGCCGGCCAGAACTCCGCCTCTTTCACCGAGGCTGGTGGCCACGGCGGGAGTTACCGCCTGACGCACTGGTCCTCGTCGGCGTACAAGGTGGAGACCTACCAGTACCTGTCCGGGCTGACCAACGGGAACTACAAGCTCACCGCCTGGGTCCGCTCCGGCGGTGGCCAGAACTCTGCGTACATTGCGCTGAAGAACTGCGGCGGCGCCGAGCAGCGCACCGACCTGCCGGTCTCCGCGAGCGGCTGGATCCGCATCGTCGTGCCGGTGAGCGTGACCGGCAACCAGTGCACGATCAGCATCAACAGCGACGCGAACGCGGGCAACTGGATCAACGTCGACGACCTGACCTTCGCCTCCGGCACCGGCGGCACATCGATCCACGGCGCCGACATCTCCTCTCTCGCCAAGAGCGAGGCCAAGGGCGGCACCTACAAAACCGCCTCCGGCACCACCGGCGACGCGGTCACCCTCCTCAAGAACGCCGGCATGAACTACGCGCGCCTGAAGGTCTGGGTCGACCCGGCCGACGGCTACAACGACAAGGCACGCGTCCTCGCCACCGCCAAGCGCGTCAAGGCCGCCGGCATGAAGCTGCTGGTCGACTTCCACTACTCGGACACCTGGGCCGACCCGGGCGCCCAGAGCAAGCCGGCCGCCTGGTCCGGGCACTCCTACAGCCAGTTGAAGACCGACGTGTACAACCACACCTACGACGTCCTCAACGCGCTGAAGGCGCAGGGCACCACCGCCGACCTGGTCCAGGTGGGCAACGAGATCAACGGCGGCATGCTGTGGTCCGAGGGCTCCACCGACAACTGGGCGCAGCTCGCCGGCCTGCTCAACTCCGGCTACGACGCGGTCAAGGCGGTCAGCTCGTCCACCACGGTCGCGCTGCACCTCGCCAAGGGCGGCGACCTGTCCGGCACCCGCTGGTGGTTCGACAACGCGGTCGCGGGCGGCGTGAAGTTCGACGCCGTCGGCCTGTCGTACTACGGCTACTGGCACGGCACGCTCTACGACTTCCAGACCACCCTGGACGACACGGCCTCCCGCTACGGCAAGCCGGTCTTCGTCGCGGAGACGGCCTACCCGTTCCGGCTGGACAGCGAGGACGCGCACGAGAACATCATCGACACCACCGCTGAACTGGTCGCCGGCTACCCCGCCACCGTGGCCGGGCAGAGCAGGTGGATGAACGACGTGGCGAGCATCGTGGAGGCCGTCCCGGGCGGCCGCGGTCTCGGCGTCTTCTACTGGGAGGCGACCTGGACCGCCGTCACCGGCAACGGCTGGGACCCGGCGGACGCCTCCTCCGGCAACGGCTGGGAGAACCAGGCCCTGTTCGGCTACGACGACAGGGCGCTGACGTCGACGACGTGGTTCAGCCACCGTTGAACGAGTGACGAAAGTGCCCGGTCGCGCCCGCGCGGCCGGGCACCCGCACGTCCGTCGCGAACGGCCCCGCGGTGTACGGCCGTTCGGTACCGGACAAGGCTCGCAGAGTCGCGGACACGGCGGCGGCCGCTGAGGGACAGTGGGAGCACGTGCCACGAGGCGGCCCGACGGAGGGAGACGAGATGCTGAGGACTCCCGCCGGCCGGCTGCGCCTGGAGATCCTGGAGTGGCTCAAGGACCCGGCCGCCCACTTCCCTGACGGGTGCCGCACAGACCCGGCCGAGGACGGCGTCACCGCGGACGCCGTCGCCGCGAAGCTCGGTGTGCCACCCGAAGTCGCCGAGACCCACCTCGGCCTCCTCGCGGACATCGGCCTGCTGCGCAGGAAGCAGATCCGACAGCAGGTGCACTATCGCCGCGACGAGATGCGTATCGCGGAGGTGGCCCGCATGTTCGAGAAGGGTTGGTAGGGCGCTCGCCCCGTAAGCGGCGCCGCCGGAGTCGACTGCGGTTCGGCGACACCCCAAGGGGCGCGGGGCTGTGTCAATGTGCGGCTCCGCCGCGTGGGCGCGACCAGCCACAACAGACCCGCAGTCGAACGACGGCCTACCCCGGCCCTCCCAGTGGAGCGCCATGCTCGCGCACCGCGATCCGCGCCAGCTTCGTCAGCATCATGCCGTTGCGGATCGCGACGACGTAGTCGACGGGCAGGCCGTGCATCCGGGTGCCAGGACCCCGCAGCGGATGCCAGTCGATGACGAAGAGGGTGTGCTCGCCCCAGGGGATCAGCTTCATGGCGATGCGGGCCGCGCCGAAGGGCTCCGCCTTCGCCTCCAGCTCCAGCCGGCGCCGCGGTTCGCTGATGCGGACGACGACGGTGTCGTCGAGGGTCAGGCGACCCATCCCGACCCGGACACGCAGCCGGGCGCCCACGTCCGGCCAGTCGGGGTCCACGGCGAGAACCTCCTGGGTGCCCGTGACCCACTCCCCGTAGCGGCTGCCGTTGGACAACAGGCTCCAGACCTCCGACGGCGAGCTCAGGATCAGACGGCGATTGCGCGCCACGCCGACCACGCTCCCTCTCCTCGGCCGCTCAGCGGGCTCTTCGACAGTAGCCGCGCCGCACCCGACGAGCATGCCGAGCCATGGGCGCCCGACCTCGAATCGACCCGTCCCCGCGCCCGGAGTTACCCTGTTGACCGGCCGCGAGTCCCCCTCGCGGCGCGGCGGTGGGGCCCGCCGTACCCGAACCGCGGCAGCGCTGCCGCCAACGGTCCCTACTTGCAACCGCGAGGTCCGCATGCCCGGGCCGCCCAGGCGAGTAGGAGACGTACGACCATGACAGCCCCGGACACCGACAGCCTGCGCGCACCCGCAGGCACCGCACGGCAGCCGGCCTGGCGGAATCAGGCACCGATCGTCGCGGTGGTCGCCCTCGGCGGCGCCATCGGCGCCACGGCACGCTATGCCGCCTCCCTGTGGTGGCCGGCCCAGCCGGGCGGTTTCCCCTGGGCCACGTTCTGGACCAATGTCGTCGGCTGCGCCGTGATCGGCGTGTTCATGGTGGTCATCACCGACGTATGGGCCGCCCACCGCCTCGTCCGTCCTTTCTTCGGCACCGGCGTCCTCGGCGGCTTCACCACCTTCTCGACGTACGCAGTCGACATCCAGAAGCTGGTGGACGACGGCCGTCCGCGCACCGGGCTGACCTACCTCGCCGCCACCCTGATCGCGGCACTCACGGCGGTCTGGCTCGCCTCGGCGGGCACCCGTCGCGTCCTGAAGTGGAGGCAGCCATGACCAGGCTGACCGGCAGGGCCCTGCGCCTGACAGCGTTCGTCGGCGAGCACGACACCTGGCACCACAAGCCGCTCTACTCCGAGATCGTGCACCGGGCCCACGCGGCCGGACTCGCGGGCGCCAGCGTCTTCCGCGGCATCGAGGGCTTCGGCGCGTCCTCGCTGATCCACACCTCACGGCTGCTGTCCCTGAGCGAGGACCTGCCGGTCGCGATCGTGATCGTGGACACCGAGGAGCGGGTGCGCGCCTTCCTGCCGCAGCTCGACGAGCTCGTCACCGAAGGGCTCGTCACCCTCGACGACTGCGAGGTCATCCGGTACATCGGCCGCCACGACATCTCGGGCGAATCGGACAGGAAAGGTAAGAAGTCGCCGTGAACTGGCTTCTCGTCGTCGCGGGTGCCCTGGTCGGCGCGCCGCTGCGCTACCTCACCGACCGTGCCGTGCAGTCGCGGCACGACTCCGTGTTCCCCTGGGGCACCTTCCTCGTCAACGCCTCCGGCTGTCTGATCCTCGGCCTGCTCACCGGCGCGGCGGCCTCGGGCGCCGCGAACTCCCACCTCCAGCTCCTGCTCGGCACCGGGCTGTGCGGCGCCCTGACCACCTACTCGACCTTCTCCTACGAGACCCTGCGGCTCACCGAGACGGGCGCCGGGCTCTACGCCGTCGCCAATGTCGTGGGGAGCGTGACCGTGGGCCTCGGCGCGGCATTCCTCGGCGTGTCGGTGGCCGAGGCGGTGTGGTCGTAGGGCGCTGCCGCGGTGTCGATGGCGCCCGAGCCATACCCGCACCTGGTAGGACAGTGCGCACTGCTGTCCCGCCGACCCCCGGAACTGGATCACATGAGCGCCATCAGCGTCGGTCAGGCCATCGTCCTCGGAGCCGTCGAGGGGGTGACCGAGTTCCTGCCCGTCTCCTCGACCGGCCATCTGAAGATCGTCGAGGGACTCATGGGCATTCCGGTCGAGGACGACTCGGTCGTGGGGTTCTCGGCCGTCATCCAGGTCGGCGCGATCGCCGCCGTGCTCGTGTACTTCTTCAAGGACATCGTGCGGATCGTCTCCGCGTGGCTGCGCGGGCTGCGGGACAAGGAGGAGCGGTACCACCACGACTACCAGTTCGCCTGGTGGGTGATCTTCGCGACGATCCCGATCGTCGCCGTGGGCCTGGCCGCCAAGCCGCTCATCCAAGGGCCGCTCGCCTCGCTGTGGGTGGTCGCGGGCTCGCTGATCGTGGGCAGCGCTGTGATGTGGGCGGCGGACCAGATGGGACGGCACAAGCGCGGGGAGGACGACACCTCCTTCAAGGACGCCATGCTCGTCGGCAGCTCCCAGATCCTCGCCCTGCTCTTCCCGGGCTTCTCGCGCTCCGGCGCCACCATGTCCACGGCGCTGATGCTCGACCTCGACCGGGTCGCCGCCACCCGCCTGTCCTTCTTCCTCGGCATCCCGGCCCTGACCGGCGCGGGCATCTACGAGCTGAAGGACGCCCTCGGCGCCGGCACGGGAGCGCTGCCGCTCGCCGTCGGCACCCTCGTCTCCTTCGTCGTCGCCTATGCCTCCATCGCCTGGCTGCTGAAGTTCGTCGCCAAGCACTCCTTCAACGCCTTCGTGATCTACCGGATCGCCGTCGGGCTGCTGCTGTTCGGGCTGCTCGGCGCGGGTGTCATCAATAGCTGACCGGCTCCGGGTGCGGCGCCGGCAGCGGACTTCCGGCGTCACATCCGGTGAATCTCTTCTTAAGGGTCTCTTGACACCACCCTTCGCTCACCCGGAATATCTCTCCCGTGAACCTGTCAGACAGCCGGACAGCCAGTCAGCCTCCCCGTCGCGTGAGCGCCATGGAGGCGGTGCTGGCGCACCTGCGCGACGCCATCGAGCGCGGCGAGTACGCCGTCGGCGACAAGCTGCCCTCCGAGGCGGAGCTCTGCCGCACCCTGGAGATCAGCAGGCCCGTCCTGCGCGAGGCCCTGCGGGCCCTGCAGACCATGGGCCTGACCGTCTCCAAGACCGGCAAGGGCACCTTCGTCGTCGCCAACACCGTCGAGGACCCCACCTTCGGCGACTACTCGGCGAGCGACCTGCTGGAGGTGCGCCGCCACGTCGAGATCCCGGTTGCCGGGTACGCGGCACTGCGCCGCACCCCGGAGAACCTCGACCACCTGGCTCATCTGCTCGACCGCATGGAGCGGGAGACGGACACCACCGCATGGGTGGCGATGGACAGCCTCTTCCACCTGGCCGTGGCCGAGGCCGCCCAGAACCCGGTCTTCCGCCGGGTCATCGAGGAGATCCGTGACGCACTGGCGCGTCAGTCGGCCTTCCTCAACGAGCTGGGCGGTCGCCGCGAGCAGTCCAACCGGGAGCACCGGGCGATCGTCGAGGCGCTGATCGACGGTTCCGAACTCGACGCGACCGACGCCATGGCACACCACCTGGATCGCGTCGAGACGACCCTCACCGACATCGTGCGCCCCCCGCGCACGGACAGCACCACGGAAGGCGGACCCGAGGCGTGAGCGAGCAGCACCTCAAAGAAGAGACGCGCCCCTCGTCCGGTCATGTAGACGCCGGAGACCACGGCTACAGCAAGTCGCTGAAGGCCCGGCACGTCAACATGATCGCCATCGGCGGTGCCATCGGCACCGGCCTGTTCCTCGGCGCCGGCGGCCGACTCGCCGATGCCGGCCCGTCCCTGTTCATCGCCTACGCGGTCTGCGGCGTCTTCGCCTTCCTCGTCGTCCGCGCCCTCGGCGAACTCGTCCTGTACCGGCCCTCCTCCGGCGCCTTCGTGTCGTACGCCCGCGAGTTCATGGGCGAGAAGGGCGCGTACACGGCCGGCTGGATGTACTTCCTGAACTGGGCGACCACCGGCATCGCCGACATCACCGCGGTCGCCACCTACACCCACTACTGGGGCATGTTCTCCGACATCCCGCAGTGGGTGATCGCGCTCATAGCGCTCGCGGTCGTCCTGACCGTGAACCTGATCTCGGTGAGGTTCTTCGGCGAACTGGAGTTCTGGTTCGCGATCATCAAGGTCGGCGCGCTCGTCGTCTTCATGCTCATCGGCATCTTCCTGCTGGTCACCCAGCAGCCCGTGGACGGCCACACCCCCGGCCCGTCCCTGATCACCGACAACGGCGGCGTCTTCCCCAACGGCCTGCTGCCGATGCTGCTGATCGTCCAGGGCGTCGTGTTCGCCTACGCCTCCGTCGAGCTGGTCGGCGTCGCCGCCGGTGAGACCGAGAACCCCGAGAAGATCATGCCGAAGGCGATCAACTCGATCATGTGGCGCGTCGGCCTGTTCTACGTCGGCTCCGTCATCCTGCTGTCGATGCTGCTGCCCTGGTCCTCGTACAAGGCGGGCGAGAGCCCCTTCGTCACCGTGCTGTCCAACATCGGCATCCCGGCGGCCGGCGGCATCATGAACCTCGTCGTGCTCACCGCGGCGATGTCCTCGCTCAACTCCGGCCTGTACTCCACCGGCCGCATCCTGCGCTCCATGGCGATGTCCGGCTCCGCCCCGAAGTTCACCTCGGTGATGAGCCGCAGCCAGGTCCCCTACGGCGGCATCCTGCTGACCAGCGGCATCTGTGTCCTCGGCGTCGGCCTCAACTTCGTCGTCCCCGCCGACGCGTTCGAGATCGTGCTGAACTTCGCGGCCATCGGCATCCTCGCCACCTGGGGCATGATCATGGTCTGTCACCTGCTCTTCTGGCAGAAGACCCAGAAGGGCGAGCTGACCCGCCCCGGCTACCGACTGCCGGGCTCCCCCTGGACCGAACTCGTGACGCTGGCCTTCCTCGCCTCCGTCCTGGTCCTCATGTACGCCGACGGAGGCGCCGGCCGCACCACCGTGCTGTGCCTGCCGCTGATCGTCGCGGCGCTGGTCGCGGGCTGGTACGCCATCCGCAGCCGGGCCGGGCGCACCACCACCAAGGCCGACGCGTGAGACCCGTGTCGGTCGACGACCCCTCATCGACCCACGACAACCAGGCAGTCAGACTGTGATGTACAGCAGCTCCATAGCGGACGCACCCCTTGTCCGCGAACCTCTCCACGCGCCCGTCGCCCACCTCATACGCGGCGGAATGATCGAAGGCATCCACTACGGCTCCGTCGTCGTCCTCGGCGCCGACGGCGACGTCCGGTTCCAGCTCGGTGACATCGAGGCCGCCTTCTACCCGCGCTCGGCGCTCAAGCCGGTCCAGGCCGTCGCCATGGCCCGGGCCGGGCTCCCGCTCGACGGTGAGCTGCTCTCGCTCACCGCGGCGAGCCACTCCGGCGAGGAACGCCACCTCGCCGGAACCCGGCGCATCCTCGAACTCGCCGGGCTCACCGAGGACCACCTGCGCAACGTCCCGGACATGCCGTTCGACCCGGTCGTGCGGGACACCTGGGTACGGGAGGGCCGCGCGCCCTCCCGGCTCGCCCAGAACTGCTCCGGCAAGCACGCGGCCATGCTGTACACCTGCGTGCTCAACGGCTGGTCCCTGGACGACTACCTCGACCCCGGGCACCCGCTCCAGCAGGCCGTCGCCGAGATCCTCGAGGACCTCACCGGGCAGCGCATCGCCCGGGTCACCGTCGACGGGTGCGGCGCGCCGCTGTTCTCCGTCTCGCTGAACGGCCTTGCCCGCGCGGCCGCACGTATCACCACGGCGGCGCCGGGCACGCCGGAGGCGCGGGTCGCCGACGCGATGCGTGAGCATGCCGAGATGGCCTCCGGCTCCGGGCGGGACGTCGCGGCGTTGATGCGGGCCGTGCCGGGGCTGTTGGCGAAGGACGGCTTCGAGGGCGTGCAGGTCGCTGCGCTGCCGGATGGTCGGGCCGTCGCCGTGAAGATTGCCGACGGGGCGAATCGGGCGCGGATTCCGGTTGCTGCGGCGGCGCTTGCGTTCGCCGGGGTCGATCCTGAGTTGCTCACCGAGTTTCAGGGTGAGGCGCTCCTTGGGGGCGGCCGGGAGGTCGGGTGTGTGCGGCCCGTTCGTTCGCTGGAGCCGGTTGTGGTTTCGGCCTGCGCCTGAGGATGTGCCGGTCATCTCGAATGGCGGCCGCGGGCCGGTCGTGGCTTGTCGCGCAGTTCCCCGCGCCCCTTTCAGGGGCGCTGTCCCTCACCTTCTCTGAAAGAAGAACCGTTTCTCCATGAACGCCGTCACCCGCAGTGAGCATGATCTGCTCGGCGACCGTGATGTTCCCGCCGACGCCTACTGGGGTGTTCACACCCTGCGTGCCACCGAGAACTTCGCCATCACGGGCACTCCCATCTCCGCCTACCCGCACCTGATCGACGCCCTCGCCGCCGTCAAGGAGGCCGCCGCCCTCGCCAACGAGGAGCTCGGGCTGCTGGAGCCGAAGAAGGCCGCCGCGATCGTCGCCGCCTGCCGGGAGATCCGCGGCGGCGAGCTGCACGACCAGTTCGTCGTCGACGTCATCCAGGGCGGCGCCGGCACCTCGACCAACATGAACGCCAACGAGGTCGTCGCCAACCGGGCGCTGGAGCTGCTGGGCCACGAGAAGGGCCAGTACGAATACCTGCACCCCAACGAGGACGTCAACCTCGGGCAGTCGACCAACGACGTCTACCCGACCGCCGTCAAGGTCGCCACGGTGTTCGCGGTGCGCGGGCTGCTCAAGGCGATGGCCGTGCTCCAGGACGCGTTCGCCCGCAAGGCCGTCGAGTTCCGCGACGTGCTGAAGATGGGCCGTACGCAGTTGCAGGACGCGGTGCCGATGACGCTCGGGCAGGAGTTCTCCGCCTACGCCGTCATGCTCGACGAGGACCGCTCCCGGCTCGCCGAGGCGGTCGAGCTGATCCACGAGATCAACCTGGGCGCCACCGCCATCGGTACGGGGCTGAACGCCCCCGCCGGATACGCCGAGTCCGCCCGCCGCCACCTCTCCGAGATCACCGGACTGCCGCTGGTCACCGCCGCCAACCTGGTCGAAGCCACCCAGGACTGCGGCGCGTTCGTGCAGATGTCCGGCGTCCTCAAGCGGATCGCCGTGAAGCTCTCCAAGAGCTGCAACGACCTGCGCCTGCTGTCCTCCGGGCCGCGCGCGGGCCTCGGCGAGATCAACCTGCCGCCGGTGCAGGCCGGTTCGTCGATCATGCCCGGCAAGGTCAACCCGGTGATCCCCGAGGTCGTCAACCAGGTCGCCTTCGAGGTGATCGGCAACGACGTGGCCATCACCATGGCCGCCGAGGCCGGACAGCTCCAGCTCAACGCCTTCGAGCCGGTCATCCTGCACTCCCTGTCCGAGAGCATCACGCACCTGCGCAACGCGTGTGTGACCCTCGCCGAGCGCTGCGTGGCCGGCATCACCGCCAACACCGACGTGCTGCGCCGGACCGTGGAGAACTCCATCGGCCTGGTCACCGCCCTGAACCCGCACATCGGGTACACGGCCGCCACCGACATCGCCAAGGAGGCCCTCGTCAGCGGCCGGGGCGTGGCCGAACTCGTCCTGGAGAAGGGCCTGTTGCCGGCCGAGACCCTGGCCGACCTGCTGCGCCCGGAGGTCGTCGCGGGCACCGGGCAGGCGCTGGCCTGACCAGCGGCGATCCCCACCTCGGATGCGCGAAGGGACCGGCCGGGAGGCACAATGGTGATCATGGCAGCGTCGACGTCGTCACTGACCTTCCAGCCGATCCTGGAGCGCATCGCGGAGGAGATCGAGCGGACCCCCGGCCGCGGCCGGCCCGCCGACTACATCCCGGCGCTCGCGGCCTGCGACCCCCGCCGCTTCGGCATGGCCGTCGCCGAACTCGACGGCACGGTGTACGGCGTGGGGGACTGGCGTGAGCCGTTCTCCACGCAGTCCATCACCAAGGTGTTCACCCTCGCGCTCGACCTGGCCCGCGAGGGCGACGAACTCTGGGAACACGTGGGCCGCGAGCCCTCCGGCAACCCCTTCAACTCCCTGATCCAGCTCGAGTACGAGAACGGCATCCCGCGCAACCCGTTCATCAACGCCGGCGCCCTCGTCGTCACCGACCGCCTCCAGACCCGTACCGGAGACGCGGCCGGCGAACTCCTCGCCTTCCTGCGCGCCGAGAGCGGCAACCCGGCCCTGGACTTCGACCAGGACGTCGCCGCCTCCGAGGCGGCGAACGGCGACCGGAACGCCGCGCTCGGCCACTTCATGGCGTCCTACGGCAACATCGACAACCCCGTGCCGGCCCTGCTCGACCAGTACTTCCGCCAGTGCTCCGTCAAGGCGTCCTGCGCCGACCTCGCCCTGGCCACGTCGTTCCTGGCCCGCCACGGCATCCGCGCCGACGGCTCCCGCCTGCTCACCCTCAGCCAGGCCAAGCAGATCAACGCGGTCATGCTGACGTGCGGCACCTACGACGCGGCGGGCGACTTCGCGTACCGCGTGGGCCTGCCCGGCAAGAGCGGCGTCGGAGGCGGCATCATCGCGGTCGTACCGGGCCGTTGCACCCTGTGCGTGTGGAGCCCCGGCCTGGATGAGCGGGGCAATTCGGTGGCGGGAGTGGCGGCCCTGGACAGATTCACGACGCTGACGGGTCTGTCGGTTTTCTGACGGGACACTTCGGTGCGGGCCGCGGTCACGCCGCCCAGGGGAGCGGGGAACTGCGCGACCAGCCCCCACCATCCCGAAGCCTGCACACCACCACACCCGGCAGACGAACAGCAGCCCACAACCCCCTCGCATTCGATCACCGGCCGGTCATGCTCCGGCTTCCCCCCAGAGGGCTTCGCGTCGCCTCAACGCCACCCCGCGTTGACACGCTGACCGAGTGTTGGCCATGGCTTTCCCCATCGATCTCCGCCGCTGCCAGATACTCGGTCTGGCCGGTACCGCCATACTCGCCCTGGGCGGTGAGACGGCCGGTGCCCTGCCGGTCCGGGAACTCCTGGCCCCCAGTTCGGCACACGCCGCCCTCGGCCTGGTCGGCGTGTACTTCGGCGTCGTCCTGCTGATAGCGGCATGGCTGCTCCTGGGCCGGCTCGTACGCAGCGCCGATCCGCCGACCCCGCGCGCCCTGCTGCTGGTGCTGGCCGCCTGGGCCACCCCGCTGCTGATCGCACCACCGCTGTTCAGCCGGGACGTGTACAGCTATCTGGCCCAAGGGGCCATGGTCGACGCGCACATCGACGTGTACGCGTACGGCCCCTCCCACCTCGGCGGCCCCCTCGCCGACGAAGTCGCCCCGCTGTGGCGGCATACCGCGGCGCCTTACGGCCCGGTGTTCATGGGCGTCGCCTCCGTGCTGTCCGGTGCGACCCGCGGCGCAGTGCCCGCCGGACTGTTCGGTATGCGGCTGATAGCGCTGCTCGGCGTTGCGCTGATGGCGGCCGCCCTGCCGCGCCTGGCCCGGCACAGCGGAGCCGACCCGGCGGCGGCCCTGTGGCTGGGCGCCCTCAACCCGCTGGTGCTGCTGCACCTGGTGGCGGGCGCCCACAACGACGCCATCATGCTGGGCCTGCTCGGCGCCGGTCTGGTCGCGGCTCTCGGCCGCTGGCCCATCCTGGGCGCCGTCCTCGTCACACTGGCCGCGCTGGTCAAGGCGCCCGCCGCGCTCGGCCTCGTCGCGGTCGTACTGCTCCAGATGCGCTCCGGACACCATCCGGCCAAGGCCGTCCTCAGCACGTGCGCCGCGTCCGCCGCCACCACGGTCGCCGTCACGGCCGTGGCGGGCACGGGATACGGCTGGATCGGCGCCCTGGACACCCCGGTCTCCACCCAGAACTGGGCCCTGACCAGCCTGCTCGGCCGGGCCACCGCCTCGCTGCTGGAGAAGACCGGCAGCGATCTGGCGCCGCTGGCCGTGCCCGTGTGGCACACCTTCGGACTCGTCCTCACCGGCGTGCTGGTGCTGCTCATATGGTGGCGCTGGCGTCCGCGCCCGGTGTACGCACTCGGCCTGAGCCTCGCGGCCGTGGCCGCGTTCGGACCGGCGATCCGCCCCTGGTACGCGCTGTGGGGCCTGTTCCTCATAGCAGCCGCCGCACCCAGCACCTCGGTCCGCCACCGCGTGGCCGCCCTGACGGGCGTGCTCGCACTGGCGGTGCTGCCGAGCGGCGGCCCCGCCGACGCCGGTCAACTCGTGCTGGCGGTCTCCGGCGGAGCGCTCGCCGTGGTCGTTCTGTGGCAGGCGCATCTGGCAGCACAGGCCCCGGCGTTGGGACGTACGGCATGAGGCTTCCGCGCACCGACCGCGGCCGGCTGGCTTTGGTCCTCGTACTCGCCGCCGCCGTCGTCGTCTTCACCGCCACCGTGCCGTTGCTGCGCGACTGGTTCGACCTGCGCGTCTACTACGGCACCGTCGACGGCTGGATGCACCACGACGGCCGTATCTACGACTACCGGGTGCCCGGCACGACGTACGGCTTCACCTACCCGCCGTTCGCCGCGGTCGTCATGCTGCCCATGGCGCTGATGGACCTGCACGTCGCCATCGCGGTGGCGCTGCTGCTCAACCTGGTGGCGCTGGCCTTCGTGCTGCGTGTGCTGGCCGGGCGGGCCTGGCGGCGCTACGGCTGGTACGGAGTCGCGCTGGCCCTGTGCGGGCTGGCCCTGTTCGAACCGCTGCGGGACACCTTCAGCTTCGGGCAGGTGAACATCCTGCTGCTGGCCCTCGTGCTGCTCGACTGCTGGTTGCTGGCGACCGGGCGGGAGCGCTGGGCGGGTGTGGGCATCGGCCTGGCGGCAGCGATCAAGCTGACGCCGGCCGCGTTCATCGGGCTGCTGCTGGTGGCCCGCCGCTGGCGAGCGGCCGCCGTGGCGACGGCCGTGGCCGCCGCGGCGACGGCGCTGGCGGCGTGGGTGGCGCCGGGCGCCTCCCGCTTCTACTGGACGCACGCGATGTGGGACACCACCCGGGTGGGCCGCCTGGACTATGTCTCCAACCAGTCGCTGCAAGGCATTCTGGCCCGGCTGGAGGTGTCGAGCCGGGAAGTCTGGGCGGTCGTGGTTCTGGTCGTGCTGGGCGTGTGGGTGGCGCGCACCCGCCGGGCGGTCGCGGCGGGGGACTGGACGGCGGCGTTCGCCCTCACCGGGCTGACCGCCTGTCTGGTCAGCCCGATCACCTGGGTCCACCACCTGGTGTGGCTGCTGCCGTCCTTCGCCGTCCTCGTCCGCGCCGGCCACCGGCGGGTGGCCGCCGCCCTGTACGCGATGCTGTGCACCAGCGTGGTGTGGCTGTGGTTCGACGACGCGTCCGGCGTCGACGGCTTCCTCGGCAGCAACACCTACGCCTGGATCACCCTGGGCCTGCTGTTCTGGCTGCCGGTCGGTCAGCCCGGCTCCGACCGCTCGACCCTGCCGCGTGTCACGAGCGACACGGCGCCTGCACCCATCCCGGCGGCACCGGCGATCGCGCAGGCCTCCGCCCAGCCCGGCGGCTCGCCCTCGGGCGTCACCGCCGCCACGACGGGCACCGTGCTCGGCCCCGGCCTCGGTCTGGCCAGCAAGCCGTCGAGCGACCCCACAGGCTCGACCCGCCCGGCTGCGCCGAACCCCCAGTCGAGCAGCTCGCCGGCCTCCTCGTAGACGGCGTGCCCACCGCCCGCCCGGGGGTTCAGCACCGTCACGACGAGGGTGCGACCGCCGCGGCGGGCGGCGGCCACGAGGGTGTTGCCCGCCTCGCTGGTGTAGCCGTTCTTGATGCCGATCAGCCCCGGGTAGGGGTCCACACCGTCCGCGCCGGTCAGCAGCCGGTTGGTGTTGCGGATCGGGTACGCCAGACCGCCCCCGGCCGGGAAGCTCGCCACGGCCGTGCCGCAATACCGCGCGAACTCCGCGTTGCGCAGCCCCGCGCGGCCGAACACCGCCAGGTCGTACGCCGAGGACACCTGGCCGGGCGTGTCGTACCCGTCGGGTGACACCACCCGTGTGTCGAGGGCGCCCAGCGCACGCGCCTTGACCTGCATCCGGGCGGCCGTTGTGCGCCAGCCGCCGTTCAGCGTGGCCAGCACCCGCACGGCGTCGTTGCCGGAGCTGAGGAACACCCCGCGCCACAGATCGGCGATCCGGTAGGTACGTCCCTCGGCGACCCCGACCAGGCTGGAGCCGGGCCCGATCCCGGCCAACTCCTCCCGGCGCACGGTGTGCGGGACGCCGGCGGGCAGGGTCGGCAGCAGGGTGAGGGCGAACAGCGTCTTGAGGGTGCTGGCGGGCGGCAGCCTGCGGTGCGCCTCGTACGCGGCCAGCACCTCGCCGGTGTCGGCGTCCGCCACCAGCCATGACAGCGCGGAGACGCGCGGCAGCCGGGGCGCCCCGGCGAGCGGATGCACCTGGGTGCCGGAGCGGTACAGCAGCGCGGGTCGTGGGAGCGCCGCGGCCCTGGGTCCGCCGGGCGGATCGGGGTCGGGCCCGTCATGGGCGACCGCGGAGGCAGGCGCGAGCGCCAGCAGTCCGGCCGCGCAGAGCGCGAAGCCGGACACGAGAGCCCGGGTGGAAAATCCGATCTTCATATCGCCAACGTAGGAACGGAGCCGCCCCGGACCGCGCTGCCCGGGCCGTTCGGCACGCGCGGGCACCCGGACGGGCGATGCCCCGGCGCGTCACTCGCCGGGCAGCGTCGGCTGGATGCGCCGCAGGAACGTGGCGTTGTCGGGTGTCTCGCGCAGGCGCTCCAGAAGCGTCTCCAGGTTGGTCTGCCCGTCCCGGGTCTGGAGCGCCCGGCGCAGGCCGCGTACGACGGTCAACTCGGCCGGGGGCAGCAGGAGTTCCTCGCGACGGGTGCCGGAGGGGTTGATGTCGACGGCGGGGAAGACACGCCGGGAGGCCAGGTCCCGGTTCAGTCGCAGCTCCATGTTGCCGGTGCCCTTCAGCTCCTCGAAGTAGAAGTCGTCGGCACGGGAGCCGGTCTCCACCAGGGCCGTGGCGAGGATGGTGAGCGAGCCGCCCTCCTCGGCGAGGCGGGCGGCGCCGAAGAACCGCTTCGGTCCGTGCAGCGCGGCCGCGTCGACGCCGCCGCTGAGGGTGCGGCCACCGGAGGCGGCCGAGTTGTTGTGCGCCCGGCACAGCCGGGTCAGGGAGTCCAGCAGGATGACGACGTCCTCGCCGGCCTCGACGAGCCGCTTGGCCCGCTCGATGACGAGCTCGGCCAGCGCGATGTGCTGCTTGGGCGCCTGGTCGAAGGTGGAGGCGTACACCTCGCCCCGCACCGAACGCCGCATGTCGGTGACCTCCTCGGGGCGCTCGTCGAGGAGCACCACCATCAGCCGGCACTCGGGGTGGTTGCCGGCGACGGCGGCCGCGATCTGCTGGAGGAGGACCGTCTTGCCGGTCTTGGGCGGGGCGACGATGAGTCCGCGCTGGCCCTTGCCCACGGGGGCGATCAGGTCGGCGACCCGGCCGGTCAGGCCGGACGCCGGGTGCTCCAGGCGGATCCGCTCACGCGGGTGAAGCGGCGTCAGCTCGCCGAAGTGGCGGCGGTTCTTCTGGGGGCTGCGGCCGTTGACGCGGCCGACGTCGGTGAGGGTGCGCCCCTCACCGCGTACGCCGTCGACCAGGTCGCCCTTGCGCAGGCCGTACCGGCGGATCAGCGCGGGGGAGACCAGGAGGTCGGTCGGGGTGGGCAGCAGGTGCTCGGCGCGCAGGTGTCCCTTGCCGTTCGCGTCGATGTCGAGCACGCCGGTGACGGCACGGACCGGGGGCTGCTGCCGTACGGGTGGGTTTTCAAGAGTGGTGGTCATGATGGTGTGTCCTTTCACGGACGGAAGGCATGAGACATGCGGAAGGAAGGGAGGTGCCGCGGACTTCGGGAAGGCGGTCGATGCGCCTTCGGGCGGCGGGAAACAGCACCTCGGACATGGCGCGAGACCTGGTCACGAGATGGTGAGAAGAAAGCCGGTATGCGGACCGGCGAACTGAGGTGAAACCGGCACCGGCGCCCTGGACCGGGCGTACACAGGTGCTAACGGGACGGTACCACGGCGGTTCAGCGCGTGGCGAGAAGTCCGTAGAGCAAGGGGATGCGCGGCTCTGGAAGCCGCCACCAGCCGGACGGCGTGCGCTCCATCTGCGGCCAGCGCTGCCAGGGCAGCTCGTCGCTCTCGGTGAGGCGCCGGATGGTGAGTCCTGCCTGCGTCAACGCGCCGAGAACCTCTCCTATTCCGTGCATCCACTCGAAGCTGTCGGTGGCGCCCGCCACGGCGGGGCCGTCCGTGTAGGTGTGTGTGGCGTCGCGGTGCACGGCCCCGTCGCCGCTCAGGTAGTCGTGGCGCAGCAGCAGCTCCGGTCCCTCGCCCGGACCCGGCTTGGGGCCGAGGGAGTTGAGCAGCGGATGGAACTCGACGATGTACAACCGCCCGCCGGGACGCAGGAGTCGGGCCACCACTGCCGCCCAGCGGTCCAGGTCGGGCAGATAGCACAGCGCGCCCTTGCCGGTGTAGACGACGTCGAACTGCCGCCCGTCCAGCGCCGCCACGGCGTCGTACACATTCGCCTGCACGTACGCGATGTCCAGCCCCGCCTTCCGGGCGATGCCGTCCGCGGCGGCCACCGACGCCGCGGAGAAGTCCAGGCCGACGGCCCGTGCCCCGCGCTGCGCGAAGGCGATGGTCTCGGTGCCCAGATGGCACTGGAGGTGCAGGACGTCACGGCCGGCCAGCTCACCGAGGTCGTCCCACTCGAAGGAGGCGAACCAGCGGGCGGGATCGAGGTCCTGGTCGAGGCCGTAGAACCGGCTGGCGACGTGGACGGGAGTGCGGGCGTCCCAGTTCGCCTGGTTGGCCGACATCATCCGCGCGTGCTCGTCGGTGGTCATGGGGACATCCAACCGCGACCGGCCCGCGCGGTGGCGGAGATTCCGCCACCGTGGGGGCCAGGTGTCGATCCGGCCGACCACTCCTGGAGTGTCCCCTAGAGGGACCGCGCCTGCGCCTCCTTCTCGATCCGGTCGAACTGCGCGCCCATGGCCTCCGCCAGCGCGTGCGCGCCCGACAGCGGACGGACCATGACCATGAAGTCCTCGATGAGGCCCTCCTCGTTCACCCGGAGGAAGTCGCAGCCGGTGATCTCCCGCTCGCCCACCCGTGCGGTGAAGACCAGTGCGTGATCACGGCCGCCCTGGTCGTTGATCTCCCGCACGTAGCGGAAGTCCTCGAAGACCTGCACGACACCGCGCAGGATCGCCGCGGTGATCGCCTTGCCGGCGTACGGCTTGAAAACGACCGGGCTGGTGAAGACGACGTCCTCCGCCAGCAGGGCCTCCATGGCATCGGCGTCGCCCGCCTCCACGGCCTCGCGGAACGCTCGCATCGGGTCACCTCATAGTCAATTTGTTGAGTAGGTGCGGATGAGAATAGTCACCTGCTGTTACGGTGTCCACATGTCGCTCAAGTACGCCGTCCTGGCCGCCCTTCTGGAGGGCGAGGCCTCGGGCTATGAGCTGTCGAAGGTCTTCGACATCTCGTTCGCCAACTTCTGGCCCGCGACCCCCCAGCAGCTCTACCGGGAGCTGGAACGCCTCGCGCAGGACGGCCTCGTCGAGGCCCGTTTCGTGCAGCAGGAACGACGGCCCAACAAGCGGATGTTCACGCTCACCGCGGCCGGGCGGGAGGACCTGCGGGCCTTCGCGGCCGAGCCGCCCCGGCGGCCCACCGCCATCCGCGACGAGCTCCTGATCAAGCTCCAGGCGATGGCCGACCCCGAGACCGCCCGCGCCCTGATCGAGGAGCGCATGACGTGGGCGCGCGGCAAACTCGGCCGCTACGAGCGCGTCCGGGCGCGCATGCTCGACGGCCGGAGCGAGGAGGAGTACCTGCGGGAGTCCGACCGGGTCGGGCCGTATCTGACGCTGCTGGCCGGGATCTCCTTCGAGGAGCAGATCCTGAGCTGGTGCGAGCGGGTCCTCGTCGTCCTGAAGCAGCGCGTGGCGCAGGGGTGACGCGGATGTTCAGCCCCGAAGGCCCATCCCTGCGCGAACTCACCGTCCAGGCCCTGTCGTCCGTCGAGCGCGGATACGACCTGCTCGCCCCGAAGTTCGACCACACACCGTTCCGTACGCCGGACTCGGTGCTCGACGCCGTCGCGTCGGCGCTCGCGGGGACCGGCCCGTACGACGACGGTCTCGACCTGTGCTGCGGGACGGGCGCCGGTGTGGAGGTGCTGGCCGAGGTGTGCCGGCGCAGCGTGACCGGCGTCGATTTCAGCGCAGGCATGCTCGAGGTGGCCCGGCGACAGGCACGGATCGCGCAACCGCGTATCGGCTGGGTCCGTGCGGACGCCCGTGCCCTGCCGTTCGCCCCCGCCTTCGACCTCGTGGTGAGCTTCGGGGCGTTCGGGCACTTCCTGCCCCGCGAGCTGCCGGGGCTGTTCGCCCAGGCCCACTCCGTACTGCGGCCCGGCGGCCGCTTCGTCTTCCCCGTCGTGGCCCCGCCCCGTCCCGTGTCGGTCGCCTACTGGATGCTGCTGGGCTTCGACGCGGTGATGCGAGTGCGCAACGCCGTGTGGCGGCCGCCGTTCGTCATGTACTACCGGGCCTTCCGGCTCGGGGAGGTGCGCGCCGAGCTGGCCCGTGCCGGGTTCGAGGTGGAGCTGCAGGCCTTGCCCGAGTTCGGGCGGCGCAGGGACGGGAGTCCGCGGGTGCGGATGGTCGTGGCGCGACGGCCGGAATCAGACTGACGAAGTCGTGGTGAGTCACCGGTCGTTCGCGCTCAGCCCGCCGCCGGCAGTGTGAACTCGTAGACCAGGGCGTCCTGTTGGGCGTCCACGACGAGGTCCGTGATCTCCAGGGGGCGGGCGTACTGGTCGTGGACCCACCGGGTGACGCGCACCGCGGACGTTCCCGGGAGCCGGGTGATGGCGTCCCGGTGGTGCAGTGAGAGGCCCGCCCTGCGCATCCAGTCGTAGGCGCGGCACAGTTGGGCCGAACCGGAGGCGTCGGCGCGGTCGCGGTAGCGGGCCAGTTCCGCCACCTCGGCCAGCGCCACCGCGGAGAAGGACGTCAGGGCCGTACGCTGCCCGCGTCCGTCGGCCCCCGCGGACTCGTAGCGGTGCACCAGGGTCGGGCGGTGCGGGGCGAGCCCGAGGGCCTCGGCGTGCTCCGGCGAGGGCGTCTCCCAGGTGACGGTGGCGCGGTCGGCGGTGCCCGGGCCCGTGGTCCGGGCGCCGACCGGGAAGGTGAGCGAGGCGGCCGTCTCGACCGGCAGGCCCGGCAGCGTGGCATGGCTGCCCCGCCGGTCGGTGGCGACCAGACCGCTGCGGCGCAGCACCTCAAGCGACTGCCGGACGGTCTCCCTGCTGACCCCGAAATGGTCCGCCAACTGCCGTTCCCCCGGCAGCCGTTCACCTGGCGGGATCGTCCCGTCGCGCAGCTCGCCGAGGAGCTGGGTGGCGATCCGCCGGTACAGCGGCTGGTCTTCGGTGAGCGGGCGGTCGTGCGGGGTGGTGCGGGCCATGCCGCGCCTCCTGTTGGTGACGTGTTGTAGCCGTGCGGGCTCCTTGCGTCACCAGATCTAAGCAGTGGTCTAAACCAGCGGGGAAGGGCGGCCCCTCACTTCGGCTGAAACGGCACGCGCCGACGGGCCGTCACAGGGCGCTGTACAGGGCGTCGATCAGCGCCATCTTCCGCGGGTCGTCCGCGATATGAGGCCCCATCCGGTTCATCGTGTAGCCCAGTGACACCCCGGCCTCCGGGTCCGACAGACCGCACGAGCCGCCGAAGCCGTCGTGTCCGAAAGCCCTCGGGTTGGGTCCGTACGAGCCGTTCGGGCCGCTCAACCACAGGCCGAGGCCGACCTCCGTGTCGTTCGCGAACCCGGCGCCGAGCACGAGATCGCGACAGCTTCCCTGCCCCTCGCGCACCCGCTCGGCCGCCTCCGGGGACAGGACGCGATGGCCGTCGAAGGTCCCGCGCCCCGCGAAGATCCCGTACAGCGCCGCTACGGCCCGCGCGGTGCCGTGCCCGTTCGCGGCGGGGATCTCGGCGGCCCGCCACTCGGGCGAGTTGGCCTGAGCCGCTCCCAGGACCGGGTTGGTCAGCGCGGCCAGCGCGGCGGGCGCCAACTGGCTGAAGATCGCCGCCTGTTCACTCGTCCTCGCGACCGGTGGCTGCACCAGCTCGGCCACCCGCCCGGACTCCTTGTCCGGCAGCCCGATCGCGAAGTCGATGCCGAGCGGCCCGGTCACCTCCTGCTCCAGGAAGGCCCCCAGCGGCAGCCCCGACACCCGCCGCACGACCTCCCCGACCAGGAAGCCGTACGTGAACGCGTGGTATCCGGACCGGGTCCCCGGCGTCCACCAGGGCTCCATCGCCGCGAGCCGCTGGGTCGTCAGCCCCCAGTCGCAGAGCTGCTCGAAGGAGTGCGGCTCCCGCAGCCCGGACAGACCTGCGCGATGCGACAGCAGATGCCGGACGAGGATCTGCTCCTTGCCGGCGGCGGCGAACTCCGGCCAGTAGGTGGCCACCGGCGCGTCCAGGTCGAGCAGGCCCCGGTCGGCCAGGATGTGGGCGCACAGCGCTGTCGGCCCCTTGGACGTCGACCACACGTTGACCAGCGTGTCGTGCTCCCAGGGGCGGCTGCGCTCCGCGTCGGCCCACCCGCCCCACAGGTCCACCACCGTCCGGCCGTCGACGGTGACGGCGACCGCCGCGCCCAGTTCCTCGCGCTCGCGGAAGTTCGCCTCGAACGCCGCCCGCACCGCCGCGAACCGCGGATCGCACTGTCCCTGCACCTGTGCCTCGTGCTCCGTCATCGGCCCACCCCTTGTCGTCCGCCGGGACCCCGGGCCGCGACGCCGCGACCCGGGCTCCCCGAACGTACCGACTGGTCGGACTGGGAGGAAGGTGCTCGCACAGCCGAAGTCACCCGAAGAAAAGTGCGCCCTCCGGCTCCCGGTGCCCCTCGGTCGCGTGCCAGTAGTCGCGGGTCTCGACGGCCAGCCCCGCGGCGTCGAAACGCGCGAAGACACAGCCGGCCAAGGTGGCCGGCGCACCCTCCTCCTCGGTGAGGACCCTGAACTCGGCCACGGCCACACCGTCAGCCCCGACGACCGGGACGGAGAAGCGCACGTCGCTCACCCGCTCGGCCGCGAACGACCAGCGCAGATACGCGGCCAGCTCGGCACGTCCCCGATGCGGCTCGCGGAACGGCATCGAGCGGTGGACGCAGTCCTCGGCGTACAGCTCCAGCAGCGCGTCCACATCGTGCTCGGCCCAGGCCCGCCGCCAGACGCGCACGAACCGCTCCGCGGCTTCACGAGTCTCCATGCGGGGTCCTCAGGCGTGCGACCGCAGCCAGTCCAGCTTGGCCGCCTCGTGGAACGGGCCGCCGCCCTCGTGGTCGTTGAACTCGTACACCTCGATGGCCTTCTCGTCGTGGGCCCAGGCGTTGAAGGCCGCGAAGACGGTGGAGGGCGGGCAGGTCTGGTCCTCCAGGGCCGCCGAGAAGAACGCGGGCGCCCGGCCGCGCGCCGCGAAATGGACGCCGTCGAAGTACGACAGGGTGCGCAGGACTTCCTCGCCACGGCCCCGGTGCGTCTTCAGGTAGAGGCCGATCTCGCGGTACGGGTGGCGGTCCGTGGTGGTCGCCGCGCGCGGGAAGTCGCACAGGAACGGCACGTCCGGCGCGACCGCCGCCAGGTCCGGGACCAGGCCGCCGACCGCGATCGCGATGCCGCCGCCCTGGCTCGCGCCGAGCGAGATCGTGCGGGCGGCGTCGGTGAGTGGATGGGAGCGGGCGGCTTCGACGGCACGCACCGCGTCCGTGAACACCCGGCGGTAGTAGTAGTTCTCGGGCGCGTCGATGCCCCGCGTCATGAATCCGGGATACGCGGGCGCGGCACCCACCGGGTCCGGGGTCCCGCCGCCACCGCCCCACGCACTGCCCTGACCGCGTGTGTCCATCATGAAGTGCGCCCGGCCCGTGGAGGCCCACAGCAGGTTCTCGTGCGGCAGACCGCGCCCGCCGCCGTAACCGATGAACTCCACGACCAGCGGCAACGGCTCGCTCGCCCCGGCCGGCAGCCGCAGCCAGCCCTTCACCGGATGACCGCCGAACCCGGCGAACGTCACGTCGTAGACCTGTACGGTGCTCAGCCCCGTGTCGGCCGGCTCGAAGCGGGCGTCCAGGTCATGCTCGCGCGCCTCCTGGAGCGTCTTGGACCAGAACGCGTCGAAGTCCTCGGGCTCGACGGACTCGCTGCGGTACTCGCGCAGTTCGTCGAGCGGAAGGTCGAACAGGGCCATGCCGGACCGCCTTTGCAAAGAGTGACTGCGGGTGATCACAGCGTACGTGGGTGATCGGAGGACTTGCCAGATCTTTTCCGTGCCGCGTGCCTACGATGGCGCCATGACGTCTGCCGTCGATCCTGCGGTCGAGCTCGCGGAGCTGCTGGTCAGAGATGCTGAACTGCTCGTTGTGGACGCAGGGCGGGAGATCCCGGGCGGCTGGTTGGCCGTCACCGATGGTCGGGTGACCGGGGTCGGCCCGGCCGGGAGCGAACCCGAGGCCCGCGCGACCGTCTCGGCGGCCGGAAGGCTCGTCACCCCGGGCCTGATCAACACGCACCATCACATCTACCAGAACCTCACCCGCTCCTACGCGCCCGCCGTGAACGGCTCGCTGTTCGACTGGCTCACCACCCTCTACCCGCTCTGGGCGCGTCTCGACGAGGAGGCCGTGTACGTCTCGGCCTACGTCGGTATGGCCGAACTCCTCATGGGCGGCTGCACCACGTCCTCCGACCACCTCTACGTCCATCCCCGCCCGTACCTCGTCGACGCTGAGATCCGCGCCGCCCGCGACATCGGCTTCCGCTTCCACGCCACCCGCGGCTCGATGACCCGCTCCGTCGAGGACGGAGGGCTGCCGCCGCGGAGCGTCACACAGACGCAGGACGAGGTTCTCGCCGACAGCGAGCGGCTGATCAGGGCGTACCACGACCCCGCGCCGGGCGCGCTGGTCCGCGTCGCGCTCGCGCCGTGCTCACCCTTCTCGGTCACCAGGTCGCTGATGACCGCGACCGCCGAACTCGCCGAGCGGCACGACGTACGGCTGCACACCCACCTCGCCGAGGACCACGACGAGGACACGTACTGCCTTCAGACGTACGGCTGCCGTCCCGTGGAGTACTTCGAGGAGACGGGGTGGATGAGCGACCGGAGCTGGGTCGCCCACTGCATCTATCCGAACGACGCCGAGCTGAGCCGCCTGGCGGCGGCAGGCGTAGGCGTGGCGCACTGCCCCAGCTCCAACATGCTCATCGGCGGCGGTACCGCACGCGTCAAGGAGATGCGCGAACTGGGCCTGCCCGTCGGCATCGGCTGCGACGGTTCCGCCTCGACGGACCACGCCTCCCTCTGGATGGAGACCCGCGCCGCGCTGCTGCTGGGCCGCTACCGCGGTGGCCCCGGCGCGATGACCGCCCGCGACGCCCTCGACATCGCCACCCGCGGCTCCGCGCGCTGCCTCGGCCGGGACGACGAACTCGGCCATCTGCGGCCCGGCGCCTGCGCCGACCTGGTCGTCTGGGACCTGCACGAGGTCGCCCTGGCCGGCGCGCTGAGCGACCCGGTGGAGGCGTGGCTGCGGTGCGGGCCGGCCCGGGCCTGGACGACGGTGGTCGGTGGCCGGATCCTGGTCGATCGGGGCGAACCCCGG
This sequence comes from Streptomyces sp. NPDC036764, assembly GCF_055609385.1. Taxonomy (NCBI): domain Bacteria; kingdom Bacillati; phylum Actinomycetota; class Actinomycetes; order Kitasatosporales; family Streptomycetaceae; genus Streptomyces; species Streptomyces sp. NPDC036764. Next base: position 111,891 of record NZ_JBVJPT010000011.1, read on the forward strand.
CTGCCGGGGCTGGTGGAGGCGTTGCGGGTGCATGGCGGGGTGGCGCGGTGGATGCAAGGGGCCGGGTAGCGGGGGAGGGGCTGCGGGGCGGATTCGGGGATCTGCTGGGTGCGCGCGGTGTCGCGTGGAGGGCGGTCCACCGGGATGCCGTCGAAGAAGGTGCGGGTCAGGGGCAGGCGGCGGGGAGGTGCGGGGGCGTGCCGACCGGACGCCGCAAGTCACCTGGGGTAAGCGCGACGGCTCACGCCCGGCGGCCCGTCCACTCCGGCTCCGTGCGGGCCCATTCCTCGTCCCATTCGGCAAGGCGGCGACGCATGGCGGCATGCCGTACGGCGGTGTGGCCGAAGAGGATCGCAGCGACCGCGCCGCCCGTCGCGCAGGCGCCGATGGTGATGGTGTTCTGCCAGATCGCCGTGACTCCCGGGGGCGGAGTCACGCTGCGGCCCCGGGAGTCCAGCCAGACGTCGACCGTCTCACCCGTCCGTGTCCCCGCCGGGACCCGTGCCGTGGCCGTACGCGGTCCCTGTTCCGGATCCGTCCAGCGCACCGTGGCCCTGACGGTCGGCTGACGTCCCCCCTGTGCGAGAGGAGCACGGTCCGAGGCTCTTGCGACGACCTCGGCCAGGACATGACGTCGGTCGGCCTGCCGCTCGCGGGCCAAGGCCCGGGCGTCGTCATGCGCCCACCGGGCGGCCGCCACCCCGACCAGGGGTGCGACGACCAGCAGCAGGACGGTCACGGCCACCAGCGTCCACGCTTCCACGACATCCGACCGGCGCCGCAACGGACTCGACCGCAGGCGCCAGCCATGCATCCGGCTTCGCATGCCGTCCAGGTACCCCACATACCGGACGACGTTCCCGACGAATCCGGACGCACCCAAGGCCGCCCCGCCGGGGCGCTTGATCAGCCGAAGCGTTCGATACGGATGCGGTCCACGGGCTGTCCCGCCGCCACGAGCAGCCGCGAAGCATGTTCGGCGAACCCATTGGAGCCGCACACATAGGCCTCCCACCCACCCGGAGGCTGCTCGGCCAGGAGTGGCGCCACATGTGCGGCGGCCATACGTCCTACCGCCACGCCCTCCGGCGCGCTCCGCGTGAACACCGGCGTCGTCTCCGCGCCGTACTCCCGTGCGTAGACGAGCTCCTCGGGGCTGCGCGCCGACACGAGCAGCCGCAGCGGCACATCCAGCCCCCGCGCCCGGTGGTGCCGCACCATCGACATCAGTGGTACGACGCCGGACCCGGCGCCGACCAGCAGCGCCGGCCGGTCCCCGGGCCAGGCGAAGAAGCCGCTGAGCGGACCGCGCACCTCGACCGTGTCACCGGGCTCGGCCACGGTGTGGAACCAGCCGGAGACCTCGCCGCCGTCCACATGGTCCAAGGTGAGCTCGATGTGCCCGGAGCCGTCGGGCGCGGACGCGATCGAATAGTGGCGCTGGGCCACATAGCCGTCCTCGGCGGTCAGCCGCAGCATCAGGTGCTGCCCGGGCAGATGGCCCGCCCAGTCGGGCACCGCGAGCCGGAAGGTCGCGGCGTGCGGGGTCTCACGGCGGATCTCGGTGATCGTCGCCTTCTGCCACAGCGTGGCGGCCTGCTCGCTGACGGCGATCCGGCCCGGCACGGCGAACCGGGTCGTCGGCGTGTACGTGTCCGCAGTCTCAGTCACCGGAGTACCGCTGCTCCTCCCAGGGGTTACCCCGGGCGTGGTAGCCGTTCTGCTCCCAGAACCCCGGCTCGTCGTGGTCGAGGACGCGCAGACCCGCGATCCACTTGGCGCTCTTCCAGAAGTACAGGTGTGGCACCAGCAGTCGCGCCGGACCACCGTGCTCCGGGGTGAGCGGCCGCCCGTCGTACTCCCAGGCGATCCAGGCCCGCCCACCGGTCAGATCGGCCAGCGGAAGGTTGGTGGTGTAGCCGGTGTGCGAATAGGCGACGACATGGGTGGCCGACACATGGGGCCGGACCACATTGAGGAAGGCGTCCAGTGTCACGCCCGCGAACCGCACGCCGAACTTCGACCAGCTCGTCACACAGTGGATGTCGCCCTCGTACGCCGACGCCGGCAGCGCGTGCGCCTCTTCCCAGCTCCAGGTGCGCGGCTCCTCGACCAGCCCGTCGATGCGGAACGACCACTCGGCCGGCGTCAGGTCGGGCGTGACCTCGGCGGACAGGACGGGCCAGTCGTCGCCCGCGTCGTACTGGCCGGGCGGCAGTGCTTCGTTGCGGACGCGTGGGCGCCCGGTGAAGCCTCGGGTGACGTTCATGCGGGAGGTGCCTCCAGGCCGGCGTGGGCGACGGCCCGCGGGTCGAGCGTGATCGGTACGTGCTTCGTACAACCGTACGCGTTCCGGCGGGGTCGCCCCACGGAGGGCCGGGAAGGGCCCGCGGCCGTGATCGTTGGGGTAGTGTTGCCGCCGGCCGGGGCAGTCCCGGCCCTGCCGAGACCCGGGAGGTGAGACCCATTACCGCTGTGTCAGGTCGGGTGCTCTCTCCTCGTATCGGCGCGGACCACCGCCAGTAGGCGGCCGCGAGAGCACCCTTCGGCTTCCGAAAGGCTCTCGGCTTCCATGCCCCCTCTGTCTCCCCCCTCGCCCGCTTCCCCCTCACCGCTCCCGCACGACACGGTCGTGGCAGCGCTTCGAGCCGCCGGCTGTGTCTTCGCCGAGGACGAGGCCCGGCTGATCCTGGCCGCCGCGCGCACCCCGGACGAGCTGGCCGCCATGGTGGACCGCCGCGTCACGGGCCTGCCCCTCGAACTCGTCGTCGGCTGGGCCGAGTTCCGCGGCCTGCGCATAGCCGTCGAACCCGGTGTCTTCGTGCCCCGCCGCCGTACCGAGTTCCTGGTCGAGCAGGCCCTCGCCGCCGCACCCGACGCCCGCGTCGTCGTGGACCTGTGCTGCGGCTCGGGGGCGGTCGGCGCGGCCCTGGCGGCTGCCCTCGGCTCACCCGGCCCGGTCGAGCTGCACGCCGCCGACATCGACCCGGCGGCCGTGCGCTGCGCCCGCCGCAATGTGGCCCCCTACGACGGGCAGGTGCACACGGGCGACCTGTTCGAGGCGCTCCCCGACAGCCTGCGCGGACGTGTCGGCATCCTCGCCGCGAACGTGCCGTACGTACCGACCGACGAAGTCGGTCTTCTGCCCGCGGAGGCCCGCGACCACGAGCCGCGCGTCGCCCTCGACGGCGGCCCGGACGGCCTGGACGTGCTGCGACGGGTGGTTGCCGGGGCGCACCAGTGGCTGGCACCCGGCGGCTGTCTGCTGATCGAGACGAGCGAACGTCAGGCGCCGAAGGCCCTGGAGGCCTTCACCGGCAGTGGGCTGTCGGCGCGTCTGGTCGTCTCCGAGGAGCTGTACACGAACGTCGTGATCGGCCGCAGCCGAGCCCACTGAACGGCCGGGTGCGGCCGAGTCACCAGTACTTTCCGATTCACCCAACCGGGCCCCGAAAAGGGGCCGCATAAGCGCTGCTTTGGGAAGTCGAAAGCAGTCATACGGGGCCAAATCAAGACCTCTGTACGGCGATTGACCGGTCGTCGGGCCGTTGGTCCTCGCCGCGCCCCGGAACACTGTCCGCGGCTCCGCCACTGGTGACGCCATGGGGCCGAGCGGTCGGACCAGGCGCGCTCGCTCCGCTCCGGGTCGCAGGTTTTCGGCCCGGGGCGCGCGAGCGGCGCCCCGCTCACCTTGTGAGGGGCAGTTGGTGCCTGCACGATCGGCGTCGCTCGAAGGAGAGTCCACACCGGAGCGATCGACCAGAGGAGACCCCTGTGACGACCGACCGCATCAGCCTCCACCCCGAGGCCGCCCGGCAGCTCGCGACCACGACGAAGACGACACCGCAGATGCGGGGCATCACCCCGCGCTATCTGCTGCGCGCCCTTCCCTGGGTCGACGTGGAGTCGGGTGTCTACCGCGTCAACCGGCGCCGCACCTACGTCCTGGGCGACGACCGCATCAGCACCCACACCGACGACGAAGGCTCGCGTGTCGTTCCCGGCGACTTACGCGAGATCCCGTACCTCCGCGACACCGACGACGCGCAGCTCGGGCAACTGGCCGACGTCTTCACCGAGATGAGCTTCGAAGCCGGGCAGGTGCTCGTCCAGGAGGGCGATCCCGCCCAGCATCTGTGGGTGATCGTCCGGGGCCGCGCCGAGAAGCGGACCGCCGGGCGGTACGGCGACGAAGCGCTGATCCAGGTCATCGGCGACGGGCAGTACTTCGACCTGGATGCGTGGACCAAGGGCGATCCCATGCCGTACGCCGTGAAGGCCGTCACGCCCGGCGTCGCGTTGCGCGCCGAGCGTGCGGCGCTCGCCGGGCTGATGGAACGCGACGACGCGCTGCGCGGGGCTGTGGACTCGTACGCGGCGGGCGACATGCCCACACCCGGTGCCGAGGCGCCCATCGACCTCAGTGGCGGCCATGTGGGGGAGGTCGACCTGCCGAGCACCTACGTGGACTACGAGGACGCCCCGCGTGAATACCACATGACGCTCGCGCAGACGCGGATGATGGTGCACTCCCGCGTCGCCGACCTCTACAACGGGCCGATGGACCAGACGCGGACGCAGGCCAACCTGACCATCCAGGCCCTGCGCGAGCGCCAGGAGAACCTGATGCTCAACCACCCCGAGTTCGGGCTCCTGCACAACGTGCCGGCCGGCCAGCGCGTGCAGGCGCGCACCGGTGCGCCCACCCCCGACGATCTGGACGAGCTGCTCGCGAAGGTGTGGAAGCAGCCCGCGTACTTCCTCGCACACCCCAGGGCGATCGCCGCGTTCGGGCGCGAATGTACGCGGCGGGGCGTGCCCCCGGTGACGGACGGCCGGTTCGGCAGCCCCCTGCTGACCTGGCGCGGTGTGCCGCTGCTGCCCTCCGACAAGGTGCCCTGCCCGAACGGCTTTGGCGACGCCGCGTCGACCACCGAGATCCTGCTGATGCGCACCGGCGAGGCCGAGCAGGGCGTGGTGGGGCTGCGCCCCGGGGCGGTGCAGGACGAGGTCGAACCCGGCCTGTCCATGCGGAACATGGGCATGGACCAGAAGGGAATCACGTCGTACCTGATGACGGCGTACTTCAACACCGCGGTACTGGTGGACGACGCCATCGCCGTACTCCAGAACGTCGAGGTGTCCAAGTACCATGACTACTCCTGACGTCACCGGGTGGCCGGCCCCCTCGGCCGGCACCCTCTCCCCCTCGCGCCAACCCGGCGGTTTCAGCGCCGAGTTCGTACGACGGGACTTCCCGATCCTGCACCGGCCCGTCAACGGCCACCCCCTCGTCTGGCTCGACAACGCGGCCACGACCCAGAAGCCGCGCCAGGTCATCGAGGCGCTCGCCGCCTACTACGGCGCCGCCAACTCCAACATCCACCGCGGTGCCCACACCATGGCGCGGGAGGCCACGGAGGCGTACGAGGAGGGCAGGGCTGCCGTCGCCGACTTCCTCGGCGCTGCGAGCCCGGACAGCGTCGTCTTCCTGCGCGGCACCACGGAGGCCGTCAACCTCGTCGCCCAGAGCTGGGGCCGCGCCAATCTCGGACCCGGGGACGACATCCTGGTGCCGGTCCTGGAGCACCACTCGGACATCGTGCCCTGGCAGATGATCGCCAAGGAGACCCGGGCCCGGCTCGTGCCGGTTCCGCTCACGCCCGAGGGGGAGATCGACCAGGACGCGTACGCCGATCTGCTGTCCTCCCGTACCCGACTCGTGGCCATCAGTCACGCCTCGAACGTCCTCGGCACCGTCCCGCCGGTGAAGGAGATGACGGCACTCGCCCACCGCCACAACGCCAAGGTGCTGGTGGACGGTGCGCAGGCAGTCGCTCATTTCCCCGTCGACGTGACTGACCTGGACGCGGACTTCTACGCGTTCTCGGGCCACAAGCTGTTCGCGCCGACCGGCATCGGCGCCCTGTACGCGAAGCCGGAACTCCTCGCAGGGATGGCGCCGTGGCAGGGCGGCGGGAACATGATCGAATCCGTGGCCTTCGGCGAGACGACCTTCGCGCCCGCCCCGCACAGGATGGAGGCCGGCACCGGTCACATCGGCGGAGTCGTCGGACTGCTCGCCGCCCTGAACTGGCTGACGTCCCTCGACCGCGAGGCCGTCGCGGTCTACGAGCGGGACCTCATGGCGTACGCGCACGCCGCGCTCGCCACGGTTCCCGGGCTTGAGCTCATCGGTTCGGCGCCCGACCGGATCGCGGTGCTCACCTTCACGCTCGCGGAGCTGGACCCGGCCACCGTCGCGGACTGGCTCGACCGCGACGGGATCGCCATCCGTGCCGGTCACCACTGTGCCCAACCGGCTCTCGCCCACTACGGGTTGGAGTCGGCGGCCCGCGCCTCACTCGCGCTCTACAACACCTACGAGGAGGTGGACCAGCTCGTCGCCTCGCTGCACAGACTGCAAGAGGCCCTCTGACGACGGAAGCCGGAACTGATCCGGGTTCGGGGCCGTGCGACCGGAGTCGGCCGCACGGCCCCGGACCCGACGCGGCAGGCCGGCGTCCGGGGCCGGCGAGCGGGACATTCGGTCCGCTCAACTCGGCGGCAGCACACGCGCGATGAGCAACGCCACGTCGTCGGAGTTGTCGGGCTGGTGCAGGGTCCGCAGAAGGAGGTCGCAGCACTCCTCCAGCGGGCGGTCGGGGTCGTCGAGGAGCTCCAGAAGCGCGTCGAGGCGCTCGTCGAGCGGATGCTGACGGGTCTCGACGAGTCCGTCGGTGTAGAAGACCAACTGGTCGCCGGGTTCGAGGTCCACCGGCGTCGTCGAGAAGGCGACGCCGCCGACGCCCAGTGGCGCCCCCGTGGGCAGGTCGAGGAACTCCGGTGCATGGCCCCGACGAACGCGTGCGGGCGGCAGATGGCCGGCGTTGGCGATCCGGACCTCCCGCAGTTCCGGGTCGTGTACGGCGTAGACGCAGGTGGCTATGGAGTGGTCGAGGCCCTGGGTGATCTTGTCGAGGTGCTCCAGGAGCCGTGTCGGTTCGAGGTCCAGGGAGGCCAGCGTGTTCGTCGCGGTGCGCAGCCGGCCCATGGTCGTGGCGGCGTCGATGCCGCTGCCCATCACATCGCCGACGACGAGCGCCGTCTTGCCGCCCTCCAGCGGGATCACGTCGAACCAGTCCCCGCCGACCTCGGCGCCGGCGCCGGCCGGCTGGTAGCGGGAGGCCACCTCCAGACCGCCCGTCACGGCGGGGTGGCTGGGCAGCAGGCTGCGCTGGAGGGTCAGGGCGGTGTCACGGGCGTTCTGGTACCAGCGGGCGTTGTCGATCTGCACCGCCGCGCGCGCGGCCAGTTCCCGGGCGAGCAGCAGATCGTCGTCGCTGAACGGCAGCGGGTTGCTGGTGCGCTTGAGGTCGAGGGCGCCGAGTACCTCGCCGCGCGCGATCAGCGGCACCGCCAGATAGGAGTGCACGCCCGCGCGGCCGAGCTGCACGGCGGCCTCGGGGGAGCGGGCGATGCGCGGCAGGTCCTTCTCCTCGACGTGGGCGACCAGCACCGGGCTCGCGGTGCGCACGCACTCGGTGACGAGGCGGTCCGGGCCGTAGCGGGCGACCTCCCCCGGTGGATCGGCGGCTTCGAGAGCCTCCGTGGGGTGGCCGGCCTGGACGGCAAGGGCGCGGATCACCGCCGACTCGGCGGGACCGAGGCTGCTGCGCCGGCCATCCACCACCGCTTCCAGGAGGTCGACGGCCGCGATGTCGGCGAGCTCCGGCACGGCGACCTCGGCCAGCTCGCGCGCCGTGCGGTCGAGCTCCAGGGTGGTGCCGATGCGCGCGGAGGCGTCGGCGATGAGATCCAGGCGGCGGCGTGCCGTCTCGGCCTCGACGGCGGCCTGGTGCTGCTCGGTGATGTCCACGGCCATCCCGGCCACGCCGAGCACCGTGCCCGCAGTGTCTTCCAGGCGGTACAGCGAGACGGACCAGAAGTGCTCCCGGTCCGGGTCGGCGGGCGTGCGGCCCACGATGCGCTGGTTGACCAGCGGCTCACCGGTCCCCAGGACCATGCGCAGGGCCGTCTCGATGCCGTCGGCGTCGACCCCGGGCAGCAGCTCGCGCGGCGTATGGCCGATGTGGTCCTCGGCCGGGATGCCGTTCAGCCGGGCCAGCGCCGCGTTGACCGAGACGTAGCGCAGCTCGGTGTCGAGGACGGCCAGGCCGATCGGGGCCTGCGCGATGGTGCGCGTGGACAGGGCGACATCCCGCTCCAGCTTGCGGACCGTCGTCTGGTCGGCGCACAGGCCCAGCGCGTAGATGTCCCCCTGGTCGTCCAGCAGCCGCATGTTGCGGAACTCCACCAGGCGCGTGCCGCCGTCCTTGCGTCGGATCGGAAACGCGCCGGCCCACCCCTCGCCGGTCTCCATGACGTCGGCGAACAGCTTGACGACCAGGTCCAGGTGCTGTTCGTGGACCATGATCCGGGCGGCGTACTCACCCAGCGCCTCCTGCGCCGAATAGCCGAACAGCTCCTCGGCCTGGGGGCTCCACAGCACGATGCGCCCCTCGACGTCCAGCACCACCGAGGCCATGCCGAGCACGTCGAGCAGCCCGCTCGGACCCACCGGCCCGCGCACCGGCTCGTCGCCCTCGGCGACGGGAGGTTCGGCTGGAGACATCCCACGCACCGCCTTCGCCCATTGTCGCGGCACGCCGTTCCCCCGTGCCGACTCCCCTTGTTCTACCGCGTTCAACCGTCTCCGGGCCCCCTCGGTCGCTCACCTCCACCATCCCTCAACACGGAGGCGGACGTCCCCCGAAGCCGGCACCGGCACACGCGACTGTGGCCGATCAGACAGACGGCGTTTCTTTATTGGTCTGTACATGACCACATCGCGCCGCCAGACTGTCCGCCGACACGCCCCCACCCCCTGAGGAGTCGTCCCCATGGCCCTGCGTGCCCGGCAACGTTGTCATGCGGTTCTCACCGGCCTCGTCGCCTTCGCCTCCGTAGCCGTGCTGTCCTCGGCGGTGCCCGCGCAGGCCGCCGACACCTGGACGGAAGTGGGCTCCGACCGCGCCGACCCGCTGACCGAGAGCCAGGGGCTCACCTCCGTCGAGGTCCCGGCGAACAGCGCCAACCGCTACACCGGCATCGGCACCATCCCCGTCTCGGTCTCCAGTCGCGGCTGGAACCATGTCGGCGACCCCGACGCCTCCTACAACGGCTACTACATCGAGCCGTACCAGGCGGACTCGGGCACCGCGAAGATGTTCCGGGTGCAGGCGCCGAACGGGACCTGGTCGGAATACGTGCACACCCTTGGCTCCGGGGAGGCGCTGAACAACTCCTTCGCCGCCATCGCGCCCGGCGGCCAGTGGATAGTCTCGGGCGAGTGGGGCACCATGACCCGCCTGCTGGTCCACCCCACCCCCGGCGTCAACCCGAGCACCTCGCCCTCGGCGAACCTCCCCTGGGCCTCCAGCATCCGGCTCGACCACGCCGTACGCGACGTACAGGGCTGCGACTTCCTCGGCGCCACGACGCTGCTGTGCTCCTCCGACGACCCGGCCGGCACCCTGTTCGGCATGACCAAGCCGCTGCTCCAGATCGACCTCTCCGCCGAGCCGGGCGGCTCCGACGTGACCGGCCATGTCACGGCCCTGCGCCAGCTCCCGCTGCGCAGCTCCTGCTCGGGCAGTTTCGAGACGGAGGGCATCGACTACGACCGCCGTACCGGCACCCTGCGGGTGATCGTCATCTCGCCGGGGTTCTGCGTGCTGACCGACAGCAAGACGTACAAGTTCACGCGCGGCTGAGGCGGGCGCGGCGGCCGCGCCGCCGGGAGCGGGCTCCGGCGGTCCGGACGGACGGGCTCCGGCGATCCGGACGGACGGACTCCGGCGGTCCGGACGGACGGGCTCCGACGATCCGGACGGACGGGCTCCGGCGGTCCGGACGGACGGGCTCCGACGATCCGGACCGGTGGGCTCCGCCGGTAGTGCTCCGGCGTGGGTGGTGCTTTTCTTGGGTTGGGGTCCGGTTCCGCGGGCTACCCGTGGCACCGCGACGCGGCCACGAGAGGAGCGATCACGATGGAACGTGAACGACTGCACGAGGAGCCCGTCTCCGTCGAGATCAGCGGATACAGCAAGGAAGACGCCCGGATCGTGTTCGACGCGCTGTGCACGTGCTTCGAGTCCGACCGGGGCCCCGAGGACGTGCCGCAGCAGCTCCACGAGACGCGCCCGATGGTGTGGCTCGGCACGTTCGAGGTGACGGACGCGCAGGAGTGCCCGGCGCCGGCCCGGCTCTCGGCCTCCGTCGAGGCCGACGCGCAGGGGGGCTACTGGGCCATCGAACGGCTCCGTACGACGCTGGACTCCCTGTTCACGGTGCACGACCTGGCCTCCGCCTCGGGCGACCAGGAGCGGGAGCTGCACGTGGTGCTGGAGAGCCGCCCCGGCTCCTCCTGACCGAGTCCGGCAAGGGCGAGCTCGGTCAGGACGGGCCCAGCAGGCCGAGCACGGCGTGCCGGTAGACGGCGTGGACGGCGGGCAGGTCCTCGAGACAGGCCCGCTCGTCCACGCCGTGCAGCCCCGCGTACCGCACCCCGAAACCCGCCGTGGCCGGGATGCCCTCGCCCGCGAGCAGGTTGCCGATGTTCGACGGACCCGCCGTCTTGGGTCGTACCGTCAGTCCTTCCCGCGCCCCGGCGTCCAGGAGTGCCGCCGCGGGCTGCTCTCCCTCGGCCAGTCGGTACGGCGGCCAGGACGCCACCGGCGTGATCACGGTCGGGCGCGGGGCGGGCACCCGCACGTCCAGCTCGCCCACCGCCTCGCGGACCAGGCGTTCGGCGGCGCGGGCGTCGAAGCCGGGCGTCGTGCGGATGTCGACGCCGAGCTCGCACAGGTCGGGCACCACCGAGAAGCCCTGGCCGCCGTGGCAGAACGTCACCGTCAGCTTCGGCGGCAGCGGGAATCCGCCTTCCACGCCCGGTAGCCCGGCTTCCTCCAGGAGCCGCACCAGACGCGCCGCGCGGGAGACGGCACCCGGCGCCGTGCCGCGTGAGCCCGAGTGGCCCGAGGCGGCGTGCACCGCGATCGTGGCGCGCCACAGGCCGCGCCCGCCCACCACGACCTCGTCGAGTCCCGGGTAGCCGATCATCACCCCGGCCGGACGGATCGCCTGCGGGTCGGCGAGGTAGGCGCGGGCGCCGCCGAAGCCGCCCGTGTGCTCGTCCACGTCGAGCAGCACCGCGAGCCCGCCGCGCAGGTCCGCGGCCCGGCCGTGCAGCTCCGCCGCGATGGCGCAGAACATCGCGGCGGCGAGCTTGGAGTCCGCGGCGCCCCTGCCGCGCAGCCAGCCGTCGACGACGTCGCCGCAGTCCGGCGGGAACGACCAGGCACCCTCGTCCCCGTAGGGCGCGGTGTCGACGCAGGCGTCCAGCGTCCACCAGGGGCCGGGCAGGCCGCCCGTGACCTCGATCAGCAGGCCGACGACGCCGCCTTCGTCGTCGTGCAGGCGGCGATACGGCAGCTCACGCCCGGCGAGCCAGTCCTCCAGGGCGTCGAGGACAGGGCCGTAGTCGTCGATGCCGGCGCGACTGGGGCAGCGGATGAGCCGCTGGGCGAGAGCGATGACGTCGGCGTGTGCGGTCATGGGGCCACTGTGCCCGAAGGCGGATGCGGGGGTGGGCCGTGGAGGTGTGGCGGCTGCGGGTGAGTGGGGGCTGGTCGCGCAGTTCCCCGCGCCCCTGAAGGTGTGTCCGCTGCACGCCCTCAAGGGGCGCGGGGAACTGCGCGAGCAACCACCCACAACCCGCAGCCGCCCACTCGGTAGAGGCGTCAGTGGCCGGTGTCACCCCGCCCCGGTTGTGCAACTAGTTGCATAAAGGCTTCCCGGTCCTCTACAACTACGTCAGGCACGACACCGCGCACGGAGGGGCCCCGATGAGCCGTTACCCGCACCTGCTGAGCCCGCTGGACCTGGGCTTCACCACGCTGCCCAACCGCGTCCTCATGGGCTCCATGCACGTCGGCCTGGAGGAGGCCGAGCGCGGCTTCGAGCGCATGGCCGCCTTCTACGCGGAACGGGCGCGCGGGGGAGTGGGCCTGATCGTCACCGGCGGCATCGCCCCCAACGACGAGGGCCGGCCCTACGAGGGCGGCGCCAAGCTCACCACCGACGCGGAGGCCGAGCAGCACAAGGTCATCACCGAGGCCGTGCACCGCGAGGGCGGCCGGATCGCCATGCAGATCCTGCACTTCGGCCGCTACGCCTACCACCAGGACCTCGTCGCCCCGAGCCCGCTCCAGGCGCCGATCAGCCCCTTCCCGCCGCGCGAGCTCACCGACGCCGACGTCGAGCGGACCATCGACGACTACGCCCGCGCCGCCCGCCTCGCCCGGCAGGCAGGCTACGACGGCGTGGAGATCATGGGCTCCGAGGGCTACCTCATCAACGAGTTCATCGCCACCCAGACCAACCACCGCACCGACCGCTGGGGCGGCTCGTACGAGAACCGCATGCGCTTCCCGGTCGAGATCGTGCGCCGGGTGCGTGAGGCCGTCGGCGAGGACTTCATCATCGTCTACCGGCTGTCCATGCTGGACCTCGTCCCGGGCGGCTCCACGCTGGACGAGGTGATCACGCTGGCGAAGGCCGTCGAGGCCGCCGGCGCGACGATCATCAACACCGGCATCGGCTGGCACGAGGCGCGCATCCCGACCATCGCCACGTCCGTGCCCCGCGGCGCCTACACCTGGGTCACCAAGCGGCTGATGGGCGAGGTGTCGGTCCCGCTCGTCACCACCAACCGCATCAACACCCCCGAGCTGGCCGAGGAGTTGCTGGCCGACGGCTGCGCGGACATGGTGTCGATGGCCCGGCCGATGCTCGCCGACGCCGACTTCGTCGCCAAGGCCGCGGCCGGCCGTCCCGAGGCCATCAACACCTGCATCGGCTGCAACCAGGCCTGCCTCGACCACACCTTCAGCGGCAAGATCACGTCCTGCCTGGTCAACCCGCGCGCCTGCCACGAGACCGAGCTGACGCTCTCCCCGACCCGGCGGCGCAAGCGCGTCGCGGTCGTGGGTGCCGGGCCCGCCGGGATGGCCTGCGCCGTCAGCGCCGCCGAACGCGGCCACGACGTCACGCTGTTCGACGCCGCCGGCGAGATCGGCGGCCAGCTCAACGTCGCCCGCAAGGTCCCCGGCAAGCAGGAGTTCGACGAGACGCTGCGCTACTTCCGCCACCAGCTCGACTGGCAGGGCGTCGACGTACGGCTCAACACCTGGGTGTCGGCCGGTGACCTCGCCGCCTACGACGAGGTCGTCGTCGCCACCGGCGTCACCCCGCGCACCCCGGACATCCCCGGCATCGACCACCCCAGCGTGGTGGGTTACCTGGACGTCCTGCGCGACGGCGCCCCCGTCGGCCGGCGCGTGGCCGTCCTCGGCGCGGGCGGCATCGGCTTCGACGTCGCCGAGTTCCTCACCGACGGCGGCGACAAGGCGAGCGAGGACCCCGCCACGTACTTCCGGCACTGGGGCGTCGACATGGACTACACGGGACCCGGCGGCCTCGCCGCCCCGGAGCGCCCCGCGCCGCCGCGCACCGTGTACCTGCTCCAGCGCAAGACCACCAAGGTCGGCGCGGGCCTCGGCAAGACCACCGGCTGGATCCACCGCACCGAGCTCAAGCACCGGGGCGTCACCATGGTCCCGGGCGTGCGCTACGACCGTATCGACGACGCCGGACTGCATGTCACCGCCGGGGAGGAGAGCACGGTCCTGCCGGTCGACACCGTGGTGCTGTGCACCGGCCAGGAGCCGCGTCGTGACCTGTACGAGGCGCTGGTCGCCGCCGGGCACAGCGCGCACCTCATCGGCGGCGCCGACGTGGCCGCCGAGCTGGACGCCAAGCGGGCCATCAAGCAGGGCACCGAGCTGGCGGCGAGCCTGTAGGGCGAACGAGCGCGGTCGCGGGCCGGCAGCCGCACGTCCCTAGGATGACTCCATGTCCCTCCCGTACGCGATCCTCACAGCCCTGCTCGAAAAGCCGTCGTCGGGGCTGGAGCTGACCCGCCGGTTCGACAAGTCGATCGGGTACTTCTGGTCGGCGACGCACCAGCAGATCTATCGCGAGCTGGGAAAACTGGAGGCCGAGGGGTTCATCCGGACCCTGCCGTCGCAGCAGCCGGCCCGTGGGCAGAAGAAGAGCTACGAAGTCCTGCCCGCGGGCCGTGCCGAACTGGCCCGCTGGACCGCCGCCTCCCAGGACCCACGGCCGCACCGCGACACGCTGCTGCTTCGCATGCGTGCCGCGGCCGTCGTCGGGACCGAGGGCATCGAAGCGGATCTGCGCCGCCATCTCGCCCTGCACCAGCGGCAGTTGGCCGAGTACGAGGAGATCGAGAGGCGCGACTTCACGCCCGACAAGGACAGTTCGCAGGACCGGCTGCGACACCTGGTGCTGCGTGCGGGCCTGGACCTTGAGACCTTCTGGATCCAGTGGCTCACGCGCGCCCTGGACGAGTTCGCCGAACTGCCGGGGCACGAGACGGCCTGAGCCGAGGGGTCCGGCGCCCGGCCGGGCTCTCGCTCGCGGAGTCAGAGGCGGTACGGCTTCGACGACTTGCGGCGCAGGTACCAGGCCGCGACCGCGACGCCCGTGCCCACCAGGACCCCGCCGCCCACCAGCGTCAGCGCGCCGTAGTCCTGGCTGCCGCCGCCCACGCCGCCCATCACACCGCGTGACGGCGAGGCCGTGGCCGAGATCGTGGGCCTGACGCTGGGCGAGACGATGACCGACTGGGTGCCCGCCGTCGTGCCGTCCGAGCAGATGACGATGACGGTGTAGGTGCCGGGACCCACGTTCGACCAAGCCGCCGACTGAAGCGCGCTGGTCCCCGACAGGGAGACCTGGCGGCCTTGCGAGAAGTTCGCCTGGCGGCTGTTGAGGAGCGAGGCGGTGCCCCAGCTTCCGTTGACGTTCGTGCATGAACTGGTGGTGACGGAGACCGTGGATCCCGTGGTGCTCACGGAGATCCCCGAGACCGCGTCGACCGGGCCGGCGGCCATGAAGAGGGAAAGTGCGGAGGCGGCTGCCACGGTAAGGCCCGAGCGGAGGAAGAGCGATGAGTTGCGCATGGGAAAGCCCTCCGGCGGCACGGTCGGCGGTACGTCGGTTGCGCCGCCGAGGGTCGGGAACGCCCGTGCTGCCTCAGGAGAAGCCAACGCGCCCTGGGGCCCCGCCGCATGCGGGCGTCCACCGGACAGGTGACGCGCTGCTGCATCCGGGGGACTCCGGGGGACGCCGGCCGGGTCTGCGCCGCGTGCCGGTCGTCGGCCTCAGCTCCGAGCTCCGGTCGTCACGATCGTCACCCTCAGCTCCGAGCTCCGGTCGTCACCCTCAGCTCCGTCGAGAAGCCGCCCCAGGTGCCGTCCGGCAACCTCCCCCGCAGCCGCACCCGATGGCTCACGCCGCGCTCCGGGCCCAGGTAGAAGCTGTACGTGGCGCGCTCGCGCGGTGCGCTCCCGCCGTACACGAGCGAGGTCGCCGCACGGCCGTCGAGCTGGATCTGATATTCCGTGACGACGCCGTCGGTGCGCGGCGGCACCCATCTCAGGTCGAGGTAGTAGGCCCCGTCGGAGTGATGGGTCGTCGTGGCCTCGAACCCGGTCGGGGCGGTGCCGCGCCCGTCGTCGGTGCCCGGCGTGGTGATGCGAACGGCCGCCGTGGCCGGCGAGAGGTTGTCGGCGGCGTCGCGTGCCCGGACCGTGAAGGCGTAGCGGGTGCCCGGCCTCAGCCCGGTGACGACGGTCGCCGTCTGGTTGCCGCCCACACTGTGGATCTTCGCCTCACCCTGATAGATGTCGTACGACACCACGTCCCGGTCATCCGTGGCCGGTGACCAGGAGAGCTGAACCGCCCGACTGCCGACCGCGCGCCCACCGGCCTTCCCCGGACGGGTCGGGGCCGACCGGTCGGCGGCCACGGCCCTGGGGGTCGTCGCGCGGACCGGCTTGCTCGGCGGCCCGAGACGCCCGTCCGTGTCACGGGCCCGCACGGTGAACGCGTAACCGGTGGACGGCTTGAGCATGGTGACATCCACCATGTGCTCGGAACCGGGCACTTCCTTGACCTTCGTAGTGCCCCGATACACCTCGTAGACCTTGATGCCGCGCTCCGCGGCGACCGCGTTCCACATGACGTGCACGCTGGTCGCGCTGCCCGCGGCGGCCGTGACGCCCGTGGGCGCCCCGGGCAGCCGGCCGCCGCCCTCCCCGTCGGCCCCGCCCCAGGCGCAGGAGGAGAGCAGCGCGAGCGCCGCGCAGAAGGCGGATACGAGAACGAGAACGCGTCGCACGACTCTGCCTCCCGGGGGCGGCCTCGCGGCAATGGTCCGGACCAATATGGCGCGGCTGACGCGACCACATCAAGAGGGCGTTCGTCGGTGACCCCGTAACCGTGCGTGTTCCACAGGTCGTTGGTGACCCGCCCGGAGGGTTACGTATGCTGAAGCTCCTCGCGGCTGAACTCTCCATGAGGGATGGGGAGTTCATGCCGTCCCCGGCGCGGGCCGCTGTCGTCGCTGATCCGGTGCCGGACGCGGGTGGCCGGGGGGTCGGGGCCCATCGCGGGCCTGGGCCCCCGGCCCCTGGCGGAGAGGTGGGGAATCGCCGTCGTGTCGCCGGGGTGTGCGCCGTACGGACCCCTGCGGTGGCAGCATGACCGGAACGCCACCACATTGGGCTGGGTGTTCGGCAGTGTCCGACGTATGTGCAAGTGTCCCCGGCGAGAGGTCCCGTATCGTGCGATTCCAGTCGCTGACGCTGGCCGCGGCAGGGGCCGCACTGCTCGCCCCCACAACAATGCCCCCCGATCCGCCCGACCCCCACGGTGGGCCCGAAGCGCACATCGATGCCGCCGTGAGTGCCACTGAACTGCTGGCCAAGGTGCGTGACTGTGCCGCCGTCTCCCAGGGCCGCTATCGCGCCGACAGCGGCACGCCCGCGACGATCCCGGTGTGCGGGCTGGGAGATGCCGTGTTCTGGAAGGCCGACATGGACATCGACTGCGACGGGCAGTCCACCGGTCACTGCAACAGCGCCACCGACCCGTACTTCTCCGATGCCACCGCCTTCCAGCAGTCCGACGGCCGCTACCTGAGCGCCGAACACCTGCCGTACATCGTCGTGCCCACGCCCGGCGACATCTGGGACTACCGCGCCCATGGCATCCGCGGCGGCTCGGTCGCGGCCGTCGTGTACGGCGACCGGGTGCAGTACGCGATCGTCGGCGACGTCGGCCCGCGCGACATCATCGGCGAGGCCTCGTACGCCACCGCCAAGGCCCTGGGCATCCCGCCCGACCCCCGACGCGGCGGCACGGCCTCCGGCGTCACCTACATCGTCTTCAAGGACTCGCGGGTGACGCCGATCGAGGACGCCGCGGCGGCCGTTGCGGCGGGGGAGCGGCTGGCGAGGAAGTTCGTCGGCGGGGGGTGAGGCGCCGACGCCGCGCGGGCTCGGTGAGCGGGCTCTCACACGGCGGGTGAGGGTGCCCGCGAGCGTAGGGTGAGGGCGTTCGTGCGTGGTCGGTGAGGTGGTGTCAGACCGCCGACCAGCCGTCGTCCACCGGCAGGATCGCGCCGTTGATGTTGCTCGCCGCGTCCGATGCCAGGAACACGATCGCGGCGGCCTGCTCCTGCGGCTGCGCCAGCCGGCCGAGGTTGACGAAGTGCGGGCCGAGCGCCGCCGGTCCGTGCGCGTCCTGCGCCGCGTCCACCACGATGCCCGTCTGAGTGCCGCCGGGTGCTATCGCGTTCGCGCGGATGCCCTGCTTGCGGTACATCACCGCAAGGGACTTCGTCAGCCCCACCACGCCGTGCTTCGACGCCGTGTACGCCGCGCCGGCCGCGCTGCCGCGCAGGCCGGCCTCGGACGCCGTGTTCACGACGACTCCTCGGCCGCCCCGGAGCATGTGCGGCAGTACCGCGCGGGTGAGCAGGAACGGGGCGGTGAGGTTGACCCGGATGACCCGCTCCCACTCGGCGTCGCTGACGTCCGCCAGCGCCGACATGCGGTCCATGATCCCGGCGTTGTTGACCAGCACGTCCACCCCGCCGAAGCGTTCGACGGCGGTCTCGACGACCCGGTCGACGACGTCCTGCTCGCTCAGGTCGCCGGCCACCGCGACCGCGCTGCCCCCGGCCTGCTCGATCTCCTTGACGACCTCCTCGGCGCCCTCGGCGTTGAGGTCCGCCGCCACCACCCGCGCGCCCTCCTCGGCGAAGGCCAGCGCTGCCGCGCGCCCGATGCCCGAGCCCGCTCCGGTGACGATCACGCTGCGCCCGTCCAGTCCACCGTTCATGAGGTTCTCCCGTCCATGGGTCCGAAGGGCGGTGTCCAACGCGCCCAGCGCCACACCCTACGACTTAATGTCTCTGAGTGACATAAAGTCTCCGTGTCGGTCGGGGAGAATTCCCGGAGAGCGATCAACGCCGGCCGGAGGGACACCATGACCGCAGCCCGTGGGCACACGAGCCGCTCGACGAGCCGACCCACGGGACGGCCGCCCCTGACCGAGGAGCGCAAGGCCGAGATCCGGCTGGAGATCGCGCGGGCCGCGGTGGACCTGTTCGTCACACAGGGCGTGGCGGCGACGACGGGCGAGCAGATCGGAGCGGCGGTCGGCGTCTCGGCGCGGACGGTGTGGCGCTACTTCCCCAGCAAGGAGAGCTGCGTGAGTCCGCTGTTCTCAGCCGGGATCGACATGATCGCCGACTGTCTGCGGCGCTGGCGCCCGGAGCAGCCGCTGCCGGAGCTCTTCGACCGGGAACTCGCGGACGAGAGGCACGTGCTGGCCGGCCCCGACCGCGCAACCGTCGGCGCGCTGGTACGGCTCACCCGTACCGAGCCCGGCCTGCGCGCGATCTGGCTCCAGACCTACGACGAGGCCGAACCGGCCTTCGCCCGCGCCCTCGCCGAACGCGCCGGTCTGCCCGCCGACGACCTGCGTCCGACGATCCAGGCGGCGATCTTCAATGCCGCCCTGCGCGCGGCGGTCGAGCATTACGCGTGGCACACCGCCGACACCGACCCCGACCGCGAGACGGCGGAGGCCGAACTGGCGGCAACTCTGCGATCGGCGCTGGGTGTTGCGGCGGAGGGTGTGGTGTAGGGGAGGTGCCTCGGGCGGCACCGGCCGATGACCGCCCCGGCCGAGGGGCCCCGGGCGCCGCCGGCCACTGACCGACCCGCCCGAGGGACCCGGACGGCGCCCGCCGATGACCGCCCCGCCCCGTCCTCGCGCGGCCTGCCTCACACCTTCCGGTACGTGTACGCCTCCGCGGCCGCCGCCTCCACGGTCGCCAGGTCGGCTCCGGTGGACGCCGTGACGACCGCGGCCACCGCGCCCTCGACGAACGGGGCGTCCACCAGGCGGGTGTTGTCAGGGAGTTCGTCGCCCTCGGCGAGCAGCGCCTTCACCGTGAGGACCGCACTGCCCAGGTCGGTGAGGACCGCGACCCCGGCACCGCGGTCCACGGAGGCCGCCGCCGCGGCGATCAGTTCGGCGCTGGTGCCGAACTCACCGCCCTCGGTGCCGCCGGCCGGGGCGAGTGGCACCGTCGTGGCACCGCCCGCGAGTGCTCGGGCCAGCTCGGCCACCGAGGCGGCCACCTGCGCGCTGTGCGAGACCAGCACGATGCCCACCAGCTTCTCGCCCTTGTCGTCACTCACCGGCGGCCTCCACGAGACTCGCGATCAGCAGTGCCGAGGACGTGGCACCGGGATCCTGGTGGCCGATGCTGCGCTCCCCGAGATAACTCGCCCGCCCCTTGCGGGCCTGCAACGGCGTCGTCGCCTGGGCGCCCTCATCGGCGGCGGCCCGCGCCGCGTTGAAGCCGTCGCCGAGCGCGTCCACGGCAGGCACCAGAGCGTCGATCATGGTCTTGTCGCCCGGCGCCGCGCCACCGAGCGTCATGACCGCGTCCACCCCCACCCGCAGCGCCTCGGCGAACTGGTCCTCACTGACCTCGCCGGCGTCCCCGAGCGCCTTGCCGGTTCGGCGCAGCAGCGTGCCGTACAGCGGCCCGGATGCCCCACCGACCGTCGAGATGAGCTGCCGGCCGGCGAGCGTCAGAACCGCGCCGGGCGTCTGGGGGTCCTCCTTCTCCACCGCAGCGGTGACGGCGGTGAAACCGCGCTGGAGGTTGCTGCCGTGGTCGGCGTCCCCGATGGGCGAGTCGAGAGCGGTGAGCCGTTCCGCCTCACGGTCGACGGAGGCGGCGGTGGCCGTCATCCAACGGCGGAAGAATGCGGCGTCGAGCACTGGATCTCCTTGCGTGACAGGTGTGTTGAGGCAGTTCAGTGCCGGATCGTCCGACTCCGGATCACATTCCCCATCGGAGCCCGGGTGTCTTCACCGGCGCGTCCCACAGCCGCAGCAGCTCCTCGTCGACCTGGCACAGCGTGACCGAGGCGCCGGCCATGTCGAGCGAGGTGACGTAGTTGCCGACCAGGGTACGGGCGACGGCGACACCGCGCTCGGCCAGCACCCGCTGGACCTCGGCGTTGAAGCCGTACAGCTCCAACAGCGGTGTTGCGCCCATGCCGTTGACGAGGACGAGGACGGGGTTGCGCGGGGGCATGTCCTCCAGGATGGCGCCCACCGCGAAGTCGGCGATCTCGCGCGACGTCATCATCGCCCGCCGCTCCCGGCCGGGTTCGCCGTGGATGCCGATGCCCAACTCCAGCTCGCCGGGCGGCAGATCGAAGGTGGGGCTGCCCTTGGCGGGCGTCGTGCAGGCGCTGAGGGCGACTCCGAAGCTGCGGGAGTTCTCGTTGACCTGGCGGCCGATCGCCTCCACGCGCTCCAGCGGCTGCCCCTCGTCCGCCGCGGCGCCGGCGATCTTCTCCACGAACAGCGTCGCGCCCGTGCCGCGCCGCCCGGCCGTGTAGAGGCTGTCGGTCACTGCCACGTCGTCGTTGACGAGCACCTTCGCGACCTGGATGCCCTCGTCCTCGGCGAGCTCGGCGGCCATGTCGAAGTTGAGGACGTCACCCGTGTAGTTCTTGACGATGAACAGCACGCCGGCCCCGCTGTCCACGGCGGCCGCGGCCCGCGCCATCTGGTCGGGCACCGGCGATGTGAACACCTCGCCCGGACACGCCGCCGACAGCATCCCCGCACCCACGAAGCCACCGTGCAGCGGCTCGTGCCCCGACCCGCCGCCGGAGATGAGCGCGACCTTGCCCTCCACGGGGGCGTCCCGCCGAACGATCACCCGGTTGTCCACATCGACGACCAGCTCGGGATGAGCGGCGGCCATCCCGCGCAGCGCGTCGGCGACCACGGTCTCCGCGACGTTGATCAGCATCTTCATGGCGTGCCTCCTGGTGATATGAACGGCGAGCCCGTCCGACCTGCGTCTGCCGAGGTCGCAGCGGGTGGAGCCGGTTGTCGAGCTGGGCGGTCCCGAGCGGTCGGGGAGGGTTCCGGCGGGAGGATGCCGGATCGATGGCCGCCGTGGCGGTGGGACGTCGGGTGTCTGTGGTCGTGGATGTCGTCGCCGGAGCCCTGTTGTCCGAAGTATCGCGCTTACGGCTACGAAGGTCACGTGCACGGCCGCGCGGTTGCGGCATGCGGGAAGGGTCCGCCGTGGGCGGCCACGGGTCCGGGGCGGCGCCTGCCCTCGCTCCTGGGGCCGTGCACCACAGCACGCTGATCAGCATGCCCGTGATCCGGCGCGGCCTCTGCGGCCGACCGCGCCGCGGAGCACTCTCAACTCCGCGACGTCACGATGCTCAGCGAGTTGGCGGCGACGATGGCGCCGATGCCCGCCCATTCCGGTCCGCCCAGGCCCTGACCGAGGCCGACCCGGCCGACGACGGCCGCGAGGACCGGATTGACGCTCATGAACAGGCCGAACGCCCGCGGCGGCACGTGCCGCAGGGTGAAGAGGTCCGCGAGATACGGCACGGCCGAGGACAGGACCCCGGCGGTGATCGCGCAGGCGATGGCGCCGGCCGTGGGCGGATGCCGGACGGCCACGGCGATGCCGATCGGAAGGAACATCACGGCCGAGATGCCGGCCGCGGCCGCCGCGCCCTGCGCTCCGGGGACACGTCGGCCGACCGTGCGGTTGAGCAGGATGTACGAGGCCCAGCAGGCGGCCGCCAGCAGGCCCAGGGCCATGCCGAGGTAGTCGGTCGAGGGCTGCGGGCGCATCAGAGTGACGACACCGGCCGCGGCGATCACCGCGCAGCACACGTCCACGCGGCGGCGCGAGGACGCCAGCGCGATGGTGAGCGGGCCGAGAAACTCCAGCGTCACCGCCAGGCCCAGACCGACGCGCTCGATGGCCGAGTACAGGGAGAGATTCATGGTGCCGAACACCACGGCCAGCAGCAGCACCGGCCACCACTGACCCCACGTGAAGGAACGCAGCCGCGGCCTGCTGACGGCGATCAGGGCGAAGGCGGCGACGTACTGGCGAACGGCGACGACGCCGACAGGGCCGAGCACGGGGAAGGCGAGGGAGCCGATGGCGGCGCCGGTCTGGTTGGACAGACCACTGCCGACCATCGTGGCCACGCCGGCCAGACGTCCCCCGTCCGGTTCGGAGGCGGCCGGCGGTGTCGCGCGGGTAGGCGCGGGTGCGGGGCGGGTGCGCATACGCCGATCGTGCGGTCGCTCCATCTTTGCGCAAAATGCGTTCGCTGCGAGATCTATACGCTTGAGTCATGGATGTGGAGCTGAGGCAGTTGCGCTGTCTCGTCGCGATCGTCGACGAGGGCACCTTCACCGACGCCGCGATCGCCCTGGGGGTCTCTCAGGCCGCCGTCTCCCGCTCGCTGGCCTCCCTCGAACGTGCCCTGGGCGTCCGGCTGCTGCGGCGCACCTCCCGCGAGGTGACCCCGACCGGGACCGGACTGCGCGTCCTGGCGCACGCCCGCCGGGTGCTCGGCGAGGTGGACGACCTGGTCCGGGAGGCGACCTCCGGGCACGCCCGGCTGCGGATGGGCTACGCCTGGGCGGCGCTCGGCCGGCACACCCCGGCCTTCCAGCGCCGTTGGGCCGCCGCCCACCCCGCAACCGGCCTTCAGCTCGTACGTGCCAACTCGCCCACCGCCGGACTTGCGGAGGGCGCCTGCGACCTGTCGGTCGTGCGCAGGGCGGTGGACGACCGGCGGTTCGACTCCGCCATCGTGGGGCTGGAGCGGCGGCTGTGCGCGGTGGCCGCCGACGACCCGCTGGCCCGGCGCCGCTCGGTCCGCCTGGCCGACCTCAGCGGGCGCACGCTCCTCGTCGACCGCCGTACCGGCACCACGACCACCGACCTGTGGCCGTCCGACGCGCGTCCGGCGATCGAGGAGACGCAGGACGTCGACGACTGGCTCACGGTGATCTCCACCGGCCGCTGCATCAGCATGACCGCCGAAGCGACCGCCCACCAGTACCCGCGCCCCGGCGTCGTCTACCGGCCGGTCCGGGACGCCGAACCCATTGCCGTACGCCTCGCCTGGTGGCGCGACGACCCGCATCCCGCCGCGCAGGCGGCGATCGAGTTGCTGACGGCCCTGTACCGGGGCGACTGACACGAAGACAGGGGGGCGGGAAGGGCCCTATCCACTTCTCGCGGATCCTGATTGCGCGGTGCGCGGCCGTCAACCGCTTCCCCGCGCCGCTCTGGGTCCTTCCCGTCGCCTCCAGCACACCATGCCGGCGCCGGGTACGCCAGGCCCGTTCGCAGCTTCAGGCGTCGCGGGGGTGACAACACGGGCATCGCGGGTACCCATGAGCGGATCCCGCCGGGCGCGGGTGAACCGTCGAGTGGAGGTGGGGAGGCCGTGCGCCTCGCGTTCCATGGTGCCGACCCGGCCGGACATCCCCCGGATGCCGCAGCCGCGCGACGGCGCCCCGTGCGCCGCCCGCGCCCCGTCCCGCCCCAGCGGTCGTGACCATGCGGCGGCCCTCCGGCCCCGGCGGATCCGGGGTCGACCCCGACCGCTCGGCGACCCCGCTCGCGCCCGCCCTGCGCGATGTGCGCGCCGTCGTCTTCGACACCGACGGGGTGATCACCGACTCCGCGAAGGTGCACGCCGCCGCTTGGAAGGTCGCCTTCGACGACTACCTGCGCGCCCATCCGCCCGAGGACCCCGACCGGCGCCACCCCTTCGACGTACGCGACGACTATCTGCGCCACGTGGACGGCAGGTCCCGCCTCGACGGAGCCGCCGCCTTCCTCGCCGCACGCGGCATCGAGACGTCGGACGAGACGGTGCGGACCGTCGCCGAGGCCAAGGAGCGCCTCTTCACCGCGCGGCTGCGCGAACAGGGCGTCGACGCCTACCCGGGCACCGTACGGCTGGTGAAGGCACTGCGTGCGGCAGGAGTGCCCCGCGCCGCCGCCTCCGCCTCCCGGCACGCCGGCGAGCTGCTGAGCCGGGCCGGTGTGCTCGATCTGTTCGACGCCCTGGTGGACGGCGGGGAGGCGGCCCGGCTGGGACTCGCGGGCAAGCCGCAGCCCGACCTGTTTCTGGAGGCGGTGCGCCGGCTCGGCGTGGCCGCCGACCGGGCCGCCGTCGTCGAGGACGCCCTGGCAGGCGTGGAGGCCGGCCGGCGCGGCGGATTCGCCCTGGTGATCGGCGTGGACCGGGCGGCCGGTGCCGACACAGGGGCGCGGCTGGCGCGGCACGGCGCCGACATCGTCGTGCGCGACCTCGGAGAACTCTGTGCGGGAGGGGAGCCGAAGTGACGGAGCCGGGCAGGGAGGCCGGGGAGATGGGCCTCGGCACGGAAGCCGAAGTGGACGGCTGGAGCTGGGAGTACGCCGGCTACACACCCGCCGACGAGCGCCTCCGCGAGTCGCTGTGCACGCTCGGCAACGGCTACTTCGCCACCCGGGGCGCGCTTCCCGAGTGCGCCGCCGACAAGGTCCACTACCCGGGGACCTATGTGGCC
Source organism: Streptomyces sp. NPDC036764 (assembly GCF_055609385.1). NCBI lineage: Bacteria > Bacillati > Actinomycetota > Actinomycetes > Kitasatosporales > Streptomycetaceae > Streptomyces > Streptomyces sp. NPDC036764. The sequence continues at coordinate 136,824 of NZ_JBVJPT010000011.1, forward strand.
GGCATCTACAACCGGCTCACCTCGGATGTCTCGGGCCGCCAGGTGGAGAACGAGGACATGGTCAACGTCCCGAACTGGCTGCCCCTGCGCTTCCGCATCCCCGAGGGGCCTTGGATCGACCCCGACACCGCGCGTGTCCTCGAACACCGACAGATGCTGCACCTGGCCGAAGGGCTGCTGGAGCGTCGCACACGCTACGACCTCGGCGACGACCGTGTGTTGACCGTACGTCAGCAGCGCCTCGTACATATGGCCGACCCCCATGTGGCCGCCCTCCGTACCGAGTTCACGGCCGAGGGGTTCTCCGGCCGGCTGGAGGTGGAGGCCGCCCTGGACGGCGGGGTGACCAACTCCGGCGTGGCCCGCTACCGGGACCTCGACGGCCGCCATCTGACCCACATCCACACCGGCACCTCCGCCCCGGACACGGTCTGGCTGCGCTGCCGCACCCGCACCTCCGACGTCCGGATCGGCCTCGCGGCCCGCCTCACCGCCGACGAACCGGCCCTGGTCCGGCATGAACTGCCGTACGTCATCCAGCAGTTGACGCTCGAACTGGATCCCGGCCGCACCGTCACCGTCGACAAGACCGTAGCCCTGCACACCTCCCGCGACCCGGCGATCAGCGACCCGCTGCACGCCGCCGTCGACCGGGTGGGCCGGTCCCCGGGCTTCGACGTGCTCGCAAAGACACATCGCGCCGCCTGGGACCAGCTCTGGCGCCGTGCCGAACTCGACGTACCCGGCGAGTCTGGCCGCATCCTGCGGCTGCACCTCTTCCACGTCCTTCAGACCCTCTCCCCGCACACCGCCGACCTCGACGTCGGCGTGCCCGCCCGGGGACTGCACGGCGAGGCGTACCGCGGCCATGTCTTCTGGGACGAGCTGTTCGTGCTGCCCTACCTCAACCTGCACTTCCCGGAGGTCTCCCGCGCGCTGCTCCGCTACCGCCACCGTCGCCTGGAACAAGCCCGCACCACCGCCGCGGCAGCCGGCCGTAAGGGTGCGATGTACCCCTGGCAGAGCGGCAGCGACGGGCGTGAGGAGACCCAGCAGCTCCATCTGAACCCGCGCTCGGGACGCTGGCTGCCCGACCACTCCCACCTCCAGCACCATGTCGGCTCGGCGATCGCCTACAACGTGTGGCAGTACTGCGAGGCGAGCGGCGACATGGAGTTCCGGCACACCAAGGGTGCCGAAATGCTGTTGCAGATCGCCCGCTTCTGGGCGGACAAGGCCGTCCACGACGACACCCTGGGCCGCTACCGCATCAAGGGCGTCGTCGGCCCCGACGAGTACCACGAGGCCTACCCCGACGCCGACGGCCCCGGCCTCGACGACAACGCCTACACCAACGTCACGGCGACCTGGGTGCTCGCCCGCACCCTGGAACTGCTGGACACCCTGCCCGAGCCCCGCCGGCGCGAACTCGCCGAACGCACCGGTCTGAGCGCCGGCGAACTCGAACTGTGGGAGGACGTGTCGCACACGCTGCACGTCCCCTTCCACGACGACGTCATCAGCCAGTTCGAGGGCTACGGCGAGCTGTCCGAGCTCGACTGGCACGGCTACCGCGGCCGGTACGGCGACATCCGGCGGCTGGACCGGATCCTGGAGGCGGAGGGCGACACCGTCAACCGCTACAAGGCCTCCAAACAGGCCGACGTACTGATGCTCGGCTACCTCTTCGCGCCGTCCGAACTGGGGGGCCTGTTCCACCGGTTGGGCCTCCGGCTGGATGAGGACATGTGGCGGCGCACCGTCGACTACTACATGCACCGCACGAGCCACGGCTCCACGCTCAGCGGCCTCGTCCACGGCTGGGTGCTGGCCCGGTGCCGGCGCAGCGAGGCGTGGCAGTTCGTGCAGGAGGCGCTCCAGGGCGACATCGCCGACGTCCAGGGCGGCACCACCGGCGAGGGCATCCACCTGGGTGCCATGGCCGGCACCCTCGACCTCGTGCAGCGCGGCCTGACCGGCCTGGAGACCCGGGGTGGCGCGCTGTGGGTCGACCCCGTGCCGATGCCCGAGCTGTCCACCTACGGGTTCGCCCTGCGCTACCAGCACAACTGGGGCGTACGGCTGCGCCTGGAGCGCGGACTGCTGGAGATCGAGGTCCCGTCCTCCGACCCCTCACCGATCGACGTACGCCTCCCGGACCGCGAGGTGTCCCTCCAGCCGGGGGAGAAGGGGCGGCTGGTGCTGCCGGACTGAGGGGGTGGGGCGGCGCGAGCGGGCCGGCCGGGGGCCGGGCGGGCCGAGTGGTCCAGGTGTGCCGCGTGGTCCGGGTGCGCCGGGCCGGGCCGGTGCGGGCGGCCTCGGCCGGTCCCGTCCGGGCGGTACGGCCCGGGTCGGTCGGTCCGGGCCGGTGCGTAATGCGGTCGGTGGAGGGAGGCTGGGAGGACAGCGGTCGCCGGGCCGGCACGGCGACCGCGACCAGAATTGGACGGCCCGGCAGACTGCGACCAGAATCGACCGGCCCGGCAGCCGAGAACAGAATCGGTCGACCGGGCAGCCGCGACCAGAATCGGCCGGCTCCGTGCGGAGCGGCCGTACGGCGCCTGTGGATCCCGGCGCGGAGCGATCGTGCGGCGTCCGCCGCCCCCGGCCCGCAGCGGCCGTCCGGTGCCCGCGGATCCGGCCCGGAAAGGGGAACGCGATGATCGGCCCGGTTGTCGTAGGGGTGGACGGCTCGCCGTCGAGCATGGCGGCCGTGGAGGTCGCGGCATTCGAGGCCGGGCTGCGGGGCGTAGGGCTGCGGCTGGTGCACGCCTTCGGCCGGCCCGCAGCGCACATCCCGCCCGGCGGACGGCCCTGGGAACCCAGCAGCGCCGCCGGACTGCGCGAGCTGATCGACGGCACGCTCACCAAGGCGGAGCAGCGGGCACATGAGACGGGACCCGGCCTCGAGATCTCCCGCGAGGTCGTCGTCGGGGAACCGATCACGGTGCTGGAGATCGAGTCGCGCACCGCGTCCCTGGCCGTAGTCGGCAGCCGCGGCCTGAGCCGGTTCGGTGCGCTGATGCTCGGTTCCACCGCCGGACACATGGCCGCCTACGCCGCCTGCCCCGTGCTGGTGGTGCGCCGCAGGCCCAACCCGGCCGGACCCGTCCTCCTGGCCGTCGACGGCTCGCCCGCCGCGCGCGGGGCGGTCGAGTTCGCCTTCTCCCACGCCTCCCTGCACGGCGTGCGGCTGGAGGCGCTGCACGCCTGGAGCGTACGGAACGAGCGTGCCTACGGTGCTCCCGCAGACCCGCCCTTCGTGACGTACGACGAGGACCGGCTGCGCGACGAGGAGGAGCGGGTGCTCGCCGAGGCGCTGGGCGGGCTGCGCGACCGGTATCCCGATGTCGCGGTGGTCCGCAGGCTGGTGCGCGGACGGGTGCGGCACTCGCTCATCGAGGCCAGCGCGGACGCCGGGATCGTGGTGGTCGGGGCGCGCGGGCGGGGCGGCTTCGCGGGGCTGCTCCTGGGCTCGGTCAGCCAGGCGGTGCTCCACCACGCCGAGTGCCCGGTCGCCGTGGTGCGGACCGAGGAGACCTGAGGCTCAGCGGGTGAGCATCACAGGCTCGCCGCGTGGTCGGGGACGTAGTTCTGCAGCTCGCGCGGCGGTCGGCGGTAGCCGGTCGACTCCGGCCGTTCGGGCAGCTCCAGGACCGGCGGGGGCACGTCCTGGTACGGCACGGAGCCCAACAGATGGGCGATCATGTTCAGGCGCGCCCGGCGCTTGTCGTCGCTCTCGACCACGTACCAGGGCGCCTCGATGACGTCGGTGTGCACCAGCATCTCGTCCTTGGCCCGCGAGTAGTCCTCCCAGTGGGTGATGGACTGGAGGTCCATCGGGGACAGTTTCCAGCGGCGCAGGGGGTCCTCGAGGCGGCGCCGGAAGCGCTCCTGCTGCTCCTCGTCGCTGACCGAGAACCAGTACTTGCGCAGCAGGATCCCGTCCTCCACCAGCATTCGCTCGAAGAGGGGGCACTGACGCAGGAAGAGCTGGTACTCCTCCCTGGTGCAGAACCCCATGACGTGCTCGACGCCCGCCCGGTTGTACCAACTGCGGTCGAACAGCACGATCTCCCCGGCGGCCGGCAGGTGCTCGACGTACCGCTGGAAGTACCACTGGCTGCGCTCGCGCTCGGTCGGCTTGGGCAGGGCCGCGATCCGGGCGACGCGTGGGTTGAGGTGTTCCGTGGCGCGCTTGATGGTGCCGCCCTTGCCCGCCGCGTCCCGCCCCTCGAAGATCACGACCAACCGGGCACCCGCCGCGCGGACCCACTCCTGAAGCTTCACCAACTCGGTCTGCAGGCGGAGCAGTTCCTTCTCGTACTGCTTGCGGGGCAGCTTCTCCACTTTGTCGCCGCTCATGCCGCCTCCCGCGCCGCGCTCGAACATCCGAACTGCATCGAACAGCACCGTACTGACCGTTGATGCGTGGCGCACCCCGGACGCCTGATCACGACCCCGCATGGGCGGAGGACCGGCGGCCGGGCAGGATGGGTCCATGGACGGTGCCGATCCACACATCCACGTCGACCGACGTGTGTCCCAGTACGACGCCCGTGTGCGCAACCTGCTGGCCGGCACGTTCGGCCTGGTCGGTGACCTGCCGGAGACGGCCACCACCGGCTGTGGGCTGCGGGTGCCGTACGTGATGACCTCCGCACGGCCGGAGAGTGTCACCTGCCTGACCTGCCGCGAGCACGGCCACGACCAGCACGTCCGCCTCGCCGAGCAGATCGAGCGGCTGGGCGCGATGCCGGGCGCCGCCCTCACGGGTGCGCAGGCGGGCCGGGTGGCGGAGCACCATCGCGACCTTGCGCGGAGATTCGCGCAGGGCGGCTGAGGCGAAGGCCCTGCAGAACCGGGGTTTGGCCCCACCCCCTCCGGCTACCCGACCCGGGTGACGACGACATCCCAGCAACAGCTCGTCCAGTTCCTGGAGGACCGCTTCACCTGTGCCCAGGCCTGTACCGACTGCGCGCGGGCCTGTGCCCTGCGCGCGAGTCTGGTGGATCCGGACGGGACCGGGGAGATGGAAGTCCTGCGGCGCAAGGGCATCATGTGCGCGGAGGTCTGCGACGTGACCTGCCAGGTGCTGTCCGAGCAGAACCTCCTCGACGAGGCCGCGATCCGCGCCCAACTGGAGTGGTGCCGTTCGGTGTGCGTCGAGTGCGCGCACGCTTTCGACGCGTTTCCCGGCGGTGAGGAGACGGCCGAGGAGTGCCGCAGGTGCGCGCGGGCTTGTACCGAGTTCATGGGGACCCTCGCCTGACCGTTCCCAATTTCTGGAACACGTTCTACGGTGTGCGCCGTCAGGACCGCCCTTGGGGAGCCTGGAGGCGCCGTGCACCTGGAATACACGCCCGAGCAGCAGCGGCTGCGCAGCGAACTGCGCGACTACTTCGCCGAACTGGTGCCGGACCTCGCACAGACCCGCTTCACCGACCCGGCAGCGCAGAAACGCCACTACCGCCGCACGATCCGCCGGCTCGGCGGGGACGGCTGGCTCGGCGTGGGCTGGCCCAAGGAGTACGGCGGACGCGGCCTGACCACCATCGAACAGTTCATCTTCTTCGACGAGGCAGCCCAGGCAGGCGTACCGCTGCCCCTGATGGCGCTCAACACCGTCGGTCCGACGATCATGCAGTACGGCACGGACGAGCAGAAGTCGTACTTCCTGCCGAAGATCCTCGCCGGCGAGATCGACTTCGCGATCGGCTACAGCGAGCCCGAGGCGGGCACCGACCTGGCGTCCCTGAAGACGCGCGCGGTACGCGACGGCGACGAATACGTCGTCAACGGCCAGAAGATCTGGACCACCAACGGCGACACGGCCGACTGGGTCTGGCTGGCGACCCGAACCGACCCGGACGCCCCGCCCCACAAGGGCATCACCATGCTCCTCGTCCCCACCACCGACCCCGGCTACTCCTGCACCCTCATCAACACCCTCGCCTCGCACGACACCACCGCCAGCTACTACGAGAACATCCGCGTCCCCGTCTCCCGCCGCGTCGGAGCCGAGAACCAGGGCTGGCGCCTGATCACCAACCAGCTCAACCACGAGCGCGTCACCCTCGCCGCGCACGGCACCATGGCCATCCGCGCCCTGCACGACGTCCAGCGCTGGGCGATGGAGACCAAACTCGCCGACGGCCGCCGGGTGGTCGACCTGCCCTGGGTGCGGCGCCGCCTCGCCCAGACCCACGCGAAGCTCGACGCCCTCAAGCTCCTCAACTGGCAGATGGTGAGCGCAGTCCAGGAGGGCACGCTCACCCCGCAGGACGCCTCCGCCGTCAAGGTCTACGGCTCCGAGGCGCGCCGCGACGCCTACGCCTGGCTGATGGAGATCGTCGCCGCACCGGGGGCGCTCAAGGAGGGCTCGGCGGGCGCGGTGCTGCACGGTGAGCTGGAGCGCGGCTACCGCTCGGCCGTGATCTTCACCTTCGGCGGCGGCAACAACGAGATCCAGCGGGAGATCATCTCGTGGATCGGTCTGGGGATGCCGCGGGTCCGGCGTTAGCCTGCGGGCATGGGCGATCCCGGGCTGTTCACCCCGAACTCGGTGACCTGGCAGATGCACGGCGACCCCATGATGTGGGTCGCCGGAATCCGCGCGCTGTATCTCCAGGCCCTGCACCCGCGCGCGGTACGCGGCGTCACGCAGAACTCCGACTTCCGAAACGACGCCTGGGGCCGGCTGCTGCGCACCGCCGACTTCGTCGGGACGATCACGTACGGCACCACCGAGGCCGCCGAGAAGGCCGGCGCCCGCGTGCGGAAGATCCACAGCATGCTGGGCGCCACCGACCCGGACACGGGGGAGCGCTACGGCGTCGACGAGCCCGAACTGCTGCTGTGGGTGCACTGCGCCGAGATCGACTCCTACCTCCAGGTCGGGCGCCGCTCCGGCTTCCGCCTCACCGACGCGGAGGCCGACCGGTACATATCCGAACAGCGGGCCGGCGCACGCCTGGTGGGCCTCGACCCCGACGCCGTACCGGCGAACCGGGCCCAGATGGCGGCGTACTTCGAGAAGGTGCGCCCCGAGCTGGCGTGCGGACCCGAGGCGCGCACGGTGGACGACTTCCTGCTCCGCCCGCCGACGCACCCCCTGCTCGTCCCGGCGCGCGAGGTGCTGTGGCGGCGCGTGGCGCAACTGGCATACGCCGCCCTGCCGCCGTACGCCCACGAGCTGTACGGCAGACCCGCCCCGGAACCCGCCACCGTCACCCGTCAGTTGCGCGCCACGGGCACCCTGCTGCGCTGTATTCCCGCACGTCTGCGCTGGCAACTCCCGCCCAAACACATTGTCCGGGCCATGGCACGGCTCGGTCCCGGCTCCCGCCCGGCACCGTACAAACTCGGACGATAGCTCGCCATACTGGACGAGCCGGGGGAGGGCGGGCGGAACATCACGGGGGGCGAGCGCGGTAGATGGGGGACAGCAGGCTGATCCAGGGCCGGTACCGGCTGCTCGATCCGATCGGGCGCGGGGGTATGGGCGAGGTGTGGCGTGCGCGCGACGAGTCGCTGGGCCGGCATGTCGCCGTGAAGTGCCTCAAGCCGCTCGGACCCCACCACGACCAGTCCTTCACCCGTGTGCTGCGGGAGCGGTTTCGCCGCGAGGCCCGGGTGGCCGCCGCCCTCCAGCACCGCGGCGTCACCGTCGTCCACGACTTCGGCGAGTCCGACGGCATACTGTTCCTGGTGATGGAGCTGCTTCAGGGCCGCAACCTCAGCCAGCTCCTGGAGGACAACAGGCAACATCCGCTGCCCGTCCCGGACGTCGTCGAGATCGCCGACCAGGTCGCCGCCGCCCTCGCCTACACCCACCAGCAGGGCATCGTGCACCGCGATCTGAAGCCGGCGAACATCATGCGGCTCGCCGACGGCACAGTGAAGATCTGCGACTTCGGCATAGCGCGCCTCGCCCACGACATCGGCTTCACCTCCCGGCTGACCGGCACCGGCATCGCCATGGGCACCCCGCACTACATGTCGCCGGAACAGATCGGCGGCGAGGAGGTGGACCAGCGCAGCGACTTGTACTCGCTGGGGTGCGTGCTGTACGAGATCGCCACCGGTGTGCCGCCGTTCGACCTCGACGACCCGTGGGCGATCCTCGTCGGCCACCGTGACACCCCGCCCCGGCCGCCGCGCAGCCACCGCGCCGAGCTGCCCGAGTACTTCGAGAAGGTCATCCTCGACCTGCTGGCCAAACGCCCCGAGGAACGCCCGCACGACGGGCGGGAGCTGGGCCGCCGGATCGGTCTGGGCCGTACGACACCCGCGTACGTGCCGACCGTGGTCACCCCGCAGCCCGCCCTCAGGCCCCCGGAGCCCGCGGCCCGCGAGCCCCGGCTGCCGTCCTGGACCCGCGGCATGACCACCGGCCACAAGGCCACCGGCGCCGGACTGCGCACCACACCCCCGGACGCCGGAGCCGGACTCACCGGCGAGTGGATCCCGCGGCCCACCTCCGGCAGGCCCGCGGAGACCGCCGTACCCGAGGCGCAGCCCGCCCCGTCCACCGCGACGCTGACCGCGCTCGCCGGGCGGCACAACGCCGGGCTCAGCCTCGGCCGGCTGGGCCGCTGGGCCGAGGCGGGCGAGGTGCACCGGGCCGTCGCCGCCGAGCGCGAACACCTCCTCGGCCCCGACCATCCCGACACCCTCGCCAGCCGCTACGAGGTCGCCTTCACCCTCAGCCGCACCGGCCGCGCCGCCGACGCCCTGCGCGAGTACAAGCACGTCGCCCGCGCCCGCAGCCTCGCCCTCGGCCCGGACCACCCCGAGACACTCGCCGCCCGGCAGGAAATGGCGTACGTGCTGGGCCAGTTGGGCCGCCACTTCGACGCGCACCAGGTCTACACGTCGGTGCTGGCGGCCCGTGAGCGGACCATGGGCGCCGATCACCCCGACACCCTGCGCTGCCGCCACAACCTCGCCTTCAGCCTCAGCAGACTCGGCCGCCTCGAGGACTCGTACCGTATGGCCGACGAGGTCGCCGCCGCGCGCGCCCGCATGCTCGGCGCGCACCACCCCGACACCCTGGTCACCCGCTACGAGGTCGCCTACGCGCTCGGCCAGTTGGGGCGCTGGGCGGAGGCCCTCCAGACCTACCGGGAGGTCGCCGAGGCCCGCGCCCAGGCCCTCGGCCCCGACCACCCCGACACCCTCGCCGCCCGCTACGAGGTCGGCATCAGCCTCGGCCGCCTCGGGCGCAGCGCGGAGGCGCTCCGGCTCTACCGCGACCTCGTCGACGACCGCACCCGCGTGCACGGCCCCGCCCACCCCGAGACCCTGCGTGCCCGCCACGGTCTCGGCGTCAACCTCGGCCGGCTCGGGCACTGGGAGGAGGCCCTCGCCGAGTCCCGTGACGTGTGCGCGATCCGGGAACGGGTGCTGGGCCCCGACCACCCGGACACCCTGGTCAGCCGTCGCGAGGTCGCCGTGGGCCTGGGCTGGCTGGGCCGCTGGCCGGACGCGCTCACCGAGTACCGCAGGGTGGCCGCCGCCCGTGAACGCGTCCTGGGCGCCGACCACCCCGACACCCTCGCCAGCCGCAACGACGAGGCCCACTGCCTCGAACAGCTCGGACGGGGCGCGGAGGCGGTCGAGCTGTACCGGAGGGTGGCGGTGCTGCGGCAGCAGCGGGCGACGGGAGGTGCGTGACTCCCGTGCGTCCCCCCTCTGGCCGACCTAGATCATCGCGTGTTACGAAGAACCATGCCTGCACACGAGGGAACCCCAGCGCACGGTCCGTACGACGTCGTCATCGTCGGCGGAGGCCACAACGGCCTGGTCGCCGCCGCCTACCTGGCCCGGGCCGGCCGGTCCGTGCTGGTGCTGGAGCGGCTTGACCACACCGGCGGCGCCGCCGTGTCCACGCGGCCGTTCGCCGGGGTCGACGCACGGCTCTCCCGCTACTCGTACCTGGTCAGCCTGCTGCCCGACAAGATCGTGCGTGACCTCGGCCTGACCTTCCGGGTGAGCAAGCGCGACGTCTCCTCGTACACCCCCGTGGAACGGGCCGGCCGCCCGACGGGACTGCTGGTGGGCGGCGGCGAGGACCGCACCCGGGAGGCGTTCGCCCGCCTCACCGGCGGCGAGCGCGAGTACGAGGCCTGGCAGCGCTTCTACGGCATGACCGGTGAGGTCGCCCGGCGGGTGTTCCCGACGCTCACCGAGCCCCTGCCCAGCCGCGAGGAACTGCGCCGCCGGGTGGACGACGAGGACGCCTGGCGGATCCTTTTCGAAGAGCCCATCGGCGCCGCGATCGAGGAGCGGTTCACGGACGACCTGGTGCGGGGCGTGGTCCTCACGGACGCCCTGATCGGCACCTTCGCCGACGCCCACGACGCGTCGCTGAAGCAGAACCGTTGCTTCCTCTACCACGTGATCGGCGGCGGCACCGGAGACTGGGACGTGCCCGTCGGCGGCATGGGCGCCCTCACCGACGCCCTGGCCACGGCGGCGCGCGAGGCGGGTGCCGTCATCGTCACCGGACACGAGGCGGTACGGATCGACACGGACGGCCGCAACGCGGAGGTCACCTACCGCACGGAGGACGGCGAAGGGGTCACCGCTGCCCGCCACGTCCTGGTGAACGCCTCCCCGCAGGCACTGGCCTCCCTCACCGGCGACACGCCCCCCACCCCCGCCGAGGGCGCCCAGCTCAAGGTGAACATGCTGCTCAAGCGCCTGCCCCGGTTGCGCGACAGCTCAGTCGACCCCCGCGAGGCGTTCGCCGGCACCTTCCACATCGCCGAGGGCTACGACGAGCTGGCCGCCGCCCACGCCCAGGCCGCCGCCGGGGAACTGCCCGCCGCGCCGCCGTCCGAGATCTACTGCCACTCGCTCACGGACCCCACGATCCTCGGCCCCGACCTCGTAGAACAGGGCTACCAGACCCTCACCCTGTTCGGCCTGCACACACCGGCCCGGCTCTTCGCACGCGACAACGACGCCGTACGCGAGGAACTGCTGAAGTCGACGCTGGCTCAGCTCGACGCCCACCTCGCCGAACCGATCGCCGACTGTCTGGCGACGGACGAGGAGGGGCGCCCGTGCATCGAGGCGAAGACCCCGCTGGACCTGGACCACGACCTGCGGCTGCCCGGCGGGAACATCTTCCACCGGGACCTCACCTGGCCGTACGCCCAGGACGGCACCGGCCGCTGGGGCGTGGAGACCCGCCACGCGAACGTCCTGCTGTGCGGGGCGGGCGCCGTGCGCGGGGGAGGGGTGAGCGGGGTGCCGGGCCACAACGCGGCCATGGCGGTGCTGGAGAGCGGCGACGCGGAGCTTCGGTAACCGCGACAACGCCGCAGATGCGCGTGCAGGCGCCGGCGCCGCCGGCCTGAGCTGACGGACGGGCCCTAGGCGCGGGTACCGCCGTCGACCTGGAGGATCACGCCGGTGACGTAGGAGGCACGGTCGCTCAGGAGCCACGCGGCGGCCTGGGCGATCTCCTCCGGGTCGGCGGCCCGGCCCAGCGGGTTCTGCGAGGTGATCCGGTCGATGATGCCGGGGGAGTGCGTCTCCCACTGGTCGACCATGTCGGTGAGGGTGAGCCCGGGGGCGATGGCGTTGACGCGGATCCCCTCGCGGCCGTATGTCACGGCGGCCGATCCGGTCAGGCTGTTGACGGCTCGCTTCATCGCGCCGTACACAGGCAGCTCGGGATTGGCGGCGAGGCTGCCGACGCTGGAGTTGTTGACGATCGCGCCGCGTCCGGCGGTGGCACGGATGGCGGCGATCTCGGCCTTCATGGCCAGCCACGGTCCCCTCAGGTTGACGGCCGCGACCCGGTCGAACTCGGCGTCCGGCAACTGGTCCATCGGGCCGGGCGGCTGGATCGTCGCACCGTTGTTGAAGGCGACGTCCAGCCTTCCGTACAGCTCCACCGCCCGGTCGACGGCGGCCCGGACGCTGTCGGAGTCGGCCAGGTCGCACAGCACGTGGTCCGCGGTGCCGCCGGCCGCCCGGATCTCCTCGGTGACCGCCTTGAGCTGCGCCTCGGTGCGGGCCGCGAGCAGCACTCGGGCCCCCTCACGGGCGAACAGCCGAGCGGCGGCGGCGCCGATGCCCCGGCCGGCGCCGGTGACGAACGCGACCTTGCCGGCGAGCAGGCCGGTCGATGTGGCGGGTGTGTCGTTCATGCCGGTCGGTGTGGCGGGTGTGTTGTCCATGCCGGTCGAGGTGTCAGGTGTGTTGTCCATGTCGTCGAGCCTGCGACCGGCCGTGGGGCGCAACCAGGCACCGGCGGTACCTGGCTGGGCACCCGGGCCCGCGCGCACACTGGAGATGTGGACCGAAGAGAACTGGCGGATTTCCTGCGCAGCCGCCGCGAGCGCATCGCCCCCGCCGACGTGGGGCTGCCGGCCGGCGCGCGCAGGCGTACGCCGGGTCTGCGCCGCGAGGAGGTGGCGCAGCTTGCGTTCATCTCGACCGAGTACTACACCCGGCTCGAACAGGCCCGCGCCCCGCATCCCTCCCGCGAGGTGCTGGCCCAGCTCGCCCGTGCCCTGCGCCTGTCCGACGCCGAGCGGGCCCACCTGCACCACCTCGCCGGGGCCCCGCCCGGACCGCCGACGGGGCCGACGCGCGAGGTCCGCCAGAGCATCGTCGACCTGCTGCACCGGCTGCCGAACGCCGCGGCGACCGTGATCTCGGCGACGTTCGAGGTCATCGCCTGGAACGACCTCGCGGCCGCCCTGATGGAAGACTTCTCCGCCTTGCCCCGCAGCGACCGCAACCTGGTCCGGCGCGCCTTCCTCGGCCCGCACCGGGACGGACGCAGGCTCTACGGCGTCTCGGACGTGACCGAATTCGCCCGGAACTCGGCCCAGCAACTCCGCGCCGCCGCGGCCCGCTACCCGCACGACCCGGAACTGAACGGGCTGATCGGCGAACTCCTCGACGGCAGCGAGGAGTTCGCCCGGCTGTGGGCGGCCCACGACGTGGCGCCCTCTCCCACCCTCGTCAAGACCTTCGACCACCCCGTCGTCGGCCCCGTCACCGTCAACTGCGACGTCCTCGACATCGCCGACCGCGACCAGCGGGTCGTCATCTACACCGCCACCCCCGGGACGCCGTCCGAGGAGGCGCTGCGCCTGCTGTCCGTCCTCGGCGCGCAGCGCCTCGACGTTCCGGGCTGAACGCTCAGTTCGCCGACGCGGTCCAGCCGCTCGCGCTGATCCGCGCCGCGTCGGCCGGCCGGGCGTCGTCGAACAGGACCGTGTCCGCCGCCTCGACGCGCAGGCCGTCGACATACGCGCCACGGCCCACGTACAGCCGGTCGGTGGCATACCGCCAGCGGATCCCAAGCTGCCGGTGTACGGGGAGTTCCGCCGTGAGCCGGTGCCACACACGGCCGGACCAGCCGGTGACCGTGCCGGCCGGACGGGTCTGCGGCCGCTCGCCGTGGCGGCGTGTGGTGAAGGGCAGCGGCTGCCAGGTGGCTCCGCCGTCCGTCGTCGCCTCCAGCGTGACCACGTCGGCCTGGGGTTCGGTGTCCCACCACAGGGCGCAGCACAGCCGGGCCGCGCCGGACGATGTGTCGAGAACGGGGAGCGCGAGGGTCGCGGTCGTGGCCGCCGCCATTCCCGAGAACCATGCCGTACGGCCGTGTTGCGGGCGAACCGCCACCGCGCGCGCCATGTTGTTCGCGGCCGCGACCCGGGGAGCCGAACCGGAGCGCCAACTGCGCACCGGGTGGACCGAGTTGCCGAGGACGACGAGGAAGGAGTCGGTCGTCGGGTCGAGCACCAGCGAGGTACCGGTGAAACCGGTGTGCCCCGCGGTGCGCGGGGTGGCCATCGCGCCCATGTACCAGTGCTGGTAGAGCTCGAAGCCGAGACCGTGCTCGTCGCCGGGGAAGGCGGTGTTGAAGTCGGTGAACATCAGCTCCACCGACTCCGGCTCCAGGATGCGGGAGCGGCCGTAGGCGCCGCCGTTGAGCAGTGTCCGGCCGAGGATCGCGAGGTCCCACGCGTTCGAGAACACGCCCGCGTGGCCCGCGACGCCGCCGAGGCTGAAGGCGTTCTCGTCGTGCACCTCGCCCCATACGAGCCCACGGTCCAGACCGGACCAGGGCAGGCGGGCGTCCTCGGTGGCCGCGATCGACGGTCTCCAGGCTGCGGGCGGGTTGTAGCGGGTGCGGCGCATGCCGAGCGGGCCGGTGATGTCGTCGCGCAGGAGGGCGTCGAGCGCACGGCCGGTGATCTTCTCCAGGACCAACTGGAGGGAGATCAGGTTCAGATCCGAGTAGAGGTACTTGGTACCCGGCGGGTTCAGCGGCGCCTCGTTCCAGATGAGCTGGAGCTTCTCCTCGTACGTCGGCGCGTTGTACAGCGGGATCCAGGCGCGGAACCCCGAGGTGTGGGTGAGGAGCTGACGGATCGTGATGTCCTGCTTGCCGGCGCGGCCGAAGTCGGGAAGGTAGGAGGCGACGGCGGCCTCCAGCCCGAGGGCGCCGCGTTCGATCTGCTGCACGGCGAGGAGCGAGGTGAACAGCTTGGAGACGGAGGCCAGGTCGAAGACGGTGTCCTCGGCCATCGGGAGCTGCCGGTCGGCCGGGAACTCGACGCCGGTGTCGGTCTTCTCGTCGTACGCCTGATAGCGCACCGCCATCCCGATGGGCTCGTGCAGGGCCACGGTGCCGCCCCGGCCTGCGAGCAGCACGGCGCCCGCGTACCAGGGATGTTTGGGGGAGGGACCCAGGAAAGCCTCGGCGTCGGTGACGAGCCGGCGCAGGTGCTCGGGGAGGAGGCCGGCGCGCTCCGCAGATCCGTGGCGCAAGGTGCGGCCGTGGCCCGAGGAGGCGGCGGCCGCCGCGGGCCCGGCGGGGAAGGGGGCGATGGCCAGTGCGCCGCCCAGAGCCACAGCCGTCCTGCCCAGTTGACGCCGGGTCAGTCTGTTGCCGCCGTCGGTCATCGAGGTTCCTCCCGCCGCTGCGCCTGAAAGTATCTTTCCGGGATCACCCTGCCTGGTGAAACTTTCGTGTCAGGCGAGGTCCGTGTCAACGGTGCGTTCACCGTAAGAGATCTGACGGTGTATCAGAAAAGGCCTTCCGTCGTCCGGAGGACTGCGGCATCCTGCGCCCATGCAGACGGAGCTGAGCAAGAAACTGGGAGTCGAGCACGCCATCTTCGGCTTCACGCCGTTCCCCGCCGTCGCCGCGGCCATCAGCCGGGCCGGCGGCTTCGGAGTGCTCGGCGCGGTCCGCTACACAGCCCCGGACGACCTCAAACGCGACCTCGACTGGGTCGAGGCCCATGTCGACGGCCGGCCCTACGGCCTGGACGTCGTCATGCCGGCGAAGAAGGTGGAGGGCGTCACCGAGGCCGACGTCGAGGCGATGATCCCGGACGGGCACCGGCAGTTCATCAGGGACACCCTCGCCAAGTACGGCGTGCCCGAACTGGCGGAGGGAGAGGCCTCCGGCTGGCGCATCACCGGCTGGATGGAGCAGGTCGCCCGCAACCAGCTCGACGTCGCCTTCGACTACCCGATCAAGCTGCTCGCCAACGCCCTCGGCTCACCGCCCGCGGACGTCGTGGCGCGCGCCCACGACCGGGGCGTGCTCGTCGCCGCGCTCGCGGGCAGCGCCCGGCACGCCCGCAAGCACCAGGAGGCGGGCATCGACATCGTCGTCGCCCAGGGCTACGAGGCGGGCGGTCACACCGGCGAGATCGCCTCCATGGTGCTCACCCCGGAGGTCGTCGAGGCGGTCGACCCGCTGCCGGTCCTCGCTGCCGGGGGCATCGGCAGCGGGCAACAGGTGGCTGCCGCTTTCAGCCTCGGCGCCCAAGGTGTGTGGCTTGGCTCCATGTGGCTGACCACCACAGAAGCGGACCTGCACTCGACCGCCCTGACCGCCAAGCTGCTCGCGGCCGGCTCCGGCGACACGGTCCGCTCCCGTGCCCTGACCGGGAAGCCCGCACGCCAGTTGCGCACCGAGTGGACCGACGCCTGGGACGACCCGAACGGGCCCGGCACCCTCCCCATGCCCCTCCAGGGACTGCTCGTGGCCGAGGCCGTCTCCCGCATCCAGAAATACGAGGTCGAGCCCCTGCTCGGCACACCCGTCGGACAGATCGTGGGCCGGATGAACAGCGAACGCAGCGTCCAGGCCGTCTTCGACGATCTCACCCGCGGCTTCGAGCAGGCCGTCGACCGCATCAACCGCATCGCCGGAAGGAGCGGCCAGTGACCAGCACCCCCGCGGCACACGCCGTCAGCACCCCGCCCGTCGGCTTCTGGGCCCAGGCCACCGCCGAACCCGACCGTATCGTCCTCGTCGCCCCCGACGGGGAGCAGTGGAGCGCCGGACGCCTGCACGCCGCCACCAACCGTCTCGTCCACGGCCTGCGGGCGGCCGGCCTGCGACGCGGCGACGCCTTCGCGGTCGTCCTCCCCAATGGCGTGGAGTTCTTCACCGCGTACCTGGCCGCCTCCCAGGCCGGCTTCTACCTGGTCCCGATCAACCACCACTTCGTGGGTCCCGAGATCGCGTGGATCGTCGCCGACTCCGGCGCCAAGGTGCTCATCACCCATGAGCGCTTCGCCGGACCGGTCCGCCGGGCCGCCGACGAGGCCCAGCTCCCGGCCACCCACCGGTACGCGGTCGGCGAGGTCGAAGGTTTCCGGCCCTACGCCGAACTCCTGGACGGTCAGCCGGAGTCGGCGCCCGAGGACCGCACGCTCGGCTGGGTCATGAACTACACCTCCGGCACCACCGGCCGCCCCCGGGGCATCCGCCGCCCGCTGCCCGGCAAACCGCCCGAGGAGGCGTACCTGGGCGGCTTCCTCGGCATCTTCGGCATCAAGCCGTTCGACGACAACGTGCACCTCGTGTGCTCGCCGCTCTACCACACCGCCGTGCTCCAGTTCGCGGGCGCGTCCCTCCACATAGGGCACCGTCTGGTGCTGATGGACAAGTGGACACCCGAGGAGATGCTGCGTGTCATCGACGCACACAAGTGCACGCACACCCATATGGTCCCGACCCAGTTCCACCGCCTGCTGGCGCTGCCCGAAGGCACACGTTCCCGCTACGACGTCACCTCCATGCGGCACGCCATCCACGGCGCCGCCCCCTGCCCCGACCATGTGAAGCGGGCGATGCTCGACTGGTGGGGCCCGTGTGTGGAGGAGTACTACGCGGCGAGTGAGGGCGGTGGCGCCTTCGCGACAGCCGAGGACTGGCTGAAGAAGCCCGGCACGGTGGGCAAGGCCTGGCCGATCAGCGAACTCGCGATCTTCGACGACGACGGCGACCGGCTCGCGCCCGGCGAACTCGGCACCGTCTACCTCAAGATGAACACCGGCGGCTTCGCCTACCACAAGGACGAGACCAAGACGAAGAAGAACCGCATCGGCGACTTCTTCACGGTCGGTGACCTCGGCTATCTCGACGAGGACGGCTATCTCTTCCTCCGCGACCGCAAGATCGACATGATCATCTCCGGCGGGGTCAACATCTACCCGGCCGAGATCGAGTCCGTCCTGCTGGCCCACCCGGCCGTCGCCGACGCCGCCGCCTTCGGCATCCCGCACGACGACTGGGGCGAGGAGGTCAAGGCCGTCGTCGAACCGGCGCCGGGCCACGAGCCGGGCCCCGCGCTCGCCGCCACCATCCTCGACCACTGTGCCGGCCAACTCGCCGGCTACAAGCGGCCCAAGAGCGTCGACTTCATCACCGAGATGCCACGCGACCCCAACGGCAAGCTCTACAAGCGGAAGCTGCGGGATCCGTACTGGGAGGGACGAACCCGGCCGGTGTGACCGGGGCGGCAGGGCGTTCGCGGGTCACGTCCGAGGGCGCGGGAAGGTCTCCAGCGCCCGGGCGAGGCCCGCCGCGTCGGTGCCGATCTTGCGATAGACGCAGGACAGCAGTTGCCGTACGCCCTGCTCGGTGAGGCGCAGTTCCTTCGCGATCACCGCCTCCGGATGACCCTGGACCGTCAGTTCGGCCGTCTGCCGTTCCTGAGCGGTGAGGGTGTCCGTCTGCGCGTAGCGCAGCGGCAGCGGTCGCAGCCCGGCCGCCGAGAGCTCCTGCCTGGCGCTGGCGGCAAGCGCCTCGGCACCACAGTGAACGGCGCCTTCCAGCCCCTGGTAGAGCCGATGGGCCGCCTCCTTTACCTGTCCGTTGCGGGACAGCGCGGCGCCATGCCCTACGAGCGCACGCGCCAGCTCGTACGACGCGGGTGAGCGCTCCAGGTGTTCGACGGCCTCGGCGTGCAGATCGAGCGCGGCCGGACCACCGGTCACCTCGGCCTCGGTGTGGAGCGCCTGGCCGATCGCGGAAGCCGCACCGAAGTCCCGCGCCCGCTTGACGGCGTCCTGGGCGTGGCGGACCGCCCGGTCGGGGGCGGTGCGGGCGAGAGCGGAGGCCAGGTCCAGTTGCCACGGGCACCAGGCCGGGTTGCGCCAGTTCCGTGCCTCCAGCCAGTCCCCGACGGCGGACAACAGCCGAGCCGCCTCGGCGTATCGCTCCTCGGCCAGGAGCAGTTCGGCGTACACCGTGCGGGGATCGGGGAAGATGACGGCGTTCGGGACCACATCGCCGTAGTGATGGGCGTCGGCGAGCCGGCGTGCGTCGACGGTCCGCCCACGGGCCAGCAGGATCTGGATGAGGATGCCGATGGCGAACCACTGGGCGGGTACCGCGCCTTCGACGCGCTCGGCGGTGCGCAGCCCGGCCCGAACGAGCTCCTCCGCCTCGGAGAGGCAGCCGCGACGGTAGCGGATGTAGCCGGAGAGGGTCTGCCCCTGCGCCAGGTGGGAGCCGCTCCAGCCCTTGTGCTCGCATTCGGCCATGCCCTTGGCGAACAGTTCTTCGGCCCGCCACGGCTGGTCGCAGTACATGAACAGCAGGGCCACCGCGACGGGCACCTCGAAGCCGCGGTTCTCATCGGTCCAGCTCATCCCTCCGTGAAGCGCCTCCTCGGCATGCCCGAGGGCGGTTCGCCGCGGTTCACCGCGCACCAGGGCGTCCCACGCCCGCAGGCCCAGGATGTAGCGCTCCTCCAGGCCGCGGCCGGTCAACTTGTCGGCCAGCCGTGCCAGCCGGCGCGAGCGGGCGGACGAGTCGGGCTCGTCGGCACGGAACGCGCTCCATACGAAGTGATCGGCCTGCATACGCAGTTTGATACGCGGATTGGGGCCCGCCGTGCCTCGTCGGCGGCCACGGCCGCGGCCTCGGTCAGCCGGTCGGTGTTGGCCAGCGCCTGGGCCAGCCGGTAGACGATGGAGGCGCGGAGTTCGGGGTCCATTCCGGGCTCTGTCAGCGCCTCCTGGAGGTAGCTGACCGTCGCTGTGGGCTCGATCAGGAAGGTCGAGCCGGCGAGTTCGTGAAGGAGCGTGGCGCGGTCCTCCGCCGGGGGCGGTTCCTGCAGGGCTCGGGTCAGCACGCGACGAGCGGCCTCCGGGGCCCCGGCGCGGAGATACTCACGCGCGGCGGCGCGCAGGACGGAGACCGCTTCGGGCCGACCGTCGCAGGGCACTTCCAGCAGGTGCCGGGCGGCGGCCGTGGGGCCGAACCCTGCCGCCTGGGCGGCGTCGGCGGCCGCGTTGTGCATGCCGACCCGCAGGCTCGAGGGGATGTCGCGGTAGATCGTCGTGGCGATCGACGGGTGGACGAACTCCAGGCTGCGCCCGGGCCCGTCGCCGTCCGCGAGGATGCGGCAGGCGCGCAGCTTCTGGATTGCCTCGGCGGCTTCCTCACTGCCGAGCACCGCGATGCCGGCGGCGAGTTCGGCGGAGAAGGAGCGGCCCAGTACGGCGGCGGCCCACGCGAAGCGGACGGTGCTCGGGCCGAGCCGGTGGAGCCGCTCGATCAGTCCGGGGCCCTTGACCGCCGCGGCGAGGTCCTCGATCACGGGCAGTTCGTCCTGGGTGCCCTTCACCTGCCGTTCGCGGAGCCTGATGGCCAGTTCGACGGTCTCGAACGGGCTGCCGCCGGTGATCGTCCAGCACTCGCCGCAGAACACGTCCTCGGCTTCCTCACCCACTTCGTTCCTGACGATTCGCGCCACACCGTCCTTGCCGAGCGGAGACAGCGCGTGAGGGCGCTCCTCGTGGCGCTCGACGAGCGTGCGGAAGGAGGTCGCGTCGGGCGGGAGGTCGTCGGGACGGAAGGCGACGACCATCAAGAGCGGGAGGTCCGCGACCCGGGGCGCGAAGGAGGCGAGCCAGCCGAGGGATTCGGCATCGGCCCAGTGCAGGTCGTCCAGGAGCAGAACGAGAGGCGCGTTCATCACCGTGAGGCGCGTCATCACCCAGTCGAGGCCGTCGCGCACTCCCGTCGGGTCCGGCATCTGAGTGGTGTCCGTCGCCTCGAGGCCGAGCGCGGCGCCGACGATGCCGTACCAACTGCCCAGGAAGGCCCGGCGTTCCGTTTCGCTCATCGCGGCCAGGGCGGGCTGCATGACCTGGCGGACGACGCGGAACGCCAGGCCCTGCTCCTTCTCGCCGCCCGTGCCCGAGACCACCGTGATTCCGTGTGCGGCGGCGCGGGCGCGCGTCGCCGCGATGAGCGTGGTCTTGCCCAGCCCGGCCGCGCCCGTGAAGGCGAGCAACCCGCCGCGCGGTGCCCGGGGCACGCCGTCGACGGTGTCACGGAGGGCTGACAACGCGCAGTCGATTGCCTGGAGTTCCCGGTCGCGTTCCAGTAGAGGCCGGTGTTCGGTGGTGGGTTGCCGCAGCCCATGGGTCATGTGGTCCACCGCTTCCTGTCGTTGCTCCCCGCGGGACGGGGGCGAGCGTACGCCCTCATGGACGCCCCTTGGACGGGTTGGAACAGGAGGTCGACAGGGAAGGATGAACTTTCCCGCAGCAAGCGTTCAAGTCTCGGTTTTTTGGGTAATATGCCCTGCTCGCGCTGGGTGCCGGCCCGCTGCGGGCGACCGGGCGGGCTGAGGCTCAGGGCACGACGGATACCGCCATCGTGTCCGCGTACCGTGGCACGGTGCGGGACCAGAAGTAGCATCCGGGGATCCAGCCGCCCATGCCCTCCACATAGCCGACGCCGCTCGGGCTCAACTCCGGCCTGATCTCACCGTAGAGCTGCTCGAACTCGCTGATCGTGCTGTTGATGCGCCGGATGGCCAGCGTGACGGCCTCCGGCAGGGAGCACTGGTGTGCGCGCTGGTAGTCCAGGGCCAGATTGATCATGCCGCCGGCCCGCTGCTCCTTCACGGCGGAGAAAAGGTCGGCGATCCACACCGCCGCGTCGACCGACAGGCGCCCCAGGCGCCGCACGACCGGATGCCGGAGCTCCTCCGGGGTCAGTTCGTACGGCTGCTCGGCCTCGCACAGCGGGTGGAACGGCTCGATGCCCGCGATGAGGGAACGTATGGACCGGCACAGCCCGCCCCCCAGACGGACCGAGTGGGTCTGGGCCACCGCTTCGTACAGCAGACCGTGCACGTACTCACGACTGTTCCAGGCCCATCGTGCGGCCTGAGCGGGTGTGCACCGCTCCTGGACCTGCCGGTGGAGATCGGCCAGGGCGGCCCCGAGCGCGGTTTCGGGCGGCTGGCCGTCCCGCAGGATCCTGACGCTCTCGGACAGCATGGGCAGCAGTCGGCCGGGCCCCTGCAGGCCGACCTCTTCCGCCCGGTCGTCGAAGACGAACTGGTAGGCAATTTGGTTGGCCATGATCTGCAGGAGGCCGGAATCCACGGTCGGGCTGTTGTAGGCAGCGAGTTCGGCGGGGCGGGTATAGGAGATCATGGTCGCTACTGCCGGATCATCGGTAAGCCCCCATGTACTCAGCCAACTCTCGACGCCCGCCGCTGCTTCAGCAGCGTGGGGATTGCTCTGGAACGGGAAGGGCATGTACAGGTTCGCGTCGATCAGTTCCCGCAGATTGAGGGCGGGAATTCCGCGCGGCGCGGCGACCGCGATTTCCTCATGCGTCGTGGACACCGTCGCCACCTGCCGTTCGGGGGTCGTGGACGACGGGGGTCACCGTTGCCCGGGGTGCGAGGGAGGGCGCCCGAGGCGGTATGCCCACCGGGCGTTGTGCTCGCGGTTCGCAGACCATCACCAGATCCCTCGGCCCCAAGGACGCCGAGGGGCGCAGCCGTTCGACATGTCCGGGAAGATGGCGCAGTCGCCAGCGGCGGGCGATGAACGAGACGGCCACCGTGGCTTCCGTCATGGCGAACGTCTCGCCGATGCAGTTCCGGACGCCCGCGGCGAACGGAATCATCGCTCCGGGCGGGACCGCGACGGCCTGCTCCGGCCGCCAGCGGTCGGGGAGGAAGCGGTCGGGGTCGGGGAACGAGGCGGGGTCGTGGTGCAGGAGATACGGGCTGTACAGGACGGTCGCGCCCCGCGGGAGCCGGTGCCCGGCGAGATCCGTCTCCTTGGTGGTGACCCGGGTGAAGAGCCAGCCCGGCGGGCGGTGGCGAAGGGTCTCGGTGAGGACGCGCTGTGTGTGGACGAGTTGCGGCAACTCGTCGCGGCCGGGCGGCCGCCCTTCGGCGAGCACGGCGTCGACCTCGCAGTGCAGGCGGCGTTCCTCCTCGGGATGCCGGGCCAGGAGATCGAAGGCGGAGGCGAGACACAGGGCGGTGGTCTCGGCCCCGGCGAATATCAGCGTGAGCACCTGGCTGCGGACTTCCTCTTCGGTGATCGCCGCCGCTTCGCCGTCGCTCCGCGCGGCCGACAGCAGGATCTCCAGTAGGTCGTCCCGGCCGCTTGGGGGAGTGCCTCGCCGGCGCTCGGCGATGGCCGCGTCGACGATCGCGCGCAGACGGGCGGAAGCGTGCCGGAAACGCCGGTTCCCGGGCGTGGGAACCCGGAATGGGGCCTCGACGGGCACCACCGTCCGCAGGAACAGGCCGCGGACGATCGTGACGAGGCAACTGTGCACCTCGGCGGCCGTCGCGGCGTCCAGCGAATCGGAGAACAGGACGCGGCCGATCACCCGTGCCGACAGCGTCAGCATGGCCGCGCTGACGTCGACCTCCTGCCCCGCCCGCCAATCGCGGCACACCGACTCCACTTCCTCGCCCATGAGTTCCGTCTGGTCAGCGACGCGGGCCTTGCGGAAGCCGGGTTGAAGAAGCCTGCGTTGCCGCCGATGGGCCTGATGGCGGCAGGTGCCGATGCCGTCACCCAAGAGCGTCCGCAGCCTGTCGTAGAGCGGGCCCCCCTTGTCGAAGGTGCGCGCGTCCATGAGTACCTGGTGGACCAGCTCCGGGTGGCACACCACCCAGGCGCGCAGGGGGCCCAGGCGCACTTCGACCAGATCCCCATGCGCGGGTAAGGAATTCAGAAAGTCCAGCGGTCGCCGAAACAAAGCGATACCGTGGGCGATGGTGGGGAATATGCCCGGCGCAACCCCCACCTTCCAGGCGCGTCCTGATTCAGGCACGACATGACTCATTGCAAACCCCTGTCTCAATCGCCACATGGAACTCGGTGAATGTTTCACCGAGTTGGCGCTTGAGTCATGTCCTGCCCAGTTCAACCAGCCGTCGCTTTCACGAATCCTTTCTGCACAGGGGCGCACGGGAGCACAGAGAAGCAAAGAAGCAATTCGGCTGGGTCGCCCTTGTGGGGCCGAAAAGTGGGTCCCGCCCGTGGGAAGGGGCGGGACCACATCCCTGTTACCTGTGCTCGCCTACCGACACCACCCTCAACACGGGCGACGCCAGGATGTCCTTCTCGCAGAACCGCGCGGTCACCCACTTCTCACCGGAGAACAACCGGGTCTGGTCGCTGAAGTGGGGCGAGTCGGGGTTCGAGGACTGCGAGTACGTCAGCAGCGTGCGGGCCACCGGGCAGCGGCTGCCGTCCCAGCCCACCGCCTGGATGTGACTGGAGCCGGTCGTCACCTCCGTGTATCCCCGTGCCTGATCCCACACCGGCTCGATCTTGTTCCACACGCCCATCCCCTCCGTACCGCCGTGCACAGGGATGCGCTGACCGTTCCGTACGACGAACTGGTGCTCGCCGAGGCGGGAGTCGAGCGCGATGCCCGCCGCCCGGAGCTCGGCGACCGCGTCCGCGAGGGCTGTGGCGAAGCCGGGGGCACCGGTGTTGAGCGTGTTCGGGGTGCGCACCGGGTCCGCCGCCGAGAACGGCACCTTCCACCGCTGAGCGGCAGGCACCTTCGCGGACAGCTTCCGCCAGAACCGGTCGAAGAGCAGGGCGCCCCGGCTGCCGGTGTCCATCGTGCGGTCCCAGCCCGCGAGCGCCGTACAGGCCCCGGAGACGTCAACGGCCTTGCCGTCGCTCCCCGTTGCCGCGCCACCCGGCAGCGCCGCGCACGCCTTCGCGGTGTCGGCCACGGCCAGATCCGCCGCGGGCACCCGGTTCCCGAACTGCTGGCGCTCCAGGTCCCGGACGGTCAGGCCGCCCCGCTTCGCCATCGCCGCCACGTCCTCGATCGCACCGCGGGTGCGCAGGGAACGCTGGGTGCCGATGTTGCCGAAGATCCGCTCGTAGCCGGTGAGCGGCCGGTCGGCGTTGGCGAGCCACGCGCTGTCGTTGGAGTTCTCCGCGTACGGGGCGTCCTTCAACGTCGGCATGCGCGTCGGCCCGAACGTCCCGCGCTGCACGGCGTCCGGATCGCTGCCGAGCGCGCAGTCACCGCGTGAGCCGTCGAGGACCGCCAGGCCCGCCGCCGGGTAGGTGACCTTGCCCAGGCCGGTGGAACACCGCGACGCCAGGTCGTCGGTGATCCGCGGCAGCACCTGCGACTGGGTGTACAGGGAGTGCCCAGAGGAGTCCGCGGCGATCGTGTTCACCCACGGCAGGCCCTGGTGCCGGGCGAGCGACCCGAGCACATCGGCAGTGCCGCGCGCCTTGCCGAAGCCCAGCGAGGTGTCGCCGAACCGCATGTTGGCCGCGTTGGGGTCGTTGAACGCGTACGCCGTGGTCGTCGTCCAGGGCAGCGGGAGCTCGCCCTCGTCCGAGGCGACGACGGGGCCGTACCGGGTCCACCACTGGGTGCGGGTCACGGGTGCCGAGCCCTTGACCGCGACCGTGACGTTCCGCTTCTTCATCCGCTCCGGCCTGCCGTCCACGAGGTACACGGTCGGGTCCGCCGGATCGAGTGTCAGTTGGTGCAGACTGAACGGCACACCGGTCGACACGGTGTGGCTCCACGCCACACGGGAGTTGTAACCGATGGCGATGGTCGGTGAGCCGAGCAGGGCCGCGCCGGCGACGTCGAGTTCGCCGGGAATCGTCTGCTGCGCCTGCCAGAAGCGGCGCCCGCCGTGCCACGGGTAGTGCGGGTTGCCCAGCAGCAGACCGCGGCCGTTGGCCGTGGTGTCACCCCGGAACGCGACCGCGTTGGACCCCATGCCCGCGTCCGCGGTCCGCTCCCGCATGGCCCGGATCAAGGCCTCGGCGTCCGGGGCGGCCTCGCTGCTCCGGGCGGCGGATGCGGTGGGCGGCCGGGCGGTGGTGATGTCGTCCACGGCGCCGCCCTGACCGCCGAGCACGGCGATGGCGTAGGCACGGGCGGCCACGTCCAGCTCGGTGATCGGCCGCACCCATGTGGCGCCCCTACATGTGGGGTCGGTGATCCTCCTCTGCTCGAGCCATGTGTTGTACCCGGCCGCGAAGCCGCGCATCAGGTCCTTGACCTGACGGCTGGGTCCGCGCGGGGCTGGTTCGGCGAGCAGCTTCTCCACTGTGCCGGTCTGGCGTACGCCGCGGAAGTACAGGTCACTGGAGAGGTTGCTGGTCGCCGAGGAGAGCGCGGAGTCGGCCGCCGCGTCCGGTCCGAAGAAGCGTGAGCGCTCGCCGCGCACGGTCACGAACCCGTCCGCGAGCGTGCACACCTGGTCTGCGGCCTGTGCCCAACCGGTGCCGAAGCCGAGCGACTTGTAGTCCTTGCCGACGATATGCGGAATGCCGTACTCGGTGTAGCGGATCACGGCGGACATACGGCCGTGCGAGGGATGTTCCTGACGACCGTGCCGTTCGGCCGCCGCGGCCGGCAAGGTGGCCGAGGCCATGAGCAGGGCGGCTGCCCCGGCGGCCAGTCGTCTCACGCGGGTGGTGCGCATCTGTGCCTCCCAACGTCATTGAGGGAAGGAGCGGTTGAGCATACCCACTGGTCTGTCCAACGTGCCCCCGGGTGCTTGACCTGCCCGGGTGACGGACCGAGGATCATGAGTCATGACGCAGGGACAGGGCAGCACGGTTGACGGGGTGCTGCGGCGCAGCGCGCGGCGCACCCCGGCACGGATCGCGGTGGAGTACGCCGACCGCACATGGACCTATGAGGAACTCGACGAGGCGGTCTCCCGCGCAGCGAGCGTCCTGCTCGGCCAAGCACTCGCTCCCGGCGACCGGGTCGGCGCCTACGGCCACAACTCGGACGCCTACCTGATCGCGTTCCTCGCCTGCGCCCGCGCGGGTCTCGTCCACGTCCCGGTCAACCAGAACCTGACCGGCGACGACCTCGCGTACATCGTCGGCCAGTCCGGCAGCTCCCTGGTCCTCGCCGACCCCGCCCTCGCCGGCCGCCTGCCGAGGGGCGTCCGTACGCTGCCCCTGCGCGACGCCGACGACTCGCTGCTGGCACGCCTCGCGACGGCGCCCGCGTACGACGGCCCCGAGCCGCGCGCCGAGGACCTCGTCCAGCTCCTCTACACGTCCGGTACGACCGCCCTCCCCAAGGGCGCGATGATGACGCACCGCGCCCTGGTCCACGAGTACCTGAGCGCCATCACCGGCCTCGACCTAAGTGCGGGCGACCGCCCCGTGCACTCCCTGCCGCTCTACCACTCGGCGCAGATGCATGTGTTCCTGCTGCCGTACCTCGCGGTCGGCGCCACGAACATCATCCTCGACGCGCCCGACGGCGACCGGCTCTTCGACCTGATCGAAGACGGCCGTGTGGACAGCCTGTTCGCCCCGCCCACCGTGTGGATCGGCCTGGCCAACCGCCCCGACTTCGCCGAGCGCGACCTCGGCGGCCTGCGCAAGGCGTACTACGGCGCGTCGATCATGCCGGTGCCCGTCCTGGAACGTCTGCGCGAACGGCTCCCGAAGCTCGGTTTCTACAACTGCTTCGGCCAGAGCGAGATCGGGCCCCTCGCCACCGTCCTGGCTCCTGACGAGCACAAGGGACGCATGGACTCCTGCGGACGGCCCGTGCTGTTCGTGGACGCGCGCGTGGTCGACGAGGACGGCAAGGACGTCCCCGACGGCACGCCCGGCGAGATCGTCTACCGCTCGCCGCAGCTCTGCGAGGGCTACTGGGACAAGCCCGAGGAGACCGCCGAGGCCTTCCGCGACGGCTGGTTCCGCTCCGGCGACCTCGCGGTGCGGGACGCGCACGGCTACTTCACAATCGTCGACCGGGTGAAGGACGTCATCAACTCCGGTGGCGTACTGGTCGCTTCACGGCAGGTCGAGGACGCGCTGTACACGCACGAGGGCGTCGCCGAGGTCGCCGTGATCGGCCTGCCCGACGAGCGCTGGATCGAGGCCGTCACGGCGGTCGTCGTGCCGCGCGGTGAGGTGAGCGAGGCCGCACTGATCGAACACTCGCGCGAGAAGCTCGCCCACTTCAAGGCGCCGAAGCGGGTGGTGTTCGTGGCCGAGCTGCCGCGCAACGCGAGCGGCAAGATCCTCAAGCGGGAGCTGCGGGACCGGTTCGCGGACGGCTAACGGGGGCGGAGATCCACGATCCGCCGGATCTTGCCCACCGACCGCTCCAGCGACTCCGGTTCGACGATCTCCACGGTCACGGACACCCCGATGCCGTCCTTCACCGCGGCCGCGATGGACCGCGCGGCGGCGTCCCGGGTCTCGGGCGACGAGTCGTGGCGGGCCTCCGCCCGTACGGTGAGGGCGTCGAGCCGGCCCTCCCGGGTGAGGCGGAGCTGGAAGTGGGGTGCCACGCCCGGCGTGCGGAGCACGATCTCCTCGACCTGCGTGGGGAAGAGATTGACGCCCCGCAGGATGACCATGTCGTCGCTGCGCCCGGTGATCTTCTCCATCCGCCGGAACACCCGGGCGGTCCCCGGCAACAGCCGCGTCAGGTCCCGTGTCCGGTACCGGATGATCGGCATGGCCTCCTTGTTGAGCGAGGTGAACACCAGCTCGCCCTCCTCGCCGTCGGGCAGCACCTCACCGGTGATCGGGTCGACGATCTCGGGGAAGAAGTGGTCCTCCCACACATGGAGCCCGTCCTTGGTCTCCACACACTCCTGCGCCACCCCGGGACCGATCACCTCGGACAGCCCGTATATGTCGACGGCGTCGATCGCGAACCGCTCCTCGATCTCGCGGCGCATCTGCTCGGTCCACGGTTCGGCGCCGAAGATGCCCACGCGCAGGGACGTACCGCGCGGATCGACGCCCTGCCGCTCGAACTCGTCGAGCAGGGTGAGCATGTACGACGGCGTCACCATGATGATCTCGGGCCGCAGGTCCTGGATGAGCTGAACCTGGCGGGCCGTCATGCCGCCGGAGGCCGGGATGACCGTACATCCCAGCCGTTCGGCCCCATAGTGTGCGCCGAGACCACCGGTGAACAACCCATAGCCGTACGCCACATGCACCTTGTCCCCGGGACGTCCGCCCGCCGCCCTGATGGAGCGGGCCACCATGTCGGCCCACAGGGAAAGGTCGCCATCGGTGTAGCCGACGACCGTGGGGCGGCCGGTGGTGCCACTGGAGGCATGGATGCGGCGAATACGGTCCTGGGGCACGGCGAACATCCCGTACGGGTAGTTCTCGCGCAGGTCGCCCTTGACGGTGAACGGGAAGCGGGCCAGATCGGCGAGCGAGCGGCAGTCCTCGGGCCGGATGCCGGCCTTGTCGAAGGACTCCCGGTAGAAGGGCACGTTGTCGTAGGCGTGCCGCAGCGACCTCTGCAACCGCTCCAACTGCAACGCGCGCAGCGCCTCCGGGTCGAGTCGTTCCCCCGAGTCCAGCAGGTCCGTCACGTCCGCCATGAGGAGCTCTCCCTCGCCAACCGCATCAATCCGGGCGACCGATCATTCGGTCTATGTGCTCTGGATCAGTAATTCAGGCGACGAATGATCAGGCAAGGGGGCGGGCCACGATTTCTGCGCCCATGACCTGCGGGGCACCCGCGGGCCTGTGGAACCTCATTGCGCCGCCCGGCCGCGGCCTTGCAAGATCGACGGTATGCCGACTTTCCACGCCTCCGACGGGACCGAGATCGCCTACCACCTGCGAGGCGAGGGTGAACCGCTCGTCGTCCTTCCCGGCGGGCCCATGCGTGCCTCCTCCTACCTGGGCGACCTGGGTGGACTCGCCGTACACCGGCAGCTCGTGCTGCTCGACCTGCGCGGCACCGGGGACTCCGTGGTGCCGGCGGATCCGGCCACATATCGCTGCGACCGCCTGGTGGACGACGTGGAGATGTTGCGCGACCACATGGGGCTGGCACACATGGATGTGCTGGGGCACTCGGCGGGCGGAAGCCTGGCCATGCTGTATGCCGCCAGGTATCCGGCGCGGGTGGCGAAGCTCGCGCTCGTCACCACGATCCCCTGGGCGCTGGGAATGCCGGCCACGGCGGAGGAGCGGCTGGTGGCTGCCCGGTCGCGGGCGGATGAGTCGTGGTTCTCGGGGGCATTCCCAGCATTTGAGGCATGGCTGGCCGGATCGGCTGGCTTCGACCCCGTGATCGCACCCTTCTTCTACGGGCGGTGGGACGAAACAGCGCAGGAACACGACGCGCGCGCCGACGACGAGTTCAACGACGAGGCTGCCGGCATCTACGGCTCCGACGGTGCCTACGACCCGCCTACGACCCGCATCGAACTCTCGCGGTTCACCGCCCCGGTGCTCGTGCTCGCCGGTGAACTCGACGGCGGCCCCTGCCCCGGGCTCGCCCGTCGCGCCGCTGAGGTCTTCCCGAACGGCGAGTTCGCCGTGCAGCCCGGTGCCGGGCACTATCCGTGGCTCGATGACGCGGATTGGTTCGTTCGGCGGGTCGTCGCGTTCCTGGGCGGGAGCGGCCGAAGGACGGGCTGAGTTCGGCTTTGGTGGACCATGGTCGTTAAAGTTTCGTCAAAAGACTGCTGGAAAAGACGCCTGACTGAGGGAGGACCGCTATGGGTGCTCCGCGCCTGAGCAGTACGCCATTGCCCGGCATCGGAGTCCGCTATGACCTCACCACACGCGAACAGCGCCGATTGTCCGTGGTCGCCCACCGGGACGGGTCACGGACGCTGAGCGCGTACAGAAAGGATGATCCGGACGCGTGCGCGCTGTCGGTGCGGCTCAGTTCCGTCGAAGCGACCACGCTGATCGACGCGTTGATGCCCGCGCACCACAGCCCCAGCCTGCTGTCCACCACGGAACTGGGTCTCGTCGCCGAGCGCGTCGAGCTGTCCGCCACCTCGCACTGGAACGGACGGCTGCTCGGCGAGACCCGCATGCGCACCGACACGGGCGTGTCCATCGTGGCCGTGCTGCGCCGCGCCGAGGCGATCCCTTCGCCGACGCCGGACTTCCGGTTGGCGGGTGGTGACACGCTGATTGTGATCGGGACTCGTGAGGGTGTGGATTCGGCCGCCGAGATACTCGGGCGGGAGTGAGCCGCGATGCACTCCTCCGCGGTCTTCCTCATCGAGTTCGGCGCGATCATCCTCGGCCTGGGCCTGCTCGGCCGGTTCGCCGGGCGGTTCCAGTTCTCGCCGATACCCCTCTACCTGCTGGCCGGGCTCGCCTTCGGCGAGGGCGGGCTGCTTCCGCTGGGCACCAGCGAGGAGTTCGTCGCCATCGGTGCCGAGATCGGGGTGGTCCTGCTGCTGCTGATGCTCGGCCTCGAGTACACGGCCAGCGACCTCGTCTCCAACCTCAAGACCCAGTACCCGGCCGGACTCGTCGACGCCGCGCTCAACGCGCTGCCCGGCGCCGTCATGGCACTGCTGCTCGGCTGGGGCCCGGTCGCCGCGGTCGTCCTGGCCGGCGTCACCTGGATCTCGTCCTCCGGCGTCATCGCGAAGGTCCTCGGCGACCTCGGACGGCTCGGCAATCGCGAGACACCGGTCATCCTGAGCATCCTCGTCCTCGAGGACCTCTCCATGGCCGTCTACCTGCCGATCGTGACCGCCCTGCTCGCCGGCGCCGGTCTCGCGGCGGGAAGCGCCACCCTCGCCATCGCACTCGGCGTCGCCGGACTCGTCCTGCTGCTCGCGGTGCGCTACGGCCGCCACGTCTCACGCTTCGTCTCCAGCGACGATCCCGAGAAACTGCTGCTCGTCGTGCTGGGTCTCACCCTGGTCGTGGCCGGACTCGCCCAGCAGCTCCAGGTGTCGGCGGCCGTCGGCGCGTTCCTCGTCGGCATCGCGCTGTCGGGCGAGGTGGCGGAAGGCGCGCACAACCTTCTGGCGCCACTGCGGGATCTGTTCGCCGCGGTGTTCTTCGTCTTCTTCGGGCTGCACACGGACCCCGCGAGCATCCCGCCGGTGCTGCTGCCCGCGCTCGCGCTGGCCGTCGTCACCGCGTTCACGAAGATCGCCACCGGATACTGGGCCGCCAAGCGCGCCGGAGTCTCGGTCAAGGGCCGCTGGCGGGCGGGCGGAACCCTGGTGGCCCGGGGCGAGTTCTCCATCGTCATCGCGGGCCTCGCCGTCACCGCCGGCATCGAGCCGTCGCTGGGCCCGCTGGCCACCGCGTATGTGCTCCTCCTGGTCATCGTGGGCCCGCTCACCGCCCGCTACACCGAACCGCTGGCGACGCGCGTCACGCGGTGGCGCACGGGCAGGTCCGCGGCAGCGGTCCCGGCTGTCTCCGAGGGCGGCGAAGTCCCCGCCGAGCCGGCGACGGGCGCAGACACGGGCGCGGGCGCGGGTGCGTCTGCGGGCCCGGCGTACGACGCGGTCGACGGGACGGACGTGCTCGACAGGTCCTGAGCGAGTCGGCCCAAGTCGACGGCGGGTCTGGGCGAGTCCGTCCACGTCGGCAGTGAAGCCGAGCGGGTCCGCCTGGCTTCCCCGCCACGGCCGGGAGTCGCCGTACTCCCGGCGGTGCGGTCGCCCGCTACTCGACCTCGCGCATCATCTTCTCCATCGAGCCGACCGAGAGCCTGGTCCGGGTGAGCTCGTCGAGGGTCTGCCGCTGTTCGTCGGCCGTGCGGCGCTGCAACACCACCGTGTCCTCCAGAAGCTGCGCGTACTTGGTCGCCAGCTCCTTGTACTGCTCCTCGCGGGCGGCCGGCATCCGGGCCCGCCAGGTGGCGGCACCCTGCCAGACGATCACGATGAGCAGGCTGAACAACCCGGCCGCGCCCACGGCGCCGACCAGGACGCCCAGTTCGTCGGCTCCGGCGGCCAGCGTCACCACTTCCTCGTTCACTTCGCTTCCTCTTTCGCGGTCCGGTCAGCGTCGGTCGCGGTGATCGTCGTGGCCGCCCGGGCTATGACGTGGGGTGTCAACTCGTAGAAGAAGGGTGTGACGTCGAAGTACTTCATCGCCTTGCCGTCCTCCGAGAGCTCGAGCGTGCCGACGACCAGTCCGGCGGCCTCCAGGCGCTGAAGATGCATGTGCAGCAGCGGGCGGCCCATGCCGATCTCACGAGCCAGCGCGCTGACGTAGTTACGGCTCTCCACGAGCGCCGCGACGATCCGCATGCGGTGCGGATTGCCGAGCGCGGAGAGCACCCTCAGCAACTCGTCGGCCGTCGGTGCCGGAGGCGGGACCTCGGGCATCGCGGCCCCTTTCCGTCGTACCTGTCAGAAAACGCTGACAGTCGCTCCGAGGACCTGTCAAAGATTCCTGACACATGTCAGGGCTGAATCAGGGGGAGGTCCGGGAGAGGCCCGGGAAAAGTCAGGGGGAGTTCGGGGGCGGACCGTGGACGTGGACAAGGGCGGCTCAGCCGCGGCAGTCGCACATCCCGACGACCGGTCCGTCACCACGAGCGGTGATCAGCGATGGCGTCGACGCCGGACCACCACATACCCGGCGGCCAGCGCCAGCGCGCCGACGGCCAGGCCGGCGCCGAGTACCAGCTCGAAGTCCGCGGGCCCGGTGGCACCGCCCAGCCCGCCCCGGACGCCCTGCGTGGGGCGCGGCGAGCTGGTGGGAAGCGGCGTGATCGTGGGAGGCGGTGTGATCGTGGGAAGCGGCGAGATTGCGGGAAGAGGTGATGCGATCGTGCTGCGGCGTGGCAGGACCTCGCAGGCGACGCCGTCGTCCGCGCCCTGGTCCTCGTCCAGACGGTTGGGGTCGCTTCGGTCGCGGTTGAACTCCGCCTGCGCGTCCTCCTGGAAGACGAAGTCGCGGCAGTCCAGGTCGCCCCGGGCGTAGGCCGGGTGGGACGCCGGGCCGACGGCGACGAGAACGGTGATCGCGGTCGTGCATATCGCGTGGGCGCGTCGCTTCACGGGCGTTGCCTCTCGGTCCTGCGGTCTCGACGACTGTCGATCGACAACCGTCAAAGCGACCGTAGGTACGCCGCCCGCGCACCGGCGCGTGGTGCTAGGCCGTTCGAGGCGCCCTCTCAGGGGCTCCTCGCACGGCCCAGCCGTCCGCTGCTCTAGTTCCCCCGGGGCCCGTACGCCGTCATGAAGCGGTCCCGGAAGCGGTCCATGCCCCAGGTGGGGGCGTTCTCGGCGGGCTTGAGGCCGTCCGTCCAGTTCCAGTCGGCGATCTTGTCGAGGACCTTCGGGTCGCGGGCGACGATCGTGACCGGAACGTCCTTGCTGGTGCTGCCGGCGGTGACGGTGGGGACGGGCTGGTGGTCGCCGAGGAAGACGAGGACCGTGTCGTCGGTGCCGTACCGTTCGACCCACTCGGTCAGGCTGTGCAGCGAGTACTCGATGGCGTGGCGGTACTCGGTGCGGACGCGCTCGGGGTCCTTCCAGACCTCCTTGGGGTCGGTGCCCTCCTTCTTGATCTGGTGGAAGACCGAGCCGTCGCCCAGCTCGTCCCAGTCGGTCATGCGGGCGATGGGGGACCAGGGGTTGTGGCTGGAGGCCAGGATGATCTCCGCCATGATCGGGTCGCGGTTCTTCTTGCCGTGCTCCAGGCGCTGGAACGCCTCCAGGCTGAACTGGTCGGGCACCGGCGTCCAACTGAAGTACGGGCCGTTGTAGCCCAGGTGCTCGGAGTCGTAGATGTGGTCGAGCGCGAAGAATTTGCCCTCCGGCCAGGCCCGCCGCACACCCGGCACGACACCGACCGTCCGCCACGCGCCGGTCTTCCTGAAGTAGCTGCCCAGCGTCGCCCTGTCGCTGGTGGTCAGGCTCCGGTACCGCTGCTGGTTCTTGATCCAGAGGCCGGACAGGAAGGTGGAGTGGGCCAGCCAGCTACCCGCCCCCGTCACCGGCGACTTCAGCCACGCGCTGCGCGACTGGAACCCGGCCGCCTTGAGCGAGTTCGTCCCTTCCTTCAGTACGGCGTCGATCTGCGGAGCCATCGCCGGGTCGTCGATCGCGACCCGGCCGTAGCTCTCGATGAACGTGAACAGCACGTCCTTGCCGCGCAGCCCCGTCAGCAACTGGTCCGGCGGCGTCTGCGCGAACGCGTCGACGGCGGCCTGCTTCTCGAAGACCCGCCCGTCCTTCAGGCCCGCCTGGACCTGCTCGATCCGGTTGTTGACGAAGTCGGCGTTGCCCTTGGTGGCCAGCGGCACCCCGCCGATCTGGATGCCCAGGGTCATGCAGGTGATCCATGCGGTGCCCAGGATCAGGGTCGTTCGCGTGGCGACGGCGCGATGGCCGACCATCAGGTTCGTCACCCGCACCATCGCGAGCGTCATCAGGACGAGCACCGCGACGACCAGGACGAGCACCGCGACCACCGCCAGCACCTGTCCGGTACGGCCGAAGGACTCCCGGACGAACTCCGCCGCGTCATCGAGCAGGATCCAGTCCAGGACCAGGTCGAAGGGGCGGGCCAGCACCGAGTAGAAGCCCATGTCGACGAACTTCAGGACGGTGAGCAGACCCAGCAGCGCACCCGCGACCACCGACATCAGCCGCCGTGACCGCGGCGGCACCGCCAGCAGCAGGCCCGCGAGCAGGATCCCTTCGGCGGGCAGACGGAAGAACGCCTCGGGGCCGAGCCGTTCCAGACGGTTCGGCACGAGGAGCGCGAAGAGCAGGAGCGCGGCGGCCAGGACGGTCGTGCCCACGGTCACGCCGCGTGCCGTACGGGGGTAGCGGCGCCGCCAGCCGAACCAGCCGGGGGGAGGCGAGCCGGAGGGCTCCGCGGGGCCGGTCGTCTCCTCGGTTCCGTCGATTTTGCCGGTTCCGTCAACCCTCTCGGCCCGCTCGGCCGCCTCAGCATCCTCACCTCGCTCGGCCCCTTCGGCCGCCTCGGCGCCTTCAGCCTCCTCGGCTACTTCTGCCGCTCCCGCTTCGCCGGCGTCGTCAGCCGAAGCGGCATCGTCAGCCGAAGCGGCGGCTTCAGGCGAAGCCGTTTCAGCAGGTGCTCCAGGTGCTCCAGGCTCGGCAGGATCAGCCGTTCCGGCCCCTTCGACCGGTTCCGCCCCTCCCGTTGCCCCCGCCGCCTCCCCGGCCACCCCCGTCCCGCCCGTGCCGTCATCAGAATCCGACCCGCCCTCAGCGGTGTTGAGCGGCTGACGGGAGCGAGTGAAGAGCGACACCCGGCGGTCCTTCCGTGCGGTCTTGCGATGGCATGACAAGCAGCGGTCGATGACCGAGCCTGCCACCATCAGTACGTCCGCACGTCACCTTAGGTTCAACCAGACCTGCCCGGGATTCACCTGTCCGCGGACACCGCCACCTCGCGCGCCCAGCGGTAGTCCGCCTTGCCGCTGGGCGAGCGGCGGATCGAGTCCGTGATCACGAGCTGGCGGGGGATCTTGTAACCCGCGAGGTGGGAGCGGCAGTGCGTCTGGATGTCCGCCAGGGACGGCTGGTCCGCCCCTGTGCGCAACTGCACCACCGCCGCCACGTGATGCCCCCACTTCGCGTCCGGCACGCCGGCCACCAGCGCGTCGTACACGTCGGGGTGTGACTTGAGCGCCTGCTCGACCTCCTCCGGGTACACCTTCTCGCCCCCGGTGTTGATGCACTGCGAGCCGCGTCCGAGCACGGTGACGACGCCGTCCTCGTCCACCGTGGCCATGTCGCCGAGCAGGACCCACCGCTGGCCGTCCTTCTGGAAGAAGGTCTCGGCGGTCTTGCCGGGGTCGTTGTAGTAGCCGAGCGGCACGTGGCCGCACTGGGCTACCCGGCCCACCTCGCCCGCGGCGACCGGCTCGTACGTGGCCGGATCGACCACCTGCGTACGGGAGTTGACCCGGATGCGGAAGCCGCGCTCCGGGCCCGAGTCCTCGGTCGCCGTACCGTTGAAGCCGGACTCCGAGGAGCCGAAGTTGTTCAGCAGCATCACGTTCGGGACAAGCTCCTGGAACTGCCGGCGCACCGTGTCCGACATGATCGCCCCGGACGACGACACGCTGAACATCGACGAGCAGTCCGTGCCCTTCATGGGCCCGTTCAGGGCGTCGACCAGCGGCCGCAGCATCGCGTCGCCGACCAGCGACACGCTCGTGACCTTCTCCTTCTCGATCGTCCGCAGGACCTCCTCCGGCGCGAACTTGCGGTGGATCACGATGCGCTGCCCGAAGTTGAAACCGATGAAGGCGGTCAGCGTGGACGTCCCGTGCATCAGCGGGGCGGTGGGGAAGAACGTGATGCCGTCGCCGCCGGCCGCCACGCGCTCGGCGAGTTCCTCCGGCTTCTGCACCGGCTCACCGGTCGGCGCGCCGCCGCCCAGACCCGAGAAGAACAGGTCCTCCTGGCGCCACATCACACCCTTGGGCATTCCGGTGGTGCCGCCGGTGTAGATGATGAACTGGTCGTCCCCCGACCGTGCCGGGAACCCCCGCTCGGGCGACGCGGCGGCCTCGGCGTCCGCGAAGGTCACGGCCGGCACGACCGGTGCCTCGACCGCACCCGGCGCCACGGTCCCCACCCGCACCAGGTGCCTCAGCCCGTCCACCCGCGGCAGCGCCGCCGCCACCCGCTCCGTGAACTCCGCCTCGAAGACCAGGGCCACCAGGTCGGCGTCCCGGTACAGGTACACCAACTCCTCTTCCACATAGCGGTAGTTGACGTTGACCGGGACGATCCGCGCCTTCAGGCAGCCCAGCACCGTCTGGAGGTACTCGACGCCGTTGTAGAGATGGAGCCCCAGATGCTCGCCGGGACGTATCCCGCTGTCGAGCAGATGGTGGGCGATCCGGTTGGCCGCCGCGTCCAGCTCGGCGTATGTCAGGCGGCGCTCCGCACCCGTGCCCGGATGATCCACGTACACGAGCGCCTCGCGGTCCGGGACCGCGTCGACGACCGACTCGAACAGGTCGGCAAGGTTGTACTCCACCGTTCCTCCTGCCCTCGCTCTCCACCGGCTGCCGGTCATCAGAGCAAAGGGCGGCACAACTGTGAAGGGTTCGCGCACAAGAAATCTGACTACCTGTCAGAAAACCCTTGAAGTGCCCCGGCGCCTCCTGCAACCTGTTCTCGTTCTTTCAGAGGGGAGATGGGCGATGGTTGGGACGGAACACCTCACCGTGCGGCGCGAAGGCGCCACACTGGTGCTCACGCTCAACAGGCCGGAAGCCAAGAACGCGCTCTCGTTGGCGATGCTCGTCGGCCTGTACGACGGCTGGCTGGAAGCCGACGCGGACGACACGATCCGGTCGGTCGTGTTCACGGGTGCGGGCGGCTCGTTCTGCGCGGGCATGGACCTCAAGGCCCTGGCCGGGCGTGGCATGGAGGGGGAGGGCCACCGCGACCGGCTCAAGGCGGACCCCGATCTGCACTGGAAGGCGATGCTGCGCCACCACCGCCCCCGCAAGCCGGTGATCGCCGCCGTCGAGGGGTACTGCGTCGCCGGCGGTACCGAGATGCTCCAGGGCACCGACATCCGCGTCGCGGGCGAGTCGGCCACCTTCGGGCTCTTCGAAGTCAAGCGCGGCCTGTTCCCGATCGGGGGCTCCACGGTCCGGCTGCAGCGGCAGATCCCACGCACCCACGCCCTGGAGATGCTGCTCACGGGGCGCCCGTACAGCGCCCGTGAGGCCGCCGACATCGGCCTGATCGGGCATGTCGTCCCCGACGGCACGGCACTGGACAAGGCCCTGGAGATCGCCGAACGGATCAACGCCTGCGGCCCGCTGGCCGTCGAGGCCGTCAAGGCGTCCGTGTACGACACCGCCGAGATGACCGAGACCGACGGCCTTGCCGCCGAACTCAAGCGCGGCTGGCCGGTTTTCGACACGGCCGACGCCAAGGAAGGCGCCCGTGCCTTCGCGGAGAAGCGGTCACCCGTCTACAAGCGCGCCTAACTAGGGAGCCACCGTGCCGGACGTTCTCAAAGCCCCCCTGGTCGTCGAGTTCCCCTTCACCCGCTCCGTCGGCCCCGTCCAGAGCGCTTTCCTCACCGGGCTGCGTGACCGCGTCGTGCTCGGGGTGCGCACCGGCGACGGACGCACGCTGGTCCCGCCCGTCGAGTACGACCCCGTCACCGCCGAGGAGATCCGGGACCTGGTCGAGGTCGCCCCGACGGGCACGGTCACCACCTGGGCCTGGAACCACGCCCCGCGCCGCGACCAGCCCCTCAGCACCCCCTTCGCCTGGATCCTGGTCCGCCTCGACGGCGCCGACACCGCCCTCCTGCACGCCCTCGACGCCCCCGGCCCCGACGCAGTGCACACCGGCATGCGCGTCCGCGTCCGCTGGGCCGAGGAACGCACCGGCGCCATCACCGACATCGCCTGCTTCGAGCCGTACGACGACAGCACCGAGGGCGCCCACGACACCGCTGAACCAGCCCCCCACACCGGCGAGTTCGCGGACCCGATCACCGGCATCGTCGCCCGGGCCAGGCTCGACTACACCTACTCACCGGGCCGCGCCCAGTCCGCCTACCTCAGCGCCCTGGCCGAACACCGCAACGTCGGCGAACGCTGCCCGTCCTGCCGCAAGGTGTACGTGCCGCCGAGGGGTGCGTGCCCCACATGTGGCCTCGCCACATCGGAACAGGTCGAGGTGGGTCCCCGCGGCACAGTCACCACGTTCTGCATCGTCAACATCAAGGCGAAGAACCTGGACATCGAAGTGCCGTACGTCTACGCCCACATCGCCCTCGACGGTGCCGGTCTCGCCCTGCACGCCCGGATCGGTGGCATCCCGTACGACCAGGTGCGCATGGGCCTGCGGGTCGAACCCGTGTGGACGGAGGACTCCCGCTTCCCCGATCACTACCGGCCCACGGGCGAGCCCGACGCGGACTACGACACCTACAGGGAGCTGCTGTGAACCGCGAGATCGCCGTCGTCGCCTTCGCGCAGACCGACCACCGGCGCACCAGCGAGGAGCTCTCCGAGGTGGAGATGCTCATGCCCGTCCTGCACGAGGTGCTGGCGCAGACCGGCCTGAAGACCGCCGACATCGGCTTCACCTGCTCCGGCTCCAGCGACTACCTCGCCGGCCGCGCCTTCTCCTTCACCCTCGCCCTCGACGGCGTCGGCGCGTGGCCGCCGATCTCCGAATCGCACGTCGAGATGGACGGCGCCTGGGCGCTGTACGAGGCGTGGACCAAGCTGCTGACCGGGGACGCCGACACCGCCCTCGTCTACTCCTACGGCAAGTCCTCACCGGGCCCGCTGCGCGACGTCCTCACCCGCCAGCTCGACCCGTACTACGTCGCCCCTCTCTGGCCCGACTCCGTGGCCCTGGCCGCCCTCCAGGCCCAGGCACTCATCGACGCCGGCGACACCGACGAACCCGCCCTCGCCGCGGTCGCCGCCCGCAGCCGGGCCGACGCCGCCGCCAACTCCCATGCCCAGCTCCGTGGTTCGGTGCCGCACGGGGACTACCTCGTACGGCCGCTGCGTACCGGCGACTGCCCGCCCATCGGCGACGGAGCCGCCGCGGTGATCCTCGCGGCGGGGGAGCGGGCCCGCGAGCTGTGCGAACGACCCGCCTGGATACGCGGCCTGGACCACCGCATCGAGGCCCACGGGCTGGGCGTGCGCGACCTCACCGACTCGCCCTCGACCCGACTGGCCGCCGAGAAGGCCGGAGCCTTCGAACGGCCTGTCGACACCGCCGAGTTGCACGCGCCCTTCACCGCGCAGGAGGTCGTCCTGCGCAAGGCGCTGAAGCTCGACGACGGCGTGCGCGTCAACCCGTCCGGCGGGGCACTCGCTGCCAACCCCGTCATGGCCGCCGGGCTCATCCGCATCGGCGAGGCCGCCGCCGGCATCCACCGGGGCGAGTCCGACCGGGCGCTCGCACACGCCACGTCCGGCCCCTGTCTGCAACAGAACCTGGTCGCCGTACTCGAAGGGGATCCGCGATGAGCAAGGAGCCCGTGGCCGTCATAGGCATCGGACAGACCAAGCACGTCGCCGCACGCCGGGACGTGTCGATCGCGGGGCTCGTCCGCGAGGCCGCCCGCAGCGCACTCCAGGACGCCGAGCTGAGCTGGGCGGACATCGACGCCGTCGTCATCGGCAAGGCGCCCGACTTCTTCGAGGGCGTGATGATGCCGGAGCTGTACCTCGCCGACGCGCTCGGCGCGGTCGGCAAACCCATGCTCCGGGTGCACACCGCCGGCTCGGTCGGCGGATCCACGGCACTCGTCGCCGCCAACCTGGTCGCGGCCCGCGTCCACGGCACCGTGCTGACGCTCGCCTTCGAAAAGCAGTCCGAGTCCAACGCCATGTGGGGACTGTCCCTGCCGATCCCCTTCCAGCAGCCGCTGCTCGCCGGGGCCGGCGGGTTCTTCGCCCCGCACGTGCGCGCGTACATGCGGCGCAGCGGCGCGCCCGACACGATCGGCTCGCTGGTGGCGTACAAGGACCGGCGCAACGCGCTGAAGAACCCGTACGCCCATCTGCACGAGCACGACATCACCCTGGAGAAGGTCCAGGCGTCGCCGATGCTGTGGGATCCCATCCGCTACTCGGAGACCTGCCCCTCCTCCGACGGGGCCTGCGCGATGGTCCTCACCGACCGGGCCGGAGCCGCCCGTGCGCCCCGGCCGCCCGCCTGGATGCTCGGCGGCGCGATGCGCAGCGAGCCCACCCTGTTCGCCGGCAAGGACGCCGTGTCGCCGCAGGCCGGCAAGGACTGCGCGGCCGACGTGTACCGGCAGGCGGGCATCGCCGACCCGCGCCGGGACATCGACGCCGTCGAGATGTACGTGCCGTTCTCCTGGTACGAGCCCATGTGGCTGGAGAACCTCGGTTTCGCCGCCGAGGGCGAGGGCTGGAAGCTCACCGAGGCCGGGGTGACCGAGCTGGACGGCGATCTGCCCGTCAACATGTCGGGCGGCGTCCTGTCGACCAATCCCATCGGGGCCTCCGGCATGATCCGCTTCGCTGAAGCGGCCCTCCAGGTGCGCGGCCAGGCCGGGGAACACCAGGTGGAAGGGGCCCGCAGGGCGCTCGGGCACGCCTATGGCGGCGGGTCGCAGTTCTTCTCGATGTGGCTCGTGGGCGCCGAGCCCCCGGACGCCTGAGCCGGCTCCCGGACGCCGGTGGGGACGCCTCCGCAAAGGTCCCCCTCACGTGGCCTGTTGGCACCCGGGGCCGATCGCTAGGCTGGCCCGCGGACGACGCGAATCGGGAGGAGCACGGACGTGGCCGAGAGCACCACCATCCAGCAGCAGCCGCTCACGGGCTGGGACAAGCCGGACCTGGACCTCAGCAGCGCCGACTGGCACTCCAGCAGCCGTGGCCTGGGGGATGTCCAGATCGCCTTTGTCGAGGGGTTCATCGCGATGCGCAACAGCGGCCGCCCCGAGAGCCCTTCCCTGATCTTCACACCCGCCGAGTGGGGCGCCTTCGTGTCGGGTGCACGCGAAGGCGAGTTCGACCTGACCTGAGGCAGGGGACGCCGCGAACGGCGCGGACGGACCGGTACGGAGATGAGCCGGCGGGCGGCGGGCCCGCGCGCCGGCCGGCCTCGGGCCGATCCGGGGGTGTTCCTGCCGTTTTCCGGACACGCGACCTTGAAAGCCCCTGCGGGGCCGACGCCTGAGCCAGGCAGGTCCCGGGATCAGGAAGGTCGTACCCCGGAGGCGAGGAACCCGGCGGTCCAGAGACAGGGCAGGGACCAACTCCCGCAGGAACAACCAGGGAGCCCCGGTCGATGAACCCGAGTGCACTGGCCGCACGGCTGCCCTCACGTCATGGAACCGGTCCGGCCACGTACCATGGCGACATGTCGTTCCTCCGCCGCCGCAGCGCCACGCCCGCCGGGCCCGACTTCGACGTACTGGCCATGGACCCGGGCGACTGGCCCGGAAACCTGGGTGCCGGGCTGCTGCCCGCCCCCGACGGAAGCTGCCAGGGCGTCTTCCTGCGCTACGACCTCTTCGGCGGCCGCGGCCCGGCGATGATCATCGGCAATCTGCCCGAGGGTTCCCCGGCCCGCGAGGTGGAGCAGGACGAGATCCCGTTCGAGGTCGCGCAGCTCCTGCTGGCCCTGGAGAACGACGAGGAGGTCACCGTCGTCGGCAGCGAGGACGTGCCGGTGATGCAGGGTGACAACCTCCTGATCGTGCGCCGCCTCAAGCTCTCCGAGAGCCGGATCTCCTGCGTGCAGTTCGACCGCAGCGACAATGTCCTGGTCACCATCGCGGCCTGGGACCGCCCCATCACGGACGACCTGTACGCCCTGCTCAAGCCGCTTCCCGCGGAGCTCTTCCAGCAGGGCTGAATCGTCTCCTCACCCTCCCCGGCCGCAACGGCCCCCGCTTGTCTTTGTCATGACCCTTGCCGCTGAGTCATCGGATCTCTAGCGTCAGGGGTCATGTCGTATGAGCCGCACGGGATCACCCGAAGAACCACCCTGAAGGCAGTGGCAGCGGTTGGAGGGGCCGGAGGGCTCGCTCTGGGATCGGGGGCCGGGGAGGCCGGCGCCGCCGATTCCTCCGATGTGTCGAGGGCGCCGTCCGTGCTCTGGTACGCCGCCCCGGCCGCCGACTGGGAGCGCGAGGCGTTACCCATAGGCAACGGTGCACTCGGTGCCATGGTGTTCGGCACCCTCGCCTCCGAACGCCTCCAGTTCAACGAGAAGACCCTGTGGACCGGCGGCCCCGGCTCCGCCCAGGGCTACGACCACGGCAACTGGCGCGAGCCCCGCTCCACCGCGATCACCGCCGTGCAGGACGACCTCGACACGCGGACCACCCTCGACCCCGAGTCCGTCGCCGACCGCCTCGGCCAGCCGCGGATCGGCTACGGCGCCCATCAGACCTTCGGTGACCTCCACCTGGACCTGCCGGACGCACCGACCACGCCCCCGCAGGACTACCGCCGTGAACTCGACCTCGACAACGCGGTCGCCTCCGTCGCCTACACCCACCAAGGCGTGCGCCACCAAAGGGACTTCTTCGCTTCACACCCCGACGGCGTGATCGTGGGACGGCTCAGCGCCGACCGGCCGGGCAGCGTCACCTTCACCCTGCGCCACACCTCGCCCCGCGCCGACTTCACCGCCACCGCCGCCCACGGGACCCTGACGGTGCGGGGCGCCCTCGCCGACAACGGGCTGCGCTTCGAGGCGCAGGTCCGGGTGCGGGCCGAGGGCGGCACCGTGACCTCCGGGGTCGACGGCACCCTCACCGTGACCGGGGCCGACAGCGCCTGGTTCGTGCTGGCCGCCGGCACGGACTACGCCGACACCTACCCCGACTACCGCGGCCCCGACCCGCACGCAGCCGTCAGCCGTGCCGTGCGGCGCGCGGGCAGGGACTACGAGAGCCTGCTCGACCGGCATGTCCGCGACCACCGGTCCCTCTTCGGCCGAGTCGGCCTCGACATCGGCCAGTCGCTCCCCGGCGACATGCCCACGGACCGACTGCTGTCCTCGTACACCGGCGGTGGGAGCGCGGCGGACCGTGCCCTGGAAGCCCTCTACTTCCAGTACGGCCGCTACCTGCTCATCGCCTCCTCACGCCCCGGATCCCTGCCCGCCAACCTCCAGGGCATCTGGAACAACAGCACCACACCCCCGTGGTCGGCCGACTACCACGTCAACATCAACCTCCAGATGAACTACTGGCCCGCCGAGGCCGCGAACCTCGCCGAGACGACGGCGCCCTACGACCGCTTCGTCGAAGCCCTGCTCGCACCCGGACGCCGTACCGCACAGGAGATGTTCGGCTCGCGCGGCTGGGTAGTGCACAACGAGACCAACCCGTACGGCTTCACCGGCGTGCACGACTGGGCGACCGCGTTCTGGTTCCCCGAGGCCGCCGCCTGGCTAACCCAGCAGCTCTACGAGCACTACAGATTCGGCGGCTCCACCGACTACCTGCGCACCACCGCCTACCCGGTGATGAAGGAGGCCACCGAGTTCTGGCTCGACAACCTGCGCACCGACCCGCGCGACGGAACCCTCGTCGTCACCCCCAGCTACTCGCCCGAGCACGGTGACTTCACGGCCGGCGCAGCCATGTCGCAGCAGATCGTCCACGACCTTTTCACCAGCACCCTCGAAGCCGCCCGCACCCTGGGCGACGCGCCCGGCTTCCGGCGCCGTGTCGAGGACGTGCTGAACCGGCTCGACCCCGGCCTGCGCGTCGGCTCCTGGGGTCAACTCCAGGAGTGGAAGGAGGACTTGG
This sequence comes from Streptomyces sp. NPDC036764, assembly GCF_055609385.1. NCBI lineage: Bacteria > Bacillati > Actinomycetota > Actinomycetes > Kitasatosporales > Streptomycetaceae > Streptomyces > Streptomyces sp. NPDC036764. Next base: position 181,416 of record NZ_JBVJPT010000011.1, read on the forward strand.
ACGACCCCGCCGACACCCATCGGCATGTCTCGCACCTGTTCGCCCTCCACCCCGGCCGTCAGATCGAACCCGGCAGCGAGTGGGCGCGGGCCGCCGAGGTCTCCCTGACCGCACGCGGGGACGGCGGCACCGGCTGGTCCAAGGCCTGGAAGATCAACTTCTGGGCGCGGCTGCGCGACGGCGACCACGCCCACACGATGCTCAGCGAACAACTCAAGTCCTCGACCCTGCCCAACCTCTGGGACACCCACCCGCCGTTCCAGATCGACGGCAACTTCGGCGCCACCTCCGGCGTCGTGGAGATGCTGCTCCAGAGCCAGCACGACATCATCGAGGTGCTCCCCGCCCTGCCCGCCGCCTGGCCGACCGGCTCGGTGCACGGCCTGCGCGCCCGCGGCGGCGCCACCCTCGACATCGAGTGGACGGACGGCCGGGCGACCCGCATCGCCCTGACCGCGTCACGAACCCGCGAACTCACCGTCCGGAGCGACCTGTTCGAGGCCGGCCGGCACTCTTTCAGAGCGGTGGCCGGCCGGCGCTACACCTGGGAGCGGGAGGACTGATCCGTACTGCGGGCGGATCTGTACGCAGGGCGGATCCGGCCGCAGGCAGATCCCGCTAGGAACCCGAAGCCACGACGTTCACGTCCTCCGCCCGCACGAACGCCACCCGGTGACCGAACTGGATCTCGTAGTACAGGTCCTTGCCGACCACGACCCCGTGCGAGGCCTGGTCGAAGTCGACCGCGTAGAAGTACTCGCCCGGCACCTTGCCGCCCACCGCGTACCGCTGGCCGGCCGGCAAGGTGTACGGCAGCGGTGACACCGACTGCGCGGGCACGTCCGCCGGATAGGCGGAGGACTCGGGATAGGCACGCCCGTACACCGGGACGCTCGTCAGGCCGTCCTTCGGCGTCACCACCTCACCGGCGGCGTTCACCGCGGCCGGACTCTCCTTCGTGTTCTTGAACCACGCCTTCTGCCCCAGGTACCAGATCGCCGTCCAGTCGCCGTCCTGGCCGGCGACCGCGTACTGCTGCCCGGTCGAGACCCGCGAGGACAGGTCGTTGACGCCGGTGGTCGGATTCGAGCCCAGTCCGATGTCCTTGATCAGGGGGTACGTCTCACCGGGCCCGGAGTACAGCCGCACCGCGCTCGAACCGTGGTCCGCGCAGGGCTGACCGGCGGTGACGCAGCCCGTGTACTCGGGCCGGTTGGTCGCGTAGTCGGGGCGGATCGTCACCAGACCGCCGTTCGGCCCGGCGCTGGGCTCGATGGGACGGCCGAGCAGCTCGAAGTAGTGCCGCCAGTCCCAGTACGGGCCCGGGTCGGTGTGCATGCCCCTGACGTTCGACGCGGTCGGGCCGGGAACTGTGTCGTGGCCGAGGATGTGCTGCCGGTCCAGCGGGATGTCGTACTGCTTCGCGAGGTGGGCCACCAGGCGGGCCGAGGACCGGTACATCGCCTCCGTGTACCAGGCGTCCGGTCGCGCCAGGAACCCCTCGTGCTCCAGGCCGATCGACTTGGCGTTGACGTACCAGTTACCCGCGTGCCAGGCCACATCCTTTGCCTTTACATGCTGGGCGATATGGCCGTCCGTGGAGCGCAGCGTGTATTGCCACGACACATAGGTGGGGTCCTGCACCATGGTGAGGACACCCTCCCAGGCGCCCTCCGTGTCGTGGATGACGATGTAGTCGATGTCCTGCGACCCCGGACGATCACCCAGGTCGTGGTTGCCGTAGTCACCGTCCCCGAACTCCTCGTACGGCGCCGGCACCCATTCGCAGGACACCGTGGGCGGGCACTCGGTCTCCTCGGCCCTGAGCGTGCGCAGTCCCGCCCGCTGGAGCTGCCCGGTGTCGGGGGACAGGCCCGGTTGCGCGGCCAACGCCACTAGCTGGCCCGCGTCCGTCTCGCGCTCCTGGCCGGTGCGCAGCACGGCGTAGACGTCGTTGGCGTAGGCCGCCGCCGTCGCCGTGTCGTCGGCTCCGGAGAAGCGGGCCACCGCGCCGTACCAGAGGGCCGGATCCGAGCTCAGCGGTTCGCCGAGCTGTTTCTGCGCGGCGGCGAGCAGCGCGGCGCCGCCGGCCACGTTGGCGGCCGGGTCCGTGCGCAGCCGCTCCCGGCTCAGCCCGGTCAGCTCGGCCGCCTTGGGCAGCGTCCTGAGGCGGGCCGGGATCTCGGAGTTCTTCGGCGGCTGCGCCTGCGGGGCCAGAGCCTTGCGGGCGCCGTCGCCGCGTGCGTCCTCCGAGCCGTTCGCGTGGTGGGACGGGGACTCGGCGAGCGCGGTCAGGGTGTCGGTGAGGTGCATCGGGCCGTACCCGCCGGTCACACTGGGCGCTCCGGCGTGCGTGTCCCAACGGGACTGGAGGTAGGAGACGCCGAGCAGGACGCTCTGGGGCACGTGGTAGCGGGCGGCGGCGGAGGTGAAGGCCGACTGAAGGCCGTGCTCCGAACCGCGGGCATCGGACGGGGCCGCGCCGATCAGGGGGAACAGCAGTGTCGCGGCGGCCAAGGCGGTGACGGATCCACGCAATGCAGCCTCCTGGGACGGTCGGGCGCGATGAGCCGTGCGGGGCCGGGCGTGGGTCTGTGGTACCGGCTGTCCGACGATCCGTCAATCATGCCAAGAGCTGCGTGAATTCCCTTGTCAAGCGGGATTCCCGGGAGTTTCGTGCCGACGGCCTCCTGGCCTGCGGGGCGTCAGTGGCATACCCCAATGACCGGGCACGGGCACGCCAAGGGGCTGCGCAGATCTCCACGGGCCGGGCACACGAAAGCCCGCGGTACGCCTGTCTCCAGAGCGCACCGCGGACCACCGTCCCCGTCAGCGAGTGCCGACCGCCGCACGTACGGCCCGACGGGCCAACTGGCAGTCGTCGTGCAGCCGCCGTAGCAGCAGCCGCTGTTCCTCGCCGGACGGCGCAGCACCCGGGTGGGCCACTCCCGATGCCGCCGGGGTCGCGTCGTGCATCGAACGCTGCACGGCCGTCTCATACGTACGGATCTCGCGGGTCAGTACGAGCATCAGGTTCACCAGGAACGCGTCCCGGGAAGCCGGACCCGCCGACTGCGCGATCTGGCTGATCTGCCGCCGGGCCACCGGTGCGTCCCCGAGCACCGCCCACAGCGTCGCCAGGTCGTAGCCCGGCAGATACCAGCCCGCGTGCTCCCAGTCCACCAGCACTGGACCGGCCGGTGAGAGCAGGATGTTCGACAGCAGCGCGTCGCCGTGGGAGAACTGGCCCATGCCGTGCCGGCCCGCGGTCGCCGCGATGCCGTGCAGCAGCTTCTGGAGGTCACCCATGTCCCGGTCGGTGAGCAACCCCAGCTCGTGGAACCGGGAGATCCGGGCCGCGTAGTCAAGCGGCGCGTCGAAGGTGCCCGCCGGCGGCCGCCAGGCGTTGAGCCGGCAGATCGCGCCGAGTGCCGCCTTGATGTCCGCACGCGGCGGCACCTCTATCGGGTGCCGCTGAAGTGCCGCCACCCGGCCGGGCATCCGCTCGATCACGAGCGTGCAGTTGTCCGGATCCGCCGCGATCAGTCTCGGCACACGCACGGGGGGCCGGTGCCGGACGAACGAGCGGTATGCCGCTATTTCGTGCCGGATCCGCTCGGCCCAGGCCGGCGATTGGTCCAGTAAACACTTGGCGACGGCCGTGCTGCGCCCGGTCGTGCCGACCAGGAGGACGGACCGCCCGCTGCGGCGCAGCACCTGGACCGGCGCGAACTCCGGGCAGATCCGGTGCACCGACGCGATGGCCGTACGCAACTGGGCGCCCTGGGGGCCGGACAAGTCGAGTCTCCCGCTGAGCGGTTGGGTGCCGAGCCCCGCGGCGCGCAGCGGCCGGCCCGCGCCGAGCACGGGGGCGGCCGCCGGCCGCGCGGGGGCGAGGTAGGGGCCGCCACCCGCCGGGCGGGCACGCAGCGACCGGGGCGGGGCGGACACGGAGGACGATGCTGCGTACATGGGAGAAACAGATCCCTTCGTGTGCCTGCGACGACATTGCGCTACCCGGCCCGGCCCCTCGGGTGCACCCTGGGGAGTGCGGCCCGTTGTTCAAAAGGCGACCGGGTCGGGGTGGCGCGTTCCTACCTGACACCCGTTGCCCAGTGGCACACCATCTGGCGCACCCTGGCGAACCCTGGCGAATAGTCCCGAGGCAACTCTCACCGGGCTACTGTCAACTCAGCCGAGAACCTGGGGGCTTGACGTGAGCGGAGAACCCAACACCCGCCTGGCGGACCTGTTCGGCCTGGCCGGCTGGTCCAAGGGCGAGCTCGCGAGGCTGGTCAACCGGCAGGCGGCGGCCATGGGCCACCCGCAACTGGCGACCGACACCTCGCGGGTGCGGCGGTGGATCGACATGGGAGAGATCCCGCGCGATCCGGTGCCGCGGGTGCTGGCAGCTCTGTTCACCGAGCGTCTCGGCCGTGTCGTGACCATCGAGGACCTCGGTCTGGTCCGGCACGGGCGTACAGGGAAACGGCAGGACGCCGGGAATGTGGAGCATCCCGACGGTGTGCCGTGGGCGCCCGAACGGACCGCCGCGGTCCTCACCGAATTCACGGGAATGGACCTCATGCTCAACCGACGCGGCTTGGTGGGCGCGGGTGCCGCGCTCGCCGCGGGATCCGCACTCAGCAGCGCCATGCACGACTGGCTGCACTCCGACCCGGCTCTCAAGGCCGACGCCCCCCAGTTCGACGACCCCCTGCACGCCGACCCCGCCGGGTTCGACCGCTATGAGGCCGCCCCCATCGGGTCGCAGGAGATCGAGGAACTGGAGCGCTCGGTGGAGGTGTTCCGGGCCTGGGACGCGGCCCGCGGCGGCGGGTTGCAACGCAAGGCAGTCGTGGGCCAGCTCAACGAGGTGGGCGGCATGCTCGCCTACCGACACCCCGATCATCTCCAGCGGCGCCTGTGGGGCGTCGCCGCCAACCTAGCCGTCCTCGCGGGCTGGATGTCGCATGACGTCGGCCTGGAGCCCACGGCGCAGAAGTACTTCGTCATCGCCGCCCATGCGGCCCGGGAGGGCGGCGACCGGCCCCGCGCCGGGGAGGCGCTCTCCCGAGCGGCTCGCCAGATGGTGCACCTCGGCCGGCCCGACGACGCACTCGACCTCATGAAACTCGCCCAGTCCGGCTCCGGCGGCGAGGTGCTGCCGCGCACCAGGGCCATGTTCCACACCATCGAGGCCTGGGCGCAGGCGTCGATGGGCAAGGGCCAGGCCATGCGCCGCACCCTCGGACAGGCGGAGGACCTCTTCGTCTCCGACCGGAGCGACGTGCCGCCGCCGAGCTGGATGCAGACCTTCAAGGACGAGGATCTGTACGGCATGCAGGCCCTGGCCTACCGCACGCTGGCCGAGTACGAGCCGGGTGCGGCCGTGCACGCCCAGCACTTCGCGGAGAAGGCCCTGGCCCTGCGCGTCGACGGCCGGGAGCGTTCGAAGATCTTCGACCATCTGTCCATGGCGTCCGCCTGCTTCATCGCGGACGACCCCGAACAGGCCGACCGCTACGCACGGCTGGCCCTGATGTCGATGGGATCGAACTCCTCCGGCCGTACCTGGGACCGGCTGCGGCAGATGTACCGGCTCACCGCCGAGTACTCCAGCTACCCGAGGATCCACGAACTGCGGGAGGAGATCCGGTTGGCGTTGCCCAAGGCCAAGAGGACGGGCGGCGACAGCGCACGGGCATGACAGCGCACGGTCATAGGGGGACTGTGCTGCTGACCGCAACGCCAAGGCTCCGGGGCAGCACCCTTCGGAGCGTCACCTTCTAGTAGGTCACCCTGGCCACGAGCACGCAGGCGTCGTCCTCGCGCTCACTCTCACCGAACTCGTCGGCGATCAGCCGTACGCAGTCCTGTGCCGTGCCCGCCTCGCCGAGTCGGGGGGCCAGGTCGAGGAGGAGGTTCACGGAGTCCGCCGCGCTGTGCCCCGGTACCAGTCCGTCGGTGTGCAGCATCAGGAGGTCGCCCACTTCGAGCGTCTCCTCGGCCTGCGCGTAGACGGCACCGGAGGTGGCGCCCAGCAGGACGCCGTCCGGCGCGTTCAGCCTGCGCCCTGTCCCGTCGCGGAACAGCAACGGGGCGGGGTGTCCGGCTTGCGCCCAGGTCAGGGTGCGGGTGTCGGGGCGGTAGCGGCAGCAGACGGCGCTGCCGAGGGCGGGCTGGACGGTTGCGTCGAGTAACTGGTTGAGCCAGGACATCAGTTGGCCCGGCTGGGTGCCGGCCATCGCCATGCCGCGCACGGCGCCCAGCAGGGCCGCCATGCCGGAAGCCACGGCGACGCCATGGCCGGTGAGGTCGCCGACGCTCAACAACGTTTCGCCATCGGCCAGTTCGAGTGCGTCGTACCAGTCGCCGCCGATCATCGCGGCCGTCGAGGACCGAAGGCATCGAGCCGCGAGGTCCAGTGTCTCCGGGCCCTGGTGCGGGAGCCGCAGGGAGCCACGCCACGGCGGCAGCACGGCCTCCTGCAACTCGACCGCCAGCCGGTGCTCGGTGTGCGCCCGGTGGCGCTGGAGCGAGTCACGGGTCTCGCTCACGGCGCGTTGGTTTCGGCGCAGTTCGCTGACGTCCCGCAGCACGGCCCACATCGAGGAGGTGCTGCCGTCAGAGTCGAGCACGGGCTCGCCCATCATGTGCACGGTCCGGGCCTCGCCGTCCGGCCGTACGATCCGGAACTCCCCGTCGATGGGCTTGGCGTCGACCAGGCAGTCGGTGACCATCGCCGTGAGACTGCGCCGGTCCTCGTCGAGTACGACGGACGGCAGCTCGTCGAGGGTGAGCGGTGCGGTGGCGGGGTCGCGGCCCAGGATCTGGTAGAGATCGCCTGACCAACTGGCCTCGTCCGTAAGTAAGTTCCACTCCGCGCTGCCGACCCGGCTGAGCAGCGAGTCGGGCCGGGGTGGGGGCGGCGTGGCCGAGGGGGCCGGGCCGTCGCGCAGTTGCCCGAGGTGTTCGTCGAGGTCGTCGAGCTGGTGCAGCGCGAGGTCGTACAGCGCCCGTTGCCAGCGCTCCTGCGGGTCCGATGCCTCGCTCTGCGTGTCCCGCCGGATGGCGTCGACGTCGCCCTTGAGCCGCCGTGCCTGCGATATGAGCGCATCGACCGAGCCGCGACCTGGCGGCTGAGCGGCGGGGCGGTCCGCAGAGAGATGGGGTGGCATGACGCACTCCGATGCGGGGACGGTACGACCAAGGCTGACGGAGGGACCGTTACGACTGTGGCACAGCCCGCGACGCCCTGTAAGGGATTTGGCAACACCCGATTCGGTGGTGCGCCTGGCATATGCCAGAGTCTTCCCGGAGGGGCCGTGCGGTACGAACGGCGTACGTCACTCGAGGGTCCAAGTCGTAGGCGGCGTACGGGTTTTGATGGTCTGTCGAGACGATCGTACGGCCCTCACGCGAATGTTCGACGGTCGCGTGTTCTAGGGGTGGAGCGGGGGTCCCGGTGTGACGGTCGGCTCCCTGCGTCGGGAGTGACGCAGCTCACAAAATTGGCGTGCTCTTGGGTGTACTGCGAAGGGCCTCTGCGGAGTCGTAAAAGCACAGCGGCAAAACCGTCCGACCGCCGACCGCAGGGGAGACCGCCCATGGACATCGCCCTCGAGCAGCCCGCCCGCGCCCGCCTCATCACGGGCGAGGAGCGCGAGGTCCCCGTGCCCGCCACACTGCGGTACGCCTCCACGGACCCGCTCGCGGTGTACATCGACTTCCCGGGCGAGGTCTCCCTCGATGGCCAGGGCGCCACCTGGACCTTCGCGCGCGGTCTGCTGGAGGCGGGGCTGCGCGGCCCGGCGGGGGACGGGGACGTGCATGTCTGGCCGTGCGGCGAGGATCGGACGGTCGTCGAACTGCACTCGCCGTACGGCATGGCGCTGCTCCAGTTCGACACCGGCGCCCTGCAGCGCTTCCTGCTGCGGACCTACGCGGTGGTCGCGGCCGGCGAGGAGGATCTGGAGGCGGTCGTGGAGCGGGGTCTGAGCGCGCTCTTCGACGAGGTGTGAGGCGAGCGGCGAGGTGCGGTGCGAGGAGGCCGGCGAGTCGCGGCCGGCCTCCTCGGCGCGTCCGCGTCAGTAGCGCAGCACCCCGGCGATACCGCTGGTCTCGCTGAGCGTGCCGTCCGGTACGAAACGGACCTCGGCGCCGGTCTCCAGGCACTGCTCGACGATCTCGTCCACGATGTCCTCACGGGCGTCGAGATCGCCGCTCGCGGCCGGGATCAGATGGTCGCCGCCCTCGCCGCGCACGGTGACCCGGTAGTTCTCCTCGACGGCCAGCAGGCGTATGCGTCCCTCGCGGGCGCTGCGCCAGACCTCGTCGACGCCGGCCGCGAACGCCTTGCGGCCCTGGGCGGTTTCGAGCTCGCGCAGGACGGCACCGGCGCTCTTGCGGGCCTCGGCGGTGATCCGCGGGCGGATCGCCTGCCACACGGCATCGCGGGTAGCGTGCGCGAGCCCGCCGTGCGGGATGTGCACCGCGACCTTCATGGTGCCGCCGATCTCGTTCAGCAGGGACAGTGCCGCCTGTTCGCCGGTTACGTAGAGCGGCCGCGGATCGCGCCGCAGGATCGTGGTCATGGCCGAGTCGGCGTCCTTGAGGAAGTGGCGGGTGTCCTCGTCGCGGAACTTGCTCGGCGTGTCGCCGATCTGCTCCCTTCGTTCGGCGTCGAAGTTCTCGAAGCTCCGGGTCAGCGGGAAGCCGCCGAGGCGGGCCTCGGTGATGCGGTCGAGGCTGCCGTTCCACAGGGTGACGCGGTCGGCGGAGACCGAGAGCACCCAGTACGGGCGCTCGGCGGCCTGCGCGGAGACCAGGTTGCGGGTCAGGAAGGTGTCCGAGAGCACCACGCGCTCGGGCACCGTGCGGGCGAGCGACCACACCTGGTGCTCTCCCGGCGCGGCGAAGATCACCAGGCCGTCCTCGGCGTAGGTGAGATCGACCTCCGCGAGCGCCTGGTCGAGCTGTCGCTCGACGTCCGTACGTCGTTCGCGAGTGACGGAGGGATCGGCCTCGAGCTGTTTCTTGGCCTCGGCGACGGCATTGCGCAGCCGGACCTGGTCCTGGGCCCGATAGGGCTCTCGGCGATGCGTCGGCGTCAGCACGGACACGGCCGGATACGGGCGCGGGCGCCGCAGCTCGGTGAGGGTCGTGGGACTGAGTGCGTGCTCCATAACAGCACGATAGGACCGATTCACCGATCGGGCATTAGGGGCAATCCGATCACCCCGCCCGGCGTCTACCGCCTGTCCTCCTCCAGCCCGCAGGAACTGCCGTCGGCGGGCAGCGTGCCGTACAGCAGGAAGGCGTCGACCTTGGCGTGCACGCACTTGGACGAGGCGTAACCGGTGTGTCCGCCGCCCTTGTTGTCGAGGACCACGGCCGGCGAGCCCAGGCGCCTCGCGGTCTCCACGGTCCAGCGATACGGCGTCGCGGGGTCGCCGCGGGTGCCCACGAGGAGCATCTTCGCCGTGTCCAGGTCCTTCACGTCGTCGCGGATGAAGTCCGTGCCCTTCGGGCGGCCGTAACACATCAGCACCCCGCTGAGCCGGTACGGGCCGAAGACGGGCGACGCCCGGTAGTACTCGGCGCGCAGCCGGTCGAGGTTGTCGACGATCTGCCGGCCGGTGGGCCGGTCCGGGTCGTCCGCGCAGTTGATCGCCATCAGCGCCGCGGGCATGTTGTCGAGGGGGATCTCCTCCTCGTCCACCAGGCCGCCGTCGGGATCGTCGGTCTCCTCGCGCCGGACGGGCGCGGCTCCGCCGGCCGCGAACGTCTCGATGGCGTGCGTGTCGCCGTCCTCGACCAGCGCGGCCAGGGCCCGCTCCAGGGAGGGCCACAACTCCTCGCTGTAGAGCGCCTGTCCGAGGGCGCCGACCAGGTCCTGCCCGGTGAACGGCTCACCGAAGGCCGACGGCACCGGATCCGCGTCCATCGACTCGACGAGGCGCACGACCTGCTTGCGGGCCTCGCGCGCGTCCTGGCCGAACGGACAGGCGATGTCCTTCACGCACCAGTTGATGAACTCGTCCAGCGCCTTCTGCTGCCCCTGCGCCCCCGCCACGCCCTGCTCGGTCAGTGGCTCGGTCAGTGTGTCCACCCCGTCGAGCACCAGCCGGCCGACCTTGTCGGGGAACTGGGCGGCGTACACCGCACCCAGGCGCGTTCCGTACGAGAAACCCAGGTAGTTGAGCTTGTCGTCACCGAGCGCCGCGCGCATCACGTCCATGTCGCGCGAGGCGTTGACCGTGCCTATGTACGGCAGCACGGGGCCGGAGTGACGGGCACACGTGTCGGCCGCCTTCTTCAACTGGGTGAGGACCGCCTGCGGATCGCGGCTGAGATCGGTGCCGTCCTCCGGCATGTCGATCTCCTCCTCGCCGTCGCCGCAACTCACCGGGGAGGACCTGCCGACGCCGCGCGGATCGAAGGTCACGACGTCGTAGTTGTCGGTCAGCTCCATGAACTCCTTGCCGCCGGTGGCGAACTCGGGGATGCCGGGGCCGCCCGGCCCACCGAAGTTCAGCAGCACCGAGCCCCGCTTGTCGCCCGTGGCCCGATAGCGGGCGAGCGCCAGATCCAGCGTTCCCTTCCGGGGGTGGGCGTAGTCGAGCGGGACGGTGATCTTGCCGCACTGAAGATCCTTGGGCAGCCCTTCGCCCGGGCACTTCGACCAGGTGACCTTCTGCCCGTAGAAGCGGGCCAGGTCGGGATCGGAGTCGGCGGTGTTCGCGGACAGGCCCGTGACGGACAGGGCGAGACCGACCGCGCAGGTGACCGTGCAGCGTCGCAGCATGGGCCGCGTTGACAGCTTGGCCAGCATGGATGCCTCCAGGACGCCCGTCGCGGACCGGGAAACGGCGTCCTCGATCACGATAAGCGGGCTCCGGAAGGCACGCCTCCCGGGATGCGGGAGCGTCCGGGCAGTCGTACCCTGCGCCCCTTGCGTTCCTATCGGGCGTTTTTGCCACTAGTTCGACAAGCGTGACACTCGATGGGGTGAAAGGCCGATAAGCCATAACTCGAATGGTTCGCCTGCGTTTTATCCGATGCGGGCGAGTGCCCGTGACCAAGTCTGGAAGGCAGGGAACCTATGAGACGGGTTACCCGAAACGGTGTGATCGCCTTCGCCTCGGCCGGGGCGATGGCTGTGACGGTGCCGGCATACGCCGATTCCGCGGCGGACGGTGCCGCGACCGACTCCCCGGGGCTGCTCGCCGGCAACACCATCCAGGTCCCGCTGCACGTCCCGGTGAATGTGTGCGGGAACACCGTGAACGTGGTGGGGCTGCTCAATCCCGCCGTCGGCAACAAGTGCACGAACGACGACGGTGGGCACAAGACCAAGGCGCCGTCGCACGGCGGAGCCTCGGCCGAAGGAAGCGGAAAGGATTCGCCCGGTGTCGTGTCCGGGAATGTCGTGGAGCTGCCGGTCCACCTCCCCGTGAACGTCAGCGGCAACAGCGTGAACGTGGTCGGCGTCGGCAACGCCGCGGTGGACAACGAGTCGGTGAACACCTCCAGCCCGCCCCACACCACCCGGCCCGCGCCGAAGCCGTCCACGCCGCCCAGGGCACATCCGCCGCGGTCGGTGCCGCCCGCGCACGTGCCGCACGCGCCCGAGGCGACCCTCGCGTACACCGGAGCGGACCACACCGCCCCCGCCGTGGCGGGCGCCGTGGCCCTCGTCCTGGGCGGGGCCGTCCTGTACCGCCGCTTCCGCCCGAGGGCGGTGCACTGACCGGCGCTGCGACGCGGTACGGCAGGCCCCACCGGGCACGCGAACGGTGGGGCCTTTGTCGTACCGGAACAGGGGGTCCTTGTGCTCGGCGGACACTCGCGGCCGTACGAACAGTTGTCCGCCGGGTCCTCCGTGAGGTGCCGCAACGGCTTGATCATGCCGTGACTCACTCCCGGCCGATCCGCGAGGATGCTGCATGCGCGGATGATCACCGCGCGTACGCACCCCCCACGGAACGGAGCGCATCCATGGCCTCTCCGGCCCCCGAAGACCTCGTCATCACCCAGGCCGGCCTCGGCGACTGGCCGGTCGTCCGCGGCTGGGCGGTCGACGAGGGCTGGAATCCGGGAGTCTCGGACAGTGCGGCCTTCTTCGCCCAGGACCCCGAGGGCTTCTTCATCGGCCGGATCGACGGTGAGCCCGTCTCGGCGATCTCCGTCGTCAACTACGGCACCGACTACGCCTTCCTGGGCTGGTACCTGGTCCGCCCCGACGCCCGTGGCCTCGGCTACGGCCTCACCACCTGGAAGACGGCGCTGGCGCACGCCGAGAACCGCACGGTGGGCCTCGACGGGGTCGTCGCCCAGCAGGACAACTACCGCCGCTCGGGCTTCGAGCTCGCCCACCGCACCTTCCGGTACACCGGCACCGCACCCGCCCCTCGGAGCACGGCTGACGTGCGGGCGGTGCGGCCGCAGGACGTCGAGGACATCGCCGCGTACGACGGCACCTGCACGCCGGCCGACCGGCCCGCCTTCCTCGCGCACTGGCTCACCGGCCCCGGACACCACGCCGTCGTGCGCCGCTCCGGCGACCGTGTCACCGGCTACGGCGTGATCCGCCCCGGCCACGACTGTCCGCGTATCGGCCCGCTCTTCGCGGACACCCCCGAGGACGCACGGGCCGTCTTCGGCGCCCTGACCGCCGAGGCGGCCGGTGGCCAGGTCGCCATCGACGTGCCGGAGACCAACCCGGCCGGCGTCGCCCTCGCCGAGGAGGCCGGCTTCGCGCCCTCCTTCGAGACGGCCCGTATGTATACGGGTCCGGTACGGCCGTACGCGCAGGAGCGCGTCTTCGGCGTCACCACGCTGGAACTCGGCTAGCGGGCTCGCCGGCCGGGTCCGCCCCGAACACCGGCGCGGGGCAACGCCCGCCGTCAGGCCGTGCGCCGGTGGAAGCGGAAGTGCAGCGCGCGGATGTCCTCCGTCAGCTCGGGGACCGGGCCCTCCACGGTCACGCCCGGCGCGACCTCCTGGATCGACAGCGTCCGTACCGGTGGGGCGGGTACGTCCAACTCGGCGAGCCATGCGCCGAGTTGCTCCGAGGAGGCGACGTACACGATGCGTCCCAGGCCCACCCAAGCGTGCGCGGCCGCGCACATCGGGCAGTGCTCACCGGAGGTGTACACCGTGGCGGCCGCGCGCTCCTCGGGCGACATGTGGGTGGCGGACCAGCGGGCCAGTTCGAACTCGGGATGCCGGGTGCGATCGCCGGAGGCCACCCGGTTGTGGTCCTCGGCGAGCACCTTTCCGTCCGGCCCCGCCAGAACAGAACCGAACGGCTCGTCCCCGGCGTCGAGGGCCTCGGCCGCGAGCTCGACGCAGCGGCGCAGATGCGGCAGTTCGGTGTCCTTCACGACCATGGCTCTCGGCCCTCCAAGCGGCGCGACTTCTCCCTGCGCAACCCATGGTCGCCCACGCGGGGCCGGAAGGATGGCCGGGGCAGGGCCGCCCGAGCCGTAAAGGCCTTGCCGCGGCGGCGGCGCGGTGCTGGAGTGGCTCCATGGATCATGCCGCGGTGCTCGCCCTGTTCGACCGGGACATGCGTGAAGGCGCGCGGCCGGACGGCCCCGACGCGCGGGTCGAGCGGGTGGGCCGTGTCGTACGCCAGGTGTCGTCCGGGCACGGCTGGAACGGCGTCGTGTGGTCCGACCTGGACGCGGCGGGCGCCGATGCTGCCATCGCCGACCAGATCGCCCACTTCTCCGGGCTGGGCCGCGAGTTCGAGTGGAAACTCTACGGTCACGACCTCCCCGTGGACCTCGGGCAGCGGCTCAGAACGGCCGGCTTCGTGTCCCAGCCCGAGGAGACCCTGATGATCGGCGAGGTCGCGGACCTGAATCTGGACGCCGAGCCGCCGGAAGGCATCCGCGTCCTGCCGGTGACCGACCGGGCCGGTGTCGACCTCGTCGCCCGGGTCCACGAGGAGGCCTTCGGCACCGACGGCTCCCGGCTCCGGCACCAACTGCTCGCCCAGCTCACGGCCGACGCGGACACCGTGGTCGCCGTCGTCGCCCTGGCCGGTGACACGCCCGTGAGCGCGGCCCGGATGGAGCTGGTGCCGGGCACGCGGTTCGCCGGGCTGTGGGGCGGCGGGACCGTCGAGGGCTGGCGGGGCCGGGGCATCTACCGCGCGCTGGTCGCCCACCGGGCCCGTGCCGCCGTGGACCGCGGTTACCGGTATCTCCAGGTCGACGCCATGAGCACCAGCCGCCCCATCCTGGAGCGGCTCGGCTTCGAGCCGCTGACGACCACGACGCCGTATGTGTACACGCCGTAGATGAACCGGCTGGAGCCAGGCACGGATGCTCTGCTTCGCCGCGCGGTCGCGGGACGCCGTTCTGGCCGAGCGCGCGCTTGTTTCACCCGCTGCTGAGGCGCGCCCGGCCGCCCCTCCGGCGCTCCTCGGCAGCCGCTTGCCCGGGCCTCGGCCGAAGCCCTCGACCGGGTCCTCAGTCGAGCCCGAACGCGTCCGCAAGTGAGTCGATCTGGGCCGTGAGCAGGGTGCCTGGGTCGTGGCCCATACCCGTGAACTGGCCGGACACCTCAAGCCCGATCGAGCCGTGCATATGGGACCAGGCGAGCACCGACCCGGCCAGCGCGACGCCCTCCGACCTGGCCGCCACCTGCCCGCGCGCCCACTCGGCGACCGCCGCGTCCCGCTCCGCCCAGGCAGTCATCTGGTCCACGACCGGCCGCACCGCGGCCGACGGCTCGGCCCCGTCGAAGGCCGGCAGGAACGGTCCCAGCACCGCCCGGGCGCTGTCGACCGTGTCCGGGGGTGCGGTGTAGCCCGGCACCGGAGTGCCCTGGATGAGCAGATAGCGGTGGGGCTGCTCGACCGCCCAGCTCCGGCATGCCGCGGACAGGGACCGCAGCCGCGTTCGCGGTGAGGTACCGGACGCAAGGGTGCCGGCCGCCGACGTGACGGCGGTCGCCAGGTCGGCGTACGCGTCGCGGATGAGCTCCGTCAGCAGCGCGTCGCGGGAGTCGAAGTAGCGGTACAGGGCGGGACCCGACAGCCCCACTTCCTTGGCGATGCGGGTGAGGGCGACGCCCTCCGTGCCGCCCTCGGCCAGTTGCCGGAGCGCGATCACCTTGATCTCCGCGCGGGTCTGCTCGCGATATCGCGCTCTCGGGGTCTGCGCACTGCTGGTCACGGCGGTTCCTCCTGGGGTCGCTACACACCTTAACGAAAGCCTGGACGTCCCACTCTTGCTACGCATCATCGAAAGAGTTACAGTCTCTAACATAAGCGAGAGTGAGTAACTGAGAGAGGTCCTCATGAACACCACCGCCGCCACCGACCGCGCCCGCTCGCTGCACGCCGTACTCGGCTCCGGCCCCGCCGGAACCGCCCTGGCCCGGGAACTCGTCCGCCGAGGGCACGCCGTGCGCCTCGTCGACCGCAAGGGCGAAGGGCCCGCGATCGACGGCGTGGAGCGGTTCGCCGCCGACGTCAGCACGGCGGACGGGGCGGCGTCGGCCGTGGCCGGTGCCGTCGTCGTCTACCACGCCGTGAACGTCGGCTATCACCTCCAGGTCGAGGCCATGCCCCGCATTCAGGAGGCGATCCTGGGGGCGGTGCAGGACTCCGGCGCACGGCTGGTCGTCCTCGACACGCTGTACCCGTACGGCGAGACCGGGGGAGCGGTGATGACCGAGGACTCCCCGTGGAACGCGACCAGCCGGAAGGGCCGGATGCGGGCCGAGCTGGACGAGAAGTACCTCGCGGCGCACCGCGAGGGCCGCGCCCGGGTCGTCCTCGCCCGCTCCGCCGACTTCGTCGGACCCGGCGTGCTCAACTCCTCCCTCGGTGGAGCCGCCTTCCCCGGCGCGCTCACCGGAGGCGAGGTGCTGGCCCTCGGCGACATCGACCTGCCGCACAGCTACACCAACATCGAGGACGTGGCCGCCGGGCTCGCCACCCTCGGTGAACGCCCTGAGGGTGACGGGCGGGTCTGGCACCTGCCGACCGCCACCGCCGTCACCACCCGTGAGATCCACCGGATGATCGAGAAGCGGGTCGGGAAGCCGCTGAACGTCATGGTGCTCCCCGAGGCCCGGCCCTTCGGCCCGTTCGACGAGGAGTTCATGGCCGAGTACGCCGAGATGTTCTACCAGCACACCGAACCCCAGATCGTGGACTCCTCCGCCTTCGAGCAGGCCTTCGACGTCACGCCCACTCCGCTCGCGGAGACGGTCGACGTCACCGTGACCTGGTACGAGGGCCTGCTCGCGGGGCGGTGACGGGGCTCACTCCGGCCCGGATGTCACATCCGGGCCCGGCCCGTTCGTCGCAAGGTCATGACGACGAACCACAGTGACGACAAGAGCGCCGGCCGGGCGATTCTCCTGGCGGGCGCCGGCGGTGTCCTCGGCCGGCACATCACCCGCGCCCTGACCGGGGCGGGCCACCAGGTCACCGGCCTCGGCCGCGGCGCACGCAACGACATCAGGGCCGACCTGATGGACCGGGACGCCCTGCTGCGCGCCGTCGACGGTCGGCACTTCGACACCGTGATCCACGCGGCGACGGTGCTGAGCAAGCCGCCCATGCGTCACCGCGACATGCACGCCACCGACGCGCTGCGCACCGACGGAACCGCTCACCTCGTCGAGGCCGCAAGAGCCACCGGCGCCCGGCGTCTCGTGGCGGAGTCGATGGTCTTCGGATACGGCTACGGCGACCATGGCGACCAGGTGGTCACCGAGGACGCCCCATTCGGCCCGCGCGGCCGCTCCCCGGAGCTGGAACGGCACATCGAGGCGATGCGTGTGAAGGAACAACTCACCCTCGAAACGCAGGGATTGGAGGGCATCGCGCTGCGCTTCGGCCTCTTCTACGGCCCCGGCGGCACCGACGCCCTCCTGCCCAGGCTGCGCAAGCGGCAACTGCCCGTCCCCGCCGACCACGGCCGGGTCCTGCCCTGGATCGAGCTCACCGACGCCGCCCGAGCGGTGGTCGCCGCCGTCGAACGGGGGCGCCCCGGCCAGGCGTACAACATCGCCGACGGGACGCCGATGGGGTTCGGGAACCATGTGCGGTGCGTGGCCGAGGAGTTCGGGCTGCCGAAGCCGATGACCGTACCTCTGTGGCTGATGCGACCCATGTCGTACGCGCACGCGATGATGTCGACGACGCTGCGGGTGTCCACGGCGAAGGCCGAGCGGGAACTCGGCTGGACCCCCGTCCATCCGACGGCGCGCGAGGGCCTGGCCGCTTTGCGGGCCGCAGGGCGGGCGGCGTGAAGCGGGACGCCGCGGCAGTCGCCTGACGCGGGGTGCCGCGCGGCTCGGGTGACCCGGGCGCGGTGGAATCCCGTGTCGCCGGCGCGGCGCCCGCTCGTTCTCCTCGGGTACGGCGTCAGCGGTGTGCCTTCGCCCGGTCCAGTGCGGCGACGCCCAGCGCGGCGAGACCGATCTGTATGAGCCACTCGATCCAGTCGACACCGTCGGTGTCGGCCACGTCGAGGCCGGCCGCGAGCGCCGACCCGAGCAGCGCGGCCACGATGCCGACGAGGATCGTCCACAGAACACCGATGCGCTGACGACCCGGAATGACAAGTCGGCCGAGCACACCGATGACGATGCCGATCACGATGGCACTGATGATGCCCGAGATATCCATTTCGCCCCTCTTCCTCCTGTCCCCGCAGTGATGCGAGTTCCCCGTGGAGAGAGGGACAGTCCGTTCCGCTTCAGTCCGCGGTCCGGATCTGACTGGTCGACACCGCGGGCACGTCCGCGACCCACCCGGTCGCGGCCACCACCTCCGCGGCGATGTCGATCACCGCGCGGCCGTCGGTCACCACGCGCAGCACGTCCGCGGGCGCCTGCTCGTCCAGCAGTTGGGCCTTGCGACGGCTGCCGCGCACCTCGTGTTCCAGCTCGGAGCCCAGCTCACGCCCGGTCAGCCGCCGTTCGGCCGTCTCGTCGGTCGCGGTCAGCAGGACCCGCACGAGCCGTACGTCGCTCCCCATGGCGCGGCGGAACATGGGTGCGGCCATCTCGAGCACGCTCGCGGTGTTCGTGTAGACGAGACGCCGGTGTCCGAGCTCGGCGTAGTTCGCCCACACGGCGGCCAGATTCCGTGCCGTGATGCCGGCCCGGTGCGCGTCACCCGGCGGCGCCGGATGGACGGCACCCATGAAGTCGCCGTCGATCACCGCGTGCGCGACCCGCGCGGCGCGCAGCCTGGCCGAGACCTCCCAGCCGACCGTGGTCTTCCCGACCCCGGCCCGTCCCCCGATCAGCAGCACCTCGGCACGATCCATGTCGGCAGCGTGCCCGGGTGCGGGCATGCTTGGCGAGTGGTTTTGTGGGCTGATGATCGACTGATCGGCGGAGGCGCGAATGGTGGAGCGGGTGCTCGGCGGCGGAGCCGTCAACGAGGTCGTGCGGGTCGGGACCACGGTGCGGCGGTTGCCGCACGAACGGTCCGGCTATGTGCGGGAGTTGCTCGCGCTCTTCGAGTCTCGTGAGTGGGAAGGTGCCCCGCGCTACATCGGGACGGACGAGCAGGGTCGGGAGGTGTTCGGCTACCTGGAGGGAAGAGCGGCCGTCACTCCCGTGGAGCGCGCCGCAGCGTGCACGGACGCCGCGCTCGTGCGGGTGGCCCGACTCGTCCGCGCCGTCCACGACATGACGCACGGAACCGCGTCGGCCGGCGACCGGGACGTCGTGTGCCACAACGACCTCGCCCCGAAGAACACGGTCTACGCGGTCGAGGGCGCCCAATGGTGGCCGACCGCGCTCGTCGACTGGGACCTCGCCGCACCCGGTGAGCGCGTGCACGACCTCGCGCACCTGTGCTGGCAGTACCTGGATCTGGGGCCTGGCGTCACCGATGTGACCGAGGCGGCCCGGCGGATCGCCCTCGTCCGTGAGGCGTACGGGCCGTGCGACGGCGGCGACGAACTCGTGGACACGATCCTTTGGTGGCAGGACCGCTGTTGGCGGGGCATCGAGGCGGGCGCGGAGCGTGGTGAGCCGGCCATGGTGGGGCTGCGGGAAAGCGGAGCCGTGGTCGAGGTGCGCGACGCCTATGCGTGGACCGCCGAACACCGGCGTGAGCTGGAGGCGTTGCTGCCCTGACGCCGGGCAGGCCGACCGGGATCGTCAGGCTTCGTCGGCCCAGGACGCCAGCCTTCCGTCCGGGTGGAGGGCGACGTGCAGCCCGTTGTTATCGCCGTATGCGGCGCGGCCGTCGGCGACGAGCGTGTCGAGCCGCTTGCCGTCAGCAAAGACGTCGGCCTCGTAGTGGTCGGCCGCGAGCCGGTAGATCTTGGCCGTCGTCGACCCGTCCGCCAGCGTCGACGTACCGATCAGGACGCGCTCGGCAGCCGACGCGGGCTCGGTCCGCTCGACCCAGGACGAGACCCGGCCGTCGGGGCGGAGCGTGATGTGGAGCCCGTTGTGCTGGGCGTGGGTCGGCATGCCCTGGGTGTAGAGGGTTCCGTACTTCCCTTCCTTGGCCCAGATCTCCGCCTCGTAGCGGTGGTCGCCGGTCTTGTAGACCTTCGCCCGGCTGACCTTGTCCGCGAGCTTCACCGTCTTCACGTACACGCGCTTGGCCTTGGCGTGCCGGGCCGCCGACGGGACGTTCGCGGTGGCGTGCGAGGGGGCGGCGAAGGCGCCGGCGGCCGAGATGCCGAGCGCGGTGGTGACGCCGGCGGCGACGAGGGCGGTGCGGAGGGTGCGGGGAGCACGCATCAGGGAGTCGTTTCCTTCGGTGGGGTTCGTGGGTTCGTTCCGACGCAGTCGAAGCTACGGACCGCCCATCAAGGGATCCCATAGGTCATGTAACAGCTCTTCGGCGCATGTGACTCAAAACAGGCAAAGCGCTTCGATTGACATGCAGGTGATTGCCTGCATAACGTTGAGTGTGCGATCAGAGAGCGACCCCACGATGGACAAGGTCTTCAAGGCGCTGGCCGACGACACGCGCAGACGGCTCCTGGACCATCTGCACGAGGACAACGGGCAGACGCTGGGGGAGCTGTGCGCGCGCATCGACATGACACGTCAGTCGGTGACCCAGCACCTCGGCGTCCTGGAGGCCGCCAATCTGGTCAGCACGGTGTGGCGGGGGCGGGAGAAGCTGCACTACCTCAATCCGGTCCCGCTCCACGAGATCCAGGAGCGGTGGATCGACAAGTTCGAGAGCCCGCGCCTGCGCGTGCTCGGGGCCGTGAAACGACGAGCCGAGGAAGCCATGACCGACAAGCCCACATTCGTCTACGTCACCTACATCGCGAGCACGCCCGAGAAGGTCTGGGACGCCCTCACCGACGCCGACCTGACCGCCGCCTACTGGGGCCACAGCAATGTCTCGGACTGGCGGACCGGTTCCCGTTGGGAGCACGTCCGCACGGACGGCTCGGGCATCGCCGACGTGGTCGGCACCGTCGTGGAGAGCGAGCGTCCGACCCGGCTGGTCACCACCTGGGCGGCGCCGGACGAGGAGGGGCAGGACGACAAGTACTCCAGGGTCACCTTCGACATCCGGCAGCACGCCGACATCGTCCGGCTCACCGTGACCCACGAGGACCTCGCGGACGAGAGCGCGCGTGCCGACGTGTCGTCCGGCTGGCCGGCGGTGCTGTCCAACCTCAAGTCGCTGCTGGAGACCGGCCATGTCCTGCCTCAGGAGCCGTGGCTGATGCCGGCGCACTGAGCGGCGGCGCCGTGGCCTGGACGCGAGGAGGCCGGTCCGCGGGTGCGGACCGGCCTTCATGTCTGCCTCTCCCGAGTGTCACTACGGCCTGGGAGCGCTCCTCGACGCCGTACCGGCGCACATCAGCCCCAGGAGTACGGCCAGCGCGCCGATGATGATGTTGTTCACGACGACACCGGCGTCCGGGCTGTCCCCGACCACCCACGGCGCGATGACCATCCAGACGCCGATCGCGCAGAAGGCCCAGCTCAGGCCGTACATGCGTTCCGGAGCCCGGGTGAACCCGAGGCCCAGCAGGCCGATCGCGATCCCCACGATCAGGTTGTGGGTCACGAGTGCGGGCTGGCTCGTCGTGTAGTGGAGTATCCAGGGGGATACGGCGCAGTACAGACCGAGCAGGAACACCGGTCCGTCCAAGAGCGTCACATCACGACCGCCGAGCATGCGGGCGTAGCGCTCCCGCATCTCGGATACATCGGGGTGGCTGGATATGTCACCTCTGGTGGGCGAGACGTTGGCCATGACTCGTCTCCTTTGACTCGCAGGCCTGACCGCTGCTGATGCGGTGTGCGGTAAGCGCCGCCATCGCCCATTCTGCGCTTATTTTTTCCTTATGTGTAGAGGTGGGAGGCCTGGGAGACAGGTGCCAAGCGTCCTGGTGAGCCGGGTCGGCGGCCGACAGTCCTCAGCGTCCGCGGGCCCGCTTGAAGCGGGCCAGTGCGTCGGGCAGGTCGATGATCGGGGCCGGGTACTCCAGCGCGGCACGTTCGCCCGGCGGCAGCCGCCACGGTTCGTGCACCGCGCGCCCCTCGACCCCCGCCAACTCCGGTACCCAGCGCCGGACATAGCCGCCCTCGGGGTCGTAGCGCCTGGCCTGGGCGACCGGGTTGAGTACGCGGTTGGGCCTGGTGTCGGTGCCGGTCCCGGCGACCCACTGCCAGTTGAGCTGGTTGTTGGCGACGTCGCCGTCGACCAGCAGGTCCAGGAAGTGCCGTGCGCCGACCCGCCAGTCGACGTACAGGGTCTTGGCGAGGAAGCTCGCCGTCAGCAGGCGTCCGCGGTTGTGCATCCAGCCCTCGTGCCGAAGCTGGCGCATCGCGGCGTCGACGACCGGGTAGCCGGTGCGGCCCTCCTTCCACGCCGCGATGTCGTCCCGCGCCTCCCGCTCGGAGCGCCAACGGTCGTGCCGGGTGCGGTAGTCGGCGGTGCCCGCGTCCGGCCGCGCGGCGAGGACCTGCCGGTGGAAGTCGCGCCAGGCGAGCTGCCGTACGAAGGCCTCGGCGCCCGGACCGCCGGCCCGTCGCGCGCGGTGGACCAGCTCGACGGGGGAGAGGGTGCCGAAGTGCAGATGCGGGGAGAGACGGGAGGTGGCGTCGCCGGCGAGGTCGTCGTGGCGCTCCTCGTAGGAGGACACCCGGCCGCGCAGCCAGGCCGTGAGCATGGTGCGGCCCTCCCGCTCGCCTCCCGTGGCGAGCCCCTCCGACAGGCCCGAGAGTTCGTCACGGGAGGGCAGCGGCCCGGAGCGGACACCGTCCGGGACCCTTACCGAGCGCGGTGCGGCGAGCGCGTCCCGCAGCGGTTCGCCGGACCAGCGGCGGAAGTACGGCGTGAAGACGGCGAAGTGGTCGGAGCCGGCCGGGGTCACCGCGCCGGGCGCGACGGCGCTGGTCACGGTGTCGTGGACGTGCAGCCCTACCCCCTGCGCCTGAAGGGCGCGCCGTAGCCGTTCCTCGCGCCGCTGGGCGTGGGCGCTGACGTCGGACGCCATGTGCACCTCGTCGGCGTCCGCCTCGGCGACCACTTCACAGACCTGGTCGACGAGGTCGCCCTCACGCACGATCAGCCGGCCGCCCCGCTCCCGCAGCCCGGCGTCGAGGTCGCGCAGACAGTCGGCGAGGAAGGCCAGCCGGTTGGGTACGGCGAACCCGGCGCCGTCCACCGCCCGGTCCCGCACGAACAACGGGACCGTCCGCTCGGTGCCGCCGAGGGCCGCGCACAGCGGCGGGTGGTCGTGCAGGCGCAGATCGGAGGTGAACAGGACGACCGAGATGCTCATGCCGTGATCTCCGTGCAGTCGGGGAGGCGATCCGCGTCCCCGGCGGTGCGTTCCATGCGTTCGGTGCGTTCCATGCGGGCGAGCGGGAAGGTCAGGGAAGGTGGGCGCGGTTCGGTGCGGGGACGGGCGTACTCGCCGCGGCCCGGGCGATGTTGCGGGCCATGCCGCCGAACACGGCCGCGTGGAAGGGGGACACGCTCCACCAGTAGGCCTGGCCGAGCAGACCGTGCGGATGGAACAGGGCACGCTGCCGGTACCGGGTGCGGCCTTCCTCGTCGGTGAGGACGCGCATCTCCAGCCAGGCCAGTCCCGGCAGCCGCATCTCGGCGCGCAGCCGCAGCAGTCGGCCCGGCTCGATCGCCTCGACCCGCCAGAAGTCCAGCGAGTCGCCGACCCGCAGCCGGGACGCGTCGCGGCGCCCCCGGCGCAGTCCCACCCCGCCCACCAGCCGGTCGAGCCAACCGCGCACCGCCCACGCGAGCGGGAAGGAGTACCAGCCGTTCTCGCCGCCGATCCCCTCGATCACCCGCCACAGCGCCTCGGGCGAGGCGTCGACCCGACGCTCCCGGTGGTCGCTGTAGAGGCTGCCGCCCGCCCAGTCGGGGTCGGTCGGCAGGGGGTCGCTCGGTGCGCCGGGCACGGAGGCCGACGACCAGCGGGTCGTCACCCGTGCGTCCCGCACCCGCCGCAGGGCCAGCCGTACGGCCTCGTCGAAACCGATCGGATGCCCCGGCGGGTCGGGGACGTGACCGGCGATGTCGTGCTCGGCGCACACCACCTCGTGGCGCAGGGACTCGGTGAGCGGCCGTGCGATGGAGGAGGGGACCGGTGTCACCAGGCCGACCCAGAGGCTGGAGAGGCCGGGCGTGAGGACCGGCACGGCGAGGATGACCCGGCGCGGCAGCCCGGCGACCGCCGCGTAGCGGACCATCATCTCTCGGTACGTCAGCACGTCCGGCCCGCCGATGTCGAAGGTCCGGTTGACGTCCGCGGGCATACGGGCGCTGCCGACGAGGGCGCGCAGCACATCCCGGACGGCCACGGGCTGGATGCGGGTGTTCACCCAGGCCGGGGTGACCATCACGGGCAGACGTTCGGTCAGATAGCGCAGCATCTCGAAGGAGGCGGAGCCCGAGCCGATGATCACGGCCGCCCGCAGGACGGTCGTCGGCACCCCGGAGCCGAGCAGGATCCGGCCGACCTCGGCGCGCGAGCGCAGATGCGGCGAGAGCTCCTGCTCGGGCACGCCCGCGGGGGTCAGACCGCCGAGGTAGACGATCCGCCGGATGCCCGCGGCCCGTGCCTGGCCGGCGAAGGTCCGCGCGGCCCTGCGGTCGGTCTCCTCGAAGTCCTTCCCGGTGCCCAGGGCGTGCACCAGGTAGTACGCCACGTCGATGCCGTCGAGGGCCCGGCGCACGGACGCGGCGTCGGTGACATCGCCGCGCACCACCTCGGCCCTCTCGGCCCACGGATGATCGCGCAGCCGGTCGGGCGAGCGGGCAAGGCAGCGCACCCGGTACCCCGCGTCGAGCAGCTCGGGCACCAGGCGCCCGCCGATGTACCCCGTGGCGCCGGTCACCAGGCACCGCGGTCCCTCACACACCTCGTCCTGCGCCATCTGAAGTCGGTCCTCACGTGTCGGAGCTCCCTGGTGATCACTTCCCCGCCAGGGTGGGCTTCGGATGCGGCCGACCGGCTGTTCGACGCGGACAACACGAAGTGGTGAACATGCTCATGCAGATCGCGGGCAGGCGGAATGTAGGAGACAACTACTCGGCCCACTGGGCGAAGTCCGATTGTGGAGGTGTCTGCCGCTATGGGCGCGAAGGTGTTGGAGCGGTTTCCTGCGGGGGCTCCGCGCGGATCGTGGCCGGCGGAGGAGTACGCGGCCGAGTGCCGCGCCCACGGTGAGCCGGCCACCGTCGTGATGGACCTGAAGTCGGACGCCTTCCTCGTCGTGGTCCCCACGCGCGACGAGGACTGAGCAGGCGTTCGCACGCCTAGGAGGCGTGGGCCACGAGTGCCGCCAGATGGGCCTCGCGTGACTGCGCCGTCTGGCCCTGCACCAGCAGGAACAGGGCTTCCCGTGCCAGACGCTGCGCCGTGCCGGTGAGCGCCAGCGACCGGCCGCCGCCGGCCACCACCGCCGCGGTGGTGGCCGTACGCATCAGTTCGGCCGCTCGGATGCGCAGCGCCAGACGCTCCGCCAGGTGCTCGCCCGCGGCAGACCGGTCGGCCAACGCGTAGGCCGTGCCGCGGATCTGCTCCAGTCGGGTGCGCAGCGGCCCGGCGGTCTCCTCGTCCAGCAGGGCCAGCGCCGCCTCGGTGACCCCGAACACCGCCGGGGACGTCTCGACCGTCTTCGCGCGGTCCGTGGCGGCCCATTCCGCGTACGGCTTGCGCAGCGCCACGGCGTCCTCGGGCAGCCGCAGTCCGTCCAGCTCCAGCGACACCGTGCGGGACGCGGTGAGCGCCGCGAGCCGCATCGGCTCCGAGGCACGGAGTCCGGGCTGCTCCCGGGCCCCGGTGAACGCGAAGACCACCTCGCCGCCCTCCGTGGCACCCGCGAGCAGCATCACGTCGTTCAGACCCCAGCCGGTGTACCAGGGCACCCTCCCGTCGAACCGCCAGCCGTCGCTCTCACGGGTGACGCGCACCGGCATGCGCGGATACGAGCGCAGATGCGCGTACGCCACTCCCGACAGCAGCTCGCCCCGGGCCAGCGGACCCAGCAGCCGCTCCCGCACCGGCCATTCGCTCCCGGCCAGTGTCGCGACCGGCGTGTGGTGCTGCGTCTGCACGAACCAGGTCGAGCAGCACGCTCCGGCCAGGATCTCCGCCGTGCGCCGGGCCACCGCCGCGGGGGCCGCCCATCCGCCGTACGACTCCGGCGCGCCCACCCCGAGCAGTCCCGCCTGCCTGATCGCGTCGATGTGGCTCGCGGGCACGCCCTCCTGATCGACGCGTTCGGCCAGTGGGGCGAGCAGATCGTGCGCGAGACGGTGGGCGCGGCCGACGAGGGGGTGATCATTCGTGGTCATGGACGAAATTCTTCCGGCGCGGTCGTGCGAGGTGTCGAATCCGGGGTGTGTCGTTCGTGTAGGAGGTGAGAGAACGCGACGACGCCCGAGGAGGCCGTCATGAAGTACTACCTGCTCAATGTGATGCAGCCGGTGGGGGAGCGCCCGGCCCCGGAGGTCCTCGCCGAGATCGAGAAGAACCTCGACGCCCTCAACCGGGAGCTGCGCGAGGCGGGCGCCTGGGTGTTCGCGGGCGGACTGCACGGCCCGGAGTCCTCCACCGTGCTGCGGCCCCGCGACGGCGACGTCCTGATCACCGACGGCCCGTACGCCGAGGGCAAGGAGATGCTCGGCGGCATCAGCCTCATCAAGGCGCCCGACCTGGACGCGGCGCTGGAGTGGGGCCGCAGGATGGCCCTGGCGACGACCCTGCCGATCGAGGTGCGGCCGTTCATGGGCGAAGCAGAGGACCACGAAGCAGCCGGGGACCGCGAAGCCGGCGTCTGATGACGCTCCCCGACGTCGAGGCCGTCTTCCGCGCGGAGTACGGCCGCGCCGTCGCCGTCCTCGTCCGCTTCCTCGGCGACATCGACCTCGCCGAGGAAGCCGTGCAGGACGCGTTCACCACGGCCCTGCGGCGCTGGCCGGAGACCGGCGTGCCGCCGAGCCCGGCCGGCTGGATCATCACCACCGCCCGCAACCGTGCCATCGACCAACTGCGCCGCGAGGCCGGCCGCGGCGAACGCCACGCCCAGGCGGCCCTGTTGAACGCCCCCGACGCACCGCGCGAGGAGGGCCCCGTGCGCGACGAACGGCTCCGGCTCGTCTTCACCTGCTGCCACCCCGCCCTCGCCGTCCAGGCGCGGGTCGCACTGACCCTGCGCCTGCTCGGCGGACTCACCACCGCGCAGATCGCGCGGGCCTTCCTGGTGCCCGAGCCGACGATGGCCCAACGCCTGGTGCGGGCGAAGGCGAAGATCCGCAACGCCGGCATCCCCTACCGCGTGCCGCGCGACGCCGATCTGCCCGATCGGCTCACCGGAGTGCTGGCCGTCGTCTACCTGATCTTCAACCAGGGGTACGAGGGTGAAGCGGCCCTGTGCGCGGAGGCCGTACGGCTCGGCCGACTGCTCGCCGAACTCATGCCGGACGAGCCCGAGGTCACCGGGCTGCTCGCGCTGATGCTCCTCGTCGAGTCGCGCCGGCCCGCCCGGCAGGACGAGCACGGCGAGCTCGTGCCGCTGCCCGAACAGGACCGCGGACTGTGGGACCGGGACCTGATCGCCGAGGGACAGTCGCTCGTCCGCCGGTGCCTGCGCCGAGGCAGGCCGGGGCCGTACCAGCTCCAGGCCGCGATCCAGGCCGTACACAGCGACGCGCCGAGGGGACGGGACACGGACTGGGGACAGATCCGACAGCTCTACGACCACCTCATGGCCGTCGCCCCGAGCCCGGTCGTGGCCCTGAACCGGGCGGTCGCCGTCGCCGAGACCGAAGGCCCGTCCCGGGCTCTCGACCTCGTGGACACGCTGGACCTCGACGGCTACCACGTCTTCCACGCCGTCCGCGCCGAACTGCTGCGCCGCCTCGGCCGCGACACCGAAGCCGTACGGGCGTACGAGAGAGCCGTCGAGCTCTCCGAGAACCCGGCCGAGCGCGCGTACCTCGAACGCCGACGCCTGGAACTCGTCCGTACGTGATGCTGCCAGGGCGGTGGCGAAAGTGTCTCCACCGGTAGAGAAGGTGCAGGTCAGCGACCGGGTGAGGGGTGCTCAGGTGGCGCAATGATTCGGAAACACCACTGCGCCCGCACCGTCGGTATGGTCACCGCATGCCAGCAGAACGAACCCGCGAGCACACCGCGCCGCTCGCCGCCGCCCGTCGCCGACGGCTGCGTGCGGACCGGGCGCGGCAGCTCGCGGACCTGCTGCGGCACCTGGTCCTCACCGGAGGATTCCCCAGCGGCGCGCTGCCCCACGAGGACGTGCTCGCCGCCGACTACCAGGTGTCGCGCAACACCGTCCGGCACGCGCTGGACCTGCTGCGCGCCGAACAGCTCGTCGAGCGGCTGCCCGGCGTCGGCACCGTCGTCGTCGCCGAGAAGTACCCGCACGGCCTCGACCGGCTCATGGGACTCGCGGAAACCCTGCGGGAACACGGCCGGGTCACCAACGAGGTGCGCACCATGGGCCCCGTCGCCGCGCCCGCACCCGTGGCCGAGCGGCTGCGGCTGCCCACCGGCACCGACGTGCTCTACATCGAGCGGTTGCGCCGGCTGAACGGACTGCCGCTCTCCCTCGACCTCACCTATCTGCCCCTGGACATCGGCGGCGAGCTGCTCGGCGCCGACCTGGAGAACACCGACGTCTTCCGGTTGCTGGAGCAGATCACCGGGCAGCCCCTCGGGCACGCCGAGATCACCCTGGAGGCCGTCAACGCCGACGCGCACTCCGCCACCGTGCTCCAGGCGCCGCGCGGCACCGCCGTGCTGATGCTGGAGCGCCTCACCCACCTGTGCGACGGCAGGCCCGTGGACCTGGAGTTCATCCGGTTCCGCGGGGACCGGATCGCGATGAGCGGGCTGCTGCGCCGCACCGTGTGAACCGGCCGCGGCGCCGAACGGTCCGCCACCCCGCGCGACACGCGCGGAACTTCCCTCACCCCTAGCAGGACCTCACTGGAGACAGCCATGCCCTTGGTGCCCCAGCGGGCCGACGTGCCCGTGACCATCGACGAGTCGAAGTGCATCGACGGCTGCACGCTCTGCGTCGACATGTGTCCGCTGGACTCCCTGGCGATCAACCCCGACAGCGGCAAGGCGTACATGCACGTCGACGAGTGCTGGTACTGCGGCCCCTGTGCCGCCCGCTGCCCCACCGGGGCCGTCACGGTCAACATGCCCTACCTGCTTCGGTGAAAGGCGCACCTCGATGAATTCCCCGGCCCGCAAGAAACGTACGACGACCGCCGCGCTGCTCGCGGCCGCCCTCCTCGGCACCCTCGTCACCGGCTGCGGCGGCGACGCGTCCGCAGGCGACGCCACGCACGTCACCGTCACCATCGGCTACCAGTCCAAGACCATCAACACCGTCACCGCCGGCACCCTGCTGCGCTCCCTCGGCTACTTCGAACGCGAACTCGCCGCCCAGGGCAAGCGCGACGGCATCACCTACAAGGTCGAGTGGCAGGACTACGCCACGGGCGCGCCGATCACCGCGCAGATGACGGCCGGGAAGATCGACATCGGGTCCATGGGCGACTTCCCGCTGCTCATCAACGCCGCCCGCGGCAAGCAGCTCAACCGCCCCACCCGGCTCGTGTCGGTCACCGGCTACAACCTGCGCGGCGCCCTCAACACCGTGGTGACGGCGCCGCAGTCGAAGCTCGGCTCGCTCAAGGACCTGAAGGGCAAGGCCGTCTCCACGAGCGTCGGATCGGCGGCCGACGGAACCCTCGTGCGGGCGCTGCAGCAGGCCGGGCTGGACCCGAACGAGGACATCCGCAAGCTCAACCAGCAGCCGTCGGTGGGCGCTTCGGCGCTCCAGGCAGGCAGCGCCGACGCCCTCTCGCAGTTCGTGGCCTGGCCCGGGCTGCTCGCCTTCCAGGGCCGGGCGAAGGCCCTGTACGACGGCGCCGAGCTGAACCTGCCGACCTTCCATGGAGTGACGGTCCGTCAGGACTTCGCCGAGCAGCGGCCGAAGGTGCTCGACGCCTTCCTCGCCGCCCAGATCGAGGCCACGCGCTACCTGAACGAACACCCCGTGCAAGCCGCCGAGAAGGTCGCCGAGGCCACCGGCCTGCCGCCCGAGGTCGTCTACCTGTACAACGGCGGCGGCGGCATCGCCACCTTCGACCCGGCCGTCAAGCCGCAGCTCGTCGCCGCACTGAAGAAGGACGTCCCGGTGCTGCGCTCGGCGAAGCTCGTCGGCGACGTCGACGTGGACTCGTTCGTGGACGACGGCCCGCTGAGGCGCGTGTACGGCGGGGACTACGCCGAGCAACTCGCCGCCACCCCCGAGCCCTCCGGCAACGAGGTGTGGCTCAAGGGCAAGGACCGTACCCAGGGCTTCGATTCGGCCGCCGCACTGCTGAAGTTCGTCGCGGCGCACAAGGGCCAGGTACGTGCCGCGTACGTCCCGGACGCCACGACCGGCACCCGCTGGTACGCCGACAAGGCCGTCTGGGTTCGGGACGGCAAGGAGCTGAGCCCCTTCGTCACCACTTCCGCGGCGCGCGCCTACGTCCAGGCCCACCCCGGCGCCGTGACCGTGTCCTACGCCGCCGCGCTGGAGCAGGCGTCATGACCGCGCTGACCGCCCCGCCGGCGAAGCTGTCGTCGGAGCCGGCGCCCCTGCGGCGCACGCACCGATGGCGGCCCGTGGTACGCGTGCTGTCGCTGCTCGCGGCGCTCGGGCTGTGGCAGTTGCTCACCACGCTCGACGTCCAACTGTGGCTGCGGTTCGACCAGTTCCCGTCCGTCACCGACGTGGCCGGCAAGTTCGGGGAGCGGGTCGGCGACGGCGCGTACTGGCAGGACGTGACCGACAGCCTGCGCCGGATCGTCACCGGATTCCTGCTCGCTGCCGTGCTCGGCGTCGCGGCGGGCGTGGCGATCGGCCGCTCCCGCTGGGCCGCGGACCTGATCGGACCGGTCCTGGAGGTGCTGCGGCCCATCCCGGCGATCGCGCTGGTGCCGGTGGCGATCCTGCTCTTCCCGAGCAACGAGCAGGGCATCGTCTTCATCACCTGCGCCGCCGCCTTCTTCCCGGTGCTGGTCGCCACCCGGCACGCGGTGCGCGCGCTCGCCCCGGTGTGGGAGGAGGCCGTGCTCACCATGGGCGGCGGACGGTGGCGGGTGCTCGCCTCCGTGGTGCTGCCCGGCGCGCTGCCGGGGATCTTCGGCGGCCTGTCGGTCGGCATCGGCGTCTCGTGGATCTGTGTGATCTCCGCGGAGATGATCTCCGGCGAGTACGGGATCGGCTACCGCACCTGGCAGGACTACACGGTCATCGACTACCCGGGCGTCTTCACCGGCATCGTCAGCATCGGCCTGCTGGGCTGGCTGACGTCGACCCTGGTGGAGCTCCTGGGACGCAGGCTGACGCACTGGCTGCCGCGGCGTGAGGGGAGGGCCACGTCATGAGCACGGAAACGGACATCGCGACCACCGCGTCGCCGGTCGACCGGCCCGCCCCCGGGGCGCGGCTCGGCCTGGCCGGGGCGCAGCTCGGGCGACCGGGCGCCGTCGTACTGAACGGCCTGGACCTCGAAGCGGCCCCGGGCGAGATCCTGACCGTCGTCGGCCCGTCGGGGTGCGGCAAGTCGACCCTGCTGCGGACCCTGGCCGGGCTGCTTCCCGCGCTCGCCGGACAGGTCGTCCAGGACGGGCGGCCCGTCACCGGGCCCGGCGCCGACCGGGCGCTGGTCTTCCAGGAGGACGCCCTGCTGCCATGGCGCACGGCCAGCGCCAACGTCGAACTGCCCCTCGCCATCAGGGGACTGGGCCGCGCCGAACGCACCGCCAGGGCACGGGAGTGGCTGGACCGGGTCGGACTCGCCGGTCTGGAGCGGCAGTTGCCGCACCGGCTCTCCGGCGGGCAACGCCAGCGGGTACAGCTCGCCCGCGCGCTCGCCGGGCAGCCGCGCGCCGTGCTGATGGACGAGCCGTTCGGCGCGCTCGACGCCCAGACACGGGCCGGCATGCAGCAGTTGCTGGTGGAGGCCCTGCGCGGGACCGGTGCCACCGTCGTCTTCGTCACCCACGACGTGGACGAGGCGCTGTTCCTCGGCGACCGGGTGGCGCTGCTCGCCGACGGCGGCCTCACCGGCATCCGGCAGGTGCCACGACCCCGCGACCGCGCCGCCCACGACGACCCCGCGACCACGGCCCTGCGCCGCGAAGTCCTCGCCTCCCTCGGCACCCGCACGCCCTGACGACGGCCGGCCGTCGTGCTCCCGACCTGCGAGTCCCCCGGCCGTCCCGCACGCCCCGAAAGGCCCACTCGCCATGACCCCCGCCCCCCTGACACAGATCCCCGCGCTCGACTCGGCCGATGAGCTGAGCTGTGACGTCCTGGTGATCGGCGGCGGCACCGCCGGCACCATGGCCGCGCTGACCGCCGCCGGGCGCGGCGCGTCCGTGCTGCTGCTGGAGAAGGCCCACGTCAGGCACTCCGGAGCGCTGGCCATGGGCATGGACGGCGTCAACAACGCCGTCATCCCCGGTCGCGCCGAACCCGACGACTACGTCGCAGAGATCACCCGGGCCAACGACGGCATCGTGGACCAGTCGACGGTCCGTCAGACGGCCGTCCGCGGTTTCGAGATGGTCCGGCGGCTGGAGTCGTACGGGGTGAAGTTCGAGAAGGACGAGCACGGCGAGTACGCCGTCCGCCAGGTGCACCGCTCGGGCTCGTACGTGCTGCCCATGCCCGAGGGCAAGGACGTGAAGAAGGTCCTCTACCGGCAGTTGCGCAGGCGGGAGAACCGCGAGCGGATCCGCATCGAGAACCGGCTGATGCCGGTGCGCGTCCTGACCGCCGGCGGAAGGGCGGTCGGCGCCGCGGCCTTCAACACCCGCACCGGAGCCTTCGTGACCGTGCGCGCGGGCGCCGTGATCCTCGCGACCGGCGCCTGCGGCCGCCTCGGACTGCCCGCGAGCGGCTATCTCTACGGCACGTACGAGAACCCGACCAACGCGGGCGACGGCTACGCGATGGCCTACCACGCGGGCGCCGAACTCACCGGCATCGAGTGCTTCCAGATCAACCCGCTGATCAAGGACTACAACGGTCCGGCCTGCGCCTATGTCGCCAACCCGTTCGGCGGCTACCAGGTCAACCGGCACGGGCAGCGGTTCGTCGACTCCGACTACTGGTCCGGACAGATGATGGCGGAGTTCGCCGCCGAGGTCGCCTCCGACCGCGGCCCGGTCTACCTCAAGCTCAGTCATCTGCCGGAGGAGTCGGTCTCGGCCCTGGAGTCCATCCTCCACTCCACCGAGCGCCCCACCCGCGGTACCTTCCACGCCGGACGCGGACACGACTACCGCACCCACGACGTCGAGATGCACATCTCCGAGATCGGTCTGTGCGGCGGCCACTCCGCCTCCGGGGTACGGGTCGACGACCACGCCCGTACGACCGTGCCGCGCCTGTACGCGGCCGGCGACCTGGCCTGCGTACCGCACAACTACATGATCGGGGCGTTCGTCTTCGGCGACCTCGCGGGCGAGGACGCCGCTCAATACACCGCGTACGAGGGCGAGTTGCCGCGTGAGCAGCTCGCCGAGGCCCACGAGCTGATCTACCGGCCGCTGCGCAACCCCACCGGCCCTCCGCAGCCCCAGGTCGAGTACAAGCTGCGGCGCTTCGTCAACGACTACGTCGCCCCGCCCAAGAGCGGCGCCCGGCTCTCGCTGGCGCTGGAGCACTTCGAGCGGATGCGGGACGAGATCGCGGACATGGGGGCGAGCACGCCCCACGAGCTGATGCGCTGCGCCGAGGTGTCGTTCATCCGCGACTGCGCGGAGATGGCCGCCCGGTCCTCCCTCGCCCGCACCGAGTCCCGCTGGGGCCTCTACCACGAGCGTCTCGACCATCCGCTGCGCGACGACACGGACTGGCTGCACCACCTCGACCTGCGCAAGGGCCCGACCGGCGCCATGGAGTTCACCGCCCGCCCCGTCGCCCCCTACCTCGTCCCCGTACCCGAGTTCACCGCCACCGGCGGTGCGGCCCGGGAGCTGGGCGAGGTGCACCCCCTGCCCACGGCGACGGCGGGACGGGCGGAAGTGCCCCCGGCAGCGTCCGTAGCGGCTCCGGATGACGCCGCCCCGGCCACCGGTACGACGCGCGGCGCGTCGCAACCCTCCCGGGAACGGCTCCTCGAACTCGTCGCGCTCACCGAGGAGGAACCCGACCTCCAGGCCCTGGAGCCCTATCTGAAGGACCCGGACCCCGCCGTACGGCTCGGCGCCGTCACGGCACTGACCGAAACGGCCCCCGCGGGAGCGGGTCCCGCGCTGGCCCACGCCCTGCTGGACGGCGACGGGGGCGTACGGTCGGCGGCCGCCGCCTCGCTGCGAGAGCTGGCCGAAGTCCTGCCCGCCGAAGCGGAGTTGCGGGTGCCTCTGCTGTCCGCCCTGACGGCGGCCGACCCGACGGCACGCGCCACGGCCCTGGACGTGCTGCGCGCCCTGCGCCTCGGGGACGCGCCCTTGTTCGCCGGGCATCTGGCCGACCCGGACATCGAGGTGCGCCTTGCCGCCGTACGCGCGCTGGTCTCGGTGGACGCGGCCGACACCCTGGCGGAGGCGACCGGGGACGCCGCGCGTGAGGTACGGGTCGCCGTCGCACGCGGATTCGCCGCCCTGGCCCCGCATCTCGCACAGACGGACCAGAGCGCGCCGGCCGCCCTGCACCGCCTGATCCACGACCCCGACGTCCTGGTACGCGCCGCCGCACTGGAGTCCCTCGGCGTGCTCGGCTGCCCCGCAGAGCTCCTCGCCACTGTGACGGCGGCGCTCGGCGAACCGGCCTGGCAGGTTCGCGCGGGTGCCGCCAAGGCGCTCGGCGGGGCGGCACCGGAGCACGGTGTTCCGGCGCTCGCCGGCCTGTTGCGCGACACCGACGCGGATGTGCGCAAGGCCGCGGTGCTCGGCCTGCTGCGGCACTCCGCGCACGGCGAAGCCCGAGCGGCACTGGCCACGGCGGTCGATGACCCCGACGCCGATGTGCGCGCGTACGCGGGCCGGGCGGGGCGGTGATCCGGCGACTCGCGGTGATCCGATGACTCCTCGACTCCCGGAGCCGCAGGGCGGGTTGCTTGGTCTATACCTTGTCTGATCTACACCCTTGACTGGTACAGACCAAAGCGGTTGAGTGTGTCACCACACCCCCCACCACGGCCGCCCCCACGCCGTGACCGACACTGTCGGTGCGTGCGCACAAGGTGCTGATGTCCCCAGCCCTTGTCCGGGTGCGGCCGTGCTCCGCAAAGGAGTTGAACCTGTGAAGAGGCGCCGTATCGCCGCACTTGTCTCCTCACTGGCCCTGGGCAGCGCCGCACTGCTGCTCCAGCCGGCCCCGAGTGCGTCCGCCGCCGGCTTCGTGGTCAGCGAGGCCCAGTTCAACCAGATGTTCCCGAACCGGAATTCGTTCTACACGTACAGCGGCCTGGTCGCCGCCCTCAGCGCATACCCCGGCTTCGCGAACACCGGCAGCGACACCGTGAAAAAACAGGAAGCGGCCGCCTTCCTCGCCAACGTCAACCACGAGACCGGCGGCCTCGTCCACATCGTGGAGCAGAACACCGCCAACTACCCCCACTACTGCGACCGGAGCCAGCCCTACGGCTGCCCCGCGGGTCAGGCCGCCTACTACGGCCGCGGCCCGATCCAGCTCTCGTGGAACTTCAACTACAAGGCCGCCGGTGACGCGCTCGGCATCGACCTGCTCAACAACCCCTGGCGGGTACAGAACGAGTCGGCCGTCGCCTGGAAGACGGGCCTTTGGTACTGGAACACCCAGTCCGGTCCGGGGACGATGACCCCGCACAACGCCATGGTGAACCAGGCCGGCTTCGGCCAGACCATCCGCTCCATCAACGGCTCCCTGGAGTGCGACGGCAAGAACCCGGCCCAGGTGCAGAGCCGCGTCGATGCCTACAACCGGTTCACCTCGATCCTCGGCGTCTCGCCGGGCGGCAACCTCTACTGCTGACGCCCCGCGTGCCCGAGGCGTGTGCGAGACTCCGCCGATGACCTCGGAAACGATCACCGCGGACGCCGCGGGCACCTGGAAACTCGGCGACCTGTCCGTGAGCCGCGTCGGCTTCGGCGCGATGCGGCTCACCGGCAGCGCCGCCTTCCACCACGGGACGCCGAGCGACCGCGAGCGCTCGATCGCCGTACTGCGCAAGGCGATCGACCTCGGCGTCGACCACATCGACACGGCGGCCTTCTACTTCTCCGCCACCCGCTCCGCCAACGAGCTGATCAACACCGCGCTGGCGCCGTACCCCGATCACCTGGTCATCGCCACCAAGGTGGGCCCCTTCCGCGCCTACGACGGGGAGTGGGGCACCTCGGCCCGCCCCGACCAACTGCGCGGCCACGTCGAGGAGAACCTGCGCCAGCTCGGACGCGACCACCTGGACGTCGTCTATCTGCGCCGCATGCGGCAGGACTCCATCGCCGAGCACTTCGGCGCACTGGCCGAACTGCGGGAGGCGGGCCTCGTCCGGCACCTCGGCATCTCCGCCGTGGAACCGCGGCACCTCGCCGAGGCGCAGGCCATCGCGCCCGTGGTGAGCGTGCAGAACCGATACGCGCTCGACCGGCCCGACTCCGAGGCCGACGAACTGCTGCGCCTGTGCCGCGAGCAGGGCATCGCGTTCGTACCGTTCTACGCGGTGGCCGGAGACGCGGGGGAGCGGGGCGCGACCGCCGCCCACGACGAAGAGGTGCGCGCCGTGGCACGGGCGCACGGCGCGAGCCCCGCCCAGGTACGCATCGCCTGGACCCTGCACCGGGGCCCGCACGTCCTCGCCATCCCCGGCACCGGCAACCCCGGCCACCTGACCGAGAACGTGGCGGCGGGAGCCCTCCGCCTGACCGACGACGAGGCGGCCCGGCTCGACGCGGCGCGGGAACAAGCCGGTTGAGCCGGACCGCCCGGATCACTCAGCCCGTGTACCCGGTGACCGGGTAGTGGTCCGAGAGGTTCGTGTACCTGTAGTCGGTGCCCCAGCTCGACACCGTCCAGGGCGCGCTCTGCTCCTTGACGACCTCGTTCTTCCAGACCGCGGGACGGGCATGGCCCGCGCGGTGCAGGACGTAGTCCAGGTCCTCACGCGGGTCGTCGGGGTAGCGGTCGCGGGCTATGGAGTTGTCCTGCGTGTCGAACGAGTACGGGTGCCCGGTGCGCGCGTCGGCCCCGACCAGCCCGCCGTCGGCGAGCATCGAGGCGTACTCGGAGGTGCGTGAGTCGACGTTCAGGTCCCCGGCGAGCAGCACCTGCTCGTTCGCCGGGATGTTCTTCCCGTCCAGGAACGCGTCGATCGTCCTGAACTGCCGGCTGCGCATTTCGGCCGCCTCGCCCGCGTCGCAGCCCGGATCCGTCGACTGGGCGTGCGTGCCGACGACGTGCACCTTGGTGCCGTTCACGTTCAGCACGACGTACGCGAAGCCCTTGTTGGACCACCAGTCCGCACCGCACGCGTCCTTGTAGACCCACTGCTCCTTGCGCAGGATCGGCCACTTGCTGAGGATCGTGACCCCGCCGTCCTCCGGCGTGGTCGCCGAGTACGCGCCGCCGGTGGCGTCCCAGCCGCTCTTGCTGCGCCCGACCACCGGGGTCTGGTACGGGTAGCGGCCGGCGAGCGAGCTCTTCAGCGCGTCCGAGGAGGAGTTGTCGAACGCCTCCTGGAGAACGACGACGTCGTTGCCCTGGACGAACGGCGCCTTGGCGATCTCCGCGGCCCGGTGGTCCTGGCCCCAGTTGGGGTACAGGGTCTTGCTGAACGGTAAGATGGCTTAACCGTAGTCAAGGGGGCTGGATGAGTCAGGCTGAAGAGCGGCCGTTCGACGGGTGTGGGAAGTGCTTCGTCGGCGTACGCCGACTGTCACGCAAGTCGGATGCGACGTGGTCACCGGCACGTCAGCGGGACAATGTCCTGTCGGCCGTTGCCAGTGTAGGTGGCCACATCATCGGGTGGGCGGATGACTGGGAGGTCTCCGGCGCCACAAATCCGTTGGAGCGTCCGCAGCTTGGCCCGTGGCTCCGGGGCGAGAAGGGCCCGTACTCCGGGATCGCTGGCGCTGCCGTCGACCGGATCGGGCGAAGCCTCGTCGACTGCCTGAACACCGGATACAAGATGCGCGACGAGGGGAAGCTCCTCGTCACCTACGGCCACAGCGGGCCGTGGGACCTCAACGACCCGACGGACGAGAATCAGTTCATCGCGCAGGCGTGGGGCGCTCAGATGGAACTCCGCGCCACGGAGGGCCGCAACCGAGACGAGACCGTCAAGTCGCGCGAGCAGGGGCGCAAGCGCGGGAAGCATTCGTATGGATACCGGTACGTCCGCCTCCATCCGAAGGCGGGAATCGATCACGTCGCCCTGGACCACGGGGAAGACTTCCCCGAGGAGATCCGCGAGCGTGAGAATGCCCTCAAGAACATGCGGGACGTGGTAACGCGGATCCTGAATGACCAGACAGGCAAAATCACGGAGCACAGCGAAGCCGCGCGATTGACCCGTACCGGCGCCTATTCACCCGCAGATCATGAGCGCGTGATGAGCGGCCAAGAGCCGCGCGGAGGGCCGTGGGACGGCGCCGCACTGCGGAAGATGATTCTCTCTGAGGCGGCCCTCGGGTATCTCATGCACGAAGGTAAGCCCGTAGTCGACGACAAGGGAATGCCGAAGAAGGTTGCCCCGGCAATGTGGAACCGCGCAACGCATGAGGCCCTGAAAAAGAAGCTAGCGCGGAAGAAGCCGAGAGGGGAGCGGGCGCCGTCGGGGACTCACCTCCTTTCGTCCCTGGCGATTTGCGGAGTCTGCAAGTACCGCCAGTATCGGACGGGCAGCCCGGTCGCGATGACGTGCACCTCTCGACGGAAAGGTCTCACCGACTGCAAGCCGTCGCCCACGATCTACGTCGCATACCTGGAGGAGGGAGTCACTGGGTGGTTCCTGGAGACCTACGGCGACCACAAATTCATGGAGAAGGTGTTCGATCCCGGGAACGGTGTGGAGGAAGAGCTCGCGGAGAAGGTCGCCGCACGTAACCGGCTCCGTGACGACCGCAACGCGGGGCTCTACGACGACGAGGACGACGCGGAGTGGTATCGGGACCGGTACAGCGCGCTGTCGACTGACATCAAGCGACTCCGGGCAACGCCAGTACGGCCCGCGGGCATGGTCGAGCGGCCCACTGGGGAGACCGTCGCGTCGAAGTGGGCGGACTCCG
Source organism: Streptomyces sp. NPDC036764 (assembly GCF_055609385.1). Lineage (NCBI taxonomy): Bacteria > Bacillati > Actinomycetota > Actinomycetes > Kitasatosporales > Streptomycetaceae > Streptomyces > Streptomyces sp. NPDC036764. Next base: position 220,181 of record NZ_JBVJPT010000011.1, read on the forward strand.
TGGACGACGGGGAGCGCCGGCAGATGCTCCACGAGTTCGGGGTCACGGTCGAGGTCTTCCCCGAAGGCCACTCGCCCCGCTGGAGGCCGCTCGTCGGCGGCGAGGATCCTGACGCCGACATCGCTGCGTCCGTCGACGCCATGCGGGGCCGCTCCAAGGCGAAGGATCGGGTCCCGGCGGACGCTAAGGTCACGGCTATATAACGGTATCGAGAGCCTCGGGACCACCTCCACGGGGCCCTCGGCGCGTCACGACCGGCCTTGTTGGCGTCGGCCAGCCTCCAACTCATCCACCGGCTCCTGTGGATGACTCCATTGAGTGACGAACTTGGGCTCCTTCGCTACCCTTTGTGCACGTTGAGGTCCAGGCTGACGCCAAAACGCCAAACTAACCCCTGTTTTCAACTCTCTCTAAGACGCGTTAAGAAGAGATGGAAATAGGGGGTTAGTTTGACACTCTGGCCACCGGTCCGACCGCGGGATGACGCGGAGGCCGACGAGCCGCGTCACACGTCCCCCATAACAAATGTGTAGGGGGAGGACGTGGCGAGCGCCGGCGAGTGGCGCGGCGCCCCCGTGTCCCCCTGGCCGACGTCGCTCCTGACGCTCCCCGCTCTCTCCTCCGGGTCGCAGCGCGGTTGCAGCGACGTCGGCCCTTGACGTCACATGATCCGCCCGTTCCCCCATAACTACGGTACGAGGGCACACGGTGCCCACCGACCGGAGCGAGGGAGCATGGAGACACCAGACGAGCTAGGCCCGACGTGCAGGGACCCGGAGTGCCGGGAGGCGCCGGAAGTCGCCGGCTGGTGTCCGGGACATGCGATTGCGCGGTACAAGCGCGAGACACGAGCGGGCAAGAGCGACGACGAGTGACTTCCCACCGGGCGAACCCGGTGCACGAGGATGTCAGCACGGGGTATCCCGGACCGCTGACGTCCGTGGATGGAGTGGCGAGCGTCTGCCCGTTCGATTCGGGCGTCCGTCTGGCGACGGTGTGGGGTTCGATTCCCCTTGACCATGGTGGCGAAAAGGTAGGGCCGCGTGCCCGATGATCCGCGCAGGTCGGTTCGACTCCGGCCCCATTCACGACGCACGCCAGGACTCCGGCCGGAGTGACCAGCGTGCTTAACCCGGGACGTCGAGACGTGCTAGCCACACGCCGGCGCCTCATGGTCCTCTCGCGAACCAAAGGCGGAGCATCTAGTGGTGAGGCGGCCCGTCAGAGTCATTGTCAGGGGGGTGTTGCTGTGCCTTGGCGTGGTGTGGTGGAGTGAACTGCGCGTTGTGTTTCGCGGCAGCCCTCTTGGCGCCCGTTTTGCTAACAAACTCGCCACTGATGACGGTGTTATCTTCCTCGCAAAACGCTTCAAATGTGCGCCGCGGAAGGGTTCCTGCTGAGTGTTGCTGCTCGCTAGGTTTCGTCATCGAGGATCAGCCCTTGCCGATATGTATGGTCGAGATGCACTGAAGTAGTCCCATCCCCATCGCCCCTTGTTTTAGCTACAGTGTGCGACAGTCGGGGTTGACTCGCCACTGGGCGGGACGGTGAGGGTGCGACTGACCTGTGAAAACGGTCACTGGCTCAACCCCCGGGACAAGGGAGCGAGCCTGTTACTCCTCCAAAGCATCTGCGGTGCTCAACGGAACCCGACTCGGCGACAGAGCTGCGTAGACGCTCCTGCTGACTCTCGAAGACCGTTCCCAAGGCTTCAGTTGGGAACCTGATGGGGACAGCAGGACAAAGAAGGCCCGCGAAGGATCGTGAAAGATCACTCCCCTGCCTTCCCTCATCAGGCTTCTGACCTGCAAAAAAACTTACGATCATGCTCGTAAAGCGGAAGTCGCGCGTTCGAGTCGCGCCGGGGGCTCAGAAACCAGGTGTGCGCGGCCCTTCAGAAGAAGAGCCGCGCACTGTGACGGGTCAGTCCCGCACCGCGAGGATGATCGCGAGCACGATGACCAGGGCAAAAGCAACAGCTTCCACCGTCCAACCTCCTGCCCGGGTTGACGGGTCCCGGACGTAGTCTGGGCCGCTCCGCTATGGGCTGGAGGTCGCGTCAAGAGCAGTATTCACCAACTGGCGCTGCTTTACGCGCCGTTCGGGACGTAGTTCAGAGGTCAGAGCACCCGCTTTGGGAGCGGGGAGTCGGGGGTTCGAATCCTCCCGTCCCGACTCATCCGGCGACCGGAGCGTCCGGTCACAGGGCTCCGCCGGAGGCAGGAACGAACGGCGAGCCTGCCGGACTTCACCACCATCCGGAGGCCACATGCCACGCGCAGCAATCTCAGTGACTCAGGCGGACCGCGCCGGCGTCACGCTCACCCCGACGACTGGCGACCCGGTGAACAACCACTACGTCGACAACGACGGGCGGACGGGCATCATCGTGAAGAACACGGGCAGCACCGTTGCCCGCACGGTGACGTTCCGTCTGACGCGCACTGTCGACGGCTTCAACGTCACGCCGCGGACTGAGTCCCTGGCCGCAGGCGAAGAGCAGCTCTTCGGCCCGTTCGCTGCGAGCGAGTACGGCAGTCGACTCCTCGTCGACGTCGACAACACGGAGTTGAAGCTCACGCCGATCAGGATCTGAACGGGTGGGGACGGTGCAGCTCCCGCCGTTCCCGCCATGTCAGCGTGCCCACAGCCACGTGACGAAACCTGTCAACGCACTAGCCATGGTGGCCAGAAACCGGACGGGAAGACGGTCGGCAGTGACGCGGAAACTTCCAATGCGTACTTCGAGGTAGGGCGCTCCCTCGTCTGCGATCTCTGCTGGCGTACGCGGCATGCCCCGCCTCCTGCGGTGATGTTGACGGTGGGTACCTATTGGGGCGATGCGTGCGGCTGGCCAGGCGACGCGAAGTGCCGAAAGTATGGCACGAACAGGCCCCTGACCAGCAAGGGAACAACATGATTGATCTGAGCTTTTCGCGAGGCTCGGTGCGGAGCGGGATCCTGGAAGCGGCAGTTGTCAGGCGAGTTGTCAGGCGAGTCAGGACGCACTCTAGTGACGTTGGACTGCGCTTTAAGCGAGACCGGCTTGTCCGACATGCGGCGTACGGCCGACAGGTCGAGGCGGTGCGTAACGCGCGGGCGTCCGGTGCGTAGTAACGACGAACGTCAGCCCCGCCCCGGAGGACGACTCCCGGGAGCGGGGCAGAGCTACGTTCAGGACTTCGGGAGCTCGACGACGAACGCGGGCTCCCCGCTGGGGTCTTCCGCGGAGTAGTAGCCGACCGTCCCGCCCTTGCGCCCGACGTCGAGGATGAGCTTCCCAGTCACGGACTGACCGGGCTTGTAGGTCGTGTCGACGTTCTGACCCTCACCGACGCCTTCGAGCGTCGTCGCATCCTGTGCGGCCGTCTGCTCGTCCTCCCACTGCATCGAGCCGTACGTCATGATCTCGGCCGGAGACTTGCCCACGTTCTTCAGCGTGAGCGTCAGCTCGACGTACTGACCGTTCTCCGGCTCGTTCGACGTGTCGACCTCTGCCAGCGTCACGTATTTCGCGCTGACGACGGTGACGGACATCTGAGTCGTCACCTTGTAGTTCTCGCCGTACTCGTCGGTTTCCCCGAGCCCGAACTTTGCCGTCTCGCCGACGCCCACCGTGGGCGCAGGGCGGACGAGGACGCGACTTCCGTCGGCTCCTCCGTCACCTCGTCGACGACGGCTTCCTTCACGTCGGCCGACTTCTTCGGAGCGGCCTCATCGGAGCCCCCTGACGAACACCCCGCCAACAGAACGGGCGGACACAAGAACTGCCGGCACGCAGGCACGGCGAATGTAGGCGCGCATAGCGCATCCCCCCATGACTCAGTGGCCTCCCCTGGCCACATGGAGCAGCAAGCGTAAGGCACATGTGCCGTACACGGAGGCGTAATGGCGTGGCAAGGAAGTACACGCAGAGCCCGCCTTCCGAGGGATTGGACGCGCACCCGACGTCGCATCCTGCGACGTGACAACCACAGTTGTCAGGCCCGGTTCTCCGATGGCCGCCTGTGTGGAGCACCCGCTAATCAGGTGGACCACATAGTGCCCGGTGACAACCACAGTGACGCCAACCTCCAAGCCCTGTGCGAGTGGTGCCACACGCACAAGAGCAGCAGTGAGGGTGGCAGAGCAGCAGCACGCACACGCGTGCGTACAGGGAGACCAAAGCAGGCGCACCCAGCACTGGAGGACTAGCCCATGAGCGGTGCCCATGTGGTGCTGGAGGAGGCAGACGACACAGGCGCTGATGGCGTCGTGGTAACGCGCGTGAGCGTGAACGGAGTTGACATCGGTCGTCTCGCAAAGGCGCCGAAGATCAGCGTCGGTCACGACGGAACGACGTGCACGACGATCACGCTGACCTTGATCCCGAGTCGCCTGGAGATCCGCGGTGAGCTCGCGGACGGTGATCGTCGAGAGCCTCGCGCCGGCTTCGCAGCGAAGATCGACTAGCGAGCGACGGCCCGTGACCAGGGGGTGACCCCCTCCGGGAGGGTCTCCGAACCGTAAAGGTGCTGGGCCCCTCCGTCTGTACGGGTCTGGGGATCCAAAACGTAACGGCTAGGCCCCCTGGCCGGTAGGCCGGGCAGACGGCCGCACAGGGCTTCCTGGGGGCATCTGAGCGCCGACCTAGGCCGTAAGCGTTACTCGCCGCCTGTCCTGACGGATTCGAACTTCGCAGGTCAGAGGCTTGTAAGTGTTACACGCCGCACCTACAATGGAGTCATGATGAGGACCGAGCGACTGTGCGCGAACTGCGGAGGCGACATGCCTCTTGCTGCTCGTGCCGACGCCCGGACGTGCTCCACCCGGTGTCGCGTCGCCGCGCACCGCGCAACGAAGAAGCGTGTCATCCCGATGGAGCTGACGACCCGCGACAGGTGGGTCCGTCGAGCCGGCGACAAGCGTCCGCTGACGACGACCGGCAGGGCCGCGTCAAGCACTGACGCACGCACGTGGAGCACCTACAGGAACGCCGCGGAGTCCGTGGCGGGCGTTGGACTTGGCTTCGTCCTCTCCGACGTCGACGACGTGGTCTGTATCGACCTGGACCACTGCTTGAACCCACTCACCGGGCGACTCGCCCCGTGGGCCGCAGCCATCATCCGCGACGCGGGCGCCACCTACGTAGAGGTGTCCCCGTCCGGCGATGGCTTGCACATCTGGGGCCGTGCGGATGTCCGGCAGGGACGCCGCATCCGACGCCCCGACGGAACGGCCGTGGAGATCTACGGGACCGGCCGGTACATCGCAATGACGGGGCGCCGCCACGGCTCTTCCCCGTCACTGCTCGGCGACCTGTCCGGGCTCGTCGACTGCCTTCTTCGGTGACCGCGGGGTTGCGGTACGGAATTTGTGGAGCTCGTCGCGTACTTCGCGGACTGCCCTAAGTGCTGTGATGGTCTTCTTCGAGATGGACGGCACCTTGTCCAGTGCTCGACCAATCAGGGCGCCGGCGAGCGTGAGCGATACGAGTGCTGCCGCACCCCACTGAACCGCGTCCATGGGACCTGCCTTCGACGATCAGGGTCGGAGAGGCTCCGTGCCTGGCCTGCTGACTGCATACGTACGGGAGTAGAGGGCGCCACGTTGAACCACCCTCAATTTCGGGGTGGTTGACGCGTCAGATGCGAGCAAAGCCCCAGGTCACGAGGTGCACGTCCCGTGCTGGTTCTGCACATGCATAACGGTACAACTCGCACCCATTGGTCGGGAGTTGCACCAAAGTTGTTTGTAAGCAGGAACCAACTTTTCGTGGTTGGCAGCCAACTACATTCGAGATTGGAGGGGGGTACTCATGGCCGGACGTGGCCCCGCCCCGAAGGACCCAACGAAGCGCCGTCGGCGCAACGCCACCGATCCCGAGACGGTCATCGTCAACGACGGCGAACTCCGTGGTCCGGAGCTCCCGGAGGGCGTTCTCCCGGGCGACGAGGAGTGGCACGAGATGACCGTTCGGTGGTGGCACACCTGGCGCATCTCGCCGATGGCTGCGACGTTCCTTGAGACCGACTGGGCGTTCCTCCTGGACGCAGCCCTGATGCATCACACGGCGTGGACGAAGGGAAAGTGGGAGTTCCTCTCCGAAGTGCGCATGCGCTCCGCGAAGTTCGGCGCCACGCCCGAAGACAGGGCCAGGCTGAAGCTGAAGGTCGACGACCCGACGGCTCCCGCGCGCCCCTCGACGACGCAGCGCCCCGACAACGTCTCTGACATCAACTCGCGGCGTGCCCGCCTGACTGGTTAGGAGACCGGATGCCGCGTGCTGTTGTGCGCGCCCCCGGTCATGACCGCAACCGCTCCCTAGGGTGGCTCGCGGTCGCATGGATGGAACACTTTGTCGTCCACGGTCCCGGTGACGTCCAGGGCGAGCCCGTACGCCACGGCGACGAATACACGGGCTTTGTGGTCGACTGCTACGCCGTCGACGATGACGCCGGCCGACTCCTCTACGACTCCGCGTTCTTCTCCCGCCCGAAGGGTTGTGACAAGAGCGGACTCGGTGCCCGTATCGGCCTCTTCGAAGCCTTCGGTCCCGCGCGCTTCGCCGGCTGGGCGGAGGGCGGAGACGCGCGACGCTCTGGACGCCCGACAAGATCTACGACTTCATGACGAGGTCGCAGGCACCCGTGTTCTCCGGCAACGCAGCGTCGCTCCGCGGCTGGGACGCCTTCGCCCTCCCGAGCTCCACTGACGGCGAGCGCACGAACGACCTGAAGGCCGTTCCGCTTATCCCCTTCATCAACCGCCGCAACCGCCGGTTGAGCGGCTTCGCGGAGCACGAAGACGTGCTGACGATCCAAAACCGGATCACTCTGAGCCTGATCAACCTGCTCGCCGCTATGAAGTACGGCGCCTTCAGACAGCGTTGGGCCGCAGGCTTGGAGGTGGGTGAAGACCCGCTGACCGGCAAGCCGATTCAGCCCTTCCAACTCGACATCCGGCGTCTCTGGACGACGGACGACCCGGAGGTCAAGTTCGGCGAGTTCGCCGCGACTGACCTCAAGCCGTACGTCGCGGCCGTACAGGCTGCCGTGCAGGATCTCGCGGCTATCAGCCGCACGCCTCCGCACTACCTGATCGGCGCCGTCGTGAACGTCTCCGGCGACGCCCTCAAGGCTGCGGAGACGGGTCTCGTGTCGAAGGCCAGAGACCGTCAGAGAAACTTCGGCGAGTCGTGGGAAGCGGTCATGAGGCTCGCTTTCCGCATTCTGGGCGACGAGCAGCGTGCGACGGCCTACACCGCGGAGACGATCTGGCGTGACCCGGAGTCGCGTTCCGTAGCGGAGCTCGCTGATGCTGCCGTGAAGAAGTCGACGGCCGGCGTCCCGTGGCGTCAGCGCATGGAGGATATGCAGTACACGCCGACGCAGATTGCGCGCATGGAGATCGATCGCGCTGCGGATGCGATCAACGCGCAGGCTGCCGTGGACGCTGCCGCTCCTCAGCCCACGTCCCTCGACGACGCCCGTGCCGCTCGCGACCAGCGCACCGTGATCACGAGGGATGACGATGGCGCAGACGCTAACGCGGTTTGACCGTCAGTACGGTGCGGCCGTCCGAAGCGTCTGGGCTACCGTGCTCGGGCGTCTCGGCCGCTCATGGACCGACCTCCGGTCCTGGCACGATGCCGACGTCGAGCCATTCCAGCGCACGACGCTCCCGATCTTCCTGGCCGGCGAGCGGCAGATAGCGACGCTCACGGCGTCCTACCTGGAGCAGCTCTACCGCGACACGGGCTCGCGCCCACGACGCGTGAAGCTGAACCTCGACGCCGTGACGGGCAAGTCCCTGCGCGGCGTAGCTCCCGTGGACGTCTACGAGCGACCGTTCAAGGAAGTCTGGACGGCACTCTCCGACGGCGCTTCCCTGGACGCTGCCGTCGCCCGCGGAGCCCACCGCCTGGAGACGATCGCGAAGACCGACCTCCAGCTAGCCCGTACGCACACCGTGCGGGAGGTGGCCGCGGATCTCCCGCGCTTCGAGTACACGGTCCGAGGGCTGCAAGGCGAGTACGACTGTGCGCTCTGCATGATCGCTTCGACGCAGCGGTACCACAAGCGCGACCTTGCTCCGATCCATCCGGGCTGTGACTGCCTCGTTACTGCCCCCGGACGCCTGTCCGGGTGGACGGGCGATCACGTCTATCCACCCCTACGGAGATCGCTGAGAGCCCGATAGATAGAGCCCCCGCCGGTTGCTCGTCCGGCGGGGGCTTTTCGCGTTCTGCCGCCCGGATGAGGAGTTTGGCGTCTCGGTCGACTAGATCTAGCCATGTCCGCGCACAGGGTTCTACGCGCCCTTGACGCTAGAGACTGTGGGCGTGATGGCCATAGAACATTGCGCAATCCGCGTGCCGACGGAGGACACCATGGCTCTACGATCATTCGGCAAGGACCCCGAGACGAACGGCGACCACTGCCCCACCGTGTGGCTCGACGACGAGATGCAAGAGTTCGTGTTCCAGGGATGGAAGGCGGGCGAGGCTCTCCAGGCAGAATGCCTTGCGACGGGACCTATCCCCGACAGTGAGGCAGTCGTCCGGCTGCCCGTACGTATGGCGCAGCAGATCAGGGAGGCGCTCGATGCCACAGACGGTTCCGCCGTTCGCTGAGTTGCTCGCCGGGTGCTCGCGCTCCGCCGTCCACCTGGAGACGCGCGACGTCTACGGCGTTGTGGAGGAAGATGCGGACTTCGCCGCCTGGCGCAAGGGGCACCGGTACGACCTCGACGACCGCTCGTCGTGGTGGAACGGCTTCCATGACGTTGTAGCGGACGCTGTCAGCCGCGGAGTCGTCATGCGCCGTGCTCGCGTCGTCTCGGAGCCGGCGAGCGCGTACATCCGGTACGAGCACTCATGCACGCCGCAGAACATCGCGGCCGGCGAAGCCGTGCGGTGGCTCCCGCGCCGTCTGGCGTCGGACCTCCTGCTCCCGGGCAACGATCTGTGGATCTTCGACGACCGGCTGATCCGATTCAGCCTGTTCGCGGGTGACGGACGGTTCGTCGAAGACTTCATGGAGGACGCAGAGGACGTCGTGAAGCGTCACGCGGAGGCGTTCGAAGCGGTCTGGGAGCGAGCCATCCCGCACGACGACTACCAGATCTGAGCGACGCCAACTGATGCAGTCTCCCTACCCGTCGACGGCACTCGACGCCGCCCGCCGTGCGATTGCGGAGCAACTCCGCGAGATCCGACGCGACGCTGGCCTGTCGGGTAGGGAGGTTGCGTCACGCGCGGGATGGCAGCCGTCGAAGGTGTCCCGCCTCCAGAGCGCCACGACACCACCATCAGACGAGGACATCCGCGCGTGGTGCCTGGCGTGCGAGGCACAGGATCGAATCCCGGATCTCCTCGCCGCGAACCGTACGGCTGACTCCATGTACCTGGAGTGGCGCCGGGTCCAACGCACCGGGCTCCGACGACTCCAGGAGTCGCGCATCCCGCTGTACGAGCGAACGCGTCAGTTCCGCGTCTACAGCTCGACCGTAATCCCGGGGTTCCTCCAGACCTACGAGTACGCCGCCGCTCTCCTGGGGATCATTGCGCGCGTCCACGGGACGCCGGACGACGTCGCCGACGCTGCTTCAGCGCGCGTCGAGCGCTCCCACATCATCCGTGAGGGCGACCACCGGTTCGCGATCCTCCTGGAGGAGTCCGTCCTACGTCACGTCGTCGGCGACTCCGCCACGATGGCGGGGCAACTGGGCTATCTGCTCTCCGTCATGGCGCTGCCGGCCGTGTCCGTCGGCGTCGTTCCTGCGGGACAGCCGCGGGACATGTGGACGTTGGAGACGTTCACCGTCTTCGACGAGGAGCGCGTCCACGTGGAGTTGCTGACGGCAGCAGTCACCGTGACGGCGCCCGGTGAGATCGCTCAGTACGCCCACGCCTTCGACGAGATGGCAGCTCTTGCGGTGTACGGAGCGCCGGCGAGGTCACTCATTTCCGCAGCAATCAACTCGCTCGACTGAAGCCGCATAGAATTCCGTAGAACGTCGTGGAACCTCCTCTCTGCCATTCGTCACACTGGCATTGCCAGGTGATCGCAGTAGGGGATTAGGAGGCGCCGTGCCGCTCCCGGATTCAAGAAAACCGCCGGCCGTAGGAACGGCCATGGTGGATACCGCGCGCAGCCTGCTTGGAGAGTTCCGGGGCGTCACGGGGACCCGCTACTTCCTTCGGCCGCTCAATGGCGGCCGAGAGTGGGACGTCGACGAGAAATGGACGCGCGAGGCGACCGACGCTGATCTCAGTAGCGAGTGGCTAACTAGGCGACGGATGCAGTGGATGTCTGCCCTTGCGGGGCGGGGCGAATGAGCGCCTTGCACCCCCCGCTGACGATGGTGTTGAAGAGTACGGGGTTGCCTGTTCAGCAGTTCGTTGAGTGCACCAGATGCCTTGAGGTCAGTCACGACGAGAGCTGCGTTCAGGAGTGGACCGAGAACCACGCCAAGGAACGTCAGGGCCACACCCTTTTCCGCACTGTCAGTCAGGCGACTTGGTTCCTAGTGCCACGACAGAACACCCCCTAGACCCGCGGACTGGCGCCCCGTGCGCCGGCTCACGGTGGGCGCGGCAGGGGTTGGTGAGTCGAGTGAGGCCGGCGGTGGCGAGCGAGAGCGCGAGCACGACCGAGCCCTGTGCACGGCGATGTGCGAAGAGCGTCACTGGATCTCCCTGTGATCGAAGGGGGTTGAGTGGCGCCGCACATCAAACCATCAGGGATTACCCTTGGGTAACACTCGTGCAGGCATTGGATGTCGCGGGGACGTACGGACGGAACTTGTTCAGACAAGCCAGGTTCCGTTTCGCATCAGATGCCGCTGCGGCAGCTCGCGCACCTCGTGCCAAGCCTGCACCGCGTGCGGGCGGACCCGGTAGTAGGCGTACGTGGCGGACTCGCCGCGCGGATCCCAGCCGGTCTTCGCGTGGAACGCCGCGGCCGCCGCGGCCGGCACCTCGTCGCGGGCGTGGACCTCGACCTCGCCGTCGATGAGGACGACGTCACGCGTGTCCCCGAAGGCCAGCCTGGTGCGGCGGCCGGCGGCGAGGTTGCGGCCCGTGGGGTTGCCCGGGCGGATGGCCAGCCAGAGTGCATCGCCGTCCCAGACGAACCACAGCGCGACCAGACAGGGCACCCCGTCGCCGTCCGCCGACGCAACCCAGATGTCCGTCTCCCGCTCCAGCCGGTCCAGAACGTCCTGCCTGCGTCGCTCCGGGCTGCGCGGCTCATCCATGATCGTCATGCCGGGAACGCCAGCCGCCGGCCGCTTCGCGCACCTTGGGCGGCAGGCGTAGGGCTCAGGTTCCGGTGGTGACTGGCGCCGCGTAGGTTTTACGTATAACCTCTCCCGTCAATCGAACCTCCCGGAAGGCCCCGATGAGACGCATCGCCCTGGTCACCCTCGTCGTCGACGACTACGACGAGGCGATCCGCTTCTACACCGAAGCCCTCGGCTTCCGGCTCGTCGAGGACGCCCCGCGCCCGGACGGCTCCCGCTGGGTCGTCGTCCAGCCCGGCGACCAGGGCACCGCGCTGGTGCTGGCCCGGGCCAAGGGGGACGAGCAGAGTGCCCGGGTCGGCGACCAGACCGGCGGGCGGGTCGGGTTCTTCCTGCACACCGACGACTTCGCCCGTGACCACGCCCGCATGCTCGCCGCCGGCGTGACCTTCCTGGAGGAGCCCCGCCACGAGCCGTACGGCTCGGTCGCCGTCTTCCAGGACCTGTACGGCAACCGCTGGGATCTGCTCCAGCCCGCGGACTGATCCCCTCCCGCTCCTCCCGCAGCTTCGAACCGCCCCGCTCAAAGAAAGACCGCACCATGACCGCTACGCGCGTAGACGCCGACGTGATCCGCCGTCTCCCCAAGGCCGTCCTGCACGACCACCTCGACGGCGGCCTGCGCCCCGCCACCGTGGTGGAGCTCGCGGCCGAGGTCGGGCACACCCTGCCCACCACCGACCCGGACGAGCTCGCCGCCTGGTACTTCGAGGCCGCGAACTCCGGCGACCTGGTCCGCTACATCGCCACCTTCGAGCACACCCTCGCCGTGATGCAGACCCGCGAGGGCCTGCTGCGCACCGCCGAGGAGTACGTCCTCGACCTGGCCGCCGACGGTGTCGTGTACGGCGAGGTCCGCTACGCGCCCGAGCTGAACACCAACGGCGGGCTGACCCTCGCCGAGGTCGTCGAGACCGTCCAGGAGGGCCTCGCCGCCGGTATGGCGAAGGCCGCTGCCGCGGGGACCCCGGTGCGCGTCGGCACCCTGCTGTGCGGGATGCGGATGTTCGACCGGGTGCGCGAGGCGGCCGACGCGGCCGTGGCCTTCCGGGACGCCGGTGTCGTCGGCTTCGACATCGCCGGTGCCGAGGCCGGCTTCCCCGCCGCCGACCACCGGGACGCCTTCGAGTACCTGCGCCGTGAGAACGTGCCGTTCACCATCCACGCCGGTGAGGCCGACGGCCTGTCCAGCATCCACCAGGCCCTGCAGATCTGCGGCGCCCAGCGCATCGGCCACGGCGTCCGCATCACCGACGACATCGTCGACGGCAAGCTCGGCCGCCTCGCGGGCTGGGTGCGCGACCGCCGTATCGCCCTGGAGATGTGTCCGACGTCCAACCTCCAGACCGGCGCCGCCACCTCCATAGCCGGGCACCCGATCACCGCGCTGAAGGACCTGGGCTTCAGGGTCACCCTCAACACCGACAACCGTCTGGTGTCGGGGACGACGATGACCCGGGAGATGTCGCTGCTGGTCGAGGAGGCCGGCTGGACGGTGGAGGACCTGCGCACGGTCACCCTGAACGCCCTGAAGAGCGCGTTCATCCCGTTCGATGAGCGCAAGGCCCTCATCGACGACGTGGTCCTGCCGGGGTACGCGGCCGCGCTCTGAGCCGGCCCGGGGGCTACGCGTTCAGCAGCAGCCCCCGCACATAGGCGGCCTGTCCGACGTGCTGGAGATCGTCGGACAGGACGCTGACCAGCCGTACGCCCAGGGTGACCGGCGGATCCCAGCGTTCGTCGACGACCCGTTCCAGATCCCTGGCGGCCACCTCGCGCAGTTGTCCGAGGGTCTGGGCGTGCACAGCGTCGTAGTAGCCGGTCAGCAGGTCACCGGTCTCGACGCGCACCTTGGCGACCTTCGCCGGGGTGTGGCCGTATCCGGTGTCGTGGCGCGGCAGGTCGAGGCCGAAGGTCTTCTGGTAGTCCTGCGTCAGCCACACCTGGTCGAGGTCGAAGGCGTCGGCGATGTGATCGTCCTGGACCCGGGTGAGATGCCAGATCAGCCAGGCGACGGAGTTGGCGTCGGGGGAGGGGCGGGCGCTGAGCTCGTCCGGGCCGAGGCCCTCGACGGCGGCGTGGACTTCTTCCTGGATGCGGTTGTACCCGTCGATGAGGATGTCCTTCGCATGCATGGCTCCACCATCGCGCACCCGTCCGTCAGGCGCCTTCCGTTTCCAGCAGCGCCATCAGCGCCCGGGCCGCCGGGCTGGTGGCCTGCGCGGGCGGCAGCAGGGCGACCGTCTCGTAGACGGTCTCGCCCGCGTCCTTCACCGGCAGGGCGGTCAGGGACGGCCGCTTGTGCCGGAAGTGGCGCGGCACGACGGCGACGCCGAGGTCCTCGTCCACCAGGTCCAGAAGGCTGTGCACGTCGTTGACCTCCAGGGACACGGTCCGCCGTACGCCCGCGGCGGCGAACACCGCGTCGGTGGCGCGGCGCGGCCCCCAGTCCGGGTGGAAGTCGACGAAGACCTCCCCGCCCAGGTCCTCCGGGGTGACCGCGGCTCCGGCCAGGGCCAGGCGGTGGCTCGGATGGCACAGGACGGTCATCGGCTCACTGGTCAGCGGTACGACCCGCAACTGGTCGGTGTCCTCCTGCGCGGTCCGCACGGCGAAGGCCAGATCGAGGCGGCCGGCCGCGACCTCCTCCGCCAGCGCCCCCGAGCCCGCCTGCCGCAGACAGATCTCCACGTCCGGATGCTCTCGCCGGAAGGCCGCGAGCAGCCCGGCCACATGCACCCCGGCGATGCACTGCTCGGAACCGAGCGCCAGCATCCCGCGCAGGACGCCCTGCACCGCGGCGACCGCCTCGTGGGCGGACCGCACCTGCGCCAGGATCCGCTCGGCCTCGCACAGCAGGGCACGGCCGGCCGGGGTGAGCGTCACGCGGCGGGTCGTGCGTACGAACAGGGGGGTCTGCAACTCCCGCTCGAGTGCCCGGATCGAGGCCGACAGGCCCGACTGGGAGACCATCAGGCGCTCGGCCGCCCGGGTGAAGTGCTGGTCCTCGGCGACCGCCACGAAATGCTGGAGATGGCGCAGTTCCATGATTGAGCAGCGTAGCCGCTCAATCCCATCTGATTTACCTGTTGGACCACTGCCCGCAGGTCGCGACAGCATGGACGGCGACTGGAATACCGGCTCTTCGGAGCCGTCCTTCGTGTGCCAACCCCTCTGGAGTCGCGTTGTACACCGCACACACCGACCGCTACGCGGACATGCCCTACCGGCGCACCGGACGCAGCGGCCTGAAGCTTCCCGCGCTGTCCCTCGGACTGTGGCACAACTTCGGTCCGGACCGCCCGGTGGAGACCCAGCGGGCCATCCTGCGCCGCGCCTTCGACCTCGGCGTCACGCACTTCGACCTGGCCAACAACTACGGCCCGCCGCCCGGCGCCGCCGAGTCGGCGTTCGGCGAGGCTCTGCGGACGGACTTCGCGCCGTACCGCGACGAGATGATCATCTCCACCAAGGCCGGCTATCTGATGTGGCCCGGCCCGTACGGCGAGTGGGGCTCGCGCAAGTACGTGCTGTCCTCGCTGGACCAGAGCCTGAAGCGGATGGGCCTGGACTACGTCGACATCTTCTACTCGCACCGCCCGGACCCGGAGACTCCGCTGGAGGAGACGATGGGCGCCCTGCACTCGGCTGTGCAGCAGGGCAAGGCGCTCTACGTCGGCGTCTCCAACTACTCGCCCGAGCAGACCCGCGAGGCCGCTCGCATCCTGGGCGAGCTGGGCACCCCGCTGCTCATCCACCAGCCCGCCTACTCGATGCTGAACCGCCGCCCGGAGGAAGAGGGTCTCCTCGACGCCCTGGACGAACTCCAGGTCGGCTCGATCGTCTTCTCCCCGCTGGCGCAGGGCCAGCTCACCTCCCGCTACCTCGACGGCATCCCGAAGGACTCGCGGGCCGCGAGCGGCAGTCCGTTCCTGAACGCCGACGCGATCACCGACGAGCTGCTCGGCAAGCTGCGCGCGCTCGACGAGATCGCCAAGTCCCGTGGCCAGACGCTGGCCCAGCTCGCCCTGGCCTGGGTGCTGCGCGGCGGCCGGGTGACCTCTGCGCTGGTCGGCGCGAGCAGCGCGCAGCAGATCGAGGACAGCGTCGCCGCGACCCGCAACCTGGACTTCGACGCCGAGGAACTGGCCCGGATCGAGGCGATTCTCAAGCCGTAAGGCGCTCGCTGACCTCCCAGAGGCGGGCCGCCGCCTCTGGGTCCACGGCGTAGGACAGCACGCCCGGCGTCTCCGCCCCGGCGCGCCATTCGGCCTCGTCGGCGTCGGCCACCAGGGGGCTGACGTCGCAGTTCTCGCAGTAGACCCCGCCGAGTGCGGCCAGTTGCGGGCTCGTGGCGCACCAGACGCTGGTGGCGGCCCCCTGCTCCACCGTCTTGAGCTGGCGGGACGGGTCCCGTACGGGCCGCCCGTGCTCGTCGAGGACACCGGCCGCCCGGACGACCTCCGCGGAGACGTGCTTGGCCAGGCCGGTCTCGATGATCGTGCCGGGGTGCAGGGAGAAGGCCCGTACTCCCTCGGCCCGCCCGCGCCGGTCCAGTTCCACGGCGAAGAGCGCGTTGGCCGTCTTGGACTGGCCGTAGGCGACGAAGGGCTCGTAGGGCCGGTGCTCGAAGTGCAGGTCGTCGAAGTCGACGTTGCCGAAGCGGATGCCCCGTGAGGACACGGACACGACCCGCGCCCCGTCGGCCGCGACCAGCGCGGGCCACAGCCGGGCGACCAGGTGGAAGTGCCCCAGATGGTTGGTGGCGAACTGCGCCTCGTACCCGCGCGGGTCCCGGGTCAGCGGGGTCGCCATGATCCCGGCGCTGTTGACCAGGATGTGCAGCGGACGCCCGGAGGCCAGGAACTTCTCCGCGAAGGCGTCGATCGACGCCGGGTCCAGCAGGTCCAGGTACTCGACCTCGGCCCCGGGCACGTCCTGCAGCGCGGCGCGTGCCCGCTCCAGGTCCCGCGCCGGTACGACGACCTCGGCGCCGGCCGAGCGCAGCACCCGGGCCGTCTCCAGGCCGATGCCGGAGTAGCCGCCGGTGACGATCGCGACCTTGCCGGTCAGGTGTACCCCCTTGATCACCTCCTCGGCGGTGGACGCGGCGCCGAAGCCGGAGGGCAGGGGGTGCTGTGCGGTGGTCATGGTGCGTATCTCCTCAACGTGAGCCGACCAGACCACCGTAAGGACGCGGTTCCGTACGATGAATACTTGAGAATCCGCATTACTTGCGTGATAGTTCGAGCATGACCGCAGATCCGCTGTCCGAGGCCCTCGCCGTCGCCGATGCCCGCAGCGTGTTCTCCGGTGGCTTCACCGCCGGCGGCACCTGGGCGATCCGGCTGCGCGGGCGCGACAAGCTGAAGGTCGTAGCCGTGGTGCGGGGCACCTGTCTGCTGGTCCGCGAGGACGGCGGCGAGCCGTTGAAGCTGTCCGAGGGGGACGTGGTGGTCTCCGACGGGCGCCGGCCGTACGTCCTGTGCAGCGAGCTCGGCGTCGAACCGCTGGACTCCGCCGATGTCACCGTGGACACCGTCAGCCGGACGGCGCGGCTCGGTGACGGCACGGACGAGGACGTCGCCTGCGTCTCCGGGCACATCGACCTGAGCCGGGACAGCGGCGAACTGCTGCGCCGGGCGCTGCCGGAGCTGATCCACGTCACGTCCGACGCGGCCGAGGCGTCGGCGCTGCGCTGGCTGATCGGGCAGTTGGCCGAGGAGGTGAAGACACGCCGGGCCGGTGTCGAGTTCGCCTCCGACCATCTGGCCCAGTTGATGTTCGTACAGGTGCTGCGGGTCTGCCTCGTCGAGTCCGAGGGGCTGCCCCCGGGCTGGCTGCGCGCCCTGGCCGACGAACGGCTCGCCCCTGCCCTGCTCCTGATGCACGGCGATCCGAGCCACCCCTGGCAGTTGGAGGAGCTGGCCCGGGCGGCCGCGATGTCCCGGACCACCTTCGCCGTACGGTTCAAGGAGGCGGCCGGGGTGCCGCCCCTGACGTATCTGCTGAACTGGCGCATGAGCCTGGCCGCTCGCGCCCTCAGGCAGGACACGGCCCCGGTCGCGGTGCTCGCCCGTTCCGTCGGCTACACCTCCGAAAGTGCCTTCAGCAACGCCTTCAAGCGGGCCGTCGGCGTCGCGCCCCGGCGCTACCGGGAAGCCGCTAGGAGCTGATCCGCTCCTCCAGGCGGACAGTGACCGTGTCGCCCTCCGCCTTGCCGATGGCTTTGCGGATGTCGGCCTTCACCGGCAGCTTGTGCGTGCCGTCGCCCAGGGCCATGAACGAACTGCGGAAGGGGTGTCCGTCGATCGTGCCGCGGACCTTGACGAGCCCGCGGGTGCCGAAGAAGTCGACGCTGCGCGGCCAGACGAGATAGGTCCAGCCGCCCTCGTTCGGACTCTTGCGCAGGACGGCCGTGAACTCCTCGTCGAGCTTGGCGGTCGTGGTCATGGTGGTTCCTCCGCTCGCGGTGGTCGTGTGGTGAAGACCGCCGCGAGCGCGGAAACTCATCGCGGAACTCACGCCTCGGCCGGCACCCTGTCCAGAAAGCCGAGCACGGCCGTGATCCGCCCCTCGGCATCCAGCGTGATCACATCGGAGCCCGCCACCGGCGCCGAGCCGGCGACTTCGCTCACGAGCTCCCAGGAGAAGCGGGCCGTGTCGTGGTGGCCCTCGACGGACCCGGTGAGCCGGAAGACGAAGCCGGGGAATTTCGCGTGCGCCGCCGAGATGACGGCCACGATCCCCTCGTGTCCGCGGACCTCGGCGAGAGGGTCGGTGTATCCGCCCTGCGGGCTCCACGCCGTGGCGACCGCCCGGGCCAGGGCGTCGGGCTCGCGGGTGTTCCAGGCCGCGAGGTAGAGGGCGACGGCGTTCTCGTAACGATCGGTGTGCGCGGGCATGGCGGATCAGCCTCCACGAGGTCGTCGTTGCTGCTCAGGAACCGGATCCCGGTCTCGGTGACCCGGTACCGCAACGATGCCCGCCCGCGCCGCAAAGCTCGATTACGCCCGAGGTAATGCTCGGCCTGTGATCAGGGGTTGACGTGTCCTCGTCGCGTTTCGGCCAACAAGTGCTGTGAATATGCCAGGAGAGTGGCCGGAAAGTCGTGGTGACAGTGTTTCAGTAGTGAACATACTCAACTACGGGGGCGCGTCACATGGGGCGACGGCGCCCTCACGCACCGCTCACGAGCCGCACGGAAAGCGAGGTCCGCCGACAGGCGAACACGGCACCACGGGGGAGGCTACGTGCACGACGAGTTCCTTTGCCATGTCACCGCGTACGGCGTCTGCGACGGGCGGCGTATCGGGGTACCCCTGGGAACCTACCGGGCACCCACCCTGGCCCTCGCCCTGTGGTGGTTACGCGACCGGGCGTCCTGGATCGCCGAGCGATTAGACCCGCGACCGGAGGCCGAGCACTTCCCGCCCAGCTCGCTCGTCCCGGTCGCCGACACCGTTCCCGACATCCCCGCAGCCCTGCGCACCTGGTGCGGCGACCCCGACCAACAGGAGCTGGTCGCCGACGAGTTGGCCGCCGGCCGACTGGTGCGGATCGCCCTGAGTGACGAGACCACCGAGTACGAACTGCTCGCCGAGTCGGTGGACGCGCTGCGCATGCAGCGGACCATCCCGGCCCTGGTGGTCCCCGTCGCCTGACCCCGCATCGAGGCGATCCCCGCCCGCCGAACCGCCTCGCCGGTTTTCCGGCGGTGAACGGCGCCGGTCTTGTGGTGTTGAACGGCGGCCCGTTCAGCGCTCGGCCCGCGCCGCGACCTCGCCCCTGTGCCGCAGCGGTCGCGCCAGCAGCCCGCCGAGGAAGCCGGTGACCAGCCCCCACAGCAGCGCCAGACCGAAGGCACCCCACACCTCGGGGTTCAGGAACAGCTCGCCGGCCAGATCACCGCCGAGGTCTCCGATGCCCAGCACCGACAGCCCGTAGTGCGCGGAGATCCGGCCCACGAGGCAGATCATCAGCACCGTGAGCGCCAGCGCGACCGCCATGTGCACGGCGTGCTGCCAGGCACGGATGCGGGCCGGTGAACGCCGTGCCATGACGAACGCGGCGGCCAGCAACAGCACCGCGTCCACGACGATGAGCCACCACACCCGCCCGTCCTGCTCGGCGAGCGTGCCGAGGTTCACCTCGGCCACCTCCTTGCCGCGCAGCACCTCGTCCAGCACATGCGGCATGGGCAGCCCGAAAGGCCCGTCGACCCGGCCGTTCCAGGTCGCGCCGAGCCCGATCGTCAGGGCGAACCACACCAGGTTCGGCATCCCGAGCAGGATCACCGCGAACGTCTCGGCCGCGTGCCCGCGCGTCGCCGCGACGACCAGCCCGATGACCACGCCCAGCCCGACGTAGGCCAGCAACAGCACCACCATGGCGTACGCGGCCGGCCGCACCGACTCCTGGAAGCGCAGCAGCCGCCCCGGCAGCGGCGCCCCGCGCGAGACCAGCAGGGCCAGCACCAGCACGCCGGCCAGCCACAGCAGTCCGAAGAACACGGTCGCCACGACGTCGGTCGTGAAGCCGATCTCGGGCGAGATGCCGAACAGGTCACCCAGGTCGCCGAGCACGTCCTGCCCGAGGTCGCGCAGGGACAGGGAGAAGGTCTGGCGGGCGGCGAAGGACAGCCCCAGCACAGCGACCAGCCACAGTACGGCGATCCTCGCGGCCCACCCCGCCAGCTCCCGGGCACCGGCGACCGCCCGGTGCCGAAGCGGCCACAGGAAACCCGCGGCCATCACGAGCGCGCCGGTGAGTGTGACGGACAGCGGCATCACGGTCAGGCCGGCATCGGACTCGGCGAGCCCTCCGGCGTTCCCCGAGAGCTCGACCGTGCCGCCGACCGCCGTGACCACGGTCGCCGCGACGACCCGGGGGAACGCGCCGTCGGGCAGGTCCGCCGCCCCGGCCGCCCACAGTCCGAGGGCCGCGACCGCCCCCATCGCGACCAGCCCGGCCAGCACCACGGCGAGAGCCCGCACCCAGCCATGGGCGGCCACAGCCGGACGGGAGGGGGTCGCGACACTCACCCTGCCCACGCTAGGCAGCGCCTGTGCGGTGCGCCCGCCGGGAGGTCCGTATGCGTCGGCTTGCGGTCGGCGCGGGAACGGAACACAGAATGGGGGCGGCGTGAAATGCCGTAGGAGATCGCGAATACAGCGAAATCGGATCAGGTGTCGCGGGAGCTTCGTACAGGTGGAAGAGGTCCCCGCAGAGGGAGACTCGACGGAGTCCCCCGTCGGGAAGAAGGCTTCGTGAGCGACGAACCTCCGTCGTCCGACCGGCCCACAGGACCTCCCTCGGGCCCCCTGCCGGGCCCCTCCCAGCCGCCCGGGCCGCCCTCGCAGCCCCCGTCCGGCGCAGGCACACCCGAGCCCGACGGCCCCGGACCGCACCGCCCTTGGTGGCGGTCCCCGCCCCGCATCGCGGCACTCACCGCCGTGGCCGTGGCCGGCATGGTGCTCGCCGTCGCCCTCTCCGACGGCGACGGCGGCACCGGACAGAGCGGCGAAGTCTTCCTCCAGGCCGCGGACAAGACGGGCCCCGACCCCTTCACCGAGTCCACGGCCAACGACAGCTCCGCCGCGCCCGCCACCCCGTCCCCGCCCGCCGAGTCGGCACCGTCGAGCCAACCGCGCGGCGTCGACGGCGGCGCGCCGGGCCTGTACGGCGGCACCCGCAACGTCGCCAGTTGCGACGTGGAGAAGCAGATCGGCCACCTCCGGGCGGCCCCCGAGAAGAACAAGGCGTTCGCGTCGGTCGCCCGCCTCGACGCCGACGACGTCCCCGCCTACCTGCGCTCGCTCACCCCCGTCCAGCTCCGCCTGGACACCCGGGTCACCAACCACGGCTACGTGGACGGAGCCGCCACCGGCTACCAGGCCGTCCTCCAGACGGGCACGGCGGTCCTCGTCGACGACCGCGGGGAGCCCCGGGTGCGCTGTGCCTGCGGCAACCCGCTGACCCGGCCCGTCGCCCGGCAGGGCACCCTGAAGCGGACCGGCGACTCCTGGCCGTCGTACCGCTCCTCGAACGTCGTGGTGGTCACCCCCGCGCAGACGGTCATCAACGTGTTCGTCGTCTACGACGCCGCCGGCGACGAGTGGGTCGCCCGCCACCGCGGCGACGACGGCGACAGGACAGGAGGACCGGCCGCCCGGCGAAGCCCACCCCGTCGCTGAGCGCGTCGACGCCGACCTCTGACCGAGCCTGAAACGCCCGACACCTCCACCCCGCCGCCGCCCCCGGACGACGACTCGAACACCACGTCGCAGTCGGCGCCCACCGAGGCCGCACCGCGGTCCCCGGCGCTGTGACGTACGGCGCCACCTGCACGGTGACTGCGCCGCCGCGCTCTGGGTAACAGGACAGGTGCAGCAGCATCCGGCCAGTGCCGGCTTCCGAGAGAGAAACGCATGATCGAGCACGCGGACGGGGCAGTGATTCCTACTGGTTTCGACGTGCCCGTGGAACCACTGAGGCGGGCAGCGCACTTCAGCGGTGAACCGGGATGTATCGCCGAGGCGCGGTCCTTCGCCGCGCTGTTCCTCGGCCGGCTCAGGACCGAGTGGTGCGCCAAGATCGGCGCGCCCGCCGAGGACAAGGTGCTCCTGGTGGTCAGCGAGCTGGTCACCAACGCCGACCGGCACAGCAACGGCCCGTACATCCTGGACCTGGAGGGCACGGACGACGCGGTGTCGGTCTGCGTGTACGACAGCAGCTCCGCCCTGCCCCGCCGTTACCCCAAGGACCCGGAGCGGGTCGGCCGGCACGGCCTGGAGATAGTGCACGCCCTCGCGGCGGAGGTCGCCGTCGAGCGGGTACCGGTGGGCAAGCGGGTGCGGGCGGTCCTGCGACTGGCCGACGAGTGAGGCGCGGCCGGAAATCGGGTGGTGGTCCCGATGCCGACCGCCCATGCTCGCCCATATGACCGATGTCACGCAGCCGGAAGGGAAGCTGCCCCGACGCAGCTTCGGGTGGTGGGACATGTGGGTCACCCCCGACGACGATCCCCGCAGTGACGGCGGCTACGTCGGCGAACTCGCGACCCTCGTCGGATACCTCGGCGACCAGCGGCTGACGTTCGAGATGAAATGCGCCGACCTGGATGCCGAGGACTTGGCCCGCCGCTCGGTCCCCCCGTCCGACCTCTGCCTGCTGGGCCTGCTGCGCCATCTCGCCGGCGTCGAACAGACCTGGTTCCGCCGTGTCATGGCCGGGCACGACATCCCCCGGCACTACCGCACCGAGGACGACCCCAACGGCGAGTTCACCGGCGCCGTACCCCACCCCGGCGTCGTCGCCGAGGCCTGGGCGACCTGGCGCTCGGAAGTCGCCTTCGCGGAACGCTTCGTGGCCGAGGCACCGAGCCTCGACGTCATCGGCAACGGCGGCGACGAGCCGATCGCCCTGCGCGAGGTGCTGGTCCACATGATCGAGGAGTACGCCCGGCACAACGGCCACGCCGACCTCCTGCGGGAGCGGATCGACGGGCGGGTCGGACAGTAGCGGCGATTTCTTCCAGGGCGCAATGCCGATCCCTTCCCCTCGCGCCCCGCGTTCCTAGGCTGGGAAGGTGAGCGAACAAGTGTCGAACGAAGCCCGCGTCATCGCCCTGCGCCCGCCGGCCGCCCGCCCGCCGCTGGCCCGCCCGTCGGCCACGCGCCTGCGACCGACCCGCCCCGCGTCCGAACGCCCTCCCGCCGCCCCGCCGACGACCGCCCCCTCAGCCGCGCCGTCCTCCGCCCCGTCACAGGCGCCCGCGCCCAAGGAGCCCCTCTGGCGCGACCTCGTCGGCGACGTCCTGCGCCGTGAGCGCCTCGCGCAGGAGCGGACGCTCAAGGACGTGGCCGACGCCGCCCGGATCTCGATGCCGTATCTCTCGGAGGTGGAGCGCGGCCGCAAGGAGGCCTCCTCGGAGGTTCTCGCGGCCGCGGCCCACGCCCTGGGGCTCGGCCTCGGCGACCTGCTGTCGCTGGCGCAGGGAGAGCTCGTCCGGGTCACCAGCCGCAGGGTGCCCGGCGGTGGCCGCGGCAGGGCGGGTTCGTCGTACGACGGGCTGTGCCTGGCGGCGTGACGGATGCGCCGGCGCCTCAGACCCTGACGAGGCGCCGGCTCACCACCTCGTCGGCGAGGCAGTACGCGACGGCCTCCTCGGCGGTGAACACCTTGTCGCGGTCCATGTCCGCCCGCAGCGTCGCGATGTCGTGCTGGGTGTGCCGGGCCAGCACCTCCTCGACCTGCGAGCGGATCCGGACCATCTCCTTTGCCTGGAGGGCGAGGTCGGACACCATGCCGCGACTGCCCCCGGACGCGGGCTGGCCGAGCAGCACGCGCGCGTGCTCCAGCACGAACCGGCGCCCCGGATCCCCTCCGGCCAGCAGCACGGCGGCCGTGGACGCGGCCTGCCCCACGCAGAACGTGGAGATCGGAGCCTGCACGTACGTCATGGTGTCGTAGATCGCCATGAGTGAAGTGAACGATCCGCCGGGGGAGTTGATGTAGATCGCGATCTCGTTCTCCGGCGCCGAGGACTCCAGATGCAGGAGCTGTGCGATCACGACGTTGGCGACGCCGTCGTCGATCTCGGTGCCGAGGAAGATGATCCGCTCCGACAGCAGCCTGCTGAAGACGTCGGAGGAGCGCTCGCCGTGCGCCGTCCGCTCGACGACGTACGGAATCGTGTAGTTCCCCATGTCACAGCCCCATCCGTCGCTTCGAGGCGGCCGGGCGGACGTCCGCGAGGGACTCCACGACCCGGTCCACCAAGCCGTACTGAGTGGCCTCCTCGGCCGTGAACCAGCGGTCGCGGTCACCGTCCCGGGAGATGGTCTCCGGGGTCTGGCCGGTGTGCTCGGCGGTGATCCGCTCGATGGTCTTCTTGGTGAAGTCCAGGTTCTCCGCCTGGATCTCGATGTCCGCCGTCGTGCCGCCGATCCCGGCCGACGGCTGGTGCATCATGATCCGCGCGTTCGGCAGCGTGAACCGCTTGCCCGCGGTGCCGACGCTGAGCAGGAACTGGCCCATGCTGGCCGCGAATCCCATGGCCAGGGTCGCGACGTCGTTCGGGATCAGCCGCATCGTGTCGTAGATGGCGAGCCCCGCGTGCACCGACCCGCCCGGGCTGTTGATGTACAGGCTGATGTCGGTGCGCGGGTCCTCCGCCGACAGCAGCAGGAGCTGGGCGCAGATCCGGTTCGCGGAGGCCTCGGTGACCTCGGTGCCCAGCAACACGATGCGCTGGCCCAGCAGTTGGGCGGCGAGGTGGTCGTCGAACCGCGTCGGCGGGGCGTCGCCCTCCTCGGCACGCGGCGTGAGCGTCGAGAGTGGAGTCATCGGTTCTCCTCGTGGTGGTGGGGATGCCGGTGACTCCACTGTTGACGTCGGACCAGGGCGGTGTCCGGTTTCTCTGCCCGTGGCAGATCAGCCGACGGCAGAGCCCTCCCGCAGTTGCCGGAAGAACGCCCGCACGTCGTCAACCAGAAGGTCCGGCTCCTCCATCGCCGCGAAGTGCCCGCCCCGGTCGAGCTCTGTCCAGCGGACGATGTTCTCCGTCCGCTCCGCCTTGTGGCGCAGGGGAATCTGCGGATCGCCGGGGAAGGAGGCCACCGCGGTCGGGGCCGTCGAGGGCTCGTGCGGGGCGGCGACCCGGCCGCCCTTGGCGTGGGCGCGCTCGTAGTAGACCCGGGCGGACGAACCCGCCGTGCCCGTCAACCAGTACAGCATCACGTTCGTGAGCATCTGGTCCCGGTCGACGGCCTCCTCGGGCACTCGCTCGGAGTCCGTCCACTCCTGGAACTTCTCGACGATCCAGGCGAGTTGGCCGACCGGCGAGTCCGTGAGCGCGTACGACAGGGTCTGCGGCCGGGTGGACTGCATGTGGAAGTAGCCCGTCCCGTCCCGGAACCACGCCGCCCACCGACGCCACGAGGCGAGCGTCCGCTCACGCTCCTCGGGGCTCAGCGCCTCCAGTTCCGCAGCGGTCGGCTCGGTGGCCGCCTGCGCCCCGGGCAGCAGGTTCAGGTGGATGCCGATCGCCCGCTCGGGGTGGGCACGGCCCAGCTCACGCGAGATGCCGGCACCCCAGTCGCCGCCCTGGGCGCCGAACCGCTCGTAGCCGAGGCGTGTCATGAGCTCGACCCACGCGTCGGCGATCCGGAGAGCCTCCCAGCCGGTCTCCCGGGTGGGCCCGGAGAACCCGAAACCGGGAATGCTCGGCAGGACCACGTGGAAGGCGTCGGCTCGGTCGCCGCCGTGTGCGGCCGGGTCCGTCAGCGGACCGACGATGTCCAGGAATTCGACGATCGATCCCGGCCAGCCGTGCGTGACGATCAGCGGAGTGGCGTCGGGCTCGGGGGAGCGGATGTGCGCGAAATGCACCCGCGCACCGTCGATCTCGGTCGTGAACTGCGGCCACTCGTTCAGCCGCGCCTCCGCCGCCCGCCAGTCGTACTCGTACCGCCAGTGGTGCACCAGCTCGCGCAGGTAGTCCGACGGCACGCCGTACGCCCATCCCACTCCGGGCAGCTCGTCGGGCCACCGGGTCCGGTCGAGGCGGTCGTACAGGTCGTCGAGGTCACTCTGCGGTATGTCGATGCGGAAGGGACGGATGCCGTTGTCAGCGGGCGAAGACGTCATGAGCGCGATGCTAGTTCCGAACGGTGTAACGGCCACCTGGATTAGTGGGCCCTGCGACCGATGAGTTCCGGGGCGAGGATCGGTCGACACTCATGACAGCGGATCCATGCTCCAGGAGGTACTCATGGCAACCGACGGTTTCACCACGTGTCTCTGGTTCGACGGCCAGGCCGAGGAGGCCGCCCACTTCTACGTCTCGATCTTCAAGAACTCCAGCGTCGGCAAGGTGGCTCGCTACCCCGAGGGAGCGATGCAGCCCGCCGGAACCGTGATGACCGTCGAGTTCACGGCCAACGGCCACAAGTTCCTCGGTCTCAACGGCGGCCCCCAGTTCAAGTTCACCGAGGCGACCTCCTTCATGATCTTCTGCGAGAACCAGGAGGAGATCGACTACTACTGGGCCAAGCTCACCGAGAACGGCGGCGAGCCCGGTCCGTGCGGGTGGCTCAAGGACAGGTTCGGGGTGTCCTGGCAGGTCGTCCCGGACCGGCTGGACGCGATGGTCACCGACCCGGACCCGGTGAAGGCCGCCCGGGTGACCAAGGCGTTCTTGGCGATGCACAAGTTCGACCTCGCCGCCCTGGAGAAGGCCTACGCCGGGGAGTGAGCCCGCATTCCTACGGGTTCTCGCGGATCACCCGGGTGATCTCCAGGGCGATCCGCAGGATCCCGGGCGAGCGGACCGGGCACGGCTTCGGCGTCGAGGTCGTGGGCGCCAGACAGAAGTGCAGGGAGTCGTCGTCGCGGTGCAGGGCCGTCCGGTCACGGCCCGACTGGGTGCAGTACTCGTCGTGCGCGCGCTCGTACGCCGTGCACGGCAGGTATTGGACCCAGGAGTAGCGGGCCCCGGCCGCGCTCACCGCCCTGCCGGCGTCGGCGACCAGTTCGCCCGAGGCGGCGGCCCGCCCCTCGTACAACTCGTTGACGCGTCGGACCCGGTCGGGAGTGATCGGGTCCGGGCCCTGGAGCACCCATACGATCCGCGCGTCCCCGGCGCCGGAGATCTGGTCGGCGAGCCGCTTCATGTCGGCCCCGTACCGCTCGAAGTACCGCTGCGGGGAGGCGTCATGGGTGATGCCGTCCATGCACGGCGTGTAGCCCCAGGCGTTGCCCCAGAACTGGAGCACGACGAAGTCGGGGCGCAGCCGGCGCACCAGGGCGGCCGCCTTGTCCGCGTCCGGGACGAGGGACCGTTCGCCCGTGCCCTGAAGGTAGTCGCACAGGGTGGTGCCCGAGTACGGCGCGCTCGTGTACGTCGCCCGCAGCCCCCGGCGCAACTCCTGCGCGAGCACCGTCTGTGCCTCCATCGCGAGCGAGTCGCCGAGGTACAGGACGCTCGGCGCCTTCGCCGGAGCGGCACTCGGTGAGGCCGAGGCCGGCGCCCGCTGCTGCGTGGTGACCGACGCTCGCGGCGCCTCCGGAGGCGGCGCGGCCTCCGGCCCGGACGCCGGATCCCCGCACGCCCCGAGCAGCACGGCGGCCAGCAGCACCCCCACGATCCACGGCTTGCGCATACGGCGACTCCCGCCCCGGACACCGAAAACGGTTCCCCAGGCAAGCACGGCCGGGCCCAAGGGGGAAGACACGCGTCGGCCACGGAACGCCCGTGGCCGACGTGAGCTCTGACAGTCGTTCAGACGCGGTCCGCCGCGATCAGCAGGTACTGGAAGCTGCCGTTGCGGTACGCGTCGATGAACGTGTCCTCGATCCCGGTCACCAGGTGGTCGGCCTCGCGCCGCAACTCCCAGTAGGGGATGGCCGCCTCCGTCAGATCCTCCACATGGACCGGCACGAGGCGGTTGCGGGCCATCGCGCGGAAGTACTCCGAGCGTGGGTGGATGTCGCAGATGTAATGGGCGTTGATGAGGGACACCTCGCGCGAGGCACGCCCGTAGGTGTCGTTGTAGCAGCCGGTGATCACCACATAGCGGCCGCCGCGGCGCAGCAGCCGCGCGTGCTCGGCGAACAGCAGGTCGAGCTCGACGTACATGGTGGACTCGTTGTTCCAGGACGCCGCGTACGCCCCGGACTCCAGCCCGGTGTCCAGCATGTTGCGGTGGTGGTAGCGCACCTTGCCGTCGATGCCCCGCTTGCGGGCCTGCGCGTTCGCGAACTCGGCCTGCTTCTCGGAGATGGTGACGCCGTCGGCGTGGCAGCCGTAGCGCAGGTTGGCCACGACACTTCCGCCGCCGCGCCCGCAGCCGGCGTCGAAGACACGGTCGGCGGGGGACAGGGGACCGAGACTCGCGGCGAGCAGCTCTGCCTGGGCGTGCTCCAGCCGGTGCAGTTCGGCCGTGACGCGCTCACGGCGCAGTCCGGGATCGGGTTCGTCGAGCACGGAACGGTCGGCGTTCCCGATGCCGTAGTGGTGGTGGTACAGGTCGTCGAGCTTTCCGAGTTCGAGGTTGACCGGGTTCTCCTCGGCGTTCCAGTAGTCCGCGACGCGGTTCTGGTACGTGGACTGGGTCGGCACCGACTTTGCCTTGGTGTCCGCTTCGGGGGCGATGGTCAACGGTGACTCCTCGTGCTGGTGCTTGTGACGTTCTGTCATCAGGTCGCGCTTTACCAGTAGTTGGGCAGGTGGTAGCGGTGCGTGTTGGTGGCGTGCCACTCGTGGTTCCCGGCCACCCAGTCGTCCAGGCCCCGGGTGTAGCGCTCGACGAGCGGGGAGGTGGCGCCGAGCAGCGCCGACTCCTCCTCGAACGCCGCCATGATCTGGTTGTGGATCTCGACCGCCTTCAGATAGGCGGCCTTGAGACCGCAGCGCTCGTTGGCGGCGACGACCTGCGGCAGGTTCAGATGGGTGGGGTCGCCGGCCAGCTCCTTGGTGAAGGAGTACAGGTCGTTGACGATCGTGGTGGCGTTGCAGGCGAGCGCGGTGATCCGCTGGATCTCGGGGCGGGCGTACACGGCCTCGGGCAGTTCGTAGCCGTCGATGGCGTCGACGATCGACAGACAGGGCCGGAAGTTGTTGAACTGCCGCATCACCAGGTACTCCCACACATGGGGGACGTACCGCGTCTCGCTCCAGGCCGCCTCGGCGAGGTAGCCCATGTGCAGCCGGGCGAGGTCGTGCACGAGCCGGTCGGTCTGGCTCGGGGTGGCGAGGGCCGAGTAGTCCTTCAGCGCCCAGTGGTACGAGCGCAGCGGACCGTCCCCCTGCATGCCCTGCGCCCACTGCTCCTGGAACTCGGGGGTGGCGTGGAACGGATCCAGCGCCGACTGGGCCATGATCAGCCGCCCGCCGAGCCCTCTGCGGGTCGCGCCCCTGCCCTCGTCCTCCTCGCAGTAGCAGCTATCGACGATGTTCTCGGCCAGCAGCAGCTTCCCGGCCACCGTCAGCCGCTCCAGGTCGGCGCCGGCGGGATGCTGGAGCACTACGGCCCGGCCGAACTGGAAGCCCGAGAAGTCCCCCGACCAGGCCGGCGGGAACAGGTCGAGACGGCGTGCCCACTCCTCCAGCCTGCGGTCCACCTCCGCGACCTTCTCCGGGTCGGCGGGGGCCACCTGCCGGTAGCGCAGCCCCGGGATCGCGCCGCCGCGCCTGCTCCGGATGGTCCGGGCGAGGTTCGGCGGCCCGGGCAGGGCCGGCCTGGAGGGGGTCGTGCTCATCGGGTTCTCCACGAGCTCACTCAGGGGTCCGGCCGATCTGGGCGTTCTCGAGGATCCCGACCGCGTCGGGCACGAGGATCGCCATCGAGTAATAGGCGGTGACGAGGTAGCGGATGATCGAGTTGGCGTCGATCCCCATGAACCGCACGTTCAGGCCCGGCTGGTACTCCTCGGGGATCCCGGTCTGGTACAGCCCGATGGCCCCCTGGTCGCCCTCACCGGTGCGCAGCGCGATGATGCTGCTGGTGTGCTGTGCGCTGACCGGGATCTTGTTGCACGGGAAGATCGGGACACCGCGCCAGGCCGGGATCTCGTGCCCGTCGACGTTCGCCGTGCCCGGCACCAGGCCGCGCCGGTTGCACTGCCGGAAGAAGGCGGCGATCGCCTTCGGATGGGCGATGAACAGCTTGGTCTTGCGCCGCATCGACAGCAGTTCGTCCATGTCGTCCGGCGTCGGCGGCCCGGTGAAGGTGCTGATGCGCTGCCCGTAGTCGGCGCTGTGCAGCAGCCCGAAGTCCCGGTTGTTGACCAGCTCCCACTCCTGGCGTTCGCGGATCTCCTCGATGGTCAGCCTCAGTTGCTGCTCGGTCTGGTCCATCGGGTTGTTGAACAGGTCGGCGACCCTCGTGTGCACCCGCAGTACGGTCTGGGTGAGTGACAACTCGTACTCGCGCGGGGCGAGGTCGTAGTCGACGTAGCCGCCGCCGATGGTCGGCTCGCCGACGTGGCCGGCCTGCACCGGTACGTCGGCCTCGCCCTTGCGGTTCATGGGCAGTTGCTGGCGCTCGGCATACGCCGACAGGTGCTCCGCGAGGGACGGCACCCGGTCGGTGAACTCCTGGACCACGGTCCAGGGCAGCACCATCAGCACGCCCGATGTCTCGGCGCGCACCGAGCTCAGCCACAGCGGGTCGGGCTGGCCGATGGCCTCGTCGCCGATCTGGTCGCCGTCGGTGACGACGCCGAGGATCTCCTCCTCGCCGTACTTGCCCTCGGTGAAGCGGGTGAAGCGGCCGTGTACGACGAGGTAGGCCTCCTGGACCGGCTGCCCCGCCTCGACGAGGACCTGGCCGGCCCGGACCTCGCGCACCCGGAACCGGCCCGCGACCTCCTTCAGGACGTCCACGTCGGAGTAGCCCCGCAGGGCAGGCAGTTCGGTGAGCGTCTGGGGGATGACCTTGATGTCGTAGGCGCCGTTCTGCTCGAACTGCACCCGGCCGCGGCCGACCCGCAGTTGCAGACGCCGGTTGACCCGGTAGGTGCCGCCCTTGACGTCGACCCAGGGCAGCATCTTCAGCAGCCATCGCGAGGAGATGGCCTGCATCTGGGGTTCGGACTTGGTGGTCGTGGCGAGCTGGCGCGCCGCCTGGGTGCTGAGACTGGTCAGTGGTCCGTCGGTGGTGGGGGCGGGGTCGTCGGCGGCGGGTCCGGCGGCACTCTCGGATACGGACACGTGATCCCTTCCTGGAGGGTGGTCAGGAGTGAGCGAAGTGGTCGGAGACGACGGCAGTCTCTGGGCGCGAGAACGGCGGCCTTGTGGCACGGATGGGCCGTACGCGCCGCAGGACAAGACAAACAGCGCGGGTGGTTCGCCCGGTACGGCGTGAAGGGGGCGGTTTCGTCACCCGGGTGGTGCAAACCCTCCGTCGAGGCGGAGGGCGCGGGACCACGCGCTTGCACGCCGGTCGCGTTCGTCCGGACCTGCGGGCGCGCGACCACCGGCTCGCCGCTGCCGGTTCGCCGCGGGGGCGAAGGCTCAGGGCAGGTCGTTCACCAGCACGGCCGCTCCGTCGAACCGGCCCTCTTCGAGATCACGCAACGCCTGGTCCGCCCGCGACAACGGATAGGTGTGCGTCGTGGCGTGCACCGAGTGCTCGGCGGCGAGCGCCAGGAACGCACGGGCGTCCTCGCGCGTGTTGGAGGTGACGCTGCGCACCTGCTTCTCGTAGAAGAGCTCGCTTTCATAGCGCAGCACCGGGATGTCGCTGAGGTGGATCCCGGCTATCGCCAGCGTCCCGCCCCGGTCCAGGGCCCGCAGCGCGAGGGGGACCAGCTCGCCGGCGGGCGCGAACAGGATCGCGCTGTCCAGTGGCTCCGGCGGCATCGCGTACGCGTCCCGCGCCGAGGCGGCTCCCAGATCGAGCGCCAGCTTCCGCGCGCCGGCCCCGCGCGTGAGGACGTGCACGGTGGCGCCCTCGGCCAGCGCCACCTGCGCGCACAGATGAGCGCTGCCCCCGAAGCCGTACAGTCCGAGCCGCCCGCCCGGCGGCAGCGCCGAGCGGCGCAGCGCGCGGTATCCGATGATCCCGGCACACAGCAGCGGGGCGAGCGACACGTCGTCCAGGGCGCCGGGCAGCCGGTGGGCGAACGCGGCCGGCACGGTCGTGTACTCGGCGTATCCGCCGTCGGCGTCCCAGCCCGTGTACGTGGATCCCGGGCACAGGTTCTCCGACCCGCGCAGGCAGTAGCCGCACGTGCCGTCGGTCCGCCGCAGCCAGGCGACGCCGACCCGCTCCCCGACGTCGAAGCCGCTCACCGCCGCGCCGAGGGCCGCGACCACCCCGACGACCTCGTGCCCCGGCGTGACACCGGGCCGGTGCACCGGCAGGTCGCCCTCGGCGACATGCAGATCGGTACGGCACACCCCGCACGCCAGAACCCGCACCAGCAGCTCGTCGTCCTCCGGCGCCGGAACCGGCTTCCCGACCAGTCGCAGCGGCCCCGCCCCACCCGGTCCGCCCCCGACCGGACCGGGCTCGACCACCGACCATGCCCGCATCGTCGTGTCCGCCATGGCGAGTCCCGTCCGTCGACCGGCAGCCCTCCCCACCAGTCTGGAACGGAACCGGGCATTCGGCGCGCGACCCGACTGCCCGGTGACTAGCGTAAGAATCCGGACAACTCACCGATCCGGGAGAGGGCCGCAGCCATGGCCGCGAAACCTGAGGGAACCCCCATCTGGGCCGACGCGATGTTCAGCGACATCGAGGGAGCCAAGAACTTCTACGGCGACGTCCTCGGCTGGACGTTCGGCGAGCAATCATCGGAGTACGGCAACTACACCCAGGCCTACGCGAACGAGAAGGCGGCCGCCGCGGTCGTCCCGCCCATGCCCGGCCAGGAGGGCCAGTCGCAGTGGTGCCTCTACTTCGCCACCTCCGACGCCGAGGCCACCGCCGCCAAGATCCGTGAGAACGGCGGCGAGATCCTGATGGAGCCGATGGCGGTCGGCGAGTTCGGCACCATGTGCCTGGCCCGCGAACCCAGCGGCGCAGTGTTCGGACTGTGGCAGCCCGGCACGCACGAGGGCTTCGAGGCTCCGATGGAGGAGCCGGGCGCCTTCTGCTGGGGCGAGGTCTTCACACGCGAGCGGGACAAGCCGGACGCGTTCTTCCCGGCGGTCTTCGGATACGGCGCGAAACAGATGGAGGACGACGCGGTCGACTTCCGGATCTACTCGATCGGCGAGGACATGGTTCTCGGCCGGATGCGGATGACCGAGGAGTTCCCGCCCGAGGTCCCCTCCTACATCAACGTCTACTTCACGGTCGAGAACTGCGACGACGCCGTGGCCCGCGCCACCAAGCAGGGTGCGGTGCTCCGCTTCGGCCCGATGACCTCGCCGTTCGGCCGGTTCGCCGCGCTCAGCGACCCGCAGGGCGCCAACTTCTCGGTGATCGACGTCACCACGACCGAGGGCGAGATGCCAAAGACGACCGACGTCTCGTGATCGACGGCTGACCACGACCGACCGGGACTGATCGGCGATCGCACCCGCGACCGGTCGGCCCGCCGGCCCATGGCATGATCGGGCGCATGCGTGAACGTGTTGTGGCCGCGTGCGACGGGGCTTCCAAGGGAAACCCAGGGCCGGCGGGCTGGGCGTGGGTCGTCGCCGACGAGACGGAGACCCCGTCCCGCTGGGAGGCGGGGCCGCTCGGCAAGGCCACCAACAACGTCGCGGAACTGACCGCGCTGGAACGGCTCCTCACGGCGATCGATCCCGGTGTACCGCTGGAGATCCGCATGGACTCGCAGTACGCCATGAAGGCCGTCACCACCTGGCTGCCCAACTGGAAGCGCAACGGCTGGAAGACGGCCGCGGGCAAGCCCGTCGCCAACCAGGACCTGGTCGTGCGCATCGACGAACTGCTCGACGGCCGCAAGGTCGAGTTCCGCTACGTCCCCGCCCACCAGGTCGACGGCGACCCGCTCAACGACTTCGCCGACCGCGCCGCCAGCCAGGCCGCCACCGTGCAGGAGTCCGCGGGCAGCGAGCTCGGTTCACCTCAGCCGCCGCCCTCCCCGGACACCCCGCAGACCAAGGCGCCGCGCCGCAAGATCGCGGCCGCCCGGAAGAACGGCGGCTCCGCGCGGACCATCAAGGCCAAGTTCCCCGGCCGCTGCCTCTGCGGTCGCGGCTACGCGGCGGGCGAGCCGATCGCCAAGAACGCCCAGGGCTGGGGCCACCCGGAGTGCCGCACCGCGGACGCCTGACCGACCGGCCCTGCGCGGCTCAGGCCGCGTCGAAGGTGTAGTGCGCGGTGTGGTCCAGCAGATCGGCGGGGCGCACGTCGTTCCACGGCTTCATCGTGTCATTGAGGTCGATCACGTTCGGCGTCCCGGCGGCCGGCACGTAGCCGGAGCCGGGGTGGCGCCGCTGCCAGTCCGCCCACAGCTTGTCGATGTAGGCGTGGTGCAGCCAGAACACCGGGTCGTTGGGCGACGCACCGGTGGCCATCTGCCCGCCGACCCACACATGGACACGGTTGTGCAGATTGACCCCGCGCCAGCCTTCGAGGTGGTTGCGGAAGCCGTCCGATGCGCTGTTCCAGGGCGCCATGTCGTACGTCGGCATGGCCAGCACGGACTCCACCTCGGCGCGGGTCGGCAGATCCCGCACGGCCGTGCCGAGCGAGCGGCGCAGGAACGTACGGCCGTCGACGCGCACATTGATCGGCCAGTTGCCGGTCGACGCCGCGAACGGCCCGTCCGTCACCTGCCCGTCACGGCTGCGCCCGGTGCCGCCCAGGAAGTCGGGCGCCCACAGGGACGACCGTATCGAGCGGTCGGTGCTCCAGTCCCAGTACGGCAGCGCGACCGAGGCGTCCACCTCCTGCAACGCGCGCTCGAACTCGAGCAGGAATCTGCGGTGCCAGGGCAGGAACGACGGTGAACGGTGGCCGGTGCGCTCGCCGTTGTCGGTGTCGCCGACGATGAAGGCGTTGTGGGTCGTGACGAAGGAGTCGTAGCGGCCGCTGCGCTTCAACTCAAGGAGGGCGGCGACGAATCGGCGCTTCTCGTCGGCGGTCAGGCTGGCCTGGTTCTTACGGACGGTCATGGTCGCTGGTGCTCCAAAGTGCGGGTAGGGCTGTTCAGTTGGCGGGGAAGGGCAGGAGCGCTGCGCCCTGGAGCTCGTCCACGGCGGCGCGGGCGACGGCCCGCGGGGTGGGCACCGGGGCGTAGTGGCTGACGACGCTGATCCAGCTCCCGTCGGCGTTGCGCATCACATGCAGCTCCACGTCGTCGACGAACACGGCATAGCCGCCGCCGTGATGCTGGTGGGCGCCGCCCGAGGCCGGCCGGCCCTGTATCCGACGGCCCTTGTAGACCTCGTCGAAGGGCGCGAGGGAGTGCTGGTCGTGCTCCGAGTGCCCGGTGTGCTCCGAGTGCTCCGACCGGCCCGAGGCGGACGCGGCGGGCGCGTTGAGCGTCTGGACGAGGGCGCCGGCGCCGGCGGCGGTGGCGAGGGCGGCCGCGGCGGTGAGCGCGCGACGACGGCTGAGTTCCGGCATACGGACCTCCTGGGGTGGGTTCGATGGTGCGTTCGGGTGCTGTCCACGCATACCTATCGGGCCCCACGAGAGCGGGAGAAATCGGTCGCGAGTGGTTGGCCTCGATCCGGACAAGTGGCCACATGTCGTGCAAGCTTGAACGAAGATGATCTTGCTGTAGGTGGCCTCGCGCCTAGCCGGAACGGGCAATTCCTTCTCCTGGGAGTCGCGTTTCCGGTGGTCCTTGGCGGGCGGATGCGGCGCCAGTGGTGTGCCTCACCCGCTGAAACTGGCGCGATCCGGAACGTCGCGGAACGGCGCCCCCGCCCTGCTACCCTGCGGATCCAAAATGACCGTATTGGGAAATTTCTAGGGGTATGCGTGAAGGTCGCCTGCGTCGGCGGCGGGCCCGCCGGTCTGTATCTCTCGATCCTGCTGAAGCTGCGGGACCCGTCCCACGACATCACCGTCCACGAACGCAACCCGGAGGGCACCACCTACGGCTGGGGCGTCACGTACTGGCGCGGCCTGCTCGAGGAACTGCGCGCCCACGACCCCGAGACGGCACGCGCGGTCGAGGCGAGCTCGGTGCGCTGGAACGAGGGCGTGGCCCACGTACGAGACCTGACGACCCGTCGGCCCGGCGACGAGGGGCACGGCATCGGCCGCCACCGGCTGCTGGAGATCCTCGCCGAACGCGCCCGCTCGCTGGGCGTACTCCTGGAGTTCGGGAGCACGATCACCCCGGACGACCTGCCCGCCGCCGACCTGGTCGTCGCGGGCGACGGCGTCCACAGTGCCCTGCGCGCCCGCCATGCCGACCACTTCGGCACCCGGATCGGTACCGGCCGCAACCGCTATGTGTGGCTCGGCACCAGCAGGGTCTTCGACGCCTTCACCTTCGCCTTCGTCGAGACCGGCCACGGCTGGATCTGGTGCTACGGCTACGGCTACGGCCCCGAGGCCGGCACCTGCGTCGTCGAGTGCGCCCCCGAGACCTGGACCGGTCTCGGCCTCGACACCGCGAAGGAGGCCGACGGACTGGCCCTGCTGGAGAAGCTCTTCGCCGGGATCCTCGACGGCCACCGCCTCATCGGCCGCCCGTCCGCCGAGGGCGGCACGCAGTGGCTGAACTTCCGCACCGTCACCAACCGCACCTGGCACCGCGGCAACGTCGTCCTGATCGGCGACGCCGCCCACACCACCCACTACTCCATCGGAGCCGGTACGACGCTCGCCCTGGAGGACGCCATCGCCCTGGCCGGCGCGCTGCACGAGCGACCCACCCTCCCGGAGGCGCTCGCCCGGTACGAACGTCAGCGCAAGGCGGCCCTGTTGTCCCCCCAGAGCGCCGCCCGCCACAGCGCCCTGTGGTACGAGAACCTGCCCCGCTACATGGGCCTGCCCCCGCAGCAGATGTTCGCCCTGCTCGGCCAGCGCCACTCACCCCTGCTGCCCTACGTACCGCCTCAGCTCTACTACCGGATCGACCGGGCGGCCGGGCAACTGGAGGCGCTGCGCCGCCTCAAGCGCTGGCTCGGGCCGAGGGTCGCACGCGCCGTGCAGGGCAGAGTGGCCCGCGAATAGCCGCCCGCTACTCGAACAACCGGTCCAGGAAGGCGTTCCCGAACACTCGGTGGGGGTCGAGCCGGTCCAGCACACCGGCGGCCTGCCCCCACCTCCCCGCCCCGAAGCCGCCCGGCACGACCGAGCCCAGCACCTCGCCGTCGCTCCACGCGGCGTCATCCGTGTAGGCATAGCCCTTCGACCACTCGACGCGCGTCATGGCGTCTCCGCCGTCGAAGGTGCCCAGCATGAACTGCTCGATCTCCCGCAGGAACGCCTCCGCGTACGGCGTCCCGGGCAGCGTCAGGATGTTCAGCCACACCGCGGTGTCCCACTCGGGCCGGTCACCTCGCGGGCTCAGCGCCGAAAGCAGCGGCGTCCGCGCCCCGTCCAGGCCGACGTCCGCCGGATCGTCGAGGCCCGTCACGCGGATCTCCACCGATCCGTTGACCGGGAACCGGCCCCGGGCGGCGTACGCCGTGAGCCGCTCCCGGTAGAAGGCGGTGAACTCGCTGACGACGCGCTGCACCTGGCTCCGGGCGGTGAGTACCGCGCACCCGTTCGTGGCGATCCTCAGCGTCGTCGGCCTCAGATACAGCAGCGTGTTCTTGGACGGCCCCCAGATGTCCGCCGACAGCGTGGCCACCAGGCCGAGCGCGGCAGCGTCGTACTGCGCGTTGCCGAGCACCGGGGCCAGATACCAGGCCCCGTCCGACACGATCCGCCCCGCCAGGTCCGCCACCGGGGTCGGAACGCTGTCGGAGAACGGGTAGTTGTACGGCGTCCTCACCTGCCGTGCGGTCAGTGGCCGGGTGGGGGAGACGCTCCACACCTTCAGCCACGGGTGCTCGGTGAAGGCGAACCAGATCGCCTCGATGCGCCCGGCCCGGTCCAGGAAGCTCTCGAAGGTGCGCCCGCCGGCGCCGGGCGCGGCGAAGAGCTCCCCGGCCGGGATGTCCGTACGGCTGACGCATCGCAGGTTCGTGTTCGCGCCCACCCGCAGCACCACCTCGGTGACCAGGGACCGGCCGAGGTGGGTGAGCAGCGCGGCACAGTCCGGCTCGTCGCGGTGGTAGGTGCGCAGCGTGTACGCGCCGCTGTCCTCGTCCCAGACGACGGCCGTCAGCGACAGCACGAGATTGCTCAGCGAGCCGTACGTGTGCCCGGGCAGCCGCCGCTCGCCCAGTGCCGGTACGGCGGAGCCGTGCGCGTCGACGGCGAGGGCGCCGCCGAGGGTGAGGTTGCCGGGCGCGGGTGCGGCGGTGACGCCGAGGCCGTGCCCCTCCAGGTAGGTGAGCAGGGCCTCCAGGGTGACGCCCGCACCGGCGCGCACGGACGTCGGCGATTCCAGGGAGATGCCGGTGAGGTGGGAGGCGGTGTCGACGAGGAGGACCGGCGCGTCCGACGGCGTGCCCGGCGTGATCGTCAGCGGCGACCAGCCGTGCGAGGCACCCCGGGCGCGAACCCGCCGGCCGTGCCGCCAGGCCCAGTTGACGGCGGCGACCACCTGGTCCGGGCCGGCCGGCGCGCAGGCCCACAGCCCGTCGGCGGTGATCTCGCCGACCCAGTTGCGGTAGGCCGAGCGGTACAGCGCCACATCCGCGGGAAAGTCCGGCAACTCCTGTGCCGCGACGGCCGGATCGGCCGGGAGCAGGGTCGGTACAGCGGCCAGGGCGGCGGTGCGCAGGAAGCTCCTGCGGCTGATGTTGTCGATCACGGACCCAACCTAGGATCGGCCCGACAGTAACCGCTTGCCCGTTCGAGCCGATTCACTCGTGTGAGTGAAGGATTCACGGGGGGCGTCAGCGGAGGGGCCAGCTCCGCACCGATGACCGGCGAATGACACACTGACGCCATGGACGAGCGTGTAATCGGTAGGTCGGGTCAGCGGGCATCCGTCGTCGGTCTCGGTACGTGGCAATTGGGTGCCGACTGGGGAGACGTCGACGACAAGCAAGCCCTTGCGGTGCTGGACGCCGCAGTCGAGTCGGGGGTGACCTTCTTCGACACGGCCGACGTGTACGGCGACGGGCGCAGCGAGCAGACCATCGCGGGCTTCCTGCGCGGCAGGCCCGAACTGGACATCTTCGTGGCGACCAAGATGGGCCGCCGCGTCGACCAGATCCCCGAGAACTATGTCCTCGACAACTTCCGTGCCTGGAACGACCGTTCGCGGCGCAACCTCGGCGTGGACCGCCTCGACCTGGTCCAGTTGCACTGCCCGCCGACGCCCGTCTACTCCACGGACGAGGTGTTCGACGCCCTGGACACCCTGGTCCAGGAGGAGCGCATCGCCCAGTACGGCGTCAGCGTGGAGACCTGCGCCGAGGCGCTGACCGCCATCGCCCGGCCGGGCGTGGCCAGTGTGCAGATCATCCTCAACGCGTTCCGGATGAAGCCCCTGCTGGAGGTGCTGCCCGCGGCGCAGGAGGCGGGCGTCGGCATCATCGCCCGCGTCCCGCTGGCCTCCGGCCTGCTGTCCGGCAAGTACACCAAGGACACCGTCTTCCCCGCGAACGACCACCGCACCTACAACCGGCACGGCGAGTCCTTCGACCAGGGAGAGACCTTCTCCGGCGTCGACTACGACTCCGGTGTGGAGGCGGCCGTCGAGTTCGCCGCCCTCGCCCCTGAGGGCTGCACGCCCGCCCAGCTCGCGCTGCGCTGGATCATCCAGCAGCCCGGCGTGACCACCGTCATCCCGGGTGCCCGCTCACCCGAGCAGGCCCAGGCCAACGCGGCCGCCGCCGCGCTGCCGGAGCTGTCCGCGGACACGCTCACCGCGATCCGGGACCTCTACGACCGGCGGATCAAGGAGCAGGTGGAAAACCGCTGGTAGGCGCGTCGGCTCCGGGAGCGGCGGCCTCGCCCCTCCCGGAGTCCGGCCGTTTGACCGGTCCACGACGGGGTTACCTGTTAGCGCATGACTGAACCGGACGGACAGATGGGCCGCGACGAGACCGAGGAGGAGCGGGCCGACCGCAGATGGGCCGAGCTGCTCCAAGAGGTCCGGGTGACCCAGATGGGCGTGCAGATCCTGTTCGGCTTCCTGCTCACCGTCGTCTTCACGCCGAGGTACAACAGCCTCAATGACACGGACCAGGCCATCTACATCGCGACGGTGGTCCTGGGTGCCGCTGCCACCGGCGCGCTGATCGGCCCCGTGTCGCTGCACCGTCTGGTGTCCGGGCGGCGTATCAAGCCGCAGGCGGTGGAGTGGGCCGGCCGGTTCACCTGGGTGGGCCTGGTCCTGCTGCTGTGCACCATGACGGGCTCGCTCCTGCTGATCCTGCGCGTCGCCACGCACGACGACTTCGTGCCCTGGCTGGTCGCCGGCGTGGTCGTCTGGTACCTGGTGTGCTGGTTCGCGCTGCCGCTGTGGGCACGCCGCCGCCACACGGAGTGAGCGGCGGCGCTGCGCCGTCATGAGGCCCGCCTACTCCTGCGGCGCCGACCCGCCCCGCGCCCTTTGAAGCGCGGCGATGCACGTGGAGACGGCCTGCTGGAGCTCCTCCAGCCGCTGGACCATGTCGTCCTCGACGAACTCCTGCACATCGTCGAAGGTCAGCTCCTCGAAGACCTTCGTCGCCCGCTGGAGGCTGTTGTAGAACTTCGTCCGCCGCTCCTGGACCCGCAGCTCGGGGTCGGCCTCCACGGCCTCGACGACGAGGGACTTCATGGTGTCGTAGGCATCGGTGGCCCACTCGCCGGTGTCCTCGTCCTCCTCCAGCTCGTCGATGAGCGACAGATGCCGCTCGGCTTCCTCACGCAGGTCCACGGGCGCGTCCACGGTCTGCCCGGCCGGAGTCTTGATCTGACCCGACTCGGCGATCTGACGGACGTAGCCGATCCGGTCGGCCGACCGGCTCTCGGTGGCGACGGCCTTCTTCAGGTCGTCGGTTCGTACGACGTCGCGCGCCAGCTCGGCCTGCAGTTCCGGGTCCTCGCGCACTCGGTCCAGGAGCGCCTGGCGGGCCGCGCGGGCGGTGGAGGGGTCGGCGAGGATCGCGGCGCGCAGCGCGGTCGGGTTCTCGGCGACCTCCAGGGCCTTGGTCGGGCGGATGCCCTCGGCCTCGGCGGCCTCGGAGATGGCGGTGCCGCGCTCGGAGGTGGCGCTGTTGCGGGAGACGTAGTAACTGAGCCACACGTCGGCGTCCGGCAGCTCGACCTCCTGGCCCGGCGCGAGCGCCTCGAACTGCGGCACGAGACCGTCGTCGGCGGCGCGGTCCCAGGCCTTGTAGTAGCGCATGACGCGCTCGGCGGAGCAGCCCGCGAGTTCGGCGAACTCCTTCGCCGACACCTTCGGCGTCTCGCCGGCGCCCTGACCGCCGGGCCGGACGCTGCGCGCCACCATCAGGCCGAAGGCCCAGCCGCCGGTCCGCGCGTAGACCCCGAACTCACGCGCGTCCCGCGCGACGAGGTCGGACAGCGGGGCCTGAGGTGCGGAGGACGTCTCGGGTGGGACGAACGCCAGTGTCACGGGTGACTCTCCTGTACGAGCTGCTCGGAAGGCGAAAAGTGCCGACCGGCAGCCTATTGCACCCGTGCATGACGTTCGTGCGGCACCCGGCGCCGCCCGGGGCGCGGTGGTGTGCGTGCGGTCAGCCGAGGGCGTCCCGCAGCGCGGGCAGCAGTGCCGACTCCGCCCAGTCGAGATAGGGCAACTGCGCCTCGCCTCCGATCTGTACCAGGGCGATCTCGGTGAACCCCGCCTCCGCGTACGGGCGGACGGCCTTGACGAAGGTGTCCGGGTCGTCGCCGCACGGGATCGACTCGGCGACGTCGTCCGCCGTGACGAACCGGGTCGCCGCCTCGAACGAGTCCGGGTGCGGCAGCTCCGAGTTGACCTTCCAGCCGCCGCCGAACCAGCGGAACTGGGAGTGGGCGCGCCTGAGCGCGACGTCCGGGTCGGGGTCGTGGCACACCGGTAGCTGACCCACGCGCGGCTTGCCCTCGCCGCCGTGCCGGTCGAACGCCTCCAGCAGGTGCGCATTGGGTTCCGTGGCGATCACCAGGTCGGCGAGCCGGCCCGCCAGCTCGCAGGACTGCTCCCCGGAGACGGCGACACCGATGGGCGGCGGCTCGTCCGGCAGGTCCCACAGGCGGGCCGACTCCACGTCGAAGTGCGTGCCTCGATGGTTCACATGGCCGCCGCCGAAGAGCGCCCGGATGATCTCCACCGCCTCTTCGAGCATCTCGTGTCGTACGTCCACCGACGGCCAACCGCCGCCCACCACATGTTCGTTGAGGTTCTCGCCCGACCCGAGCCCCAGCCGGAACCGGCCCTCGGACAGCAACTGCATCGTGGCCGCCTTCTGCGCCACGACCGCCGGGTGGTAGCGGACCGTCGGACACGTCACAAAGGTCATCAACGGGATCCACCGCGTTGCCTGGGCCGCCGCGCCCAGCACGCTCCAGACGTACGGCGAGTGACCCTGCGAACGCAGCCACGGAAAGTAGTGGTCCGAGGCCACGGAGAAGTCGAAGCCCGCCTCCTCGGCGCGGACCAGGTGGTCCACCAGGTCACGGGGGCCGGCCTGCTCCGTCATCATCGTGTATCCGATCTTCACCATGGGGCCCGAGTCCCCGGACAGGAGCGTCGAAAACGGGACGGAGGGGGCAGGGTCCCGAACTGGGGTGCAAGGAGTTCCGGACGACGCCCGCAAGCCGGGGGAGGATGCACGTATGTCTGCCCGCGCGCTGCCTTCGAGCACCCCCGCCGCCCAGGGCGTCGACGCCGCCGGTGTCCTCGCCTTCCTCGACGCCCTCGACGCCGCCCCCACGATCGAGCCGCACAGCCTGATGATCCTGCGGCACGGCCATCTGGTCGCCTCCGGCTGGTGGGCGCCCTACACGGCCGAACGCCCGCACCTGCTCTACTCGATCAGCAAGAGCTTCACCGCGACCGCCGCCGGGATCGCTGCAGCCGAGGGGCTGATACGGCTCGACGACCCGGTGATCTCGTACTTCCCCGAGCTCGACGCCGACATCACCGACCCGCGCAGCCGGGCGATGCTGGTGCGGCATGTGGCTTCCATGGCCAGTGGGCACGAGACGGACACCGTCTTCGAGGCGCGCGAGCGCGATCGTGAGGATCTGGTGCGCGGATTCCTCCTGGTGCCCCCGCCGCGCGATCCGGGCACGGTCTTCGCCTACAACCAGCCCGCCACCTTCACGCTCTCCGCCATCGTGCAGCGTACGAGCGGCCAGTCGCTGACCGAGTATCTGCGCCCGCGGCTGCTTGATCCGCTCGGCATCGGCGAGGTCGCGTGGCTGCGTGACCGCAGTGGCCGGGAGCTCGGCTTCAGTGGACTCCATGCCACCACCGACGCCATCGCCCGGCTCGGCCAGCTCTATCTGAACGGCGGCGTCTGGGAGGGTGAGCGGCTGCTGCCCGAGTCGTGGGTCGCCGAGGCCACGCGCACGCAGATCGCGAACGGCGGTGTGATGCCCGGCGACGACTGGCAGCAGGGGTACGGCTTCAAGTTCTGGATGTCCCGGCACGGCTATCGCGGCGACGGCGCATTCGGCCAGTTCTGCATCGTGCTGCCCGAGCACGACGCCGTGATCGCGACGACGGCGGACACCTGGGACATGCAGACCGTGCTGAACCTGGTCTGGGAGCATCTGCTGCCCGCGTTCGGGCCGGCGCCCCTGACGGCCGGCGAGTCGGCGGACGCGGCCCTGGCGGAGCGGCTGGCCGGCCTGGCCCTGCCGCCCGCCACCGGTGAGCCGGCACCGCCCGAGGGGGCCGAGGCCTGGTCCGCCGCCGCGTTCACGCCGGACGGCGGTGTCTGCGCACCGCTGCCCAAGCTGACGGCGATCGACCTCACGCCCGGCGCGGACGGCTGGGCCCTGACGCTCACCGAGGAC
This sequence comes from Streptomyces sp. NPDC036764, assembly GCF_055609385.1. Lineage (NCBI taxonomy): Bacteria > Bacillati > Actinomycetota > Actinomycetes > Kitasatosporales > Streptomycetaceae > Streptomyces > Streptomyces sp. NPDC036764. The sequence goes on from NZ_JBVJPT010000011.1 coordinate 263,944, forward strand.
GGGCACCCGTTCGAGGTGCGGCTCGGGGACACCGGATGGACCGTCACCGAGGGACGGGTGCCCACCGCGGTCAGCGGCGGCTGGACCGACGCCGACACCCTCGCCGTGGACGTCGCCTTCCTGGAGACCCCGCACCACCTGGACGTCACGTGCTCCCTCAAGGACCGCACGTTCAAGGCCCGTTGGCGCACGGACCCGCTGCATGCCCTGCCGCTGCGGGCGATGAGCGCTCCCCGCGCGTCGGCCTGATCAGTCCCCGGGAACCCGCAAGGTCCGCAGGAACGTGTCCAGGGCCTCCTGGTTCCCGGGGTCGTCCCAGTCCTCGTCCGGCGTCGTCCAGCGCAGCGAGTAGCCACGGTGGTCGTCGATGAGGAAGCCGCGGCCGAAGGTGCGCAGCCGGGTGCCGTCCTTGTCCGAGACCCATTCCATGTCGGCTGCCCGGTAACCCTGGTACGTGGTCGCCTCGATGTCGCCGATCCGACGGAAGCCGCTGCGCTCCTCCAGGTCGGGCTGGACGTCGTCACGCCAAACGGCGACGGGGTCCGGACCGAGTGCCTCGCTGTATGTGATCGCGAGCCTGCGGTCGTCGCCCTCGGCGCCGAAGAAGACGCGGTACGCCACGCCCGAGGCCCGACTGGTGGCCAGGGGCTTGAAGCCTTCGGGCAGCGCGACGGAGAAGCCGTCGGGTGAGGTGTACGTCCGGAACCCGTCGGGCAGCGCCGTGCCCGAGGGGGAGACGGTAGGGGCCCCTGCCCCCGGCCCCGCCCCTACCCCCGGCACCGTCTCCTCCTGGGTGGGGGAGGTGCTGGGCGTGGCGGTGGGGGACGGGCCGGTCGGTGCGCCGGTGGAGGCGGACGGACCGGGTGCCGTACCCGTCGCCGAGGAGTCCGAGTCGTCCTGCCCGCCGCTGGTCACCACCAGGACGGCGGCCGCCACGGTGACCACGGCCAGTGCCGTGCCGATGACCATGGCGCGTCTGCCCCAGGTGGGGCCGACTGCGTATCGACCACGCAGCCGAGGGCGCTGCATGGCCTGCGTGGCCGTCTCGGGGTCATCGTTGAGGACACGGGCCAGCGCCTCACGGACCACCGGTCTGCTGAGCCGCTCCCGCGAGTCCTTGCGCAGCAGCCCCTGCACGGCCTGGGTGAGCGGTCCGGCGCGCACCGGGGCGCGCAGCGGAAGCCGGTCGACCCCCTTCAACGTGGTCTCGGGCCGGTCCCGTTCGCGATAGGGCGGGCGCCCCTCGACCATCGTGTAGAGGATCGCACCCAGTGCCCACAGATCCGACGCAGGCCCGATCCGCTCGTCGCGGGCCTGCTCCGGCGAGGCGTACGACGGTGCGGCGACGCGGGGGGCGAGGGTCGCTCCGGCCAGGCCGAAGCCGGTGACCACGACCGACCCGTCGGCGCCCACGAGCACCTGGCCCGGACTCAGCTCGCCGTGCGTGATGCCCGCGACGTGCGCGGCCTCCAGCACATCGAGCAGTTCGAGGCCGATACGCGCGGCCCGCACATGGTTCAACGTGCCCTGCTGGGCGAGGAGTTCCCCCAGCGGTGTGCCGTCGATCCATTCGGTGACGATCCACAGGCTGCCGGACTCCTCGACGGCGTCCACAACGGTGGCCACCCGGCCCGGGCGCAGCAGCCCTATCCGCTCCGAGGTGCGCAGGATGCGCGAGGTGGCCCGGCGTGCGTCGTCGGGGCCCGAATCGTCGGGAAGCCCGATCTGGGTGAGGAGGCACGGACGTTCGGTCTCCAGGTCCTCGCCGAAGTAGCCGACGCGGTTCGTCTCGCGATGTACGACATCGACGAGGCGGTACCTTCCGGCGACCAACTCGGGTGTGGAGACTCGCGCCTTGACCATGGCCATCCCTCGCTGAACCCCTGGCTCTCATTTCTCACAGGAAGTACGCGAGACGTCATGGGAAGCGTTCAACGAAATCCTCAACTAAAGGGTGCTTCTTTTCATTTGCTTTCTTACGCATGAGTAAGCTGGTGAAAAGGCGCGAGGAATTGGTCTCGAATGCTCAGCGAAGGCCGAAATCCGTCGCCCAGCGATGCATGTCGGAGGTCGTCGCGTTGCCGCCGCACACGACCAGCCCGAGCCGGGCGCCTTCCCCGACCCGCTCCAGCACGCGCCGGGCGGCCGGCAGCAGACAGCCCGCGGCCGGCTCGGTCCAGACTTTGGCGTGCTCGGCGAGGTCGAGCACACCCCGGACCGCCTCCCGGTCCGGGACCACGAGCACCTCGTCGACCTGGGCCGCCACATGGTCGTACGTGAGCTGCGAAACCGATGGTGCGCTGAGCGTCGACACGATCGAGGCCAACGCCACCGGTACCGGCCCGCCCGCGGCCAGCGCCTGGGACATGGCCTCAGCGCCCTCGGTCTCCACACCCCAGATCCGCACGCCTGGACGCCGGGCCCGCAGCGCCGCCGCGACTCCGGCGATGAGTCCGCCGCCCCCGACGCTGACGATCACGTCCGTGAGCTCACCGGCGTCGGCGGCCAGTTCCAGCCCGACGGTGCCCTGCCCGGCGATCACCAGGGGGTCGTCGAAGGGATGGACGAGGGTCAGCCCCTCGTCCCGCAGTCGGGTGACGAGCGAGAACGCTCCGGGCATGTCGTCCGTCAGGCGCACCGACGCCCCGGCGTCCTCGACGATCCGCACGGCGTGCGCGGGCGCCGAGCGCGGCATGACCACTGTGGCCTTCACGTCGAGGACGGCGGCGGTCATCGCCAGGGCGATGCCGTGGTTGCCGCCGCTCACCGCCACGACCCCGGCCGCCCGCTGGTCCTCGCTCAGCGACAGCAGCTTCGCCGTCGCCCCACGGGCCTTGAACGACCCGGTGCGCTGGAGGAGTTCGAGCTTGGCCGTGACCGGGACACCGAGCAGGGCCGACAGGCCGGGGCTGGGTACGGTCGGGGTGTGTACGACGTGGCCGGCGATGAGGTCGGCCGCGGCTTCGACGTCCGAGATCCCGATCAAGGCAGTCACCTTTCCGGCGTGGGGCGGGGTTCCACGCCGCCTGGCACCCTGACGCGCGGGATGCCGCCGGTCAACCCGGTTTCGCGGGCGGCGGCGAGATGCCGGGGAAGGTCGCCGCCGCACGCGTGGACCGGGCTCTCACAGATCGCGTCGTACGAGGAAGTCGAGGAGCGAGGCCAGTTCCTCCGCGGGCCCCTCCTGAAGCGGGACGTCCGCCAAGGCCGCCTCCACGGCGGCGACATGGCGCCGTGCCTCCGTGAGCGCTGCCGCCCGGCCGCCCGCCTCCTCGATCAGCGCGGCCACCTCGCCGGGTTCGGCGGCCGATTCCAGCAGCGCGGCGAGCCGGCCGGCGACGGGCGAGTCGAGCGCGGCCAGTACGGGATACGTCTTCTTGCGCTCCCGCAGATCGCCGTGGACCGGTTTGCCGGTGACGGCGGGGTCGCCCCAGATGCCGAGTAGATCGTCCACGACCTGGAAGGCGATGCCCAGATGCCGGCCCGCGCGGTCGAACGCGGCGACGGTGGCGGGCGGTGCGCCGCCGAGCAGGGCGCCGAGTGCGGCCGCGCAGCCCAGCAGCGCGCCCGTCTTGTGCTCGGCCATCGTCCGGTACTCGTCGGGCCGCACCCGCTCAGGACCCGTCCAGGGACGCGTGGTGAACAGCAGGTCGTCCGCCTGCCCGCGCACCAGATCCTGCAGCGCCACGGACAGCAGCCGCACCGCCCGAGGGCCCTCCGCGGCCGCGGCGAGCGTCTCGACGGCCAGCGCGAACAGCGCGTCCCCGGCGAGGACGGCGGGTCCCGTGCCGTACGCCTTCCACACCGTGGGGCGGCGCCGCCGTGCCTCGTCACCGTCCATGATGTCGTCGTGCAGGAGGGAGAAGGCGTGCACCAGCTCCACCGCGACCGCCCCGGGCACCGCAGCCCGGCCGGGCGCACCGGCCGCCTCCGCCCCGAGCACGGCGAGCGCCTGGCGCACGCCCTTGCCGCCGGAGGCCGCGGCCGGCGCCCCGCCGACCTCGCACCAGCCAAAGGAGTACGCGGCCATCTCGCCGACCCACGGATGGGTCCGCTCCACGGCCTCCCGCAGCGCGGGCCGCACCAAGGTCCGGCAGCGGTCCAGGACTTGGCCGGCGTCCACCGGAAAGTGGACCGTCGAGGTGCGCCGGTGGGCGGCGGACGGAGCCCGCAGCGCCGAAGAGGAGGCCGTCACAGTGCGCCCACCGCCTCGGCGCCCGCCACGGCGCCCTCGTCGACGCCGAACTCCCGCTGGGCACGTGCCACCATCTCCCGCGCGTGCCGCAGCCCGATGCGCTCCAGCACATCGGCCAGCTCGGCCAGTTCGGCGGCCGTCTCCGTACGGTCCCGCCCCAACTGGGCCCGCGACTTCGCCAGCCCCAGGCGGGACAGCGCCTCCCCGCGCGGCTCGCTCATCGCACGGAACTCCGACAGGGCCTGCTCGTACAGCGCCCGCGCCTCGGTGTAACGCCCGGCCCGGTAGAGGACGTTGCCGCGCATCTTGTGGTTGTAGGCCAGCGCGCTGGACAGCTTCATCGCGCGGCACGTGGTCTCCGCCTCGGACAGCAGGGCCAGTGCCCGCTCCACGTCGCCGTCGCGCACGGAGACGACGTCGGCGAGCCCGCGCAGCGCCCAGGCGTGGCCACGCCGGTCCTCGGCGCGCGCGGCGATCTCGGCCGCCTCCTCGAACAGGGTGTACGCGGTGTCGTACGAGCCGGTGTTGCGGTGGATCTGCGCGATGCCCTCCAGCGCCCACACGGTGTGCCGGGCCTCGCCGCGCCGCCGGGCCTCGGCCAGCAACTGTTCGTGCAGCCGGTGGACGGCCGCGTAGTCGCCCTGGATACGGCCGGTCTCCGCGAGCCCGGCCAGCGAGTAGCCGCGCACGACGATGTCGCCGCCGCGCTCGCCGAGGTCCGCCGCGAGCTGAAGCAGCCGCCGGGCGAGCGGGAACGCGCCGCGCTGGCGGGCCAGCGTGCCGCCGCTCCACAGCGCCCAGGCCATGGCCCCCGTGTCGTCGGCCTCCCGGGCGGCGCGGTAGCTCGCCTTCCAGGCACGGTCCGCGTCCCCGATCTGCCCCAGCCGGCGGTGCGCCTCGGCCACCGCGAGCCCGGAGCGGGCCGCCTCGCCGTGCTGTCCGGACCGCTCGGCCGCTCTCAACTGCTCGGTGCCGGCGGCCAGGACGTCGGTGAGCGACGAGTTCACGGACAAAGTGGTCAGGGCGCCCTGGTACTCCGGGGCGAATGCCTTGCCGTACATCGATGCCTTTCGATCGATATACACACCGTCTCTACCCGCTGTGTATACATGGTGCGTATACAGCAACGGTATACATGGCGTGTATAGAGCGTTGAGAACCGGCCCTGGCCATATGCTCGGGCCAGGGCTTCACTTGTTGTCGATCAAGACGTCGGCAAGGCGGAGAGGGTTGCTCGTGAGGCGCAGATCACCTCGCGGGGGCGCTTCAGTGCTGCTGCGGCTTCTGCGGTGTCGCCTCGCTCGGTCGCACCACGACATAGCCCTGACCTTGCAGCATCAATTGCACGGCCTCACCGGAACCGCCGCGCAGCATCGATCCGAGGGACTGCGAGCGGTGCAGCGAGGTCTGGAGTCCGGCGGTCCAGCCGACCACCGCGTCGGTGTCGACGTACACCGGGTACTGCTGCGAGACCGGAATGACCAGGGGGTTGCCGTCGCAGATCAGCCCCAGCCTGCCCTGGCCGGTGAAGACGCTGTTGAACAGACCGCCGCCGGTGATGCCCGCGCCCTTCACCGTCGCTATCCGGTACGACAACGAGGCGTCGAAACACAGCACGTTGCGGCCGTTGACCGTGAACTCGTCGCCGGGGTCGACGTCGACGATGAAGCAGTTCTGCGCCTCGTGCGCGAACCAGGCCTCACCCTGTCCGCGCACCGCCATCAGCGGCAGCCCCTCACCCGTCACGGCCCGCTTGAGCATGCCGCCCACGCCCTGGCCCTTGCGCTCGAACTGGAGGTTGCCGCGGTAGGCGACCATGGCGCCCTGACGGGCGTGCATCTCGCCGTTCACCGCGTACTTGATGCACTTGGCGTTCTCGATAGTCATGCCCGGCGCGGTGGCCGGCTGGACCATGTGCTCGCTGGAAAAGAGGTCACCCTTCATGCGGGCATCGTGTCCCGGACGACCCCGTTCCGCCTAGATCGCGGCGTGTCGCGGACTCGATCCGGTCAGCCGCCGAAGAGCTGTGTCCAGTACGTGCCCGCCGGGCCGCCGCCCGCGAAACCGATGCCTATGTGGGTGAAGTCGCGCTTGAGGATGTTGGCGCGGTGTCCCGGACTGTTCATCCAGCCCTCCACGACCTCGGCCGGGGAGCGCTGACCGCACGCGATGTTCTCGCCGATCGCCCGCATCCGGGAGCCCGCGGCGGCCGCCCGGTCCCACGGCTGGGTCCCCTCGGGCGAGGTGTGGGAGTAGAAGGCGCGGGCCGCCATGTCCGCGCTGTAGGACTGCGCGGCCGCGGTCAGCGCTGGATCGACGGCCAGGGGGTGCAGCCCGGCCCTGGCCCGCTCACGGTTGGTGAGGTCGACGACCTCGGCCGCGGTGCGGGGCAGAACGCCCGGTGCGAGGGGCCTGGCCCACAGCGCCGTCCAGTACGTGTCGTCCGAGCGCCCGCCGCTGACCTGCGCCACGGCGGCGTGCGTGAAGGCGGCGTCGTGCAGGGTGCGGCGAGCGCCTTCCGTGCGCAGGCAGTACGCGACGAACTCGGCGGGGGTGCGGGGGCCGGAGACCAGGTGCTCGCCGACGGTGATGTACGCGTACCCGGCGGCGGTGATGCGCTGGTACACGGAGACGCCGTTGGGGCCCTCGACGCCGAGGCGGCCCGCCGCGGCCATGGCGGAGGCGTGCGCCCGGGCCGCGGAGGCGAGACGGGCGTCGGGAGCGACGGGCGGCGAACCGACGTCGGCGCGCGCGGAGTTGACCAGACCGAGGAACCCGTCGGGGTCGGGGGAGGGGAAGTCCGGGACCGTCAGAGCGGCCAGCGTCTGCATCCTGGACCGCGACGTGGGCATCGGCGGAGCGCTCGGCATGGGCGGAGCGCTGGGCATGGGCGGGGCGGCTGTCCGCTGTGCCGGCGACGGCGTGGCGTCCTCGATCACATCCACCCCGAAATCCCGCGCGAGCCCCGCCAGCCCGTCCGCGTACCCCTGCCCGAGGGCCCGCAGCTTCCAGCTTCCGCCACGCCGGTAGACCTCGGCGAGCAGCAGCACCGTCTCCGGCCCCGGGCGCGGCGGGGCGAACCGGGCGATCGGGCGCCCGCCCGGGTCGGTGACCTGGAGCACGGGCGCGGGCAGCCGGCCCAGGGGGATGCCGGGATCGGCGGGGCTGACCACCACCGTGATCCGGGTCGCCCCGGTGCGCAGACGCGGCGGGTCGACGCTCAGCGTGTCGCCGTTCAGGCGGGCGCCGGGCGCGGACGGCTGGTTGTAGAACACGAAGTCGGCGTCGCCCCGCACCTTGCCGCTGTCGTCGGTGATGAGCGCGGACACGTCGAAGGGGCCGGGCACCCGGACGGTCACGCCGCCGCCCGGGAGGGGCAGATTGCCGCCGGGGACCAACTCGCTCATCGGGCCGTCCTGGTGGGTGGTTCGGGATCCGGTGGGGATGTCCGGAAAACGCGCACCGGACCCCGAGGGTTCCCACCCGACGCGCGCCCTCAGTCCTCGTCGAGGTCCAGCGAGTTGCCCGGCGCGATGTCCTCGTGCCGTTCGACGGGCGCGTCGGCAGACCGCGCCTTCTTCGTCGCCTTGCCGCAGAACGCGGACTCCAGCGTGCGCAGCATCGTGTTGTGCACCGTGCCGTTGTTGGAGGCGTTGGCGAGCGCGGCGAGGCTGCGCTTGCCGTCCTTGGACGCGAACGCGTAGGAGTAGTAGCCCTGTACGGCGCCCGTGTGGCCGTAGACGGAGACTCCGCACGACAGATCACGCCGCCGCAGCCCGAGCCCGTACGCCTGGGTACTGCCGGCCGGCACCCAGCGCTGCATCTGGGCCAACTGCGTCCGGGAGGTCAGCCTGCCTCCGAGCAGCGCCGACAGGAAGGTGTTGAGGTCCTGTGTGCTGGAGATGACCGCTCCCGCGCTCTGCGCCCAGGACGCCGTCTGCTCGGTGGCGTCGACGAGCGCCGCGCCGGCGGTGTCCGGGGTGAGATAGCCGCGGGCGTACCGGCCGGGGATCTTCGTCCCGGGGTGCACGTAGAAGGTGTCGGTGAGCGCCAGCGGCTCGATGATCCGGTTGCGGTACTCGGTCCCCACCGAGTGCCCGGTCAGCTTCTCGATGAGCATGCCGGCGACGACGAAGTTGGTGTTGGAGTACGAGTACGCCCCGCCCGGCTTGGTGGTCCGCGGCTTGCTCAGGGAGCGGTTCACGAGCTGCCGGTAGGTGAAGACCTTCTTGCGGACCGCCTCGAAGCCGGGGACCGACCGCGCGAACATGTCGTTGGTGTAGTCGGACAGGCCGCTGCGGTGGCTGAGCACATGACGCACCGTGATGCGCCTGTCGGGGAGCAGCCCCGGCAGATAGCGGTCGACCGGGGCGTCGAGCGACAGCTTCTTCTCGTCGGCCAGTTGCAGCAGGACCACCGCCGAGAAGACCTTGGTGATGCTGCCGATGCGGAACCGGTCGGCGTTGCTGAGGGCCCGTCCGCTCTTGCGGTCGGCGACACCCACGGCCGCCCAGTGGACCGTGGCGCCGTCCTCGAGACGGGCCATCGCGCCGGGCGCGCCGTTCCGCCGCGCCGTGCGCAGGACGTTCCACAGCCCCGTGACGTCCGGGGTCGGGGCGCCGGCCCTGGTGGTGCCGGGCTCCACGGGCGCGGCATGCGCGGGGACCGCCAGGAGCGACACAAGGGCCGCCGCCACCGCCGTACCTCTGACCACCGCTGCTGAGACCATGCGGGTTCCTCCCGTTTTCCGTCGATGTGCTGCCGATACGAGAACGATCATCTGCGTGCGGGGCAACCTTCTCGCATCCCGTCACATCGCCACAGACGACGCACAGTTGGACAGACATCGATCACCGGGTAGGAGTCCTCGAACGCCGGGGTCCGGAGCCGGCGAACGAATCCTGCTTCTTTTATTGACGACGGAAAATAAGGGCTCTAGGTTCCGGTCATGTCCTCGATCCACCGCGCCGAGACGTTCCCGGCCAACACGCCGGCCGCCTCGCAGATCTTCACCACCGTCCTCAGCCATGGGCCCCTCACCCGTCTGGAGGTGGCCCGGCGGGCAGGACTGTCCCCGGCCGCCGTCACCAAGGCGGTACGGCCCCTGATCGAGGCCGGCTACCTGGTGGAGGACGTGGACGAGAACGCCCGCCCCGCGCTCGGCCGCCCCGCCAACCCGGTACGGGTCGACGGGGGACGGGCGCTGTTCATCGGCCTGAAGGTGACCGGCGACGCGATCATCGGTGTGCTCACCGACCTGTGCTGCCGCATCCGCGTCGCCCGCCACGCCCCGCTCCCCGACCGGGAGCCCAAGAGCGTGCTGGCCTCGGTCGCCGAACTCGCCGGCGCGCTGCTCGCGGAGGCGGGCGACCTGGGCGTCCCGGTCCTCGGCCTCGGCATCGCCGTCTCCGGAGACGTGGAGCGCGGCGCCGGAGTCGTCCGGTACTCGCCGTTCCTGGAGTGGCGGGACGTACCCCTCGCCGAACTCGCCACCGCCACCACCGGATTGCCGGTCACCGTCGACAACGACGTACGGGCCCTCACCGTCGCCGAGCAGTGGTTCGGCGCCGGTGTCGGACTGTCCGACTTCGCCGTCGTGACCGTCGGCGCCGGCATCGGCTGCGGCCTCGTGGTGCACGGCCGTGTCGTCGCCGGGGCGCACGGCGTGGCCGGGGAGATCGGGCATGTGACCGTCGACCCGGCAGGGCCGCCCTGCCACTGCGGCAACCGCGGCTGCGTGGAGGCCATCGCGGGGGACGCCGCGATCGTCCGGCGGATCCGCGAGAGCACCGGTGTCGAGGTCGCCGACACCGCCGAGGCCGCGGCGCTCGCCCACCGGGGGAACGCCGGAGCCCGGGAGGCCTACGCCCGCGCGGGCGAGGCCATCGGCCGGGGCATCGCCACCGTGGCCAACCTGCTCGGCCCCGAGCGGGTGATCATCTCCGGCGAGGGCCTCGCCGCCTACGACCTGTTCGCCGAACAGATCCGCGACGCGTTCGCCGCGGCCGCGTTCGGCACCGCCGCCCAGTGCGACGTACAGACCCGCCCACTGCCCTTCGAGGAGTGGGCGCGCGGGGCCGCGGCCACCGCGATCCAGTCCTTCATCCGAGCCGACGACCAGCGCCAGAACCGCTGAACCAACCCCTGGAGGTACGACCCATGAGGTCATCCTCGTACTCCGTCATGCCCGCACGCGCCCTGAGAGCCATGGTGGTCCTGGCCCTCACCGCCGGTGTCACCGCCGCCGTCCCGTCCGCACAGGCCGAGACCACCACGCCCCCGGCCGCCCCGACCACCACCGCCGTGGCCGCCAAGCCCTACATGGGCTGGACGAGCTGGACCATGCAGTCGTCGAAGTACCCGGGCCTCAACCCGAAGGGCGACTACAGCTACCTGTCCGAGGCGAACGTCATCAAGCAGACCGACGCCATGGCCGCCAAGCTGAAGAAGTACGGCTACGAGTACGTCAACATAGACGCCGGCTGGTGGATGGACTGGTCCTGGAAGTCGCAGTTCGACGAGTACGGCCGCCAGAAGGCCGACCCGGTGCGCTTCCCGAGCGGCATGAAGGCCGTCGCCGACCGCATCCACTCCAAGGGCCTCAAGGCCGGCATCTACCTCCCGGTCGGCCTGGAGAAGGGGGCGTACAACGACGGGAAGAACCCGATCTGGAACGCCGAGGGCTGCACCACCGGCGACATCGTCTACGACGACCTGCGCACCACCAACGGCTGGGACAGTGCCTACAAGATCGACTTCGCGGATCCCTGCGCGCAGAAATACATCGACTCCCAGGCGCAGATGTTCGCCGACTGGGGCTACGACTTCCTGAAGCTCGACGGCGTCGGCCCCGGCTCGTTCAAGAACGGCGACAACTACAACAACGTCGCCGACGTCGCCGCCTGGCAGAAGGCCATCGAGACCGCCGGCCGCCCGATCCACCTGGAACTGTCCTGGTCCCTGGACTACGGGCACGTCGCGGACTGGAAGAAGTACTCCAACGGCTGGCGCATCGACACCGACGTCGAGTGCTACTGCAACACCCTGGTCACCTGGGAGAACTCGGTCGACGACCGCTGGGACGACGCCCCCGCCTGGACCGACCATGCAAGCCCCGGCGGCTGGAACGACCTCGACTCCCTCAACGTCGGCAACGGCGAGATGGACGGCCTCACCAAGGCCGAGCGGCAGAGCTACGCCACCCTGTGGGCCATCGCCAAGTCCCCGCTGTTCACCGGCGACGACCTCACCAAGCTCGACTCCTACGGCCTGTCGCTGCTGACCAACCGCGAGGTCCTCGCGATCAACCAGAGCAGCGCCCCGCCCGCCGAGCCCGTCACCGCCTCCGACCCGCAGCAGGTGTGGGCCGGGAAGAACCCCGACGGCACCTACACCGTGGCCCTGTTCAACCTCTCCGACGCACCCGCCTCGGTGACCGCCAACTGGCAGACCCTCGGCTTCAAGGGCAAGGCCGCCGTGCGCGACGTGTGGAACAAGGAAGGCCTCGGCACCTACACCGACAAGATCACCCAGGCCCTTCCCGCCCACGGCTCCCGCCTGTTCACCGTCACCCCGCGCGGTACCGACCTCGCCTGGACCGCCCACGAGGCCGAAGCGGGCACCCTGAGCGGCAACGCCTCCGTCGCCGACTGCTCCGCCTGCTCCGAGGGCCGCAAGGTCGGCAACCTCTACACGGGCGGCAAGGTCACCGTCAACGACGTCGTGGTGGCCAAGGCCGGCACCTACATGGTCAAGGTCGCCTACGTCAGCGGTGACTCCCGTTCGATCCTCGTCTCCGCCAACGCAGGCGGCGCCACCTCGCACAAGTTCGCGTCCACCGGCGACTGGGGGACCGTCAACAGCGTCTACGTGCCGGTAAAGCTCAAGGCCGGGGCCAACACCGTCACGTTCGACAGCGGCACGGGCTACGCGCCGGACATCGACCGGATCGACGTACCGAAGTCCCTCTGATCTCCCTCCCGTCGGGGCCCGGCCGTGCGCCGGGCCCCGGCCCGGACGACCCCGGAGCCGCACATGGACACCAACCCGAACGAGCCGAGCAGAAGATCCGTCCTCTCCCTGGCCACCACCGCGGGCCTCACCGCCGCCCTCGGTGCGCTGCCCGCCTTCACCGCCACCGCCGCGCCCGCCCGCCCCGCCGAAGTCCCGCTGCCCGCCGACGCCGCCCGCCACCAGTTGTGGTGGCAGGCCCCCGGCGACGAGGGCTCACTGATCGAACAGGGCCTGCCCGTCGGCAACGGCCGCATCGGCGCCCTCGCGAGCAACGACCCCGGCCGCGAACTCCTCCTGATCACCGACGCCACCATGTGGACCGGCGGCCTCAACGACACCCTCGACCAGGACGGCCAGTTCCCCTACGGCCGCTCCGACTTCGGCTCGTTCACGCTGCTGGCCAAGCTCACCGTCGACATCCCCGACCACGACCTCGGCGGCGTGGGCGGTTACCGCCGCACCCTCGACCTCGCCCAGGGCCTGGTCACCAGCTCCTACGTCCGCTCCGGCGTCACCTACCGGCGCGAGATGTACGCCAGCCGGCCCGACGACGTCATCGTCCTGCGCTTCACCCAGAGCGGCGGCGGCCGCTACACCGGCACCATCACCCTCACCGGCACCCACGGCGAGCACCCCACCGCCGCCGAGTCCTTCGGCGCCACCATGCCCAACGGCCTGCGCTACGGCGCCGCCGTCAAGGCCCGCGGCATCGGCGGCAAGATCACCGTCGACGGCGGCCGCATCGACTTCACCAACTGCAAGGACCTCACCGTCGTCGTCACGGCCGGAACCAACTACGCGCCCGACGCCGACGCCGGCTTCCGCGATCCCTCACTCGCCCCCGAGCGACTCGCCCGTACGAAGGTCCACGCCGCCGCCGCGGAGTCCGCCGACGCCCTGCGGCGCACCCACGTCGCCGACTACCGCGCCCTGTACGGACGACTCGGCCTCTCCCTCGGCACGTCCACGGCCGAGCAGCGGGAACTGGACACCTGGGAGCGCCTGCACGCCCGCAGCCGCGACCCCGAACCCGACCCGGAACTGGAGGCGGCCTACCTTCAGTTCGGCCGCTACCTGATGATCTGCGGCTCGCGCGACAGCCTGCCCCTGGGCCTCCAGGGTCTGTGGCTGGACGGCAACGACCCGGACTGGATGGGCGACTACCACACCGACATCAACATCCAGATGAACTACTGGATGGCCGACCGGACGGGCTTGTCCCCGTGCTTCGACGCCTTCACCGACTACTGCGTCGCCCAGCTCCCGTCCTGGAACGACCTCACCCGCCGCCTGTACAACGACCCGCGCAACCGCTACCGCAACTCCAGCGGCAAGAACGCCGGCTGGGCCGTCGCCTTCTCCACCAACCCCTACGGCGGCAGCGGCTGGTGGTGGCACCCGGCGGGCAACGCCTGGCTGTGCACCACCCTGTGGGAGCACTACGAGTACACCGGGTCGCGCGAGTACCTGGCGAAGATCTACCCGCTGCTCAAGGGCGCGTGCGAGTTCTGGGAGGCGCGGCTGCTCACCGTCACGCTCCCCGGCACCTCGAAGGAGGTGCTCGTCGACGACAGCGACTGGTCCCCGGAACACGGCCCGCAGGACGCCAAGGGCATCACCTATGCTCAGGAAGTCGTGTGGACGCTGTTCGGGAACTACTGCACCGCGGCCGCCGAACTCCGGCGGGACGCCGGCTTCGCGGATACCATCGCCTCACTGCGCAGGAAGCTGTACCTGCCGCAGGTCAGCCCGACCAGCGGCTGGCTGGAGGAGTGGATGTCGCCGGACAACCTGGGTGAGACCACGCACCGCCACCTGTCCCCGCTGATCAACCTGTTCCCGGGCGACCGCATCCGCCCCGACGGCTCCACCCCGGCCGACCTCGTCGCCGGCGCCACCGCCCTGCTCACCGCACGCGGCATGGAGAGCTTCGGCTGGGCCAACGCCTGGCGCAGCCTGTGCTGGGCCCGCCTGAAGGACGCCGACAAGGCCTACCAGCTCATCGTCAACAACCTCCGCCCCTCCATCGACGGCAGCAACGGCACGGCCTTCAACCTCTTCGACATCTACGAGGTGGAACGCGGCCGGGGCATCTTCCAGATCGACGCCAACTTCGGCACCCCCGCCGCCATGGTGGAGATGCTGCTGTACTCCCGGCCCGGACACATCGAACTCCTCCCGGCCCTCCCCGACGCCTGGGCCACCTCGGGTTTCGTCGAGGGCGTCCCCGTACGCGGCGGCTTCGAGGTCGATCTGCACTGGCGGGACGGCAAGCCGACCGAGGCGCGGATCCGCAGCGTCGGCGGCCGCACCACGACGGTCGCCTACGGCGCGGAGTCCCGCACGGTCTCGCTGCGGCCCGGCGCGTCCGTCACGCTGAAGGACCTCGCCCGGTGAGGGCCAAACTGCCGCTGGCCGCCGTCCTGTTGACGGTCGTCGCCTGCCAGTCCGCGCCCACCGAGGCGACCGCCGGCCCGAGCGGCGTCGTCACCTGGGCGGCCAGTGCCGACCGGATGTCCGACGGCGTCGCGGGCCGCAGCTACCGGCTCGTCGTGCACACCAGCGCCGGCGGAACCGGGGTGCGGGTCCGGCTCTCCAACGCCTTCGGGGACCGGCCGATCACCTTCGACAGCGCCTACGCGGGCCTTCAGAAGCAGGGCGCCGAACTGCGGCCGGGCAGCAACCGGCGCCTGGCCTTCGGCGGCGAGCGCACCGTCACCGTGCCGGCAGGCGCCACCGTGTGGAGCGACCCGCTGCCCGGCAAACTGCCCGCCGCGTCCAACCTCGTCGTCAGCCTGCACAGCCCGGACGCGGCCGGCCCGGCGAGCGGCCACTGGATGGCCATGCAGACGTCGTACGCCACCCAGGGCGACCACACCGCCGAGGAAAGCGGCACCGCCTGGACCATCCCCACCGGGTCCTGGTTCTACCTCGACGCCGTCTCCGTGCACGCCCCCAAAGGCACCGGAGCGGTCGTCGCACTCGGCGACTCCATCACCGACGGCTGGCAGTCCACCTCCGACCTGAACCGCCGCTGGCCCGACTACCTCGCCCGCCGGCTTCAGAAGACGGACACGGCGGTCAAGGGCGTCGCCAACGAGGGGATCTCCGGGAACAAGGTCCTCGCGGACGGCGCCGGGCAGAGCTCCCTGAACCGGCTGGAGCGGGACGTGCTGTCCCAGCCGGGCGTGCGGACCGTGTTCCTCTTCCAGGGCGTCAACGACATCAAGGCGCACACCGGCGTCACCGCCGACGACCTGATCGAGGGCTACCGCGAGATCGTCGACCGGGCGCACGCGGCCGGCAAGTGCGTCGTCGGCGCGACCGTGGCCCCGTTCAAGGGCTGGCACGAATGGGACGCGGCCGGCGAGGCCGTACGCCAGGAGGTCAACACCTTCATCCGCACCAGCGGCGAGTTCGACGCCGTCACCGACTTCGACCGCATCCTGCGCAGCCCCTACGACCAGGAGAGGATGCTGCCCGCCCTCGACGGCGGCGACCACATACACCCCAACGACAAGGGCATGCAGGCGATGGCCGACGCCGTCGACCTGACCGCCCTGGACTGCGACACCAGCGGGTGAGGGGCGTCAGCCGACCGTCTCCCCGCGGGTGATCAGCCCCTCCCGATAGGCGATGGCCACCGCCTCCGTACGGCTCGCCGCGTCCAGCTTGGCGAGGATGTTGGAGACGTGGACGCTCGCCGTCTTGCCCGTGATGTACAGCTCGTCGCCGATCTGCCGGTTGCTGCGGCCGAGGGCGAGCAGACGCAGGACCTCCTGCTCGCGGGCGGTCAGCGGGGAGGAGCCGTCGGCGGCGGCCTCAGCCAGGCGGCCGCGGCGGATCATGGCATCCGCCCGCTCCAGCAGCGGCGTCGCACCGAGCCGGGCCGCCGTCTCCCGGGCGGCCCGGACCTCGGCGGCCGCGGCCTCCCGGTCGTCCGTCGCCAGCAGGGCCTCGGCGTGGCGCAGCCTGCACCGGGCCCGCTCGTAGTCGTCGCCGTAGTCGAACGCGGCCACCGCCTTCGCCCACGCCCCCGCGTCCGGCCCGGTGACGGCCCGCGCCCACTCCGCCTCCGCGCGGGCCAGCCACGCCATGCCCTCCGGGCCCTGCGGTGTGCCGACCTCGCCGCGAACGGCCGTCGTCCGCGCCTGCTCGACCAGTTCGGTCGCGGTGTCCGCCCAGCGGCGGGCGCCCGCCTCGTCACCTGCCAGGCGCAGTGCGGCGGCCCGGTCGGCGGCCGCCGACAGCGAGAGGGCGGCGAGCCGGACCGTGACATCGGGGGGCCTGCCCACGTCGTCCGTGAGAGCAGCGACGGTGGTCCGCATCCGCTCCACCGCCTCCTCCGCGTCACCGCGCAGCGCGGCGGCGTCGGTCAGCGCGATGCCCGCGACGAGGGTGCCCATCCAGTCGAACGGCCCGTCCAGCAGCGCACGGGCCCGCTCGACGGCACCCAGGTCGCCGCGGGCGAGGGCGACGTAAAGCGCCGGACCGGCCGTGAAGCCGCCCGTCGCGGGCAGTACTTCGGCGTCGGCCGCGGCGACGCTCAGGCACTCGTCCCAGCGGCCCAGCGTGTACAGCACCAGCAGCCGCAGATACCGCATCTCCAGCGGATACGGCGACGACAGCAACCCCGCACGCCGGGCCCGGTCGAGGCCCTCCGTCAGCCAGGGCAGGCACTCGTCCAGCTCACCGGACTCGAAGCAGCCGACGGCGAGGTTGAACAGGGCCCGCATCTCCACCGGCGCGTTCCCGGAGGCCCGCGCCAACTCCCGGGCCGCACGCAGCCGTTCCCGCCCCTGCGGGGTGCGCCGGCCGCCGCCCTCCAGCGCGGCCAGCGAGATCAGCAGGTCCGCCTGGGCGTCCGTCACCCGCAGTTCCTCGGCGGTGCGCAGGGCCTCGTGGGCGATCCGCAGCGCGGTCTCGTCCTCGCCGACCTGGCGTGCGGCCAGGACATGCGTGGCCGCCGCCCACACCCAGGTCCGCGACGGAGGCTCCGCCGGGATCAGGGCGAGCGCCTCACTGCTGTAGGCGTAGGCCGCCGTCAGGCTGTCCACGCCGAGCAGGTTGCCGGCGAGCGTGTAGCGGACCCGGGCTGCGAGTTCGGCGTCGGTGTCCTGGCCGACGCCCGCGAGCGCGGAGCGGGTCAGGGAGACCGCCCGGTGCGACTCGCCGGCGTGGGCGGCCGCGGCCGACGCGCGCAGCGTGAGCGTCACGCGGTCGTTGCCCTCGCCCGAGGGCCGTGCCGCCGGCTCCACCGACGACCACAGATCGAGGGCGGTCTCCAGATGCCGTAGTTCCTCGGCCGGCGCGCCGACCCGGTGCGCGTGGGAGGCGGCCTCCAGCGAGGCTGCCAGGGCCTCGGCGAGATCGTGGCTCTCCCGGTAGTGGTGGGCGCGCTCCGCCGCCGTCTCGTCCGGGCGGCCGCGTCCCGTGAGCAGCCGGGCGAACGCGCCGTGCAGCCGGGCCCGTTCACCGGGCAGCAGGTCGGCGTACACCGCCTCGCGGGCGAGCGCGTGCCGGAACGCGTAGGTGTCGCCGACGCCCGGCACCAGCAACTGCCGCCCCACGGCCTCGCGCAGCGCCGACTCCAGCTCCTCCTCCGGAATTCCCACGGCACCCCGCAGCAGCTCGTGCTCGACGCGGCGCCCGGCGACCGCGGCCGTACGCAGCACCTGCTGGGCGGTGTCGGAGAGCTGCTCGAACCGGATGAGGAGGACGTCGGCCAGCCCGCTGGGCACCCCACCGGCCTCGGTGTCCGTGGCGGCGACCAGCTCCTCGGCGTAGAAGGCGTTGCCCTCGGCCCGCTCCACGATCCGCCGCACCGTCGTGTCGGGGAGCGGCTGTTCCTGCACGGCACGCACCAGCCGTGCCACCTCGGCGTCGCCCATGGGCCGCAGCTCCAGCCGCTCGACCGCGGGCAGCCGCACCAGCTCGGCCAGCAGCGGCCGCAGCGGATGGCGCCGATGCAGGTCGTCCGCGCGATAGGACGCGAAGACGGCCAGCCGGTGCCCGGGCGCCCCACCGGCCGTCCGCTGGAGGATGCCCCGGCTCAGCAGGAACCGCAGCAGATCCCGCGACGACTGGTCGGCCCAGTGCAGATCCTCCAGCAAGAGCAGCACCGGCGCGATGTCCGAGAGATCGGCCAGCAGCCCGGCGATGCCCTCGAACAACCGCAGCCGGTCGCTCACGGCGTCCGTGCCGCCGCCCAGCAATCGGCCCACGACCGGATGCGCTTCGAGGGCACCCGCGAACCGCTCGTCACCTGCGAGCACCCCGAGGACCTCGGTGAACGGCAGATACGGCAGCCCGACATCACCCAGGTCGACACAGTGCCCGGTCAGCACGATCATCCCGCCCGCGGCGGCTCGTCCCGAGACTTCATCGAGCACCCGCGTCTTGCCTACCCCCGCGTCCCCGGCGACCAGCACGGCCCGGGCCTCTCCGCCCCGGGCACGCTCCAGCACCCCGGAGAGCCGGGCGAATTCGTCGTCCCTGCCGATGAGCGGGGTACTGAAGGAGGCTTGCGACACGAAAACATCCTGCCACTTGCCGCCGACAGAACCCGTGGCCTTTCAGGGGCGCGGGGAACTGCGCGATCAACCCCCACGGACCCGCGGCTGCCATCAAGCCGAAGGCCCCGAGCTGTCAGGCGCGCAACGTCTTCGCCCAGTCCGCCGGCACCCGCCCCGCCGGCCCCGGCGTCGGCTGGTCCGCCGGATGGCTCGCCGGGGGAGCCAGATCGGGCCCCGACTCGAACATCTCGTTGGTGTCGTAGTTCCAGTACCAGTCCTCGCCCGGCTCGAAGCTCTGCACCAACGGGTGCCCGGTGTCCCGGAAATGCGCCGTCGCGTGCTTGGCGGGGGAACTGTCGCAGCAGCCCACGTGCCCGCACTGCGCACACCGTCGCAGGTGGAACCACCATCCGCCGGCCTCGTCGCACTCCGTACAGCCGCCGCCGCTCGGGGGCACGCTGGGATCGATGCCGTTTGCGCTGGTCATGAAGCCTCCTCGGACGTGAACGGCAGAAGCACCTGGAAACGTGTGTCGCCCGGCTCGGACTCGACCTGGATCGTGCCGTGGTGCTTGTTGGTCACGATCCGCCAGGAGATGTCCAGGCCGAGCCCGGTGCCCTCGCCCACGGGCTTGGTCGTGAAGAAGGGATCGAAGATCCGCCCCCGGTTCTCCGCCGGGATGCCGACCCCGGTGTCGCGGAACTCGACCAGCAGCCGGTCGTGGTCCGACGCCGTGCGCACGGTCAGCGTCCCTTCGCCGCCCACACTCTTGATCGCCGCGACCGCGTTGTCGATCAGGTTCGTCCAGACCTGGTTGAGCTCCGCCGGGTAGGCCGGAATCTTCGGCAGCGTGCGGTCGTAGTCCTTGACGACGTCGATCCGCTGCCCGATCTTGCCCGACAGCATCAGCAGAGTGCTGTCGAGGAGTTCGTGCACATCGGCGTTCTGGAAGGGCGCGCGGTCGAGCTGGGAGTACTGCTTGGCCGCGTCGACGAGATGCGAGATGCGGGTGGTCGAGTCGTTGATCTCGTCCATCAACAGCTCGGTCTCGACGGTGTAGTTGAGCCACCCGATCGCGCTCGGCAGGATGTCCTCGTCCACCGCCGCCGCGACCTGGTCCAGCCAGTCCTCGTCGAGGCCGGCCTGGACGAAGGTGGGCGCGATCCGCCAGCCGTCCTGGATGTCGTGGTCGTCGAGCCAGTCGGTGACCGTGTCCTCGCGGTCGGCGGCCTCCAGCGGACTGAGCGTGGGGGCCTTGGCGACCCGCTCGGCGGTGCGCTCCTGAAGGTCGATGAGGTTCGCCATGACCTCGGGGGAGTACGAGCCCTGCGCGATGATCGCCAGCTTGTGCCGCATCTTTCCGACCCGCTCGCGCAGCGTCGCGGTCGCGCGTACGGCCGCCGCGGCGGGGTTGTTGAGCTCGTGTGTGAGCCCGGCGGACAACGAGCCCAGCGCCAGCAGCCGTTCGCGCTGTCCGATGGCCTGCTGGGTGCTCTTCGAACCGAAGAAGAGGCCCTCCAGCAGATGCACCGCCATCGGGAACCACTCCTGCATGATGTTCGCGAACGTGTCCGCGGGCAGCACGAAGAACCGCGTCGGCTCGGTGACGCGCATGGAGTTGTTGTAGACCTGCCGTACCCGGTCGCCCAGGTACGCCTGCATGGACCCGGCGTACACCCCGCGCTGGGACGTCCGGGTCACCTCCACGTCGTCCCCGGCGACCCGCCGGTACAGCACGACCGTGCCCTCGATCATCACGTAGAAGCAGGTGGCAGGGTCGCCCTCGGTGTACACCGGGCCGGGCTCGTACTGCTCCACCCGGCCCTCGCTGCACAGCCGGCCGAGCTGCTCGGGGGTCAGCTTCTCGAACAGGAACAGCGAGCCGATCTCCGCGGGCTCGCACGGGATCAGCGGCCCGCTCATGACTGCTCCAGATAACGGTGGACGAGCATCACGGCCATGGCTCCCTCTCCGACGGCGGACGCGACACGCTTGGCGGACTCCGAGCGTGCGTCGCCCGCCACGAACACGCCGGGCACATTGGTCTCCAGGTGGTAGGGCGGCCGGTCCAGCTCCCAGCCCGACGGCGGCCGCCCGTCGGCGGTGAGGTCGGGCCCCGCCAGGATGAATCCACGCTCGTCCCGCAGCACCGTCTCGTCCAGCCAGTCGGTCAGCGGGGCCGCGCCGATGAACACGAACATCCACTGGGCGTCGACGCTCTCGGTCAGCCCGCTGTCCATGTCGCGCAGCGTGAGCTGCTCCAGGTGGCCGGAGCCCTGCGCGGACTCGACGACCGTCCGGGGGCGCACCGAGATGTTCGGCGACTCCTCGATCTGCTGGACCAGGTAGTGCGACATGGACGCCGACAGCGACGCCCCGCGCACCAGCAGCGTCACGGACTTGGCGCCCCGCGACAGATACATCGCCGCCTGCCCGGCGGAGTTCGCGCCGCCGACGATGTACACGTCCTGGCCCTGGCAGGCGGGAGCCTCCGTGAGCGCCGACCCGTAGTACAGGCCGCGGCCGGTCAGGTCCGCACAGCCCGGCGCCTGCAACTGCCGGTAGGACACCCCGGTCGCCAGGATCACGCTGTGCGCGGCGACCGCCGACCCGTCCGAGAACCGTACGATCCGGGCGGCGCCGCTGACCTCCAGTCCCGTCACCTCGCGAGCGGTGAGGATCTCGGCGCCGAACTTGGCCGCCTGGCGCCGGGCCCGGTCGGTGAGCTGGGCGCCCGACACGCCGTCCGGGAAGCCGAGGTAGTTCTCGATCCGGGAGCTCTGCCCGGCCTGCCCGCCGGTCGCCGACCGCTCCACCAGCACGGTCCGCAGCCCCTCCGACGCCCCGTACACGGCCGCGCCGAGCCCGGCGGGCCCGCCGCCGATGACGACGAGGTCGTAGAAGTCGGCCGTGGGTGTCGTGGCCAGCCCGACCCTGGCCGCCAGCTCGGGTGCCTCGGGCGCCACGAGGGGCGTCCCGTCGGGCGTGACCACCAGCGGCAGCCGCTGCCCGTCCTGCTCGGCCGCGGCCAGCAGCCGCTGCCCCTCCGGCTCGTCGGCGGAGTACCAGCGGTAGGGCACCTGGTTGCGGGCCAGGAACTCCCGCACCTCCGAGGAGCGCGCCGACCAGCGATGCCCGACCACCTTGGTGCTGGGCACGGGCCGGTAGTCGCTGCGCCGCCACGCCTCCAGCAGGTCGTCCAGGACCGGGTACAGCTTCTCCTCCGGCGGGTCCCACGGCTTGAGGAGGTAGTGGTCGAGATCGACGACGTTGATCGCGTCGATCGCCGCGCTGGTGTCCGCGTACGCGGTCAGCAGCACCCGCCGCGCACCCGGGTACACGTCCAGGGCCTGTTCCAGGAACTCGATGCCGTTCATCTGCGGCATGCGGTAGTCGGCCAGGATCACCGCGACGAGGTCTCCGCGCAGCTTCAGCTCGCGCAGCGCCTCCAGCGCGGACTCGCCGGACTCCGCGCGCACGATCCGGTGCGACTCGCCGTAGCGCCGCCGCAGGTCCCGGGCGACCGCCCGGGAGACTCCCGGGTCGTCGTCCACGGTCAGGATGACGGTCCGCGCTGCTTCGGCGGCCTGTGCCATACGTCTCCCACCCCGAGAGTCCGGTGTCAGGGCACGGCGTCCCCATCGTCACCGGCCCGGTCCTGCCCATCGTATGTTCGATCGCCCCGCTCCGCGCGGGTATGCCGGACCCTGCCGGTGTCAGCCTCGGCGCCCGGGGCACCCAGAACCACCGGCGTCCCAAGGCCACGGGATCGTGGTGAAGACTGGGCCGCACGGATGTGACCGTGACACGAGGAGGCAGCCGGAATGACGCGCCCGATCACCGCAGGGGTGGACGGTTCGGAGGAGAGCCTCGCCGGGCTGGCCTGGGCCGCCCGCGAAGCCGTCCGCCGGGGGCTCCCCCTGCGGGTGGTGCACGCCTGGCGGTACCAGCCGCACGACGCGATCGACGCGGGGGAGGACACCCAGGCCCAGTGGGTGCGCGACGGGCTGGCCGAGACGGCTCGTGATGTCACCGGACGGCATCCGGGCCTGGATGTGACCACCGACGTCGTCGAGGGCCCGCCCGCCGAGACGCTGATCGCCGCCGCGGGCGAGGCCGAGATGCTGGTGCTGGGTTCGCGCGGCCACGGCCGGGTCGTCGGGTTCCTGCTCGGCTCCGTCGGACAGCAGGTGGTCGCCGGAGCCGCACGGCCCGTCGTGCGCGTACGGGCCGGGGACGAGCCGTCCGGCGAGGCCGCCGGGCGCGAGATCGTCGTGGGTCAGCAGGGCGACCCCGAGGACAGCGCCGCCGCGCTGGGGTTCGCCTTCGAGACGGCGGCTGCGCGCGGCGCCACCGTGCGCGCCGTACGGGCCTGGACCCTGCCGCCGCTGTTCGCCTACAGCCCGGCCTCCCTGAAGCTGCTCGACGAGGCCGGGGGACTGGAGCCGTACGAGAAGCAGGCCCTGGGCGAGGCGCTGCGGCCGTGGCGGGAGCGCTTCCCCGACGTCCCCGTCGTCGAGCACGTGGAGATGGGAAGCGGCGGGCAGGTGCTGCTGTCGGTCTCGGGGCGGGCCCAGCTCATGGTCGTGGGGCGCCGCGCGCACCGTACGGCGGTCGGCGCCCGGATCGGCTCGGTGGCCCACGGCATGCTGCACCTCGCGGAGTGCCCGGTGGCCGTGGTCCCGCACGACTGAGTCGGTCGTGCGTCAGTCGGACATCGTCGGC
The DNA here is from genome assembly GCF_055609385.1 of Streptomyces sp. NPDC036764. Classification (NCBI taxonomy): domain Bacteria; kingdom Bacillati; phylum Actinomycetota; class Actinomycetes; order Kitasatosporales; family Streptomycetaceae; genus Streptomyces; species Streptomyces sp. NPDC036764. The sequence goes on from NZ_JBVJPT010000011.1 coordinate 287,392, forward strand.
CGCAGCGTCTCCCGCGCCGTGGGCAGGATGTTCGTGATGTAGTCCGCCACCACCGCGTCCAGGCCGATGTCGTGCTGCGCCTGCTCGGACAGGTACCAGCGGTGTTCGAGCAGTTCGTGGTAGATCTCGGCCGGGTCCATGGAGCCGCGCAGTTCCAGCGGCACGGCCCGCACGGTGGGCCGGAAGACGTCCCGCACCCAGCGGTGCGCGAGTACTTCCGGGCGGGCGCCGAGGGGGTCACCCGGGTCGTAGTCGTCCTGGGTGGCCATCCAGCTCTCCAGGTCGTTCAGCAGCCGCCGGGCCTGGTTCTCCTCGGTGTCCAGGCCCGTCAGGCGCAGGAGCTGACGCTGGTGGTGGCCGGCGTCGACGACCTTGGGCACGAAGGTGACCGTGTCGCCGTTCGCGGCGTGATCGATCTGCATCTCGGCCACGTCGAAACCGAGCTCGTTCAGCCGGCGTATCCGGCGCTCTATGTAGTGGTACTTGCCGGCCGGATAGACGGAGGTGCGGGTCAGCTCCTGCCACAGGCCCTGGTAGCGGGCGCAGATCTCGGTGCCGAACTCGATCGGGTCGACGGAGGGGTGCAGCGCCCCCGACGCCTCCAGGTCCAGCAGCTCCCCGCTGATGTTGACCCGGGCGAGGTCCAGGTCGTAGTCGCGCTGGCCCGCGCTGAGCTGCGGATGCAGATCGCCGGTCTCGGCATCCACCAGGTACGCGGCGTAGGCGCCCGCGTCGCGCCGGAACAGCGTGTTGGACAGCGAGCAGTCGCCCCACGCGAACCCGGCGAGATGCAGGCGGACCAGCAGCACGGCCAGCGCGTCCATCAGCCGGTGCATGGTCGCCGGGCGCATCGTCGTCTCGAACATCGAGCGGTACGGCTGCGAGCCGCGCAGATGCCGGGTGACCAGCACCGACTCCAGCGGGGAGCCGGCGGTGTCGGTGCGGCCGGTGACCACGGCCAGCGGGTCGACCGCGGGGATGCCGAGCCGGTCCAGGTCGCGCAGCAGCTCGTACTCGCGCAGGGCCGGCCGCTCGGCGAGCTCCTTGACGGCGATCACCTCGTCGCCGGCCCGGGCGTAGCGCACGATGTGCCGGGAGATACCGCGCGGCAGCGGGACCAGGACCTCCTCCGGCCACTCCTCCAGCGGCAGTTGCCAGGGCAGTTCCAGCAGAAGGGCGGGGTGCTCCGGATTCGTCGCGCTGATCTGGAGTGCCATGAGCCGTTCGTCCTCGCCTCGCGGTGATCGTCAGCTCACCCTAGACGGCGCGCTCCCGAGCCTGAAGAGCAGCTTCCTGCACCGAGCCCCGGTGCAACGGCCCGTGCCCGGGCACCAGCACATCGCCCTTGAGCCCTTCGAACACGGCCAGCGAGGCCACGGCCCGGGCCCGCTCGTGGTGGAACATGTCCGGCAGGAGCTGGGGTCCCTTGATCCGGGAGGTGGGGTGCCCGCTCACCAGTGCGTCGCCCGCGATCACCACACCGGCGTCCGGGAGGTGGTAGGCGCAGTGGCCGTCGGTGTGGCCGGGCGTGTGCACCGGGACGGGGCGGCCGGGCAGGTCCAGCGGGCCCGCGGACGGGAACGCCTCGGGGGAGGTCACCGGGACGTGCGTGGTGCCGCCGGAGCGGATCGCGTGGATCGCCCAGGGCAGCACACCCGGCCGCCAGCCGTTGCGCAGGACCGTCCCGACGCTCACCTGCTGCAGGAACTCCCGGCGGGCGTGCGGCACTTCCGCCTCGTGGAGGTACACCGGCGTGCCGTACGTGGTGCGCAGGTACTCGGCGTTGCCCAGATGGTCGGTGTGCGCATGCGTGATCAGTACGGCCTTGACCGCCTCCGGTGAACTGCCGACCTCGGTGAGCGAGGCGAGCAGCTTGGCCCGGTCGCCGGGGTACCCGGTGTCGATCAGCGTGACCGCGTCCCCCTCGGTCAGGATGACCCAGTTGGTGTTGCTGCCGTGTACCAGATAGGTGCCGTCCGAGACTTGCCGCACATCTGCCCGCATGATCGTCCCGCCTGGTGAGGTCCGTGCCCGACGGACACAGCAAAGCAGATCAACGGGCCGGTGTGACCGGCGGGTCCGGAGGCTGGACGGGAAGGACAGCCACCGGATCGGAACGCATCCCGAACAGCAACCGCGTCAGCCGCGTCCGGCGCACCACGCCCTCGTACAGCGCGAGGATCACCGCCAGGGAACCGGCCACGATCGCGGCGTACTCGACCACGATCGGTGCCGGCCAGCCCACCACGCCGTAGGCGAGGGCGACCACGACCGGCTGGTGCAGCACGTAGACGGGCAGGGTCGCGATCCCGAGGTACACCATCGTGCGCGAGGGCGGTCGGACCTCGCGCGGCCGGTCCAGCAGGCCGAGGATCGCCACCACCCAGCACCAGCCCGCCGCCCCGAACAGCGCCCGTGTCACCAGCGCGAGCGGGCTCCACTCGGTGAACGGGTCGTCCAGCGAGACGAACCCGGGCGCCGTCCCCGCGAACAGGGCGAGCCCGGCCACACCCACCGGCACGGCGAGCCGACGCAGTGCGGCACGGACCCGGTCGTCGTCGGCGAGGGCGTACCCGAAGAGGAAGAACACCAGGTAGGCCCAGCGGTTCCAGCCCGCGAAGCCCTCCTCCATGCCGAGGAACGCGTTGATCGCGGCGAGCGGCAAGCCGGGCAGCAGGAGCAGCGCCGGGCGCCGCTCGACCGCCTGACCCACCCGCTGCGCCCACGCGGCCAGCGGCGCCGCGACCGGAGCCAGCAGCAGGCTGAAGGTCAGCAGCAGTACGACGAACCACAGATGGCCCGTCTCGAAGTACTCCCCGTCGAGCACGAAGGGGAAGTCGGCCCCGTCCGGACGGACGGTGAGGAAGCGGGGCCAGAAACGCCAGTACGACTCGTCGTAGCCCGGGTCGGCCGCCCGCAGCCGCAGCCACTGGGGGAGCGGGCACAGCACGAGCGTCGCGAGGACCAGCGGAACGCCCAGGCGCAGCAGGCGTTCCCGGGTGAAGGGGCCCGCGCCGCGCCGGCGGATCGAGTGCCGGGAGCCGAGCCCGGCGACGAGGAACAGCATGGGCATCGCCCACACGACCCCGAATCCGACGAACACCGTGATGGCTTCGCTCGTCTGCGCGTTCTTGACGTAGAAGTCGTCGTCCGGCGAGAAGACGAGGGCCGAGTGGAAGAAGACCAGGCCGACGACGACGAACACCCGCAGCGTGTCGAGCTCGGTGCGCCGGGGAGCGGTGGCCGGGGCCTGCGTCTGCGCGCTCATCCGGTCAGTGTGGGGGCCCGGCGGGGCCGCGCCCAGAGGAAGGGCTGCCTCCGGCACCGTCCGCCGGAGGCAGCCCCCGCGTGCACCCGAAGCGGCCGCCTCTCCGCCTCAGTGCACGCCGTGCGGGCGGAACTGCACACTGATCCGCGGTCCCGTGGCGCGGGTGGTCTTCGGTACCGAGTGCTCCCAGGTCCGCTGGCAGGAGCCGCCCATCACGATGAGGTCGCCGTGCCCGAGCGGACGCCGTACCGTCTCGCCGCCGCCGCGCATCGGACGCAGCAGCAGATCCCGGGGCGCGCCCACCGACAGGATCGCGACCATGGTGTCCTCTCGTGCGCCCCGCCCGATGCGGTCCCCGTGCCAGGCCACACTGTCCCGGCCGTCCCGGTAGTAGCAGAGCCCCGCGGTGGTGAACGGCTCGCCCAGCTCCTCGGCGTAGTGCGCGCACAGGGCGTCACGCGCCTCGACGAGGACCGGGTGTGGCAGTGCGTCGTCGACTCCGTAGAAGGCGAGCAGCCGCGGGACGTCGACCACGTGGTCGTACATCGTGCGCCGCTCGGCACGCCACGGCACCTCGGACGCCAGCCGTTCGAACAGCCCGTCCGCCCCGCTGAGCCAGCCGGGCAGGACGTCGATCCAGGCGCCATGGGCGAGCCGCGTACGGCGGATCCCGTCGAGGGAGCCGAGCCGCAGCTCGTCGGTCTGGTCGAACAGGGACCCCTGGAGGTGCGTGGCCATGCCACCAGCGTACCCCTAAATCGAAAATCTGTTCCCTTTGGGTGGCCGGTGAGGCGTGTCGTGGGCCGCGTTTGTGACGAGCTCTTTGGATACACAGATGTATCGGATACATTCACGTATCGAATGGAGGTCCGGCCATGACGGTGGAGGAAACGACCCGGCGCGTCACCAAGCGCCGCGTCCGCACGCGGGCCAATCTCCTGGACGCCGCGTTCGCCGTGTTCGCGGCCAAGGGGTTCGGGCGGGTCTCCATCGAGGAGGTCTGCGAGGCCGCCGGATACAGCAGGGGCGCGTTCTACTCCAACTTCGACAGCCTGGACGAGCTGTTCTTCGCCCTCTACCAGGAGCGCGCGGACCTGATCGCCGACCAGGTGGCCGGGGCGCTCGCCCTCGACGGGCCCGGCCTGGACGTGCCCGCCGCCGTGGACCGGGTGACCGAGGTGCTGCTCCTGGACCGCGACTGGCTGCTGGTGAAGACCGACTTCCTGGTGTACGCCGCGCGTGACCCCGCCGTCGCGCAGACCCTGCTGGAACACCGCGCCCGACTGCGCGGCGCCATCGCCGACCGGCTCGCCCGCGCGAGAGGCCACACCGCGCTGCCCGCCGTGCTCGGCGACATCGAGGGCGCCGCCCACGCCGTGGTCGCCGCGTACGACGGCGTCACCACCCAACTGCTCCTGGACAGCGACGTCGAGCACGCCCGCGTCTGGCTGGGGCAACTGCTCACCGCGCTGCTCACCGACGGCAGCGGCGACACCACGGCATAGCCGGAGCCGAAGGGCTCGACCACCGGACGGTCACCAGCGAGCGGCTCCACCATCGAACAGCGCCACCACCGGGTACCGAACAGCGCCACCACCATGTGAGGAAGGGACGGTCGCCATGGATGCCGACGTCATCGTCGTCGGAGCGGGACTCGCGGGCCTGGTCGCCGCGAGCGAACTGACCAGCCGGGGCCGCAGGGTCGCACTGGTCGACCAGGAGAACGCCGCCAACCTCGGCGGGCAGGCGTTCTGGTCCTTCGGCGGACTGTTCCTCGTGGACTCCCCGGAGCAGCGGCGCCTCGGCATCAAGGACTCCCTCGACCTGGCGTGGAACGACTGGCAGGGCAGCGCCGGGTTCGACCGGATCGACGACGAGGACTCCTGGGCGGTTCGCTGGGCGCGCGCGTACGTCGAGTTCGCGGCCGGCGAGAAGCGGGCCTGGCTCGAGACACACGGCATCAAGTTCCTGCCCACGGTCGGCTGGGCCGAGCGCGGTGACCTGCGCGCCGACGGCCACGGCAACTCCGTGCCCCGGTTCCACATCGCCTGGGGCACCGGCACGGGCGTCGTGGAGCCCTTCGTGCGGTACGCCAAGCAGGCCGCACGCGACGGACTGCTCACCTTCTACCACCGGCACCAGGTCGACGAGTTGGTCATCGAGGACGGCGCGGCGCGCGGTGTGCGCGGGACGGTGCTCGCCGAGGACAACTCGCCCCGCGGCGTCGCCTCCAGCCGCGACCGCGTCGGCGACTTCGAGCTCACCGCCCGGGCCGTCGTCGTCACGACCGGCGGCATCGGCGCCAACCACGACATAGTCCGCCGCTACTGGCCCGAACGGCTCGGTACCCCGCCCGCCGAGATGGTCACCGGCGTCCCCGCCTACGTCGACGGGCGCATGCTCGACATCAGCGCGCAGGCGGGCGTACGGCTGGTCAACCGCGACCGCATGTGGCACTACACCGAGGGCCTGCAGAACTGGGACCCGATCTGGCCCGGCCACGGCATCCGCATCCTGCCCGGCCCGTCGTCCATGTGGTTCGACGCCCTCGGCCGCCGGCTGCCCGACCCGTGCCTGCCCGGCTACGACACCCTCGGCACCCTCAAGCACCTGCGCACCGACGCCGACATCGCCGGCTACGACCACTCCTGGTTCATCCTCTCCCAGAAGATCATCGAGAAGGAGTTCGCGCTGTCGGGCTCCGAGCAGAACCCCGACATCACCGCCAAGGACCGCGCCGGATTCCTGAAGGAGCGGGTGCTCGGCAAGGGCGCCCCGGGACCGGTGGCGGCCTTCCTGCGCAACGGCGCCGACTTCGTGACCGCCCCCAACCTGGAGCAACTGGTCGAGAAGATGAACCAGTTGACGGACAAGGCACTCCTCGACGCGGAGACCGTCCGGCGTCAGATCGAGGCCCGCGACCTCCAGATCGCCAACCCGTACAGCAAGGACTCCCAGGTCCAGGGCATCCGCAACGCCCGGCGCTACATCGGCGACCGCCTCGGCCGCGTCGCCACCCCGCACCGCATCCTCGACCCCGCGGCCGGTCCCCTGATCGGCGTCAAGCTGCACATCCTGACTCGCAAGACCCTCGGCGGCATCCAGACCGACCTCGACTCCCGCGCGCTCGGCGCCGACGGAACGCCGATCGACGGCCTGTACGCGGCCGGCGAGGTCGCCGGTTTCGGCGGCGGCGGCGTCCACGGCTACAACGCGCTCGAGGGCACCTTCCTCGGCGGCTGCCTCTTCTCGGGCCGGACGGCGGGCCGGGCGGCGGCGCGGCAGACGGCCTGACGGTGTCCTACGGCCCGTCTCCTCACGTTTCGAGGAGGCGGGCCAGCACGGTGGCGTGGCTCTGCTCCGGTGTTTTCGACGCGGTCAGCAGCGTCACATCACCGTTGCCCGCCAACTCCCGCACGTGATCGAGGAGTTCGACCGCCTCGGGGGCGTCGAGCTCCGCCTCGTACCGGCCGGCGAACTCCTCGTACGACCCCTCGCCCGCGTGATACCAGCGCCGCAGTTCGGTGGAGGGCGTGAGCCCCTTGGGCCACTCGTCCACGCGGGCCGCGTCCTTCGACAGGCCTCGCGGCCACAGCCGGTCGACCAGGACGCGCACGCCGTCCTCGGGCTCGGGTGCCTCGTAGACGCGACGGATGCGGACGCTCATGACCGGGCCTCCCTCGGGAGCGAGCTTCACGGGTGCCGGCCGACGGGTGCGCGAGGCGAGCCGTCGGACCTGACGGGTTCCTCACAAGTGTCGGTCAAGGTCGACGCATGATCACGCACAAGCCCCGTGTCGCACTGCTGGCCGCCTCCCTGCTGCTCACAGGCTGCGGCGGCGGTGCCGTGGCGACACCGGACCACGAGCCCGCCGCCACCAGGCCCACGACCGCCACGCCGCTGCCCGAAGTCGCCCTGGAGGTCGCTCCGCAGCAACTGCCCGGACTGGGCCCCAAGACCTGGGACAAGGTGCCCGCCGAGGCCCGGCAGGCGGTCGTCGTGACCGGTGACGGCCGCAACTCCGCGGAGTCGACCGTCGTCCTGTACGAGCGCAGCGACATCGGCTGGGAGGCGGGCGCCCGATGGCCCGCGCACAACGCCCGGCGCGGCTGGACCGATGACCACCGCGCCGGCGACCTGCGCTCACCCGTCGGGGTCTTCACCCTCACCGACGCCGGGGGTCTGCTCCCCGACCCCGGGACCAGGCTGCCGTACGACCACGGCGTCGGCTTCACCGCCACCGGCACCGGATTCGAGGGGGAGCCACTCGCCGGCTCCTTCGACTACGTCATCGCCATCAACTACAACCGCGAGCCGGGCACCACGCCCCTGGACTGGACCCGCCCGCTCGGCGCCGAACGCGGCGGCGGCATATGGCTCCACGTGGACCACGGCGGGCCCACGCACGGCTGCGTCAGCATCGCCCGCGAGCACATGCGGCAGTTGCTCCGGGCGCTGCTCCCCGACCGGCACCCCGTCGTCGTCATGGGCGACGCCGCGGCGCTGGCCCGCTGAGATCACCCACCACCGCTTAGGATCCGCCAGGTGTGCGCACATGTGCTGGTAGCCGAGGACGACGAGATGCAGGCCGAACTCATACGCCGCTCCCTGCTGTCGGAGGGCCACACCGCGACGGTGGTCCACGACGGGTCGGCCGCCCTGGACGCCGCCCGGCGGCTCGGGCCCGACCTCGTGGTGCTGGACCTGATGCTGCCGGTGATCGACGGCTTCGGGGTGTGCCGGGTACTGCGGCGGAACCCCGAAAACCCAGACATCCCGGTGCTGATGCTGACGGCCCGGTCGGCGGAGGACGACGTCCTGCTCGGCCTCGAACTCGGCGCGGACGACTACCTGACCAAGCCGTACAGCCCACGCGAGCTCATGGCCCGCATCCGCACGGTGCTGCGCCGCAGCGGGCGCGCCGCCGGCCGGCGGGAGGACCCCGTCGTACGGGCCGCCGGCATCGCCGTCGACCCCGTGCGGCACGAGGTGCGGTGCGACGGGGCGGCGGTGGAGTGCACACCGGCCGAGTTCGAGATCCTGCTGGCCATGGTCGCCGAACCCGAACGGGTCTTCTCCCGGCGGCAGTTGCTGGAGTGCACCCGGGGCACCGACCGGGCGTCCACCGAGCGGGCCGTCGACGTCCACATCATGAACCTGCGCAGGAAGATCGAGGCCGACCCGCGCAACCCCGTACGGCTGCTGACCGTGTTCGGCGTCGGCTACAAGCTCAGCGGCGGCCGCGGATGACCCGGCGCATACCGCTGCGCAAGCGGCTGCTGGTCCGGCTGCTGATCGCCTCGGTGCTGATCGCCGTGTGCTCGGTGGCGGCGACGGCCTGGCTCGCGGTGGAGACCACCACCCGGGCGCTGCGGGAGGAACAGGGGCAGGTCCTCGCCGAGGACATGGACGTCCTCGCCCGGCTCAGCGGGTACGCCGCGACCCACCCCGACTGGCGGGGCGTCGAGAAGACGGTTCGCGAGCTGTCCGCCCGCACCGGCCGCCGTATCGCCCTCACCACCACGGACCGCACGGCCATCGCCGACTCGGCCCCGGCCGGCACTTCGCTGCCGCCGCGCGCCGCCGCCACCGTCGACCCGCTGCACATCGACACCTACACGGAACGCGGAGCGCAGCGCGCCGGTGTCGACCCCCGGGTCGTGGGCCCGTACCGGGTGACCGGCGAGGAGCGGGCCAAGCTGGAGAAGCTCGCCGACACACGGCAGCGGTGCTTCGCCCGCAACGGCTACGAGGCCACCGTCGTCCAGACGCCCAGCGGCCGGCCGGTCATCACCGACCACGACGGGCCCGTCGCGAGCGGGGTCGTGCCCGACGAGTGCGCCGACGGCCTGCTCAACACCCCGACACCGACCGAGAGCAAGGCGCTGTCCGACCTGTCCGAGCGGGCCCGGAAGTGCCTCGAGCGGCGCGGACTGAACCCCGGTTCGCAGCCGTTCGTCACGGTCGACGTGACCGAGAAGCGGCTCGGCACCCGCTATCGACTGGGGAAGACCACGGGGACCGACGACAGTACGGCCATGCGGGACGCGGACCGCTGCGTCGACGAGGCACGCCTCGCCCAACTCGATCCCTACGTCGCCCCCGTGGCCGAACTGTTCCTGGGCGGCGGCGACACCACCGCCGTCCGCTTCGACATGTCCCCGGCGAACAAGGCCAAGGTCGTCGGCGCTGCCGGACTCGTACTGGCGGTCACCGTGGCCGTGACCGCCGTGGTCGCCACCCGGCTCGTCCGGCCGCTGCGGGCGCTGACCGAGGCCGCGCAACAGCCGCCCGAACTGCACGCGCGGGTGCCCGTCACCACCCGCGACGAGACCGGGATCCTCGCCGCGGCCTTCAACGAACTCGCCGAGCGCCGCGAGCGGCTGGAGGTCCAGCGCAAGGCGATGGTCAGCGACGTCGCCCATGAGCTGCGCACCCCGCTCACCAACATCCGGGGCTGGCTGGAAGTCACCCGTGACGGCCTCGTCGACCCGGACCCCGCCCTGCTCACCTCCCTGCACGAGGAGGCCCTCGTCCTCCAGCGCGTCATCGACGACCTCCAGGACCTCGCCGCCGCCGACGCCGGCACACTGCGCCTGCACCGCGAGCCCGTCCGCGCCGACGAACTCCTCGACCAGGTCGCCGCCGCCCACCGCGTCGCCGCCGACACGGCCGGCGTCACCTTGCGCACCACGGCGCACGGCACCCCCTGGCTGGACGCCGACCCCGTCCGCATGCGCCAGGCCCTGGGCAACCTCGTCTCCAACGCCCTGCGCCACACACCGGCCGGCGGCACCGTCACACTCTCCGCCCGGCGCGACGGCGACGACGTCGTCCTCGACGTCACCGACACCGGGACCGGCATCGCCGCGGAGGATCTGCCGTACGTCTTCGACCGGTTCTGGCGCGCCGAGAAGTCCCGCAGCCGGCGTACCGGAGGCAGCGGGCTCGGTCTGCCGATCGTCCGGCACCTGGTCGGCGCGCACGGGGGCAGGGCCGAGGCGGAGAGCGAGCCCGGCGCCGGATCCGTGTTCAGCCTGCGGCTGCCGGCGGCGGCCCCGCCCGCGTGAGGGCGGCAGCCGCCGACCGTGCCGACGGGTCCGTCATCCGGCCCGTTGCCGCAGCGCCCGTCGCTCCGCCTCGCTCGTGCCGCCCCATATCCCGATGAACTGATCCATGTCGAGCGCCCAGCGCAGACACTGGTCCCGGACCGAGCAGCGCCGGCAGACGGCCTTCGCCTGCTCCGTCTGCAACACGGTCGGACCGGACGTGCCGATCGGGTAGAAGAGGTCGGGGTCCTCATGGCGGCAGGCGGCGTGGTCTCGCCAGTCGTCCATCAATAGTCACCTGCGATCGTCGAACGTGCCCTCGGTGGATGCATTACTCGTTTTCGAGTCGCCTGTCGATGCGCAAGTGAAACCCCGTTGGAACCCGGCGGATCCAGTCACTGTTCGCGCATGCCCCACGGGGAGCCGTACTCGGTCAGCAGATCCAGGAAGGGGCGGGCCGGGAAAGCCTCCGGGCCGAGCACACCGGCGCCCGACCAGGCGCCGCCGGCGAGGAGTTCGAGCGCGACGACCGGGTTGACGGCCGTCTGCCACACCACGGCCTGAGAGCCGTACTCCTTCATGGACCACTGGTTGTCGACCACGTGGTACAGGTACACCTCGCGCGCCCTGCCGTCCTTGACGCCCCGTACCCAGGTGCCCGCGCAGGTCTTGCCGTGCATGCGCTCGCCCAGCGTCGCCGGGTCCGGCAGACACGCGGCGACGACGTCCCGGGGGGAGACCCGCACCGGCCCGTCGGCGCTCGGCACGGTCACCGGCTCGGTGCGGTCCAGACCCAGCAGGTGCAGCGTCTTGAGCGTGCTGATGAACTCCTCGCCCAGGCCGTACTTGAACGTCACCCGGCGCGCGTCGACCCAGCGCGGCATCAGGAGCACCTCCTCGTGCTCCACGTTCACGCACTCGACCGGGCCGATGCCCTCCGGGAAGTCGAACACCTCGGGCTCACTGAACGGCTCGGTGGTGAACCAGCCGCGGCCCTCCTCGTAGACGACCGGCGGGTTGAGGCACTCCTCGATCGTGGTCCAGATACTGAAGGACGGCGCGAAGTCGTAGCCGTCGACGGTGAGGTTCGCGCCGTCGCGGACACCGATCTCCTCGATCTCGTCGAAGAGCTCGTCGGCGGCGTGCCGGGCGAAGACGTCCGACAGACCGGGCTCCACACCCATCCCGACCAGCGCCAGCGCGCCCGCCTTCTCCCACTCGGCCGCCCGCTCGAACTGGGCGTCGCCCAGCTTGACCCCGCACTCCTCGTACGGCCGCTGCGGATGCGGGTGCGACAGCGACATCGCCATGTCGACATACGTGGCCCCGGCCGTGCGCGCGGCCTGGAACAGCGGCATCACGAAGCGCGGGTCGGTGGCGTTGAGGAGCACATCGCACGCGTGCCGCTCCAGCAGCGCGGTGACCGCAGCCTCGTCGCTCGCGTCCACCCGCTCGGCCCGGAACCGGGCGTCGCCGCCGAGGGCCGCCACAGCCGACTCGGCGCGGCCGAGGTCGTAGTCGGCGACCACCATCGCCTCGAAGAACGGACGGCGGGCCGCGATCCGGGTGATGGCGGTACCCACCCCGCCGGCACCCACGAGCAGAACACGCATGACAAGACTCCCTCGGCTGAAGATCTACGACGTGGTGGGGCCCCGCCCCAGATACAACGCCCGCCGCTCACATAAGGTCAATGGCGTTGGCATAAGGCGCAGAGTTTCGGCGTGAGAGGCACCAGGACGGAGAGCATCGTGCCCAAACCGGTCGTCCCGGAGGAGAAGCGGCGCCGAAGGCGTCCCACGAAAAGCGGCACAGTGCTGTCCGAGCGGCTGATCGTCGAGACGGCACTGCGCATGCTGCGCGAGCACGGCAGCGCCGGTCTGACGGCCCGCCGCCTCGGCCTCGCGCTCGACGCCGACCCGAGCACGCTGTACCGGTACTTCCGCGGCATGGACGACCTGACCCTCGCCATCGGCGACGCGCTGATCGGCCAGGCGCTGGAGGGGTGGACGCCGACGGGGCAGTGGCGCGAGGACCTGCGCGCCGTCGGGCTGCGCATCCACGCCGCCTACGTCGCCCATCCGCAGGCCGCCGCGCTGACCACGAACCGGGTCACGGGGCGGGCCAACGAACTCGCCGCCGACGAGGCCGTGCTGGACATCCTGCGCACGGCCGGGTTCCCGCTGGCGGACACCGTGCGCGTCTACCACGCCTTCATCGACCAGACCCTGGCCTTCGCCGCGCTCGACGCCGCGTCGCTGGCTCTGCCGAGTGACTCGCTGCGTGCCGATGAGGCCATGTGGCGCTCGACGTACGCGCGGTTGCCGAGGGCCACGCATCCTCGGATCGCGGAGGCGGCGCCCTTGCTGGCTCACCGGATGGTGACCAGTGCCTATCCGACGGCTCTGGAGATGCTCTTGGACAGTGCCGCCGCCCAGTTGGAGGCGAAGTAGTGCTCCTCGGGTGGTGCCGCGACCTGTCGTCAAGGGGCTGCGGCGTCGTCGTGGCTGGTCGCGCAGTTCCCCGCGCCCCTTCGGGGCTCTAGCGGCGCAGTGCCTCGGAGGCCGCTGCCGTCACCGCCTCCGTCACCGCGGCCAGTGCCGGTGAGTCCAGCTTCCACTGCTGCCAGTACAGGGGGACGTCGACCGGGTGGTCCGGGGCCAGTTGCACCAGGCGGCCGTCCTCCAGGAGCGGCTCCGCCTGCGCCTCGGGGATCAGGCCCCAGCCCAGTCCGGCGACCACGGACGCGAGGAAGCCCTCCGAGGTGGGGACATGGTGCCGTACGGCACTCGCGCCGGTGCGGGCGTGCAGAAGCCTGCGGACGAACGTGTCCTGGAGATCGTCACTGCGGTCGAAGACCATCACCGGCGCCCGCACGAGCGCGTCCCGCAGCGAACCCCCGAGATGCCGCGCGGCGAACTCCGGGCTCGCCGCGGCCAGGTAGCGCATCCGGCCCAGCGGCCGCACGGAGCACCCGGCCACCGGGTCCGCCGAGGACGTCACCGCGGCCATCACCAGCCCCTCCCGCAGCAGCGTCGCCGTCCGGCTCTCGTCCTCCCGCCGCAGCTCGAAGCAGAGCCGCGGCTCCTGCGGCACACGTGTGAGGACCCCCAGGAACCAGGTCGCCAGCGAGTCGGCGTTGACCGCGATCGACACCCGCGTCGCCTCCCCGGCGCCGCTCAGCCCCAGCTCGGCCCGCGCGTCGCGCTCCAGTCGGGCCAATTGACGGGCGAACCGGACGACGACCTCGCCCGACTCGGTCGGCCGCACCGGCTTCGTGCGCACCAGCAGCACCCGCCCCGTGCGCTGCTCCAGCGCCTTCACCCGCTGGCTCACCGCTGACGGCGTCACATGCAGCGCCGCGGCGGCCGCGTCGAAGGTGCCCTCGTCCACCACCGCGAGCAGCGTCCGCACCTGGTCGAGGGGAAGCTCGGTCAGCTCTGCCTTCACGAGTGCTAATGATACGTAAGAATCTTTAGCTGTACATTAAGAGATCGTCTTCCTAGCGTGAAGGGCATGACAAACGCCTTGACCACCGCGGCCGCCGGATTCGGCACCGGCCTCTCCTTGATCGTCGCCATCGGCGCGCAGAACGCCTTCGTCCTGCGCCAGGGGATCCGCCGCGACGCCGTTCTCGCCGTCGTCGGCATCTGCGCCCTGTCCGACGCACTCCTCATCACCCTGGGCGTGGCCGGCGTCGGCGCGGTGGTCGTGGCATGGCCCGGGGTGCTGACGGCGGTCGCCTGGGTCGGCGGGGCGTTCCTGCTCTGCTACGGCGCGCTCGCCGCACGCCGGGTCTTCAAGCCCGGCGGCGCCCTGCTGACCGACGGCGACGCGGCGGGGTCACGGCGGCGGGCGGTACTGACCTGCCTCGCCATGACCTGGCTCAACCCGCACGTCTACCTCGACACCGTCTTCCTGCTCGGCACGGTCGCCGCCGACCGCGGCCCGCTGCGCTGGACGTTCGGCCTCGGCGCCGCACTCGCCAGCCTGGTCTGGTTCGCCGCACTCGGCTTCGGCGCGCGGCTGCTGAGCCGCCACCTCGCCAAGCCCGTGGCCTGGCGCGTGCTGGACGCACTGGTCGCCGCGACGATGACCGCCCTCGGTGCGAGCCTCATCGCGGGCGCTTGAGAGTGTCCGAAACCTGAGACCGCGCATCCCGCATGCTTGACCACCGGTGCCATAGTGATCCCTGGTTCCCGATAGGTGTAACGAGCAACCAGGATGTCCGTGGACGCGAGCGAGAGCAGTACCGAAGAGCAGCAGGCGGCGGCCCCGCAGACACAGGCCCCCGCCCGGCGCGGTTGGCGCCGCTGGGCGATGGACACCCGCCCGCTGCGCCGCCCGGCCTTCCGCCGGCTGTGGTCCTCGACCATCGTCACGGCCGTCGGCAGCCAGCTCACCGCGGTCGCCGTGCCCAAGCAGATCTACGACATCACCGGCTCCTCGGCGTGGGTCGGCGCCGCGAGCCTCGCCGGGCTCCTGCCGCTGGTGGTGTTCGCGCTGTGGGGCGGCGCCGTCGCCGACAGCATGGACCGCCGCAAGCTGCTCCTCGTCACCAACACCGGGATAGCCGTCACCTCGCTGCTGTTCTGGCTCCAGGCCGTCACCGGCATGGAGTCGGTGGCCGCGCTGATGGTGCTGCTCGCCCTGCAGCAGGCGTTCTGGGGGCTCAACTCCCCGGCCCGCAGCGCCTCCATCGCCCGGCTGGTGCCGGCCGACGAACTGCCCGCGGCCAACGCCCTCGGCTCGACGGTCATGCAGACCGGCCAGGTCATGGGACCGCTGCTGGCCGGCGTGCTCATCCCCATGGTCGGCCTCGCCGAGCTGTATCTCATCGACGCGCTCGCCCTGTGCGTGACGGTGTGGGCGGTGGCCAAACTGCCCGCGCTGCCGCCCCTGAAGGCCGTCGGCGAACGCCGTGCGGGTGTCCGGGAGATCGTGGCGGGCTTCCGCTACATCGCCCTGCACAAGGTGCTGTTGCTGTCCTTCCTGGCCGACATCATCGCGATGGTCTTCGGCATGCCCCGCGCCCTGTTCCCGCAACTGGCCGGCCAGACCTACGGGTCGTACGGCGAAGGGCTCGCCCTCGGCCTGCTGTTCGCGGCGATCCCGATCGGCGCGGTCGCAGGCGGGCTGTTCTCCGGCACCTTCTCCCGGGCCCGCCGGCACGGCTGGATGGTGATCGGCGCGGTCGTCGCCTGGGGCGTGGCCATCACCGCCTTCGGGCTCAGCGGCAGTCTGTGGTTCGCGGTGGTGTTCCTGGCCCTCGCCGGGGTCGCCGACATGGTCTCGATGGTCTTCCGCGGGGCGATCCTGCTGTCCGCCGCCGACGACGAGATGCGCGGCCGGATGCAGGGTGTGTTCACGGTCGTCGTCGCGGGCGGCCCGCGTCTCGCCGACGTCCTGCACGGCACGGCCGGCTCGGCCTTCGGCGCGCGCACCGCCACCGTGGGCGGCGGCGTGCTGGTCGTCGTCCTCATGCTGGGCCTGGCCACCGCGCTGCCGGCCCTGCGGCGCTACCGCGTCTGACGCTCAGAGCGCGCTGCGCCGGTGCTGCCCGTACTGTTCCATCAGCTTGCCCCGGGTCATCTCCAGCCGGTGCGCGAGGATTTCGGCGACGTACCGCACCAGCAACAGCCCGAGCTGTGTGTCCTCCTCGCACAACCGCAGCACCGCCTGCGCCTCGAACTCGTAGGCGCGCACCGGGCTGAAGGCCTCCGCGCCGAAGTCCCACTGGTACGGCGGGAACAGCCAGGACCAGCCGAGCAGATCACCGGCGCCGAGGCTCGCGACGGTGACCCGCTGGAGGGAGGTCACCCGCTGGTCGAGGGAGACGGCGCCCGAGCGGATGACCCAGAAGCGGTCGGCCGTGCCGCCCGCCTCGAAGATCCGGGCGTCCTCCGGGAAGGAGACCTCCCGGGCGAGCGACATCAGGCGCTGGCGCTGAGGCGGCGGAAGGGCGGTCAGCAGTTTGATCGCTTTGGTCATGACACGGGGCTCCTCGCCGAGGACTGAGGTTCCGGTGCTTCCCTGCGTCCATTTCAGCCCGTGCCGCCGTGCTGAGCACCTCGGCGGAGAGCGGTTTCGGCCGGGAACGGCGGGGGGCGGGCCGACGAGGGCATGAAAAAGCCCTGGCTGGACGGGGGAAGCCAGCCAGGGCCGTTCGCGGTGATGTACGGGGGACTGATTCGATCCACCCCGTCACCACGTATGGATGAACCGTAAACCATTTTGGCGGATTCCGCGTAACCGAGACCGGGGTGCGTGACCGGTCTCACTCGGGTCGAGGTTTCAGCCGTGTTCGGAGCGCTTGCCGGGGGTCAGGATCTCGTCCAGCACCATGATCACCGTCTCGAACGCCAGCGTGCGCACGGCCGCGTCGCGAGCCCCTTCGGGGTCCGTCGACCTGAGCTGCTCGCTCCGCATCCGCCAGGAACGCTCCTCCTGCCTGGCACTGGCCCTGGCTCGGTGCATCCGTCGCAGCAGTTCGTCTGAGTCCACGACATCGGTCATGACAACCGCCTACCCGCGAATCGCCCCGATGTGCAGTCCCGCCTCACCCGGTCATCCGTCCGGTGCCTTCACTGGTACGCCCAGGGGGCGGGCGAGGCCCGTCACGCCCTCGTCGAGGCGTTGCAGGTGCCTGAGGACGCGGTCGGTGATCCGGCCGTAGCGTGAGACGCCCGGGGCGGTCGGGCCGAGGAGGGAGGCGATGCTCGGGCCGGTCTCGATCTCGGTGTCGGCATGTTCGTCGCCGACGCGGGCGCTGATCGCCTCCAGGTTGTGCTGGATGCGCGCGGCGGCCCGGCGCAGCCGGGGGTCGGCCGCGATGGAGGGGTGGGTGGGCAGCAGCTCGGCGGTCGCGGCCAGTGAGCGGGCGTGGAACGCGCACGTCTCCAGCAGCGCGACGACATAGCGGGCGGTCTCCCGGCGGGCCCGCAGCGGCGTGACCGGATGGGTGAGCGGCTTGGTGGCGGCCCGCAGGTCGGCCAGCGCCTGGTCGAGGTCACGTGCCTCGTCGAGCAGGTCGACGGGCGGTCCGCCGCTGAGCTGCTCGACGGCGCTGCGGGTGACGTCGCCGAGGCGCTCGAGCACGGTGGCGAGGAGTTCGTTCGTGCGGCGGTCCGTCTGCACCGGCAGCACGAACGCGGCCGCGATCACTCCGCAGGCGGCGCCGAGCGCCGTCTCCTCGATGCGCAGCACCAGCACCGAGAGGCTGTAGGTGTGCAGCAGGGTGTAGAGCAGGCCCAGGGCCGCCGTGACGAAGAACGACACCGCCGTGTACGACAGCGGCGCCGAGTAGAACATCGCGAACACGAACAGCAGGACCAGCGCGAACGCCGTCCAGGTGTTGTGCCCGACGGCGCCGGCCAGCACGATGCCGGCCAGGACGCCGAGGACGGTGCCCAGCAGCCGGCGGTAGCCCTTGACCAGGATCTCGCCCGTGGACGCGGTGTTGAGGAACACGATCCAGCAGGTCAGCACCGCCCAGTACCAGCGGTCGCGGGACAGCAGCTCGCCGCCGACGATGGCCAGCGTCGACCCCACGGCGACCTGCACGGCGGCTCGCGTGGTGGGCCGCCGCAGCCCGGTCGCCTCCTCGGTGGGGGTCTCCTCGTCGGTTTCGAGCGCCGCGTCCTCGGCGTCCAGTTCCTCGCGCGAGCGGGCGGTCGCCGGGCTGTCGTCCGACTCGTCCTGGACCCCGCCGAGCGCGATCCGCAGCCCGAGGACGGCACGGGCGGCCTCGCCGATGGCCCGGAACACGTCCTGCACGGCGGACGACGCGGTCGGCAGGTTCTCCTCGTCGCGGTAGCCGAGGAGCCGGTTGCGCACCTGTGCCACCGAGGTGCCGGCGGCCTGTTCGACCGGGCGCACCACGAGCATGCGCAGCGCCTCCAGATCCCGGCGCAGTGTCTCGGTCGCGTCGTCCCGCACGGGCTGGCGTCCGCCCGACGGGATGGGGGCGCCCGGCAGATGCATGGCGAGCGTGTCCACGCGTTCGGCGCCGCGCGCCCGCAGCAGCGACAGCCCCAGCCGCTCGGCGGCGATCTCGGCGTCCGCGACCCGCCGTTGGACGAGCCCGGCCACCCGCTCGTCGGCGGTCCCCTCCTCCAGCCGGCCCTGGATCAGCAGAGCCGTCTCGTGCAGCCGGGCGGTACGCTCGCGCACATGCTCCAGGGCCCGGTCGGCGTCCTCGGGACCGGCGTCCAGCAGATCGAGCTGGGCGGACAGCAACTGGGCCAGCCGGGCGCGGAAGGCCTCGCGCAGCCGCTCCAGTACTCCCGTCGGCGTCTCCGGTACCAGCAGGAACCGCACCATCGCGCCGCAGCCGAACGCCACGGCGACCGCGCGGAACAGCTCGGGCAGGTCGCCGACGGTGGCACCGACGAACAGGGACACGAAGTAGATCTGGAAGCCGATCAGGCCGAGCGCGGTGCCCCGGTCGCCGAACCGGCGGCCGTAGACGGCACAGAAGATGAGCGCGACGAACACCAGGTCACCGGCCACGACGTGGCTGTGCAGAGCCGCCGCCAACGTCATGGACGCCAGCGCCACCGGCAGGCCCAGCGCGAG
The DNA here is from genome assembly GCF_055609385.1 of Streptomyces sp. NPDC036764. Classification (NCBI taxonomy): domain Bacteria; kingdom Bacillati; phylum Actinomycetota; class Actinomycetes; order Kitasatosporales; family Streptomycetaceae; genus Streptomyces; species Streptomyces sp. NPDC036764. The sequence goes on from NZ_JBVJPT010000011.1 coordinate 306,286, forward strand.
CGTGACCGCCTGCTGCCCGCGCTGCTTCTCCCGGATGGCGAAGGTCGAGACCATCGCCGCCAGCGCGCCGGCCACCAGATGGGTCACGTCGGTGCCCAGCAGCGCGAGCACGGCGACCGCGAGGGCGATCGAGCCCGCCGTGCGCAGCCCGGCCGTGAGCCTCAGCAGACCCGGGTCCGAGGCCGCCACCCGGTCCCGCAGCCGCACCCGGGCCGGCCCTCCCGCTGCCCTCACGCCGCCGTACTCACTCCCGCTCTCTCCTCGCTCACACCGCGCACCGCGGCCCGGCCGGCACCCTCACCTCACTCAGCCGTCCCGCCCGCACTCTTTCCGCCGACCTGCGCCCGTAGCTGCTCCGGTGTCAGATACGCGTGGACGAACTCGAAGTCCTTCAGCTTGGCGGGGGTGCGGGACTGGAATCCCGTACGCACGAAATCGTCCCCGGCGACCGCGTTGAGCAGCCAGTTCGTCATGACGCGGGTCTTGGCGACATTGGTGCGCAGCGCCGACCAGTGATATCCGCGGGCCACGGCCATCGCGGGCAGCCCCTTCAGCTCCACGCCGAGAGGCTTGGAGACGGCGTCGGTGCCGCCGAGGTCGACGACCAGACCCAGATCCTTGTGCCGGTACGGCCGCAGCGGCTGGTCGCGCAGCGCCGCGATGACGTTGTCCGCGACGACCTTGCCCTGGCGCATCGCGTGCTGGGCGGTGGGCGGGCAGACGGCGCCTTCCTCGTCCTTGGCCACATCGGGCACGGCGGCGGCGTCGCCGAGCGCGAACACACCGTCGTGCCCGGGCAGGTTCATCTCGGCGGTGACCGCGAGCCGGCCGCGGACCGTCTCCGCGCCCAGCGTGGCGATCAGCGGGCTGGCGACGACACCGGCGGTCCAGATCAGCGTGCGGGTGGGGATCACCCGGCCGTCGGTGAAGGTGACCTCCTCGGGGCCCGCCTTCGCGATGGACACCCCCAGGGAGATCTCGACGCCGCGCTTGCGCAGGATCTCCTGGGCGTCGGTGCCGAGTTTCTCGCCGAGTTCGGGCATCAGTCGCGGCGCGATGTCGATCAGATGCCACTTGATCAGTTTCGGATCCAGCCGCGGATAGCGCTTGACCGCGTTGTGGGTCAGCATCTGGAGGCACGCGGCGGTCTCGGTGCCCGCGTACCCGCCGCCGACCACCACGAACTGGAGCCGCGCCGCCCGCTCGTCCGCGTCCTGGCTGGCGTCGGCGAGGTCCAGTTGCGAGATGACGTGGTCGCGCAGGTAGGCGGCCTCGGCGAGTGTCTTCATGCCGTAGGCGTTGTCGGTCAGCCCCGGGATGTCGAAGGTCCGGGTGATGCTGCCGGGGGCCAGCACGATGTAGTCGTACGGCTCGTTGAGGATCTTGTCGGTGATCGTGCGGATGACGCAGACCTTCGACGCGAGGTCCACGCCGATCGCGCCGCCCGGGATGATCCGGGTGCGGTACCTGCGGCTGCGGCGCAGGGACACGGCGATCGACTGGGGAGTGAGGACGCCGGAGGCGACCTGGGGCAGAAGCGGCAGGTAGAGCTGGTAGGAGGACGGCGTCACCAAAGTGATCTCGGCTTCGTCCGGGGAGAGTTTGCGTTCCAGCCGGCGAACGCATCCGACTCCGGCGAAGCCTGCGCCAACCACCAGGATCCTGGGTCGTGTCACGGTGATCATCCCTTCTGCGGCTCCAGGCGGTCTGCCTCGACGTCGTTCGCCTGCCCCTGGATCGCGGCTTCGCACGCCTCGATCCCACCGCGCCACCGGTCGTTCCGCCAGCCGGGTGCGGCAGGCAGATGAACCCGTCGAGAGCCACCTTGCCCCAACCGGCCCGGGGGCACACCGGTTCGGAAGTGAAAGACGTGTCCGCACGATCTCTTGACGAGTCATTGGTCTGAACCTAACTTCCGTAATGCTCATCCATATGAGGGACCGCAGTTCACACTCATGAACTAGTGAGGTGCGATCCCCCCCACATCCGACAGGAGGCAGGATGCGCCCAAGCCTGCGCACCCTCACCGTCACCACGGCGCTGTGCGCCACCTCGCTGCTCGCCGCACCGGACGCGCTCGCCGAAGTCGAGCCCGGGGGCTGGCAGTCGGTGTCACCCGGCTTCACCGAGCAGGAGCGGGGCTGCGGCCAGATCGACGGCCTGACGTTCCGCCTCACCTGCTCCACCGCCAGCGGCGACCAACGGGCTGAACGACGCTATGCCACCTACACCGGCGGAACGCGCCAGTTCGAGGGCTACTTCCGCATCACCGGCCTCAGTGGCACCCGGATCAGCCTCAAACAGACCTTCCACGAGTCAGGCTCCGGCCCGTACTTCATGCTCGCGGTCGAGCGCGGCGGCAGGCTGTACGCGGTGCACGGCGGCACCACGCTCTCGAACGCCGGGACCGTCGGCGCGACCGTCCGCGTCAACACCGTCCACCAGGTCGGCGCCGAGCACCGCACCTACATCAACGGCTCGCTCAAGCACACCTACGCGAGCCCCGGCGGCAGCTTCTACGACAAGTTCGGCGCCTACCGCACCAACAGCGGCAACGGGACGGCCACCGTGGAGTGGAGCAACATCCGCTTCTGGCGCAAGTAGCGGCCGCCGTATGCGAGGAAAGGCGCGTATCGCGGCGTCGGCAGCGCTGATCCTGGCGCTGCCGGCCTGCTCGGCGGACCCGGAACAGCCGCTGCGAGGGGCCCTCACCACACCCACCGACATCGACCTGACCTGGCGAGACGAGCGGCCCGGGATCGCGGGCCACGTCCTGGAGTTCGCGACCGACGAGGACGGTCCGTACACGGTCCTTCAGTACCTCGCGCCCCAGGTCACCGCCTACCGCCACCCCGACCTGATGCCGCACACCACCTTCCACTACCGGCTGACGTCCTACCGGGGCCCCTCCGTCCGGCCGCATCTGACCGAGCGGCCGGACGGCATCCGCCTCACCTGGACCGACGACTCCTCCGCCGAGGACGGATACCTCCTGGAGATCCGCAAGAAGGACGGCGAGCGCTACGATCCCGTCGCCGTCCTCGCCCCCGACACCGAGGCCACCGACTTCGCCCCGCTGCCCGACGAAGAGCACGCCGCCTACCGCGTCCGTGCCTTCGTCCTCGGGGAACGGTCGAACATCGTGCGGCTGACGACGGGCGAGTAGGCGCGCTCAGCCGAAGACGTTGTCCGTGTCGTCCCAGTGCGCGAACTCGTCCGTGAGCTGCTCCCGAGGTGCGCGCGAGCGGGCCTGGTACATCGCGTCGATCTGGAGCGCGTAGTGCCTCACGATCGCGTCCCGCCGCAGCTTCATCGACGGCGTGAGCAGACCGCTGGCCACGTCGAACGGCTCCGCCAGCACCCGGAACACCCGGATCGACTCCGGGCGGGACACCGCGCTGTTGGCGGCGGCCACCGCCCGGGCGACCTCCTCCCGCAGCGCGTTCTCCTCGCGCGCCTCCCGGATCCGCGCGTCGCTGCGCACGGCGAGGGAGTCGCGCCAGTACGCCAGGAAGTCCGGGTCCAGGGTGATCAGCGCCCCCACACAGGGCCGGTTGTCGCCCACGACCACCGCCTGGTGGACCAGCGGATGCATCCTCAGCCGCTGCTCCAGGAGCGCAGGCGAGACGCTCTTGCCGCTGCTCGTGACGACGACGTCCTTCTTGCGCCCCGTGATCGTCAGATAGCCGTCGGAGTCCAGCCGCCCCAGATCGCCGGTGGCCAGCCAGCCGCCGCGCAGCGCGGCCAGCGTCGAGGCGTCGTCGTTGACATAGCCCTGGAACACCGAAGGCCCGCGCACCAGGATCTCCCCGTCGTCGGCCACCCGGATGTCCATGCCCGGCAGTGCCTGCCCCACCGTCCCCGACATCTCCCGGCCCAGCGGCTGTGCCGTGACGCCGCCGCTGGTCTCCGTGAGCCCGTACCCGTCGTTCACATAGATGCCGACGCCCTCGTAGAAGAGCGAGAGCTCGCGGTTCAGGGAGGAGCCGCCGGACGTCCCCAGCATCACCCTGCCGCCCAGCGCGGTGCGGAACTTGCGGTACACCGTCCGCTCGTACAGGGCGTGTTGCAGCCGCAGATCGAAACCGGGTCCGGGACCGCCGCCCAGCCGCTGCCGTTCCAGGGCCGCCGCGAAGTCCCGCGCGGTGTCGGCGGCGCGCTCGAACAGGGCACCCCGGCCCGCCTGCTGGGCGACGCGCAGGGCGTTCTTGTAGATCTTCTCGAAGATCGACGGCACCGCGCAGAAGTAGGTGGGCCTGAAGCTGCGCAGGGAAGCCGACAGTGCCTCCTCGCGCAGGTCCGGTTCGTGCCCCATCATCATGCCGCCGCGGATGCACAGGGTCTGGAGCAGCAGGCCGTACACATGGGAGAAGGGCAGGAAGGCGAGGACGGACGCCTGCCCTCCCGGTGGCACCACCCTGTGGCCCCAGCCCGCGAGCAGAGTGTCGCAGGGGCTGGCCAGATTCCGGTGACTGAGCGCGCAGCCCAGGGGCCGCCCCGTCGTGCCGGACGTGTAGGCGACGACCGAGGTGGAGTCCGGCAGCACGATGCGGCGCAGCGACTCGACCGTGGTGAGCGGGACGAACTCGCCGCGCTCCACGAGCTGCCCGAGCCCGCCCGCGTCGAGCTGCCAGACGTGGCGCAGCTTCGGCAGCGATCCGCACACGGAGCCGACCGTCATGACGGCCTGCTCGTCCTCGACCACCACGCCCACGCACTCGGCGTCCCGCAGGATCCACTCGACCTGGTCGCGTGACGACGTCGGATAGATCGGGACCACCTCGGCGCCCACCGTCCACAGCGCGTAGCTGAGCACCGTCCACTCGTACCGGGTGCGCGCCATGATGGCCACGCGGTGGCCGGGCGAGATGCCGGACGCGATCAGCCCCTTGGCCAGATCGGCCACTTCGTCGCGCAGTTCCGCGGCGGTCACCTCCTCCCATACGGTGGAGGAGGGGTCGGCACGGCGCGCGAGCATCGGCAACGTCGGGTTGACGACCGCCGTCTCGAAGAGACTGTCGGCGAGACCGCCGATCAGGGGCGTGACGCGAGGGGGAGCGAGGCCGAGGTCGCGCATGTGCACTGCTCCAGATGTGTACCGGGTGTGACGTCACCGATGAGTTCCGTTATCGGCGCTGCCCGAATCTAGCCCAGCCGGGACCGGATGGTGTCGGGAACGGAGAACTCCGGCGTCACATCCGTTCAGGCAGCAGCCACACCGTCGCCAGCGGAGGCAGCGTCAGGCGGATGTGCCCGTCCTCCGCTTTGACGGGACCGGGGTTGGTGACGTCGCTTCCGCCGTACCGCGCGGCGTCCGTGTTGAGGACCTCGTGCCAGGCGACCACCGAATCCGGGACGCCGAGGCGGTAGTCGTGGCGGACCACGGGGGAGAAGTTGCTGACGGCCAGCAGTGGAGTGCCGTCGGCGCCGAACCGCAGGAAGGCGAAGACGTTGTCGTCGCCGGCGTCCCCGAGCACCCACCGGAACCCGCCCGGGTCGGTGTCCCGCTCCCACAGGGCCGGGGTCGCCCGGTAGCGGGCGTTCAGATCCGCGACCAGATCCCGCACGCCCTCATGGTCCCCGGCCGACGCGTACCCGGGATCGAGCAGCCACCACTCCGGACCATGTGCTTCCGACCACTCGGCGCCCTGTGCGAACTCCTGCCCCATGAAGAGCAGTTGCTTGCCCGGGTGCGCCCACATGAAGCCCAGATATGCTCGATGGTTGGCGCGGCGCTGCCACCAGTCGCCCGGCATCTTGGAGACCAGGGCCTGCTTGCCGTGCACGACCTCGTCGTGGGAGATGGGCAGCACGTAGTTCTCGCTGTAGGCGTACACCATCGAGAAGGTCATCTCGTTGTGGTGGTACTTACGGTGCACCGGCTCCTTGGAGATGTACTGGAGCGAGTCGTGCATCCAGCCCATGTTCCACTTCAGCCCGAAGCCGAGCCCGCCGCTGTCGGTCGGCCGGGTCACCCCGTCCCAGGCGGTCGACTCCTCCGCGATGGTGACGACCCCGGGGTTGCGCCGGTACACCGTCGCGTTCATCTCCTGGAGGAACGTCATCGCGGCCAGGTCCTCGCGCCCCCCGAACTCGTTCGGCGCCCACTGCCCGGATTCCCGCGAGTAGTCGAGATAGAGCATGGAGGCGACGGCGTCCACCCGGAGCCCGTCGATGTGGAACTCCTCGCACCAGTACGTGGCGTTGGCGACGAGGAAGTTGCGCACCTCGGTGCGCCCGTAGTCGAACTCGTACGTCCCCCAGTCCGGATGCTCGGCCCGCCGCGAGTCCCCGGGCTCGTACAGCGGCTCCCCGTCGAACCGGCTCAGCGCCCAGTCGTCCTTCGGGAAGTGGGCCGGCACCCAGTCCATGATGACGCCGATGCCTGCCTGGTGCAGGGCGTCGACCAGGTACTTGAAGTCGTCGGGAGTGCCCATGCGGGCCGTGGGCGCGTAGAAGCCGGTGACCTGGTAGCCCCAGGAACCGGCGAACGGATGCTGCGCGACCGGCATGAACTCGACGTGCGTGAAGCCGAGGTAGTTCACGTAGGCGGGGAGCTGCTCGGCGAGTTCGCGGTACGTCAGGCCCGGCCGCCAGGACGGCAGATGGACCTCGTACACCGAGAGGGGGGCCTGGTGCACCGGTACGTCACCCCGGTGCGCCATCCACTGCTCGTCGCCCCACTCGTAGTGCGAGGCGTGCACGATCGACGCCGTGTCCGGCGGGACCTCCGCCCGGCGTGCCATCGGATCCGCCTTGAGGAAGCGGTGGCCGTGCCGGGAGGTGATCTCGAACTTGTACCGGGTGCCCTCGCCGATGCCGGGCAGGAACAGCTCCCACACCCCGGACGCCCCGAGCGACCGCATCGGGAACGCCGTCCCGTCCCAGCAGGTGAAGTCCCCGGCGACCCGCACACCCTGCGCGTTCGGCGCCCACACCGTGAAGCGGGTGCCGGCCACGCCCTGATGGGTCATCGGCTCGGCGCCGAGCGCCTTCCACAGCTCCTCGTGCCGGCCCTCGCGGATGAGGTGCAGGTCGAATTCGCCGAGGGCGGGCAGGAAGCGGTACGGATCATGGACCTCACGCTCGTCCGACCCGTCCTCGGCGTACGACACCAGCAGCGTGTACGCGGGGATCGCGTCCAGTGCCAGTACGGCGGAGAACAGACCACCGCCCTCCGAGACCAGCGCGGTGCGTTCGCCGTCGACCACGACGCTCACCGCACGCGCGAACGGGCGCAGCGCCCGCACCGCGATCCCGCCCGGGACCGGATGTGCCCCGAGGAGCGCGTGCGGATCGTGGTGCGCGCCCGACAGCAGGCGTTCACGCTCGGCCGGATCGAGGGCGGGCGCGGTGGCGAGCCGGCCGGGTCCGGCCGACTCGGGCCGCGAGGTCTCGTGCAGGGCCATGGGGTCAGGCTCCTCTCACGGCGAGGCGTTCGATCGCCGCCATAGGTACGGGCAACCAGTCGGGTCGGTGCCGGGCCTCGTACAGCACCTCGTACACGGCGCGGTCGGTCTCGTAGGCACGGAGCAGCCCGTGCTTGGTGCGCGGGTCCCAGCCGGCGCGGGCGGCATAGCCCGCGCAGAAGGCCTCCCGGCAGCGGCGCGCCCACTCCGGCCGCCACGGCCGGCGCTGGCGCGCGGCGTAGTCGAAGGAGCGCAGCATGCCGGCGATGTCCCGCACCGGGGAGTGCACGCCACGCCGCTCGGCCAGCGGGCGGGACGGTTCGCCCTCGAAGTCGATGACGAACCACTCCCGGCCGGCCCACAGCACCTGACCGAGGTGCAGGTCACCGTGGATGCGCTGGGCGGGCGGCCCGGGATCGCAGGCGGCGAGGGTGCCGAAGGCGGTGCGCAGCCCCGGGACATAGGGCTGGAGCGCGGGGACGAAGTGCGCGGCGAGCTCCAGGCGTTCGGTCATCGCCGCCGCGGTTCGGCCGTTCTCGGCGTGCGCCCGGGAGGGGAACGCCGACGCCAGCGCCAGGTGCACCTCCGCCGTCGCCTGCCCGAGCTGACGTGCCTCGGCGGTGAAGTCGTCACCGGAGGCCAGCGCACCGAGCGCCAGTGTCCAGCCGTCGGAGGCGTCACGCAGGAACGGCTGAAGCACGCCGAGCGTCGCCTCCCAGGGGTGTGTCGTGCGGAACCAGGCCACGGGAGCCGGTACCCGGCCGCAGCCCTGCTGGGCCAGCGCGCCGGACAGCTCCAGGTCGGGATTGACGCCGGGCTGGATGCGCCGGAACAGCTTCAGGATGTACGAGTCGCCGTACACCAGGGAGGAGTTGGACTGCTCGGCGTCCAGCAGCCGCGGCACGAGCCCGGCCGGCAACGACACGGACGGGTCCCCCTCGAAGCGCAGCGGCCCGGCCGTACCGGGGTGCCGCAGCCGGTCCAGGAGGAGCTGGGCCGAGCGGGGGTCCTGGAGCGCGTCGAAGACCGTCAGACCGGCGAGCGGACCTTCCTCCGCTCGACCGATGAGCGCCTTCCCGAGGCGCGGCGACAGATGCTGCCGAACGCCGAGCAGCAACTGGTAGCAGTCGCCGGCCGGGGGAGCGCCGCCGGGCGAGGGCACCGCCGAGTGACCGGCGTGCACCAGCAGATGCAGACAGCCCGGGAACAGCTCCGTCATGGACAGCAGTGCGAGGTCGGTGACGGGCCGGTCCTTGCCCGCGAACCAGCGCTGGCGTGGCAGCCACTCGCGCAGCAGCCCGGCCAGCGAGGCCATGGGGCTTGCGTCGACCGTACGGGTGGGTCGGGGAGATGCGGTCTTCTGCATGGTGACGCGTCCTTTCCTCGGCACACGCTCGAAGCTCACGCTCAAAGTCGTCTGCCGATGCGGGATGCGACTCGGGTGAGCCGGAACCAGTAGAAGCCGTGGCCCCCGAGGGTCAGCAGATACGGCAGTTCGCCGATGGCCGGGAATCGCACCCCGCCGAACAGCTCGACCGGGTGGCGTCCGCTGAACTCGCGCAGGTCGAGCTCGGTGGGCTGTGCGAAGCGCGCGAAGTTATGCACGCACAGCACCAGGTCGTCCTCGTATTCGCGCAGGAAGGCGAGGACCGCCGGGTTCGACGACTGGAGTTCGGTGTAGGTGCCGAGGCCGAACGCCGGGTTCTGCTTGCGGATCTCGATCATCCGGCGGGTCCAGTGGAGGAGCGAGGACGGCGAGGCCATGGACGCCTCGACGTTCGTCACCTGGTAGCCGTAGACCGGGTCCATGATCGTCGGCAGGCAGAGCCGCCCGGGATCGCAGGTGGAGAAGCCGGCGTTGCGGTCCGGGGTCCACTGCATGGGGGTGCGCACGGCGTCGCGGTCGCCGAGCCAGATGTTGTCGCCCATGCCGATCTCGTCGCCGTAATAGAGGATCGGACTGCCCGGCAGGGAGAGCAGCAGCGCGGTGAACAGTTCGATCGAGTGCCGGTCGTTGTCCAGCAGGGGCGCGAGGCGACGCCGGATTCCGATGTTGGCGCGCATGCGGGGGTCCTTGGCGTATTCCGCCCACATGTAGTCGCGTTCCTCGTCGGTGACCATTTCGAGGGTCAGCTCGTCGTGGTTGCGCAGGAAGATGCCCCACTGGCAGCCGGAGGGAATGGCCGGCGTCTTGGCGAGGATTTCCGAAACCGGGTACCTCGACTCCCGCCGTACCGCCATGAAGATGCGCGGCATGACCGGGAAGTGGAAGGCCATGTGGCATTCGTCCCCACCACGGGAGTAGTCGCCGAAGTAGTCGACGACGTCCTCCGGCCACTGGTTCGCCTCCGCCAGCAGCACCGTGTCCGGATACATCGCGTCGATCTCGCGGCGGACCCGCTTGAGGAACGTATGCGTGGCCGGAAGGTTCTCGCAGTTCGTGTCCTCTTCCGCGTACAGGTAGGGCACGGCATCGAGCCGGAACCCGTCGATTCCGAGGTCCAGCCAGAAGCGGAGGGCGGCCAGGATCTCCTCCTGCACGGCCGGGTTCTCGTAGTTGAGGTCCGGCTGGTGGGAGAAGAAGCGGTGGAAGAAGTACTGGCCACGGACGGGGTCGTAGGTCCAGTTGGAGGCTTCGGTGTCGACGAAGATGATGCGGGCGTCGGCGTACTGCTTGTCGTCGTCGGCCCACATGTAGTAGTCGCCGTAGGGG
>NZ_JBVJPT010000012.1:0-311294 GCF_055609385.1 Streptomyces sp. NPDC036764
ACTCACCCTCTCGGGCTTTCCTCCGGGCGCTTCCCTTCGGTCTTGCGTTTCCGACTCTATCAGATCTTTTCTCGACCCGATTTCCTCGGTGCTTTCCAGGTTTCCGCTTCCGCGTTTCCCTTTCCGGCGGTTCCGACTTTATCAGAAGCTTCAGGCCGGACTAACCAGCCGTTCATTTCCGAAATCATCGGGAGGAGGCTTCCTGGGAATCAAAGTTCCACTGAAGCAGACAGACACTCACTCTGCCCGATGGGACTGTACCCATTTCCAGGCAACTGTTCGAATCTACCTCCCCACGCGCTCCGTGTCAACGGCTCTTGTGGGGCGAAGAGGAGACTAGCAGCTCAACAGGTGTGCACGCACATCAAGCCGCCGTCGGAACGGCGGCGCTGCGCTCGGCCGCATCGAGGTCGCCTGTCTCTCCGGAGCGGGCGGCACGGCCGCCGAGGACAAAGACGTATGCCAGGAATGCCAGCTCAGCGACGACGCCGATGGTGATGCGGGCCCAGGTGGGCAGGCCTGACGGGGTGACGAAGCCTTCGATGGCGCCTGAGACGAAAAGGACCAGGGCCAGGCCGATTGCCATGCCGATCGCGGCTCGGCCTTCCTCGGCGAGAGCTGAGCGTCGGGTGCGGGGGCCGGGGTCGATGAGTGTCCAGCCGAGGCGCAAGCCCGTGCCGGCGGCTACGAAGACCGCGGTCAGTTCGAGGAGGCCGTGCGGCAGGACGAGGCCGAGGAAGGTGTCCAGGCGTCCTGCTGAGGACATCAGGCCGAAGCCGACACCGAGGTTCAGCATGTTCTGGAAGAGGATCCAGAGGACCGGAAGGCCCAGGAAGACGCCGAGGATCAGGCAGAGGGCGGCTGCCCAGGCGTTGTTCGTCCAGACCTGGGCGGCGAAGGAGGCCGCGGGGTGGCTGGAGTAGTACGTCTCGTACTGGCCGCCGGGGCGGGTGAGCTCGCGTAGTTCGCTGGGGGCCGCGATGGTGGCCTGTGCCTCGGGATGGGTGCCTATCCACCAGCCCAGGAGGGCCGCGACGAGGGTGGACAGGAGTGCCGTGGGCACCCACCAGTGGCGCGCACGGTAGACCGCGGCCGGAAAGCCGTATGCGAGGAAGCGTGTGACGTCGCGCCAAGAGGCGCGTCGCGTGCCTGTCACGGCACTACGCGCGCGTGCCACGAGTTGGCTGAGCCTGCCGGTCAACTGGGGGTCGGGTGCGCTGGACTGGATCAGGGACAGGTGAGTGGCGGTGCGCTGGTAGAGGGCGACGAGTTCGTCGGCCTCGGCGCCGGTGAGGCGGCGCTGGCGCCCGAGCAGGGCGTCGAGGCGGTCCCACTCGGCGCGGTGGGCGGTGACGAAGACGTCGAGGTCCATCTGCTTTCCTGCTCCCCGGCTGTTCGTCGGCGACTCGTCGTTGGACGTCAGCTTGTCGTACTGCGGCGCGATGCGCCCTCAGCTTGGCAGACTGGCCATTCCGAGGGCAGGTCAGGGGAAGGACGGTCGGCGTGAGTGAGCTGGTGACGGGCGAGGCGGTGGCGCTGGAGTTGCGCCCTGCGAAGCTGCCCAGCAGGGCGCTGGCCGTGCTGCTCGATCTGGCTGTGGCCTTGATCGCCTACCTCGTCGTGACGACGGGTGTCGTGATCGCCACCGCTTCTCTGGACGAGGCAGCGCAGACCGCACTGTCCATCGCCATGTTCGTGCTGCTGCTGGTCGGCGGGCCGATCGCCGTCGAGACGCTCAGTCATGGGCGTTCGCTCGGGAAGTTGGCCTGCGGGCTGCGGGTGGTGCGTGACGACGGCGGGCCGATCCGGTTCCGGCACGCACTGGTGCGGGGCCTCATCGGTGTGATCGAGATTCTGATGACGCTCGGGGTCGTCGCCGTCATCGCTTCGCTGGTGTCCGAGCGCGGGCGGCGGCTGGGTGATGTGTTCGCCGGGACTCTCGTCGTGCGGGAGCGCGTGCCCGTGACGCGGACGGGCTTCGTTCCGCCGCCTCCGCCGTGGTTGGCCGGGCGGTTCGCGGGGCTCGACCTGTCGGCGGTTCCCGATGGTCTGTGGCTCGCGATTCGCCAGTACCTGACGCGGATGCAGCAGCTCGATCCGCAGGTCGCCTGGAGCATGGCTGAGCGGCTCGCGACGGACCTCGCGGGGCGCACCGGCGCTCCGGCGCCCCACGGCGTGCCGCCGGCCGCCTATCTGGCCGCGGTTCTTCAGGAGCGGCAGGCACGGGAGGCACGGCGCGCCTTCGGTAATGGCGCTGCTGTGGCTGCGCCCGCTCCACCAGCGCCTGGCGCACATGGCGGGGGCGTCGCCCCGGTCAGTGGTCCGTATGTGGCGCCGGCAGGTGCTGGGCACCCGCCCGTCGCGCGGGACGCCGTACGGCAGCCCGCTGCGCCGGCGCCGCAGGGTGCGGCGTCGGACGACCCGCCCGCCACGGGCTTCGCTCCCCCCGCCTAGCCGGCTCAAGCGAGCGTCGACGGCGGCGAGTCCAGGTCCTCCAGCTCGATGCCGGGGGCCGAGAGGACCACGTCGCCGGCGATGTGTACGGCGTGCTGCTCGCCCGTGTCCAGGGCTGTGACCTGGTATTCGTCCACGGCCAGGGGGCCATTGTCAGTGGCGTGTGTTTGTCTTTCCACCAACGCCCAGGACTGGTCCACCGTGCGCGGGGCGAGGACCGGATCCGTGAAGGCCACGAGGCGGACGCGGGTTGCCGGTGCGGAAGGGGTGAGGCGGAGGAGACGGGTGGTGGCGATGAGGAACGCGGGGGACGTGCCGGTGAAGGCGTGGGCGCGCACATTGCCTTCGGTGGCGTGAACTCCGGTGGGGTCGGTGCGGACCCAGGTGACGCCGTCCAGGGCGGCACCGCGTACCTGCCAGCCGCCGGCGTGGAGTTCGAGGCGGATGGGGCGGCCCAGCTCGTCCAGGGCCAGGTCGACGGAGCCGCTGTGATCGCCCGCGGGGGTGGTGAGCTGAGCGACGTAGCGCCAGCCGGAAGGGCCGGGGGCGCAGTGGAAATGCTCTTCTGCGAGGGGGGTGTGATCGTGCGGATCGTGGAGCGAATAGCGGCCGCGGGGCATCGGGGTCCTGGTGCTTGACGGACGGGCTGGACGGGATGGCCCCGGCCACTTCGGCCGATGAGGCTACGCGGGCCGGCCATGTGGGCCAAAGAGGCAGGCCCCCGGCACGGGGGTGCGGGGGCCTGCCTCGGAGGAACGCTGCTTGCGGCCACGCCGGTGAAGTGCCGCCGGAGCGCGCCGCCCAGCCGGATTGCTCTCGCCGCGGGTTGCCGTACGAGCGTCGTCGTACGGCAACCCGGTTCAAGCGGTCCGGTTCAGCGGCAACCCGGTTCAGGCGGCCGGTTCGGCGGCACCGCGGTCCGCATGGAGCCGGCTCGGCTCAGTAGCGGTAGTGGTCCGACTTGTACGGGCCCTCGACCTCGACGCCGATGTAGGCGGCCTGCTCCGGGCGGAGCGTCGTCAGCTTTACGCCGAGCGAGTCCAGGTGGAGGCGGGCGACCTTCTCGTCCAGGTGCTTGGGCAGCGTGTACACACCGGTCGGGTAGGCGTCCGGCTTGGTGAACAGCTCGATCTGCGCCAGCGTCTGGTCGGCGAAGGAGTTGGACATCACGAAGGACGGGTGGCCGGTGGCGTTGCCCAGGTTCAGCAGGCGGCCCTCGGAGAGGACGATCAGCACCTTGCCGTCGGGGAACTTCCAGGTGTGGACCTGCGGCTTGACCTCGTCCTTGACGATGCCGGGGATCTTGGCGAGGCCGGCCATGTCGATCTCGTTGTCGAAGTGGCCGATGTTGCCGACGATCGCCTGGTGCTTCATCTTGGCCATGTCCGAGGCCATGATGATGTCCTTGTTGCCGGTCGTGGTGATGAAGATGTCGGCCTGGTCGATGACCTCGTCGAGGGTCGTGACCTGGTAGCCGTCCATCGCCGCCTGGAGGGCGCAGATCGGGTCGATCTCGGTGATGATCACGCGGGCGCCCTGACCGCGCAGGGACTCCGCGCAGCCCTTGCCCACGTCGCCGTAGCCGCAGACGACCGCGGTCTTGCCGCCGATCAGGACGTCGGTGGCGCGGTTGATGCCGTCGATCAGGGAGTGGCGGCAGCCGTACTTGTTGTCGAACTTCGACTTGGTGACGGCGTCGTTCACGTTGATCGCCGGGAACAGGAGGACGCCGTCGCGCTGCATCTCGTACAGGCGGTGGACGCCGGTCGTGGTCTCCTCGGTCACGCCGCGGATCTCGGACGCGAGCTGGGTCCACTTCTGCGAGCCGTCCGTGATGGTGCGGTGCAGGAGTTCGAGGATGACGCGGTGCTCGTCCGACTCGGCGGTGTCGACCGAGGGGACCTTGCCGTCCTTCTCGTACTCGACGCCCTTGTGCACGAGGAGGGTGGCGTCACCGCCGTCGTCCAGGATCATGTTCGGGCCGCCGGTGGGCGTGTTCGGCCAGGTCAGCGCCTGCTCCGTGCACCACCAGTACTCCTCCAGGGTCTCGCCCTTCCAGGCGAAGACCGGGATGCCCTGGGGGTTGTCCACGGTGCCGTTCGGGCCGACGGCGATCGCGGCGGCGGCGTGGTCCTGGGTGGAGAAGATGTTGCAGGACGCCCAGCGGACCTCGGCGCCCAGGGCGACCAGGGTCTCGATCAGGACGGCGGTCTGCACGGTCATGTGCAGGGAGCCGGTGACGCGGGCGCCGGCCAGCGGCTGGGTCTCGGCGTACTCCTTGCGGATCGCCATCAGGCCGGGCATCTCGTGCTCGGCGAGGGTGATCTCCTTGCGGCCGAAGTCGGCCAGGGAGAGATCGGCGACCTTGAAGTCCTGTCGGTTCTCGACAGTCGTCATTACGAGCTGCTCCTCGGGGTTGGGGCGAGGGTGGGTACGGCTGGTCTGCGCGGCGGCGGACACCGGGGTGCCCGAAGAGGACACAGGCATGCCCGCGTACGCGCAGCGCAGTCCGTCGGAGGCCCTCTCTCCCTCGGTCGGTCCTTGTCGGGACCGCCCGACCGCCATCAGCAGCGACGTCTGGCTCTGTCCCAAGCTACACCGGGACGCCCGGCCGCCCCCAGTCCGCCTCCGAACAGATCGAGCCATCAAGTGGCCCGAGGGTGGGCGGGGAGAGGGGTTGCTCAGACGTCGGCGGCAGGTCAGGTGACGGTCGGGTGCGGGAGCGATAACAGGACACCAACGAACGGTTCACAGGTGTCGGCAGACCGGGATGTTCCGGGAACTCTGCCCCTTTGAGCTTGCGGGGAGCTGGGGCAGGATGCCTGGAGATCGGAACAACTGATCGATCTTGCGGGCGCCCGGGACGGCGTTTCCGCACGACAAAGGCGTTAGGAGATCGACGTGACCAATCCGGCCGGCCCTCCCCCCACGGGCAGCGGCGGTGGCGGGCAGCAGCGGTTGAAGCTGCTCGCGGTGACCGCGTGCCCGACCGGCATCGCCCACACGTACATGGCGGCTGAAAAGCTCGCGCAGGCCGCCGAGAGTCGCGGCATCGACATGAAGGTGGAGACGCAGGGATCCATCGGGGCTGAAAACGTTCTCGATGACAACGATGTCAAGCATGCGGACGGCGTCATCGTCGCCGCGGACAAGGACGTGGACCTGAGCCGTTTCGCGGGCAAGCGGGTGCTGACCGTGGGTGTGGCCGAGGGCATTCGTCACCCCGAGCAGTTGATCGAGCGTGTGATGTCGGCGCCGGTGCACACACCAGGGGGCACCCCCACGGGCCCCGCGAGCCGCGCGTCCGGCGGCGGCAAGGAGCGCAGTGTCGGGTACAAGGCGCTGATGAACGGGGTCAGTTACATGATCCCGTTCGTGGTGGTCGGCGGGCTGCTGATCGCGATCTCGCTGTCGCTCGGCGGCCACACGGACCCGTCGGGCGGTCTGGTCATCCCGAAGGACTCCTTCTGGATGGACGTGAACAACATCGGCGTCATCGGCTTCACGCTGATGGTGCCGATCCTGTCCGGTTACATCGCGTATGCGATCGGGGATCGGCCCGCCCTCGTGCCCGGCATGGTCGGCGGCTGGATCGCCAACACCGGTGAGCTGTACGACTCGAAGGCGGGCGCCGGGTTCATCGGGGCGATCGTGACCGGGTTCCTCGCCGGATATCTGGTGTTGTGGATCAAGAAGGTCAAGGTCCCGAAGTTCGCGCGGCCGATCATGCCGATCATCGTGATCCCGATCGTGGCGACCACGGCGCTCGGCATGTTCTTCATCTATGTCATCGGCAAGCCGATCTCCTGGGTGTTCGAGAACCTGACCGACTGGCTCAGCGGGATGACAGGTACGAGCGCGATCCTGCTCGGCGCGATTCTCGGGCTCATGATCGCGTTCGACATGGGCGGGCCGGTCAACAAGACGGCGTTCCTGTTCGGCGCCGGGCTCATCGCGACCGGCAACCAGACGGTCATGGGTATGTGCGCGGCCGCGATCCCGGTCATGCCGCTCGGTCAGGGTCTGGCCACGCTGATACGCAAGCGGCTGTACACCGAGCAGGAGCGGGAGACCGGGCTCGCGTCGCTGTTCATGGGCTGCTTCGGCATCTCCGAGGGCGCGATCCCGTTCGCGGCGGCGCGGCCCGCGCAGGTCATCCCCGCCAACATGCTGGGCGGCGCGGTCGCCGGGGCGGTCGCCGGGGTCGCCGGCGTCGAGGACGCGGTGCCGCACGGCGGGCCGATCGTGGCCGTGCTGGGCGCGGTGAGCGGTGTGCCGATGTTCTTCGTGGCCGTGGTGATCGGTTCGGTCGTCACCGCGTTGACGACGGTCGCCCTCGTCGACCTGGGTGAGCGCAGGCGGCGCGGGGAGGCGGGCGTCGGTGTGAGCGTGGGTGCGCGCGAGGCTGTGCTCGTGGGGGCCGGTGTCGGTGCCGGTGTCGGAGCGGGCGCAAGTGGTGGTGCCGGCGCAGGGGTCGTGGAGCAGGGGGGCGTGCCCAGGCAGGCCGGCCCGGCTGACTCTGCCGACGACGCTGTCCCGGCCGGCGCCGCCGAAGTGGCCGAGGTCCTCTCCGGGTATCTCACCGAGCAGACCGTGAGGGTCCGGCTCGGCGCCGGTGACAAGGAGTCCGCGATCCGTGAGATGGCGGAGCTGCTCGGGCGGACCGGCAAGGTCGTGGATCCGGACGAGCTCGTGGCGACGGCGCTGCGCCGGGAGGCGCAGGGGACGACCGGGCTCGGCGAGGAGATCGCGATTCCGCATGCCAAGACGGATGCGGTGAGCGCGCCGGTCGTCGGTTTCGCGCGGTCCGCGGAGGGCGTCGAGTGGGGCTCGCCGGACGGTACGAAGGCGAGGCTCGTGTTCATGATCGCCGTACCGGAGGCGGCCGCCGGGGACGAGCACTTGCGGATTCTGGCGCTGCTGTCGCGGAAGTTGATGGACGCGGAGTTCCGGGAGCGGCTGTTGGCGGCGCCGGACGAGTCGGCCGTGCTCGGGGTGCTGCGCGAGGTCGGTTAGCGGCGTCGAGCGGGTCCGCGTCCGGGTGTTGTCGGGCGCGGGCCCCGCACTGCCGGGTCACACGGGCCGGTTACGCTCCGCACACGCAGGGGCCGTATGGGGAGGGGTGCAATGGCGGGCACAGGGCGAAGACTTGGGGTCGCAGCCGTCGTAGTGGGGCTGTTGGGGCTGGTGTTGGGGTTGGGCGGGGTCGCCTTTGCGCGGGTCGCGCTCGGGGGCGCCGTCGTGTCGAGCGAGAGCATGACACCGACGTACGGGCCGGGTGACCGGATCTTCTACGAGCGGACCGGCGGGGACGAGGTGCGGCGCGGGGACGTCGTGGTGCTCTCGGCGCCGGACCGGTACGGCTTCGACGGGCTCGTGGTCAAGCGGGTCATCGGCGTGGGCGGCGACCGGGTGGCGTGCTGCACGGGGGCGGGCGCGGCCGGGCGCGTCACCGTGAACGGGAAGCCGATCGAGGAGCCGTATCTGAAGGGCGGGGAGGCGGGTGGCGGGTTCGGGGTTGCGTCCTACGACGTCCGGGTTCCCGAGGGACGGCTGTTCCTGCTGGGTGACAACCGAGCGAACGCCCGTGATTCGCGCACTTTTCTCGACGACCGGGGCGGGACCTTCGCCGAGTCCGAGATCCGGGGGCGCGCGATCGACGGCTACGCCGTACCTGCCGCCCTCGGTACGGCGATCGTGCTCGGGGCGGTGCTGATGCTGGTCGGGGTCGGACTTGGGATCGCTGCCCGGGTCGTACGGCGGCAGGGTCGCGCTCCGATCGCCCCGAACTGGCACCTGCCGGCATGACGGCCGAACCGGCACCGCGGCAATGACTACGGGGCCCGCCGATCCACTCGGCGGGCCCCGTAGCCGTACGGGTCAGTGCTCGGTGCCGTGCTGTGCCGGGCCTCCGGGGGTCGCCTCGCGGTCGGCGCCCTTGGCCGCTTCGGCCTCGCTGTAGATGTCGGGCTCCAGGTAGATGACGCGGGCGATCGGGACGGCCTCGCGGATACGGGCCTCGGCGGCGTTGATCGCGGAGGCGACCTGGCCGGCCGTGTCGTCGTGCTGGACGGCGATCTTGGCGGCGACCAGGAGTTCCTCGGGGCCGAGGTGGAGCGTGCGCATGTGGATGATGCGGGTGACCACATCGCCGTCGACGATCGCGGCCTCGATCTTCTGGACGTTCTCGACACCCGCGGACTCGCCGAGCAGCAGCGACTTGGTCTCGATGGCCAGGACGACCGCGATCAGGACGAGCAGGACGCCGATGCAGATGGTGCCGATGCCGTCCCAGACGCCGTCGCCGGTGAGCAGGGCCAGGCCGACGCCGCCCAGGGCGAGGACCAGACCGATCAGCGCGCCGAGGTCCTCCAGGAGGACGACGGGCAGCTCGGGGGCCTTGGCGTGGCGGACGAACTCCTTCCACGACTTCCTGCCGCGCAGGAGGTTCGACTCCTTGATGGCCGTACGGAAGGAGAAGGCCTCGGCGATGATCGCGAAGACGAGCACGCCGACCGGCCAGTACCAGTGCTCGATCTCGTGCGGGTGCTTGATCTTCTCGTAGCCCTCGTAGAGGGCGAACATGCCGCCCACCGAGAACAGGATGATCGAGACGAGGAAGGCGTAGATGTAGCGCTCGCGGCCGTAGCCGAAGGGGTGCTGCGGGGTCGCCTCGCGCTGGGCCTTCTTGCCGCCGACCAGCAGCAGGGCCTGGTTGCCTGAGTCGGCGAGCGAGTGCACGCCCTCGGCGAGCATCGACGACGAGCCGCTGAACGCGAACGCCACGAACTTCGCTGCCGCGATTGCGAGGTTGGCGGCGAGTGCCGCCACGATCGCCCTGGTACCGCCTGACGCGCTCATGTGTCGCGTTGTCCCTTCGCTTTCGTAGCCTTCGTGGCGTTCGCAGCCCTCGGGGCCTCACGGCCTCGGGACCTCATGCCCCATGGCTTCGTACGTACGCCGTTCAGGGCGTCGCCGAGGGAGCCTCGCCCCCGATCGGCTTTGCCCGTCCTTTGCCGGTGGGCCATTGTTGCAGCCCGGTCCGACTGTGGCGCGCCGGGTCGTGAGATGCCCTCGGTCAGGCGACGACCGTGGCCCGGAAGACCGTACCGGCCCCGGACACTTCGGCCTTTTCGCCCGCCGGTACGAAGACGGAGCCGCCCGGCGTCAGCTCGTGCTCGCCGGCGCGGACGGCACCGGCCGTGCAGAGCAGTATCTGTGGGGTCGCGCGGGTGAGGTCGTGGGCGGTGGTGCCCTCGGGGAGGACGTACCGGGAGAGCCGGAACTCGTCGATCGGGGTCTCGTAGACCTCTTCGCCGTCGGGGGCGGCCTCGGGGCGCAGCACGCCCGCGTCGCCGGCCTCGAAGCGGACGACGCGCAGGAGTTCGGGGACGTCGACGTGCTTGGGGGTCAGGCCGCAGCGCAGGACGTTGTCGGAGTTGGCCATGATCTCGACACCGAGGCCGTTCAGGTACGCGTGCGGGATGCCGGCGCCGAGGAACAGGGCCTCGCCGGGCTGCAGGCGGACGTAGTTGAGGAGCATGGCGGCGATGACGCCGGGGTCGCCGGGGTAGTGGTGGGCGATGTCGGCGTACGGGGCGTACTCGCCGCCGATGCGGGAGCAGGCGGCCGCGGCCTCGGCGACGGTGTGGGCCATCTCGTCCGGGTCGGCGCTGAGGATCGCGGTGAGCACCTCGCGCAGGGCCGCTTCCTCGGGGTGGGCGTGCAGCAGGTCGACGTACGGCTTGAGGGAGTCGATGCCGAGGCCCTCCAGCAGGTCGGCGGTCCGCAAGGGGTCGCGGAAGCCGCACAGGCCGTCGAACTCGGTGAGCGCGCAGATCAGTTCGGGCTTGTGGTTGGCGTCCTTGTAGTTGCGGTGGCCGGCGTCCACGGGGATGCCGCGGGCCTCCTCGTCCTCGTAACCCTCCCTCGCCTGCTCCAGGTTGGGGTGCACCTGGAGGGAGAGCGGGGCGCCGGCGGCGAGGATCTTGAGGAGGAAGGGCAGGCGCGGGCCGAACTTCGCCACGGCCGCCGCGCCCAGCTCGCGCTCCGGGTCGGCCTCGATCGCCTCGACGAGCGTCCCGCGCCCGGTGCGCGAGGGTGCTCCCGGGTGCGCGCCCATCCACATCTCCGCCTGCGGCTCGCCGGTCGGCTCGACGCCGAGGAGCTTCGGGATCGCGGTGGTGGAACCCCAGGCGTAGGGGCGGACGGTGTTGTCGAGGCGGTCCATGCGGTTGTCTGCCTGCTCTCTGCGGGTAGGCGGGATCTCTTCGTGGAGGACGCCTGTTCGCCTGGTGTACGACTGCCGGTTCCGCCGGCGTACGGCTGTCGGGGCGCCCAGGGACAGATCAGGCCCCCGAGGCGAGCGCCAGGTAAACGGCGGCGAAATCCGTGATGGCGATCAGTTCGGCGAGGGTCTCCAGCTCACCGCCGGGCTCCGGCTCCAGCTCGCTGATCGGTGTGTCGTGGCTGAGGGCGAGGTCCCGGGCGGAGGGCGCGGCGGTGAGGCCGCCGATCGGGCGGTCGCGCAGCAGGACCACGCGCGCGTGCAGGGCCGGAGTCTCCTCCACACGGTCCCGGAAGAAGTCGTCGGGGTCGGCGCTCGCCGCGAGCCGGCCGGCGAGCAGGGCGCTGTGCGAGGCGAGTGCCTCGGGCAGTTCGGCGACGAGCGCGGGGTGGCCGGAGAGCTCGGCGAGCGCGGCCGCGAAACGGCGGCCGGCCGGGCCTGCGGAGACACCCTCGGTCCAGATCAGCGGGAGCGCGTCGGCGAGTTCGGCGGCGAGGGTCTTGGCGGGGTTGCTGTATGTCGCGATGGCGGGACCGCAGCGCTCGGCGATGTGGTCGAGGCGGTCGGCGACCTTCTCGACGGCGTCGGGCGGGGCGGTGATCAGACCGGTGCGGTCCAGGAGCGCCAGCAGCGGGGTGAGCAGTGCCCACAAGACGCCGGGGGCGGAGGCGGCGAGGGACTCGTCCTGCTCGTACGGGGCGGTCGCCATCGGCACGAACAGGCCGTGGTTGCCGTGCATCGCCTCGGTGAGCGGGGTGGCGGCGGGGGCCACGGCGACGACCGCGCAGCCGCGGCGGTAGGCCTGCTCGGCGAGCAGGGACAGGCCCGGCTCGGTGCCGTCGGGGGTGGCGATCAGCAGGAGGTCCACGGAGCCTGCCCAGCCGGGCAGCTCCCAGCGCAGGGCGCCCGCGGCGGGGGCTACGCCGGCCGGGGCCAGTCGGGTGACCGGGGTGGTGGCGCCGGCGAGTGTGCCGAGGAGGTCGGCGACGCAGGTGGCGGCGGCGCCGGGGCCCGCGATGAGGACGGCGCGGGGGCGGCCGTCCGGTTTGAGGTCGCTGACGCCGGCCTCGGCGGCGTGCCGGGCGGCGGTGCGGACGCGGGCGCCGGCTTCGGCCGCGCCGCGGAGCAGGGCACGGCGGTCGGCGTCGGCGAGTGCCTTCGGCGTGTCCAGCAGCGATTCGTCGAGCATGGGCGACGGCCTCCGATCGCCGGGATTCTTTGGGGTCTGTTGTGGCGGGTGTGGTGCCAGGGTGTGGTGCCGGGGCGTAATGCCAAGGCGTGATACCGGGTGCTGTGGCGGTGTGCCTGTGGGGTTGTGTTCGTGCGGGGCCGTCTTCGTGGCCTTGGCCGTGGCTGGGTCGGGGCTGTAGCCGTGGCCGGGGGCGGGCTGCAGCCGTGGCCGGGTCCGGGTCCGGCGGTGGCCGTGACCGGGTCGGGCTGTAGCCGTGGCCGGGTTGGGCGGTGGCCGTGGCCTTGGCCTTGGCCGGGTCGGGGGGTGGCCGTGGTGTGACGTCGGGACTGCGGCCTGTGGCGTCGTGTTCGGCGGGCTTGGCCCCGGCCGTGGAGCCCGGTTACGCGGGGCGGCGGGCCTCGTCGACGAGGAGGACGGGGATGCCGTCGCGGACCGGGTATGCCAGGCCGCAGTCCTGGCCGGTGCAGATCAGCTCGGCTTCCTGCTCCTTGAGGGAGGCATGGCAGGCCGGGCAGGCGAGGATCTCCAGGAGGCCGGCTTCCAGCGGCATGGCGGGTCCCTTCTGGGGTGGGGGTGCGCGGTACGTGCGGGTGTGCGGATGTGCCTGGTCAGCGTACCGCCGGTGAGGGCGGGGTGCCGGGGTTGGGCGGTGTTGTGCGGGGGCGGCGAGGGATTCGCCCCCGCCGCCCCTGCCCGTCCCGTCCTCCAGGGGCGCTGCCCCTTCACCCCGGTGCTCCTGGGGCTGCCGCCCCAGACCCCGCTTTCGGCCTGAACGGCCTCGTCCTCAAACGCCGGACAGGCTGAAGAATCGCGGACCGGCGCCGGAAGGCGAGGCCCCGGCAGGTGAGTCACGCCAAGACCGGGGGGCAAGACCCGGGGTGGGCAAGACCGGGGGGCACGGGTGGGCAAGGCCCGGGTCGGCTCAGGCTCTGATGATGGCCAGGGCCTCGTCCCGTACCTTTCTCATCGTCTCCTCGTCCCGGGCCTCCGCGTTCAGGCGGAGGAGGGGCTCCGTGTTGGACGGGCGGACGTTGAACCACCAGTCGGTGGAGGTGACCGTCAGGCCGTCGAGGTTGTCCAGTCGGACGTCCTCGCGGCCCTCGTACGCGGTCTTGATCGCGGCGAGGCGGTCCGCCTGGTCGGCGACGGTGGAGTTGATCTCGCCGGAGCCGGCGTAGCGGTCGTACTGGGCGACGAGACCGGACAGGGGGCCCTCCTGGCCGCCGAGGGCGGCGAGGACGTGAAGGGCGGCCAGCATGCCGGTGTCGGCGTTCCAGAAGTCCTTGAAGTAGTAGTGGGCGGAGTGCTCGCCGCCGAAGATCGCGCCGGACTTCGCCATCTCGGCCTTGATGAAGGAGTGGCCGACGCGGGTGCGGACCGGGGTGCCGCCGTTCTCCCTGACGACCTCCGGGACCGACCAGGACGTGATCAGGTTGTGGATGACCGTGCCCTTGCCGCCGTGCTTGGCGAGCTCGCGCGAGGCCACCAGGGCGGTGATGGCGGACGGGGAGACGGGTTCGCCGCGTTCGTCGACGACGAAGCAGCGGTCCGCGTCGCCGTCGAAGGCGATCCCGAGGTCGGCGCCCTCTTCGCGGACCCGCTTCTGGAGGTCGACGATGTTCGCCGGGTCCAGCGGGTTCGCCTCGTGGTTCGGGAAGGTGCCGTCCAACTCGAAGTACATCGGGACGACGTCGAGCGGGAGGCCGCCGAACACGGTCGGCACGGTGTGGCCGCCCATGCCGTTGCCCGCGTCGACGACGACCTTCAGGGGGCGGATGGAGGTCAGGTCCACCAGGGAGCGGAGGTGGGCCGAGTAGTCCTCGAGGGTGTCGCGCCGGGTGATGACGCCCGTCCGTGCGGCCGGGGCCGGGGCGCCCGACTCCATCCAGTTCTCCGCCAGTTCGCGGATCTCGGCGAGGCCGGTGTCCTGGCCGACCGGGGCGGCGCCGGCGCGGCACATCTTGATGCCGTTGTACTGGGCCGGGTTGTGCGAGGCCGTGAACATCGCGCCCGGCAGGTTCAGCGCGCCCGAGGCGTAGTAGAGCTGGTCCGTGGAGCACAGGCCGATCTCGGTGACGTCGACGCCCTGGGCCGCGGCACCGCGCGCGAAGGCGCGGGACAGACCGGGTGACGAGGGGCGCATGTCATGGCCGATCACGATCGCGCTCGCGTCCGTGACCTTGACGAAGGCGGCGCCGAAGAGCTCGGCCAGCGACTCGTCCCACTGATCCGGTACGACCCCGCGCACGTCGTACGCCTTCACGAGCTGTGACAGATCAGCAGCCACGGACAACCTCCTGAAAGTCCTGTCGGTCACCACAAACTACCCGCCCGGACCGACAGTGCGCCGGGCGGCCACTTAGTGGACCCAAAGCCGTAACCTCAAGGTCAGCGCGGACGTCAGGGCAGCATCCAGCCCAGCACCGGTGAGCTCTGTCCGACGACGATCAGGCACATCACCAGCAGCAGCCCCAGGCTCCACGGCAGCACCCGCCGCAGCAGGTCGCCTTCCTTGCCCGCGAGCCCTACTGCCGCGCACGCGATGGTGAGGTTCTGCGGCGAGATCATCTTGCCGAGCACACCTCCTGAACTGTTGGCGGCGGCCAGGAGTTCCGGCGAGAGGCCGGACTCCCGCGCGGCCGTCACCTGCAACGCCCCGAACAGCGCGTTGGCCGAGGTGTCCGACCCGGACACCGCCACCCCGAACCAGCCGAGCACCGGCGACAGGAAGGCGAGCCCGGCACCGGCCGCCGCCACGAAGTGGCCGATGGTGGCGGCCTGCCCGGACAGGTTCATGACATACGCGAGCGCGAGTACGGACGTCACGGTGAGGATGGCGAACCGCAACTCGTGCACGGTGGCGGCCCACTCCCTGACGGCCATGCGCGCGTGCACCCCCAGAACGACCGCCGTGAACAGCCCGGCGATCAGCACGAGCGTGCCGCCGGTGGACACGATCGGCCAGGCGAAGACATTGCCGCCGACCGCTTCGCCGTCCGGGTTCGCGACGTTCAGGAAGGGCCAGTCGAACGTCTGGGTGGCCCCGGCCAGCCAGTCCTTGACCACGGATATCTGGGCGATGGAGAAGATCACGACGATCAGGGCGTACGGCGCGTAGGCCCGCACGACCTCCCGGCGCGGATCGTCCTCGTCCAGATCCTCGCTGCGCGACCCGGTCAGCACGGACGCGCGCACGGCCTCGGTGGCGGGCACACGCGCGTGCGGTACGGCGACCAGGGCGCCCGCGCCGGCCAAGGCGGCGCCGATGTCGGCGAGTTGCGCGGAGACGTAGTTCGAGGCGGCGAACTGGGCGACGGCGAAGGCGACTCCGCACACCACTGCGGGCACCCAGGTCTCCCGAAGCCCGCGCCGCCCGTCCACGAGCCCGACCAGCACGAGCGGCACGACCACCGCCAGCAGGGGCGTCTGCCGCCCGACCACGGACGCCACGTCGTCCAGCGGCAGCCCGGTGACCTGGGCGAGCGTCACCACGGGTGTCCCCATCGCGCCGAAGGCGACGGGTGCCGTGTTGGCGACCAGCGCGACGACGGCCGCGCGTACCGGCTCGAACCCGAGCGCCACCAGCATGACCGAGCAGATCGCGACGGGCGCCCCGAAGCCGGCGAGGGCCTCCAGCAGGGCGCCGAAGCAGAACGCGACGACGAGCGCCTGGATGCGCGGGTCGTCCGACAGCCGCCCGAACGACCGCCGAAGGATGTCGAAGTGCCGCGTCCGGACGGTCATCCGGTACACCCACAGGGCGTTGACGACGATCCACAGGATGGGGAAGAGCCCGAAGACGGCTCCCTGGGCGCCGCTGGAGAGCGTCTGGTCGAGCGGCATGCCGTAGGCGAGCCAGGCGACCAGTACGGCCGCCAGCAGCCCGGTGAGCCCTGCGAGATGCGCCTTCATCCGGACCCCGCCCAGCAGGACGAGCACGATCACCAGGGGCAGGGCCGCCACGAGGGCGGACAGCCCCAGTGAGCCTGCTACGGGCTCCAGTTCCTGGATGTACACGGGCACCTCCCGGATTCCGCCATGCGGAAAGCGATTTCTCGTTCCGGCATACGGAATGGTCGTGTCCGCGACAACAGCGCGTCAATGCTTGTGCATCACTCAACCAAACGAAGGCGCGCCGAAGGAGAGCGAGGGAGGGAGGCGAAGACAGACGAAGGGAACCGGTCGTCAGTTGTCGGGCGAGCGGAGGATCCTGAGATGACCTCGCCGCGCGACCTCCATCGGGTCGGCGCCACGGCTGCCCCCGGCGGCCCCGGCCGCCCGCTCCTGCGGACGGGCCGCCTCGCGCACGGCGTTGGCAAGCGCTTCCAGGTCGTCCCCGCTCGGACGGGCCGGAGCGGAGCCGTCCAGCAGGCGTACGACCTCCCACCCGCGAGGCGCGGTGAGGCGCTCGGAGTGCTCGGCGCACAGGTCGTAGCAGTGGGGTTCGGCGTAGGTGGCGAGCGGGCCGAGGACCGCGGTCGAGTCGGCGTAGACGTACGTCAGCGTCGCGACGGCGGGGCGGCCGCAAGCGGTGCGCGAACAGCGACGTACAGGGCTCACGACGTTGGACGGTACCGCACTCTTGAGCGGGCCGCGACGACTCTCCCCCAGGTCACCCCACCGTGTCGTGTTGTGACGCGCCCCACGCGCCCCCCTCGCACCACCCTTCTGACCTGCCCAAAAGCCGCGTTGCGGAATCCCGGACGGCGACGGGGCCGGTCACAACTCACGACAAAACCCAACAATTACCTTGACTTCGACGGTCTCGGAGAGATGCGGAATCGAGCCCAACCTTGGCTGGAATGGTCATCTGCCGACATGCCGTACGGGCCGGGCGGACGCCGCCCCCGCCACCCGACCGCGATCGGACACGTACCTGCCGTGAGGACTACCCTTCATCAGTGATGGACACCCCTGTACCGCCTCGTGCCGCCGGCCCCGGGCCCCGCCGCCGTGATCGCCACGGACGGGGCATGCGCGGCCCTATCGCACCACCCCAGGTCCCCCTCGCCGCCAGCCGCGCCGATGTCTTCGCGGACCTGGTCCAGGACTCGGTGGAGCGCCTCGAACGCCGCTGGCCGCAGCTCACCGACATCGATTTCCTGGTCCTGGAGGTCCCCCGCCTGGACGGCAGGACCTGGAACGACGAGGCGGTCCCCCTGGGCGGCACGATCGCCGCCCGCGAGGGACGCCCCGCGCGCGTGGTCATCTACCGCCGCCCCGTGGAGATCCGCACCAAGGGCCGGGACGAGCGGGCGGCTCTGGTCCACGAGGTGGTCGTGGAACAGGTGGCAGAGCTGCTGGGCCTCACACCGGAGACGGTCGATCCGCGCTACGGCGAGGACTGACGGCCAGGGCCGGCAAGCGGAACCGAGCGCCGCAGGGGAGGGCCCGAAGGCCCTCCCGCCACTACCTCTGCAGGACCGACAGGTCCTCGTCCGCCTCGGGCACGGCCACCATCCCCCGGTCGTCCGGCAGTGTCTGGACGGTGAAGCCGGACACCCCGTCCTCCGACGCCGCGAGCGTGCGGGACGCGTACACCGGCCCGCCCGACACCGTCTCGACCGTGAGGGCGTACGTGCCCTTCAGGCCGCTCGGGACCGGCACCTGAATCTCCTGGGTGGTACCGGACTTGACCGTGTACGTCTTCGAGGCGGCCGTGCCGCCCTCGCTCCCCGGCGACGCGGTGACCTTGATCCGAGCCGTACCGGACGGCGCCGTCACGGACAGCGTCGTGCCCTTCTCGCGGTTGTCCACCGCCGTCGCGCGCGTGCCGACGGCCCGGCTGGCCGGGATGAACGCCGTCTCCTGCTTGGCGCCCTTCCCCCGCACCACCCGCAGCGCCGCTACCACCGGCACGGAGTGATCCGAGGGCGTCAGCACGAGCGACCCCGCCTCGCCGCGCATCACGTCACCGAGGTCCACCGCGCTGGTCATCCCTGCCTTGACGTGCAGCGTCTCGTTCCCGGCGGGCGTGATCAGCCCGGACGGCGAAGCGAGCCGCACCTTCAGATCCGCGTCCGCCTCCCCCGGCGCGAACGCGACCAGCCGCACGGCCGTGGCGTCCTTGGGAATGCCGGGCATCACCAGGCTCCCGGCGGGGTCGACGGACGCCGCGAGCCAGTCCCCGCCGAGCTTGTCGTCCAGCGCCTGCACCGAGGCGCCCACGCGACCGCTGCGCACACTCACGTGCACGGTCACGTTGTCCTGCTTCTCACCGGTGAGCGTGGACAGGAGTATCGGCTCGCCGGAGTGCGGCTGAACCGTGATCCCCTCCCCCACCGTGGTCTCCAGGGCCCCGTCCTTGCCGTACAGCTCGATGTCGACGACGGCGGCGGAGTCGTCCGGGTTCGTCAGATGCACGTAGTCCGTGCGGTCGGGAGCCGTGCTGGCCCCGGGGAACCAGAACTCGGTGTCCGGCGCCGTGCAGTTGACCCCCTGGAGCCCGCGCCCGGTGCCCGCCGCGACCTGAGTGGTCTGCTGCACGGTCCACCCGGGCGCGAACTTCCCGTCGGCGGTCCCGACGAGCGCCGGCGAGTCCGCCCCGGAGGCGTCCTCGGTCACCGGCTTCCCCGGCTCCTTGGCGGCGAGGACGGGCTTGCCGGCGGTCGCGGTCTTGCCGCCCTTGGCGCCCTTGCCTGCCTTCTCGTCCTTGCCGCCCTTGCCGCCCGCCGCGGCTCCCGACTCCTCGCCCGCGGACAGCAGTTCCGCCTTGCCACCGCTCGCCGTCCCCTTGGTGACGGGCGTGAACGACGTGTACGTCGTCTCGGCGAGGTCCGAACTGCTGGGCGCCGGGCACACCAGACTCGTACGCTCCACCGGCAGCTCGGCCGCCGTCTTCGCAGGGCTCGCACCGGAGGCGTCCGGTGAGGCCAGCGCCGCGAACCCGGTGACGGCGGCGAGGGCGCCGACGCCGGCGATCAGGGACAGGGTGGTGCGGTTCACTGCTGGCTCCCGTCGGAACGCTCACTGCCGTGCTGCTGCGGGTCGTACGTGGCGTCGTAACCCTGCTGGTACGTCTGGTCGTACGAGGGGTCGTACGCCGCGCCCTGTGACTGACCGCCGTACGCGTACGGGTCGTACTGGCCGCCCTGGTACGGATCCGCCTGGTACCCCTGGTCGTACGCGCCGCCCGCCGGATACTGCCCCTCGCCCTGACCGCCCTGGTACTGCTCGCCGCCGTAGTTGTCGTACTCGGCGCCCGCGTAGCTGGGGGTGTCCCACTGTCCGTACGGAGTCTGCTGCGGAACGGCCGTGGAGGGCTCCTGTGCGGGAGGGGGCGGGAACTCCCCGCCCTGACCGCCCTCTTCGGCCTCGGCCTGGGCGCGCAGCCGGCGGGCCCGCCGTCCGTCGCCCGCCATGGCCTCGGCCGGGACGGGGGCCTCCTCGGGCAGGTCGTCGTCGATGTCACGGCGACGTCCGGGCAGCGCCATCACGACGAGCACGAGGGCGAGGAAGCCCTGTACCCACAGCCAGGCGGTGTGGCCGATCGGGTCGTCGTAGGTGACGTCCAGCCTGCCGCCGTCGGCGGGCAGCTCGAAGCCCTGCGCCCAGCCGTCGACCGTGGTCGGGGTGAGTTCCTTGCCGTCCAGGGTGGCCGTCCACCCGTCGTCGACGCTGTCGGCGAGCCGCAGCACGCGCCCGTCGGAGCCGGCCGGCACCGTGGTGTGGATCTCGACGGGCCCGGCGGCGACCGGCTGGGGCTCACCGGCCGCGGCGCCCGAGCCGGACCCCGCGACGATGGCCGCCCGCGACACCTGGCGGTCGATCCGCCACAGCGCGCTGCCGTTCTGCTCACTCAGCCGCGACAGCCCCGGCGTCGCGTCCAGCACGCGCGTGACGTCACGCGGCGCGCCCTTGTGGACGAGGACGTAGCGCACGGCGAACGCGCCGAGCTGGTCCGCCTGGTCGGCGCCGGAACCGGCGACGAGGTTGGCGACGATCTTGTCGAGCTTGGCGTTCTCCCCGTCGGCCACGGCCAGTTCGGCGTCGCCGAGGCGGGCGCCGGAGCCGCGCACGAGCATGTAGCCGACGTGCGCCGAGGAGTCGCTGTCGAGGACGAGGGTGCGGGCCTGGTCGCGGGTGCCGCTCTCTTCGGCGACGAACGCGGGCACCTGCACGGGATCGCGCCGCTCCAGCGGTCCGTCGGCACCGCGGATCATCCAGCCGGCGGCGACGAGAAGCGGGCCCGCGGCCGCGGTGAAGGCGATGAGCGCGGCGACCGGCTGACGCCAGCCGAAGCTCTGCTCGGCCACGCGCGAGCGTGCCCCGTCGGCGCCGAGCAGGGCGGCGGCCAGGAGGGCGATGCCGTAGACGAGGGTCGCGGGGCCGGCCCAGGTGGAACTGTTGGACAGGACCGCGAAGACGAAGCCCAGCAGGGCGACCGCCCAGGCCGTGCGGATCCCGAGCTGACGCTCGGAGCGCAGCAGGGCGGCCAGCGCGGCCAGTACGACGCCGATGAGCATCAGCCCGCTGACGGTGCCGGGCCCGCCGGGGCTGGCACCGAGCAGGTCCAGGGCGGACGCGGCCGAGGAGCCGTACTCCAGACCGGCCTCGCGGAAGAAGCCGAACGGCAGCAGCGACAGCGACCAGGGCGCGAGCACCAGCAGGGGCACCCCGAACTGGGCCAGGAAGCGCAGGCCGTAGGCGGTGAGGTCGGTGCGCCGCACCGCCAGCAGACCGATACCGAGGAGCAGCGCGATCGGCCAGATGATCGGTGTGAAGGCCGTGGCGATCGTCAGCAGCAGGGCGTACGCCCAGGTGGCGCGCCAACTGCCGCGCGCGCCGGAGCCGTTCGCCAGGCCGCTGGCCGCGATGCCCGCGCGGGCGATGAGCGGCAGCAGGATGGCGAGTACCGCGGTGCCGATGCGACCGCCGGCCAGGGCGCCGGTCGCGGCTGGCAGGAAGGCGTAGACGACGGCCGCCCAGGCACGCAGCAGGCGCGACTCGACGAGCGGGCGGGAGGCGAAGTAGGCGGTGAATCCGGCCAGCGGCACCGAGCAGACCAGCAGCACGGTGACGGCGAGCCCGGTCGAGCCCAGCAGGGTGGAGGCGAGCATCGCCACGAGCGCGAGGTACGGCGGCGCGGACGGGGTGCCGCCGGCGCCCACCGGATGCCAGGCGTCCAGGTAACGCGACCACAGCTCGCCGGATTCGGCCGGGGCGGGCAGCAGGGCGCCGCCCGCGAGCGCGCCGTTGCCGAGAAGTTCGCGGCAGGCGATCAGCGAGACGAACAGCAGCACCAGGAAGAGCACCGGGCCGGGCTTGCGGGCGATGCGCTTGAGGCGCGCGAACTGTTCTATCTCCAGGAAGTCCGCGTCGTCGCCGCCGGGTCCGGACTCGACGGCGCTGCCGTGCCGTCCCGCGCCGGAGGCGACCTCGGCGTCGGAGCTGCCGACGACGCTGCCCGCGACCTGTTCGACGGTGGCCCGCACGGTCGCGCCGGGCGGCGGGAACAGGGCCCGCAGCTCGCCCTTGTCGATGACGGGACGCCCGCGCCTGCGCCGGCCGGCGATGATCCGTTCGGGGCGCAGCAGGGTGCCCACGAGGCCGCGGATCTCGTCCAGGGCCTGTCCGGGGACCTTGCCGACGAGGTAGGCGAGCGTGCGCAGGACGGTGCCGAACACCAGGCGCAGCAGCACCCAGGGCAGCACGGCCGTGCGGGTGTTGACGAGCAGGGTGTAGACCGCGCCCGCCTTGTCGACCTTGTGCGGGGAGGCGGCGGTGCGGCCCACGCAGTCGACGGTGCGGCGCTCGCGGGAGGACGCCTCGGCGTGTCGTACGACCGCCTCGGGGGCGATGAGGACGCGGTGCCCGGCGGCCGTGGCGCGCCAGCACAGGTCGACGTCGTCCCGCATGAGGGGCAGTCGCCGGTCGAAGCCGCCGAGTTCCTCGAAGACGTCGCGCCGGATGAGCATGCCGGCGGTGGACACGGACAGCACCGGGCGCACGTGGTCGTGCTGGCCCTGGTCCTGCTCGCGGCGGTCCAGGCCGGTCCAGCGGCGGCCGGAGTTGGCGATGGTGACGCCGACCTCGAGGAGCTGGCGGCGGTCGTACCAGCCGCGCAGCTTCGGGCCCACCACGGCGACGTCGTCGCGTCCCAGCTCGTGCTCGTTCTCCACGACGCGCAGCAGTTGGGCCAGGGCGTCGGGTTCGGGTGCGCAGTCGTCGTGCAGGAGCCACAGCCACTGGACCGGTTCCCCGTGGGGGAGTTCGGGCAGGTCGTAGGCGTCGTCGCGCCAGGTGCGCGTGACGGGGTCCCAGCCGCTGGGCCGTTTCAGATACGTCAGCTCGTCCGGGGTGAGGAGGGGGGCGGTGCGGTTGGCCTCCTCGACGGCCTGGCCGAATCCGGTGCGCCGCGCGAGGTGCAGCACGCGGTCGGCGCCCAGGGCCTCGGTGACGAGCTGCGCGGACTGGTCCGCGCTGCCGGTGTCGGCCGCGACGGCGAACTGGACGGGACGCTCCTGGCCGAGCAGCCCGGCAAGCACGTCGGGCAGCCAGCGGGCACCGTCGTGGGAGACGAGCACCGCCGTCACCACATGACGCGGGAACTCAGGTGTGGCAGCGGAGTCGTGCTGGGCTGCCGTGTGGCTGTGCACGGACATCGAGGTACGGGCCCTGGTTCGATGGACTGCGGTGGACGCCCGTGCCCCGAGGGGACACCGGGGTGTCTCGGACGAGCGACCACACTATCGGCTGGGCATCACAACAGCCCGCCGCCTGTGGATAACCCACCTGCGACGGGCCGTTCGAGACCTGTTCGAGACGTATGTGCGTGCGGATGCAGCGGATGTGACAGCGGATGCCTATGTGCCGATTCGTACGCTTCGCCCCCATCGCTCGACCTCGCCGCTCGGTCCTGCGGCCAGGCCCGCGACGGCCGGACGGACGGCGTGCGATCAGATGGCCGCCTTCTTCAGCCGGCGACGCTCCCGTTCGGACAGGCCGCCCCAGATTCCGAAGCGCTCGTCGTTGGCGAGGGCGTATTCGAGGCACTCGGAGCGGACCTCACAGGCGAGGCAGACCTTTTTGGCCTCGCGGGTGGAGCCGCCCTTCTCGGGGAAGAAGGACTCGGGGTCGGTCTGGGCGCACAGCGCGCGCTCCTGCCAGCCGAGTTCCTCGTCCGCGTCGTCGACCAGCAGTTGCTGCACCAGCTCGGTCATGTGCGCCCCTCGTCTGTCTTTCGCGTCCCCGTGATGTAGCCGTTACCGATTCCGGCTGAACGACACGAGTGAAATTACAAGTGTGCTGCTCCGGGCGAGTCAAGCCGAGATCTGCTATTGAGCCCCTTATTCACTCTGCGGAACCAAGGCATAGCGGAAAGTGTTCAAATCGGCATAAACCTTGACAAGCGGACAAGACCCAGGAGGACCCCCGGCCCTCCGCAGAGCCTGTACGGAAAAGGACGCCCAGAAGTTCGATCTCGTTGCACACACGCGCGGAAGCGAACCGGATCACAGTCGGATCACAGGATCACAACGACGCCCGTGCGCCCGATTGTGCGCCATGTGTCCCGTCCACCCCATGAACAAACCTTTCGCCATAGAGATGCACCGGATGAGGTGAAACATGTCCCACAGGGTGGGCGCCGAGTTGACACTGAAGGTGCGAACCGATGTCCTTATGGGCATGCTCGCGAACTCGGCACTCACCTCGACCCGCACCGCCGGGTCCCACGGTGCTGCCCGCGCTCGCTGTAGCTGTTGTTGCTGTTCCGGCTGTTGAGCCTCTCCGACCGCTCCGGCTGCCTCTGAGTCCACCGCGACTCGGCTGCTTGTTCCCACGCCCCGACCAGGGCCGCTGCGTCCCCCGCGACCCGGGCGGACGGCAATCGACACCCAGCCACCCCCCACTTCTTCCGCAAGGAACCCACGCACCTCATGAACAGCGACAGCGACCTCCAGATCGCCGGCGACATCCTCGAAGTCCCGCACCTCCTCCAGGCACCGCGCGAGCACCCGGCCACCGTCGCCGAGTTCGTCGGCCTGGCCCGCTCCATCGCCGCCGACCGCTCGCAGTGGGAGCACCTCGTCCGGTACGACGCCACCACGCGCTGGTACCACCGGCTGCGCACCGGCCCCGGCTACGAGGTGTGGCTGCTGTCCTGGGTCCCCGGGCAGGGCAGCGGCCTGCACGACCACGGCGGCTCCTCCGGCGTCCTGACCGTCCTGGACGGCACGCTGACCGAGCGCACGGAGCGCGGCACGCGCGTGTTGGCGGCGGGAGCCCAACGGGTGTTCGCGCCGGGGTACGCGCACGACGTGGTGAACGACGCGCTGGAGCCGGCGGTGAGCCTGCACGTGTACTACCCGGGCCTGACCGAGATGCCGATGCACACTTCGTCGGCCTGCGCGGCGCACACCGAGGCGCGTCCGGTGACTGCCTGACAAGTTGTCGTACCCGCCTGCAAGACTTGCCCGCCCGTCGCCCGACCACCCCTCAACGAGTCAGCCTGGCGGCTGACACACTGTTTCAATGCGCATTGTGGTTCTGGCAGGCGGCATCGGTGGTGCCCGGTTCCTGCGTGGTCTGAAGCGGGCCGTGCCGGACGCGGACATCACGGTCATCGGCAACACCGGGGACGACATCCACCTCTTCGGGCTGAAGGTCTGCCCGGACCTCGACACGGTGATGTACACGCTCGGCGGCGGTATCAACGAGGAACAGGGCTGGGGCAGGGCCGACGAGACCTTCCATCTCAAGGAGGAGCTCGCGGCGTACGGCGTCGGCCCGGAGTGGTTCGGGCTCGGTGACCGGGACTTCGCCACACACATCGTGCGGACGCAGATGATCGGCGCCGGATACCCGCTGAGCGCGGTGACGGAGGCCCTCTGCGACCGGTGGAACCCGGGAGTACGGCTCATCCCCATGACCGACGACCGCGTCGAGACGCATGTCGCCGTCGTGGAGGAGGGCGAGCGCAAGGCCGTCCACTTCCAGGAGTACTGGGTACGGCTGCGGGCCTCGGTACCGGCGGAGGCGATCGTGCCGGTCGGGGCCGAGCAGGCGAAGCCCGCGCCCGGGGTCCTGGAGGCCATCGCCCAGGCCGACGTCATCCTCTTCCCGCCGTCCAACCCGGTCGTCTCGGTCGGCACGATCCTCGCCGTGCCCGGCATCCGCGAGGCGATCGCCGACGCGGGCGTGCCGGTGGTCGGCCTCTCCCCGATCGTCGGGGACGCGCCCGTGCGCGGGATGGCCGACAAGGTGCTCGCCGCGGTGGGCGTGGAGTCGACGGCCGCGGCGGTCGCCGAGCACTACGGCTCGGGGCTGCTCGACGGCTGGCTCGTGGACACCGTGGACGCCGGCTCCGTGGAACGGGTCGAGGCGGCCGGTATCCGCTGCCGCGCCGTACCGCTGATGATGACCGACCTCGACGCCTCCGCTCAGATGGCCCGCGAGGCGCTGGAGCTGGCGGAGGAGGTGCGGGGGATTTGAGCGGCGAACAGCACTCGGAGCGGCCCCCGGGCTACCGGGTGTGGGCCGTCGCCGGCATCCCCGAGGTCGCGCAGGGCGACGATCTGGCCAAACTGATCGCGGCCGCCGAGCCCGGTCTCGTCGACGGGGACGTGCTGCTCGTCACCTCGAAGATCGTGTCCAAGGCCGAGGGCCGGATCGTGGAGGCGGGCGACCGGGAGTCCGCGATCGACGCGGA
The DNA here is from genome assembly GCF_055609385.1 of Streptomyces sp. NPDC036764. Classification (NCBI taxonomy): domain Bacteria; kingdom Bacillati; phylum Actinomycetota; class Actinomycetes; order Kitasatosporales; family Streptomycetaceae; genus Streptomyces; species Streptomyces sp. NPDC036764. The sequence continues at coordinate 25,585 of NZ_JBVJPT010000012.1, forward strand.
GACGGTACGGGTCGTGGCGCGCCGCGGCCCCCTGCGCATCGTCGAGAACCGGCAGGGCCTGGTGATGGCCGCCGCCGGGGTCGACGCCTCCAACACCCTCGTCGGGACCGTGCTGTTGCTGCCAGAGGACCCGGACGCGTCCGCGCGGGCGATCCGCGACGGACTGCGCGACGCCCTCGGCGTCGACGTCGGCGTCCTCGTCACCGACACGTTCGGACGCCCCTGGCGCTCCGGGCTCACCGACGTCGCGATCGGCGCCGCCGGCATCCGCGTGCTCGACGATCTGCGCGGGGGCACGGACGCACACGGCAATCCGCTCAGCGCGACCGTGGTGGCGACCGCGGACGAACTCGCCGCCGCCGGTGATCTGGTCAAGGGCAAGGCCGCCGGGCTGCCCGTCGCCGTCGTGCGCGGGCTCGCGCACACCGTGACCGAGGACCACGGGGACGGCGCGCGGGCCATGGTGCGCGACGCGCGCGACGACATGTTCCGGCTGGGGACGTCGGAGGCGGTACGGGAGGCGGTGACCCAGCGCCGTACGGTACGGGCGTTCACGGACGAGCCGGTCGACCCCGGGGCCGTACGACGCGCGGTCGCGGCGGCGGTCACGGCGCCGGCGCCGCACCACACCACTCCGTGGCGGTTCGTGCTGCTGGAGTCGCCGGAGTCGCGGACGCGGCTGCTCGACGCGATGCGCGACGCCTGGATCGCCGACCTCCGGCGGGACGGCAAGAGCGAGGAGTCCATCGCCAAGCGGGTGCGACGCGGGGACGTGCTGCGCAACGCGCCGTATCTGGTGGTTCCGTGCCTGGTCATGGACGGTTCGCACACCTACGGCGACGCCCGTCGGGACGGCGCCGAGCGGGAGATGTTCGTCGTCGCCACCGGGGCCGGGGTGCAGAACTTCCTGGTCGCGCTGGCCGGGGAACGACTGGGCTCGGCATGGGTGTCGTCGACGATGTTCTGCCGGGACGTGGTGCGCGAGGTGCTCGGGCTGCCGGAGGACTGGGATCCGATGGGGGCGGTGGCGGTCGGCCACCCGGCGGAGGAGCCGCGGGCGAGGCCGGAGCGGGATGCGGCGGCTTTCGTCGAGGTGCGGTGACCCACGCCGTCCAGCGCCTACGCTCGTAGGACACCTCCCGTACCCCTAGGACCTCATCCGTGGCAGGACGTTTCTCTCCGCGGCCCACGCGTACGACCGTGCGCGGTGGGCATGTCGCCGTGCCCGGGGGGATACCGCGTCAGGCCGCGGCCCCCGGGCGGGTGCGGACCTGGGTGCCGGACGGGCCGCTCGATCTCGGGCTGGTGCTGGGGCCCTTGCGGCGTGGGCCGGGGGATCCGACGTTCCGGGCGATGCCCGACGGGTCCGTGTGGCGGGCCAGCCTCACGCCCGCCGGGCCCGGCACGCTGCGGGTCGCCGCGCGCGGGGCCGAGGTGCGGGGCGAGGCGTGGGGGCCGGGGGCCGAGTGGCTGCTGGAGCGGTTGCCGGAGCTGCTGGGGGCCGCCGACGATCCGTCCGTCTTCGTGCCGCGGCACCGGGTGGTCGCGATGGCCCGGCATCGGCGGCCGGGGCTCAGGCTGACGCGGACCGGGCTGGTGATGGAGTCGTTGATTCCGTCCGTGCTGGAGCAGAAGGTCACGACCGATGAGGCGTATCGGGCGTGGCGGTTGCTGGTGCGCAAGTTCGGGGAGCCGGCTCCTGGGCCCGCGCCCGGGCGGATGTGTGTGATGCCGGATGCGCGGACCTGGGCGCTGATTCCGTCCTGGGAGTGGCATCGGGCCGGGGTCGACAACAAGCGGGCGTCGACGATTTTGCGGGCCGTGCGGGTTGCGGCGCGGATGGAGGAGGCGGTGCGGATGCCTCCGGCCGAGGCGCAGGCTCGGTTGGAGGTCGTGCCGGGGATCGGGCCGTGGACGTCGGCGGAGGTTGTGCAGCGCAGTCATGGGGCGGCGGATGCGGTGACCGTGGGGGATCTGCATCTGCCGGGGATCGTGGGGTTCGCGCTGGCCGGGGATCGGGATGCGGATGACTCCGTGATGCTGGAGTTGCTGGAGCCGTATGCGGGGCAGCGGCATCGGGCGGCTCGGTTGATCCTGCTGAGTGGGCGGGTGCCTGCGCGGCGGGCTCCGCGGATGCCTCGGGGGGATATCGGGCGGTTGTGACGCGGCGGGCGGCTGCCTGCCCGCGCTGCGCTCATCCCCCATTTTCCTCGCCCCCGCCGCCCCTGCCCGTCCCGTCCTCCAGGGGCGCTGCCCCTTCAACCCCGGTGCTCCTGGGGCTGCCGCCCCAGACCCCGCTTTCGGCCTGAACGGCCTCGTCCTCAAACGCCGGACGGGCTGAAGAATCGCGGACCGGCACCGAGAGGCGAAGCCACCAGCGGGCGGATGGGGCTAGGGATGACGACGCCTCAGCCCGATGGCCGGACGGACCACCAACGAGTGGGTGAGGCGCGGACGCCGGACAGGCCACCAGGGCGGGAGCATTCGGACAGCGAAGCCTCAGTCGCCGTATGGGCGAAGCCCTGCGGGCCGAGGCGGGTGTAGGCCCACGGGAGCATTCGGACAGCGAAGCCTCAGTCGCCGTATGGGCGAAGCCCTGCGGGCCGAGGCGGGTGTAGGCCCACGTGCCCGCACTCGCCCACGGCGTAAGGGGACGTGCCGGAAGGTGTCCGCCCGCAGCGGCCGGCGTCAAGGGGCGGTAGCCCGCGAAAGGCACAGCAACCGCCGGACCGAGGACGGACGCCCCCGGCACGGCCCCGACCCACAACGCACCCGCAGGCGCTACGCGCACCCCCCACGCACCTATAGATCGGGCGAGAACCGAACCGCGCCCGCCGGTATCCGGGCGTCGCACCACACCCTGGCGCCCTCGCGCAGTTCGTTGTCGGCGCCGATGACCGCGCCGTCGCCGATGACCGTGCCGGTGAGGACAGAACGTTCGCCCACGCGGGCGCGGGTGCCGATGAGGGAGTCGGTGATGACGGCGCCGGGCTCGATGACGGCACCCGGCAGGATCGTGCTGCCGAAGACGCGCGCCCCCTCGGCCACGAACGCTCCCTCACCCACCACCGTTCCGCCCGTCAGCTTGGCGTCGGGCGCCACCCTGGCCGTAGGGAGGACCAGACGGTCGCCGCAGCGGCCTGGGACCGCGGGGGACGGAGCCCGCCCCAGGACCAGGTCCGCCGAGCCCCGGACGAACGCCGCCGGCGTGCCGAGGTCGAGCCAGTACGTCGAGTCGACCATGCCCTGGAGATGGGCGCCTGCGGACAGGAGGTCCGGGAACGTCTCGCGCTCGACCGAGACCGGGCGGCCCGACGGGATCGTGTCGATGACCGAGCGACGGAAGACGTACGCCCCCGCGTTGATCTGGTCGGTGACGATCTCCTCGGGGGTCTGCGGCTTCTCCAGGAAGGCGGTCACCCGGCCCGTGTCGTCCGTGGGGACCAGGCCGTACGCCCTCGGGTCCGTCACCTTGGTGAGGTGGAGGGAGATGTCCGCGCCCGTCGTCTCGTGCGTGCGGACCAGGGCCCGGATGTCCAGCCCCGTCAGAATGTCCCCGTTGAAGATCAGGATCGGGTCGTCCGGCCCGGAGTGGAGACGGGACGCCACGTTCCGGATCGCGCCGCCCGTGCCGAGGGGCTCCTCCTCCGTCACGTACTCCAGATGCAGCCCCAGCGCCGAGCCGTCGCCGAAGTACGGCTCGAAGACCTCGGCCAGATACGACGTGGCCAGGACGATGTGCTCGACGCCCGCCGCTCTCGCTCTCGCCAACTGGTGCGTGAGGAACGGCACCCCGGCCGCCGGAACCATGGGCTTCGGTGTGTGCACGGTGAGCGGACGCAGCCGAGTGCCCTTGCCGCCGACCAGGAGGATCGCTTCTGTCACCTGTCGTCTCTGCTTCCTGCCGGGACCGGCCGAACTGTCTTTCGGCCGGCCAGTGTATGCAGACCGTTGTGCGGCGCCCTCGACGGCAGTGCGGTATGACGACACATCCCGCCCCTCCTCCCCCGACGGCGGTGAATGCGCCCCGCCCCAGACCCTCCGGGGTTCCCCGGGATGCCCCGTGGTTCCCCGTACTTCCCCCCTGAATTGCCCTCCCTGCCTCAGCGACCCTGGAAGCGGGCCGCCGAGGCGCGGGCCGAGCCGAGCTTGCGGTAGAGCTGCCGGCCGGGGCACTCCGTGGAGTAGCCGTCCCGGTGGCCGGAGATCACATTCAGTCGTACGTTCCTGCCCTTTCGGAACAGATTGCCACCCCCGGACGTCAGGTATGTCTTTCCGCGCGGATTGGCGCCGTAGAGCCCCAGCTTCCAGGCGGTGAGTCGGGCGATGGCGTTCACGGCGGCCACGGTCGGCTTGCTGGAGCCGTAGCTGCCGAGGACGGCGATCCCCATGCTGTTGGTGTTGAAACCGCGGGTGTGCGCGCCCAGGACCGGCTTCGCCACGCCCCCGGCGCGCCCCTCGTAGATGTTTCCGCACTTGTCGACGAGGAAGTTGTAGCCGATGTCGCGCCAGCCCATGCTCAGGACGTGGTAGCGGTAGATACCGCGAATGAGCGAGGGAGCCTGGGTGCACCAGTACTTGCCGCCGGACGCGGTGTGGTGCACGAAGGCCGCCTTCACCTTCTTCGTGTAGGCGAACTGCCGCTCCCGCCACTTCTCGTTGGCTCCCCAGCCGCGCCGGGTGACGATGCGCGGACGCGGGCCGATGTAGGGCTTCGCCCGCTGCTCCGGCGTCAGCTCGCTGCCGCGCAGCGCCAGCAGCTCCCGCTCGGTCTCCGCGCGTTCCAGCGGGGGGATCTCGGCGGCACCCAGGGGCGCGAGCTCGGCGTTGGCGGCGGAGGCGGCGAGGGTGTCGGCGGTACCGAGGGTCTCGGGGTTCAGTGAGCCGGGGCGGGGACCGGGCTCACCCTGCACGGGGCCGGGCTCGCCCTGCTCCGGGGCGGGATCGCCGGGGTCCACGAGTTCGAGGTGGAGGCCGGCGGGCAGCGGGGTGACGGCCGCCGCGGCGTCGACCGCCGAGTCGTCACCGCCCTCCTCGCCCTCCTCACCCCGTTCGACCTTGGGCTTGGGCTCAGCGGCTTCGGGCTTGGGTTCGGCGGCCCCCGGCTTCGGCTTGGGCGCGGCTGCTTCGGACTTCGGCTTGGGTCCGGCAGCGTCCGGCTTCGGCTTGGGCGTGGCTGCTTCGGACTTCGGCTTCGGCTTGGACGCGGCAGCCTCAGGCTTCGGCTTGGACGCGGCGGCCTCAGGCTTCGGCTTCGGCTTGGACGCGGCAGCCTCAGGCTTCGGCTTCGGCTTGGACGCGGCAGCCTCAGGCTTCGGCTTGGACGCAGCGGCCTCAGGCTTCGGCTTGGACGCAGCGGTCTCAGGCTTCGGCTTCGGCTTGGACGCGGCAGCCTCAGGCTTGGGGTCCGCGCCCTCCGGCGTCACGCGTACCTGTACGCCGTCCGAGTCGCCGACCCACAGGGGCGCGGTCGCGCCGCGTACCCCGGCGGAGCCGCTCTCGGCGGTGTCCGGGTCGGCCGCGTGTTCGGCGTAGTGGGTCTCGACGTCCTGCCAGTCGGACCAGGTGCCGGTCGTGACCGCGCGGGTGCGGACCTGGACGCGGCCGTGCAGTTCGGTGGCCGGGTCGTCCCAGATGACGCCGACGAGGGAGAAGTGACGTACGTCCCGTGGAGGCAGCCCCTGTTCGGTGGGGGCGCCGGCGGCACGGTCACGGGTGAGGGGGACGAGGGGCAGCGACTGCGTGCTGCCGGGGGCATAGGGCTCGGCGTCCGCACGCCGCACCGCCGATCCGACGGCCACCGTCTGCCCGCTGTTGGCGGCTTCCGCTCCGAGCGCCGGGCGCACGGCCGCCGCGGCGGCGGGTGGGGTGAGCGGGAGAGCGAGAGCGGCCGCGCACGTGACACCGATCGAAGAAGCAAGGAATCCACGCATGCTCCTGATGTTGGACATAGTCATACAAAGCTGTCCATTGGGAAATTGACGGCACGTCGGTCCCCGGCTCCGCCGAACCGGTGGTGGCCGCACGCCCCGCAGGGGGGTGCGCGACCACGGCTGCGCGTACCCTTGCGCGGGTGAATGCCACCGATCGCACCCCCGCCGACCTGCTGCGTTCCGCGCTCGCCGCGGATCCCGGACGCCCCCTGGTGACCTTCTACGACGACGCCACCGGGGAACGCGTGGAATTGTCCGTGGCCACCTTCGCCAATTGGGTGGCCAAGACCGCGAATCTGCTTCAGGGCGACCTCGGCGCCGGGCCGGGCGACCGGGTCACGCTGCTGCTGCCCACGCACTGGCAGGCGGCGGTGTGGCTGCTGGCGTGTTCGTCGGTGGGCACGATCGCGGACGTGGGCGGGGACCCGGCGACGGCCGACGTGGTGGTGAGCGGGCCGGAGAACCTGGAGACCGCTCGGGCGTGCCGTGGGGAGCGGGTCGCGCTGGCGCTGCGGCCGCTCGGGGGCCGCTTCCCGCAGCCACCGGCCGGCTTCGCCGACTACGCGGTCGAGGTGCCGAGCCAGGGTGACCGATTCGCGCCTTTCGCCCCGGTCGACCCCGAGGACCCGGCGCTGATCGTGGCCGGACGCGAGTTCAGCGCCGCCGAACTGGTCGAACGCGCCCGGGCGGAGGCTCCGGCCCTGGGGCTCACGGGCCCGGGCTCACGGATCCTGTCGGCCCTGCCGTACGACACCTGGGAGGGCCTCAACGCCGGCCTGTACGCGGCGCTGGCGACCGGCGGCTCGGTGGTCCTGTGCCGGCACCTCGACTCACTGAGCGAGGAGTCGCTGGCCAAGCGGATCGAGGCGGAGCGGGTGACGGCGACGGCGCGGTAGCTCCGAGCGCCGTCCCCGCAGGCACTCGGCGTCACCGCGAACCCGCCTGGGGGCTGCCGCCCCCAGACCCCCGCTTCGGCCCTGAACGGGCCTCGTCCTCAAACGCCGGACGGGCTGAAAATTGCGCACCGGCACCGAGAGGACCGCACCACAGCCCGGCACAGACACCCCGACGCGAGCACCACGATCCGCCCGCCGCAAGCAGCCGGCCAGAGCGCCGCAGACACCCGACCCGACCGCCGCAGACACCCGACCCGACCGCCACAACCACCCAGCCCGACCGCCACTGGCCCCCGACCCCAGCACCACAAGCCCCCGGCCCGACCGCCGCAGGCACCCTCACCCATTCAGCCCACCACCACCCACCCCCCACCCCCCATCCAAGCCATGGTCGTAACAGCAGCCCACACCACACGCTGTACGCAATGAGGGGTGGACACGGCCGTGACCGACACCGCAGATGCGCGCCGAAGGGCGTCGGCCGGCAGGAAGGGGCCTGTGCGGCGCTGGGTCCGGCGGGGGGCGGTCGCGGTCGGGCTCGTGGTCGTCGCCGCGGGGGGCGTCGCCTGGGGCGTGTATGCCAAGCTCGACTCCAACATCACCCCGGACGAGGCCGCCGCCGCCGAGCTCGCCCGGTATGAGAAGGAGCGCCCCACCTCGCTCGTGCGCGGTGCCCAGAACATCCTCGTCATCGGCTCCGACTCCCGGGCCGGCTCCGGCAACCGCCGCTACGGCAAGGACTCGGGCACCGAGCGCTCCGACACCACGATCCTGCTGCACCTGTCCTCCGGCCGCCGCAGCGCCACCGCCGTCTCGATACCCCGTGACCTCATGGTCGACGTCCCCGGCTGCCGCCGCTCCGACGGCAGCCGCAGCGAGCCGATGCTCGCGATGTTCAACTACGCCTTCCAGGTGGGCGGTTCGGCGTGCACCGTGCGCACCGTGGAACGGCTCACGAACATCCGCATGGACCACCACATGGTCATCGACTTCCACGGTTTCAAGGAGATGGTCGACGCCCTCGACGGCGTCGAGATCTGCCTCGCGAAACCCATCAGCGACAAGGCCGCCAAGCTCAGGCTCCCGGCCGGGAAGGTGACCCTCGACGGCGAGCAGGCCCTCGGCTACGTCCGTGCCCGCAAATCGCTCGGCAACGGCAGCGACACCGACCGCATGGACCGCCAGCAGCGCTTCCTCGCCGCTCTCGTGCACAAGGCGCAGAGCGATAACGTCCTGCTGAACCCGGTCAGGCTCTATCCGGTCCTGGACGCCGCCACATCGTCGCTGACCACGGACCCGGCACTGGCCAGCTTGCGCGGTTTGTACGAACTCGCGCGTGGAGTGCGCGACATCCCCACCGAACGCGTGCAATTCCTCACCGTTCCGAGGGAGTCGTACGTCTACAACTCCAATCGCGACCAGCTCGTGGAACCCGAGGCCCAGCGTCTCTTCGAACGGCTGCGGATCGACGCACCGGTGGAAGTGGCGAATTCGACCGATAAATCCCAGGGATCCCAAGGCCCGCGGCGCGATTCTTCGCACACCCGTTCCCATGACGGTGACCAGAAGTCCGGTGCACAGCGATCCGACGAGCCCGCCGCGCCCACTTCTGCGGCACCCACTTTCCGTGGCAGTACCGCCGCCGAGAACCCCTGCGGGTAAAGCGCTCACCAAGTCCGTGAACCCTGTTTCAAAGAAATGGGGCGGATTGCCCAGTTGTAGGGACGTGGAATTTGTCACCGTCGTCGCTCCACGCTGAACTGGGCGGATAGTGTGAGCGATCCGGTGCTCCCTGCCGTAGTTAGGCTTGCGCACTGTTTGACCGAGACCCGAGCGCCTTGGAGGGGGTAGGCGCCGCGTGGCCCCGACGGAGGATTCAGACAACCGTGGACGCGCAAGGCCGTGGGCGGGCGGACGATATCGATCCCGCAGACCAGTGGGTGCTCAATCCGAACACCGGTGAATACGAACTGCGACTGGGTCCTTCCTCTCCGCAGTCACCGGTCCCGGGACCTCGCAGAGCTGCTTCCCGCGCGAGTGCCGCCGCACGTTCGGCCGGTACCGCGACCAAGGGCGCGGCAGGCGCCGGCGGTACGGGTGCCGGCGCGGGTGGTGCGGTGCGCAATCGGACCGCGGCCCCGGGGCGCGAGACGCGCCAGGCACCGGGCCGTGAGGTCCCCCCGCAGCGCAGGCGCAGGGGGGCACCGGAGGAGCCCCTGCCCGGGCGGCGCAGTCGCCGGCCGGTGAAGAAGAAGAGCAAGGCGAAGAAAGCCGTGCTCTGGACCGGCGGCATCATGGCGTTCGTCGTGGTCGCCGCCGCGACCGGTGCGTATCTCTACATCGAGCACCTCAACGACAACATCAACTCCGTCTCCGACGACGGCGCGAGCACCGGTGGCTTCAGCAAGGACAAGGCCATCAACATCCTGCTCATCGGCACGGACAAGCGCACCGGCGCGGGCAACGAGAAGTACGGCGACTCGGGCAGTGCGGGACACGCCGACACCACGATCCTGCTGCACGTCTCCAAGGACCGCTCCAACGCGACCGCGCTGAGCATCCCGCGCGACCTCATCGTCGACATCCCGGACTGCCCGACCACGCAGGAGGACGGCTCCGAGAAGGTCATCGCCGGTGAGACGGGCGTCCGCTTCAACACCAGCCTGGGCCAGGAAGGCCGTACGCCGAGCTGCACCGCGCGGACCGTCACCGAGCTGACCGGGATCAAGCCGGACAACTTCATGGTGGCCGACTTCAACGCGGTCAAGACGCTGACCACGGCGGTCGGCGGCGTCGAGGTGTGCCTGGCCAAGGACATCGACGACCCCGACTCCAAGCTCAACCTCACCAAGGGCAAGCACACGATCGAGGGCGAGGACGCGCTGGCCTTCGTGCGCACCCGGCACTCGGTCGGCTTCGGCGGTGACCTGAGCCGGATCGGGCTCCAGCAGCAGTTCCTCAGCGCGCTGATGCGCAAGCTGAAGTCGAACGACACGCTCAGCAGCCCGACCAAGATGATCAAGCTGGCCGAGGCGGGCACGAAGGCGCTGACCGTCGACTCCCAGCTCGACAGCATCGACAAGCTGAAGGACCTCGGTCTGGAGCTGGGCAAGCTCAACACCAAGAACCTGACCTTCACGACGGTTCCGGTGATCGACAACCCGGCGGAGAAGGTGAAGACGACCGTCGTGCTGAACGAGACGACGGCGCCCGAGGTCTTCGAGGCGATCCAGAACGACGTCTCCTTCACCGCGGTCAAGCAGCAGAAGCAGAAGGAGGCCGCCGCCGTGGCCGCCCGCCTCAAGGGCACCAAGGCCGACGCCTCCGAGGTGCGGGTGCAGGTCTACAACGGCGGGGCGCCCGCGGGCAGCGCCCAGGAGACCCTCACCTGGCTGCAGACCGAGGAGAACGTGACCAAGTCCGAGAACGCGGGCAACGCCCCGGCGTCGCTCGCGAAGACGACGCTGGAGTACTCGCCCGACCAGGCGGACCAGGCACGCCGGCTCGCCGACATCATGGGGCTGTCCGGTGCGGCGCTGAAGCCGGGCAAGAGCGTCACCAACTCGCAGGGTCTGCCCACGATGACACTGACGCTGGGCAAGGACTTCAAGGGCGCGGGCGTGTCACTGACGGCGCCGACGAAGGCACCGGACGTGGAGAAGTCCACGGCCGACAAGGTCGAGTGCGCGAAGTAGCCGACCGGTAACGGCCCAACGGGCCCGTCCCACCGCCCACTTGGGGCAGGACGGGCCCGCTCCGGCGCGCGCACCGGGGCGTGGAGTCGTCGTACGGAGATCGTCGAACGTCGTACGGAGATCGTCGGTCCTCGTACGGAGATCGTCGTACGAGGATCGCTGCACGGAATCTGCGGCGCGGAACGCAACTGTCGGCGTCGCTCGTTGGTCTGACACACGACACTGTTGTGTCAGCCGGCGTTGGCCGGGCGCGCCACGCGGCCGGACCCGGCGCTGATTTTGCCGACGCGTGGCCAACCCGGCTCGGACCCACAGAGGTCTGACAGGTAGCGAACCGGTGTCGGACAGGGTGGTCTGAAATGGTTCGCTCCGCACCGGACAGGGAGGTCCGACGCGGAGCGCGGCCGTGTCGGGCACAGGGTGGGGAAGGGCGGAGAGTTGGCGCAGAGCAGTGTGCGAGGGGAGGCTCCGGCGGTGGACGACACCATGTCGCTCACTCCGCGGGCCGACCAGGACACGCCGGCCGACCAGCGCGGCCGGCACGGTGGCGGGGGTTCCAAAGGCGGCGGCGGAACCGACGGCAGGCCCCGCAGACGGCGCGTGCTGCGCTGGTCGGCGACGGTACTGGCGGTGGTGATACTGGGCACCGCGGGTGCCGGCTATCTCTATTACCAGCACCTCAACGGCAATCTGAAGAAGGACGACCTCAACATCGGCGACGCCAAGGACCGCGCCGCCGAGACCGAGGCGAACGCGGCCGGCCAGACGCCGCTGAACATCCTGCTGATCGGCTCGGACGCCCGCGACAGCAAGGAGAACCAGAAACTCGGCGGCGCCAAGGAGACGTTCGGCGGCATACCGCTCGCCGACGTCCAGATGCTGCTGCACGTCTCCGCGGACCGCACCAACATGTCGGTCGTCAGCATGCCCCGCGACACGCTCGTGGACATCCCCAAGTGCACCGATCCGGACAGCGGGGACGTCTACGAGTCCCGTGAGCGCGCGATGACGAACGAGTCGCTGGGGCGCGGCGGTCCGGGGTGCACGGTGGCCACGTGGGAGAAGCTGACCGACATCCACATCGACCACTTCATGATGATCGACTTCTCGGGTGTGGTGTCGATGGCGGACGCGATCGGCGGTGTCCCGGTCTGCGTCGACAAGAACATCCACTCCAAGGACAGCCAGGGCCACGGCTCCGGGCTGAAGCTGGAGAAGGGCACGACGTACGTCAAGGGCGAGCAGGCCCTGCAGTGGCTGCGCACGCGGTACGGCTTCGAGGACGGCAGCGACCTGGCCCGCGCCAAGGCTCAGCACCAGTACATGAACTCGATGGTGCGCGAGCTGCGCAAGAACGCCAAGCTGAGCAACCCGGGCAAGCTGCGCGCCCTCGCCGAGGCGGCCACCAACGCGCTCACCGTCGACCCGGGCCTGGGCACGGTCGCGAAGCTGTACGACCTGGCCGGCGAGCTCAAGAAGGTCCCGACCTCGCGCATCACCATGACGACGATGCCCAACCGGTACGTCGGTTCGCGCGTCGAGCCCACCGAGGACGCCACGAAGCTGTTCCGGCTGGTGCGTGAGGACATCGCGCTGGACGGCAAGGACAAGAAGAAGACCACCGAGGAGAAGGCGCCCACCGACCCGGCCGCCGCGGACGGCGAGATCGCCGTGCAGGTGCAGAACGGCACCCGCACAGACGTCCTCGCCCCGGTCTCCGGCCGCGCGACCACCGTTGCCGCGATGCTCGTCGACAGGGGCTTCACGCGGGCCGCGGCGGACTCCTCGACGACGCCGACCGCGGACACGACCGTCGTGCGCTACCCGAGCGCCGAACTCCAGGGCGACGCCCAGCGGCTCGCCAAGGCCCTCGGCATCCCGACCGGTGCCGTGGAGAAGTCCACGGACGTCTCCGGCGTCACCCTGGTCGTCGGCGCCGACTGGCGGGAGGGCACGGCGTACAAGGCACCGAAGCAGGACGACAGCACGCCGGACACGGCCGAGGCGCTGAACGCCTCGGACACCAAGGCGTGCATGAAGGTGAACCCGGGCTTCACCTGGTGACGGGCACCGCGCCCGGCGGCGTGCTCAGTTGGCGCTGAGCACCGCCGGGCGGCGGGAGGCGATGACCTTCCGCGCCAGCGAACGCGGGCTGGTCAGAAAGCCGTAGCCCCAGGACATGTGCATGGTCGCGAGGGCGATGGGGATCTGCAGGCGTGCCTTCAGCGGCAGGCCCTTGCCGGCCGGGACCGAGCCCGCGGTGATGGCCGCGAGGTAGCCGCCGGGGACCACCAGCGCCCACGGGGTGACCAGGGCGCCCAGCACCAGTCCGGCCGCGATGGCGCACACCGCCGTCGGCGGGGCGAGATAGCGCAGGTTGATGGAGCCGGCGTGGTAGCGGGCGACGACATGGCGCCAGCGGCCGTAGTCCTTGTACTGCTTGGCGAGGGCCTTCACGCTCGGCCTCGGGCGGTACGACACCTTCAGCTCCGGCGAGAACCAGATCAGCCCGCCCGCTTCCCTGATCCGGAAGTTGAGCTCCCAGTCCTGGGCGCGGATGAACTCCTCGTTGTAGCCGCCCTGCTGCTCCAGCGCCTCGCGCCGGAACACACCGAGGTACACGGTCTCGGCCTGCTGGGCCGCGCCGCCCGTGTGGAAGGCCGCGTTGCCGACGCCGATCTTCGAGGTCATCGCGGCGGCGACGGCGTGCTCCCAGTCGTTCTCGCCCTCGGCGTGCATGATGCCGCCGACGTTCTGCGCGCCGGTCTCCTCCAGGAGCCGTACGGCGGTGGCGATGTAGTTCGGCGAGAGGATGCCGTGGCCGTCGACGCGGACGACGATCGGATGGCGGGAGGCCTTGATCGCGGCGTTGAGGGCGGCGGGGGTGCGGCCGGTCGGGTTCGGGACGGTGTGCACACGGGAGTCGTCCCGTACCAGCTCGGCGGCGATCTCGTCCGTGCGGTCCGTGGACGGACCGAGGGCGATCACGACCTCCATCTCGCCGGCGTACTCCTGCGCGAGGATCGCTTGGACGGCTCCGCGCAGATGCCGCTCCTCGTTGAGGACGGGCATGATGACGGACACGGCGGGGAGCTGCACGTCGGGATTGGCGTTCATAGGGGGCTCACGTTACCGCGAACGGGGGACACCGGTGCGCCCCGCCGGTGCCGGTGCTCCGGGCAGCAGATCGTATGGCCCTACGGTGCTCACGGATCCCACGTTCGACCCCCAGGGCAAGCCCCAGCGGAGGTATTGCTTCATGCCCACGCCGCCCCGCCGCTCCCCCGCCCCCGCGCAGCGACGCCCGCAGTTGTCCCGCGGCGGCGAGCGGCCGGTCGCTCCAGCGCGGCGCGGGCGGCCGCGCTGGGCCATGCGGGCGGTGACGACGCTGTCCGTCGTGGTGCTGGCCTCCGCCGGCATCGGGCACGCGGTGGTGACCAGTCTGGACGCGAAGATCGAGCGCGTGGACCCGTTCAAGGACATGAAGAACCGGCCGCCGACCGGGCACGGGATGAACGTCCTGCTCGTCGGCACCGACGGCCGCGACCGCATCAGCGACGAGGAGCGGCGCAGGTACAAGCTGGGCGGCGCCCCCTGTCACTGCACCGACACGATCATGATCGTGCACATCTCGGCGGACCGGGAACGGGCGAGCGTGGTGAGCCTGCCGCGCGACTCGTACGCCGAGGTGCCGGCCGGCGAGGGGCGGGAGACGCACGCCATCAAGATCAACGCAGCGTACGCGGAGGGCGGTCCGAACCTCACCGTGCGCACGGTCGAGCACATGACCCACGTCAAGATCGACCACTATCTGGAGGTCGACTTCACCAGCTTCATGAAGACCGTGGACGTGCTCGGCGGGGTGCGGATCTGCACCGCCGAGCCGCTGAAGGACTCCTACACCGGGCTGGACCTGCCGGCCGGCTCCCATCGGCTCAAGGGCGGCGAGGCGTTGCAGTTCGTGCGCGCCCGGCACATCGACAGCGACTCCGACCTGGGGCGGGTGCAGCGCCAGCAGCGGTTCATGGCGGCGCTGGTCGAGCGCGCGACGTCGTCGGGGATCCTGCTGAACCCGATGCGGTTCCGGGACGTGACACGGGCGGTGCTGGGGTCGGTGCGGGCCGACAAGGAGTTCGGCACGGGCGAGCTGCTCGACCTCGGGCGGGCGATGCGGAACTTCTCGCCGTCGTCGTCGGAGTTCACGACCGTGCCGATCGGGCAGCTCGGATACACGGTCAAGGGCCTCGGTTCCACGGTGAAGTGGGACACCGAGCGCGCCGAGCGCCTCTTCCGGGCCCTGCGCGAGGACAGGCCGCTGGCCGAGCACCGCCCGAAGCACCGGGCCGTCCCGGTGGAGGTCGCCCCGCAGCAGATCCGTGTCCAGGTGGAGAACGGCACCGCGCAGGAGGGCCTCGGCAAGCGCGCCGACGCGGCGCTGGCGGGGATCGGGTTCCGTACGACGGGACGCCCGGCGGCCGCGGCGGAACGCTCGTTGAAGCGGACGGTCGTCGCCCACGACCCCGGCTGGGACCGCTCGGCGAAGTCCCTGGCGGCCGCACTGCCCGGCAGCGAGCTGCGGGCGGTGAAGGGGCTCGGGCCGACGCTGAAGGTGATCGTGGGCAAGGACTTCAAGCAGGTCCGCAAGGTGCGGGCGGAGGACCCGTTGCATGGCCACTCCACGGTGGTGCGGGGGGACGAGACGGGGTGCTCGTAACCCCGGAACAGGGTCGGGAATCGGCCAGCCGCCCCCGATCCCGTGTCCCCGGGCCACGGCCCGGCCTGCTCAGTCCTGGTAGCCCTCCGCCGCCCGCTTCTCGCGCAGTTCCTTGATGGCGCGGCGGCGGGCCAGGCGGTGGGTGCGGCGGATCTGGGCCTCCTGGTAGCGACGGTTGTCGCGCTCGGTCTCCGTTATCACCGGGGGCACGCGGCGCGGCTTGCCGTCGGCGTCGACGGCGGCGAACACCAGGTACGCCGAGCCGACCTGCGTGGGCGGCGTCGACTCGTTCCAGCGCTCGGCCAGCACCCGTACGCCGACCTCCATCGAGGTCCTGCCGGTCCAGTTGACCTGGGCCTTCACATGGACGAGGTCACCGACGCGGACCGGCTCCAGGAACGCCATCTCGTCCATGGACGCGGTGACGGCGGGGCCGCCGGAGTGCCGGCCGGCCACGGCTCCCGCGGCGTCGTCGACGAGCTTCATGATCACACCGCCGTGCACCGTCCCCAGAAGGTTGGTGTCGCTGTGGGTCATGATGTGGCTGAGAGTGGTGCGGGACGCGGAGGTCGGTTTGCCCGGGATCTCCGGATTGCCCGACTCCGCTACGGTGACCTGGTCTGTCATGGCGTCCACCTTATGCCGAGCTGTCATTCGCGGACTTTGTGTTGGGTTCGCAACAGCCGTGCCTCTATTTTCCGCCGAACCTTGTAAGACACCTGGCCGTGCCCTGCACACTGGGGCGCATGAATGACTGGCCCCAGGCATGGTCCGACGACAACCGCGGCAGCCGTTACGGACGCGGCAGCGCAGGCGCACAGCCCGAGGGCGCGCGCGTGATGCGGCAGGTCCGCCGCGGCTCCGCGACGCCGCCCGGCCAGGGCTACGGGGGTGTGCCGCAGCAGCCGTCATACGTGAACGGCCAGGGCCACGGGGGCTACGCCGACGACGAGTACGACAGCGGCTACAACACGGGCCAGGTCTACGGCCGCGGTGGCCCGGGCGGCCCCGGCGACGAGGACAGATACGAGCCGCGGCCCGCGCCGAACTGGCGGCGCCGTTTCAAGTGGACCGCGATCACGCTGGTGACGGTGCTGGTCGTGACGACCGTCGCCACCTACTTCTGGGCCGACTCCAAGCTCAACCGTGACGTCGACCTGTCCAAGGTCATCGACCGGCCCGAGGCGGGCGAGGGCACCAACTACCTGATCGTCGGTTCCGACAGCCGTGCGGGCATGTCCGCCGAGGAGAAGAAGAAGCTGCACACCGGGTCCGCCGAGGGCAAGCGCACGGACTCGATGATGATCCTGCACGTCGGCGACAACGGGCCGACGCTGATATCGCTGCCGCGCGACTCGAACGTCACGATTCCGAAGTTCGAGGGTTCCGAGTCCGGGAAGATCCGGGCCGCGATGGGCGCTAACAAGCTGAATGCGGCGTACTCGATCGACGGGCCCACGCTGCTGGTCCGCACGGTCGAGTTCAACACGGGTCTGCACATCGACCACTACGTCGAGATCGGCTTCGCGGGCTTCGCGAACATCGTGGACGCGGTCGGCGGTGTCGAGATAGACATCCCGCAGGACATCAAGGACTCCAAGTCCGGTGCGGACTTCAAGAAGGGCAAGCAGACCCTGAACGGCGAGGAGTCGCTCGCCTTCGTCCGCACCCGCTACGCACTGGCCCGCTCCGACCTTGACCGTACGCAGAACCAGCAGAAGTTCCTCTCGGCCCTGGCCAACCAGGTGGCCACCCCGGGCACGGTCTTGAACCCCTTCAAGCTCTACCCGACCATGGGCGCCGGCCTGGACTCCCTGACCGTCGACAAGGACATGAGCCTGTGGGACCTGGCGTCCATGTTCTGGGCGATGAAGGGCGTCAGCGGCGGCGACGGCAAGTCGATGAACATGCCGATCTCGGGCAACTCCGGGAATGGCAACCTGCAGTGGGACATGACCAAGGTGAAGACACTGGTGAATCAGCTCAAGAACGACGAGCCTGTGACCGTCTCGGACAAGTAGCCAAGGCGCGACCGCACTGATCGAGGGCACCCGGACGGGTGCCCTCGATCGCGCTCAGGCGGCGGTCACATCGTGGCGCCGGCCATCGCTCGGCAGGTCGCGGCGCAGCGGCGACACGCCTCCGCGCAGCGCATCATCTGCGGATCGTCCGGCATGGACATACACGCCTCGGCGCACATCTCACAGGCCTTGGCGCACATCGCGCACATCTCGGCCGACATGGGCGAGCGGCGCATCATCATGTCCGCGCACATCCGGGTCGTCTCGGCGCAGTCCATGAGCGCCCGCATGATCTGCATCTGGGCCTGGCCGCCCATCTGCATACAGGAGCTCATGGTCTCCTCGCAGATGCTGTGGCAGGTCATGCAGGCGTCGACGCAGTCCTGCATCTCCTTGCTCATCGGGATGGTTCCGGGCTGGGTCATGGCTCCTCCTGGGGGACGCGGGAGCCCGGGGCGGGCCCCGTGCCCTTCCGTCCTACGCCCGCCCACGGCGGTGCGCCATCGGGCGGACGCGAACATTTCGCACCAGAAGTCGCACTTGGCGCGCACCTGCGCATTCCGCCGGAGGCGGTGACACGGGCCCGAACGGGTGAAGGGTGCCCGGGGGACCCGGACACCCTTCACTGTCAAATCCCGCGAGGCTACGGCAGGTTGCGCGCCATGACGATGCGCTGGACCTGGTTGGTGCCCTCGTAGATCTGCGTGATCTTGGCGTCGCGCATCATGCGCTCGACCGGGTAGTCACGGGTGTAGCCGTAGCCGCCGAGGAGCTGGACGGCGTCCGTGGTGACCTCCATCGCCACGTCCGACGCGAAGCACTTGGCGGCGGCGCCGAGGTAGGTGAGGTCGGCGTCGCCGCGCTCGGAGGCGGCGGCGGCCTGGTAGGTCAGGGCGCGGGCGGCCGAGATCTTCATGGCCATGTCGGCGAGCATGAACTGGATGCCCTGGAAGTCGGCGATCGGCTTGCCGAACTGCTTGCGCTCCTGGACGTAGCCCTTGGCGTAGTCGAGGGCGCCCTGGGCGATGCCGAGGGCCTGGGCGGCGATGGTGATGCGGGTGTGGTCCAGCGTCTTCATCGCGGTGGCGAAGCCGGTGCCCTCCTCGCCGATCATGCGGTCCGCGGGGATGCGGACGTTGTCCAGGTAGACCTCGCGGGTCGGGGAGCCCTTGATGCCGAGCTTCTTCTCCGGGGCGCCGAAGGAGACGCCCTCGTCGGACTTCTCCACGACGAACGCCGAGATGCCCTTGGAGCGCTTCGCCGGGTCCGTGACCGCCATCACCGTGTAGTACTCGGAGACGCCGGCGTTGGTGATCCAGCGCTTCACGCCGTTCAGTATGTAGTGGTCTCCGTCACGGACGGCCTTGGTCTTCATGCCGGCCGCGTCGGAGCCGGCGTCGGGCTCGGACAGGCAGTAGGAGAACATGCCGTCGCCCTTGGCGAGCGGGGTCATGTACCGCTTCTTCAGGTCCTCGGAGCCGGAGAGGATCACCGGGAGCGAGCCCAGCTTGTTCACGGCGGGGATCAGGGAGGAGCTCGCGCAGACGCGGGACACCTCCTCGATCACGATCACGGTGGCGAGCGCGTCGGCGCCCGCGCCGCCGTACTCCTCGGGTACGTGCACCGCGTGCAGGTCGTTCGCGACCAGGGCCTCCAGCGCCTCCTGCGGGAAGCGGGCCTCCTCGTCGACCGCGGCGGCGTGCGGCGCGATCTTCGCCTCGGCCAGGGAGCGGATGGCGTCGCGGAGCATGTCGTGCTCCTCGGACGGGCGGTACAGGTCGAAGTCAGCCGATCCGGCCAAGGTCTCTCACGCTCCAAGGACGCTGTGTGGCAAGTGCGATGCCGGCGCTAATTACCGTTAAGTAACTCAAATTTTAGGGGTCGGCCCACGGGAGTGATACGTGAGCTTGGCGACAGCGGGGAAGCTGCCCGTCAGACCCTCCGACTATGCTCGGGCCCGCACGCCCCCTCCCCCTTCTGGAGTACCCCCATGGCCCTCAAGATCACCGTGATCGGTACCGGCTATCTCGGCGCCACCCACGCCGCGGCCATGGCCGAGCTCGGGTTCGAGGTACTGGGGCTCGATGTCGTGCCCGAGAAGATCGAGATGCTCGGCCGGGGCCAGGTCCCGATGTTCGAGCCGGGCCTGGAGGAGCTGCTGCGCAAGCACGTCGCCGGCATCGAGGGCTCGACCGGGCGGCTGCGCTTCACGATGGACTGGGCGGAGATCGCCGAGTTCGGCGATGTGCACTTCGTCTGTGTGAACACTCCGCAGAAGCACGGCGAGTACGCCTGCGACATGAGCTACGTCGACTCCGCCGTCGAGTCCCTCGCCAAGCACCTGCGCGGCCCCAACCTGGTCGTCGGCAAGTCGACCGTGCCGGTGGGCAGCGCCGACCGGCTCGCGGCCCGCATCCTGGAGCTCGCGCCGGGCGGCGGCGAGGTGGAGCTGGCCTGGAACCCGGAGTTCCTGCGCGAGGGCTTCGCCGTCGACGACACCCTGCACCCGGACCGGATCGTGGTCGGCGTGCGCAGCGAGCGCGCCGAGAAGCTGCTGCGCGAGGTGTACGCGACGCCGATCGCCGACGGCTCCCCCTTCGTCGTCACCGACTTCCCCACCGCCGAGCTGGTGAAGACCTCCGCCAACTCCTTCCTGGCCACCAAGATCTCCTTCATCAACGCGATGGCGGAGGTCTGTGAGGCCGCCGGCGGCGATGTCGCCAAGCTCGCGGAGGCCATCGGGCACGACGACCGGATCGGCAAGAAGTTCCTGCGCGCCGGCATCGGCTTCGGCGGCGGCTGTCTGCCGAAGGACATCCGCGCGTTCATGGCGCGTGCCGGTGAGCTGGGCGCCGACCAGGCGCTGACGTTCCTGCGCGAGATCGACTCGATCAACATGCGCCAGCGCGGGCAGATGGTGGAGCTCGCCCGGCAGGCACTGGGCGGCGGCTCGTTCCTCGGCAAGCGGGTCGCGGTGCTCGGCGCCACCTTCAAGCCCGACTCGGACGACGTACGCGACTCGCCCGCGCTGAACGTCGCGGGGCAGATCCACCTCCAGGGCGGCCAGGTCACGGTCTACGACCCCAAGGGCATGGGCAACGCCCGCCGTCTCTTCCCGACCCTCGGCTACGCCGACAGCGCGGTCGAGGCGGTGCGGGGCGCCGATGTCGTACTGCATCTGACGGAGTGGCGGGAGTTCCGCGAGCTGGACCCGAAGGCGCTCGGCGAGGCCGCCGCGGCGCGGGTCATCCTGGACGGCCGCAACGCCCTCGACCCCGAGCTGTGGCGCAAGGCCGGCTGGAGCTACCGGGCGATGGGGCGGCCGACCGCGTAGCGCTCCGCTGGATGTGCCGTGATGTGCGCCGTCGTTCGTCTGCGGCGTCGTCGTGGTTGGTCGCTCCCCCACTCTCGACTTCGCTCGAGCGGGGGGACCCCCATCGCGGCGGAGCCGCACATGGATACAGCCCCGCGCCCCCTTGAGGGCGTTGCCGAACCGCAGGACAGCGCCGGACCGGCGCGACGCCGTTTCGGCCGAGGCTCAGTCGGCCGAAACGGCGTCGTTCGCATTCTGCCGCACACCGGCGCATCACGCCGAATGAATCTTCAACGACCTTTCGAAATGGCTCACTTCGCTCGGTAGCGCCGCATCTTCGCGCGCGCCCCGCACACCTGCATCGAGCACCAGCGGCCGCGCCCGGCCGGGCTGCGGTCGTAGTACGCCCAGTGGCAGTCGACCGCCTCGCAGGCCTTCAGCCGGATCCAGGTGCCCTCGACCAGGGCCTGGGCGATGGCCGCGGCCACTCTGGAGCGCAGCGGACCCTCGTCGGCTGGGGCGAGGGCGGCCGAGCCGTCGGCGGCGTCCACCGCGACCAGCAGCGGGCTCCCCGTCAGCAGAGCACCGAGCGGGGTCGCCTCGCGGTGCGGGGGATGGCCCGCGTGGGCGAGCAGGACCACGCGCAACGACTCCCGCAGTTCCCGCGCCCCGGCCACGTCCCCCTCGCCCAGCCCGAAGCGCGCCCGGCCCTGCGCCGTGTCCAGCGCGTCCGCGCCCGACTCCAGGTCCAGTGTGTTGACCAGGGACTGGATCAGCTCCAGGCCCCCGGGCGCGGGCGATCTCTCACTCATGACTGCGCACGCTGTCCTCGCTTCTCGAATTCCCTTGCGAGGTTACCCCCAATGCGCGAGCATGAGGTAACCGCGTTACCTGTTGATGCGGTTCACAGGTAACGCAGACTCCGAGGAGGAAGTCATGGCCATCGCCGAAATCGGCTCCGTCGTCCTGGACTGTCCCGACCCCCGCGCCCTCGCCGCCTTCTACGCGAGCGTGCTCGGCGGCAGCGTCGAGGACGAAGGGGAATGGGCGGATCTCAAGGTGCCCGGCGGGCCGCTGCTGGCGTTCCAGGCAGCCCCCGGTTTCGTACCGCCGCAGTGGCCCTCGTCCGAGCGCTCGCAGCAGTTCCATCTGGACCTGACCGTCGCCGACCTGGACGCGGCCGAGGAGGCGGTGCTGGCCCTCGGCGCGAAGCCGCTGGACACCGAGGACCGCTCGCGCGGCTTCCGGGTTTACGCGGATCCGGCGGGGCACCCGTTCTGCCTGTGCACCGCCTGAACACGGCCGACCAGCCGGGAGGACCGGTTACCCGTCCAGCTCGGCGATCTTCATCGTCGACGGCGCCCGGCGTCGCTGTGCCTCCCGGGCCGTGAAGTCGGCCTCGCGCAGCACACGCTGGACGTTGCCCCAGGTCAGCATCGCGATATCGGCCTCCGGCCAGCCCCGGCGCAGCAGCTCGGCGACGAGGTGCGGATAGCAGGAGGCGTCGCTGAGGTCCTGCGGGTGGGCCGCGCCGGCGTCGTAGGTACCGGACAGGCCCACGCACTCGGGGCCGGCGACCTCGCGGACGTGGTCGAGGTGGTCGGCGACGTCCCGGACGGTCGGGCCGGTCTGCTCGGCGGTGAGCGGCACCATGCACAGGCCCCGGACGGCGCCCAGCTCGGCCAGCAGGTCGTCGGGGAGGTTGGCCGGGTGCGGGCGCAGGGTGCGGGCGGCCGAGCGGGCGCACAGGACCGGCGCCTTGGAGACCGCGCACGCCCGGCGCACGGTGTCCGCGGAGGCGCCGGAGAGGTCGGCCAGCACACCAAGGCGGTTCATCTCGCGCAGCACCTCCTCGCCGAACCGGGTCAGCCCCGCCTCACTCGCCCAGGAGGCGCCGGACAGGGTCAGGGCACGCAGCCCGAGGCCGTGCAGGGAGCGCAGGATGCCGAGCGAGTCGCCGAGCGCGGCGGCCCCCGCCGGTCCCGGCAGCACGGCGACGCGGCCGCTGTGGCGGGCGTCGGTGATCGGCCCGGGGGTGTCGGCGAGGCGCAGGCCCTCGGGGTGGGCCCGTACGACCGTCTTCACCAGGTCGAGCTGGTCGAGCGTGGCGCCGACGGCCCGGTCCCCGTCCAGCGCCTCGGGCAGGTGCAGCGCCCAGAACAGCGCGCCCACGTGGCCCTCGCGCATCCGCGGCACATCGGTGTCCACGGCGCTCTCGCCGAGCTCCAGATCGAACCAGGGCAGACGGCGCAGCGCCCACGGAAGTCCGCTGTAGCCGTCGGCGACGGGATGCGCGGCCAGCAGGCGGTGGGCCCGGGCGAGGAGATCGGTGCCGGAGTTCTCACCCGGGCCGGCGACGGCCTCGGACGGATCCCCGGGCAGCGAAACGGGCAGGTCGCCTATCTCGCCGACCTCGGGGCCGGTGTCCGCTTCGTACTTGAGGTCTGCCATGGCGGTCTCCGTACGTGAACGACGTACTGATCAGCAGTACGGTTCACCGTCGCACGGACCCGCGAAGCCTTCCTGGTGGACGGGGCGTTCGGGGGTACGTCAGCCGTCCAGTGCCTCGATGGTCGCGTTGGACGGACCCCGCGTCGTCTGAAGGTCGCGGGCCACGTCCTCCGCCGCGCCCAGTACCCGTACCGCGTTCTGCCAGGTCAGCTTGGCCAGGTCGGGCTTCGACCAGCCGCGGTCCAGCAGCTCGGCGATGAGGTTGGGGTAGCCGGAGACGTCGTTCAGGCCGTCCGGGGTGAACGCCGTGCCGTCGTAGTCGCCGCCGATGCCGAGGTGGTCGACGCCGACGACCTCGCGCATGTGGTCCAGATGGTCGGCGACCGTGGACACCGTGGCGATCGGACGCGGATTGGTCTCCTCGAAGGCGCGGTGCACCTTCATCGCCTCGGCGGTCGTGTCGAGGTGGTGGAAGCCGTGGGCGCGCATGTTCTCGTCGGCCGCGACGGTCCAGTCGACCGCCGCCTGGAGCACGAACTTCGGCACGAACGTCACCATCGCGACGCCGCCGTTGCCGGGCAGGCGCTCCAGCACGTCGTCCGGGATGTTGCGCGGGTGGTCGCACACGGCACGGGAGGAGGAGTGGGAGAAGATCACCGGGGCGGCGGAGGCGTCCAGCGCGTCGCGCATGGTCGTGGCCGCCACGTGCGAGAGGTCGACCAGCATGCCCTCGCGGTTCATCTCCCGCACGACCTCGCGGCCGAAGGCGGACAGGCCGCCCACGCCGGGCTCGTCCGTCGCCGAGTCCGCCCACGCGATGTTGTCGTTGTGCGTGAGCGTCATGTAGCGGACGCCGAGCGCGTACAGCGCGCGCAGTGTGGCGAGGGAGTTGGCGATCGAGTGGCCGCCCTCCGCGCCCATCAGGGAGGCGATACGGCCCTCGGCGCGGGCGGCCTCCATGTCCGCCGCCGTCAGCGCCGGACGCAGGTCGTGCGGATAACGCGCCAGCAACTGCCGTACGCAGTCGATCTGTTCGAGGGTGGCGCTGACCGCCTTGTCGCCGGCGTAGTCCGAGCGGACGTACACCGACCAGTACTGCGCGCCGACCCCGCCGCCACGCAGGCGGGGGATGTCGGTGTGCAGATGGGCGGCCTGGTCGCCGCCGATGTCGCGGGCGTCGAGGTCGTAGCGGACCTGTTCGCGCAGCGCCCAGGGGAGGTCGTTGTGGCCGTCGACGACGGGGAACTCGCGCAGCAGCTCCCGGGCTGTCTCCAGGGAGGTCATCGGCGTCACTTCCCCGTGCCGAAGCCGAACCCGCCCGCTCCCTCGACCTTGGCGCGCAGGCGCTTGCCCTTCTCGGTGGCCTGGTCGTTCAGGTCCTGCTGGAAGTCGCGCATCCGCTGGAGCAGGTCTTCGTCGTGGGCGGCGAGGATGCGGGCGGCGAGCAGACCCGCGTTGCGCGCGCCGGCGACCGAGACGGTGGCCACGGGCACGCCGGCCGGCATCTGCACGATGGAGAGCAGGGAGTCCATGCCGTCGAGGTACTTCAGCGGGACGGGCACGCCGATCACCGGCAGCGGGGTCACCGAGGCGAGCATGCCGGGCAGGTGGGCGGCGCCCCCGGCACCGGCGATGATCACCTTCAGCCCGCGCTCGGCCGCCTGCTCGCCGTAGGTGACCATCTCGCGCGGCATGCGGTGCGCGGAGACGACGTCGACCTCGTAGTCGATCTCGAACTCGTCGAGGGCCTGGGCGGCGGCCTCCATGACGGGCCAGTCGGAGTCGGACCCCATGACGATGCCCACGACGGGGCCGGCAGCGGAACTCATTCGGTGATCGTGCCCTTCAGGTAGCCGGCTGCGTGACGTGCGCGCTCCAGCACGTCGTCCAGGTCGTCGCCGTAGGTGTTGACATGACCGACCTTGCGGCCGGGCTTCACGTCCTTGCCGTACATGTGGATCTTGAGCTGGGGGTCGCGGGCCATGCAGTGCAGGTACGCGGAGTACATGTCCGGGTAGTCGCCGCCGAGGACGTTGACCATGACCGTCCACCTGGCGCGCGGGCGCGGGTCTCCGAGGGGGAGGTCGAGGACGGCCCGGACGTGGTTGGCGAACTGCGAGGTGATGGCGCCGTCCTGGCTCCAGTGGCCCGAGTTGTGGGGGCGCATCGCGAGCTCGTTGACGAGGATGCGGCCGTCGCGGGTCTGGAACAGCTCGACCGCGAGGTGGCCGACGACGCCGAGTTCCTTGGCGATGGTCAGGGCCATCTCCTCGGCCTTGAGCGCGAGGGCCTCGTCGAGGTCGGGCGCCGGGGCGATCACGGTGTCGCAGACGCCGTTCACCTGCTGGGACTCGACCACCGGGTACGCGACGGCCTGGCCGTGCGGCGACCGTACGACGTTGGCGGCGAGCTCGCGGACGTAGTCGACCTTCTCCTCGGCGAGGACGGGCACGCCGGCGCGGAAGGGGTCCTCCGCCTCGGCCACGCTGTCCACGACCCAGACGCCCTTGCCGTCGTAGCCGCCGCGGACCGTCTTCAGGACGACCGGGAAGCCGTCGCCCTCGGCCGCGAACGCGGCGACGTCCTGTGGGTCGCTCACGATGCGGTGCCGCGGGCACGGCACACCGATCGCATCGAGCCGCGCGCGCATCACTCCCTTGTCCTGGGCGTGCACGAGCGCGTCGGGGCCCGGGCGGACGGGGATGCCGTCCGCCTCCAGGGCCCTGAGGTGCTCGGTGGGCACATGTTCGTGATCGAAGGTGATCACATCGCACCCGCGGGCGAACTCGCGCAGCGTGTCGAGGTCGCGATAGTCGCCGATGACGACATCGCTGACGACCTGCGCAGCGGAATCCTGCGGGGTGTCACTGAGAAGCTTGAACCTGATGCCCAGCGGGATGCCTGACTCGTGTGTCATACGCGCGAGCTGGCCCCCGCCGACCATGCCGACTACCGGGAACGTCACGCCCCTAGGGTATCGGCCGCCGCGGGGCGACCCTCTTACCGGACTTTTGCGGGTCTCTTCCCCGACGTATGAGCTCACCCACAGGCAAATCGCGAAGGGGGGTGGTTAGCATGGCTGAGTTGACGAAACCGACCGACAGGGAGCCTTCACAACCATGGGACGTGGTTCCTCGGGGCTTCATACGTCGCCTCCGGTATCCGGAAAATCCGTGCGGCAGCGCTTCGATCGGCTGGTGCGTGAGGTCGCGAAGTTCGGTGCGGTGGGTGGCGCGGGGCTGCTCGTCAACCTCCTCGTGTTCAACCTGGTGCGGCATGTGACCGACCTCCAGGTCGTGCGCGCGAGCGTCATCGCGACGGTCGTCGCGATCATCTTCAACTACATCGGCTTCCGGTACTTCACCTACCGGGATCGCGACAAGAGCCGCCGCACCAAGGAACTGACCCTGTTCCTGCTGTTCAGCGTGGTCGGCCTGGTGATCGAGAACGGTGTCCTGTACGCGGCGACGTACGGCTTCGGCTGGGACAGCCCGCTGCAGAGCAACATCTTCAAGTTCCTCGGCATCGGCATCGCGACGCTGTTCCGCTTCTGGTCGTACCGCACGTGGGTGTTCCGTGCGCTGCCGACGGAGGAGCCGGCATCGTCCGCCGAATCGTTCCTGGAGCCCCCGCGAGGGCCTGCGGCGCCGGAGCGCCGGGTCGGCCAGCGCGTGGGCTGAACAGGCCTCTACCTGACCGTCTGCCCCGAGGTCTGCGGCTTCTTCGGGGGGGTGCGGGACAGGAACAGGGCGATGACCGGGGGTTTCGCCTGGAGCATCTCCAGTCGGCCGCCGTCCGCCTCGGCCAGGTCCCGGGCCACCGCGAGGCCGATGCCCGTGGAGTTGCGGCCGCTGATCGCGCGCTCGAAGATGCGGGCGCCGAGGTCGGCGGGGACGCCGGGGCCCTCGTCCGTGACCTCGATGACCGCCTGGTTGCCGGTCACCCGGGTGCGCAGCGCCACGGTGCCGCCGCCGTGCATGAGCGAGTTCTCGATCAGGGCCGCGAGGACCTGGGCGACGGCGCCCGGGGTGCCGACCGCCTGGAGGTGCCGCTTGCCGGAGCTGACGATGGCCCGGCCCGCGCTGCGATAGGCGGGGCGCCACTCGGCGAGCTGCTGCTGGATGACCTCGTCGAGGTCGAAGGTGACGGCGGAGCCGGTGCGCGGGTCGCGGGAGTTGGTCAGGAGGCGCTGGACGACGTCCGTCAGCCGCTCCACCTGCGTCAACGCGATGGTCGCCTCGTCCTTCACCGTGTCGGGATCGTCGGTGAGGGTGATCTCCTCCAGGCGCATGGAGAGCGCGGTGAGCGGGGTGCGCAGTTGGTGCGAGGCGTCGGCGGCCAGGCGCCGCTCCGCCGTCAGCATGCGCGCGATGCGCTCGGCCGAGGAGTCCAGCACGTCCGCCACCCGGTCCAGCTCGGGCACGCCGTAGCGCTTGTGCCGCGGCCGGGGGTCGCCCGAGCCGAGGCGTTCGGCCGTCTCCGCGAGGTCGGTGAGCGGCGAGGCCAGCCGGTTCGCCTGGCGCACCGCGAGCAGCACCGCCGCGATCACCGCGAGCAGGGCGACGGCCCCGATGATCAGCAGCGTGCGGCCGACCTCCCGCGTCACCGACGAGCGCGGCTCCTGCACGGTGACCGTCTCGCCCTCCTCGCCGGTCTCCGTGGCGCTGATGACGTCGCCGGTCGGCTTGGTGCCGACCTCGATCACCGGATGCTGCGGGATCCGGATCTCGGCGTAGCGGTCCCCCTGGATCTGGTCCCGCAGCACCGTGGCGTCCACGCTCTCGTCCCCGAGCAGCCGGCTGTCCACGATGCTGGCGAGCCGGACCGCCTCGGTGTCCACCCGCTCCTGAGCGGTGTTGGTGATCGTCCGCGTCTCGACGATCACGAGCGACACGCCGAACACGGCGATCACGACGAGAACGACGGCGAGGGTGGACTGGATCAGTCGACGACGCATGTCCTGCTACTTACCTGTACGGCCTGGATACCGGTACGGCGGGCTCGCCCGTACGGCCTCGGCGCCGGGACCGGACTCAGCTCTTCTCGAAACGGAAGCCCACGCCTCGCACCGTCGCGATGTAGCGGGGGTTGGCCGCGTCGTCGCCCAGCTTCTTGCGCAGCCAGGAGATGTGCATGTCGAGCGTCTTGGTCGACGACCACCAGGTCGTGTCCCAGACCTCGCGCATGAGCTGGTCCCGGGTCACCACCCGGCCGGCGTCGCGCACCAGCACCCGCAGCAGGTCGAACTCCTTCGCCGTGAGCTGGAGCTCCTCGTCGCCCATCCACGCCCGGTGCGACTCGACGTCGATCCGTACGCCGTGGGTGGCCGGCGGCTGCTGCGGCTCGGCCGCCCCGCGCCGCAGCAGGGCCCGGACCCGGGCGAGCAGTTCGGCGAGCCGGAACGGCTTGGTGACGTAGTCGTCGGCACCCGCGTCCAGGCCGACCACGGTGTCCACCTCGTCGGCGCGCGCGGTGAGGATGAGGATCGGCACGGCGTGACCGTCGGCACGCAGCCGGCGGGCGACCTCCAGGCCGTCCATGCCGGGCAGGCCGAGGTCCAGCACGACGAGGTCGATGCCGCCCTGCATGCCGGCGTCGAGCGCGGTGGGGCCGTCCTCACGGACCTCGACCTCGTACCCTTCCCGGCGCAGTGCGCGGGCCAGCGGCTCCGAAATGGACGCGTCGTCCTCGGCGAGCAGTACTCGGGTCATGAGGTGATGGTAGTCCGCCCATGACAAGAGCTGGAGAGTGATCGCCCGCCCGGATTCTCACCGGTCCCGGGCGTGTCTCTTACCTTCGGCTGCTGTGGTACAGACCTATGCCGCCGGGATGCGATCCTGGGAAGGGCCTTGCAAAAGACCTTGGAAAGGGTGCCTGCGGTTCCCTCGACACCTGTGATCCCTGTCTCAAGTCCTTCCATTTCAGGCACTGTCCTGACGTATGGTGAATCAACGCCCGCAGCACTGCGGGGACCTTCGGCGCACTTGACGCTGAGGGTCTCTTTTGTGTGCGGGACCGGTGCTCACCGGTCCCGATTGGAATGACCTGTGGCCGGGCCCCCGAAGGCGGGGGCGTGGATCCCGACGGTCGCCGTCTTCCCCTCCGTGACCCGGAGCGGACTGTCCCTGGGCGTGGGGCGGACGGCCCTGTCCGCCGGTGCCGGCCGCCCCCCACCGGGCGCGTGAACGTTTCTACGTCGGTGCGCGTCCCGACCAGCAAGGATCGACCATGGCGTCCAGCCTGACGAAGGACTCGGCCCGCCCGGGCACCCCCGGCTCCGAGAAGACCTTCTTCGGCCACCCCCGCGGACTGGCCACTCTCTTCATGACCGAGATGTGGGAGCGTTTCTCCTACTACGGCATGAGGGCACTGCTCCCGCTGTACCTGGTCGCTCCGGGCGGCCTGCACCTCAACCCGGCTACGGCCACCGCGATCTACTCGGTCTACGTGTCGATGGTGTACCTGCTCGCCATGCCCGGCGGCTGGTTCGGCGACCGGGTCTGGGGCCCGCGCAAGACCGTCGCCGTGGCCGGCGGCATCATCATGCTCGGCCACCTCACCCTGGCCCTGCCGTCCTCCGGCACGTTCTACGCCGGCCTCGGCCTGGTGGCTATCGGCTCGGGTCTGCTGAAGGCCAACATCTCCACGATGGTCGGCCACCTCTACGACGGCCCGTCCGACCCGCGCCGCGACGGTGGCTTCACGGTCTTCTACATGGGCATCAACCTCGGTGCCTTCGCCGCGCCGCTGATCATCGGCACCATCGGTGAGAACGTCAACTGGCACCTGGGCTTCGCGCTCGCCGCACTCGGCATGGCGCTGGGTCTGGCCCAGTTCCTGATCGGCTCCCGCCACCTGGCGGAGCGCTCCAGCGTCGTCCCGACGCCGCTGTCGGCCGAGGAGAAGTCCTCGACGCTGCGCAAGGCAGCGATCTGGGCCGGTATCGCGGTCGTCTTCTACGCGATCGTCGGCTTCTCCGGCAGCTACACGCTGAACTGGGTCCTGGTCCCGCTGACCCTGCTCGGTGTGATCATCCCGACGATGGTCCTGGTCCGCATCAAGCGCGACAAGGACCTGGACCGTGCCGAGCAGGGCAAGATGTCCGCGTACATCTGGTTCTTCGTGGCCGCGGCCGTGTTCTGGATGATCTACGACCAGGGCGGCTCGACCCTGTCGATCTTCGCCGACGGTTCCGCCGAGAACAGCGTCCTCGGCTGGGACTTCCCGGTCTCCTGGTACCAGTCGGTCAACCCGGTCCTGATCATGGCGCTGGCCCCGGTCTTCGCCTGGTTCTGGCTGGCGCTGAACCGGCGCGGCAAGGAGCCGAGCACGATCGTGAAGTTCGGCTCGGGTCTGGTCCTGGTCGGCGCGTCCTTCTTCCTCTTCCTGGCCCCGCTGTCGATCGCCGAGGGCGGTCACAAGGCGGCCGCGATGTGGCTGGTGGCGATCTACTTCGTCCAGACCGTCGGTGAGCTGCTGCTGTCCCCGGTGGGTCTGTCGGTGACGACGAAGATGGCGCCCGCGAAGTACGCCTCGCAGATGATGGGCGTCTGGTTCCTGGCCGTCACCGCGGGTGACGCCACGACCGGTCTGCTCTCCATCGCCGGTGTCGACCTGAACAAGACGAACATCGTGGCTCTGGAGGCCACGCTGGCCGTCCTCGCCGGTGCCGCCGTGTGGATGTACCGCAAGAAGGTCAAGGCGCTCATGGGCGACGTGCGCTAGCGCGCGGCTTGAGCCGAACGGGGCCGCTGCAACCTCCCCGGGTTGCGGCGGCTCCGTCGGTTTTCCTACCGTGCGCCCGCGCGGCGGAGCCGCAGATTGATACAGCCCCGCGCCCCTGAAGATCTCAGCGCGTCCTGCGCCTTGGCATGAACGTGAACACCGCTCCCCCTAGGAGGAGTGCCGTCCCCGCCACCAGGCCCAGCGCCTTCAAAGCGTCATGCTCCTCCGCGCCCGTCGCCGCCAGCCCGCCGTTCGTCGACGAGCCGCCTGCCGAGCCTCCCGCCGAACCACCGGCCGAACCGCCGCCGGACGCCCCGCTTGCCTGCTCGGTCGTGTCCAGGGTCAGGGAGACCTCCGACTTCGCCGGCGTGCAAGTCGTCGTCGTACCCAGGGCCTCGATCGTCAGCACTCCCGGCGACAGGGTCGACTCGCCGCTCGCGCCCGGCTTGTAGGTGCCGGTGAGGTCGGGGATCTCGATCGGTTCGCCCGACTTGATGGCCTCGGAGTTGGTCGGACCCTCGACATGGACCGTGCCCTTGTCGGCCCCGCCCAGGGCGACCTCCATCGACGGCTTGACCGAGTCCTTGGGGATGTCGGCGGGGCTGTCCATCACCGACTTCTTGAACTGGACCGTCAGGTCGAAGCTCTCGCCGTTCTTCTTGGCGTTGATCTGGACCGGCGAGGTCGCGTTCTTGTCGCCGATGGGCGTCTTGCACTCGTAGGGGACCTGGACCTCCTTGCCGGTGAAGTCGGTCTGGCCGCCACCGCCCCCGGTTCCGCCACCGGTGTCGGTACCGCCGTCGTCCCCGCCCGTCTCGCTCTCACTCGGCGTCGGGCTGGAGGAACCGGTGGGCAGGCCGGTCGGCACGCTCGTCGGCAGCGTCGGGATCACCGTCGGCAGACCTCCCGTCGTGCCGCCCGAGTTCCCGCCCCCGTCCGTCACCTTGATCGTCGCCGCCTGCTTCACCGCCTCCTTCGGCGCGCACTTGGTGTCCGTGGAGATCGGCTTGTTGACGTTGATGTTGTACGCGTCCGGCGTCAGCGTCACCTCGCCCGGCGCCGTGAGCTTCAGCTTGCCCTTCATGTCGGACAGCTTCATGTCGGTGTTCTTGGGGATCGGCGGGTTCTCCCGCGGGCCCTGCATGGCGATGTCCCCGGTCTGCGCGCCGGCCGCCTTCAGCGTGCCGGTCGGCTGGACCGTGTTCGCCTCCAGGTCGAGGATGTTCGGGTTCTTGGACGCCGCCTGGACGAACTTCCAGACGATCTCCACCTCGTCACCGACCTTCGCCTCGGCGGGCGCGGTGATCTCCACCTTCGTCGTGCCCTGCACCGGCGGCAGCCCGGAGATGGCGGGCGGGATGCACTCGGTCGCGTACGCCACCTCCGCCGCCTGGGCGGTCCCGGCGCTCACACCGAGCAGGACGCCCGCACCGCCGAGCATCAGCGCGGCGCCGGCCGCACTCGCTCTCCTGGGCCGGGCCGGTGTGACTCTCCTTCGCTTGCTCACGGGGGTCCCTTCCTGGTCGGAGTCGTAGGACTCGTCGGGCTGTCGTCGTGCGGTGCGGAGAGCCGACCGGCCGTGCCCGGATCGCTGTCCGGGGTGAACCACGGCAGGGCCGAAGAGGGTGGGGCCGCGTGCCTCGCCTCGTCGCGGGGCCGCAACCCCGGCAGACGAAGCGCGACTTCGGGCAGGCGCAGGCCCCGGCGGCGGGCCGACTGCCGCGGCCGTACCCGGTCCACCACCGCCATCCCGACGCGGAACAACGCCGCCGGTACGACCAGACAGACCAGGATCCAGAACAGCGTCACGCCCCAGGGGCGGCCCACGCCCCAGGGCTGCTCGGCCATCACCTTGCCGCCGTACTTCAGGGAGACCGTGTAGTCGCCGTGCGCCCCGGCGGCGAGCTCGACCGGCAGCTCGATGCGTGCCTTGCGGCCCGGCTGGATCGTGCCGCGCCACTGCTGTTCCTCCCACTGCGGGGCGAACACGCCGTGGGCGGTGCCGACCTGGAAGACCGGGTTCTTGACGGCGGAGGTGCCGACGTTGCCGACCGTGAACACGAACGTGCGGGCCGGCGGTGCGCCGAACCAGGTGAGCAGGCCGCTCGATCCGTCCAGACGGGTGTCCGTGAGCACCGACAGCCGGCCGCCCGCCGGCTCCGCGGGCAGCGGCTCGACCGCGTGCCCGGCGACCTGGAAGATCGCGTCGGCCTCGGCCTTCGGTCCGGTCGCCGTCGCCACGTGCACCACGCACGGGCACGGCACGGGCGGCTCCGCGACCGGCAGCTTGCGGCTGAAGCTCCCTTCGCGGTCCGTGGTCACGGCCCTGCCGTCCGCGTTGGCGCATGAGTTGGTGCCTCCGGTCACGCCGGTCGACGGCACGGACTGGCCGCAGATCAGGATCATCAGCAGCGCACGCGGCCGCCAGCCGCTGCCGGTCACGGTGACCGAACCGCCCGTCCCCGCCTGCGTCTTGGACAGCTTCACGGCGGGCGGGTCGTCGGCGGCCGACGCGCTCACGGCCGCCATCGGCAGCAACAGCAGCGCCAGTACCGTCACCAGCGCCGGAATCCGCACCCTGCCCCTCACGTCCCTGCTCCCGTCAACTCCGGCTGCTGCAATGGCCGTTCGGCTTCTCCCGGCTCGCCTTCGTTCGACCGCCCGCGCCTTCGGCGTCGTACGGCGAAGAGGGCGCCCGCCGCCGCGAGCACCCCCGCGGCCCACGCCACCGCGCCCCACGGCACGAACCGCACCGACACCTGCGCGGTGTCACCCGCTCCGTCCGCCGCCGTCACCGTCAGCCGCACGTCGACCGCGTCGAGCGTGGGCCGGTCGGGCCAGGGCTCGGTGAGCCGGGTGCGACTGCCCGGGGGCAGGTCGACGGGCAGGGTGCGCGGGGCGCGGTCGAGGAGGCGGCCGAGGACACCTTCGGCGTGCACCGCGAGACTCGGGGTGAGAGCGGTCGTACCCCTGTTGACCAGCACGTATGTGATGCCGTCGGCCCGCACCGCCACCTGCTCGACGGTCAGCGCGGACAACTCCGGGCCGGTGACGCGCAGACGCAGCGGGACGCTCTTCGCGCGGCCGCCGGTGTCCCGGGCGACGATCTCGCCCGAGCGGTCGCCGGGGGCCGTGCCCGTCGGGACGGTGACCGTGAAGGGGACCTCGGCGCGGGTGCGGGCCGGGATCCGCACCCGGCTCTCGGCGAAGGCGATCGGCACGCCGCTGCCGGTCAGCCGTACGGTGACCGGCTCGGCGCCCCGGTTCGTCACGGACACCGTGTCCTGCTGGACCGAGCCGGGCTCGCCCTCGGTGTAGAAGGACGGACGGCCGCCCCCAAAAGGCCCGACGGACCAGGGCTCGGCAGCCCTCGCCGCGGGGGCCACCGCCAGCAGGAACGGAATCAGCAGGGACAGGAACAGGACACGGGCGGCTGACGACATCGGCGGCTCCAGCGCTCTCAAACGGAGGCGTTCAGCGGCGTACCGCCTGCCCCCTGCGGGTCAGCCACAGCGCGCCCGCCGCACCCGCGAGCAGGACCGTGCCGCCCAGGGTGCCGAGAGCGATCGCCGAGTCCTCGGGGCCGGTCTGCGGGAGCTCGTCGCCGGAACCGCTCGGGGTTCCGCCGCCTCCGCCTCCGCCGCTCGCCGCCGTGACGTCGAGGCTCAGCGACGGCCCGGGGCTGTTGGACGGCGTGCACGTGGTGGTCGTGCCGAGGGCCTTGATGGTGAGGATGCCCGCGGTGAAGGTGACCTTGCCGGTCTTCTTCGGGGTGTACGTGCCCGTCAAGTCATTGATCTTGATGGGAGTGTTGGCGGGAATGGCCTCCTGGTTGGCCGGGCCGGTCACGTTCAAGGTGCCGCTGTCGGCGCCTCCCAGCTTGATGGTGGCGCTCGGGCTCATCGCACCCTTGCCCAGTTCGACCGGGCTGGACGAGACGCCCTTCTGCCACGACATGGTGATCTTGTAGCCGCCGCCGCTCTTGACGCCCTTGATGTCGATGGGCGAGACGGCGCTCTTGTCGCCGATCGGCGTCTTGCAGGCGTAGTTGACGTCGACGACCTCGGCCCTGGCCGCCGGGGCGGCCATCAGCACCGCCGATCCGGCCAGGGCCGCGGCGGTCGCGAGCGCGGCGGTTCGCTTCTGCTTCGACACGGTCCCCTCATTCCTGACGGCACATCAGATCGGCCGTCAAGGTACGCCCGGGAACTTGAGGAAGGAAGAGATGGTGCACACCGGAGTTGTGGCGATCCGGCGTGCACCGAGTGGAGGGGGTAACCCTTGGTAACTCAGGGTCGGGCCGGGCCCAGCACTTCGGGCAGCCCCCACCGCCGCAGCACCTCGGGCACGGCCACCGTCCCGTCCTCGCGCTGGTGCTGCTCCAGGATCGCGGGCACCAGCCGGCTGGTGGCGAGGCCCGAGGCGTTCAGGGTGTGGACGTACGCCGCCTTGCCGCCGCCGGCCGGGCGGTACCGGATGCCGCCGCGCCGGGCCTGGTACTCACGGGCGTTCGACACCGAGCTGACCTCGGCATACGCACCCAGGCTGGGCAGCCAGACCTCCACGTCGTAGGTCTTGGCCTGCGCGGGGCTGGTGTCCCCGGCGGCGAGCCTGGTGACCCGGTGGTGCAGCCCGAGCCCGGCGACCAGCTCCTCGGCGCGGGCGAGCAGTTCGAGGTGCGCGGCCTCCGACTCCCCGGGCCTCGCGAACTGGAACAGCTCCACCTTGTTGAACTGGTGGCCCCGCAGCGTCCCGCGTTCCGCCGTGCGGTGGCTGCCGCTCTCCCTGCGGTAACAGGGCGTGTAGGCGACGTACCGGCGCGGCAGCTCGCGCTCGTCGAGGGTCTCGCCGCGGTGGAGGTTGACCAGGGCGGTCTCGGCGGTGGGCAGCAGGAAGCGGTCGTCCACGCGGTAGACCTCGTCGGCGAACTTCGGGAACTGCCCGGCCGTGTATCCGGCCTCGTACGTCAGCAGATGCGGCGGCAGCACGAACTCGTAGCCCGCCCGGCGGTGGGCGTCCAGGAAGTGGTTGAGCAGCGCCCACTCCAGGGCGGCGCCGTCGCCGCGGTAGATCCAGTGGCCGTTCCCGGCCAGGGCCGTGCCGCGCCGGTAGTCGACCAGGCCCAGGTCCTCGGCGAGCCGGACGTGGTCGCGGGCCGGGAAGGCGAAGGCGGGCGGCTCCCCCACGACCCGTACGACCTCGTTGTTCTCCTTGCCGCCGGCCGGCACGTCCTCGTCGGGGAGGTTGGGCAGGGCGTCGAGGAACTCCTGATGGCGGGCGGCGAGCCCGGCCAGGCCCGCCTCGGCCTCGGTGAGCCGGGCGGCCAGCTCGCCGGCCTCGGCCCGCAGCCCGTCCGCGGGGGCGTCGTCACGGCGTCGTACGGCGATCTCGGCCGAGATCCGGCGCCGCTCGCCGCGCAGCCGCTCCACGGCGCCGCGGGCCTCGCGGAACTCGGCGTCGAGGGCGAGGAAGGCCGGGATGTCGGCGTCCACGCCGCGTTTGCGCAGGCCGGCGCGGATTTGGTCGGGGTGCTGTCGGATGAGGGTGACGTCGAGCATGGCGCTCTGCTCCGTCCGGTCGACCGGAGCGGCAGGGCCCGCCCCGGGGTGGTCCCTCGGGGCGTGGGCGAGAGGGTTGCTCGCGGTGCCACCACGCCTTCACCGCCGTACGACGCCCTGGGGGCCGTCCGGCGATCTCGTTCGGGCCCGATGACGGGGGCCGGCCGGCGGGGCATTTCCTCCCCGCACTCGGGAGTGGATTCACCAGGGACGCGAGGCCGCCTTCACAGCGACGGGCGGCTCTCTCGGCTCGCGGACCCGGCTACTTGTCTCCGTCAGCGCGTTGCAGGGAGCGTAGAGCAGCGTCCCGGCAGGGCGGAACCGATTTTCCACCGTGTCGCGTACGGGTGCCCTACGCCGGTGCGCCCAGCTCCGCCCACACCGTCTTGCCCGCGACGCCGGGGGTCCGCACGACGCCCCAGTCCAGACACAGCCGCTGCACGATGAACATGCCGTGGCCGCCCGGGCGCCCCGAGCGGTGCGGGGTGCGCGGGGCGGGCTGGCCGGTGCCCTTGTCGGAGACCTCGATGCGGATCACCTTGTTGTCGCAGGCGATCCACATCTCGGACGGTCCCTCGGCGTGCAGGCAGGCGTTGGTGACCAGCTCGGAGACGACGAGCAGTACGTCCTCGGCGGCGGCCCGCTGGTCGGCGGTGGCGGCGGGCAGCCAGCCCCACGCGTACAACGCCTGCCGGGCGAAGTCACGGGCCAGCGGGACGACCCCGCTCTGGTCCGTGAAGTCCAGCCTGCGGACCTGACGCCCCGCGGACACCGCTGCGGACGCCTGGGACTCCTCGGGCCTCAAGGACGGCACAGCGCCCCCGTCGGACGCTCCCGCCGCCGACGCGCCCCGCTCGGCGGCCCCCGTCCCTGGCACGCCCCCCTCGGACGCTCCGGAAGCGCCGCTGGGCTCAGGGCCGCGGTCGCCCGGCGAGAAAGGCCGGGTGGTGCTCATCAGCGCTTCACCTCACCGATTCACCAGTTCAACATTCACACGATTCACAAGTCAGTACGCAGAGTCAGTACGCCGGTACACGTCCTTGTCTGATACGTCGGTCACAGTCCCCACCCCCGGTGGCCGACATCACAGCCGACAGGTTCAGGGTGTCTCCTGCCCGACCGGGCCGAGGGAACACCCCTGTATTCGGGCCGAATGATGTGACGTCTGATGCAGTGACGCAGGCGCGGCGTCAGCCGCCGCCGTCGGACCCGTCGGCCAGGGCGTCTTCCAGCGAGTCGTGGACCGTGAAGACCGCCTCGGCCCCCGTGATCTCGAACACGCGCGCGACCACGGGCAGCATGCCCGCGAGGTGCACACCACCACCGGCGGCCTCCGCTTTCAGTCGCGCCCCCAGCAGCACGTTCAGCCCCGTGGAGTCACAGAACTCGAGCCGCGAGCAGTCGACGACCAGTCGGCTGAAGCCTTTGCCGAGGCAGTCCTCGAGTGGCTCACGCAACAAATCGGCGGTGTGGTGATCCAACTCACCCACCGGAGTCACGACGGCGCTGGAGCCCTCTTCCCGCACCTCGACCAGAAGTCGGCCAGACTGTGCGCTGCCGACCGTCCCGCGGTCCATGCCGTGTCTCACTCCCGACGTCGTAGCTGCTGACTGACGCTTTCGAACACTACGCCTTCCCTACGCCCTCCAACACCCGAACATCTACACAGAATCGGACATTTCGGACCAGAGCGCACTTGCGGTGGGCTCGGGAAAGCGGGTAGGGCTAGTAGAGACACGTAACCGACTCGGCCGGCTTGGAGGCGCCGCACACCGCAGTGCACGACAGGCTTCGGCAGCCATATGCCGAGAACGATGGAGGACATCATGTCACCCCGGCTCGACGCATCGCATACCCAGAGCGCGACGTCGGCATCCCAACCGGAGCACCCGGATCCCACCGAGCGCGGCAGCGAATCTGTCGCAGTGGTCCACGAAGGCGACTTCGACCAGGACGACGCGCTCGCCGGCCTTCCGGAGATCCCCCCGTACGACGAGGTGGGGCCGGTGGACGCGCGGGCCCTGTCCAAGACCCTCTTCGAGCGGCTGGAGTCGCTGGAGGAAGGGACCCACGAGTACTCGTACGTCCGCAACACGCTCGTCGAACTCAACCTCGCGCTGGTCAAGTTCGCCGCCTCCCGCTTCCGCTCGCGCAGCGAGCCGATGGAGGACATCATCCAGGTCGGCACCATCGGCCTGATCAAGGCGATCGACCGCTTCGAACTCAGCCGCGGCGTGGAGTTCCCCACCTTCGCGATGCCGACGATCATCGGCGAGATCAAGCGCTTCTTCCGCGACACGTCGTGGTCGGTGCGGGTGCCGCGCCGCCTTCAGGAACTCCGGCTCGACCTGGCCAAGGCCGGGGACGAGCTGGCACAGAAGCTCGACCGCGCCCCGACGGTGGCGGAACTGGCCGAGCGCCTGGGCCTGACCAACGACGAGGTCGTCGAGGGCATGGCGGCGTCGAACGCGTACACCGCCTCCTCGCTGGACGCCCAGCCCGAGGAGGACGACGCCGAGGGCGCGCTGGCCGACCGGATCGGCTACGAGGAC
This sequence comes from Streptomyces sp. NPDC036764, assembly GCF_055609385.1. Lineage (NCBI taxonomy): Bacteria > Bacillati > Actinomycetota > Actinomycetes > Kitasatosporales > Streptomycetaceae > Streptomyces > Streptomyces sp. NPDC036764. Next base: position 64,443 of record NZ_JBVJPT010000012.1, read on the forward strand.
CACGGCATCGAGGGCATCGAGTACGTCGAGTCCCTCAAGCCCCTCATCGCCGAACTCCCGCCCCGGGACCGGAAGATCCTCTCCCTGAGGTTCGTCGCGGGCCTGACGCAGTCGGAGATCGGCGAGGAACTCGGCATCTCCCAGATGCATGTGTCGCGACTGCTGTCGCGGACTCTGATCAGGCTCAGAAAGGGACTGACGCTCGAGGAATGACCGCTCGCCCGGCGACTGCTCGCAGGGCGGCGTCTCCCGCACGCTGACCTGCACTGTGCCCGGTGCCCCGCCGAACCTGTCGGCAGGACACCGGGCACAGTGCGTTCGGATCTTTCACCTACCGCTCACGGGTTACCCACAGAAACCCTTTCCCCACGGCCTGGCTTCCTCCACTATGAGCCGTCATACCCGCCGGTAGGTCAGGACTCCGAGCGGGTCGCAAGGCTGCGAGGAGGCGGCGCAATGGCTCGGGCCGACGACGGCAGAGATCGTGGCCGTGAGGAACTGGGGCACGGGGTCCACGCGGGCGCGTCCGACGCACGGCTCACCGAACTGCTGCGCGCCGACACGGCCACCGCGTATCAGGCGCTCCAGGAGCTGCGCACCCGCCATCACGCACAGGTCCTCGCCTACGCCCGGCTGTGCACCCCGAACGACTCCATGGCACGGCAGTTGGCGGCCCAGGCATTCACCCTGGCGGCCCGTCAGACGGCGCGCGGCATCGACCCCGGCGTCCCCTGGCGGCACCAACTCCTGCTGCTGACCGCCCGGCTGGCCGGAACCTGGGCGATGGACGAGCGGGCGGCCGGCCTGGACTCGGGGCTGCTGCTCGTGCTGAACGCGGCCGGCCCCGCCGGTCCGGTCCCGCCCATGCTCACGGCGTTCCAGTCCCTGCCGCCGCGCGTCCAGGGCCTGATCTGGTACGGCGTCGTCGAGCGGGAGCCGGCGGAGCGGACCGCGGCCCTGCTCGGCCTCACCCGCGAGGACGTCACCTACGGCACGAACCCGGCGCTCCAGCAGCTCGCCCGGTCCTGCCTGCGCGCCCGCCTCGCAGCCTCCGACGATCCCGACTGCCCCGACTTCGGCCGCCTCATCGAGGAGTCCGTACGGCCGGACAGCCCCCGCGACAGCGCCGACCTGCTCGCCCACATGACGCGTTGCGCGCACTGCACGACGGCGTACGAGGAGCTGTCGGCGCTGCGGGACACCCCGCGCACGGCACTGGCGGAGGGGCTGCTGCCGTGGTGTGGGACGGGGTACGCGGCGGGCGGCGCGGGCGAGTCGGCCGGGATGCCGGCCGAGGGTCACGCCGCGCGGCGCGGCCGTGCGAGCCGGAGCATGCTGGAAGGAGACGGGCCGCCGGACCGCCGACGGGTCGTGCTGGTGTCGGCCGCGCTGGGGGTGGCGCTGCTGCCGCTGGTGGCGTTCCTGGTGGCGCAGGGCGGATCGGCGGCGCAGGATCCGGTGGGTTCGGCGAGCACCCCGGTGCGGGTGCCACCGGTCGCGGTGACCGTGACGGCGACGGTCTCGCCGACGCCGACGACGACGTCGCCCTCTCCGTCACCGTCACCGTCGCGGAGCTCCAAGTCCCCCTCCCCGACGAAGAGTCCGACCCCGACGAAGACGGCACGCCCGAAGCCCACGCCGTCTCCCACGCGCCCGCCCGGGGGCACGTACGCCCAGGTCGTGAATGTCGGCTCGGGGCTGTGCCTGGACGTGGGCGGCGCCTTCTTCAACGGCACCGACGTGATCACCGCGTCCTGCACGTCGTCCGACACCCAGCGCTGGCGGGTGGACGCGGACCGCGGTGTGCTCCAGTCGGCCGCCGATCCCGACTTCTGCCTGGACAGCCGGGGTTCGACGGACCGGGGCGTCGGCATCTGGTCGTGCGACTCGGTGGACGGCCGCAACGGGCGCAACCTGATGTTCGTGGTGGACGGCGCCGGGCTGATCCGCCCCGCCATCGCCTTCGGGACGGCCGTGACACCGGACGGCGGCTCCGGGGACGGGCTGTCGCTGGAGCCGGCGAGCGGGGGCACCGCCCAGCGCTGGCGGGCGGGGGCGTCGTGACCGGGACGGCCCGGCGCCGGCGCGGTCTCAGACCTCGCGCACGCCGCTCCGCCACACCCCGCTGACCAGCGGCACGCCCGGCCGGTAGGCCAGGTGGACGTGGCTCGGGGCGTCGAGCAGGAGCAGGTCGGCGCGGGCGCCCGGGGCGAGACGGCCGATGTCGTCGCGGCGCAGGGCGGCGGCCCCGCCGGCCGTGGCGGACCACACCGCCTCGTCCGGGGTCATCCCCATGTCCCGTACCGCGAGCGCGATGCAGAACGGGACGGACGAGGTGAACGACGAACCTGGGTTGCAGTCGGTGGACAGGGCGACGGTGACACCCGCGTCCAGGAGGCGACGCGCGTCGGGCCACTCGGCGCGGGTGGAGAACTCGGCGCCGGGCAGCAGGGTGGCGACGGTACGGCCGCCGGCCAGGGCGTCGACGTCCGCGTCCGTGAGGTGGGTGCAGTGGTCGGCGCTGGCGGCGTCCAGCTCGACGGCGAGTTGCACGCCGGGGCCGTAGGAGAGCTGGTTGGCGTGGACGCGCGGGTGCAGGCCCTTGGCCTTGCCCGCGGTGAGGATCGCGCGCGCCTGGTCGCCGTCGAAGGCGCCCTTCTCGCAGAAGACGTCGATCCAACGGGCGTACGGGGCACAGGCGTCGAGCATCTCGCCGGTGACGAGGGCGACGTAGGAGGCCGGGTCCTCGGCGTAGTCGGGCGAGACGATGTGGGCGCCGAGATAGGTGACCTCGTCGGTGTGGGAGGCGGCGAGGCGCAGGGCGCGGGCCTCGTCCTCGACGGTCAGGCCGTAGCCGGACTTGGTCTCGAAGGTGGTGGTGCCCTGGCGCAGGGCCTCGTGGAGGTAGCGGGTGAGGTTGGCTTCCAGTTCCGCGTCGCTCGCCGCCCGGGTGGCGGCGACCGTGGTGCGGATGCCGCCCGCGCTGTACGCCCGCCCCGACATCCGGGCGTTGAACTCCTGCGTGCGGTCGCCCGCGAAGACGAGGTGCGAGTGGGAGTCCACGAAGCCCGGGATGACGGCCCTGCCACCTGCGTCGACCCGATTGTCAGTGGCGGGTGCTTTGCTTTGATCACCGGTCCACACGACGCGGTCGCCCTCGATGACGACCGCGGCGTCCTGGACCAGTCCGAGGGGGGAATTGTCACCGAGGGAGGGGTCGTTGGTGACCAGGGCGGCGATGTTGGTGATGAGCGTGCTTGCGGTGCTCGCGGAGTGGGCGGGGCTGACGGTCGTCGCGTTGCTCATGGCGTCCTTGGTTGCCTGGTCGGCGGTGGGTTCGGGGGCGGAGGCGGGCCGCGCGGACGGGCGGCCCGGGGTCATCCGCGCAGGGCTGCGACGGCGTCCGCGAGGGCCTTCGGCACATCCGGTACGAGGGTGTGGGCCCCGTCCCGCACGACGTGCCGACCTGCCACGACCGTATGCGACACGTCTGATGCCGACGCGGCGAATACGGCCGTCTCGGCCCCGAGCCGCGGAAGCGGCCCTGCCGTCCTGACCGAGTCGAGCGCGATCGTGGTGAAGTCGGCGAGCGCGCCGGCCTCCAGGGTGCCCGCCTCGTCCCAGCCGAGGGCCGCGTGGCCGTCGGCCGAGGCCGCCCGCAGCAGGGCCGCCGCCGTCCAGTGACCTCGGGTGCGGGTGCGCAGGCGCTCGTTGAGCTCCATCGCGCGTGCCTCTTCGAGCAGGTCGATCACGGCGTGGCTGTCGGAGCCCAGGGACAGCGGTGAGCCCTCGTTCTGGAGGGCGACGGCCGGACCGATGCCGTCCGCGAGGTCCCGCTCGGTGGTCGGGCACATGCAGGTGCCGGTGCCGCTGCCGCCGATGAGGGAGATGTCCTCGGCGGTGAGGTGGGTGTTGTGGACGCCGGTGGTGCGCGGCCCGAGGACGCCGTGCAGGGCGAGGAGCTGGGTCGGGGTGCAGCCGTGGACCTCCAGGCACGCCTCGTTCTCGGCGGTCTGCTCGGACAGGTGCACATGCAGCGGGGCCCGCCGCTCCTCGGCCCACTGCGCCACGGTCTCCAACTGGTCGGCGGGCACGGCCCGTACGGAGTGGACGGCTGCCCCGATCCGTGCGTGATCGCGTTCCTTGAGAAGTGAAGAGCGTGCGGCCCAGGCGTCGGCGTCCCCGTCGGAGAAGCGGAGCTGGTGGGTGGTGGGGGGCTGCCCGAAGCCGGAGGAGAGGTAGGCGGTGTCGAGGAGGGTGATGCGGATACCGGCTTCGGCGGCGGCCTCGATGAGGGCCTCGCCCATCGCGTTGGGGTCGGCGTAGGGGGTGCCGCCCGGCGCGTGGTGGACGTAGTGGAACTCGCCGACCGAGGTGACGCCGGCCAGCGCCATCTCGGCGTACACGGCTCGGGCGAGCGCGTGATAGGTCTGCGGGGTCAGCCGCTCGGCGACGGAGTACATGACCTCGCGCCAGGTCCAGAAGGTGCCGGAGCCGACCTGGACGGTGCCGCGCAGGGCGCGGTGGAAGGCGTGCGAGTGGGCGTTGGCCAGGCCGGGGAGCGTGAGCCCGCGCAGGATCTCGGCGCCGGGGGGCGGGGTGGGGACCTCGGTCCGGACGGCGGCGATGCGCCCGTCCCGCACGTCCAGGGCGACGCCCGGCTCGACGTAGGTGTCGAGCCAGGCGTGCTCGAGCCAGTAGGTCTTCGATGTCACCTGCGGGCCAGCCCTTCCAGTACGTCGGCGAGTGCGAGGACCCCGGCCACGCAGTCGTCCTCGGCGGCGAACTCGGCCGGGGAGTGCGAGACGCCCGTGGGGTTGCGTACGAACAGCATGGCGGTCGGGATGCGCCCCGAGAGGATTCCGGCGTCGTGTCCGGCCCCGGTACCCAGGACGGGCACGGTGATGTCGGTGTCCTTGCCCAGGATGCGGCCCAGTTCGTCACGCAGGGCGTGGTCGAACTCGACGACGGGCGTGAAGGACTCACGGACGACGTCGAGCTCGATGCCGTGCGCCTCCGCGTAACCGCGGGCCGCCTTCTCGATGCCGCCGACGACGGTGTCGAGGCTCGTCTGGTCCTCGGCCCGGGAGTCGAGCCAGCCGCGCACCAGGGAGGGGATGGCGTTGACGCCGTTCGGTTCGACGGCGATCTTGCCGAAGGTGGCGACGGCACCGGCGAGTTCGGCCTCGCGGCGGGCGGCGAGCACCGTCTCGGCATACGTCAGCATGGGGTCGCGCCGGTCCACGAGACGGGTGGTGCCCGCGTGGTTGGCCTCGCCCCGGAAGTCGAACCGCCACCGGCCGTGCGGCCAGATCGCGCTGGCGATGCCGACCCGGTCGCCGGACAGGTCCAGCGCCCGGCCCTGCTCGACATGCAGCTCGACGAAGGCGCCGATGCGGTCGAGCCGCTCCGGGTCGGCCCCGATGGAGTCGGGGTCGTATCCGGCGGCCTCCATGGCGCGGGGCAGGCTCACTCCGTCGCCGTCGGTCAGCTTGTGGGCGCCCTCGACGGTGAGCTGTCCCGCGGTGAGCCGGGACCCGACACAGGCGAGCCCGAAGCGGGCGCCCTCCTCGTCGCCGAAGTTGACGATGGCGAGGGGCCGCGCGAGGTCCGCTCCCCGGCCGCGCAGTTCGTCGAGCGCGGCGAAGGAGGACACCACGCCGAGCGGCCCGTCGAAGGCGCCACCGTCCGGCACGGAGTCGAGGTGCGATCCGGTGACGACGGCGTTCCCGGCGGCGGGGTCACCGAGCCAGGCCCACTGGTTGCCGTTCCGGTCGACCTCGTAGGCGAGCCCGCGTGCCTCGGCCTGGTCCTTGAACCAGGCCCGGCAGTCGAGGTCCGCCCCGGACCAGGCGAAGCGGCGGTAGCCGTGGGAGTCGGGGTGCCTGCCGATGGGGAGCAGGTCGCGCCACATCTCGTGGAAGGAGGTATGACTGCCGACCGCGGTCCGGCCGGGCCGCGACCCGCCGGCCGGAGCGGCAGACGGCGACGGGGCTTCGGGCCCCGCCGGACGGCTGCCGCTCGGCTCGCCTTGGTGCTGCGTCACGCGCCGTCACCTTCGCGCATCGGGACCCGGACGCCGCGCTCGCCGGCGACCGACTCCGCGATGTCGTAACCCGCGTCCACGTGCCGGATGACGCCCATGCCGGGGTCGTTGGTCAGTACCCGGCGGATCTTCTCGCCGGAGAGCTTCGTGCCGTCGGCCACCGTCACCTGACCGGCGTGGATGGAGCGGCCCATGCCGACGCCGCCGCCGTGGTGGATGGACACCCAGGAGGCGCCGGAGGCCACGTTGACCATGGCGTTCAGCAGCGGCCAGTCGGCGATCGCGTCCGAGCCGTCGAGCATGGCCTCGGTCTCGCGGTAGGGGGAGGCCACCGAACCGCAGTCCAGGTGGTCGCGGCCGATCGCGAGCGGCGCGGCCAGCTCACCGCTCGCCACCATGTCGTTGAAGCGCTCGCCGGCCTTGTCGCGCTCGCCGTAGCCGAGCCAGCAGATGCGCGCGGGCAGGCCCTGGAAGTGCACGCGCTCGCCGGCCATCTTGATCCAGCGGGCCAGGGACTCGTTCTCCGGGAAGAGGTCGAGGATCGCCTTGTCGGTCTTGGCGATGTCGGCCGGGTCGCCGGACAGGGCCGCCCAGCGGAAGGGGCCCTTGCCCTCGCAGAAAAGGGGGCGGATGTAGGCCGGCACGAAGCCGGGGAAGGCGAAGGCACGGTCGTAGCCGGCGAGCTGGGCCTCGCCGCGGATGGAGTTGCCGTAGTCGAAGACCTCGGCGCCGGCGTCCATGAAGCCGACCATGGCCTCGACGTGCTTGGCCATCGCCTCGCGGGCCCGGGTGGTGAAGCCGGCCGGGTCCTTGGCGGCCGCATCGGCCATGTCGTCGAAGTCGATGCCGATGGGGAGGTAGGCCAGCGGGTCGTGGGCCGAGGTCTGGTCGGTCACGATGTCGATGGGGGCGCTCTCGGCAAGCATGCGGGGCAGCAGCTCGGCGGCGTTGCCCAGGAGGCCGATGGAGAGCGGCTTGCGCTGGTCGCGCGCCTCGACGGCGAGCTGGAGGGCGTGCTCCAGCGAGTCGGCCTTCACGTCCAGGTAGCGGTGCTCGATGCGGCGCTCGATGGCGCGCGGGTCGCAGTCGATGCAGATGGCGACGCCGTCGTTCATGGTGACGGCGAGCGGCTGGGCGCCGCCCATGCCGCCGAGGCCGGCGGTCAGGGTGATCGTGCCGGCGAGGGTGCCGCCGAACTTCTTCGCGGCGACGGCGGCGAAGGTCTCGTAGGTGCCCTGGAGGATGCCCTGGGTGCCGATGTAGATCCAGGAGCCGGCCGTCATCTGGCCGTACATGGTCAGGCCGAGGGCCTCCAGGCGGCGGAACTCCTCCCAGTTGGCCCAGTCGCCGACGAGGTTGGAGTTGGCGATGAGGACGCGCGGGGCCCACTCGTGGGTCTGCATGACGCCGACGGGGCGGCCGGACTGGACGAGCATCGTCTCGTCCTGCTTGAGGCCCTTCAGCGTGCGCACCATGGCGTCGAAGGAGCGCCAGTCGCGGGCGGCCTTGCCGGTGCCGCCGTAGACGACGAGCTTGTCGGGGTGCTCGGCGACCTCGGGGTCGAGGTTGTTCTGGAGCATCCGCAGGGCGGCTTCCTGCTGCCATCCCAGGGCACTCAGTTCCGTACCGCGCGGCGCTCGGACGGGGCGGGGTCCTGACATGGTCTGCCTCCCAGCGGACTGTGACTGCGGACTGTTGAGGTGGATATTCACATCCTGACTTCCTGAATAGAACTAGTCAATAGATCGGTGCGCCAGCACTGCCGTCTCCCGGGTGTTTGGCTGGATGCATGGGCTCGTACAACGACACGACGGGGGATGTTGTGGGCAACGGAATCGAGATCCCGGCCAAGGACGCGGAGCGGGCGGCCCGGCGCGACGAGGCGGTGCGCGCGGCCGTGGAGCAGGGGCTGCTCGGGCCCGGCTCGCCCATCGTCGCCCTGCTCGACGTCACGGGCATCCGGGAGTCGGCGGCGGCGCTGCGGGCGGCGTTCGACGCGGTGGTGGCGCCTGGCACGCCGGTGCTGCACGCCTTCGCGGTGAAGGCGACCCCACTGGTGCCGGTGCTTCGGCTGCTGCGCGAGGAGGGCATCGGCGCCGAGGTGGCCAGCCCGGGTGAGCTGGCGCTGGCGCGGGCGGCGGGGCTCGGCCCGGAGGTGACGGTCCTGGACTCCCCCGCCAAGACGCCGGCCGAGCTGCGTGAGGCGCTGGCGCTGGGCATCGCCGTCAACGTCGACAACCCTCAGGAGCTCGCGCGCATCGACGCCCTGATGAGCTCCGCCGCCAGCCGCTCACCGCTCGGGATCCGGGTGAATCCGCAGGTCGGCGGGGGTTCGATCGAGGCGACGTCCACGGCCACGGCGACCTCGAAGTTCGGGGTGGCGCTGCGTGACGAGGGGGCGCGGGAGTGGGTCGTAGGGGCGTATCGGGACCGCCCGTGGCTGACCCGGCTGCACGCGCACACCGGCTCGCAGGGCATCCCGCTGTCGCTGATGGTCCAGGGGGTCGAGCAGGCGTACGCGCTGGCCGAGGAGATCAACCGGCGGATCGGGCGGCGGCAGATCGACACGCTCGACATCGGCGGCGGACTGCCGGTGAACTTCGCGTCGGACGCGACGACGCCGACGTACGCGCAGTACGCGCGGCTGCTGAGCGAGGCGGTGCCGGGGCTGTTCGACGGGCGCTACGGCCTGGTCACGGAGTTCGGCCGGTCGCTGCTCGCCAAGCACGGGACGATCGTGGCGCGGGTCGAGTACGCCAAGAGCGCGGGCGGGCGGCCGGTGGCGGTCACGCACGCGGGCGTGCAGGTCGCCACGCGGACGGTGTACGCGCCGGGGAGCTGGCCGCTGCGGATCGCCGCGTACGACGGCAAGGGGCGCCCGAAGGACGGGCCGGACGTGGTGCAGGACGTGGCCGGGCCGGCCTGCTTCTCCGGCGATCTGCTGGCCGAGGGCGGTGCGCTGCCGTTGCTGGAGCAGGGCGACTTCGCGGCGGCGCTGGACACGGGGGCGTACTACTTCGCCCACCACTACGCGTACAACTCCCTTGCCCGGCCCGGCGTCTACGGCTTCGCGCCCGACGCCGGCGGCGGCATCGCCTTCGCGACGGTGCGCGAGGCGCAGTCGCTCGACGAGATCGTGGCCGAATCGGGAGGGGCGCACGCCGCGTCCCTCACCACCCTGCGCGCGCCGAAGCGCCATTGACGCACCCCGACGTGGAGCAGTAGGCCATACGTGATCAACTGCTGTGAAAACAGGGCCAGTTGACCCACCTTAGTCTCCCCGCGCATGTTCCACTGGAAAATGCCCGAACGCTCACTCGGCGCACACACGTTGCGTAGTTTGGCCGTCACTCAGCCGAACACCCCGAGGCGGGAGGGGAGCGACGGTGCCCGGAATCGACGAGTGCTTGCTGGAGACGATGCGGCTGCCCGGTGCGCGAGGCGCCGCGCTGGTCGACTGGACCAGCGGGCTGGCCCTGGGCACAGTGGGCGATCCACCGGGAGGCGATCACGAGACGGCGGCGGCCGAGGCGGCCGAGCTGGCGCGGCTGGCCGCCGAGCAGGGGGCGTTCGGGCCCGAGGACGGCACGGGCACGGTGGATCCGCCGGTCGAGGACCTGATCCTCAGCAACCGGGACAGCTACCACGTGCTGCGGTTCGTGCCGACGTCCTTCGACAGCAGCGTGTTCCTGTACCTGTGGCTGGCCCGCGCGGACGGCAATCTCGCGCTGGCCCGCATCCGGCTCGGCGAGATGGCCGAACGGCTGGTGCTGGGATGACCGTGGTCGCGAGCACCCCGCCGCCGCGGCTGCCGGTCCGGGACCGGCAGATGGCCCTCAAGCAGGCGGGCGGCGGCGTCTCGCCGATGCTGACCCGGCTCGCCGAGGAGCGGGCCACCGGCGTCCTGGACCGCGAGCACGGCACGCTCCACCTGGCCGAGGGCCGGGTCGTGCACGCCGAGAGCCCGCTCGCGCCCAGCCTCGGCATGCTCCTGACGGCCCACGGCCTCCTCGACGCCGAGACCTGGCAGGCCGTCGAGGACAGCGCCGACGAGGAACGGCTCCTGAGCCACGGCGTCACGCCGGGCGCGCTGGAGCTGGCCCAGGTGAGCGCCCTGTACGACGCCGCGTACTTCGCGCTCGGCCCCAGCAGCACGCCCGGCCGCTTCCGCTACGGCACCGCACACTGGCTCGCCTCGGTGCATCCGGTGCCGGTGGCCGAGCTGGAGCGCGAGACGCTGCGCCGGCGCGCCCTGCTGCGCCACATCTGGCCCGACCCGGCGACCGACGCGGCGCCCCTGATCCGGGCCGACCCGGTCGCGGCGCCCGCGGTGCCGTCCCGGCAGGCGGCCGTACTGGAGCAGGTGGACGGCGTGCGCAGGGCCGCGGACATCGCTCGGGAGCTGGGCAGGCCGGCGTTCCACACGCTGGTGCACATAAGGCGGCTGGCCGCTGCGGGGCTTTTGTCCCCGCAGCTTCCGCCCGCTCCGGATCCCCCGCCCGAAGCCGCCGCCGACCCCTACGTCGCGCTGCTGAAGAGGGTCAGGGATGCGCTGGAGGCCCTTTGACCGCAAACCCTTCGAGGACCGAGAGCCGGGTGGGACGCCTCGCCCACCGCAGCGGTCCCGAGCCGAGAGGAGAAACCTGATGGCGGCCGAGGCCCCGATACTCGACGAGTTCCGCCGGCTCAGAGCCCGTGTGCCCCAACTGACCGGAGCACTCGCGGCCGGTGTGGACGGCCTCGTCCTCGCCCATGACACGCCCGGCGTCGAACCGGACGGACTCGCCGCGCTGACCGCCGCCGCACTCGGCGTCGCGGTGCGGATGACGGACGCGACCGGCTGGGGCGACCTGCGCGAACTGCTCATCCGCGGCACCGACGGCTATGTGGCGACGTACGCGGCGGGCCGCACCGCCGTGCTGACCCTGCTCGCGACGGACGGCGTCAACGTCGGCCGGCTGCATCTGGAGGGCCGCCGGGCCGGTGCCCGTATCGGGGAGCTCGTCGACGCGGAGGCGCTGCCTGCGCCCAGGAGCAGCCCTGCCAGGAGTTCCGCCAAGGAGCCCGCCAAACCCATGCCCACCCGCACGAAAACCGCGCGTTCGGCACGCACCACCGCCAACGCGCGCACCACTACCGAGAGTTGAGAGGAAGACACGTCATGGCCAACACCGAGACCACGCTGAAGGAATGCCTCGCCTCGATCGAGGGAGCGACCGGGGTCGCGCTCGTCGACTACACCAGCGGGATGGCGCTCGGCACGCTGGGCGGCAGCAAGAGTTTCGACCTCAATGTCGCCGCCGCCGGCAACACCGACGTCGTCCGCGCCAAGATGCGCACGATGGAGCACCTCGGCCTCAAGGGCGGTATCGAGGACATCCTGATCACCCTCAGCGACGCGTACCACCTGATCCGGCTGATCACCGGGCGCGGGGGCAACGGCCTCTTCCTCTACCTGGTCCTCGACGCCAAGCGGGCCAATCTGGCGATGGCCCGGCACCAGTTGAGGAAGATCGAGGAGGACCTGGAGGTCTGAGCTAGACCAGCGCCGCGGTGCGGCGGCGGGCCCCGCCCGGGGCCGCGTCGCCCGCGGCGACACCCGTGGTGCGGTAGCCCTTCACGGCCTTGCCCGCGGGGCGGCCGCCCCGGCCGTCGAGCCAGTCGACCCGCACCCACAGCAGGGCATTCTCGGCCCGCTCCCGCCGCCCGAGCCACGCCGCCTTGAGCCGCAGCCCCGCGCCGCACCCCGCCAGCAGCATCCCGCCGGCCGCCGGCACCGCGAACGCGCTGCCCAGCGCTGCGAGGAACGCCGCCACCAGCCACCAGCGGTGCCCCCGGCGCCAGTTGCGTACGGCCACCGCGCGGTCCTGGAGCACGTCGTGCTTGCCGGCCCGGGCGGCCGAGCCGATCAGGGCGGTGTAGCGCTTGCGGCGCACGGACGCCACCACGGCCGACGCGACGATGAACAGCGCGGCGCCGGCCAGCACGCCGATCCTGCGCCCCGTGACGCCCGGCACCAGCACGCCGATGCCCGCCGCGAACACCCCGAGCCACCAGAGCGGGCCCGCCCCGGCCCGTACGACGACGGCCACCCGGGCCAGTCCCTGTCCTCCACCGCGTGCCACGATCCGCCTCCCGCCTCAACACTGTCCGGTCGCTGTGCGCGCACGCTAGCCAGCCAACGTGAGACGAGCCTTAAGAAGCGCTCACTCGACGAACAGTCCCCGGCTCGCCGCCCCCGCGTCGAAGTCCTCCAGCCGCGCCTGGGCGTCCGGCAGGTCGTCGCACATGGCCTCCAGCAGGACCCGGCCCAGCAGCATCGGCGCGCAGGCCGTGTCGAAGGCGAGGCCGGTACCGACGGCGGCGGGCAGCAGCAGGTCGGACACCTTGGCGACCGGCGCGAACGCGGAGTCGGCCACCGTCACCACCGTCAGCCCGGCCTCCTTGGCGTACGCCAGGGTGTCCACGACCTCGCGTGGATGCCGGGGCAGCGCGAAGCAGAGCAGGGCCGTGGCCCCGGCCCGTACGGCGGCGTCGATCCGGTCCTGGATCATCGTGCCGCCCTCGTTCAGCAGCCGTACGTCCGGATGGACCTTGGCGGCGAAGTACGCGAAGCCGTACGCCTGGGAGGCCGCCGCGCGCAGGCCGAGCACCGGCAGCGGACGCGAGGTCGCGAGCAGGCGTCCGGCCTTCTGCACCGGGCGCGGGTCGGCCAGCACCTCCGCCAGGTGCCGCAGGTTCTCGATCTCGGCCTCGACGGCCTGCTGGTACTCGTTGTACGAGCCGGCGTCCGGGCTCTGCTCCACGGGCGCGACCTCGCGCAGATGCCGGCGCAGCGCCGGGTAGCCGTCGAAGCCGAGGGCGACGGCGAAGCGGGTCACCGACGGCTGGCTGACCCCGGCGAGCTCCGCCAGCTCCACGCTGGACAGGAAGGGCACATCGGCGGCCCGCCGCACCATGCTGTGCGCGATGCGCCGCTGGGTCGGGGTGAGCCGGTGCCCCTCGAAGAGCGCCTGAAGTCGCGCGGCGGGGCTGTCCGTCCCGTTCGTGTTCCTGTCCGCGCTCATGCCGCGCTCCCCCTCCAGATCTCCGTGAACCGGTCCAGCAGTGCGGCCGCGGCCGTCACGTCGTCGGTGAGCGGACGGTCGGCCAGGTCGTCGTCGAGCACCGACTCGGCGAGCTCCATCGCCCGGCCGATCGGAAGCTCAGCGTCGGGCCTGAGGCCGCGCTGGCGCAACGCCCGTACCGCGGCGACGAGTTCGCAGCCGACGACGAGACGGTACGCGCCACACGCACGCAGTGTCTGCCGTGCGGCGAGCGAGGCGAAGCTGGCCTGCTCCTCCACGCCCCGGGAGAGTACAGCGTGGCCGAGCGAGGCGGGGGCGGAGAAGGCGCGCAGGTCGCCGAGGGCGGCCGCGGCGGCGTACTCCAGGATCATCACGCCGGAGGAGGCGGGTTCCTGGTCGGCGAGGAAGGGCTTGAGGCGGGTGTAGGCGGGTTCGTTCAGGGTGGACAGCCGGGACGTCGACAGCCGGGCCACCTGGGTCAGCGCCAGCCGGAAGTGGTCCAGGGCGAGGGCGAGTTGGGCCTGGTAGAAGCCGCCGTGGTGGTAGGCGGCCATGTCCTCCGGGGAGATGAGGGGGTTCTCGGCGGCGGCGTTGATCTCCACCGCGAGCACCTGCTCCAGGGCGTCGGCGGCGTCGTGCGCGGGGCCGTGGATCTGGGGCAGACAGCGGAAGCCGTACGGGTCCTGGATCCGGCCCAGCGGCGGTGTCGGCCGGTCCTCGGCGCCGATCAGCTCGCGCATCCGGCGGGCGACCTCGGTGCTGCCCCGGTGCGGCCGGGCGGTGTGCACGGGGGCGGCGTACGCCTCGTGGGAGCCGTCGACGGCGAGCAGTGACAGGGCGGCGACGACCTGGGTGGCGGCGACGAGGCCGCGCAGCTCGTGCAGCGCGAGGGCGGCCTGGCCGAGGGTCAGGGCGTTGCTGCTGATGAACGCGAGGGCGTCGTTGTTGTCGAGCGGCTGTGGCTCGGGCGCTCCGGTACCGCGCCAGGGATGCTCGCCGGCCAGCGCGAGGCCGGTCTGGGCGAGCGCCGCGAGGTCGCCGGTGCCGACCGAGCCGAACTCGTTCACGATCGGGTGGGCGCCGCTCTGCAGCGCCTCGCACATGGCGGTGATGACGGTGGGGCGCAGGCCCGCGCCGCCGGCCAGCAGTTGGTTGGCGCGTACGGCGAGCATGGCCCGGACCTGCCGGGCGGGCAGCTCCTCGCCGATGGCGCCGGCGTGGCTGCGCAGCAGGCGCAGTCCGTGCTCGGCGGCGGCCTCGGTGGGCACGTCCTCGTTCCGGTTCGCGCCCACGCCGGTGGAGCGGCCGTAGACGCGGCCGGTCGCGGCGATGAGGCGGGCGGCGTCCCAGGACTCCTCGGCCCGCTTCATCGCGTCGGTCGCGGGGACCGGCCGCGCGGTCCCGTCGGCGAGGCGTGCGACGTCCTCGACGCCGAGTCCGATCCCGTCGAGGACGACCAAGCCGGTATGCCCGGGAGACACAACATCCGGCGTATCCACGATCCGAGACGACATCAAGCCCAAACACCCCTCAATCCGGACATCCGATCTCGCGGTTCAGTCATCCGTTACTTCGGATTTACACCAACCCGTTGACAAGTTATTCACCTACCGAGAACTCTGCATGACGTTATACAGCCGGGCAAGGGACATCTCATGATCCAGTTCGACGCGGTCCACAAGCGCTTCCCCAACGGCACGACAGCAGTCCACGATCTCTCCCTGGAGATGCCGGAGGGCGGTGTGACCGTCCTGGTCGGATCCTCCGGTTGCGGCAAGACGACCACGCTGCGGATGATCAACCGGATGGTGGAGCCGACCTCCGGCACCATCCAGGTCGGCGGCAAGGACGTCACCCGGCAGGACTCCGCCGAGCTGCGCCGCTCCATCGGGTACGTCATCCAGCAGGCGGGCCTGTTCCCGCACCGAACGGTGCTCGACAACATCGCCACCGTGCCGCTGCTGCTCGGCTGGAGCCGCCGCAAGGCACGCACCCGGGCGGCGGAGCTGCTGGAGATCGTCGGTCTCACGGCCGACTCCGGCAAGCGCTACCCGCACCAGCTCTCCGGCGGCCAGCAGCAGCGCGTCGGCGTGGCCCGCGCGCTCGCCGCCGACCCGCCGGTGCTGCTGATGGACGAGCCGTTCGGCGCGGTCGACCCCGTCGTGCGCGCCCAGCTCCAGGACGAACTGCTGCGACTCCAGAAGGAGTTGAGCAAGACCATCGTCTTCGTCACGCACGACGTCGACGAGGCCGTACGGCTCGGCGACCAGATCGCGATCTTCCGCACCGGCGGCCACCTGGTCCAGTGCGCCTCCCCCGCCGAGCTGCTCGCCCGCCCCGCCGACGACTTCGTGGCCGACTTCCTCGGCGCCGAGCGCGGTCTGAAGCTGCTGTCGCTGCGCACCCTCGCGGACGTCCCGCAGGGCCCGGCGCCACAGGGCGGCACCTGGAGCCTGGTGCTGGACGCGGCGAACAAGCCCCTGCACTGGGCGTCGAAGGACACCGAGATCCCCGTGCGGCCGCTGGGGGACGGCGACTCGCTCCTGTCGGCCCTCAACGAGTCCATCGCCTCGCCCACCGGCCTGATAGCCCGTGTCGACGCGGACGGCGTCCTGACCGGCGTCTCCTCCCGCGACGACATCCACGAGCACGCGGGCCAGGCACACACGGAAGCCAGGGTGACGGCATGAGCATCGACTGGTCGTGGATAGGCGACCACACCGACGACCTCACCACCCTGACGATCTCCCATCTCCAGGCCGCGCTCACGGCCGTCTTCCTCGGCGTCCTGATCTCGCTGCCGCTCGCGGTGATCGCCCACCGGATCCGCCCCCTGCGCGGCTTCCTGCTGGGCCTGTCGAACGTCCTGTTCACGATCCCGTCGATCGCGATCTTCGTGCTTCTGCTGCCGGTCTCCGGCCTGACCCGCACCACGACCGTGATCGGCCTGACGGTCTACACCCTGGTCGTCCTGCTGCGGAACACCGTCGAGGGCCTCGACTCGGTCCCCGTGAAGGTGAAGGAGGCCGCGAAGGCGATGGGCACGCGCCCCCTGCGCAGGCTCCTGACCGTCGAGTTCCCGCTCGCGCTGCCCGTGATCATGGCCGGCGTCCGGATCGCGACCGTCATGTCCATCTCCCTGGTCTCGGTCGCCACCTACATCGGCGACGGCGGCCTCGGCCAGCTCTTCACCGACGGCTTCCAGCGCAACTTCCCCACCCCGGTGATCGTCGGAGTGGTCCTCACCCTGCTGCTGGCGGTGGTCGCCGACGCGCTGCTGGTCGGCCTTCAGTACGTCCTGACCCCGTGGCGGAGGCGGCGAGCCTGACATGTACGAACTCTTCAAGAACCTCGGCGCGTGGCTGGTCGCAGGCGAGCAGTGGTCCGGCTCCGACGGCATCGCGCACCGCCTGGCCGAACACCTCCAGTACTCCCTGCTCGCCACGCTCATCGCGGCGGCGATCGGCCTCCCCCTCGGCCTGCTGATCGGCCACACCGGCAAGGGCGCCTTCGTCGCGATCAACCTCGCGTCCTTCGGGCGCGCCCTGCCGACCGTCGGCCTGGTCGTGCTGGTCTTCCTGGCCGGCGGGCTGTCCATGCTCCCGGTGTACGTGGCGCTGGTCGCCCTCGCGGTCCCGGCCATCGTCACCAACACCTACGCCGGGATGACGGCCGTCGACGCGGACGTGAAGGACGCGGCGCGCGGCCAGGGCATGCGCGGCCACCAGGTCCTGTTCCAGGTGGAGCTCCCGCTCGCCCTCCCGCTGATCATGACGGGCCTGCGCCTGGCACTAATCCAGGTCGTGGCGACGGCCACCATCGCCGCCTACGTCTCCTTCGGCGGCCTGGGCCGCTACGTCTTCGACGGCCTCGCCCAGCGCGACCTCGTCCAGGTGCTCGGCGGCGCGGTGCTGGTCGCCGTGGTCGCCGTGGTCCTCGACCTGGCCCTCTCCGGCCTCCAGCGCTTCCTCTTCCGCCACCGCACTGCCTAGGACTCCCGATGAACCGACGCACGCTCCTCGGCGGCCTCTTCGCAGCCGCCTCCGTCCCCGCCCTCGCCGCCTGCTCCAGCGGCATCACCTCCCTCGACGGCCAGGGCTCCGCCGGATCCGGCGGCGGCTCCAGCAAGGGCGGCATCACCATCGGCACCGCCAACTTCACCGAGAACCAGGTGCTCGGGTACCTGTACGCCGCCGTACTGGAAGCGGCCGGCGTCAAGGTCAGCGTCCGCCCCAACCTCGGCACCCGCGAGATCCTCATCCCCGCCCTCAAGGGCGGCGACATCGACCTGCTCCCCGAGTACCAGGGCGCCCTGCTGCACTACGTCGCCCCCAAGGCGACGGCGACGGAGGAGGGCGAGATGCAGAACGCGCTGACCATCGCCCTACCGAACGGCCTCCAGGTACTGCCGTACGGCATGGCCGAGGACTCGGACGCCTTCGTCGTCACCCGCGAGACGGCCCAGAAGTACGGCCTGACCTCGCTCGCCGACCTGAAGAAGCAGAACGGCAAGCTGGTCATCGGCGCGGCGCCCGAGGTGAAGAAGCGCGAGGTCGGCGCCGTGGGCCTCAAGGACGTCTACGGGGTGGAGTTCAAGGAGTTCAAGTCGCTGGACTCCTCCGGTCCGCTGGTCAAGGGCGCCCTGAAGAAGGGCGACGTGGACGTGGCCAACCTCTTCACCACCGACACCGACATCCAGGCCAACGGCTGGGTGGTGCTGACCGACCCCAAGAACCTCATCCCCGGCCAGCACGTCGTCCCCCTGATCGCCGACCGCAAGGCCGACTCCACGGTCCGCAAGGCCCTCGCCCGCCTCGGCAACGCCCTGACCACCGCCCAGCTCACCGAGCTGAACCGGCAGGTCGACAAGGACAAGAAGGACCCCGAGGACGTGGCGAACGCCTATGCGAAGGAGCACGGGCTGGTGAAGTGACGGCGCACCCCCTGACGAACAGGGGGGCTAACCCCAGTGCAGTCGTCGGCCCCGCTGCCTACCGTGGTTCGCATGACCGGAATGGACGCGCGGGACACCGAACTCAAGAAGGAACTCAACGCCTCGCTGCAGGCCCGCAGGGAGCTGGGTGAGGAGTACGAGTCCGCGCTGGTCGACTCGTTCATGGAGAAGGTCGACCAGCGCATCGACGGGGCGGTCGAGCGCCGTATGCGGCGGCAGATGGCCGAGCAGCAGATGGTGGTGGCCAGGGGCGCGCGGTCGCCGAGGCCGACGGACTCCTTCGGCGAGCGCTTCGGCTTCGGCATCGTCTCGCTGGTCCTGGCGATCCCGCTGTCCGCGATCGGCGCCGGCACCGCCCATCTGCCCGGCCTGCTGGTTAGCTGGATCGGCATCGTGGGCGTCAACGTCGTCCAGGCGGCCCGCACCAACCCCGGCCTGTTCCGGGGCTGGCGCCGCAAGCCGGCCAAGGACGGGGACCGCTGGGAGAACTGAGCCTCCCCGGCGGACCGGCGGGCTCACGCCTGCCGGGTGGGCATCGCCATGATCTGCCGCAGGTTCACATGCCGGGGCCGGCTCACCGCGTACGCCACCACATCGGCGAGTTCCTCGGCCGCCAGCGTGCCCACGGCCTCCAGCATGCCGTCGACCTGCCCCGACACCTCCGCGTTGTCGGTGTGCAGTCGCAGCTCGCTCTCCACGAACCCCGGCTCCACGTTGGTCACCCGCACATCACGCGGCCCGAACTCGGTGCGCAGGCACTGGGAGAGATGCGTGACGGCGGCCTTGGTCGCCCCGTACACCGCGTAGTTGGGGAAGGCGAGATGCGCGCCGACGGATGAGATGTTCACCAGGTCGGCGGTGCGGCCCTCGCCGGCCGCCGCCACCAGATCGCCGGTGAACGCCCGGATGACGCGCAGCACCCCGGTCACATTGGTGTCGATCATCCGCTGCCACTCGTCGAGCCGCCCCGCCTCAACGGGGTTGCCCAGCATGACACCGGCGTTGTTGACGACGAGGTCGACGGCCCCGTACGCCTCGTGGATCCGTTCCACGGCGGCCGCCACGGACGCGTCGTCGGTGACGTCCGCGACGACGGCCAGCGCGCTGCCGCCGCCCGCCGTGATCTTCGCGACGACCTCGTCCAGCCGCTGCTCGCGCCGCGCCAGCAGCACGACCCGCGCGCCCCGCTCGGCGAGCAGCACGGCGACGGCCTCGCCGATCCCGCTCGCTGCTCCGGTCACGACGGCGGTACGGCCGGTCAGGTTCTCGTACGACATGGGACTCCTCCTGGTGAGGGAGCCGCCGGGGCGTCTCCCCGGCGACTGGCGAACACCCCTCACCCTCGGCCGCCGCGCCCGCCCTACCCAGGGATGCGTTGTTCCTGTGTCTGGCAGTACCAGGCTCACGGCCCGGCGCGCGGCTACGCTCGAAGCCATGGACGGGGACCTGGGAGACTTCCTGCGCTCGCGCCGCGGCCGGATCCGGCCGCACGATCTGGGGCTGCCCTCGTACGGGCGGCGCCGTGTTCCGGGTCTGCGCCGCGAGGAGGTGGCGCAGCTCGCCGGGGTGAGCGTCGACTACTACGTCCGCCTCGAACAGGGCCGGGGGCAGCACGTCTCCGACGCCGTGCTGGACGCGATCGCGCGGGTCCTGCGGCTGGACGAGACGGAGCACGCCTATCTGCGCACGGTGGCCCGGCCCCGGCGCCGCGGCCCACGCCGCCCGGAGGCCGCACGCGTCCGCCCCGGCGTCCAGACGCTGCTGGACAGCATGGACCGCACACCGGCCTTCGTGATCGGCCCGCGCATGGACGTCCTCGCGTGGAACTCCCTGGCCGACGCGTTGAACGGCTACAGCGACACGGCCCCAGGAGAGCGCAACATCCCCCGGCACGTCTTCCTCGACCCGGCCGCCCACGACCTGTACCCGGACTGGCCCGGCATCGCCGCCCAGGCGGTCGCCCATCTGCGGCTGAACGCCGGCCACCGGCCCGACGACCCCGAACTGATCGCCCTCGTCGGCGAACTGTGCGACAGGAGCGAGGACTTCCGCCGCCTGTGGACGGACCACGACGTCCAGGCGTGCATGGCAGGCACCAAACGCATCGACCACCCGCTGGCGGGCCTGCTGTCCCTGCCCTTCGAAACCCTGACCGTCCCGACGAACCCGGACCAGACGGTGGTGGTGTACACACCGGAACGGGGCTCGGAGACGGCGGAGAGGCTGGCCATGCTGGGGAGTTGGGCCGCGGCGGAGCATCTGCGCACCGCCCGCTGAAGAAGCTCCGCCGCAACGGCGCGCAACCACGGCGGCGTTCCCCGGCGGTGCCGAACCGGCCTTGCCCGCCTGTCGGTCAAAAATAATGCGCGGGGACCGCCGCACCCCCGTTGCCGGGGGGCGGGACGACGGCGGTCCCCGCGAAGGACGCGAGCCGGGTCAGGGCCGGGCTTGCGCGTCCGTGGC
This sequence comes from Streptomyces sp. NPDC036764, assembly GCF_055609385.1. NCBI lineage: Bacteria > Bacillati > Actinomycetota > Actinomycetes > Kitasatosporales > Streptomycetaceae > Streptomyces > Streptomyces sp. NPDC036764. The sequence continues at coordinate 84,973 of NZ_JBVJPT010000012.1, forward strand.
GTCCATGGAGGTCCGGGAGCCGCTCCGGAGGTCCTTGGACGTTCGGCGCCGGCTCGGGCGGGGAGCCGCTCCCGCCCTGCCGACATCCACTAATGTGCCGGACCCGTGTTAAGCGGGTGCTGCGTGGACGTGACGCGCTCGTACCAGTTCCGCGACGCGGCGAGCGGCCCAGGTCACCGCAAGTTCGCCGCGGCCACGCCCCGTTCACCGCAGGTTCGCCGCTACTTCCCGCCCTTGGCCAGGAAGGCCAGCAGGTCCTGCCGGCTGACCACACCGGTCGGCTTGCCCTCGACCAGCACGATCGCCGCGTCCGCCGCGCCCAGCACGGACATCAGGTCGCCGACCGGCTCGCCCGAGCCGACCTGCGGCAGCGGGGCCGACATGTGCTTCTCCAGCGGGTCGTCGAGGGAGGCCCGCTTGGTGAACAGGGCATCCAGCAGCTCCCGCTCGACGACCGACCCGACGACCTCGGCCGCCATGACGTCCGGGTGGCCGGCGCCCGGCTTGACGATCGGCATCTGCGAGACGCCGTACTCGCGCAGCACCTCGATGGCCTCGCCGACCGTCTCGTCCGGGTGCATGTGGACGAGGGAGGGGATGGCGCCGTGCTCCTTGTCGTTGAGGACGTCGGCGACACGCGCGTTCGGACCCTCGTCCTCGAGGAAGCCGTAGTCGGCCATCCACTCGTCGTTGAAGATCTTGCTGAGGTAGCCGCGGCCGCTGTCGGGGAGCAGCACCACCACGACGTCGTCCGGGCCGAGCCGCTCGGCGACCCGCAGCGCGGCCACGACGGCCATGCCGCAGGAGCCGCCGACCAGCAGTCCCTCCTCCTTGGCCAGGCGGCGGGTCATCTGGAAGGAGTCCTTGTCGGACACGGGGACGATCTCGTCGGCGACGGTCCGGTCGTAGGCGGTCGGCCAGAAGTCCTCACCGACGCCCTCGACGAGGTACGGCCGCCCGGAACCGCCCGAGTACACCGAGCCCTCGGGGTCGGCGCCGACGACCTGCACCTTGCCGTCGCTGACGTCCTTCAGATAGCGGCCGGTGCCGGAGATGGTGCCGCCGGTGCCCACACCCGCCACGAAGTGGGTGATCTTCCCCGCGGTCTGCTCCCACAGCTCGGGGCCGGTGGAGTGGTAGTGGGAGAGCGGGTTGTTCGGGTTGGAGTACTGGTCCGGCTTCCAGGCACCCGGCGTCTCCCGCACGAGCCGGTCGGAGACGTTGTAGTAGGAGTCAGGGTGCTCGGGATCCACGGCGGTCGGGCAGACGACCACCTCGGCCCCGTAGGCCCGCAGCACGTTGATCTTGTCGGTGCTGACCTTGTCGGGGCACACGAAGATGCACTTGTACCCCTTCTGCTGAGCCACGATCGCGAGGCCGACGCCGGTGTTGCCGCTGGTCGGCTCGACGATGGTGCCGCCCGGCTTGAGCGCACCGCTCTCCTCGGCGGCCTCGATCATGCGCAGGGCGATGCGGTCCTTCACGGATCCGCCCGGGTTGAAGTACTCGACCTTGGCCAGGACGGTGGCCTGAATGCCCTTGGTCACGTTGTTGAGCCTCACCAGCGGGGTGTTGCCGACGAGACTGATCATCGAATCGTGGAAATGCACCGTTGTCTCCGGATGCTGCAAAAAGGGTGGTCGTAGTGGTTACGCCAGCCTAGGCCCTGTGGCCTGCGCGGGACCGGTGAAGGTCGTTCACGCGCCGTTGGGATTGGGCGACGGTCCGTGCGGGGCAAGCAGTTGATGTACGGCTATGAGGAGGTGGCGGCGACGCATGACGAGCATGTCTAGGGCGAGGGTGGCCCGGCGGATCGCGGCGGGCGCCGCGTACGGCGGAGGCGGCATCGGTCTGGCCGGCGCGGCGGCCGTGGGTCTGCTGCTCGCCGAGGTCCGGATGGCCAGGCGGCACGTGGGCAACGGGACGAGCAACCATGTGCCGAACGCCGACGGCCGGTACGGCCACCTCTACGCGACCCAGGGGGAACCGCCGCTGCGGCTGACGATGCTGGGTGACTCGACGGCCGCGGGCCAGGGCGTGCACCGCGCGGGCCAGACGCCGGGCGCGCTGCTGGCATCGGGTTTGGCGGCGGTGGCGGAGCGCCCGGTGGTCCTGCGCAATGTGGCCCTGCCGGGCGCCCGCTCGGACGACCTGGACCGCCAGGTGGCCCTGATCCTCGCCGACCCGGCCCTGACGCCCGACGTCTGCGTGATCATGATCGGTGCGAACGACGTCACCAACCGGATGCCTCCGACGCGCTCGGTGCGTCATCTCTCCTCGGCGGTACGGCGGCTGCGCACGGCCGGCGCGGAGGTGGTGGTCGGCACCTGTCCCGACCTGGGCACGATCGAGCCGGTACAGCAGCCCCTGCGCTGGCTGGCCCGGCGCGCATCCCGCCAGTTGGCGGCGGCGCAGACGATCGGCGCCATCGGGCAGGGCGGGCGCACGGTGTCGCTGGGCGACCTGCTGGGCCCGGAGTTCGAGGCGAACCCGCGCGAGCTCTTCGGCCCGGACAACTACCACCCCTCGGCGGAGGGCTACGCCACCGCGGCGATGGCGGTCCTGCCGACGGTCTGCGCCACGCTGGGGCTGTGGCCGGCGGAGGAGGAGCGTCCCGACGTCAGCCGCCGCGAGGGCTTCCTGCCGGTGGCCCGGGCAGCGGCCGAGGCCGCCTCGGAGGCGGGCACGGAGGTCACGGCCGCCATGCCGACGGGCCCCAAGGGCCCCTGGGCCCTCCTCAAGCGCCGCCGCCGTCGCCGCGTCCCGGAACCGGACCGCACCCCGGCAACCCCGTCCCCCTGACCCAAGGACCTTTCCTCGCCCCCGCCGCCCCTACCCGTCCCATCCTTCTGGGGCTCCGCCCCAGACCCCGCTCCTCAAACGCCGGAGGGGCTGCATTCTCAGCCCGTCCGGCGCTTGAGGACGAGGCACGTTCAGGGCCGAAGCGGGGGTCCGGGGGCGGTAGCCCCCGGGGACGGGACGGGTAGGGGCGGCGGGGGCGAGGAAAGCAAGCGCTTAGAAAATTGCGGCAAGGGTCACACCGCAACGCCCGTGACCTCGACCATACGTGCGGGTAACTTCCCTCACAGCCCTGCCCGACCCTCCGGTATGCCCATGGAGCCGTGATGCCCGAAGCCGTGATCGTCTCGACCGCCCGCTCGCCCATCGGCCGCGCCTTCAAGGGTTCCCTCAAGGACCTGCGCCCCGACGACCTCACCGCCACGATCATCCAGGCCGCACTCGCCAAGGTCCCCGAGCTCGACCCGCGCGACATCGACGACCTGATGCTCGGCTGCGGCCTCCCCGGCGGCGAGCAGGGCAACAACCTCGGCCGCATCGTCGCCGTGCAGATGGGCATGGACCACCTGCCGGGCTGCACCATCACCCGCTACTGCTCCTCGTCGCTGCAGACCTCCCGCATGGCCCTGCACGCCATCAAGGCCGGCGAGGGCGACGTCTTCATCTCGGCCGGCGTCGAGATGGTCTCCAGCTTCGCCAAGGGCAACTCCGACAGCCTCCCGGACACGCACAACCCGTTCTTCGCGGAGGCCGAGGCCCGCACCGCCGCGGTCGCCCAGCAGGAGGGCACGAGCTGGCACGACCCGCGCGAGGACGGCCTCGTGCCGGACGCCTACATCGCGATGGGCCAGACCGCCGAGAACCTGGCCCGGTCGAAGGGCGTCACCCGCCAGGACATGGACGAGTTCGGCGTCCGCTCGCAGAACCTCGCCGAGGAAGCCATCAAGAACGGCTTCTGGGAGCGCGAGATCACCCCGGTGACCCTGCCCGACGGCACAGTCGTCGCCAAGGACGACGGCCCGCGCGCCGGCGTCACCCTGGAGGGCGTCCAGGGTCTGAAGCCGGTCTTCCGCCCCGACGGCCTCGTCACCGCCGGCAACTGCTGCCCCCTCAATGACGGCGCCGCCGCGGTCGTGATCATGTCCGACACCAAGGCCCGCGAGCTCGGCCTCACCCCGCTCGCCCGCATCGTGTCCACCGGCGTCTCGGGTCTGTCCCCCGAGATCATGGGCCTCGGCCCGGTGGAGGCCAGCAACCAGGCCCTGCGCCGCGCCGGCCTCACCATCGACGACATCGACCTGGTCGAGATCAACGAGGCGTTCGCCGCGCAGGTGATCCCCTCCTACCGCGACCTGGGCATCGACCTCGACAAGCTGAACGTCAACGGCGGCGCCATCGCCGTCGGCCACCCCTTCGGCATGACCGGCGCCCGCATCACCGGCACGCTCATCAACTCCCTCCAGTTCCACGACAAGCAGTTCGGCCTGGAGACGATGTGCGTCGGCGGCGGCCAGGGCATGGCGATGGTCATCGAGCGCCTGAGCTGAACCAACGAGGCAGAGCCGCTGGGTAGTCGGCGGACGACCCAGCGTGAGCCTTCGGCCCAGAACCCGGGAAACTCCAAGGTTCTGGGCCGTTTTGTGATCCAATCTCCCCCAGGATGTGACCTATCTCCCTTCGCGGAGGGATTTACGCAGGTCAGAACAGTTTCAGCACCAAACCCCAGGCCCAAATCCCTGTCCGTTTCGTGACCTTACGCACTGACAGCGGGATAGTCCGCCCTTCAAGCTGATGTAGGAAGTCGGGGGTCGACTTTGAACCGGGAGTACGTCAGTGAGCGCCATGCCGATCGCTTTGCTGCTCACCACGGCCGCCACCGGCGCCGTGGGCGTCGCCGTCCTGCGCACCCTCATGGGGCTGCGCCGACAGGTCGCGGCCCTGCACACCGAGCTGGCACAGAACAACGCCGCCGCGGCCCGCGGACTCGTCCCGCCGGCCCGCGCCGCCGCCGACGCCGATGAGATACGCGCAGCCGTGGCCGAGGCGCTCGCCGAGGAACGCGAGCGGGAACTGGCCGAGGCGCGCGCCTTCTGGGCCGCCCAGGAGGCCCGTGACGCCTCCGACGCGCCCACCCTGCTGGGTCTGTCCGACAGCGAGCTCTTCCTGCCCCGCCAGGCCGACTTCGCGGGCCTGGAGCACCTGGAGCCGGTGATCGAGCCGACCGCCGAGCCCGACGAGTTCTCCGGGGAGTCCCCCGAACTGGCCGCGGCCCGCCGCCGTCACCCCTCCCACCCGGACTTCGTCCCGGCCTCGTCGCCGGTGGTGAACGACCATGAGCGCACGGTGGCCACCCTTGAGGACCTGGCCGCCTCCGCCACCGAACTGACCGACGTGCGCCCCGGCCCGCTGGGCACCCTCGACGTCTACGTCTTCGCCGACGGCACCACCCTGTGCATGACCCCGGGCCACCGCGAGACGGCGGAACGCCTGGCGGCGGCCCTGCGCGCGGGCCAGACGCCGGTACTGCTGGGCGGCTCGGGCATCTCGGGCGCGTACACGCTGACGTTCGCGTGCGGCGAGGAGAACGTCTACATCCTGGCCGACCGGGTCATAGCGTCCCTGTAGCTCCCGGGCACCGGGGCCTGCGACGCCCTCAGACCCCCGCTCTCTTCTGCGCCTCCTCGACCAGCCTCACCGCCTCCTCGACCTCCCCCTCGTCCGTGAGTACGAGGGCCAAGTCATGGACGGCGACGGTGACTTGGTCGGCCGCCGCGAACATCCCGGCATCAGGCATCTCCCGAGGCTCAACCCCGGGCGCCTCCAGAAGCTGCGCCCGACGGGCGAACTCCCTGGCCAGCGCCAGCGCCTCCGCGGCAGCGCTTCTCTGCAACCGACTCTGCGGTGCCGCCCGCAACCGGTCGGCGAAGTGATCTACGGCTCGGGTCAGACGCGTCGTATCAACCACGCCGTGAGCGTACGCGACTGTTGCCAACGGGCGAACGCTCAGGCACGGTGACCTGAAGGACCGGCTTACATCCCCTTTGCGTCCGGAGGCGCCGATGTCCCACGTCCTCTCCGAGGAGACCCACCGCAACATGCTCGCCCGCATCCCCCACTGCACCGGTCGTGAAGTCTCCGACTGGTTGCGCGCCGTCGAAGAAGGCCCGGCTCTCTTCAACTTCGAGGAGAAGGTGAGCTGGCTCCGGCACGAGCACAACCTCGCGTACGGCCACGCGAAGGCGATCATCCACGAGTACGACATGAGGAGGGCCGCGCGCAAACTGCTCTAGGCGCGCACACGGACAAGCCGAAGGGCCCCGGATGACGATCCGGGGCCCTTCGCTTACGCCTTTGCTGCGACCGCGGTAGATCAGTCGCTGCTGTTGAGGATCGAGATGAGCCTCAGGAACTCCATGTAGATCCACACCAGCGTCAGCGTGAGGCCGAAGGCCGCGAGCCAGGCCTCCTCGCGCGGCGCGCCGTAGGCGATGCCGTCCTCGACCTGCTTGAAGTCCAGGGCGAGGAAGCAGGCGCCGAGCAGGATGCCGATGACACCGAACAGGATGCCGAGCGGGCCGCTGCGGAAGCCGAGGCCGTCACCGCCGCCGAAGACCGCGAACAGCAGGTTGATCGCCATCAGGACGATGAAGCCGAGCGCGGCCGCCATCACGAAGCCGACGAAGCGGCGGTTGACGCGGATCCAGCCCGCCTTGTACGCCACCAGCACCGCGGCGAAGACCGCGAGCGTGCCGAGCACCGCCTGCATGGCGGCACCGCTGGCGATGCGGTTGTCGACGACGCTGGAGACCACGCCGAGGAACACGCCCTCGAACGCGGCGTACGCCAGGATCAGCGCGGGCGCTGCCTTGCGCTTGAAGGACTGGACGAGCGCCAGGACCATGCCGATCAGACCGGCGACGATCGCGATGCCGTAGGACCGGCTGATGTTCGCGTCGTCGACCGGCAGCGTCGCCCAGGCGAGCGCGGCCGTGACGATCAGGATGCCCAGCGTGGTGCCGGTGCGCATGAGGACGTCGTCCATCGTCATGCGGCCGGGGGTGACCGGGGCCTGCGGCGGTGCGCCCTGGAGGCCCTGCTGGGCGTAAGGGTTCTGCGCGTACGGGTTGCCGGCCTGCGGCTGGGCGTAAGGGTTGCCCTGCGTGCCGACAGCGGCGCCCCCGGCCTGCGGCGCGGTGTTGAAGCCCGCGTAGCCGTTGTCGCGGCTGAACCCCCGTCGCGAGAAGACCGGGTTGCTGCTCCTCATTTCACTCCTCCATGGCCGGCGTGCGCGGCCTTGGCTCAAGAGTAATAGGTAGGCAAAGGATTGACCCTAGTGCTTGGGGAGGATCTTTCCCTCGTCGTGCTGGCCAACACGCTACGCGGCCGGGTGATTCCCGGCCACGAAGGGGCCCATTCATGACCAACCTGCGACGTGGCCGGAACCGGTCGGAGATCACTCCCCCGGCCCGCGCCCACGCCACCCGCCCCCGTCACCCGAGCGGAAACCCGGTGTACGCCTCGGCGAGATCCGTCTCGGCCGCCGCCGACCCCGCGATCCGCTCCAGCCTCGCGAGCTGGAGCCGGTCCTCGAACGGCGTGGCCTCGGGGGCGCGGTGCAGCAGCGTCGTCATGTCGTAGGAGAACCGCTCGGCCTGCCACACGCGGCGCAGACACGTCTCGGAGTAGGCGTCGAGGAGTCCGGCCGAACCCGTGGCCCTCTCGTGCGTCAGCGCACGCGCGAAGGTGACGACGTCACCGATGGCCAGATTCAGTCCCTTCGCACCCGTGGGCGGCACGATGTGGGCCGCGTCACCGGCCAGGAAGAGGCGGCCGTGCCGCATGGGCTCATGGACGTAGGAGCGCATGGGCGTGACCGACTTCTGGGTGATGGGGCCGCGCTCCAGGCGCCAGTCGTCGGCGGTCTCGAAGCGGCGCTCCAGCTCCGCCCAGATCTCCTCGTCGCTCCACGCCTCGGCGTCCGTGCCCTCGGGTACCTGGAGGTAGAGGCGGGAGACGGACGGGGAGCGCATCGACAGCAGCGCGAAGCCGCGGTCGTGGCGGGCGTAGACCAACTCGTCGTGGGAGGGGGCGACGTCGGCGAGGATGCCGAGCCAGCCGAAGGGGTACGTCCGCTCGAAGACCCGGACCAGCTCGGCCGGGATGGCCTTGCGGGCCACGCCCCAGAAGCCGTCGCAGCCGACGACGTAGTCGCATTCGAGGACGTCCTCGACGCCGTCGCGCCTGAAGCGCACGCGCGGGCCGTCGGTGTCCGCACCCTCCACCGCCAGCGCCTCCGCCTCGAACAGCAGCGGACCGCCCTCCTTCAACTGGAGGGCGATGAGGTCCTTGCAGACCTCCGTCTGGGCGTAGACCATCACCGACCGGCCGCCGGTGAGGGCGGGGAAGTCGACGCGATGGCGTTTGCGGTCGTAGCGCAGCTCGATGCCGTCGTGCGGCAGGCCCTCGCGGTCCATCCGCTCCCCGGCGCCGGCCGCGCGCAGCACGTCCACCGTGCCCTGCTCCAGGATTCCGGCGCGCTGGCGGTGCTCGACGTAGGCCCGGTCGCGGCTCTCCAGGACGACCGAGTCGATGCCGGCGTTGTGGAGCAGCCGCGCGAGGAGGAGGCCGGCGGGGCCCGCTCCGATGATGCCGACGGTGGTGCGCATCGGTCGCTTCCCTTCGCCTGATTCACGTTCGCGTGGTGAAAGTTTATTCACCGCTTCCTGACGCGAGTCTCCGGCCGCACGCGCCCGCTGTCAACGGTTGTGCGGGAACTCCTGAACCGGGGTCAACTCTTGAAGGAAGGGAGAAGCTCGGAAGTGCCCAGAGCCGGACTTGAACCGGCACGCCCGCGAAGGGGCAGCGAGGTTTAAGCTCGCCGTGTCTGCATTCCACCATCTGGGCAGGCCATGGGCTCCGCATCGAGATCCCGAGCCTATCGGGATACATCCCCCGAACAGCGGACGGGCGGACCGATGTTGTCTTATTTTATTGACGTCTGAGGGTGCATCAGCCCACGGAACACGCCATCCGCACTTGCCAATAGCCTTCCCTGCGGCGCTCGGCGGCGCATACGGAATGACGGAATTTCACCGTCCAAACAAGGACGCTCCACCTGTTCCCGACGCGAACAGGTGTCAGGGGTCCCCGTCATCCTCAGGTATGACACAGCGGCCTGCGGTCCATCCGCAGTCTGCCTTCGGAACCAGAACAGGGACGGACTACACGGCGCCGCACGGCCGGGACGATGGATACGTCCTTCGAACACACCGCCGTCCCCTCAGGAGCGTTCTTCTCGTGACCACCGCACCCATCGCCGACCGGGCCACGACCGTGGCCGCGCGGGCCACGGATCTGTCGAAGATCTACGGACAGGGCGAGACCCAGGTGGTCGCCCTGGACCGGGTCTCCGTCGACTTCCGGCAGGCCGAGTTCACCGCGATCATGGGCCCCTCCGGCTCCGGCAAGTCCACGCTGATGCACTGTGTGGCCGGTCTGGACACCTTCTCCTCCGGTTCGGTGCGCATCGGCGACACCGAGCTCGGCTCCCTGAAGGACAAGCAGCTCACCAAGTTGCGCCGGGACAAGATCGGCTTCATCTTCCAGGCGTTCAACCTGCTGCCCACGCTGACCGCGCTGGAGAACATCACCCTCCCGATGGACATCGCGGGCCGCAAGCCGGACAAGCAGTGGGTGGACTCGGTGATCCGGATGGTCGGTCTCGCCGACCGGCTGAGCCACCGTCCCGCCCAGCTCTCCGGCGGCCAGCAGCAGCGCGTCGCGGTGGCCCGCGCCCTCGCCTCCAGGCCCGAGATCATCTTCGGTGACGAGCCGACCGGAAACCTGGACTCGCGCTCGGGCGCCGAGGTGCTGGGCTTCCTTCGCAACTCCGTACGGGAGTTGGGGCAGACGGTCGTGATGGTGACCCACGACCCGGTGGCCGCGGCGTACGCGGACCGCGTGGTGTTCCTGGCCGACGGACGCATCGTCGACGAGATGTTCCGGCCGACCGCGGACAACGTGCTCGACTTCATGAAGCAGTTCGACGCGAAGGGCCGCACAAGCTGATGTTCCGCACCGCCCTGCGCAACGTACTCGCGCACAAGGCCCGGCTGTTGATGACCGTGCTCGCCGTCATGCTCGGCGTCGCGTTCGTATCCGGCACCCTGGTCTTCGCCGACACCCTCTCCAACGCCTTCCGCAACCAGTCGGCGAAGAGCTACGACGACGTCGCCGTCTCCGTCACCTCGCACGCCGACCCGGACAACCCCGAGGAAGAGCCCGGCCTCTCCGGGAAGACCCTCGACAAGATCTCCGCCGTGGACGGCGTCGCCGGCGCCTACGGCCGCGTCGAGGGCTTCGCCGGGGTCGCCGACCCCGACGGCAAGCTCATCGGCGTCGGCTGGTCCAACAAGGGCTCCAACTTCGCCCCCGGCAAGGACGGCAAGGACAGCGCCTACACGTTCACCGACGGCTCCGGCCCGGTGAAGGACGATCAGATCGCCCTGGACAAGGAGTCCGCCACCAAGGGCGGGTACCAGGTCGGCGACCGGGTGCGTGTCGCGACCAACGGCCCGGTGAAGGAGTACACCCTCAGCGGTGTGTTCACCACCGAGGACGGCGCCGTGAACGCCGGCGGCAGCCTCGTCCTCTTCGACGCCGCGGTCGCCCAGAAGCAGTACCTCAAGCCGGGCTACTTCGAGAGCGTCACCGTCACCGCCGCCCCCGGCGCCGACGACGCGAAGATCCTGGCCGCGGTCAAGCCGCTGCTGCCGGACACCGCCGAGGCCCAGACCGGCCAGGCGCTCGCGGACGAGCAGGCCGAGCAGATCGAACAGGGCATGGGCAACCTCAAGCAGGTACTGCTCGGCTTCGCGGGCATCGCGCTGTTCGTCGGGATCTTCCTGATCTCCAACACCTTCACGATGCTGGTCGCCCAGCGCACCAAGGAGATCGCCCTGATGCGCGCCGTCGGTGCGTCGCGCAAGCAGATCACCCGCTCGGTGCTCGCCGAGGCCGCGGTGGTGGGCTTCGTCGCCTCGGTGATCGGCTTCGTCCTCGGCATCGGCCTCGCGGTCGGTCTGCGCTCCGGCATGGCCGCGTTCGACATGAAGATCCCGGACGGTCCGCTGATCCTGTCCGCCACGCCGGTCATCGCGGCGATCGCGGTCGGTGTGCTGATCACGACGTTCGCCGCCTGGCTGCCCGGCCGCCGGGCCGCGAAGATCCCGCCGGTCGCGGCCATGAACAGCGTCCACGCGGCGGCCACCACCAAGTCGATGGTGGTGCGCAACTCCATCGGCACGGCCATCACCGGCCTCGGCGCGGCCGGGATCGTGCTGGGCGCCTCGACCGGCGGTGACGACGGCCGGATGTACATCGGGGCGGGCGCGTTCTTCGCGCTGATCGGCGTGATCATCCTGATCCCGCTGCTGTCCCGGCCCGTGATCGCGCTCGTCCGTCCGCTGCTCGTCGGCCCCTTCGGGGTGGCCGGCAAGCTGGCCGGCCTGAACGCGGTCCGCAATCCGCGCCGTACCGGGGCTACCGCCTCCGCGCTGGCGATCGGGCTGACGCTGGTGACCGGCCTGTCGGTGCTCGGCATCACGGTCGGCACGGCCATCGACAAGATGACCACGGACAACATCAAGGCCGACTACATGGTCTCGATGGCGAACGGCGGCGACCTCGACCAGTCCGCGCTGACGGCGCTGGAGAAGGCCAAGGGCGTCTCCGCGGTCTCGCCCCAGCAGGACGCCTACCTCCAGGTCGGTGACGACTACGTGTCCGCCTCCGCGGTCACCCCGGGCGACATCCAGCGGGTCCTGAACGTCGACGTCGTCAGCGGCAACGTCGACTCGCTCGCCAAGGGCCAGATCGCGGTCGCCGAGAAGACGGCCAAGAGCAAGGGCTGGAAGCCCGGCGACAGCATCCCCTTCACCTTCGCCGACGAGAAGAAGGCCACGCTGACGGTCGGCGCGGTCTACAAGGACAGCGAGTTCCTCTCGCCCGTCCTCGTCGACACCAAGGTGGTGAACGCGCACGAGGCCAAGCCGTACATCCGGCAGATCTTCGTGAAGGTCGACGGCGGCCAGTCCGCCGCGAACGAGAAGGTCCTCATCGACGCGCTGGGCGACAACCCCGCGATCACCGTCATGGACCGCCAGGACATCCGCAACGAGTTCGGCGGCGCCATCAACACCCTGCTGAACATCATGTACGGCCTGCTGGCGATGGCCCTGATCATCGCGGTGCTGGGCGTCGTCAACACCCTCGCGATGTCGGTGTTCGAGCGGCAGCAGGAGATCGGCATGCTGCGGGCGATCGGTCTCGACCGGCGCCGCGTGAAGCGGATGGTCCGCCTCGAGGCCGTGGTCATCTCGGTGTTCGGCGCGGTGGTCGGCATCGGTCTCGGCTCCTTCCTCGGCTGGGCGATCGGCGAGACCGTCGCGGACCAGATCCCGGGCTACGAGCTGGTCCTGCCCTGGGACCGGATCGGGATCTTCCTGGTGCTGGCCGGTCTGGTGGGCGTCCTGGCCGCGATGTGGCCGGCCCGCAACGCCGCGCGGCTGAACATGCTGAACGCGATCAAGGCCGAGTAACGCCTCGACGCGCCGAAGGGCCGGGCTTCCCCACCACGGGGACCCGGCCCTTCGGCTTGCGTCCGGCTCAACGGCGCTCGGCTTCACTCCACCTGCGGGCGCGCAGCGCCATCGCGGAGTCACCGGATTCGGGGGTTCGCACCGCCAGCACCTGGTTGACGCCGATGCGGTTGCGCTCGAAGGCCAGCGCGCACGCGGCCATGTACAGCCGCCACACGCGGGCGCGTCCGATGCTGGTGAGCTTGACCGCCCGCGCCCAGTCGGCCTCCAGATTGGCCACCCAGCGGCGCAGCGTCAGGGCGTAGTGCTCCCGGATCGACTCGACGTCGCGCACCTCGAAACCGGCGCGTTCGAGCTGGGCGATGGTGACTCCGACGGGCTGGAGCTCACCGTCGGGGAACACATAGGCGTCGATGAACTCGTCGACCTCGTACGCCGATTCGTCGCGCTGCGGCCGCCGGGCGATCTGGTGGTTGAGCAGCCGCCCGCCGGGCTTCAGCAGCCGGTGCAGCACATCGGCGTACTCCAGATACCGCTCGGCGCCGACGTGCTCGGCCATGCCGACGGAGGAGATGGCGTCGTACGGCCCGTCGTCGACCTCCCGGTAGTCCTGGACGCGGATCTCCACCTTGTCGGTGAGGCCCTCGTCGGCGACGCGCTTGCGGGCGTAGGCGGCCTGCTCCTGGGAGAGGGTGATGCCGACGACCCTCACGCCGTACTCGCGGGCGGCGTGCACGGCCATGGAGCCCCAGCCGCAGCCGACGTCGAGCAGCCGCATGCCGGGTTTCAGGCCGAGTTTGCGGCAGATGAGGTCGAGCTTGTCGTGCTGGGCGGTCTCCAGGGTGCTGTCCGGGGCGGGCCAGTAGGCGCAGGAGTACACCATGGACGGGCCGAGGACGATCTCGTAGAAGTCGTTGCCGACGTCGTAGTGGTGGCTGATGGCGCGTCTGTCGGTGCGCTTGGTGTGCAGATGGCCCGGCCGGCGCACCTCCTCGGGCGGCGGCGCGGGCGGCAGCGGCACTCCACCGAGCCTGACGAGCCCGCGGACGGCGGCGCGCACCTCGGGGTCCCGAAGCGCCTGAGCCAGGCTCCGGGCGTCGTCGTCCCGCTCCCACACGAACCCCGCGAGCAGATCGAGGGCGGTGTAGAGATCCCCCTCGATCTCCAGGTCCCCGGCTACCCAGGCCCGGGCGAGCCCCAGCTCACCGGGCTTGAACAACAGCCGCCGCACGGCGCGGCGGTTGCGTACGACGAGGGTCGGCGCGCCCGGCGGACCCGCCTGCGAACCGTCCCAGGCGCGGATGCGCACCGGGAGTGGAACCCCCAGCAACTGTTCGAGAAGGCCCTTCAGCCGCGCCGCGGCGTCTGCCATGGCACACACCTCCGTGATAACGGATCCCGGAATGTCCGACACCACGTAAACACCTGCGGGGCCCGTTGACAGTCCCCCACGCGCGTTACGGCTGGGCAAAACAGGTGCAGGAGCCACCCGGTCGGCCCGCGCGACGGCCGTGCCCCGGAACGCCGAAGGACCTCCCGCACCACGGATGGCGGGAGGTCCTTCGGTTGGTTCAACGGCCTCGGGAGGCCGGCGGTTCAGCGACCTCGGGAGGCCGGCCGGAAGGGGTCAGGAGGCCTTGGCCTTCTCGCCCTTGTCGGCAGTGCTCGCGGCGGCGACCGGCGCCGGCTTGGCGGCCTCGTAGAACTCCTCGCGGGGAGTCTCCAGGGCACCGAGGGCGACGACCTCGCGCTTGAGGAACATGCCGAGGGTCCAGTCGGCGAAGACGCGGATCTTGCGGTTGAAGGTCGGCATCGCCATGCCGTGGTAGCCACGATGCATGTACCAGGCGAGACGGCCCTTGAGCTTGATCTTCACCTTGCCCATGACGATCATCGCGACGCCCTTGTGGAGGCCGAGGCCCGCCACCGCACCCTTGTTGGCGTGCGAGTAGTCCTTCTGCGGGAAGCCCCGCATACCGGAGATCACGTTGTCGCCGAGGACCTTGGCCTGACGCAGCGCGTGCTGGGCGTTCGGCGGGCACCAGGCGTTGGGGTTGCCGGCCTTGCGGCCGACGAGGTCCGGGACCTGGGCGTTGTCGCCGGCGGCCCAGATGTAGTCGGTGCCCGCGACCTGGAGGGTCGGCTCGCAGTCGACGTGACCGCGCGGGCCGAGCGGCAGGCCGAAGCGGGAGAGGGCGGGGTTCGGCTTGACGCCGGCCGTCCACACGATGGTGTTGGAGTCGACCTCGAGGCCGTTCTTCAGCACGACGTGGCCGTCGACGCAGGAGTCCATGGAGGTCGAGAGGTAGACCTCGACGCCACGGGCCTCCAGGTGCTCCTTGCCGTACTGGCCGAGCTTGGGGCCGACCTCGGGCAGGATCTTGTCGGCGGCGTCGACGAGGACGAACCGCATGTCCTCGCGGGAGACGCTGGTGTAGTACTTGGCCGCGTCGCGGGCCATGTCCTCGACCTCACCGATGGTCTCGGCACCGGCGAAGCCGCCGCCGATGAAGACGAAGGTGAGCGCCTTGCGGCGGATCTCCTCGTCGGTGGTGGAGTCGGCCTTGTCGAGCTGCTCGAGGACGTGGTTGCGCAGGCCGATGGCCTCCTCGATGCCCTTCATACCGATGCCCTGCTCGGCGAGGCCGGGGATCGGGAAGGTGCGCGAGACCGCGCCCATCGCGATGACCAGGTAGTCGAAGGGCAGCTCGTACGCCTCGCCGACCAGCGGGGCGATCGTGGCGACCTTGCGGTCCTGATCGATGGTGGTGACCCGGCCGGTGAGGACCTCCGCCTTGGGCAGCACGCGTCGCAGCGGGACGACGACGTGGCGCGGGGAGATGCTGCCGGCGGCGGTTTCGGGGAGGAAGGGCTGGTAGGTCATGTACGACCGGGGGTCGACGACCGTGACGGTCGCCTCTCCGTAGCGCATCTTCTTGAGAATGCGCCGAGCTGCGTACAGGCCTACGTACCCACCGCCTACTACGAGGATCCTGGGACGCTCCGTGGTGCTCATGCCATCGAGTATCCACCCGCCTCAGGGGGGTCGCTCGTGCGCCCCTTCACAAGCTCTTCCGTACCCTGTGCTACCATCCCCGGCCCGCGTGACACAGGTCATGGTCACATCCGGGAACCGGGGTGCGCTACGACCCGTTGTCAATGCCGCGTGAGCTGCCTCTCTGTCCCAACAGGCCCTCTGTGAGCGGCTCGAGACACCCTCGGCCGGAAGACTCCCGAAGCCCCATTACACGAGCCGTCTGAACATGTTCAAGGGCCTGTTCACCCCTCGGAAGGGTCAACCGACACCTATCCGTGCTCCGACGGGGCCGAATTCCTTGTGAAGAACTTCACGAACTTTCTTGAGCAGGTCACCCTGGGCGGGCCGCAAGGGGATCGCAAGACCCCTCGAAAGTGCTCACACGCTAGCCGGACCGCTCACTCGATGGCTACCGGCAGGTAGGAAAACGAGACACGAACCACCCTGCGCCCGGGATCTGAGTCACCGTCACCCGGTCGGCCACTCTCCGCGCGAAAATGATCAGAAGGGCACATAACGTGCAGCCATGATCACTTCACACAAGGCCCCCAAGCGGGCCGGCAAGCGAATAGTCTCGGTCGGCGTCGCCCTCGGCATCGCCCTCGCGCTGGGGACGGCGGTCTCATCCACCGCGGCAGCGACCCCTGTCACCGCGAAGGCCATGGCCAGTCCTTCCTACGGCGACCATGGCCACGGCGACAACAACCACTTCAACCACGGCGACGACGATGGATGCGTCGGTCTCCTTGTACTCCTCTGCAACTGACGGACAGTCCGCGATGGGCTGACAGGACGGCCCCGGTTCCTCCCACGAGGGACCGGGGCCGTTGCGTGGGTGCCCAGTGCCCTACTGGGGCGCCTGCGCCACCTTGAAGGCGATGCCGTCGAGGATGTCGTGCTCGCTGACGACGACCTCCGCGGCGCCGATCCGCTCCATGATCGCCAGCAGCACCAGCGCGCCGGCCGCGATGACGTCGACCCGCCCCGGGTGCATGGAGGGCACGGCCGCGCGCTCGGCGTGCGTGGAGTGCAGCAGCCAGTCGGTGATCTCGCGGACCCGGTCGAGGGTGACCCGGGAGTGGTGGATGCGCGTGGAGTCGTACTCGGGCAGGTCCTGCGCGATGGCCGACACCGTGGTGACCGAACCGGCCAGCCCCACCAGCGTCTTCGCCTCGCGCAGCGGCACCGTCTCCTCGGCGAGGTCGAGGGCCGCCTCGATGTCGGCCCGTATCGCGGCGATCTGCTCGGCGGAGGGCGGGTCGGAGACCGCACCGTCGCGCACGAGGTGGCGCTCGGTCATCCGCACACAGCCGACGTCCACGGAGCGCGCCGCACGGACGTGCTCCTCGCCGACGACGAACTCCGTCGAGCCGCCGCCGATGTCCACGACGAGGTAGGGCCGGTGCAGATCCGCACGCCCCGTCAGTTCCTTCGTCGCGCCCGTGAAGGAGAACTCCGCCTCCTGGTCCCCGGTGACGACCTCGGGCTCGACGCCCAGGATGTCCATGACACCGCGCACGAACACGTCCCGGTTCTCGGCGTCCCGCGAGGCGGACGTGGCGACGAAGCGCAGCCGCTCGGCGCCGTGCTCCTTGATGATCGCCGCGTAGTCACGGCACGCGGCGAAGGTACGCTCCAGCGCCTCGGGCGCCAGCCGCCCCGTGCGGTCGACCCCCTGGCCGAGGCGCACGATGGTCATACGGCGGTCCAGATCGACGAGTTCGCCGGTGGCGGGGTCGACATCGGCGACGAGGAGCCGGATCGAGTTC
The DNA here is from genome assembly GCF_055609385.1 of Streptomyces sp. NPDC036764. Lineage (NCBI taxonomy): Bacteria > Bacillati > Actinomycetota > Actinomycetes > Kitasatosporales > Streptomycetaceae > Streptomyces > Streptomyces sp. NPDC036764. Next base: position 102,177 of record NZ_JBVJPT010000012.1, read on the forward strand.
GTACCGCAGTCGATGGCGGCGACGCGGGTCATGGGGTGCCCTTCTGATGTACGGGACCGGTCATGTTCTTTCAGCCCGTCCGGCGTTTGAGGACGAGGCCGTTCAGGCCGATGCGGGGGTCCGGGGGCGCAGCCCCCGGGGAAGGGTAGGGGCGGCGGGGGCGAGATCACTCGGCCGCGACCACACACGGTCCCTTCATCCACCACTCGGGCAGCATCGCAATCGCCTCGTCCCCCAGGGGATTGACCCCCGGCCCGGCCGCCAGCGAGTGCGCGACCAGCACATGCAGACACTTCACCCGGTCCGGCATGCCACCCGCGCTCGGAAACCCGGTCAGCTCCTCGATCTCGTCGCGCCGCCGGATGTAGTCCTCGTGTGCGGAGCGATACGCCGCGGCCAGCTCCGGATCACTCTCCAGCCGCGCCGACATCTCCTTCATCACCCCGTTCGCCTCCAGCGTGCCGATCGCCGACGAGGCCTTCGGGCACGTCAGGTAGTACAGCGTCGGGAACGGCGTACCGTCGGGCAGCCGAGGGGCCGTCTCGACGACGTCCGGCTGCCCGCACGGGCACCGGTGCGCGATCGCGCGCAGCCCGCGCGGGGGCCGCCCGAGCTGCTGCTTGAAGGCCTCGACGTCCGCGTCGGTGGGCTCGGTGCGCGGGGTGGGCGGCGGGGGCGTTTCCATGCCTGTCTTTCTATCGGTTCGGTTCTCACTGGGCGGCGGCGTCGGCCTTGTCGACCCCGTCCCAGATGTTCGCGTACCAGGGGCGGTCGGCCGCGCTCTGGTCGGTCCGCGACTTCTTCGCCGCGTCCGGGTCGACCACGATGTAGCCGGTCTCCCCGGGCATCACATAGTGCAGCCGCTGCCGGATCTGCTGCTCGGCGTACGCGTCGTCCTGCCAGCGTGCCTTGATGTCACGCAGGTCCTCGACGCGCTGGGCGGCCTCCTCCTTCTCCCGTTGGAGGTCGGCGATCTCGGCACGCTGGGAGACGTACTGCCTTATGGGGTAGGCCAGCGCCACGACGAGGGAGCAGACCACCAGCGCGAGCAGCGCGGCGCGGCTGGTGAGCCGGGAGCGCCGGGCCTGCCGCTTGGTCTGGGAGCGGTAGACGCGGGCCGCAGTCTGCTCGCCGAGCAACCGGATCCTGGTCGCGGTGGAGAAACGGTCCCGGTCCTTGACGGCCATCGGCTCTCGCCTCCCCTTTCACGTGCGTACGTCCCCGCACACGGTACGGGACCGAGTACGGGGACGTACGTACGACTGGCTAAGCCTTACCCAGGTGGGGTCAGCCCTTGAAGCGCGGGAAGGCGCTGCGGCCGGCGTACACCGCGGCGTCGTCGAGGATCTCCTCGATGCGCAGGAGCTGGTTGTACTTGGCGACGCGCTCGGAGCGGGCCGGGGCGCCGGTCTTGATCTGGCCGCAGTTGGTGGCGACGGCCAGGTCGGCGATGGTGACGTCCTCGGTCTCGCCGGAGCGGTGGGACATCATGCACTTGAAGCCGCTGCGCTGGGCGAGCTCGACGGCGTCCAGGGTCTCGGTGAGCGAGCCGATCTGGTTCACCTTGACGAGCAGGGCGTTGGCGGCGCCGTCGTCGATGCCGCGGGCCAGGCGCTCCGGGTTGGTGACGAAGAGGTCGTCACCGACGATCTGGACCTTGTCGCCGAGCTTTTCGGTGAGGACCTTCCAGCCGGCCCAGTCGTCCTCGAACAGCGGGTCCTCGATGGAGACGAGCGGGTAGGCCGCCACGAGCTCCTCGTAGTACTCCGTCATCTCGGCGGCGGAGCGCTCCTTGCCCTCGAAGAGGTACTTGCCGTCCTTGTAGAACTCGGAGGCGGCGACGTCGAGCGCGAGGGCGATCTGCTCGCCGGGGGCGTAGCCGGCTTCCTTGATCGCTTCGAGGATGAGGTCGAGGGCCTCGCGGTTGGAGCCGAGGTTCGGGGCGAAGCCGCCCTCGTCGCCGAGCCCGGTGGACAGGCTGCGGCTCTTCAGGACCTTCTTGAGGGTGTGGTAGACCTCGGTGCCCCAGCGCAGCGCCTCGGAGAAGGACTCCGCGCCGATCGGGGCGATCATGAACTCCTGGATGTCCACGTTGGAGTCGGCGTGCGAGCCGCCGTTCAGGATGTTCATCATCGGAACGGGCAGCAGGTGCGCGTTCGGGCCGCCCAGGTAGCGGAAGAGCGGGAGGTCGCTGGCCTCGGAGGCGGCGTGGGCGACGGCGAGGGAGACGCCGAGGATGGCGTTGGCGCCGAGGGAGCCCTTGTTGTCGGTGGCGTCCAGGTCGAACATGGCCTGGTCGATCAGGCGCTGCTCGGTGGCGTCGTAGCCGACGAGCTCCGGGCCGATCTGCTCGATGACGGCGAGGACGGCCTTCTCGACACCCTTGCCCTGGTAGCGGTTCGGGTCACCGTCGCGGAGCTCGATGGCCTCGAAGGCGCCCGTGGAGGCGCCGGACGGAACGGCGGCACGACCCGTGCTGCCGTCGTCGAGGCCGACCTCGACCTCGACCGTGGGGTTACCTCGGGAGTCCAGGATTTCCCGGGCTACGACGACGTCGATGGACGGCACGAGCATCTCCTTCATGGGATGTGACGCGGGTACGCAGTCCGCGGTGGGTACTGCGAGACGAGCCTAACCGGCTCCGGGCATCAGACCAGCGGTCGACCGCCCCGTGGACAGAACCGAGAGTAAATTGTTTCCGAACGGAACAAAAATGTCCGCCCACAACCGCACACAACAAAGAGCCCCGCCCCGGTGCGTACGGGGGAAAACGCACCGAGGCGGGGAGTTCGTGGGGACGGGGGCGACCCTCACGACGCCTTCACTATGAGGTCCACGGATGTGAAGGCGCTGTGGTTCAACCGTGGGCCGCGTATTCGCCGCGGCCGCGCCCTCTTACTTCAGGTGGAGCTGCTGACCGGGGTAGATCAGGTCGGCGTCCTCGACGATGTCCTTGTTCAGCTTGAAGAGCTTCTCCCAGCCGCCCTTGACGTTCTTCTTCTCGGCGATCGAGCTGAGGGTGTCGCCCTTGACGACCTTGTACTCGCCGTCGCCCTTCTTGACCTTCTTGCCGGTCGGGGTGGTGACGGTCTTGGTGCTCTTCTTCGCCGCCGGGCGGTCGGCGGAGCGGGAGGCCGACTGCTGCTCGGAGGAGCGGGTGGTGGACTCGGTGCTCTGCGAGGAGCCGCCGGCGGGAGCGCCGGTGTAGGCGGCGCTCGACAGGCCGGTGCCGCAGTTCGGCCAGGCACCCTTGCCCTGGCCAGCGAGGACCTTCTCGCCTATCGCGATCTGCTGGGCCTTGGTGGCCTGGTCGGCGGTGGCGGCGTACTGGGTGCCGCCGTACGCGGCCCAGGTGGAGGCGGAGAACTGCAGACCGCCGTAGTAGCCGTTGCCGGTGTTGATCGACCAGTTGCCGCCGGCCTCGCACTGGGCGACGGCGTCCCACTCGGAGGCGGTGGCGGCCGAGGCGCTGCCGGCCGCCATCAGCGGGGCGGCGACGGCGGCGGCACCGGTGACGCCGACGACGGCGATGGCGCGAGCGGCCTTGGACGGACGACGGTGCTTGCCCTTGCTGGAAAACAGCATGGTTGGATCCCCTCACCGACGCCTACGAGGTGAGCTGTCGGGTTCGGGCCGGTTGAGTTGCCCGGCCGCGCACGTTCGCCTCTCGGCTCCCGCTGCGCGGCTTCACCCCGAGCCGGTTCCGGCCGTGCGGCCCCGAAGGACCTCAACTGCCGGACCCGGCGCAAACCTTGGGTCCCCCGCTCCTGCCTACGGCGCTTGACGCGACGACTGTTCCCGTACGACCGCCGGCAGGATTCGGCGTGACGGCTGTCGGGGCTCGCACTGGTGGCGAGCGGTCATGACCGTAGACACGCGATTCGCGGAATTACAAAGACGATCAGGGCTTCTGAGATCTATCTCTCACTCCATCTAAAACGGACATTCACCGCGAAACATGACGCGAACTGCCGCTGTTTTTCGCCCTGTTCGACCGCTATTTGACGGGGACGTCCAGGGTCTGACCGGGAGAGATGTGGTTCGCGTCAACACCGATGGCCTTCCGGTTCGCCTGGTACAGCGCGCGCCATCCGCCGTCGAGGTCAAGGGAGTCGGCGATGGAGGCGAGAGTGTCGCCCTCGCGGACCTTGTACGAGGCATGGCGTCCGGTGGACTTGGTGGCCGCCTCGACGGTGTCGCTCTCGTCGGCGCTGGGGCCGCGGTGCCGACCGGTGCCGGTCGTCGCTTCCTCGACCGCACCCTCGGCCGCGCCGTCGACCGAGCCGGTGTCGACCAGGCTCCAGGAGCCCGCATCTTGCGACCAGTTGTCCTGATTGTCCGCCTCGGGCGTCTCGACGGGCGAGCTCTCCGGCGATCGCGAGTCCGTCGCTTCGGGCGACGCATCGGACTTGGAGGACTTGTCGGGCGTAGAGGACGAAGACGGCGAGGAAGAGGACTTCTCGGGCGATTCGGACGAAGTCTCGGGAGTGCCGCTCGCCGAATTCGAGGGATCGCCGGACGGCGTCGACGTGTCGGAGGAATCGCCGGAGCCGGAGGAGCCGGACTCCTCTGATGAATCGGCCGAATTCGATGAGTTGGACGAATCGAGCAATCCGGATGATCCGGATACTTCGGAGGGTGAGTCGTCCTCCACTCCGGTGTCGAGGTCGACCGATCCGGACTTCTTGGTGAGCCCGTTGAGTACGGCGCACGTGCCCCAGGGGCTGGTCCCCCGGTCCGCGAGGATGTCCTGGGCCACGGCTATCTGCTGCGAGCGGCTGGCCAGGTCGGGGCTGGAGGCGTAGTCCAGGCCGCCGTACTTCTCCCAGTCGTCCTGGGTCAACTGGAGTCCGCCGTAGTGCCCGTTGCCGCTGTCGGCGCTCCACGAGCCGCCGCTCTCGCACTCGGCCACCTTGTCCCACACGGTGCCGTCGGCGGCGCTCGCGCCGGTGGCGCCGAGGAGCGGGATGGCGATCGCTGACCCGGTGACTCCGGCCGCGACGAGGAGAGCCGGAGCCTGACGGGGGCGACGGTGACGACCGTTCCCGGAGAGCATGCGGGGACCTTTCGCGAGGCAGCACTGAACACGGCGCGTAAACCTGGACGCCTTGTTGATCCGTGAACGTATAGGCAGACGATCACTTGTCACAAGTTAATGCCGCGTAGATCACGTGAAGATCACAGTCATGAGTGCGTGTCACGTTTGCGGAGGTGGACGTACTCACCCAACCGGGGTGAACTCCACCGGAAGCGTACGCAGTCCGCGCATGATGAGCCCGCCCCGCCACCTCAACTCCCCCGGATCCACGGCGAGTCGGAGATCCGGGAGGCGGGTGAGGAGCGTGGCGAGGGCGGTCTGGCCCTCCAGACGGGCGAGCGGGGCGCCGAGGCAGTAGTGGATGCCGTGGCCGTAACCGAGGTGCTGGTTGTCGCGGCGGCCGAGGTCGAGGACGTCGGGGTCGGCGAACCGCTCCGGGTCGCGGTCGGCGGCGGCCAGGACGACCAGGACGGGGTCGCCGGCCGCGATGTCCTGCCCGCCGATGGTGAGCGGCTCGGTGGCGAAGCGCCAGGTGGCGAGCTCGACCGGGCCGTCGTAGCGCAGGAGTTCCTCTACGCCGGTCTCCAGCAGGGCGGTGTCGTGGGCGGCCAGGGAGGTCTGGAGGCGGGCCCGCTGCTCGGGGTGGGTGAGCAGGGCGAAGGTGCCGTTGCCGATGAGGTTGACGGTCGTCTCGAAGCCGGCGAACAGCAGGATGAAGGCCATGGCCGCGGCCTCGTTCTCGGTGAGGTGCTCACCGTGGTCGGAGGCACGGATGAGACCGGAGATGAGGTCCTCGCCGGGGTCGGGGGTGGCCGGAAGTGCCTCACGCTTGCGGTGGATCAGCTCGGCCAGATACCCGCGCATCTTCTTGACCGACCGCGCGACCCCGCCCCTGGGGCCGCCCTGGTGGCGGATCATCATGCCCGCCCAGTCCCGGAAGTCGTCCTGGTCCTCGCGCGGGACGCCGAGCAGGTCGCAGATCGCGTAGATGGGGAGAGGGAAGGCGAACTCGTGGATGAGGTCGGCGCTCCCCTCCGCCGCGAACCGGTCGATGAGCTGATCGGTGAGCTCCTGCACCCGTGGCGCGAACTCGGCGACCCTGCGGGGCGTGAAGGCCTTGGAGACGAGCCGGCGGAGCCTGGTGTGGTCCGGCGGGTCGATGTTGAGCAGATGCGTCATCAGCTCGGCCTTGCGCTCCCCCGGGATACCGGTCTTGCCCTTGGCGTGCGCGGGCTCGTCGTGGTGGGCCGGATTCTTGGAGAGCCGGGTGTCGGCGAGCGTCTGCTTGGCGTCGGCGTACCGGGTGACCAGCCAGGCCTCCACCCCGCTGGGGAGCCGGGTCCGGTGAACGGGGGCGTGTTCCCGGAGCCAGGCGTAGGCGGGGTAGGGGTCCGTCGCGAACTCCCAGGTGAAGAGTTCGGGGGCCTCGGTGAGGGGGGTCGGGGGGTGGGGCTGGTTGGTCACTCCTTGACGGTATCCGGAGAGGGTCAGGGGGTGCGGCCGGGTGGTGGGGAGGGCGGACTCTGCACGCAGGCCCTCGGCATGCAGGCCCTCGGCGCGCAGGCCCTCGGCACGCAGGCCCTCGGCACGCAGGCCCTCGGCACGCAGGCCCTCGGCATGCAGGCCCTCGGCGCGCAGGCCCTCGGCGCGCGGGCTCTCGGCGCGCAGGCTCTCAGCACGCTGGCTCTCAGCACGCCGATGATCCTTGGCGTCGCAGCGGCCCGGCTTCGGCCTTCAGGTGACCGCCCGCGCTACGACGGCACCCCCTCCGCCACCCGGACCGCGTCCCGGTACGCCCGCGCCGCGACCCGCAGGGCCGCCTCCGGGTCCACCCCGGCCGCCTCCGCGCGGACCGCCATCGCCAGCAGCTCGTACCCGATGCCTTCACCGGTCGGCAGCGGTACCTCCAGGCCCGCCGTGCGGACTCTGGACGCCAGCTTCGCCGCGAGCGCCAGGCCCGGCTGGCCGAGGGGGATGCCCTCCGTCACCGACTCCCGGCGCTTCTCCTCGGCCTTCGTGCGCAGCCAGTGCTCCTTGACCTCCTCGGGGGTCGTCGCCGTCTCGTCGCCGAAGACATGGGGGTGGCGGTGGATGAGCTTGGTGACGATGCCGCCGGCCACGTCGTCGATGGAGAAGGGGGACTCCGGGTCCTCCTCGGCGATGCGGGAGTGGAAGACGACCTGGAGGAGGACGTCGCCCAGTTCCTCGCGGAGTTCGTCGCGGTCGCCGTCCTCGATCGCCTCGACGAGCTCGTAGGCCTCCTCGATGCCGTACTTCGCCAGGCCCTTGTGGGTCTGCTGGGAGGACCACGGGCACTCGGCGCGGATGCGGTCCATGACCTGGACGAGATCGAGGAGGCGGGCGCCGGGCAGGTCGTAGGAGGCGGGGAGCAGCTCCAGTTCCGGCATCGCGACACGGCCCGTGCCGGCCAGGCGGGCGAGGCCGTCGGTGAGCGCGGGCTCGCCCTCGCCGGTCGCCACGACCACGGCCGTGCGGCCGCCGGCGCACGCGTTGATCAGCTCCTCGGCGGTCGGGGCGGCCTCGTCGACCGGTATCCCGGCCTCACGCAGATACGGGAGCTGCGGATGGGCGCCGTCCGCGCACAGCACGCGGTCGGCGGAGCGCAGCGCCTGCCAGGCGGGCCAGGACAGCAGGCCGGGGGCGACGCGGTGGCTGGTGGTGAGCAGGACGATGCGGCCGGGGGCGGCGGCTTCGGGACTGGTTGCGTTCACAATCCGAACGTAACCCAAGCGACCCACAAGGCCCCGAGTTATCCACAGGCCGGGCGGGTGGCTCCGGCGTTGTCCACAGGAGTGGGGCCGAGATGGGGCCGAGATGTCCGGCCCCGCACAGGGCGGAGCCGGGAGGTTCCGCCGAGCTGCCCCTGGGCGTACCGCGGCCGCCGGCGTGGCGGTACCGGGGCCGTAGCCGGCCGCCGGCGTGGCCGTACCGCGGGCCGTAGCCCGCCGCCACCGTGGCCGACCGCCACCGTCGCCGTATCGCGGCCCGCCGTGGCCGTGGCCGTGGCCGTGGCCGTAGCCGTAGCCGTAGCCGTAGCCGTAGCCGTAGCCGTAGCCGTCAACAGCGTGGGCTTGCCCCCCGCCGCTGTCACATCGCGGGCTGTGCCCCCGTCTTCGTCACCTCGCGTACCCACGGTGTCTTCGCGTCCGCGCGGCTGCTCTTCTGGACGTCCCAGGTGCCGTAGCGCGGGTTGACGTCGATGTCGAGCTGCTTGGAGGCCTCGGCCAGGGCGTTCCAGAAGGCCGGCTTGCCGGTGTCGGTGCCGAGGGCGGTGGCGAGCTTCTGGGCCTCGAGCTGGAGGCGGAGGTTCTCGTCGAGGCGCTGCGGCGGGATGCCGTACTGCTGGAGCCAGGCGGTCTCCAGGGCCTTGGCGCCACCGACCTGGCCCTCCAGGTCGCCGCGCGCCTGCTGGATCTCCTTGCGGGTGACGCTCACCCCGGCGTCCTTGGCGGCCCTGTGCAGCACCTCGTCGAGGACCATGTTGTGCAGGACGTCGCGCGGGAGGGTGCCCGACTTGGCGATGACCTGCGCATAAGCGGCCTCGTCCGGCACGGCGTCGCGCTGGGCCGTACGGACCTCGCTCACCCTGTTCTCCAGCTCCGAGACGGTGATCCGCTGGCTGCCCACGACGGCTGCCGCACCGGGATGCGCGTCGTTTCCGCAGCCGGTGAGCAAGGGTGCCGCGGCGATCGCGGCGGAGAGAAGTAGCGCGGTGCGACGACGGCGGTGCAAGGAGACCTCCCGAGGAGAGCTTGTGCGACGGTGCACAAAGTCTTGCGGTGATCGATGGTAGGCAGTGGGCAAGCTCTGGCCAACCCATTGGACCAACGATTCACCAGGACTTCGGGCACCGCCGCACACCGCCATGCGGGGCTCGGCCCATGCAGGCCACCGGGATCCTTCATGCGGGGCGCAGCCCGTGCCGGCCACCGGGATCCTTGAACCCGCGGGAAGAACTAGCCGCGCACCTGCCCCAGCCACTGCAAGGTGCGTCGTACCTCCGCCGCGACCGGGTGGCCGGGGCCGTGCAGGCGCTCGACGTCCATCAGCAGGCGGGCCAGGGTGTCGTGGGCGGCGGGGCGGTCGCCCACGGCGAGCAGGAGGTGGCCGATGCGGCGGCGGACGTCGTGGGCGAGCTCGGGGTCGCCGGAGACGTACTGGTTCTCGTAGTACGGCAGCAGCGCGCGGTACTCGGTGAGCGCGGCGGCCGGCTGGCCGAGCTGTTCCAGGCACTGGGCGACGTCGTAGCGGAACCGCAGGGCCTGCGGGTCGGCCTGACCGGCCTCGGCGGCGCGTTCGTCGGCGAGGCGGCGCAGTTCGGGCAGCGCGCGCCGGTACTGGCCGTCGTCCATGAGCGTGGCCGCGTACTGCTTGCGCAGGGTGCGCACCACCGGGGAGTGCTCGCCGTGCTGTTCGGCCGCGGTGGGCAGGATCGCGCCGAGGATGTCGACGGCCTGGGTGATACGGCCCTCGCCCAGCAGCCGCTTGACCTCGTCGACGGCGCGCGCGACGTCCGGCTTCTCGTCGGCGGGCGTGACGGGGGTGGCGGGCGCCGGCTGGGGCGCGGGGGTGCGTGCCCGGTCCGGCCAGGGGGCGTGCGGGCGCAGGAAGGGGCGGGTGGGGTCGAGCGGCGCTCCGGTGGGGGTGCCGCGCGCGGGCAGCAGCGCCTCCAGGTTCTCGTACACCTCCTGCGCGGAGGCGGGACGGTGCTGCGGCTCCTTCGCGAGCAGCCGCAGGACCAGGGCTTCGAGCGGCTCGGGGACCTCGGGGCGGACGCGGCGCACGGGCAGCGGCGGCTCGTACAGATGCCGGTGCAGCACACCGAGCGCGGTCGAGCCGGAGAACGGCACGTCTCCGCTGAGGAGTTCGTGCATGAGTACGCCCAGTGCGTACAGGTCGGTGTACGGGCCGACCGCGCCGCCCATCGCCTGCTCGGGGGCCATGTAGGCGGGTGAGCCGATCGGCGTGCCGGTGTGGGTGAGGCGGGTGGTGTCGGCGTCCATGACGGAGGCGACACCGAGGTCGAGGACGGTGACCGTGCCGTCCTGCTTCACCATCAGGTTGCGCGGCTTGAGGTCGCGGTGGACGATCGGCACCGCGTGCACGGCGCTCAGCACGGCACAGAGCTGCGCGGCGACCGCCACGGCCCACTGCCAGGGGTACGGGTCGCGCTCGGCGAGATGCGCGGAGAGGTCGACGCCGTCGATGTACTGCATGACGAGGAACAGCTCCTCGCCCTCGCTGCCCGCGTCGTGCACCGTGACCAGCCCGGGGTGGTCGACCTGCGCGGTCACCCGGCACTCGCGCACGAACCGGCGGCGCAGCTCGTCCGCCTCCTGCCCGGCCACCTTGTCGGGGCGCAGCAGCTTCACCGCCACACGCCGGTCGAGCCGTTGGTCGTACGCCGTCCAGACCTGGCCCATGCCGCCCTGTCCGATGAGCGCGGACAGCGCGTAACGGCCGGCGACGACACGTCCTGTCGTCACGGTCACCTTCCGCCCTCGTGGTCGCCGTCCTGGCGGGTGTCGTGCTTGCGCAGGTAGTCGCTGAGCTCGTCGAGCTCGGCACGCACCTGGTCGATACGCGCGGGCGCGGGGCGCTGCGGGGGCGTGGGCGGCGGCGCGGGTGTGCTTGGCATCGGCGTCTGGGACATCGGCGTCTGGGACATCGGGGTGCGGGGCAGGGGCGTCTGGGATATCGACGGCGACTGCGGCACCGTCGTGGCGGTGTACGGCGACTGGGGCTGCGGGTAGCCGTAGGCCGGGGACGTCGGCCGCTGCCCGGTGTGGCCGGAGTAGCGGAGCTGGTGGAAGTGGCGTATCTCCGCGGAGAGGTAGTACGCGATCGAGGCCACCATGCCGCCGAGGACGAGGGCGAGGCCCGTCCAGCCGCCGGCGGTGTGGATCTCGTCGCCGGGCTCGGAGCCCATCAGGTACAGGCCGAGGAACTCCACCACGATCGACGCCGCGAACAGCCACCAGTCGAGCGCTCTGCGGGTCACGATCGCCAGGCGCAGCATCATGACCCACATGAGCAGGCCGAAGCTCAGCACCGACATCACGACGAAGACCACGCGCAGGAAGACCAGCCAACCAATCGGCGGCGGCTGGTTCACCGGCTGCGGATAGCCGTGGCCTTGCATGACTGCTCCTGATGCCTGAGGTGGGCGCGCGGTGTCGACCGACCCTGCCCCGTACGGGGCAACCTCGGTCGTGCGATTGTCGCTTCGAGCGTATAGGTCGACACCGACATAGGGTCACCGGTTGTACCGAACCGTTGTCGTGCTGATCACTTCGTACGACGGCCCAGGTCGCGTGGAGCATCGGCTTCCGGCTCCGGCCGCGCGCATCCGCCCGAATCCCGCCCGCCCGGACGGCTCAGAGCGGGTGCCGCATCCACACGTTGGGCTCGACGTACACCGCGTGGTCCCGCTCCGGCTCGCACCGCACCGGTACCAGCGCGCCGGGCACCTCGATGTCGCCCGGGGCGTCGAAGGGCAGTCCGGTCCAGCGGCGCCACTGCTCCAGCGATCCGGCGACGGTCATGGACGCCGGAGCGATCGAGTCGATCGCGGCACCGGCGCGGGCGTGGACGCGCAGCCACGGGTCGTGGGGCAGGCCGTCGGGGCGCACCCGGTGGGCGTACTCCTCGATGGGGGTACGCGGTTCGAGGTGCTTGGCGTTGGGGCGGACCGGTGCGACGACCTCGCTGAAGCCGTGGGCGCGGGCGTTCTCGCGCATCGCGCCGAGCATCCGCGCGGACAGGCCCCCGCCGAGCGCGTGCGGGGCGATGACGACGGAGATGGCGCTGACGGTGTCGGGGCGGACGCCGCCGCGCAGGTCGGCGAAGGCCCACACCAGCACCTCGTCCCAGCCCCGGGCGGGCAGCCGGCCGCGGCCCTCGGCGCCGAGGGCGAACGGAACGCTGAAGGCATGGGCGACCACCTCGCCCCGCTCGTCCTCCGCGAACAGCGCGTACTGCGGGAACTCACGCGGGATCCGGGCGTAGTGCGCGTTGCCCACGGGGTCATGGATGACGAACTCCGGCCATGTGTCCGGCATCTCCAGGACCCGCTCGACCATCTCCGGGCGTTCCGCGAGGCTCGACACCTTCAGTTCCATGCCGACACCGTAGGCGCGCGGTTGCTGCGCCGGACAGTTGTTTTCAGCGCACGTCAGCCTCCGCACTGACGCAGCATCGTCTCCTTGTCGGCGCTGGTCACCGGAAGTTCGTACTTCAGTGAAACCTGGGCGAAGCGCACCGCGTACGAGCAGCGGATGCCCTTGTTCGGGGGCAGCCAGGACGCGGGGCCGGAGTCGCCCTTGGAGCTGTTGGTCGGACCGTCGACCGGTATGAGGTTGAGGGGGTCGTTGGCGATGTCCTGGCGCTTGCCCTTCGGCCAGCGGGAGGCGCCCATCTGCCAGTCGTACGACAGCGGCATGACGTGGTCGATCTGCACGGTCGTGGCACGTGACTTGGCCCACTTGATCGTCTGCCCCGTGTACGGGTCGTGCAGCGTCATGGAGGCCACGACACAGTCGGAGCCGGAGCGGTGGCGGACGTCCTCGCCGTCGCGCTTGAGGAGGTCGTTGCGGGTGTCGCAGCCGTTGCGGGAGAACGGGATGCCGCCCGGCGCCGAGTCCATCCACGCGTAGCCGAACTCGTCCCGGTCGTAGCCCGTTTTGGGGCCGCGGCCCTTGGTCGCCACCTTCTCGATCAGAGCCCGCGCCTCGGACCGGTCTGCGTCCGACGTGAGCGGCGCGAGCCCGGGTTTCGTGCCGTCGGGGTTGTCCAGTGGGCTCACGGCGCGGCCGGAGCCGGCGGCCGGGGCAGAGCCGGAGGACCCGTCGTCCACGGATAGATCGACGTTCTCGCATCCCGCCAGTACCAGCACCATGCCGAGCATCGCCGCGGCGCTCGCCGCCCCGCCCCTCAGACGCATCACGATGCGTCCCTCCCCTGCTGCGTGTTCCGCCCCGCACAGGCGGTTTTCCCTGATACTCCGTCGCGCACACGGTAGCGACCCGGCGCGCAGCGGCATTCGGGAGGCCAGGCCGGCGGTCCAGGGCACCGCCGAGGAGTAGGTCAAGGCCATAAGTGGACCTAGTCGCGCATACCACTCAACTCGGGCGTATCGTCGATTCTGAATCACCTCGGGAAGGAGCTCTGGATGGGCATCTTCGACAGGTTCAAGAACCGCCAGGCGCAGGACAAGGCGAGGGACGCGTCCGACACCGCGGAGCGGAAGGTCAACGAGAGGACGGGCAACAAGCACGAGGGCCAGGTCGACGACGCGCAGCAGAGGATGGAACGCGAACTCGGCATGGACCGCGACAGGCCCGATCACCCGTAGGACCGAAGTCCCACGCAGGACCACAAGACCCGGCGGGCACGGCGCCGACGGCAGGCAGGGCCGCGACAGGCCGGCCCCGTCGGCGCTCGCGTCGTGGTCAGGCGGTCACCGAACCGCCTTGAGGGGAACCGTTTCAAGAGGAAGCCTTTTGAGAACGGGGGCCGTCCGCGGAGAGACACCCGCCTCCCGCGGGCGGCGTCGTGCGGCCGGCCTCGGTGCCGCTCGCGGACGAGGAGTTCGTGCTGGTCGCGGCTCCGTCGACTCCCCGTCAGACCTTGCCGATCCCCAGCGTCGTCTCCGAGGGCAGCAGGCCGGAGGACAGCACCGCCACCCAGAACTCGCCGAGCAGTTCCACGAGGCTGTCGGTCTCCGCGGCTGTGAGCGACTGCCATGGCGCGGCGGCGAGTTGATCGGTGTGCTGCTCCACGGTGCGGCGCAGTTCACGGCCCGCGTCCGTGGACGTGCCGTCCGCGTCGACCAGACCTCGGGCGATCAGGCGGTCACGAGCCGACTCCCATTCCTCCAGGCTCCAGCCACGGCTTTCGAAGCGCTCCACGGACGCGGCGCCTATCGCGGCGAAGGACACGAGCGACTCGACAGGATCCAGGCCGGCCACCATCAGGGCCGCTATGTGGCCGTCGCCGCGATGCTCCCGCAGGATCGTCGCCGCGTGCCAGAGCTGGAGGTGCGGCGCCTCGGGCCAGTCCAGGGCGGCGTTGGCCGCGGCCAGCGGGCGGCCCGCGGTGTTGGCCGCCTCGGCCGCGCGGCGGACGAGTGCCGCGACCTCGGCCAGCTCAGGACTGTCCACCCGGTCGCCGAATATCGCGCGGTAGGCCCGGTCGATCCCGCGCACCCGCGCCCGCAGCACGGCCTCGGGGCTCGCCGTCTCCCAAGCGGGGTCGATGTGTTCGGCGACCATGCGTGGACTGAAGCTGTAGAACGCGGACGCGACACTCTTCGCCCCGGCCGCCCCCAACGGCGCGGCTCGGTAGGGGAAGTAGCTCGGCCAGCGCTCCTTGGTGGCGTACCCGAGCTCGGCGGCCTCCTCGAAGACCTCCGGCGCGTAGTACAGCACCGCGTGCAGCGGCTCCAGCAGATGCCAGAGCTGTCGTACCCGGCCCGGATCCATACCGCCGTCGTGCTTCACCATGACACGCCCCCAGTCAGAAGTCCCGGGATCGATTCCCCGACCCCGCACAATCCGCGGCCCACAGCTCGCGGTTCGCCTTTCACGCTCCACAACTTGACACTGACAAGATTGCCCGACCCGCCGGAACTTGTCAACGCCTAGATCCCGAAAACTTGTCGCCGCCTAGATTGCGCGTACGCTGCTGCCATGACGCAGCAGACCTCTCCTCGCCGCCCGTACCACCACGGCGACCTGCGCCGAGCCATCCTCGCCACCGCGCTGGACGTCATCGCCACCGACGGCCCGTCCGCGCTCAGCCTGCGTGACCTCGCCCGCCGTGCCGGTGTCTCGCACGCCGCGCCGGCCCATCACTTCAGGGACCGCACCGGACTGCTCACGGCGATCGCCGCCGAGGGGTTCGGGCTGCTGGCGACCGCGCTCATCGAGGCGGCGGACCTGAAGGACGCGGGCGTGCGCTACGTCCGTTTCGCACGCGAACACCCCGCGCACTTCCAGGTGATGTTCTCGCCCGAGCTGCTGCGGGCCGGCGACCTCGAACTGACCACGGCCCGCGCCCTCGCCGGTGACGCCCTGCGCGGCGCCGTCGCCGTCGTACACCCCGAAGAGCTCGGCATCGACTCCCGCATGGCCGGAGTCGCCGCCTGGTCCCTGGCGCACGGCTTCGCCACGCTGCTGCTGAGCCACAACCTGGACGGCCCGGTCGGCGACCAGGACCCCGAGGAGGTGTTCCGGACCCTCGCGGCGATGCTGTTCAGGACCACTTGACCTCAAGTCCCCTTGAGGTCCCAGAGTGATCCGCATGACCACCGAAACCGAGCACATCCCCGCCGCACAGGCCAAGGACCTCCGGGCCATAGCCGAGGTCGTCGCCGCCGTCGAACGCACCCAGCGCGCCAAGGACCCCGACGGCTTCCTCGCCCTCTTCCACCCCGACGCGCTGTGGACCACCGGCCACGGCAAAGTCCTCATCGGCCTCGACGCCATCGCCGAGTTCACCCGGGCCGTGCTGCCCGGCGCCACATTTGACGGCGAGGTCACCTACGAGGCCGTGCACACGCAGTTCCTGCGGCCGGACGTGGCGGCCGTCAAGGTCCGGCAGGTCTACCACTCGCCGGCAGGCGACACGGAGGGCGCTCCGCTGTACGTCATGACCCGGCAGGACGACGGCAGGTGGCTGCTGCACGCCTGCCAGAACACCGAGGTCCGGGTCGACTAGAACAACCACGCCTGGAACAACCACGCCCGCCGGCGCCTGCGGTCCGGCCCGGCGCGGGCCGGACCGGACCGGACCTCCGGAGTCAGGACCCAAGAATCGAAGTCAGGAACTCCCCCACCCACCCGAGCAACTCCCGCCCGACCAGCGGCTTCCCGCCGACCTTCGCGGTCTTCGGGCGGGGCACCAGAAGCTGGTGGACCGCCGGCTTGATGACGGTGCCCGGGTACAGGCGCTTGACCCTGAGCTCCTGGGACTCCCGCAACTCCACCGGCGCGAAACGGATGTTGTTGCCCTGGAGGACGATCTCGCCGACACCGCACGCGCGGGCCAGCATGCGCAGGCCGGCCACCAGCAGGAGGTTCTCGACCGGTTCGGGCAACTTGCCGTAGCGGTCGACGAGTTCCTCGCGTACGGACGCGATGTCCTCCTCCGTGTTGGCGGAGGCGATGGCGCGGTACGCCTGCAACCTGAGCCGCTCGCCGGGGGCGTAGTCGTGCGGGACGTGCGCGTCGACCGGGAGCTCGATCTTGACCTCCAGCGGCGGCTCCTCCTCGACCCCGCCCTCCAGGGACGCCCGGTAGTCCGCGACCGCCTCGCCGACCATACGGACGTACAGGTCGAAGCCGACGCCCGCGATGTGGCCGGACTGCTCGCCGCCCAGCAGATTGCCGGCGCCGCGGATCTCCAGGTCCTTCATGGCCACGTACATGCCCGCGCCCATCTCGGTGTGCTGGGCGATGGTGGCGAGGCGCTCGTGGGCGGTCTCGGTGAGCGGCTTCTCCGGGGGGTACAGGAAGTAGGCGTAGCCGCGTTCCCGTCCCCGGCCCACCCGGCCGCGCAACTGGTGGAGCTGGGACAGGCCGAAGTTGTCGCCGCGCTCGACGACCAGGGTGTTGGCGTTGGAGATGTCGATGCCGGACTCGACGATCGTCGTCGAGACGAGCACGTCGAACTTCTTCTCCCAGAAGTCGACGACGACCTGCTCCAGCGCCTGCTCCGACATCTGGCCGTGGGCGGTGGCGATGCGGGCCTCGGGGACGATCTCGCGCAGGCGGGCGGCCGCGCGGTCGATCGACTCGACGCGGTTGTGGATGTAGAAGACCTGGCCCTCGCGCAGCAGTTCGCGGCGGATCGCGGCGCCGATCTGCTTCTCCTCGTACGGGCCGACGAAGGTCAGGACCGGGTGCCGTTCCTCGGGCGGGGTGGTGATCGTCGACATCTCGCGGATGCCGGTGACCGCCATCTCCAGCGTTCTGGGGATCGGGGTCGCGGACATCGTCAGGACGTCGACGTTGGCACGCAGCTTCTTGAGCTGTTCCTTGTGCTCGACGCCGAAGCGCTGTTCCTCGTCGACGATGACCAGTCCCAGGTCCTTGAACTTGGTCTCCGACGAGAACAGCCGGTGCGTGCCGATGACGATGTCAACCGCGCCGTCCTTGAGGCCCTCCAGGACGGCCTTCGCCTCGGTGTCGGTCTGGAACCGGGACAGGGCGCGCACGTTGACCGGGAACTGCGAGTAGCGCTCGGAGAACGTCCCGAAGTGCTGCTGCACCAGCAGGGTCGTGGGGACGAGGACCGCGACCTGCTTGCCGTCCTGCACCGCCTTGAAGGCGGCCCGCACCGCGATCTCCGTCTTGCCGTAACCGACGTCGCCGCAGATCAGGCGGTCCATCGGGACCGACTTCTCCATGTCCTCCTTGACCTCGGCGATGGTCGTGAGCTGGTCGGGCGTCTCGGCGTAGGGGAAGGCGTCCTCCAGCTCGCGCTGCCAGGGGGTGTCCGAGCCGAACGCGTGCCCGGGCGCCGCCATGCGCGCGCTGTAGAGCTTGATCAGGTCGGCGGCGATCTCCTTGACGGCCTTCTTGGCCCGCGCCTTGGTCTTCGTCCAGTCGGCGCCGCCCAGGCGGTGCAGCGTGGGCGCCTCGCCGCCGACGTACTTGGTGATCTGCTCCAGTTGGTCGGTGGGGATGTACAGCCGGTCGCCGGGCTGGCCGCGCTTGGCGGGGGCGTACTCCACGACGAGGTACTCGCGCGTGGCGCCCTGCACGGTGCGCTGGACCATCTCGATGTAGCGGCCGACGCCGTGCTGCTCGTGGACGATGTAGTCGCCCGTCTCCAGGGTGAGCGGGTCGATGGTCTTGCGGCGGCGGGCCGGCATCCGGGCGCCGTCCTTGCCGGCCGCCTTCTGGCCGGTCAGGTCGGTCTCGGTCAGCACGGCGAGTCTGAGCGTGGGGTCGACGAAGCCGTACTCGATCGAGCCGCAGGCGACATGGACGACCGACGGGGCGATCTCCCCCAGGTCCGCCTCCAGGCGGGCCGCGACGCCCTCGCCGCCGAGCACCTCGACCGTGCGGGCCGCCGGGCCGTGGGCCTCGGTCACGAAGACCGTGCGCCAGCCGTCGGCGAGCCAGCCCTTGGTGTCGGCGAGGGCCTTCGCGGTGTCGCCGCGGTACGCCTCGGGGGCGTGCATGCCGAGCTTGAGGGTGTCGCCCGCCGCGTCGGCGGCCGATGTCCCCGTGAGCTCGTCGTCGGCCGCGAACGGCGAGACCGACCACCACATCATGTCCAGCTCGCGGGCGCGGTCGCGGACGTCCGCGATGGACCGCAGGGAGGCCGCGCCGACGTCGATGGGCGCCTCGCCGCCGCCGGCCGTGGCGGCCCAGGACGCCTGGAGGAACTCCTGCGAGGTGGCCACGAGATCGGCGGCACGCGTGCGTACCCGTTCCGGGTCGCATACGACGGCCATGGCGCCCTTGGGCAGGACGTCGAGCAGCAGCTCCATGTCGTCGACGAGGACCGGCGCGAGGGACTCCATGCCCTCTACGGCGATGCCCTCGGCGATCTTGCCGAGCAGTTCGCCGAGCTCGGGGTGCTGTTCGGCGAGGGCACGCGCGCGTGCGCGTACGTCGTCCGTGAGCAGCAGCTCGCGGCAGGGCGGGGCCCACAGGCCGTGCTCGGCGACTTCCAGGGAGCGCTGGTCGGCGACCTTGAAGTAGCGGATCTCCTCGATGTCGTCGCCCCAGAACTCGATGCGCAGGGGGTGTTCCTCGGTGGGCGGGAAGACATCGAGGATGCCGCCTCGCACGGCGAACTCGCCGCGCTTCTCGACGAGCTCCACGCGCGCGTACGCGGCGGCCGCGAGGGCTTCCACGATGGCGTTCAGGTCGGCTGTCCGGCCGGTGCGCAGGGCCACCGGCTCCAGGTCGCCGAGGCCCTTGACCTGGGGCTGGAGGACGGAGCGCACAGGTGCGACGACGACGGAGACCGGGCCGGTCTCGGGGTCGTCGGAGCTGGGGTGGGCGAGGCGGCGCAGCACCGCGAGACGGCGGCCCACGGTGTCGCTGCGGGGGCTGAGGCGCTCGTGCGGGAGGGTCTCCCAGGACGGGTACTCCACCACGCCCTGCGGCGGGAGGAGGGAGCGCAGGGCCGCGGCCAGGTCCTCCGCCTCGCGGCCCGTCGCCGTCACCGCGAGGAGGGGGCGGTCGGCCTCGCGGGCGAGGGCGGCGATGGCGAACGGGCGCGCCGCAGGGGGGCCGACCAGGTCGACGTGCATGCGGTTGCCGTCTGCGGCCGCCGTGATCGCTTCCGCGAGGGCGGTGTCCTTGACTACGGCGTCGAGCAGACCGTGCAGACTCATGGAGGGCGCTTCCGTCCGAGGGGGTGGGCAACACGAAGGGCCCGACACGCGTGACGGGCCGGGTGTTCCAGCGTACGTCGCTGCGCGGGCGGGCGCCGGGGCCTGTGGATAACGTCCGTTCTCCCGTGGTCGGCGTTGTCGCGAGGCCGGGACTTCCTCGCCCCCGCCGCCCCTGCTCTCCCCACTCTCGGCTTCGCTCGAGCGGGGGGACCCCCATCGTCCCCGGGGGGCTGCCGCCCCCGGGCCCCCGCATCGGCCCTGAACGGCCTCGTCCTCAAACGCCGGACGGGCTGAAAGATGCGGACCGGCCTCTGAGAGTGAGCGTCGGCCGCGCCCGACGGGCTGAAGGATTGCGGACCGGCCGTCGCCACACACCGGACCGACTGAAAGTTTGCAGACCGCCCGTCGGCACACCCCGGACCGGCTGAAAGAACCTGAACGGCGGCGAAAAGTCCGCACCGCGTAAGGTCCCCCCATGCCCACCCCCGCCGCCTCCACCACCCCTGACGCGTCCCCGGACCCTCACATACCGGCCCCGAGCACCCCGCAGGACCCGGGGCACGGCCGCCCCGGAGCGGGGCGGCGTGATCCCTGGCTGCTGGCCGTCGTGCTGTGTGTCGGGTACGCGATCGTCTCCGTGGGCCGTTACCGGCATCTGGGGCAGAAGTCGTGGGACCTCGGGATATTCGAGCAGGTCATCCGGTCGTACGCGCATCTCCAGGCGCCGGTCGCGGATCTGAAGGGGCCCGGGTTCAACATCCTTGGGGACCACTTCAGCCCGGTGACCGTGCTGCTGGCGCCGGTGTACCGGATCTTCCCCTCGCCGGTCACCCTGCTCGTCGCGCAGGCGGCGCTCTTCGCGCTCTCCGCGGTCCCCGTCACGCGGGCCGCGGCCCGGCTGCTCGGGCGGCGGCGCGGGCTGGCGATCGGTGTCGCGTACGGGCTGTCGTGGGGGCTCCAGCAGGCGGTCGACTTCGACTTCCACGAGATCTGCTTCGCCGTACCGCTGATCGCTTTCAGCCTCGAAGCGCTGCTCGCACAGCGGTGGCGGGCCGCTCTGCTCTGGGCGCTTCCGCTGGTCCTCGTGAAGGAGGACCTGGGCCTCACGCTCACGGCCCTCGCGCTCGTCGTCGCCTGGCGGGCCCGGCAGGAGTCGCCGCGCGCGACCCGGTGGGCGCTCGGCGTCGCCGTCCTCGGCGCGGTGGCCCTCGCGCTCACCCTGCTCGTGGTCATACCGAGCTTCAACTCCGCCGGCACCTACGACTACTGGAACAAGGTCAACGAGTCGGGCGGCGGCGGTCCCTTGGACGGCCTCGACACCAAGCTCCGTACGCTCGCCTGGCTTCTGATACCCACCACCGGACTGCTCGCCCTCAGGTCCCCGATCCTGCTTGTCGCCCTGCCCACGATCGGCTGGCGTTTCGTCTCCGCCTATTCGCAGTACTGGGGCACCGACTGGCACTACAGCGCCGTCCTGATGCCGGTCGTCACCTTCGCGCTCGTCGACGCCATCGTGATCTCCCGGAACAGCACGCGCGCGTGGCTGCGTTCGTACGTCCAGCACCTGCCCGCCGCCGTCGCGGCCGCCTCGCTCGCGCTGACCACGTCGCTGCCGCTGTCCGCGCTGACGGAGAGCGAGATCTACCGCAAGCCCGCGCGCGTGAGCGCGATAGAGCGTCTCCTCGCCGAGGTTCCCGACGGAGCCTCCGTCGAGGCGAACATCGCGCCGATCAGCCGGCTCACCTCGCGCTGCCGGGTCTTCTGGGTCAGCAACACCCGCGGCGTCGAACCCGACTTCATCGCCCTCGACAACTCCCGCAAGCGCTACCGCGACGTCGAGGCGTACGCCCGCACCCTGCACCCCGACGTCCGGTACACCGTGAAGGGCACCGCCTACGGAGTCGTACTCCTGGGGCGGCAGACCGCCGGCTGACGGCCGTGGCCCCCGATACAGCCGGGCCCGGTCCGGAAGGTGGCAGCACCTTCCGGACCGGGCCCGTCCCCCGCAACCCCCGTGTGCGGTGGCTACTCGGCGACTCCTCGGCCGGCTACTCGGTCGCGATCGCGTTCAGTACGTTCATCCGGCCCGCCCTGAACGCCGGCACCAGGGCCGCGAACAGGCCCACGAAGGCCGAGCCGATGAAGACCGCGATGATTGTCGGCCACGGGATGTCGAGGACGTTCAGGCCCTCCAGGGCCAGCAGCTTCTGGGCCGTGGCGCCCCAGCCCATGCCCAGCCCCAGGCCCAGCAGGGCGCCGAAGAGGGCGATGACCACCGACTCCATGCGGATCATGCGGCGCAACTGGCGGCGGGAGAGGCCGATCGCGCGCAGCAGGCCGATCTCCCTCGTCCGCTCGACCACCGACAGGGCCAGGGTGTTCACCACGCCCAGGACCGCCACGATGATCGCCAGGGCCAGCAGGCCGTAGACCATGTTCAGGAGCTGGCCGACCTGGTCCTTCAGCTCCTCCTTGTAGTCCGTCTGGTCGCGGACCTGGTACTGCGGGTAGGCGTCGAGGGACTTCTTCAGTGCGGCGTACGCCGCCTCCTCCTGGCCCTCCTTCGCCTTGCCGAACATGATCACGTTCTGCGGGATCCGGTCGGCGGGCAGGTACTTCGACAGGGTCTCGATGCTCATGTAGCGAGCGCCCTGGTCGATGGAGGTGTCGTCGTCCGTGATGGCCGCGACCTTCAGCTTCGCGGTCTCGCCGCCCTTGAAGGCGACGGAGACGGTGTCGCCGACGCGCACGCCGTGCTTCTTGGCGTAGTCGGAGCCGACCGACATGGCGTCCTTGCCGTAGGCGGCGGACAGGGTGCCCTGCGTGGTGGTACGGCGCAGGTCCTCGGCGTACGTCGGGTCGGCGGCCGTGATCCCGGTGTCGTCGGTCTTGCCGTCCGGCGACGTCAGGGTGGCGTCGACGTCCTTGTAGCGGGTGACGTGGGCGAGGCCCGGCGTCTTCTGCATGGCCTTCTCGGCCTGCGGCACGATCGGCTGCTGCTGGCTCATGACGATGAAGTCCGCGCCCACCGACTTGTCCAGCTCGCTCGTCGCCGAGGCGACCATCGAGGAGCCGACGACCGACAGACAGGCCACCAGCGCGAGGCCGATCATCAGGGCGGCGCCCGTGGCACCGGTACGGCGCGGGTTGCGCAGGGCGTTGCGCTCGGCCATGCGGCCCACGGGCCCGAAGGCGCGCAGCAGGACCGCGCTGATCACCCGGACCACCGCACCCGCGAGGAGCGGGCCGATGACGACGAAGCCGATCAGGGACAGCACCACACCGCCGCCCAGCATCAACGCGCCGTCGCTCGCCTTGTCGGCGGTGGCAGCCGCGTACAGGGCGAAGGCGCCCGCGCCGGTCAGCACCAGCCCGACCAGGCCGCGCACCCAGCCGGCCTTGCCGTCGGCCGGCGTACCGGCGTCGCGCAGGGCGGCCATCGGGGACACCTTGCCCGCGCGGCGGGCAGGCAGGTAGGCGGCGA
Source organism: Streptomyces sp. NPDC036764 (assembly GCF_055609385.1). Lineage (NCBI taxonomy): Bacteria > Bacillati > Actinomycetota > Actinomycetes > Kitasatosporales > Streptomycetaceae > Streptomyces > Streptomyces sp. NPDC036764. Next base: position 125,076 of record NZ_JBVJPT010000012.1, read on the forward strand.
GCACCGTCACCACGACGCCGAGGATCAGGCCGACGACCGGGGTCGTCACCTTCACCGTCAGGTCGTCGGTGGAGAGGTTCATGCCGGCCATCGACATGAGCTTCATCAGGCCGACCGCGATGCCGACACCGGCGGCCACACCCAGGACGGAGCCGATGAAGCCGAGCAGCAGCGCCTCCACCAGCACGGACCGGTTGACCTGCCGGCGCGAGGAGCCGATCGCCCGCATCAGGCCGATCTCACGGGTGCGCTGGGCGACCAGCATCGAGAAGGTGTTGATGATCAGGAAGATGCCGACCAGGAACGCGATCCCGGCGAAGCCGAGCATGGCGTACTTGATGACGTCCATGAACGCGCCGACGTCCTTGCGGTTCTCGTCGGCGCTCTCCTTGGCCGTCTGGACCTTGTACGAGCCGTCCAGGGCCTGCGCGACGTCCTGCTTGAGCTTCGCGTCGCTCACGCCGTCCGCCGCGGTGACGGACACCTGAGTGAAGCGGCCGGTCGCGCCGAGCAGGGTGCGCTGGGCGGTCTCGGTGTCGAAGTAGACGACGGCCGCGCCCGGGTTGGTCACCTTCCAGGAGGCGATGCCGACGATCCGTGCGCGGATGTCGCCGGTGGCGGCGATGGTGCGCAGTTCGTCACCGAGCTTCAGGTCGTGCTTGTCGGCGGTGTCCGCGTCGACCATGACCTCGGTGGGCCCGCGCGGGGCGTGCCCGGAGGTGATCTCCATGGACTTCTTGTCGTTCTCGGTCCAGTTGCCGGCGATGGTGGGTGCGCCGGTGGAGGAACCCATGTTCTTGTTCTCGGAGTTGACGACGGTCACGCTCATCGAGCCGACCGAGCCCTCCGCCTTCTTGACTCCGTCGACGGCCGCGACCTGCTCGACGGCCGAGGCGGGCAGGGAGGCGGGCTTGCCGGTACCGGCGCCGTCGTCCTCGTCCTTCGCCTCCTTGGGGCTGACGGTGACGTCGGAGGAGGTGACGGCGAAGAGCTTGTCGAAGGTGGTGTTCATCGTGTCGGTGAACACCAGGGTTCCTGAAACGAACGCCACGGACAGCAGCACGGCCACGGCCGACAGCGCCATCCGCCCCTTGTGCGCGAAGAAGTTGCGCATCGAGGTCTTCAGGACGGTCATGACGTACGCCCCCGCGCGTCGAAGTCCTTCATACGGTCCAGGACGGCGTCGGCGGTCGGCTTGTACATCTCGTCGACGATGCGTCCGTCGGCGAGGTACAGCACGCGGTCCGCGTACGAGGCGGCGACCGGGTCGTGGGTGACCATCACGATGGTCTGCCCGAGCTCGTCGACGGACCTGCGCAGGAAGCCGAGGACTTCGGCGCCGGCGCGGGAGTCGAGGTTTCCGGTCGGCTCGTCACCGAAGATGATCTCCGGGCGGGCGGCCAGGGCGCGGGCGACGGCGACGCGCTGCTGCTGACCGCCGGAGAGCTGGGTCGGCCGGTGCTTGAGCCGGTCGGAGAGCCCCACGGTGTCGACGACGCGCCCGAGCCATGCCCGGTCCGGCTTGCGGCCCGCTATGTCCATGGGCAGCGTGATGTTCTCGATGGCGTTGAGCGTGGGCAGCAGGTTGAACGCCTGGAAGATGAAGCCGATCCGGTCCCGGCGCAGTTGCGTGAGCTTCTTGTCCTTCAGACCGGTGATCTCGGTGTCGTCGAGGTAGATCTGGCCGCCGGTGACGGTGTCGAGCCCGGCGAGGCAGTGCATGAGCGTGGACTTGCCCGACCCCGAGGGGCCCATGATCGCGGTGAACTGGCCCCGTGCGATGTCCACGTCGACGTGGTCGAGGGCGACGACACGGGTCTCCCCCGACCCGTACGCCTTGACGACCTGCCGCGCCCGCGCGGCAACGGCCGTACGCCCTCCAGTGCCCCCGTGCCTGGGAATGGTCACAGCCGATGTCACGGTATTTCTCCTAAGTCGGTCAGCAGGTGAATCGCGAGAACTGTTACGACGTTCAGTCTGGTGGCGGGACAGGGTCCGGCGCGCTGGTGCCCAACCCCCTCTTGTGCGGGGGAAAACCCCACCCCCGGTGGTTCGGTATGCCGCCCCCCAGCGGCGTAAAGCCAGGTTAAGGACGGCCCCCGCACCGTCTCGTCCTCCGGCGGTACCAACCCTCCCCGAGACCTAGTACGGAGGTCCCCCTAAGGGCTGTCCACCCTTCGGTGGAGCGCGCGTCGGGGTTGTCTCCACCCTCGGACCCATCGAGCCTCCACCCTCCCGCGGCGTCAGGGTCAAGTGGGAAGCTGTTCCGCGACAGATAGGTGCACGGGGAAAGCAATAGGAGAGGAACCCCGGTGGGCAGTACGAGACCCGCGATACGCGACACCGCACAGCGCACCGGAACCGACAAACGCGCGGCCGTGGTCGCGGCCCTGATGCTCGCGATGGCGCTGGCCGCGCTCGATGCCACGATCGTCTCCACGGCCGTACCGCAGATCGTCGGCGACCTCGGCGGCTTCTCCGTGTTCTCCTGGCTGTTCTCGGGATATCTGCTCGCGGTGACGGTGACCCTCCCCGTCTACGGCAAGCTCTCCGACACCTTCGGCCGCAAGCCGGTGCTGATCGCGGGCGCGGTCGTGTTCCTGCTGGGGTCGCTGCTGTGCGCGGTGGCGTGGAACATGGCGGCGCTGATCGCGTTCCGGATCGTGCAGGGACTGGGCGGCGGGGCCCTTCAGGGCACGGTCCAGACGCTCGCCGCCGACCTGTACCCGCTGAAGGAGCGCCCGAAGATCCAGTCCAAGCTGTCCACGGTGTGGGCGCTGTCCGCGGTGGTGGGACCGGGCCTGGGCGGAGTGCTGGCGGCCTACGCCGACTGGCGCTGGATCTTCCTCATCAATCTGCCCATCGGGGCGGTGGCGTTGTGGCTCATCGCCCGCCATCTGCACGAGCCCCAGCGCGCGAGGACGGGCACGCGCGCGCATGTCGACTGGGCGGGCGCGCTGGCGGTGTTCGCGTGCGGGGGCGTGCTGCTGACGGCTCTGGTGCAGGGCGGGGTGGCCTGGCCGTGGCTGTCGGCCCCTTCCCTTGCTCTGTTCGCCACGGGGCTCGCGCTCCTCGGGGTCGTCGTGCTGGTGGAGCGCCGGGCGGCCGAGCCGATCATCCCCGGGTGGGTGTGGCGGCGCCGGACGATCGCGGCGGTGAACCTGGCGCTCGGCGCGCTGGGTCTGCTGATGGTGGCGCCGACGGTGTTCCTGCCGCTTTACGCGCAGGCGGTCCTCGGCCTGGCCCCGGTGGCGGCCGGATTCGTGCTGTCGGTCTGGACGTTGAGCTGGCCGGTGTCGGCCGCGTTGAGCCAGCACGTGTACCGAAGGATCGGCTTCCGCAACACGGCGATGCTCGGCATCGGAACGGCCTCGCTGATTCTGCTTACGTTCCTGTTCCTGCCGTATCCCGGAGCCGCCTGGCAGCCGACACTGCTGATGCTGCTGCTGGGGGCGGCGCTGGGGCTGTTCCAACTGCCGCTGATCGTGGGTGTGCAGTCGACGGTCGGCTGGTCGGAGCGGGGGACGGCGACGGCGTCGGTGCTGTTCTGCCGGCAGACGGGCCAGACGATGGGCGCGGCGCTGTTCGGTGCGGTGGCGAACGGCGTGCTGGCGTCCCGGCTCGGCGGGGGAGACGACCTGGACTCGGTGACCCGCGCGCTGGATTCCGGCGGCACGGCACCGGAGGGCACCAGGAGGGCCGTCGCCGACGCGGTGCACGCCGTGTATCTGGGGGCGTCGTGCGCGGCGGCGCTGGCCTTCCTGGTGCTGTTGCTGCTGGCGCCGAGGCGGTTCCCGGTCCTGAACGAGGCCGGTGATCAGGCCGCCTCGGATCGGGTCAGGGGCGATGCCGTCCCGGAAGACGGACGTTGACCTCGGGGTTGTCCGGTGACGGTCCGTCGAGCAGCGGCTGCGGGACGCCCTTCAGGTGCAGGTCGAAGAAAGCGGCGACGTACGCGCGTGTGAGGGCCAGCGAACGCTCGTAGGGCAGCGGAGCGGCGTCCGGTATGCCGGCCAGTCCCGCGAGGAGGGGTACGTCGGTGAAGGAGCCGTGGTCGGCTCCCGTGACGGACAGCCAGCGCTTCCAGCCGTCCAGTTCGGCCCAGGTCTGCTCCCAGCTCGTGTCGGCCGGCGGCCGGTCCTTGGCCCCGAACATCAGGAAGGGCCGGCCGTCGAGACCGCCGGCGGGAACCTTGGCGAAGAAGGTGCCGTCCATGTTCACGCCGGCCCGCACGCGCGCGTCGCCGGCCATCGTCGCGGCGGCCGCGTTGCCGCCGATGGAGTGCCCGGCCATGCCGATCCGCTTCGCGTCGATCACGCGCGCGTACCGCCACGCGGGATGGCGCCCGGCATGACGCCCGGTCAGCCGGTCCAGCACGAAGGAGACGTCCTGCGCCCGGCTCTCGGCGACGGTCCTACCGCCGATCGTGGGGAACTCGGTGCAGATCGCGCAGGGCAGGGTCTGCCCGTCGGGGAGGGTCGTGCCGGCGTTCTCGTACGGATGGTCGACCAGCGCGACGACGTATCCACGACTGGCCAGGTCCTCGGCGAGACCGGTGAGCGTGGAACGCGGGAAGGTGAACCCGGGCGAGAGCACGACGAGCGGGAACCGGCCGTGCGCGGGGCGGGCGTCGGCGTACGCCCAGGTACGGACGCCGCTGATCACCTCGGGCGGGACGGTGGCGTCGGGCGCCCTCAACTCCAGGAGGTGGCGGGCCTCTTCGGTGGTCATGTAGGGCGCGCTCGGTCCGCTCGTGCCGGGGCGCGCCGGGTAGTACATGGACACCATGAGCTGACGGGGACCCGCGGAGGGCACCCAGGGGTCCGGACGGTCGCGGTCGACGAGGTGGAGGGTGCTGCGGCCCACGGTGTGCGGGCCGGTGGGGCGGGGCAGTCGGGCCGAGGCGGTGGTGGAAGCGGGCGCGGACACGGGCGCGGCGGAGGCGGCGCCCGCGCCCACGGCGGGGAGGGTCAGGGCAGGTCCGAGCACGAGCACGACGGACGCCGCCAGGGCTAAGAAGCGCGGCCTGTTCAGTGACCGGTTCGGTGATCCGTTCATTGACGGGTTCAGCGACGGATCCGGCGACTGGTTCGGTGATCTGTTCATGTGGAGGACGCTAGGTCGCGAACCCCTGACCTGGCGTCGCCCCGCGGTCGTAGGCCAGGGGTGTCGAGTGGCGGTGCCGGTGTCCTTCCCCGGTCGGACCGGCCCCCGACGGCTTCACCTACGCTGTCCCCCATGCCGACCCTGGAGCGCCTGCGCGCCGACCACGCGGACGCCCTGTTCGCCTTCGAGCGCGAGAACCGGGAGTACTTCGCCCGTACGGTGCCCGACCGCGGGGACGCGTTCTTCGAGCCCGCCGGTTTCGCGGCCAGGCTCGAGGCGCTGCTGGCCGAACAGGCCGACGGGGTCTGCCACTTCCACGTCGTGCTCGACGACGAGGGCCGCCTCGTCGGACGGGTCAACCTGGTCGACGTCGAGCGCGGCTGCGCCGAACTCGGTTACCGCGTCGGCGAGCGCGCGGCGGGCAAGGGTGTCGCCACAGCGGCGGTGGCGGAGTTGTGCCGGATGGCCGCTACGGCGTACGGGCTGACGTCCCTGGTCGCGGTCACCACGCTCGACAACCTGGCGTCCCGGACCGTCCTGGAGAAGAACGCGTTCGTCGCCTCGGGTGACACGACGGTCGGCGGTCAGCCCGGGATCCGCTATCGGCGCGAGCTTCTCGGGCACTGACCGGGCGGAACCGGCCCGCGGGGTCGACGTGGACCGCATCGCCGCCGGCCTTCGTCAGGGCTCCCCGTTCTCGAAGACTCTGCGCAGTTCGTCGACCAGGCCGGGGTCAGGGCTGGGGTGGTATGAGATCGCCGCATCCGCGATCATCTGCGCGATCCCCCAGACCGCACGCCGGTACGCCGTGTGCTTGCCGGACGCCTGTAGGCCGTACAACCCCAGTTTGGCGTACTCACTGCCCAGATCCTTGCCGGTGAATGCGATCTCGCGCGCCTCCGGAGGCAGTTCCATCGCGTCGACCGGCGTCCAGAGCACCGGCACGATTTTCGGGTGCTCGCGGGGGGACGACAATTGGCGGCGCCATTGGATGACGTCCCACTCCCTGCGGCTCCACTGGTTGATGAAGTACCTGCGTGTGTAAACCGGCACGAAGACCCAGGTGTTGGCCAACGCGTGCAACGTGTGAGACTGCCAGGACGCGCCCACGGGAATGTTCTGGCCGAAGACACCGATGTTCTCGTCCCAGTCCGTCACAGCCGCGATGTCATCGACCAGCATCGTGAAAAGGCGGCGTTCCGGGCTGTCTGTGTCTCGCCGATCACTCGGAACTGCTGGAAAACGGGCGCTGCTCAGGAAGAACAGCGGCCCCTGCGACGGCATGTCGGCGGGAGCCGGCTTCAGTTTGCGCTCGCGGACTTCGATTGCTCGCTCGTAGATCTCCCACGCAGTGTTCTCAACGAGCCCCGACGTGATCTCGATCGTCGTAGTGATCTCGGCGGCTGACGCGACGAGGGCGCGCAAGCGTCCGTCCGCGTCGATCAGCGCGGCACCCGCAGGAGGTGTGAACGTCCCGGACTGGCCGTGGCCCATCATCAGGCGCGGCGTCGTCGACGAGCCGCCCTCGGGCTGCTCCCACCATGCCGCGGTCACCGCGGGATCCGCCGTGCGGGCGACGATGACCGCCGGAAGACTGCCTGCGTCGACCTTCAGCCAGCGCAGTCTCGGGTTGTCGCTGCTCACCATCGAGCCGCGCACGCGAAGGGGCGAGCGGTTCTGCCGGTGAACATGGCCGCGCGCCTCTCTCCCCGGGGGGAACGCAGCGGTCAGAACCGTGTCAGGCCGTACCGCGACACCGGTACCGACAAAGTTGTTTCCTTCGTCAGTGATCCAGACGAGCGACTGAACGAACCGCGCCATCTCCGGTCGGCTCACCAGCATCCCCTGAATCGGGTCACCGACCGCCCACGGCCCCATCCCGAACATCGACACGACCTCAGCCAGCACCCGCGGATTCGTGCCTGTGACCTCGACGAGACGGCCCAGCTCGGCCTCGTCGTGCCACAGCTCCCCGCGATGCGCGTCGAGCGCCGCCGCAAGGTAATCCACGGCCGACCCTCGGCTCAGGTCGGTCAAGGTGACGCTTTCGTGCGGCAACGGCCACCGCGCTCCGTCGGCGAGGGTCGCGAGCAGGCTGCCGTACCCCGGCGGCGGCAGGCACAGGCTCGACGCACTCTCCGGGTCTCCGGGGTCGGCAGCGAAGGTCTCGGGCGTGACGCCGTCGTAGATCAGCAGCCAGCCGGGATTTCGCATCAGATAGTGAGCGAGTGCAGTCAGCAGGGCGGTCGGGAACCTGCCATCAGGGGACCCATGCAAGAACCCGAGTTCCTCGGCGAAGTCGGTGAGGTCCGCCAGGAGGCTCTCCCGGCTCTGGGCACGGATCCACCGGACCATGGTGAATTCCTCGGCCAGTATCGCCGCGCAGTCCGCCGCCAACGCGCTTTTGCCCACACCCGCGGCTCCCTGGATCACGCACGTCGTCCAGGGCAGGACCGGATAGCGCGTGTTGGACTTCGGACTGCCTCTGAGCAGCACCGCCAAGACGTCCGTAGCCTCAGCTCCGCGGGTGTAAAACGGCGGCCGCTCCGGTATCCGGTTCGGCACCGAGACAGCGACGCCGCCGCCGACCGCGACCTCGTGCCCCTGCTCCTCGCCACCTTCTTCCAGATCCCGCGTCAGCGTTCGCCGCAGCCAGGAGAGCAGCCTCGGTCGCCGCTCCTGGCTCTCGCCCTTCCGCTCGTCAGGCTCAGGCTGCGGCTCGGCCACAGCAGCCGACGCGGGCGCCTCGACCCGGCCCCGCGTCAGCTTCGCCACCACCTCCGCGTGGTCCCCGCCCAGCCCGGCGATCACCGCCCACGCGACCTCCGCGAACGCCTGGCTGCCCTCCGGCACTTCGCGTCCGTCCAGCCCGCCCCCGGCCCCCACCGTGGCCAGCAGCGCCCCGAAGTCGTTGATCCCGCCGAACGTTGCCGCCACCCGCTCGCTGACACCCTCGATGACCTGCTCGAGAACCCTCAACGACTCCGTACGGCTGAGCCGTTCGAGCAGCGCGTCCCGCACGCCCTCCCGGAAGTCGTAGAGCGCGGCGTCCGGATCAGCGCCGGGCCGGGCCGGCGATCGGCGCACAAGGAGCCCGGAGAGGAAGATCTCGGCCAGATGCATCGGCGTCGACGCCGGAAGCATGGTGCGCTGGACCAGCCTCATCACCGGCAGGCTCAGCGGCGCCGCGGCCAGCAGCCGAAGCAGCCGGAACGCCTCCGGCGAGTAGCCCTCCTCGAAGCGCTCGATCCAGGCCGCAGCAGTCGTCGGTTCGTCCCCGGCGTCAGCCGGGCTCACCCGGTCCACAACCGTCAGCGCGGCGGCCTGTAACGGCACCCAGTCCGTCGTACGGCCGGACACGAGCCGCGCCCACGGGGCCAGCCAGTCGCCGGAGACCTCCAGCACCGGTAGCCAGCGGATCCGCGCCCGGTCCTCGGCCCCGGCCCGTCCACGGGCGATACCCGGCAGCGGTCCCGAGGAGCGCATCTCGATCGTGGCACGGCCGGACTCCGTGCCACGTGCCCGGACGGGGGCCGTACGCAGCGCCGTACGGTGCCACAGCCGGCTGGGCAGCACCTGGAGTGCGACGACCGGGCGGCGTACGGACCAGTCGGCCAGCGTCTTCGGCAGCTCCGTGCCGTACCAGGACGGGCCGGCCCCGTCGGTCAGCACCAGGACCATGCGCCGACCGGCGGGATCTGCCAGGGCCTGCCGCCAGCGTCGTGTCGGTGTCGTGGCCAGCGCGCCTCTGCGGAACGGGGTCAGCGTCGGTTCGACTCCGTCGGTGCCCAGCGCCCACGCACGGACGTCGGCGAAGGCGCCGTGGCGGGCGAGCAGGGTCCGCAGCTCATCGGCCAGGCGGTGCCACACGGTCATCGTCGTGCCGGTGTCGATCAACAGGTCCACCGAGAAGCGCAGTTCGGCGGCGGGCCGCATGATGGGCAGCATCAACCCGGTGTCGCCCGAAGCCGCCGCCGTGGCCTCCACGTCCAGGACGCGGGCACTGGGCGAGGGCACCGATTGGCGCAGGGGGCGCAGGGCGCGGGTCAGGGTGAGGGCGTCGGGAAGGGCCTGGGGCTGAGCGACACGGATGGCTTGCGCAGCACCGGGGCGGGGCGGAGCGGTGCCGTCGGCGCTCCCGGGGAGGTGGAGTCGGGCCGGCGCGGGGGCGGGCTCGGCGTCGGGAGCAGGCTCGTCGTTCTGGGGTTCCGGCGGGGACGGGTCCATGGCCGGCGGGAGCGCCGTGGGGTCCGTGCCGTTGCCGAGCAGTGCCCAGTCGACCGGGTCGAGTCCGCTGAGTCTGGCGATCCACAGCGCGTCGAGGGCGTCGTTGGCGTCCGGGGCGTCGCCCGCTTCCAGGAGGCGGGCGAGTTCGTGGCGCAGGATGCCGTCGGGGAGGGGTTCCTCACTTTCGGGCGCGTCCGGCGCACCGTCCGGCTCGGGCTGCTGCGCAGGCGAGCGGGACTCGTGGGTCCATCGCCGGAACGGCGGCTCGAACGACGACGTCACGCCCGCTCAGCCCCGATCCAACGGCCGCAGCAGATCCTCACCCAGCAGGGCGCGGCCCACCTCGTCGTTCCACAGCCCCCGGTCGGCCATCAGCAGCGCGTTGAGGAGCTGGTCGTTGGCGAGTGTGCCCTTCTCCCGCTGCCTGGCCAGGAACTGGATGATGATTTCCGCCCGTACCTCGGCGGAGGCGCTGTTGCCGTCGGTGCCCGGCTCGCCCAGGTGCGCCGCGACCATGCCGGTCAGCCGTTCCTGGTCTGCCGCACCGATCTCCAGCCGGATGCAGCGGCGCAGGAACGCCATCGGGAACTCCCGTTCCTCGTTGCTGGTCAGCACGACGAACGGGAACTGTGTGCACGCCACCTCACCTCCGTGAACCTGTACCTCCTGACGGTCGGCGGTCGTCACCGTCTGGGGCTCCGCCCCCAGCCGAGCCAGTTCGGGGATGAGGAACTCGCCCTCCTCGAAGACGTTCAGGAGGTCGTTGGGGAAGTCCATGTCGCTCTTGTCGATCTCGTCGATCAGCAGTACCCGGGGGCGCTTCCAGGGCAGCAACGCCGTGCCCAGCGGGCCGAGCCACATGTACTTGCCGATGTCCGGCGGCCTGGTCCCCTCGCCCTGGCCGCTCGGCAAGGTGCCCGCGTTGCGCAGGCCCGCGTCGTAGAGGCGGCCCACGGCGTCGTACTCGTACAGCCCGTCCTTGAGGGTGGACCGGCTCGTGATGCCCCAGCGCAGCACCGGACCGAGGTTCAGCTCGTGCGCCACGGCGTACGCGAGCGTGGACTTTCCGGTGCCCGGTTTTCCGGTGAGCAGCAGGGGGCGACGCAGGTGCAGGGCGAGGTTGACGAGGTGGATCTCGCGCTCACCGGCTTGGTACGCGACGCCCTGGCTCCTGCGGCCGAGGTGGCGCAGGACCGCGTCGTCTTCGGGGGCCTGCGGGGTGTCGAGCAGCCGTTCCGGCTTCTTGCCGCCGTGTCCGAAAGCCCGCCAGGGCGGTGCCCCGGGCAGGTCGTCGATGGCGTTGTGCGGGGTACCGGTTCCCTCGTAGACCCACCAGTCCGGCTTCTTCGTCATGCTGCTCCTTCGCCGGCCCCGCGGGTGCCGGTCATCTGCTGGTCCTGGCCGCTGAAGACGCATGTCGGGTCGTCCCACAACAGGGTGATCTGGTTGTGCACGCTGTGCGGGTCGCGCCGCCCGCGCTTACGGGCCTCGTGCACGCTGTGCGGCAGGTCCGCCAGCCGACCGGGCGGGCGGCCGTCGCGCAGGACCTCCAGGAGCGAACCCGGGTCGCCGTCGTCGCGGCGCCAGACCATGACCGGGATGCCGTCCTCCAGCAGCGCACCCCGCACGGCTTCCCGGATGAGTTCGTCGTCGTGGTCGTACGGGATTCCCAGGCCCAGGCAGGACAGGTCGGCGTGTTCGAACAGCCAGTCCGCGACATCGGCGGGTTCGGACAACCGCAGGGACGGATATCTGCTGACGGGGCAGTTCCACGGTTTCGCCGGGGCGGTCCGGGCACCGGCCCGCTCCACGCTGTCCGGGCCCATCCAGCCGATGTGCTCCAGCACGTCTCCCGGCGTCCCGTCGCGGTCCGTTGTCTCCAGCGCCTGCCAGCGGCGAATCCACTCGTCATGGACCGTGCTGTCCTTGTAGCGGGTCAGGGACCGCACGACGACCTGGCAGCTTCGGCTGAGCGGGACGCCGGCCGAACCGCCCGGCCACGCCTCGGCGGGATGGTCGAGCAGCGAGTGCGGCAGCAGGAACTCCACGCGCTTGCTCACGCCTCGACCCGCCTCCGCAGGTTCCCGCCAGTCCGCCAGGAATGCACGGCCGCACTCCTCCAGCCTGCCGCCGGTGAAGATCCCGGGCCCGGGCCGCGTACCGCGGAAGACCGGCTGGGCGTCGCCGATGCGCTCGTAGTGGTAGCCACGCAAGGAGTAGCGGCGCTGGGTGTACGGCAGGTCGCTCGGGGCGTCTTCCTCCTCGACCCGTATCTGGATGATGACCTGGCGTTCGACGTCGGCGGGCGGCGTTCCGGCGCCGTCCGCGCCAGGGGCCTGGACCGAGGCGATCAACGCGGTGAGTTCCGGGCTCGCCTCGGGCTCCTCGGCCAACAGGGCGAGGAACCGCAGGAGTTGGATGCGAGGAGCCGCCGGCTCGGTGGGGTTGACGCGTGTGTCGTGGAGCTCGAACAGCACCTGCGGAAGGCGTGTGACATGCAGTGGGCGGCCTTCGGTGCGGCGCTCGGTCAGGTATCGATGGACCGCCGTCCTCCCGAAGTCCCCGTCCCTGGAGTGCAGTTCGCCGATGAGGTCGAGCATGAAGGGTTCGGGCAAGGGGCCTTCCGGGCCGGCCACGACCAGGACCGCCAGGTCGAACCACAGGGTGGCGATGTCGTCCTTTTCCACGTAGGCCAGGGCGGCCCTCAGCGACTTCAGCGTGCCGGTTCGCCGGGCGGCCTGCACGATGGCGTGCAGATGGTCACGGGCGATGTTGGACTCGGGGGCGGCGTCCCGGAGCGCGGCATCGGTTCGCTGGAGCAGGTCGTGGCGGCCTTCGAGCCGCCGGAGCCGAGGGATGCCGGCCAGGATCCCGGTGAGGAGTTGTTCCGGGTCCCGCACGGACTGCCCTTGCCGGACGGGATCCGGGGTGCAGTCCGGGCCACGGTGATCACGGGGGGCCGTCCGACCGGCGGAGAGCCTTCGACGCAGGCGGTGGAACACTCACGACCCCCCGAGCACCAGTCCGCTGCTCACGAGCAGGTCCCGCACCCGCTTGGTGCCGACGTCGTCCGGCGCGATCTCCTTCAGAGCCACGTACATCACCTTCAGTACCGCGTCGGCCATCAGCGTCGTTCGCCTGATACGGCCGTCCAGCGCACGCAGATGCGTCCGCGCTTCCGCCGACTCGGGCACGTCGAAGACGTAGTCCGGCCCGCCCAAGGAGTCGCTCATCATGTCCAGGAGTTCGAAGCGGTAGTTCAGCCGGCGCAGTTTCTGGCAGGCCATGAGCGCGTCGACCAGGTCCGTCGACTGAGGCATCACGAAGGTCGGGGGCGGCGGCTCCAAGGACGGCACCGGTGCCGGCTCGGTCACCGGGGGGCCCAGTACCAACGGCGTACCGGCCTCGGCGGAGGCGCGCGTCGGAAGCACCACCCTCGGCCCGAGCGGCGGCTCGGTCTCGTAGGGCTGGCCGGTCAGGAGTCGCAGCAGCTTCTCCGCGCCGTCGACAGTGAATCCCTCCACGGTGTAAAGGCTGTTGGGGCTGCCGCCCAGCCACAGGGGCAGATGTTCCGGGGAGCCTCCGGGCAGGACGACGGGGATGATCTTGTCCAGTGCGGCGGCGTGATCCTCGTACACCAGGTTGCGCAGCAGCATGGCCTCCCACTGCACCCCCATGCCCTCGCCGGGCGCCGCATCGCCCTCCGCACGCCGCTTGTACTCCGGCGAGGCGATGGCGATCACATGCCGACTGTCCCGGATGCCGCGCAGCATCCACAGCGCCCAGTCCCGGCGGCGCTCGCCTGCGGGCAGATCCAGGTCTGCGTGGATCCCGCACCGCCGCAGGAAGTGGTGGAAGTCCCGGACTCGGTCCGTGTGCTCCGTGTCGTCATGCGCGTAGGAGATGAAGACCCGCTCCGGCGACGTCGCCGCCTCCCCCATGTGCCCCCCTTGCCTGCGACTTCACGTCGACTGATACATCATGGCTCAACTGTGGCTCGGGAGAAGTGCCTTTGACACCGCGTCATTCTTCGGCCGCGCCCGCCGGAGCCCACACCCTCGCACCCCCTAGGGCTCGTCCCCCGCAACACCCTCCGGGACGAACCGCCCTCCCGGCTGACGCCCGAACCGCCGGCGTCCGCGTCTTCTGGAGTCATGGACCTCAACAGGCGTACCGCAATGGCGGCAGGACTCGGCGCGGCAGCGACCGCCGCGGTGGGCGTCGGCTCGGCTTCCGCACGCGCCGCCGGCCCCGCCACGATCACGATCCCCGGCGAGTCCCCCACCCGCACGAACATCCCCGTGGCCAGGGACCGCCGTGCCTCCGGCGGCCGCTACCTCGCTCTACTGACGGCCGAGCAACCCCCGCCGGACACGGGCTGGTACGCCACGTACCGCGTACGTGTACCGCAGACGCGGGTATACGCGCTGACCGCCGTCGCCATCGCCCCCGTGGAGACCCCGCATACAGAAGCGGTCGGCTCCTACCTCCGGCTCTCGGTCAACGGCGGCCCGTTCCGCGAGATCGCCCGCTCACAGCCGCACTGGTACGGGTCGCCGGCCGCCTGGGGAGATCTGTCCGTGCTGGATCTCGGGGAGGTGGAACTTCGCGAGGGAGACAACGCGTTGAGCTTACGAGTCGTCGAACCGACGATCCTTGACAACAGCATCGTGTACGCCCTGTCGCTGGATCACCTCATCCTGCGCGCCCTGCCCGGCGGCCCCGCTCTGCGTGCGGCCTCCGTTCCCCGTCACCGCGTCGGCGAGCCCGCTCGCCTGCGCCTGACCCTCAATGCCCGTGCCACGCGCCCGCATCCCGTTCACTACGCCGTCACCGACTACGACGGCCAACGGGTCGCCGCCGGCCGTACGGCCATCCCCGCAGGCCGCAGGACCACCACGCTCGCGCTCCCGGCCGACCTCCCGCCCGGCCACTACCGCATCCGCGCCGACGACGGCGTGACCAGCACGTTCGCCCGTCTTCCCGTCCGTCACGCCGCCACCGGCGCGGTGGGAAACCGCTTCGGCGTCAACGTCTGGGCGTCCTCCCTCGTACCGCTCTCCCGGCTGGGCGAATTCGCCGCCGCCCTGCGGGACATGGGGGCGGGGTGGGTCCGTGACGGGCAGTCCTGGCCGGCCGCCGAGGCCGCGCCCGGTGCGTACGACACCGCACACCACGACAGGATCACCCGCACGCTGCGTGCCCACGGTCTCGCCGTCCTGGACGTGATCTCCCCCGCGCCCGAGTGGGCGATGACCGATGCCTCGCTGCCCCTGGCGGCGGACCTGCGCCACGCCTACCGCTACGCCCGGCGTCTCGCCCTGGCCGCCCCCGAGGCACTCCAGCTCTCCAACGAACCCGACGTCGACACCACCCGCAGTACGGGTGACGCCCACGCCGCGTTCGTGAAGGCGGCCGCGCTCGGCATCAAGGACGGCTGCGAGGAGGCCCGCGCCGAGCCGACGCTCGTCGTCCTGCCGGGGATCGCCCAAACCGGCCCCTTCCAGGACCTGATGCTCGCGAACGACGTCGTCCGGTACGCCGATGTGTGGGCCTTCCACGGGTATCCGGACCCGGCGGATCAGGACGACCCCGATTTCCCCGGCGCCGCGGAGGAGCAGCACGCGCTCGCCCGGCGGCAGGGGGCCGGTGACGTGCCCCTGTGGATGACGGAGTGCGGGGCGTTCCTGACGACGGCCCGCGACCTCACTCCGGCGCAGGAGCGGGTGCAGGCCCGCTACCTCGTGCGTTCGATGGTGGAGGGGCTGGCGGCGGGGAACGCCCGGCAGTTCTGGTTCGCCGGTCCGCCGCTGCACGACGACGGCGTCTGGTTCGGACTGCTCGACCGGGACTTCGGCCCCCTGCCCGCGTACAGCGCTTTCGCCGCGCTGACCTCGCTGCTCGGTGAGGCGCACTTCGTCGGGCCGGTGCCCCAACTGCCCGCCGGTGTGCGCGGGTTCCGCTTCGACGACGGGTGCGGGCGGCGGGTGAGCGTCCTGTGGGCGGCACGGCACACGCGCGTGTCCGTGCCGGGGGTGGCGTACGACACCATGGGCCGCCGGATCGAAGGGGCGGGCTCGGCCGTCGTCGCCTCTCCGGATCCCGTCTATGTCGTCTCGGTCGCCCCGCACGCCGCTTCGGCCGGGACGGGCGGGGAGGCACGGGTGTTGCGACGTTCGCCCCGCCCCAGCTCCCTCTCCGCCGCGGAGCACATCGTCCTCAGCCAGCGCTACGCCGCCCGCAACGCCGCGCCCGGCAAGGACGACGGCGACGCGCCGCCGCCGTACGGCTACCGCCTGGGCCGTCGGACGCGGATGAGCCTCGACGTCTACAACTTCGGCGGCCGGGGGCAGTACGTGACCGTCGTGGCGCAGCCGATGGGGGCGGGGTGGTCGGTGCGGCCCGCGGGTGTGGGCGGCACGCGTGTGTGGGTGCCTGCCGGAGGGCGGGTCGGGGTGGAGTTCGTGATCGAGGCGGGGCGGTCGGTGCGCCGGAGGATCGACCACCGGCTGACCTTCGGTGCGCGCCTCGACAGTGGGGGCGAGGGATCCGGCAGTGCGGCGGGAAACGTGCCGGGCAGTGTGGCGCTGGTACACCTGAAGTAGTGCCGTGGTCGCCCTCAGTCGCGGTAAAGGCGATTTAAAAGTCTGAGTTAACGGGGGTAACACCCCAGGTCAGACACGGTTCGGCATAGCAAGCGCATACCGACCACTCAGTTTGCAGAAACCCTCGCGCTCACCTGGTACCCCGCAGTAACCTGCGTGGCTCGCCCGCCCCCCACCTCCCTGCGGTCCGCCGCCGGACCCGAGCCACGCAAGGAGCACAGGGATGTCCTCCCCGTACGACCCGAACAACCCGTACAACCGGTACGACCCGTACAACTCACGCGAACCGCACGATCCGTACGACAGGTTCCAGCCACCTCGCCCCGCGACGTCCCCGCCCCCGTCGTACGCCACCTACCCCTGGCAACAGCCCTTCCCGCCGGAACCACCGGCACCCCCGCGGCACCTGACCCCCGACCAGCCGCCTCTCGGGCACCACAGCGACCTGCGGATCCTGCGCGGCGCCTACCGCTGGCAGCGGCGCGTGGCGACGCTGACCGCGCTCGGGTACTTCACGCTGTTCCTGATCCTGTCCGCCTTCGCGCCCGGCTTCATGACGGTCACGGTCACCGACGGGCTGCCCGCGGGCCTGCTGCTCGCGCTGCTGCAACTTCCCGTCACCTGGCTGGCGACAGCCCTGTACGAACACACCGCCCGGCGCTATGTCGACCCGATCGCGGACCGTATCCGCAAGGAGGCCGCGGTGGACGCCAAGCGCGAGGCGGAGCGGAGGGCCGGACGATGACGGATTTCAGCGGAAACGCGCAGGCGATGTCGCTGGTGGCGTTCTGCGTCGTGGTCACCATCACGCTGCTGCTGTGCGTGATGACCGGCCCGGACCGGGACGACCTCGACGAGTTCTACACGGGCTACGGCTCGCTGTCCCCCATGCGCAACGGCTTGGCGATCGGCGGCGACTACATCAGCGCGGCGACCGTGCTCGGCACCACCGGTGTGGTCGCGCTGTGCGGCTACGACGGGATCGTGCTGGCGCTGAGCACGGCCCTGTCGCTGATGCTGCTGATGTTCCTGCTGGCCGAACCCCTGCGCAACGCGGGCCGGTTCACGATGGGCGACGCGCTGGCCCGCCGTATGCCGGGGCGGGGGGTGCGGATGGCGGCGTGCGGGGTGACGCTGGCCGCGCTGCTGCCACTCATGCTGGTGCAGCTCGCGGGGACCGGGCAGTTGCTGGCGTTCATCCTCGGGTTCTCCAGTGACTCCCTGAAGACCGGGTGCGTCATCGGGCTCGGCGTGCTGATGATCAGTTACGCGGCCATCGGCGGGATGAAGGGCACGGCGCTCATCCAGATCCTGAAGATGGTGATGCTGCTCGGGTCGGGCACCCTCGTCGCCGTACTGGTGCTGCGGCGGTTCGACTGGGATCCGGGCGCGCTGTTCAACGCGGCGGCCGAGCAGAGCGGGGTCGGCCCGGCGTTCCTTCAGTCGGGGCTCCAGTTCGCGGGCAGCCCGTACCCCCGCCTCGACATGATCAGCTCCCAGCTCGCCATCGTCCTCGGCGGTGCGGTTCTGCCGCACATCACCATGCGCATGTACACCGCCGGCAGCGCGCGTCAGGTGCGCAGGTCCATGTCCTGGGCGGTGTCGAGCGTGGCACTGTTCGTGCTGGTGATCACGATCGTGGGCTTCGGCGCGACGGCACTGATCGGGCGGCAGGTGATCGCCGGGGCGGACCCGCAGGGCAACA
Organism: Streptomyces sp. NPDC036764; assembly: GCF_055609385.1. Lineage (NCBI taxonomy): Bacteria > Bacillati > Actinomycetota > Actinomycetes > Kitasatosporales > Streptomycetaceae > Streptomyces > Streptomyces sp. NPDC036764. The sequence goes on from NZ_JBVJPT010000012.1 coordinate 142,719, forward strand.
CGGCCTATCTGCTGGGCTCCAGGGCGGTGTTCGGCGCCGAGGTCTCGACCGCGGAGAGCCTGCTCTTCACGGCGGTCACCACGGCCATCTTCCTCACCGTGCTCGCCTCGGTCGCCGGCATGATCCTCGCCTGCGCGAACTCCCTCGCCCATGACCTGTTCGCCACCCGGATGCGGGAACTTTCCGGGCACCGGGAGATGGCGCTGGCGCGGCTCGCGGCGCTGGGGGTCGGCCTCCCGGCGATCGTGCTGGCGACGATGGTCCAGCACCGCAGCCTGCAACCGCTGGTGACGCTGTCCTTCACCCTGGGCGCCTCGGCCATCGCCCCGGCCCTCATCTACAGCCTGTTCTGGCGCCGGTACACCCGTACCGGCCTGATGTGGACCCTGATCGGCGGCACGGGGGTCGTCCTGGCGCTGATGCCGTGGACCAACCTGGTCTCCGGGTCACCGGTCTCGGCCTTCCCCGAAGCCGACTTCAACTGGTTCCCGTTCACGACACCCGGGCTGGTGTCCGTACCGGCCGGGTTCCTCTTCGGCTGGCTCGGCACGGTCAGGTCGGGGCAGCGGGAGGCCGACGAGCAGCGGCGGCAGTACGAGGCCGTGGAGGGCGGGATCCTGGCGGGGGCGGTGCGCAGGGGGAACTGAGCCGGGAACCGGCCGAGGTCACGTGGGCCTCGGGGGCCGCCCGGGTCACTCCTGGGCGGCCTGGCCCGTGAGGGCCGTCAGGCTGTTGCGCATCTGGCCGATGTGGGTGCGCACGTCGTCCCACATCTCGCCGTGTTCGCGCAGCACCTGTTCGGTCTCCCGCGCGATCTCCTCCGCCTGCTGCCGGGCCTGCGTGACGAGTTCCGTCGCGCGGGCCTGCGCCTCTTCCTGCGCCTTGCGGGCGGAGGCGTCAGCGTCGGCGAAGACCTGCTTCGCCTCGGCCATCGCCGCCTCCGCCCGTGTCGCCCGTTCCTCCTCCGCCGCCTTCTGGGCGGCCAGTTTCGCCTCGGTCTCCTGCTTGAGCGCGGTCCAGCGCTCTTCGTGGTCCTTGGACTGCTCGGTGAGCATGCGGGTGGTGCGGTGCCGCAGCTCGCGCAGCGCGAGGAGTTCCAGCCCGCGCTCCTCGCGCACCATGCGCCGGGCGGCGACCCGGATCTCGTCCGCCTCGGCGCGCGCCGCGAGCGTGCGCTCCTCGGCGTACGCGTCGGCCTCCGCGTTCAGGGCGTCGGCGTGCGCCTGGGCCGCGTCCCGCAGCCCGCTCGCCCACGCCTTCGCCTTGCCCACCAGGCTCTCCGCCTCCTGCCGCGCGCCCTCGCGCACGGTCTCGGCCTCCTTCTGCACCAGCTCGAAGAGCCGCCGCGCCTGGTCCCCGAGCGCCTCGTACGTCTGCGGGCCGAGCTGCGCCACCTCCTCCCGCAGCTTCTCCGCCTCCGCCTCCATCTCCTTGGCCAGCACGGTGAGCCGGGCGGCCCGTTCCCAGGCGGCGTCCCGGTCCCGGAAGAGGGCGTCGACATAGGCGTCGACCTGATCGGGACGGTAGCCACGCCCCTTTACGACCACGAAGTCGTGGAGCGAGACCGGTGCGCTGCTCATCCTGAGAACCCCTCTCCGCCGAGCGACTGCAAAAATGATGATTTAGCGCACATCTTGATGTATCGGGCGTAAACGCTCATAACGCGACACTCCGGGCACGGGGTGGGCGCGAGGCGGGTGCCGGGTGGATGCCGAGGGGGCGCGCCGCGGGCATGCGAAAGGGCCGGCCCCGGTCGTATCACCGGGGTCCGGCCCTTTCACCGCCTCGCTCGGCCGCCGTCGCCGGCGGCCGAGCGAGGTCATCACAAACAGTCGGGCGGCGTCACAGCAAGCCGTCCCACATCTGCTCCAGCAGCACCGACCACCAGCTCTCCGGCGAGCCGAGCGCCGCCGGGTCGAGGGCGGCGAGCTGCGCCTGGAAGTCGACGGTCCAGCGGCCCGCCTGCTCCTGGTTCAGGCCGAAGCGAAGACGCCACATGCGGCCGAGCAGCGCCAGGCAGCGCTGGAACTCGGGCAGGCCCGTGTTCACGAACTGCGGCGGTACGGGCGCACCACCCGGACCCGCCTCCACCGGCACGGCGACGATGTTCGCCGTCCCGTACTGCACACAGATGGCCTTGCCGAAGTCGCTGCCCATGACGAGGTACGACCCGGCGTCCGACGCCGGCTGCACCCCGCGCTCCTGCGCCAGCTCCGCCAGCGTCGGAACGGGCCGCCCGGGCTGGGCCTGCGCCCAGAAGAACGGGCCCATGTCCATCGGCAGACCGCCGACGACCAGGCTGTGCGCCACGACCGGCGGCACGCCCTGCCGGGACACGGCGGCCTGCTCGAACCGGAAGAGCCCCGGCCCGAACGCCCCCGCCAGCTCCTGTGCCACGCCCTCCGGCGGGATCGGCGGCGCCGCCTGCACCTGCGGCAGCGGGGCACGCACCGGCGCCGGCCGGGCGGGACCGTCGGCCACCTCGTGCAACTCGCCCTGATGGGCGAGCAGTTGCTGCATGCCCTGCTGCCGGCTCGCGTGATCGGTGCCGTACGGCGCGATGGACGCGATGCGAGCCTGCGGCCACTGCTCCCGGATCATCCGCGCGCAGTACGCACCCGGCAGCTCGCACGACTCCAACTCGGTGTGCAGCTCGAGGACCTGGTCCGGCGGCACGTTCATGCCCCGCAGCTCGTGAAAGATCTGCCACTCGGGGTGCGGCGTACCCGGCGCCGAACGCCGGATCAGTTGCTGCTCCGAGCCGTCCTGCGCGCGGTAGCGGAGGACGGCCTGGTAGCCGGGGCCGACGGTCGGCTGACCGACGGCCTGCGGCGGATACCCGTACGACGGCCGGCCCGGACCGGGTTGACCGGGTGCGGGTGGCTGTCCGGGGCCGAGCGGCTGTCCGGGGGCGGGCGGCTGTCCGGGGCCGGGCGGTTGTCCGGGGCCGGGCTGACCGGGCGGCGGCGCGACCGCACCCGGCGGCATGGGCGGCTGCCCGGCACCGGGCATGCCCAGGGCACCGGGAGCACCGGGAGCACCGGGAGCACCGGGAGCACCGGGAGCACCGGGAGGCGGCATTCCCGGTCCCGGCGGCGGCATGCCAGGTGCACCCGGCGGCATGCCGGGAGCGCCCGGAGGCTGCGGCGCGCCGGGGCCACCGACCGCCGGTCCGGCCAGCACGGTCTCCGCGTGGTGAACGGCGCCAGGCGGCTGGGGAGCACCGGGGCCGGCGGCGCCAGGCGCACCAGGGACGCCCGGGGCGCCCGGCGGCTGGGGCGCGCCAGGCATGCCGGGGGCACCGGGAGTACCCGGGGCGTTGGGGATGCCGGGCGGGTTCGGAGGGCCGGGCGGGTTGGGAGCCCCGGGACCCTGCGGAGCCCCCGGCGCGCCCGGAGGCTGCGGCGCACCGCCCATCCGGCTCGGGTCGGCGAGCACCGTGGCGGCATGGTGCACCCCGCCGGGGGGCGTACCGCCAGGCGTGCCGGGCGGGTTGGGGGCGCCCGGAGGCTGCGGCGCGCCGGGCATACCGGGCGCACCCGGGGCACCGGGCGGCTGCGGGAGGCCAGGCGGGTTCGGCGCGCCAGGCGGGTTCGGAGGACCGGGCGGGTTCGGCGCACCGGGACCCTGCGGAGCCCCGGGACCGGCGACGCCGCTCGGCCCGTCGGGCCCGAGCGACGACACAAGCTGCGTAGGCACGTAACCGCCACCTGACGAACCCGGGGCACCCGGAGCACCCGGAGCACCCGGAGCACCCGGAGCACCCGGAGCACCCGGAGCACCCGGAGCACCCGGAGCCGGCGTACCGCCCGACGGCACACCCGGCATCCCCGGCGCGCCCGGAGGCGGAGGCGGCGTCGCTCCACCCCGCGCCCTCGGAGGCGCAGCCTTGCTCGTGGCGGCATCGGCGATGTCCGCGGCGTTCGGCACGGGCGGCTGCCCCGGCACCCCGGGAGCACCCGGAGCGTGCGGCACACCCGCGGCACCGGCGGGCGCACCCGGCGGAGGCGGCGTACCCGGCCCCCCGGCGCCCTGCGGGTAGCCGTACGACGGTGCACCAGGCGGAGGCGGAGGAGTCGCACCCGACGGAGGAGGCGGGGTCGCACCCGGCGCGGGCGGAGGCGTGTTGGCCGGTCCACCCGGACCCTGCGGGTAACCGTACGAAGGCGGAGGAGGCGTACCCGGCCCGCCCGCACCCTGCGGATAGCCGTACGAGGGCGCACCATGCGGAGGCGGAGGAGTCGCACCCTGTGCAGGAGGCGTGCCGCCCGGCACGTTCGCATCGCCGAGCGCCTGCGAGACCGCCGTGGGCGGAAGCTGGCTGCCACCCGACATCAACGCCGTCTGGGCGTCCGGCTGCGCAGTGTCGTCACCGCTCAGCGGCGGCGCGAACACCGTCTCCGGCAACGGCACGGAACGGTCCTCACCGGGATCGGCGTTGGTGTCCGTCCCGGCCCAGGGAGTCGCCCCGTCGGGCACAGCGTCCGAGCCCGGACCGGCCCCCGCCGGGGGCCCGCCCCACGTCTCGGCAAGCCCCCCGGCACCGGCCGCACCACCGACGGACGCACCACCGGCACGACCGGCACCGGCCGCACCACCGGCGGACGCATCACCGTCGGACACTGCACCGCCGCGACCGGGACCACCGGCACCACCGGCACCATCCGCATTGCCACCGGCACCACCCGCACTGCCACCGCCACTCGCGGCCAACGCCCCGCCCCGGCCGCCCGACGTCATCCTGTCCGCCGCCTCCTGCAACCACTCCGGCGGAGTCAGCAGGAACGACGTCTGGTTCAGGTCCACCCGGGCCGGAGCCGCCGGCGCAGGCTCGGCGACCGCGTCGGGGCGGCCGTACTCCTCCTCGTAGCGGCGGATCACCTCGCCCACCGGCAGCGCGGGCCACAACGTGGCCTCCCCGCTGTCCCGGGCGATCACCAGCCGCTGCGCACCCCCGTCCGAACGCGGCCCGTCGGCACGGTCCTCGGCCCACACCACGAACCCGCGCTCGAACTCCCGCACCCGCACCTCGCGATGCTGGTACGACGGGACGTCCCCGTTGATCCACTCCTCGGCGCGCTCCTGCGCCTGTGCGAACGTCACCATCGCGAAGCTCACTCCCCCACAGCCGCGGCCGCGACGGGCACCGCACGCGCGAACCCACCGTCCACCATCAGATTCGCCACCGTCTCCAACTCCGGCGGAGAACCGGCCAGCCGGGACAGAAACGCGTCGAAGTCCTCACCGCACGGCATCAGCAGACGTTCCACCCGCTCCGCCGGCGGCCACGAGGGATCCACGTCCCGAGCGTCGTCGAAGGCGCAGAACCACACCGAACCGATCCGCTCACCCTTGACCTTCACGGCCAGCAGCCCGCCCTGCACGAACCCGACGCCCAGGTAGTCCTTGGTCAGGTGGTCGCGCAGGCACTTGTTGACGTAGACCAGGTCGTTGACCGCGGCCTCGTCCCGCACCGTGAACAGCGGCTGGTCGATGAGCAGGCCCAACTCCGCGTCCAGCGCGGTCCCGACGGGGGCACACCCGCCAGCCGCCTTCAGAAACGAGCGGTACGCGCCCGGCAGCCGGTAGCCGAGGTCCTCCTCAACGCCCAGCGCCTGCGCCTCCGTCACCGCCACACCCGACTTCGGCAGCCGGAAGTGCGCCGGCCGGGTCTCCTGCAACGGGCGCGTCCCACGCTTGTTCTGGTCCACGCCCGAGGTCGCTATGCCCCCGTGATGCCGCAACAGCGCCTTGACCTCGACCGGAACCAACTCCAGCCGACGTGTGCCCACCGCGTGATGCCACGTCCAGCCGTGCGGCGTCGCCACCGCGGGCACCGTGTCCCACAACTCGTGCCCCGTGGCCGCCAGCGCCGCGTTCGCCGACACGTAGTCCGTCAGCCGCAGCTCGTCGACGCCGAACCCCTCCGGCGGCTCCGCGATCTCCGCCGCCGCACGCGCGTACGGCGAGAAGTCGGGGTAACCACGCTCGTCCACCCGTACCCCTCTCGGGTGACGCGACGCCCTTACCGGATCCGGGAAATGCACGACCTGCCCGGCGTAGGCCGCGTTCGGCGGCGCGGCTTGTCCCCCAGCCTGGCGGCCGGGAGGTGCCCCCAGCCCGAGCCGACCTGTCGTCATGGCGGTTGCCCCCTGCGGCGTTCTGATGCGCGCCACCACGACCACTCTCGGTCACAACGGCACGTATCGACTGTCTCGTCTGCGTCCACGCGTCACCGCATGGAAAGCGGTGCCGACAGCCTATGCGGTACGACGACCACGGTCACCGGCGCCGGTCACGACCCCCTCCGCTTCCGTGACCAGCCGTCACCCCGCCGTGACAGCCCGCCCAAACCCGGGCGTGTCGCGTCGCCCCAGCTTCCGCACCCGCCACGGCATTTGGCACTCTGTGACGTCCGAGAGCATGCCCGGGGGATGCTCAGGAGGGGATGATGATCATGAATGCGACGCAGACAGGGCCGCACGCCGCGAGGTCCGGCGACCCCCGTATCGGCTGGAGCGCCACCGAAACCGTGCACGCGCCCGCCCTCCACCACCGCCGCGACGGCATACTCCCCACCGTCGCCGCCGCCCTTTCCGTCCGCGGCGCCACGCTCACCGGCACCGCCGCCCGCGGCGACCAGCCCCCCGAGCTGCACCACCTCGTGCAGGACTTCCTCGACACCCTCACCAGCTCGGAACGCGACCGCTTCACCGGCCGTTGTGCCGAGACCATCCTCATCTCGCGCCACATCGCCGCCGCCGACGCCACCCGCAGCAAACGCGCGGCCCGCAAACCCATGACCAACGGCGAAGCCCGCAAAACCCTCAAGCAGGCCAAGCTCACCGCCCGCCGCATCCGCGAGGACGGCGACCCCCTGCACGGCAGCTTCGCCTCCCCCTGCCGCGCCTGCACCGCGCTGAGCGCCCACTTCGGCGTCCGTATCGTCGACCCGGCAGCGGCCGACGGCTGATCCAGCGCCAGACGACCGACACACCACGCTCACACCCACACCCACCGGCACAACCGCACGACCAGTCCACCGGACCTCCGCACGACCGCAGTCCACCCGTACGACCGACTCCACCCGTACGACCGCACTCCGCCGGGCGGCCGGACGCCGCCGCGACACCGGCGTACTCGACGAACGAAGGGCAGATGCACACCGACCGCACCTCCACCACCCGATTCCCCGTCCCCGTCGACGCCGCCCTGCGCGCGGCCGGCTGGCAGCCCGGACGCTGGGACATCAAACAGGCCGAAGTCTGGGCGGACACCCTGCGCGAGCACGCCTCACCCGCCGGTCACCGCCACTCCGTCTTCCCCGCCGCGGTCGAGGCCTGGGCCGAATTCGGCGGACTGCACATCGCGCCCACCGGCCCCGGCCGCCAGGTCGCCCCGGCCCACCTGCACTTCGACCCCCTGCACGGCCTCCACATGGCCCGCACGCTCGGCGACCTCGGCCGCGCCCTCGACACCGAGGTCTGCCCCCTCGGCGCCGAACCCGACACCCAGGCCCTCCTCGCGATCGACTCCGAAGGCCGCGTCTACGCCCTCGACCACACCGGCGACTGGTACCTCGGCCCCGACATCGACCAGGCCCTCTCCGGCCTCGTCGCCGGGATAGAACCGGTACGGCTCACAGCGGGCTGACCCGGCGCGGAAGGCGCGAAAGGTCACGAGGGGCCGCGAAGGCCCGGGACGGGCGGCGTCGGCTAGGCCGCCGGAATCACCGCCGACACCCGAAAACCCCCCGCATCCGTCGGCCCGGACACGAACACCCCGCCCAGCGCGACGACCCGCTCCTTCATCCCCACCAGGCCGTTGCCCCCCGACGGCAGCCGCACGGACGAGGCCGACGACAGCTCCGGCGGCGGCCCGTTCTCCACCTGCATCGCGATCTCCGACATCCGGTGCGCGAGCCGCACATGCGTCTTCGCACCCGCCGCGTGCTTGTGGACGTTCGTCAACGCCTCCTGCACCACCCGATACGCCGTCTGCTCGACCTCCGGCGCATACCCCCGCGTCTCGCCCTCCACGGACAGCTCCACGACCATCCCCGCGGCCGCCGACTGCCCGATCAACTCCTCCAGCTCCGACAGACAGGGCCCCTCCGCGGCGCTCTCCTCTCCGCCGGACAGCTCCCGGTCGGCCGCGGCAGCCGCCGCGGCCCCCACCGCGGCGAGCGGCACTACAGCGCCCCGCACCGCCTGGGCCGTAGCGGCCCCGCTGCGCAGCACACCGAGCATCTCCCGCAACTCCGTCAGCGCCTGCCGGCCCATGTCCCCCACCAGCGCGGCGTTCCTCACCGCTTTCTCCGGATCCTTGGGGGCGACCGCCTGCAGCGCGGCGGCATGCACCACCATCAGACTCACCCGGTGCGCGACGACGTCATGCATCTCGCGTGCGATCCGGGTCCGCTCCTCGCCCCGCGCCCACTCGGCACGCTCCTCCGCCCGCTCGGCCAGGAGCTGGAGTTCCCGCTCAAGACTGTCCGCCCGCTCCCGCAGGCTCTCCATGAGCCGGCGCCGCGCGCCGACGTACAGGCCGAGAAGAAGCGGAGGGGCGGTCACACCGAGAGCCGTGGTCAGCGACGCGAACGGAACCACCCAGTCCCCGAAGGTCAGATCCCCCCGCGCCACGCCCTGGCGCACCCACACGAACGTCACGATCAGCGTGCCGACGAACGACATCCCGGCCAGCGAGGCGATGATCCGCCGCGGCAGCTCGGAGGCGGCGAGGGTGTAGAGCCCGACGATGCCGAGCAGGAACCCCATCTGGGCGGGCAGCACCGCGATCGACACGAGCACGACCGCGATGGGCCAGCGGCGGCGCAGCACCAGCACGGCGCCGGCCAGCACACCGAAGACGACCCCCGCGGCCACCGGTATCCCGGCATCCCGGGCGAACCGAACCCCCTCGACCCCACACTCCAGCGCGGACACCACGGCCAGACTCACGTCCAGCACGGCACTGCGCATCCTGCCCCACCACCACAGCCCCGCCCCCGGTGGCGGGTCCCCGGCGCGGTCTTCCCCCGTCGTGGTCATGCCTCCAGCCTACGGGCCGACCGTCCCGCCTTTCCGGCGAGTTTTCGCGGACTGGCCCACACCACGCCCGACAGGCGGTTACGCGGACATCGGCGACCCGAACGCCGCCCGCTTCCCGCACCGGGGGCGCCGAGTTGTACCGTCGCACGGAAGGCGTCCGGTACGGCATAGTAGGAGGCGCCGCCGGGCAGCCAGGCCAAATGTCCGGCTTAGCCGCGTTCAATCCCCCGTGGTGTAATTGGCAGCACTGTGGCTTTTGGTGCCATCTGTCCGGGTTCGAGTCCTGGCGGGGGAGCAAATACTCAAGTTCGGGTCCTGACTGCCGACAGCTCGGTCAGGGCCCGCTCTCATATCCCCCACGAAACGCCCCGGTATCCTGCGGATGTCACCCCACCCCCGCCACACCCGAAGGGCAAACCGTGAGCGCCATTCGCCCGGCAGCCGTCGTCGTTCTCGCAGCGGGTGAGGGCACCCGTATGAAGTCGGCCACACCGAAGGTCCTGCACGAGCTCTGCGGACGCAGCCTCGTGGGGCATGTGCTCGCAGCCGCGCGTGAGTTGGACCCCGAGAATCTCGTCGTCGTGGTCGGTCACGCCCGTGAGCAGGTCACCGCACACCTCGGCGAGATCGACCCCGGCGTGCGCACCGCCGTGCAGGCCGAGCAGAACGGCACCGGTCACGCCGTCCGCATGGCTCTGGAGGAGCTCGGTGGCGGCGTCGACGGGACCGTCGTCGTCGTGTGCGGCGACACCCCGCTGCTGACCGGCGAGACCCTGACCCGGCTCGCCGCCACCCACGCCGCCGACGGCAACGCCGTGACGGTGCTGACCGCCGAGGTCCCGGACGCGACGGGCTACGGGCGGATCGTGCGGGACGGTGTCTCCGGTGCCGTGACCGCGATCGTGGAGCACAAGGACGCGACCGATTCGCAGCGGGCGATCCGGGAGATCAACTCGGGTGTGTTCGCGTTCGACGGGCAGTTGCTCGCGGACGCGCTGGGCAAGGTCCGCACCGACAACAGCCAGGGCGAGGAGTACCTGACCGACGTGCTCGGCATCCTGCGCGAGGCCGGTCACCGGGTGGGTGCCTCCGTGGCCGCCGATCACCGCGAGATCGCCGGGATCAACAACCGGGTGCAGCTCTCCGAGGCCCGCCGGATCCTCAACGACCGGCTGCTGACCGCCGCGATGCTCTCCGGCGTCACCGTGATCGACCCCGCGACGACCTGGGTCGACGTGACCGTCACCTTCGAGCAGGACGTGACCGTCCAGCCGGGTACGCAACTGCAGGGCGCCACGCATCTGGGCGAGGGCGCGGAGGTCGGGCCGAACAGCCGGCTGAAGGACACGAGGGTCGGGGCCGGGGCGCGGGTGGACAACACCGTGTCCGACGGCGCCGTCGTGGGGGCGCAGGCGAGCGTGGGGCCGTACGCGTATCTGCGGCCGGGGACCCGGCTGGGTGCCAAGGGCAAGATCGGTACGTACGTCGAGACGAAGAACGCCTCGATCGGTGAGGGCACCAAGGTCCCGCATCTGTCGTATGTCGGTGACGCGACCATCGGTGAGCAGACGAACATCGGTGCCGCGAGTGTCTTCGTGAACTACGACGGACAGGACAAACACCACACCACGGTCGGCTCGCACTGCCGTACCGGTTCGGACAACATGTTTGTGGCTCCTGTCACGATCGGGGACGGTGCGTACACCGCTGCCGGGTCCGTGATCACGAAGGACGTGCCGCCCGGTTCGCTGGCCGTGGCCCGTGGTCAGCAGCGGAATATCGAGGGTTGGGTGGCTCGCAAGCGTCCGGGCAGTGCTGCCGCGAAGGCCGCCGAGGCGGCGTCTCGGCAGGTCGAGGGCGAGGACTGACCGGAAACGGGTGCGCCAAACACGGCGTACCGTGATAAGTGCACACCCAGTTGAGATACCTCTGAGGAGACAGCTGTGACCGGGATCAAGACGACCGGCGAGAAGAAGTTGATGTTCTTCTCCGGCCGCGCCCACCCCGAGCTTGCCGAGGAGGTCGCCCAGCAGTTGGGTGTCGGGGTCGTCCCGACCAAGGCCTTCGACTTCGCGAACGGCGAGATCTACGTCCGTTATCAGGAGTCGGCGCGTGGCGCGGACTGCTTCGTGATCCAGAGCCACACGGCTCCGATCAACCAGTGGATCATGGAGCAGCTCATCATGATCGACGCGCTGAAGCGTGCGTCGGCCCGCTCCATCACGGTCATCGTGCCGTTCTACGGTTACGCCCGTCAGGACAAGAAGCACCGTGGGCGTGAACCGATCTCGGCGCGGCTGATCGCGGATCTGATGAAGACGGCGGGTGCGGACCGGATCCTGACGATGGATCTGCACACGGACCAGATCCAGGGCTTCTTCGACGGCCCGGTGGACCATCTCTTCGCTCTTCCGCTGCTCGCGGACTATGTGGGCGCCAAGGTGGACCGGAACAAGCTGACGGTCGTGTCTCCGGATGCCGGTCGGGTGCGGGTCGCCGACCGTTGGTGCGACCGGCTCGGTGCTCCGCTGGCCATCGTGCACAAGCGGCGTGACAAGGACGTGGCGAACCAGGTGACCGTCCACGAGGTCGTGGGTGAGGTCAAGGGCCGGGTGTGCGTGCTGGTCGACGACATGATCGACACCGGTGGCACGATCTGCGCCGCCGCGGACGCGCTGTTCGCGCACGGTGCGGAGGACGTCATCGTGACGGCGACGCACGGTGTGCTGTCGGGGCCGGCGGCGGACCGGCTGAAGAACTCCCGGGTGGGCGAGTTCGTGTTCACGAACACGCTGCCGACGCCGGGTGAGCTGAGCCGTGATCTGGACAAGCTGACGGTGCTGTCGATCGCGCCGACGATCGCGAGCGCGGTGCGTGAGGTGTTCGAGGACGGTTCGGTGACGAGCCTGTTCGACGAGCAGTAGAGATCGTGCGGTAGCGATCGTGCTGTAAAGATCGTGCGGTAGAGATCGTTTTGGGTACGGCCTCCCCTTCCGAGTAGACTGCTTCAGTTGCTCGGCGAGGGAGGCCGTTTCCCGTTGTGGGATGCGGTGGTCCGTTATCGACGCGCTCTTCGTAGCAGGCCGTTCGTGGCCGGGTGACCACGTCCGCCCCTAGTTTTTCTACGAGGAGTGATCATGTCCGAGGTCAAGATCTCCGCCGAGACCCGTACCGAGTTCGGTAAGGGTGCCGCCCGCCGTATCCGTCGTGACTCGAAGGTCCCCGGTGTCCTTTACGGCCACGGCTCGGACCCGCTGCACCTGACCCTGCCGGGCCACGACCTGCTGCTCGCCCTGCGTACGCCGAACGTCCTGATCGCCCTGGACATCGACGGCAAGACCAACGAGCTGGCGATCCCGAAGTCCGTGCAGCGTGACCCGATCAAGGGCTTCCTGGAGCACGTCGACCTGCTGCTGGTCAAGCGCGGCGAGAAGGTCACCGTCGAGGTCCCGGTCCACGCCGAGGGCGAGCTGGCCGCCGGTGGCAACCTGCTGGAGCACGTCCTGAACGCGCTGCCGGTCGAGGCCGAGGCCACGCACATCCCCGAGTCCTTCACGGTGTCCGTCGAGGGCCTGGAGGCCGGCGCCTCCGTCCTCGCCAAGGACATCAAGCTGCCCAAGGGCACCACGCTGGCCGTCGAGGAGGACACGGTCGTCCTCCAGGTGCTGGCCGCGCAGGCCGAGGAGGCCCCCGCGGGCGAGGAAGCCGCGGGCGAGGAAGTCGCCGAGGCCTGATCCTCAGCTCTGGCAGAGGCGTGATCGTCGGCTCTGCCATCGCTTCGTCAGCCGCTGTTCCCGCTGGGGGGCAGCGGCTGGCGCGTATCACTCAGGCTTGCCTGGCAGTGTCCACGCCGGCCGTCCCGGCGGACCGGCGTCTTCGCCGGGGGTCCGGGGTTGTCCCCCGGGAAAGCACAGCAAGGAGACATGGACGTGACGACCGATCCGAGCGCGCCGTGGCTGGTTGCCGGCCTCGGTAACCCGGGACCCGAGTACGCGATGAACCGGCACAACGTCGGGTTCATGGTGGCGGATCTGCTGGCCGAGCGGATCGGGGGGAAGTTCAAGCGGGCCGGGAAGGCGCAGGCGCAGGTCGTCGAGGGACGGATCGGGCCGCCGGGGCCGCTGAACCGGCGGGTGATCCTGGTGAAGCCGATGTCGTACATGAATCTCTCGGGCGGGCCGTTGAACGCGCTGCGGGACTTCTACAAGGTGCCGCTCGGCAACATCGTCGCCGTTCATGACGAGTTGGACATCGACTACGGCACTCTGCGGTTGAAGCTCGGCGGTGGGGACAACGGGCACAACGGGCTGAAGTCGATGACGAAGGTGATGGGTGCCGACTATCACCGGGTGCGGTTCGGGATCGGGCGGCCTCCGGGTCGTATGCAGGTCGCGGACTTCGTGCTGAAGGACTTCGGCTCGGCGGAGCGCAAGGAGCTGGACTACTTCGTGGACCGTGCGGCGGATGCGGTGGAGTGTCTGGTGATCGAGGGGCTGGAGCGGGCGCAAAGCACCTACAACTCATGACTTGTCCGCCCGCCCGGCCGGGCCGAGGTTGACCGGGCGCAGGGGCATGGCCAAGGATCGCGGCCATGCCTTCTGCTGTTGTATCCGGTCAGGGCGCTGTCTCCGCGCTGCGGTTCGGGCGGTTCGCGGCGATGGGTACGATCGCGGTGCTGATCCTGATCGCGGGGGTGTGGGCGTCGTGGGGCACCGCTCACCATGTGATGCTCACGAAGGGCCGGGAGAGCGGCACGATCGAGGTGAGACGGTGCGGTGCGGACACGTGCAGCGGGCCGTACACGCCGGTCTCACAGGGTTCGCGGGCGCGCGAGTCGGTCGTCATCGAGAAGAACGTGGCCGTGCGCAAGGGCGAGACGTACACGGTCGTGATCAAGCCGGGCAGTGATGAGGTCGTGCGTTCGGGTCCTGCCGGGGTGCTGTACGCGTGGGTGCCGCTGGGTGGTGCGTTGCTGCTGGCGTCGATCGTGGTGGCGGGCGGGCTGCGGCGGGCGCGGTTGGCGTGGGTGATGGCGGGGGCCGGGGTCGCCCTGTTGTCGGCGGCGTTCGTGGTGGTCTGAGGCCGGGGCCGGTTCTCCTTTTCTGTGGAGGATCTGAGTGTGGCCTGTTCGTGATTGACCTGGATTCAGTCCTGGCGGGAAGCTGAGCCGCCCCCTCCACATCTTCCCGTTCCTTCTCGAAGATGGACTACTGCCCCATGCGTACCCTCAATCGCGCCGGCGCCCTGTCCGCCGTCGCCGCGGCGGCCCTGCTGTCCGCTCCGGCCGTCGCTCACGCCACCGCTCCGGGTGACAACGGCACCGTGAAGATCCATGACTCCGCCACTGGCGAGGAACTGCGCAAGAACGAGCCGCACGTGTGCGAGTTCTACCTCGACGCGTTCGGTTTTGACGCTGTCCAGCAGGTCTCCTGGCATATCGAGGCGTGGGCTCCGACGGCCGCCGTCAAGGGCGAGACCGTGAAGTCCGGCGCGATCACGCTGGACGGCGAAGGCCATGGCCGTACGTCGGACATGACGCTGCCCGACGGCCACTACAAGCTGTTCTGGAACTTCCAGGGCGAGAAGGGGTCCGCGAAGCACAAGGTGTTCTGGACGGACTGCGAGGACGAGGAGCCGGGCGGCGGCACGCCCACGCCGTCCGCCTCCGAGCCCGGGTCCGAGACGCCGGGCGAGGAGAGCACCGAGCCGGCCGCGAGCCCGTCCACGTCCCCCGGTGAGGCGGCTCCGTCGCCGTCGGCGCAGGGCGATGCCGAGGGCGATCTCGCCGAGACGGGCAACGGTGCCCCGGTGGGCCTGCTGTCCGCGGCCGCTGCGGCGCTGCTGGGCGCGGGCGGCTACCTGGTGTTCCGGCGTCGTAGGGCCTGACACGCGCAGGCTGTGAACGAACGGTGCCCCCGTGCTCGCACAGAGCACGGGGGCACCGTCGTGTGCCGTTCGGTCAGCCGGTGTTGCGCAGGCCGGCCGCCACGCCGTTGACCGTGAGGAGCAGGGCGCGGGCGAGCAGCGGGTCGGGCTCGGCGCCGCTCGCGGCCGCGTCGCGCTGGCGCTTGAGCAGGGTGACCTGGAGGTAGGAGATCGGGTCCAGGTAGGCGTCGCGGATGGCGAACGTCTGCTTCAGGACCGGGGTGGCGTCCAGGAGTTCGCTCTCGCCGGTCACCTTGAGCACCTCGGCGACCGTCAGCTCGTGCTCGGCCTCGATGTCGGCGAAGACGTGCTGGAGTTCCTGCGGGACCAGCGTCTCGACGTAGTGGCGGGCGATGCGCAGGTCGGTCTTCGCGAGGGTCATCTCGACGTTGGAGATGAAGTTCCGGAAGAAGTGCCACTGTTCGTGCATCTCGTCGAGCACGGTGTCCAGGCCCGCCTCCCGCAGCGCCTTCAGGCCGGAGCCGACGCCGTACCAGCCGGGGACGATCTGGCGGGACTGGGTCCAGCCGAACACCCACGGGATGGCCCGCAAGCCGTCGAGGGAGACGCCCGAGCCGGGGCGGCGGGAGGGCCGGGAGCCGAGGTGCAGGTCGGCGAGCTGGTCCACCGGCGTCGACGCGAGGAAGTACGACGGCAGGTCGGGGTCCTCGACCAGCTTGCGGTACGCGGTGTGCGCGGCGTCGGACACCACGTCCATGGCCGCGTCCCAGCGGGCGAGCGCCTCGCCGGACTGGCGGGGTGCGGTGTGCAGGGCGGACGCCTGGAGGGTGGCCGCGACGGTCAGCTCCAGGTTCTCCCTGGCCAGCGACGGCACGAGGTACTTGTCGGAGATGACCTCGCCCTGCTCGGTGACCTTGATCTCGCCTTCGAGGGTGCCCCAGGGCTGGGCGAGGATCGCGTCGTGGGAGGGGCCGCCGCCGCGGCCGACGGTGCCGCCGCGGCCGTGGAAGAGGCGCAGGCGGACGCCGTAGCGGTGGGCGACGTCGCGCAGGCGGCGCTGGGCGCGGTGGATCTCCCACTGGCTGGTGGTGATGCCGCCGAACTTGGAGGAGTCGGAGTAGCCGAGCATGACCTCCTGGACGTCGCCGCGCAGCGCGACCAGGCGCCGGTACGACGGGTCGGAGAGCATGTCCTCCAGGATCGTGTCGGCGGCCTTGAGCTCGTCGGTGGTCTCCAGCAGCGGCACGATGCCGATCTTGGCCCAGCCGGCGTGCAGGTCGATCAGGCCGGCCTCGCGGGCGAGGACGGACGCGGCGAAGACGTCGTCGGCGCCCTGGCACATCGAGATGATGTACGACTCGATGACCTCGGGCCCGAAGACCGCGAGGGCCTTCTTGACGGTCTCGAACACGCCGAGGGTCTTCTCGCCGGCCGCGTCGACCGGTGCCGGGGTGGGCGCGAGGGGCCGGCGGGAGCGCAGTTCCTTGGCGAGCAGCTTGGCGCGGTACTCGCGGGGCATGTCGGCGTAGCGCCAGGACTCCTCGCCGAGGCGGTCGAAGAGCTGGCCGAGGGCGTGGTGGTGGGCGTCGGCGTGTTCGCGCACGTCCATGGTGGCGAGCTGGAGGCCGAACGCGGACAGCGTGCGGATGGTGCGGTTCATGCGGCCGTCGGCGAACAGGCCGCCGCGGTGCTCGCGCAGCGAGGTCTGGATCAGCGTCAGGTCCTGGAGCAGCTCGCCGGTGCCGAGGTAGTCGCGGCCGGCCTCGTGCGGGATGCTCCTGGCCAGGCGGGTCTTGGTGTTCTCCAGCTTCTGCCGGATGCAGGTCGCCTTGAGCCGGTAGGGCTCCTCTGCGTTGAGGCGCTTGTAGCGGGGGCTGATCTCGGGCAGAGCGTCGAGGTCGGCCTTGAGGGACTCCAGGAGTTCCTCGGTGGCGCCGGTGTAGCGGATGGAGTTCGACAGGAAGCCGCGCAGCTCGTCGATCATCTCCAGGGCGTCGTTGATGCCGTGCTCGTGCTGGAGGATGAGGACGTCCCAGGTCACCTGGGGGGTGACGTTGGGGTTGCCGTCGCGGTCGCCGCCGATCCAGGTGCCGAAGGTGAGCGGGCGGGCGGCGTCGGGGAGCTTGTAGCCGACGCGCTCCAGTTCCGCGGTCAGGTCCTCCAGGACGTCGCCGACGGCGCCGGCGTGCAGTTCGTCGAGGTAGTAGATGGCGTTGCGGGCCTCGTCGGCGGGCTCGGGGCGTACGACGCGCAGCTCGTCGGTCTGCCATACGAGGTCGATGTTCTCGGCCAGTCGGGTGTCGTGCCGGCGGCGGTCGCCTTCGAGGACGGGGGCCTCGAGGAGCGCGGCGATGCGCCGCAGCTTGTTGAGGACGGAGCGGCGGGCGGCCTCGGTGGGGTGCGCGGTGAAGACCGGGCGGACGTTGAGGTGCTCGATCGTCTGGCGCAGGTGCTCGGGGTCGGCGTCCTTCAGCCGGTCGGCCGTGCGGGCGAGCAGGCCGCCCTCGGCGGCGCGCCGGGCGCGCAGCTCGCGGCCTCGGTGGACCTGCTCGGTGACGTTGGCCAGGTGGAAGTAGGTGGAGAAGGCGCGGACCAGCTTGGCCGCCGTGTCCAGCTCGGTGCCCCTCAGCAGCTCGGCGGCCGCTTCGCCGTCCTCGCGGGTGAGGCGGCGGACCTTCTCGACGAGATCGAGCAGCTCGGGACCCTCTTGGCGGACGAGGGTCTCGCCCAGGAGGTCACCCAGTCGGCGGATGTCGGCGCGCAGCTCACTGCCGGTCGTCGTGTTCTGGTCGTCGGCACTGCTCACAGGTGCGGCTCCTTGCAGTGTTGAAGCTCGTCCGGGAGGGAACCCGGACGCAGGCGCCGCGCGGCGGGTGCCGCATACGGCTCCTGACATCCGGGAAGAAATCAGAGCGGACCGCGCTGTCCGACCGACTCCAAGGATAGGTGTCCATGCGGACGCGCAGACTCTCGGGCTCTTGCCGCCGGGCGACGCACTGCCATACTTACGACGCCGTAGGTTACGGAACCGTAGGCACCGTCGTAACGAAACCCGGGAACAGTTCCCGCAACCCCGGCACCTGCCAAAACCCTCGACCCCACAGGGGACGCCCCATGACCACAAGCTCCGATGTGATCGAAGACGCCCCGAAGGCGAACGACGACACCCCGATGACCTCAGCCACGCTCGGCGGCGAGAAGAAGGGGTCGCTCGAGCAGTCCGCGCTCCTTCTCTTCATCGTCGTCCCGTTCCTGGCGCTCGCCGCCGCGGTGCCGCTGGCCTGGGGCTGGGGCGTGAGCTGGCTGGACCTCGCTCTGCTGGTCTTCTTCTACTTCTTCGCCTGCCACGGCGTCACGATCGGCTACCACCGCTACTTCACCCACGGTTCCTTCAAGGCGAAGCGTCCGCTGCGCATCGCGCTCGCCGTCGCGGGCTCGATGGCGGTGGAGGGCCCGCTGGTCCGCTGGGTCGCCGACCACCGCAAGCACCACAAGTTCTCCGACGCGGAGGGTGACCCGCATTCGCCGTGGCGTTACGGGGAGAGCGTCCCGGCGCTCATGAAGGGCCTGTGGTGGGCGCACATCGGCTGGATGTTCGACGAGGAGCGCACCCCGCAGGACAAGTACGCGCCGGACCTGATCAAGGACCGGGCGATCCGCACGATCTCCCGCCAGTTCATCTGGTGGACGGTGCTGTCGCTGGCCCTGCCGGCGCTGATCGGCGGTCTGGTGACGATGTCCTGGTGGGGCGCCTTCACGGGCTTCTTCTGGGGCTCCCTCGTCCGGGTGGCCCTGCTGCACCACGTGACGTGGTCGATCAACTCGATCTGCCACGCGGTGGGCAAGCGGCCGTTCAAGTCGCGTGACCGCTCGGGCAACGTGTGGTGGCTGGCGGTCCTGTCGTGCGGCGAGTCCTGGCACAACCTGCACCACGCCGACCCGACGTCCGCGCGGCACGGTGTGGAGCGCGGACAGATCGACTCCTCGGCGCGCATCATCCGCTGGTGCGAGATGTTCGGCTGGGCCTACGACGTGCGCTGGCCGTCACGCTCGCGTATCGATTCGCGCCGGAACACCGAGGAAGGCGGCTCCCGACGCCGGAAGGAACCCGTAAAGGCGGCATGATTGACGCCGTGGCGACCGACTCCAGCAGCACCCCCGGCAATGAGAAGCAGCGGCGGACGCGCCGTACCCGGATGACCGGTGCGGAGCGCCGCCAGCAGTTGCTGGAGATCGGTCGCACCCTTTTCGCCGCGAAGGGCTTCGAGGGCACGTCGGTGGAGGAGATCGCCGCGAAGGCGGGTGTCTCCAAGCCGGTGGTGTATGAGCATTTCGGCGGCAAGGAGGGGCTGTACGCGGTCGTCGTGGACCGCGAGATGCGCCGGCTGCTGGACATGGTCACGGGCAGCCTGACGGCGGGCCACCCGCGGGAACTGTGCGAGCAGGCCGCCTTCGCCCTCCTGGACTACATCGAGGAGAACACGGACGGCTTCCGCATCCTGGTCCGTGACTCGCCCATCCCCCAGTCGACGGGGTCCTTCGCCTCGCTGATCTCGGACATCGCCACCCAGGTGGAGGACATCCTGGGCCGCGAGTTCAAGAGCCGCGGCTTCGATCCCAAGCTGGCCCCCCTGTACGCGCAGGCCCTGGTCGGCATGGTCGCCCTGACCGGCCAGTGGTGGCTGGACGTGCGCCGCCCGAAGAAGGCGGAGGTGGCGGCCCATCTGGTGAATCTGGCCTGGCACGGGCTGGACGGCCTGGAGGCGAAGCCTCACCTGATAGGGCGCCGCAAGAGCTGACGCCCCGGGCCGCCGTGCCCGTGCCCTCAGTGTTCGGCCGGCACGCTCAGTGCTTGAAGGTGTCCTTTCCCTTCTCCTTCGCCTGACGCGCGTCGCCCTTCATCTGGTCGGCCTTGCCCTCGGCGGTCATGCGCTCGTTGCCGACGGTGCGGCCCACCGCTTCCTTTGCCTTGCCCTTGGCCTTTTCCTTCATGGCCTTGGCCTTCTCGTCCTTCGCCACGTTTCTCACTCCCGCAAGTTCGACTTCGCTGTCACACAGCGGGTGACCCTCCTTGGTGCCGCTCAAACAGCGGTCAGCGGCTCCAGGAACTCCAGCCGGTTGCCCACAGGGTCCTGCGAATAGAACCGCCGGTGCCCGGGCAGGTTCTCGTCCCACTCCACCGGTGCCCCGTGCGCCCGCAGCCGGGCGCCGTACCGCTCGATCCCGGCTACCCGCAGCCCGGGGTGCGCCTTCTTCGCCGGCCCGAAGTTCGCCTCGATGCCGAGATGCAGTTGCACGCCGCCCGCCTGGAACCAGCAGCCGCCGCGGGCGGCGAGCACGGGTGGCTTCGGGATCTCGGTCATGCCGAGGACGCCCACGTAGTACGACCGCAGCCGCTCCTCCGAGCCGGGCGGCGCCGCGAGCTGCACATGGTCGACGGCGGTGATCATCACGCCTCCTTGCGGGCCACGGCGAAGATCCGGCGGAACGGGAAGGGCGTGCCGTGCGAACCCGCGGGATAGGCCTCGCGCAGGGCGGCCCGGTACTCGTCCAGGAAGGCGTCCCGCCGCCCGGGTTCGTCGGCGAGGGCGGTGAGGACCGGCCGCAGTCCCGTCCCCTTCACCCAGTCCAGCACCGGATCCTGGCCGGTCAGGAGGTGGACGTACGTCGTCTCCCACACGTCCGCCGCGCAGCCCAGGTCGGCCAGCCTGGCCAGATAGTCCTGCGGGGCGAGCACGGCGTCGTCGTGGCGCAGGATGTCGGCGAGGCCGTGCCGGGGGGCGAGGTCGCGCATCAGGCGGTGGCTCGGGGCGGCGAAGTTGCCGGGGACCTGGAAGGCGAAGGTGCCGCCGGGCCGCAGGGCCCTCACCCAGTCCGCGAACCGGTTCGCATGCCCCGGTACCCACTGGAGCGTGGCGTTGCTGACGATCAGGTCGTGCGGCTCCTCGGGCGTGAAGGTCCGTACGTCGGCCCGGGCGAAGTCGAGACGGCCGCCGCCGGCCGTCGGTCCCTCGTGCTCGACGTGGGCCTTGTCGAGCATCTCGGCGGAGTTGTCGTAGCCGGTGATGTGCGCGGTGGGCCAGCGTTCGGCGAGCAGGGCGGTGACGTTGCCGGGGCCGCAGCCGAGGTCGGCGATGCGGGGCCGCTCGGCGGGCAGGTCGGGGACGCGGGCCAGCAGGTCGGCGAAGGGGCGGGCACGGTGGCCGGCGTGACGCAGGTACTGGGCGGGATCCCAGGTGGGGGCGGCGGCAGCGGACATGGGGGCCTCCTGTCTCTACTCGCCTCCAGCCTGCCCCGGAAGATATCTTGACGTCAAGAGACTTCACGTCGACACAACCACTACACTGATCGTCATGGAGGACGAGGTCGATCGGCTGGTCGCAGCGTGGCGCCGGGAGCGCCCTGACCTCGACGTGGAACCGCTCGAGGTGCTCAGCCGGGTCAGCAGACTGGCCCGGCATCTGGACCGGGCACGCCGGCTGGCCTTCTCCGAGCACAGCCTGGAGCCGTGGGAGTTCGACGTGCTGACCGCGCTCAGGCGCGCGGGAACGCCGTATCAGCTCTCGCCGGGTCAGTTGCTGACGCAGACCCTGGTCACCTCCGGGACGATGACGAACCGCATCGACCGCCTGGCCAAGAAGGGCCTGGTGGAGCGCCTGCCCGACCCCAGCGACCGGCGCGGGGTCCTCGTCCGGCTCACGGACGAGGGGCGCGACCGGGCGGACCAGGCGCTCGCCGGGTTGCTGGACCAGGAGCGGGCGATCCTTGCGGAGCTTTCGCGGGCGCAGCGGGGTGAACTGGCCGGGTTGCTGCGCCAGTTGACCGCGCCGTTCGACAACATTCCCGGTTGAGTTGAGAGCCGCGACCTGTCGTTTGTCGTCTGCGGCGCCGTTGTGGCTGGTCGCGCAGTTCCCCGCGCCCCTTTAGGGCGTTGCCGCCCAGCGTGTTGGTCAGGCGCTGCTGCTTTCCTCCGGGAGGATCCGGCCTGCTGGGCCCAGGTCGACCGGGCCGACCCCGGCTCGGCGCGCGAGCGCTACCGCCGCGAGGGTCGAGTGGACGCCTAGCTTGCCCAGGACGTTCTGCATGTGTGTGCGGACGGTGTGCGGGGACAGGTACAGGCGCTCGGCGACCGCCTTGCGCCCCAGTCCTGCCACCATGCACCGCAGCACCTCACGCTCGCGCGGGGTGAGCGACTCCACCAGCCGCTCGCTCTCGGTGCGGTGCTTGCGCGCGGCCGTGAGCTCCCGCAGCACCCCGGTCAGCAGGGCCGGCGGCAGATGGGTCTCCTCGCGCAGCACCCCGCGGATGACGGTGAGCAGCCGGGACAGCGAGCAGTCCTTGGCCACCCAGCCGGACGCACCGGCCTGGAGCGCGAGCGCGGCCCGGCGCGGATCGTCCTTCTCGGCCAGGACGACGGTCCGTACCGCCGGCTGCGCGGAGCGGACCCCGGCGACCAGCGAGATGCCGTCCACGAGCCCGTCCTCGCCCACCTCCTGGACGGGCACGGCGGGCCGGACACCCGGCACGTTGCCACCCAGGTCGGCGTCGACGAGCAGGACATCGAACCGGCGCCCCTCGGCGACCGCGCGCTCCATGCTGCGCAATGCCGCCGGACCGCTGCCCGCGGCGGAGACGTCGACGTCGGGCTCGGCGGCCAGGGCGGCGGCGAGCGACTCGGCGAAGATGCGATGGTCGTCGACGACCAGAACTCGGATGCGAACCACGAAACCCCCTTCCCCACGCTCTCAAAGAGCAGGGGATACCCCATCGTCAAAGGACGACACCGGGAGACGAACACCGTCGCGGGCACGACGCCCGAAGCGCGGATGGCACACGGCCGCCGCCGTGCAGAAACTGCTACCCCCACTTCGGGCGTCGAACCCGACCTGTCTCGCCCCCTGATCAGCACCGGCCCCCACCGGTGCTGTTCATCAGGGTACGGCCGGGGAGCAGGAGCGGAAGGTAATTTGCAGAACTGGTTGTCCAGCGCGTTTATGGTGAGCCGCATGTTTCGTCTGGAGACAGAAGTCGACAAAGCACGGCAGGATCTGCTCCGCCGCCAACTGCTGGACGCCAACACCAGGGCCTCGCCGGTCCTGCGCGCCCTGCGCGGAACCCCAGGTGAACGTGAACTTCCGCTCCAGGTATGGGCGTTGGACGGTTCCGGCGCCCTGGCCGGCGGTCTCGTCGGCCACACCTGGACGAGCTGGCTCCACGTCACGTACCTCTGGGTCCACGAACGCGCCCGCGGGACCGGTCTGGGTTCGCAGTTGCTCGCACACGCGGAGGGCATGGCCCGTTCGGAGCGGGGCTGCACCGCGGCGCGCGTGGAGACCTGGGACTTCCAGGCGCCGGGGTTCTACCGCAAGCAGGGGTACGACGTGGTCTGCGTGATCCCGGACTATCCGCCGGGCATCACGGAGTACACCCTGACCAAACATCTGGGACCGAGCTGACGTACATGCGCTGCGCCGCCCAGGGGCGCGGGGAACCGCGCGACCGGCCACGACGGCGCCGCGCATGAGCGACCACACAAGGCGGCACTTCCAGCGGAGCGCTCAGCGCAGCCGCCGCGCCCCGGCCGCCGGCACCGCCTCGAACACCCTCGGCGCCGTGAACCCGGCGCCGGCGAAGGCCTCCTCGACCGCCTTGGTGACCGTCTCCACGTCCGCCGCCTCGGCCAGCACGATCGCCGAGCCGCCGAAGCCGCCGCCCGTCATCCGCGCACCCAGCGCGCCACTGGTCAGGGCCGTGTCCACGACCAGGTCCAGCTCCGGGCAGGAGATGCGGAAGTCGTCCCGCAGGGAGGCGTGCCCCTCGGTCAGCACCGGGCCGATCGCCCGTGTCTCACCCGACTCCAGCAGAGCCACGACCCGCTCGACACGCTGGTCCTCGGTGACGACGTGGCGCACCAGACGGCGCACCTCCTCCTCGTCGCCGAGCCGGTCCAGGGCCGTGTCCAGGTCGTCGTAGGCGATGTCGCGGAGCGCGTCCACGCCCAGCAGCGCGGCGCCCTTCTCGCAGCCCGCGCGGCGCTTGCCGTACTCGCCCTCGCTGTGGGAGTGCTTGACCTGGGTGTCGACGACCAGCAGGCGCATGCCCTCGGCGGCCAGGTCGAAGGGGATCTGCTTCTGGGACAGGTCACGGGTGTCGAGGAACAGGGCGTGGCCCGCCTCGCAGCACGCGGACGCCGTCTGGTCCATGATCCCGACCGGGGCGCCGACGTACACGTTCTCCGCGCGCCGGCACAGCCGGGCCAGTTGCCAGCCCTTCTGGCCCAGGTCGTACAGGTCGTTCAGGGCGAGCGCCACGACGACCTCCAGGGCCGCCGACGAGGACAGGCCGGCGCCCGCCGGGACCGTCGAGGCCAGGTGGATGTCGGCGCCGGTCACCGCGTGGCCGGCCTGGCGCAGCGCCCAGACCACGCCCGACGGGTACGCCGTCCAGTCGCGGTCCGACTCGGGTTCGAGGTCGTCGACGCGCAGTTCCACGACGCCGCCCTCGACATCCTCCGAGTGCAGCCGCAGCACGCCGTCGGTGCGCCGCGAGAGTGCCGCGACGGCGGTGTGCGGCAGCGCGAACGGCATGACGAAGCCGTCGTTGTAGTCGGTGTGCTCGCCGATCAGGTTGACCCGGCCCGGCGCGGCCCACACCCCCTCCGGCTGGGCCCCGTACAGCTCCTCGAACCGCTCGGCGACCGCGGCTGCCGTGTCGACGTTCATCCCCTGACCCTGACCTTCCGTACTGAACCGGCCCAAGCAGCCGGTGAGTTGACCGGCCGCACAGCCTGAGAACCTAACGCCGGCGGCACCGGCCGTAGAACTTAACCTGCGCGTCGCTGCGCGAACTCCCACGCGTCCGCGACGATGCCCGCGAGGTCCGCGCGGGACGGGTTCCAGCCGAGCCGCTCGCGGGCGGTGTCGGCGGAGGCGACCAGGACCGCCGGGTCGCCGCCCCGGCGCGGGGCCACGACCTCGGGGATCGGGTGCCCGGTGACCTGCCGGACGGTCTCGACGACCTGGCGGACGGAGAAGCCGTTGCCGTTGCCGAGGTTGCAGATGAGGTGCTCGCCCGGGGTGGCGGCCTTCACGGCCAGCAGGTGGGCCTCGGCCAGGTCGGCGACGTGGATGTAGTCGCGCACGCAGGTGCCGTCCGGCGTCGGGTAGTCGTCGCCGAAGACGGAGATCGCCTCGCGCTTGCCCTGGGCGACCTGGAGGACCAGCGGGATCAGGTGCGACTCGGGGTCGTGGCGCTCGCCGTAGGCGCCGTAGGCACCCGCGACGTTGAAGTACCTGAGGGACACGGCACCGAGGCCGTGGGCCGCCGCCTCACCGGTGATCATGTGGTCGACGGCGAGCTTGG
Organism: Streptomyces sp. NPDC036764; assembly: GCF_055609385.1. Taxonomy (NCBI): domain Bacteria; kingdom Bacillati; phylum Actinomycetota; class Actinomycetes; order Kitasatosporales; family Streptomycetaceae; genus Streptomyces; species Streptomyces sp. NPDC036764. Next base: position 168,017 of record NZ_JBVJPT010000012.1, read on the forward strand.
AGGCGCCGTAGGGGTTCGTGGGCTGCGTCGGCGCCGACTCGACGATCGGCACCTCGGCCGGCTCGCCGTAGGTGGCGGCCGTCGAGGAGAAGACGAGCTTGCGCACGCCCGCCTCACGCATGGCGCCGAGCAGCGCCATGGTGCCGCCGACGTTGTTGTCCCAGTACTTCTCGGGCTTCACGACCGACTCGCCGACCTGCGAGAACGCGGCGAAGTGCAGCACCGCGTCGAAGGAGGAGTCCAGCCACTTGGCGGCGTCGCGGATGTCGCCCTCGATGAAGGACGCCCCGGACGGCACACCCTCACGGAAGCCGGTGGTGAGGTTGTCGAGCACGACGACCTCGTCCCCCGCCTCGATGAGGTGTTGCGCGACCACGCTGCCCACGTAGCCGGCCCCGCCGGTGACCAGAAACTTCCCACTCATCTACTCGCTACCTCTCGCAGTCGCTCGGCCGCGCGCTCCGGCGGCACGTCGTTGATGAACACGTTCATGCCGGACTCGGAACCCGCGAGGAACTTCAGCTTGCCGGAAGTGCGGCGGATGGTGAAAAGCTCGAGGTGAAGCGCGAAATCCTCCCGCACGACGCCCTCGAAGTCCTCCAACTGGCCGAACGGCGCCTGATGCCAGGCGGCGATGTACGGCGTCGGAGGCTCACCCTCACCGAAGATCCGGTCGAAGCGCCTCAAGAGTTCCAGATAAACCTTGGGGAACTCTGAGCGCGCCTCCTCGTCGAGGGCGAGCAGGTCGGGCACCCGGCGCTTCGGGTACAGGTGGACCTCGTACGGCCAGTGCGCGGCGTACGGCACGAAGGCCAGCCAGTGTTCACTCTCCAGGACGACCCGCTCGTCGGCGAGTTCACGCTCCAGGACGGCGTCGAACAGGTTCTCCCCGCCGGTGGCGTCCTTGTGCGCGGCGAGAGAGCGCAGCATCAGGGCGGTGCGCGGGGTGGTGAAGGGGTAGGCGTAGATCTGCCCGTGCGGGTGGCCGAGGGTGACGCCGATCTCGGCGCCGCGGTTCTCGAAGCAGAACACCTGCTCGACGGAGGGGAGGGAGGACAGCTCCGACGTCCGGTCCGTCCACGCCTCCAGCACCAGTCGCGCCTGCTCCTCGGACAGATCGGCGAACGACGCGTTGTGGTCGGAGGTGAAGCAGACGACCTCGCAGCGCCCGGAGTCACCGGCCAGCGAGGGGAAGCGGTTCTCGAAGACCACGACGTCGTACGACGAGTCCGGGATCTCGCTCAGCCGCTCGCCCTCGGACGGGCACAGCGGGCACTGATCGGCCGGCGGGTGATACGTCCGCCCCTGCCGGTGCGAGGCGATGGCGATCGCGTCGCCGAGCAGCACGTCGTGACGGATCTCGGACGACGTGACGGTCCGCTCCAGGGGGCGGCGGTCGGCCGCGTCCCGCACGGTGTCGTCGCGCAGGTCGTAGTAGATGAGCTCACGACCGTCGGCCAGTCGGGTCGAGGTCTTCTTCACGCCGGACTCCATTTCGAGCCGCTCAGGGGTCTTCCGAGTCTCCATCAAACAGAACTAAACACAGCGAAACACAACTCACCACCTGCGTCAACATCACAATCAAACAAAGAGCATCACCAGACGTGTTCAATTACTGAACACGGGGGCGTAGGTTCCGCTCTGTATCGATTCGCGAGACGAAGCGAGTACGAATGCAAACCCCCACAATTTCCCCCACCTCCCCCACCCCTTCCGCCTACTCCACCTATTTCGCAGCCGAGCTGCGGCTCCCCACGAACTGGCTCGACTACACGCTGCTCGGCATCTACTTCGTGGTGGTGCTGGGCATCGGCTTCGCCGCCCGTCGCTCGGTGAAGACGACCCTCGACTTCTTCCTCTCCGGGCGCTCCCTGCCCGCCTGGGTCACCGGCCTGGCCTTCATCTCCGCCAACCTGGCCGCCACCGAGATCCTCGGCATGGCCGCCAACAGTGCCCAGTACGGCGCCTACACCGTCCACTGGTACTGGATCGGCGCCATCCCGGCCATGGTGTTCCTCGGCCTGGTGATGATGCCCTTCTACTACGGCAGCAAGGTCCGCTCGGTCCCCGAGTTCCTGCTCCTGCGCTTCGACAAATGGGCACACCTGCTCAGTTCGATCCTGTTCGCCTTCGCCGCGATCCTGATCGCCGGCGTCAACCTCTACGCCCTCGCGATCGTGGTCGAGGCCCTGCTGGGCTGGCCGCAGTGGGTGGCCATCGTGGTCGCCGGCTTCTTCGTGCTCGCGTACATCACCCTCGGCGGGCTGTCCTCCGCGATCTACAACGAGGTCCTGCAGTTCTTCGTGATCCTGGCCGCGCTGATCCCGATCACCGTGCTGGCGCTGAAGAAGGTCGGCGGCTGGGACGGCCTGAGCGACAAGCTGACCCAGACCCACGGCGACAACTTCGTCACCGCCTGGGGCGGCACCGGCATCGGCGAGGCGAACCCGCTGGGCGCGAACTGGCTGACGATCGTCCTCGGCCTCGGCTTCGTGCTGTCGTTCGGCTACTGGACGACGAACTTCGCGGAGGTCCAGCGGGCGCTGTCCGCGAAGAACCTCTCGGCGGCCCAGCGCACCCCGCTGATCGCGGCGTTCCCGAAGATCTTCATCGTGTTCCTGGTGATGATCCCGGGTCTGGCGGCCGCGGCCCTGGTCCCCGGCTTCGGCACCGAGGAGTCGGGCTACCAGTACAACGACGCCATCCCGTACCTGATGGAGGGACTGCTGCCCAACGGCGTGCTGGGCATCGCGGTGACCGGTCTGCTGGCCGCGTTCATGGCGGGCATGGCGGCCAACGTGTCGTCCTTCAACACGGTGTTCACCACGGACATCTGGGCGAAGTACGTGGTGACGGACCGCGAGGACTCCTACTACGTCCGCTTCGGCCGGCTGATCACGGCGGCCGGCGTGCTCGCGTCGATCGGCACGGCGTTCCTGGCGTCGTCGTTCTCGAACATCATGAGCTACCTCCAGACCCTGTTCTCCTTCTTCAACGTGCCGATGTTCGTGGTCTTCATCGTCGGCATGTTCTGGAAGCGGGCGTCGATGAAGTCGGGCTTCTGGGGCCTGCTGGCCGGCACGACGGCGGCGATGGTGAACTACTTCGTCCTCTACAAGCAGGACATCATCTCGATCCCCTCCGACCAGGGCGCCAACTTCGTCTCCGCGATCGCGGGGTTCGTGGCCGGCGCGGTCGTCATGGTCGCCGTCTCCCTGTTCACCGCTCCCAAGCCGACGGAGGAACTCCAGGGCCTGGTCTACGGCACCCGCTCCCCCGGAATGGCCGAGCCGCCGGCCGAGGGCGACGACGCGTGGTACCGCAGGCCGGCGTTGCTGGGCTGGGGTGCGGTGGTACTGGCGGCCGCCTGCTACATCCCGTTCTCGTTCTCGCTCTGACGACGGAGGCCGACAGACCATGACCGACCATCAGTCCGAACACCCCAGGTCCTCCGGGTACTCCGAGCAGGACGTGCAGCGCGAGGTCAGCGAACTCCAGGAGAAGTCGGCGACGGCCGCCCGGCTCTTCGACATCCGGCGCATCATCGGCGGCCTCTTCGTGCTCTACGGCGTGATCGTCACGATCGCCGGGCTCACTGACGACGACGCCGCGATCGACAAGGCCGAGGGCGTGAACATCAACCTCTGGACCGGGCTGGGGATGCTGCTTCTCGGCATCTTCTTCCTGGTCTGGCTGAAGCTTCGGCCCACGGCTCCGCCGCCGCCGGATGTGGAGCCAGGGGAGGAATCGGGTGCCGGGCCGAAGGGGTGACCGCGAGTGGGGGCGGGCCGGGTGTTCTCTCGCCCCCGCCGCCCCTACCCTCCCCCACTCTCGGCTTCGCTCGAGCGGGGGGGGGACCCCATCGTCCCCGGGGGCTGCCGCCCCCGGACCCCCGCATCGGCCTGAACGGCCTCGTCCTCAAACGCCGGACGGGCTGAAAGATGCGGACCGGCCTTTGAGAGTGAGCGTCGGCCGCGCCCGACGGGCTGAAGGATTGCGGACCGGCCGTCGCCACACGCCGGACGGGCTAAGAGATGCGGACCGGTGTCACGGCTCCCCCTGTGCCACCGGGCCCGCCCGGTCCAGCAAGCCCGTGCGGGCCGCCAGTGCCGCTGCTTCCAGGCGGGAGCCAACGCCGAGTTTCATCAGGACTCGCTGGACGTGGGTGCGGGCCGTGGACGGGGCGATGCCCATGCCGGCGGCGATCAGGCGGGTGTCCTCGCCGTCGGCGACCCGGACCAGGACCTCTACCTCGCGGGGTGTCAGCATCTGGAGCAGCCGCTGGCCCTCGTCGTCCGGTTGCGCGGCGGGGTTGAGCAGTTCGCTGAACGCGCCCTGGAGGAGCTGCGGCGCCACCGCCGCCTCCCCCGCCCGTGCCTTCATGATCGCCCGCTCGACACCCTCTATGCGTTCGTCGTGCCGGACATAGCCGGAGGCCCCGGCCGCGAACGCCGCCGCTATGCCGCGCGGGCTCGGCACCGGGCCGAGCACCAGCACCGCCACCTGCGGACGTTCCCGCTTGATCTTGGCCACCGGGTCGAACATCCCCGGCTCCGCGGGTGTCGCCGTGCCCAGCAGGCACACCTCGGGAGCCCGCGTGATCACCAGCTCCGCCGCCCCCGCGGCGGGCGCCGCCGCGGCCAGCACCCGGTGCCCCCTCAACTTCAGTGCCGAGGCCAGCGCCTCGGCGAGCAATCGGTGGTCGTCGACCACCATGAGCCGAACTCCCATCGAGCAACCCCCCAGTCCCCCCAATGGAACCCCATCAATACCCAGGACCGCCTGTACCAGTCCGGATGCCCCACTATGGATGCCCACTGGTCCGCGCGGACAGAAGCCCCCTCCCGGCTCCCCCGCCCTTCATGCCCCCGGAAGCTACACGCTTGTTCGACGTTGCGCTCCCCCTACCGGCGAGAAGTGCCCCGGAACGGCGGATTTTCTGGCTTTCCGTGCATTCGAGGGCGATGAGGCAGTACGCGAACGGCTCCGCCCCCGAGCAGGGACGGAGCCGTCTTCACGACCGGGCGCGGTGACCTCAGCCGGTCGCACCGAACGCGATCACATGGGCCTTGCGGATATCCGAACTGCCCAGTTCGCTGGCGAACTTGGCGGACATGTACAGATGCCCCTGCGCGTAGAGGATCTCGGAGTACTCCGGCGACATCCGCATCTCCACGTCCCGCACCGACCTGGCGGCCGGGTTCTCCAGCAGCGTCGTCTCCTCGAAGCTGCCGCCGTCGATGCTGACGATCTGCCCGCCCTTGTCGTAGGGGGGACGCTTGTACGCGATCACGTTGCCGCCGTCCATGCGCAGCGGCGTGATCGTGTACCGGTCGCCCGCGTCCGCGCGCTGGCCGGTCTGCTTGCCGGTGGCCAGGTCGAAGGCGACGATCTCGTTGGTCTGGCCGTACTCGCCGCCGCCTTCGTGCGCCTTGGTCTCCACGTAGAGCCGGTCGTTGCCCACCACCACACCCGTGCACGTCTCGATCGTGGTGACGCCGGAGCAGCGGGCCGCGTACTGGTCGCCCGGCACGGAGATGCGGATGCGCAGCTTGCCGGTCTTGTTGTCGATGGAGAAGGCGTCCGTGATGCCGATGGAGTCCTCGGACTGGCCCGCCTCGGCGGCCACGACGAGCGGGTCGGTGGAGATCACGCTGGCGTACTCGACGCCCTCGGCCATCTTGTACTCGGAGATCACCTTCCCGGTCTTCGGGTCGATGGTCTGGATGTGGAGCTGAGGCTGGTCGTAGGAACCGCACTTGCGGACCGCGACCATCTTCGGGCCGCCCGCGTACCCGAGGTCGTAGCAGCCGTCGTTCGCCTTCGGGACCCACAGCGGCTTGCCGGTCTTCAGGTCGAAGGCGGCGCCGCCGCTGGTGCCGCCGGCCGCGACCGTGCCCCCGCTGAGGGTGATGTTGTCGTAGCGGATCAGCCCGTCCTCGTTCTGGGCGGTCTTCGTCCAGAGCTTCTTGCCCGTGTCGAGGTCGATCGCGGCGACCTGGGTGCAGCCGTGAGAGGGCTTGTCCTTGGTCGGCATGGCGGGCTCGAAGGCGACGGCCGTCACACCGTCTTCGCTGATGTGCTTGGCGGCCTGGCAGACCGGGCCGGGCAGCTTGACCGACCACAGCTTGGAACCCTTGTCGGGGTCGTAGCCGACGATCTCCGCGACGCCGCTCTTGACGTACGCCTTGTCGGTCAGCCAGGAGCCGGACACGACGATGCTGGTGTCGTCGTCGACATTGGGCGCCGGGACCTGGAAGAGGACCTGGGAGGCGGTGTTCGAGGGCACCTTCTCCGACCCGTCGGGGGCGTCGAAGCCGCCTCCCGCGTCGTCGCCCCCGCCGCCGGTGCCGCCGCTGGAGCCGGCGGTGTCGTCCTTGCCGCCGTTGTCACCGGACTTCGCGTACCAGACGCCGCCGCCGATGATCAGGGCGATCACCACGACCGCGGCCGCGATGATGACGGCGAGCTGCGAGCTGGACCGGCCCGCGCCGCCCGCGGCCTGTCCCGGCTGCGGGTGCATCGGCACGGTCTGCTGCGGATAGCCGTAGCCGGGCGCCTGGGTGTACGGGTTCTGGGGCTGGCCGTAGGGGTTCTGCGGCGGCTGTCCGTACGGGGCGGGCTGCGCAGTGGGGTAGCCGTACCCGGGCGGGGTGGCCTGGGGTGCTCCCTGCGGGGCCTGGGGATAGCCGTACGCGGGCTGCCCGGGTGCCTGCGCCGGGGGCTGCGGGGGCTGCTGCGGCGGTGTCTGGGGGGCGCCGAAGCCGCCGCCCGGCTGCTGGGGCGGCTGATCCTGCGGCGGGCCGAACCCGCCCGGCGGGGGCTGGTTGGGCGGCGGAGGCGGCGGCTGGGTCATGGCGTGGGTACCTCAGGGGAGGGGGACGACGGGCGCGGGGGCGAGGGCGTGAGCGGTGCGCGCCTCACTTGCCGAAGGCGAGGATCAGCTTCTCCTTGGCTTCGTCCTGGCCGCTCAGCCGGGTGCTGGAGAGGTAGAAGCGGCCGTCGGCCCAGTCGTAGGCCTTGGAGAAGAAGCCGTTCTCGATGTCCGCGGCGCTCGTCGGGTTCTGGAGCACCTTCGCCGGCCGGTGGCTGCTGCCGGAGATCGGGATCGCCACGACCTGGCCGCCCGCGTCGTACGACGCCTGGACATAGGAGATCAGTTGACCGTCCTCGACCTTGATCGGCAGCATCGACTCGTCGGCCGGGGACTTCACCCGCCACTTCTCCTTGCCGTTGCCGAGGTCGATGGCGACGATCTCGTTGGCGCTGGCGGTCGCCTTGGTCGGCATGTACAGCGTGTTCGCGTCGGCGACCACACCGGAGCAGCCCTGAAGGTCACGCTGGAGGATGGCCCAGCCGCACTCGGCGCCGATCTCGAGTTTGACGCCGACCTGCGAGCGGAACTTGCCGGAGGAGTCGAACGTGGAGATGTTCCCCGACTTCTCCTTCTCGTTGGTGCTGTAGACGACCAGCGGGTCGAGGGAGAAGATGCGCGAGATCCGCCAGCCGTCCTTGTACGCGAAGGTCCACTTCGCCTTGCCGGTCGCCGGGTCGAGTTCCTGCATTTCGTCGTGCTCGTTGCTGCTGGAGGCGGCGCAGGACGCGACGGCGATCACCTTGTCGCCGCCCGCGAACGCGTCGGGGAAGCACTTGTCGCCGAACCGCGTCTTGTCCCACAGCTTCTTGCCGCTGTCGATGTCGTACGCCGTGCCCGACTGCGAGCGGCCCACCAGCAACGTCTTGCCGGTGATGGTCAGTTCGACGTCGAGCGTGCTGTCGAAGAGCGCGCCGTCGGCGACGCTGCCCTTCCAGCCCTTGTCGCCGGTGTCGAGGTCGACCTGCTGGAGCTGGTTGCACTTGGCGCGGTCGCTGCTGCCGCTCATGTAGGCGACGACGATCTTGTCGCCGGCCGACTTCTGCGGGGTTACCGCGCAGATCTTCTCCGGGAAGGTGATCGGGTCCCAGGCGTCCTCGCCGTCGCCGACCTTGAAGCCGAAGAGCTGCTTGTACGCCGCCTTCACCGCGGTCTTGTCGGTGACCCACATGCCGGGGGCGTCGGCGCCGGACTTGGGCGCGTCGGGCGCCGGCTTGTACCAGAGGACCTTCGACTCGCCCGCCTGGCGGCCTCCGTTGAGGTTCTCCGGGTCGGCGCCGCCCTCGCTGCCGCCACCGCCGGAGTCGGACGGGGACTCGGAGCCCTTGGGGTCGTCGCTCTGCTGGGCGACCGGCTTGTCGTCCTTGCCGTCACCGCCGCGGGTCACCGCGAACACGGTGCCGCCGATGACGAGCAGGACGGCGACCGCGGCACCGATGGCCACGGCGGGCTTGCCCTTGAAGGGGTTGCGCGAGCCGCCGGGCGGGGTGCCGGGGGCGCCCGGGTACTGCGGCTGGGGCGGGTAGCCGTAACCCTGGGCGGGCTGCTGGCCGTAGGAGCCGGGCTGCTGCGGATAGCCGTACGGCCCCGGCTGCTGCTGGGGCTGTGCGTACGGGCCGGACTGGTACGGGCCCGGCTGCGCGGGCTGGCCCGGCTGCTGCGGGTAGCCGTAGCCGGGCTGCGGTGCGCCGGCCGGCGGGGCCTGCGGAGGCGGCGGCGTCTGCGGCGGGCCCTGCGGCGGCGGGGGTGTCTGGGGGGCGCCCTGCGGCGGGGGCGGGGTCTGCGGTGCCCCGAAGCCGCCCTGCCGCGGATCCTGTGGTGCACCGAAACCGCCCTGCGGCGGCTGGTTGGGCGGCTGGCTCATGAGCGGTTCCCCCTTGAGACCGGTGTGGTGCCACGTTCTGTGCCGTCGCGTTTCCGCCACACCAGCTTTTCTCAGACTGTTCTCAGGCGGCCCTTTCTATCACCCGCCACCGACAGCACACCGGCCCGCATCCACCCCTGTTCCCAACGGAGAACCGCCCCGTGATACCCCCGTTATGCGCCTTCACGCCCCCTTCACACGGCGCACGCAGACGCCCGGAAGAGGCGCCGGAGGCGCCTTCAAGGGGCGCGGGGCTGTGTCTATTTGCGGCTACCGCCGCGCGGGCGCGACCAGCCCCACCACACCGCACCCGACAACCAACACGAGCCCGCCACTTCCGTAGTCACGGCCCACCCAGCGAAGCGCTACGCGTCGTCCGCGAGTTCCAGCCAGCGCATCTCCAGCTCATCCCGCTGCCCCGCCAGGTCCCGCAGTTCCGCGTCGAGTTCGGCGACCTTCCCGAAGTCCGTCGCATGCTCGGCGATCTGCGCGTGCAGCTTGGTCTCCCGCTCGGAGAGCTTGTCGAGCTGCCGCTCGATCTTCTGCAACTCCTTCTTGGCGGCGCGCGCATCGGCCGAGTTCTTCTCCGGTACGGCCTTCTCCGCGGCCGAGGCGGCGGCCGCCGCGACGACCTGCGCCTCCATGCGGTGGCGGCGCTCCAGGTACTCGTCGATGCCGCGCGGCAGCATCCGCAGGGTGGCGTCGCCGAGCAGGGCGAACACCCGGTCCGTGGTGCGCTCGACGAAGAACCGGTCGTGGGAGATGACGATCATCGAGCCCGGCCAGCCGTCGAGGACGTCCTCCAGTTGGGTGAGGGTCTCGATGTCGAGGTCGTTGGTGGGCTCGTCGAGGAAGAGGACGTTGGGCTCGTCCATGAGCAGGCGCAGCAGTTGGAGCCTGCGGCGCTCACCGCCCGACAGGTCGCCGACCGGCGTCCACTGCTTGTCCTTGTTGAAGCCGAACGTCTCGCAGAGCTGACCGGCGGTCATCTCGCGGCCCTTGCCGAGGTCCACGCGCTCGCGCACCTGCTGAACGGCCTCCAGCACCCGCCAGTTCGGGTTCAGCTCGGCGACTTCCTGGGACAGATAGGCGAGTTTGACGGTCTTTCCGACGGCGATCCGCCCGCCGGCCGGTTGCGCCTCGCCCTCGGTCCGCGCGGCCTCGGCCATCGCGCGCAGGAGGGAGGTCTTGCCCGCGCCGTTGACGCCGACGAGGCCGATGCGGTCGCCGGGTCCGAGCTGCCACGTCACATGCTTGAGCAGCACCTTGGGGCCTGCCTGGACGGTGACGTCCTCCAGGTCGAACACCGTCTTGCCGAGCCGGGACGAGGCGAACTTCATCAGCTCGCTGCTGTCGCGGGGCGGCGGCACGTCCTTGATGAGCTCGTTGGCGGCCTCGACCCTGAAGCGCGGCTTGGACGTCCGCGCGGGGGCGCCGCGGCGCAGCCAGGCCAGCTCCTTGCGGACCAGGTTCTGCCGCTTGACCTCCTCGGTCGCGGCGATGCGCTCGCGCTCGGCACGCGCGAAGACGTAGTCGGAGTAGCCGCCCTCGTATTCGTAGACGTCGCCGCGCTGGACGTCCCACATGCGGGTGCAGACCTGGTCGAGGAACCAGCGGTCGTGGGTGACGCAGACGAGCGCCGAGCGCCGCTCGCGCAGATGCTGGGCGAGCCAGGCGATGCCCTCGACGTCGAGGTGGTTGGTGGGCTCGTCGAGGACGATCAGGTCCTGCTCCTCGATGAGCAGCTTGGCGAGCGCGATCCGCCGCCGCTCGCCGCCGGAGAGCGGGCCGATGACGGTGTCCAGGCCCTGCGGGAAGCCGGGCAGGTCGAGCCCGCCGAAGAGGCCCGTGAGCACGTCCCGGATCTTGGCGTTGCCCGCCCACTCGTGGTCGGCCATGTCCCGGATGACCTCGTGCCGGACGGTCGCCTCGGAGTCCAGTGAGTCGTGCTGTGTGAGGACGCCGATCCGCAGCCCGCCGGAGTGGGTGACCCGGCCGGTGTCGGTGTCCTCCACCTTGGCCAGCATCCGGATCAGGGTCGTCTTGCCGTCGCCGTTGCGCCCGACGACGCCGATGCGGTCGCCCTCGGAGACGCCGAGCGAGACACCGTCGAGCAGGGCACGGGTGCCGTACACCTTGCTGACGTTCTCGACATTGACCAGGTTGACGGCCATTTCTCTCCTGCCCAGGGGGACGATCGACCTTCCAGGGTAGTCGCGCCCGCCGACGGCTCCGCACCCAAGCCCTTGCGACCAGGGGCGCACACCGTCCGGACAGCCGTGCGCCCCGGAGACTCCACCGCGGTCCCCGGGGCGCTTCGCCGTGCCCGGCGTCAGCGGCCGGCCGCCGCCGCGCGGACCTCGGCCAGGAGGTCGTACATGACCTGCCCGGGGCACTCGGTGTCGAAGTAGTCGCGGTGACCGCCGACCGTGTTGGTGTCCTTCTTGGCGCCGTTGACCGGGTTGGTGTACGTCACCCTCGCCTGCGGGTCGAGGCCCTTGAACCGGGATATCACCTTGATCAGCCGGATCAGGGAGGCCTTCGCCGCGTCCGTGGGGGCCTGCTGGTCGAGGTTGCCGATCAGGGCGATGCCGAGGGCTCCGGAGTTGTAGCCGACGGAGTGGAAGGCGGTGACGAGGTCGCCGTCCGGGTCGAAGGCGGGGATGCCGTCGTCGCCGGAGTAGCGGCCCTCGTAGACGGTGCCCGCCTCGTCGATGAGGAAGTGGTAGCCGATGTCGCCCCAGTCGTTGGTGATCGCGTGGTACTCGTAGATCGCGCGCACCGTCGCGGCCGGGTCGGGGTCGTCGTTCGGCGTCGCGGTGTGGTGGACCGTGATGACCTGGAGCGGGTAGTACTTCTCGGGCGAGTTGACCTTGCCGTCCTTGTACCGCTTGGACTCGTCGGCGCCCCAGGCCGGGCGCGAGAGGTAGCCGACACCACGCACGCGCGTGGGCTCGCTCGGCACCCGGAAGGTGCGGTCGGGGCCGTCGGTGGTGTCGATCGCCAGCGAGCGCACGCCGTCGATGCCGCTCGGGGCCTTCACCTCGTAGACCTTGGCGTCGCCGGCGGCGACCAGGGCCGTGCCGCCGCCCTCGACGGTCGCGCAGCCGCTCGTCAGCGTCTGCCAGTCGCCGTTCGCGAGCCGGATGGCGGTGCCCTCCTTCGCGCCGGACCAGCGCACTCCCACGTAGGAGGCGGCGAAGGCGGTGGCGGCCTCGCCGGTGCCGGTGGCGGCCTCGGTCCGGGTGGCGGGGAACTTCTGCGGCGTCGTGCTCGAACCACCGGATTCGGAGGCGGAGTCGTCCGTATCGTCGGAGTCGGTGGAGGCGAACACCATCGGCGTGAGCGCGGCTCCTGCGGCCACCGCGCCGCCCGTGGCGATCATGCCGCGACGGGACAGGGAGCGCTTTCTACGGTGAGACTGCTGGGCGGGTGTGGGGGATTCGGACACAGGAGTGTCCCCTTCCAGAAGTGCACTTGACGGTGGGCCGGGCACCGCGGCCCGACAGTTGAAACGTCAAGCGACCCTAAACGCCTCAGCGGCCCCACGGGTACTGCGATCGCAGTACTTCCGTGTGGAGATCGAGCGAAGAACGCGTACCTGTGAGTACGGCGTCACGCTCCGGCGACTCGCACGACCGTGGCGCCCTGCGCGGGCCCCGACGCGGTGCGCACCGCACGGCAAGTGCCGGACGCCCGCAGGGTGTCGGCCACCTTCACGGCCGACTCGGCGTCCCGGGCGAGGAACGCCGTGGTCGGGCCCGAGCCGGAGACCAGCGCCGTCAGCGCGCCCGCCGCGAGCCCCGCGGCGAGGGTGTCGGCGAGTTCCGGGAACAGGGAGAGGGCGGCGGGCTGGAGGTCGTTGGAGACGGCGGCGGCGAGCGCGTCCGGGTCTCCCTTGGCGAGGGCGTCGAGCAGCGGCTGCGAGGCGACGGGCTCGGGGATGTCGGTGCCCTCGCCGAGCCGGTCGAACTCACGGAAGACCGCGGGCGTCGAAAGGCCCCGCTCGGCCATCGCGAACACCCAGTGGAAGGTGCCGCCCACGTCGAGCGGGCGCAGCTTCTCGCCCCGCCCGGTGCCGAGGGCCGCGCCGCCGACCAGGCTGAACGGCACGTCGCTGCCCAACTCGGCGCAGATGTCGAGGAGTTCCTCGCGGGAGGCGTTCGTACCCCACAGCGCGTCACAGGCCAGCAGCGCGCCGGCGCCGTCCGCGCTGCCGCCCGCCATGCCGCCAGCGACCGGGATGTCCTTGGCGATGTGCAGATGCACGTCGGGGGCGAGGCCGTACCGCGCGGCGAGCGCCTCGGCCGCGCGGGCGGCGAGGTTCGTACGGTCGAGGGGGACCTGGTCGGCGTCCGCGCCGTCGCAGGTGACCCGCGGGCCGCCGGGCGAGGAGGTCACGGTGACCTCGTCGTAGAGGCCGACGGCGAGGAAGACGTTGGCCAGGTCATGGAAGCCGTCCGGACGGGCGGCGCCGACCGCGAGCTGGACGTTGACCTTGGCCGGGACGCGTACGACGACGCTCGCGCTCACTTACTCGGACTCCTCGTGCTCGGCGGCGGGGCGTGTCGGCGGGGCGGCGGCCTGGGTCTGCCGGCCGGTGGCCTGTGCCTCCTGCCCGGTGGCCTGCTTGTTCTCGGCGATGGCCGCGAACTCCTCGACCGTCAGGGACTCGCCGCGCGCCTGCGGGGAGACACCGGCGGCGACGAGGGCGGCCTCGGCGGCGGCCGCCGAACCGGCCCAGCCTGCCAGAGCGGCGCGCAGCGTCTTGCGGCGCTGGGCGAAGGCGGCGTCGACGACGGCGAAGACCTCGCGCTTGGCGGCGGTGGTCTTGATCGGCTCGGTGCGCCGGGTCAGCGCCACCAGCCCGCTGTCGACGTTCGGCGCGGGCCAGAAGACGTTGCGCCCGATCGCGCCGGCCCGCTTGACCTCGGCGTACCAGTTGGCCTTCACCGACGGCACGCCGTACACCTTCGAGCCGGGTGCGGCGGCGAGGCGGTCGGCGACCTCCGACTGCACCATGACGAGGGTGCGTTCGATGCTCGGGAAGGTGGCGAGCATGTGCAGCAGGACCGGCACGGCCACGTTGTACGGGAGGTTGGCGACCAGCGCGGTGGGCGGCGGGCCGGGCAGCTCGTCGACGCGCATCGCGTCGGAGTGCACCAGCGAGAAGCGCTCGGCGCGCTCGGGCATCCGGGCCGCGATGGTCGCGGGGAGCGCGGCGGCCAGGACGTCGTCGATCTCGACGGCGGTGACGCGGTCGGCCACCTCCAGCAGGGCGAGGGTGAGGGAGCCGAGTCCCGGGCCGACCTCCACGACCACGTCGTCGGGCCGCACCTCGGCGGTGCGGACGATACGCCGGACGGTGTTCGCGTCGATCACGAAGTTCTGGCCGCGCTGCTTGGTGGGACGCACGCCGAGGGCGGCCGCGAGTTCACGGACGTCGGCGGGGCCCAGGAGGGCGTCGGGGGTGGGGCTGCTCACCCGACAAGGGTACGGGGCGCCGCCGGCCCGGCCCGCGCCCGGCGCTCACCCGTGCAGCTTCGCCCCGCAGTGCGGCCAGGGACTGGTGCCCTGCCGCACGTACAGCTTCTTAGCGCGCATCGTCTGTTCCTCCGCCGGGGCGTCCTGCGGCCGGCCCTTCCCGCCGAGTCCGCGCCAGGTGTGGGTGTCGAACTGGTACAGCCCGCCGTACGTCCCCGACGAGTCCACCGCGTCCGCCTGCCCCCCGGACTCGCACGCCGCGAGCCCGTCCCAGTTGAGCTCGCCGGCCCCGCTGACGGACGTCGGCAGTGGCTTCGTGCCCACCTTCACCACCTGCGTCTGCGGCTCGCGCACCACCTCGGTCCTGATCCGCCGCGGCTTCTGCCGGACGCCGTTGACCGTGCGCAGCGAGTACGTGAGCCGCCGCAGCCCCGCCTGTCCCGCCCGCTCGACGACCTCGGTGCCCTTGAAGACCGAGGGGTCGTCGACGCGCTCGACCGCGAACGGGATCGCCTCGTCGCGGATCTCCTTGCGCCCGGTGATCCGCAGCACGGTGACCGTCTGCCCGTCGCGCGGGAAGCTCTCCAGGGGGACCGAGGTGGTGTCCTGCCCGCGCAGGGTGATCCCGGCCTGCTCCACGACCTCGCTCACGCTCGCGGCGTTCGTGCGGATCGTGCGTGCCCGGCCGTCCGCCATCACGGTCACCGCCCGTTCGGTGCGCACGTCCAGCGCGAGCCCCTCCCGTCCGATGCGCCGGGAGCGCGACGTCGACAGATACGCGCCCTCTGCGCGCACTCCGAGCTGGGTGAGCGCCGCCTCCACGGTGCGGGCCGTCGTCCACACCTCGCGTTTCTGGCCGTCGAGGGTGAGCCGCACGGGGCGGCCGTAGTGCACCGCGACCTCGTCGCCGTTGGCGAGCCCCGCGTCGGGAGCGGGCGCGACCCTGTCGTGCGCCCCCACGTCGACGCCCTCCTCGGTCAGCAGTTCGGTGATGTCGTCCGCGAAGGTGTGCAGGCTGCGCGGCCTGCCGCCGTCGACGCTCAGCTCGACCGCCTTGTCCTTGGCCACGAAGGCGCTGGTGCCGCCCGCGAGGAACGCGACGACCAGCGCCTGCGGAACCAGCTTGCGCATGGTCCCGTCGCCCCGCTCGGCGGCCCGCGCCCGGCGCCGGTGCGCGGCCCGCCGGCCGCTCCTGGGGCGCGCGACGGGCGCGTGCGCCGCCTCGGCGATCTCGTACGCGGGCCGGTAGGTGTCCTCGTACGCCGCGTACGACTGGTGCGAGGCGTGCCGGTCGTACCCGGTTCCGTAACTGTCCGTATGCGACTCATAGGGCCTCGGCACCCCGTACGCCAGCGTCTGTGCGCTGTAGGGGTCGAAGCCGCCGTACCCCGGGGGCTCATGGGCCGGGCTCGGGCCGTACGTCTCGAACTGCGCGTTGCTCACGACGACATGCTCCACCGGAGGGGTCCGTTTCGGGCCCCCAGAACCTAGCGGAGGGGTCGTCACTCTCCAAAGCGACGCGACTACTCAACGTGTCCGTCGGTCGGAGGCGGACCCGCACGAGCGTTATCGGGCGGTTATCGGTCAGTAGCCGAAGGCATGTGCCGTGTTCGTCCCGAGGGCCGCCGCCAGCGTGTCCTCGTCGATCCCCCGTACGGCCGCCAGGGCGCGCACCGTGATCGGAATGAGATACGGCGCGTTGGGCCGTCCGCGGTACGGCGCCGGCGTGAGGAAGGGCGCGTCGGTCTCCACCAGGAGCAGCTCCAGCGGGGCGACGGCCACCGCGTCCCGCAGGTTCTGGGCGTTCTTGAAGGTGACGTTGCCGGCGAAGGACATGAAGTATCCGGCGCGGGCGCACACTTGGGCCATCTCCGCGTCGCCGGAGTAGCAGTGGAAGACGGTCCGCTCGGGCGCGCCCTCCTCCTTCAGGACGCGCAGCACGTCGGCGTGGGCGTCGCGGTCGTGGATGACGAGGGCCTTGCCGTGCCGCTTGGCGATCTCGATGTGGGCGCGGAACGACGCCTCCTGCGCCTCCTTGCCCTCGGGCCCGGTGCGGAAGTAGTCGAGGCCGGTCTCGCCCACGCCCTTGACCTGAGGGAGTGCGGCGAGGCGGTCGATCTCCGCGAGCGCCTCGTCGAGCGCCCGCGCACCACCCGGCTCACGCGCCCCCTGCCGCGACCAGCCGTCGGGGTCGCCGTGCACGATGCGCGGCGCCTCGTTGGGGTGCAGTGCGACGGTGGCGTGCACGGCGTCGTACTGCGCCGCCGTCTCGGCCGCCCATTGCGAGCCGCGTACGTCGCAGCCCACCTGCACGACCGTCGTCACCCCCACCGACGCCGCCTTGTCCAGCCCCTCCTGCACGGTGCCGGACTGCATGTCGAGGTGGGTGTGCGAGTCGGCGACCGGCACCCGGAGCGGGTCCGGCAGCGGCGGGGCGGCGTGCTTGTCGGCGGCGTTCGAAGGCATGCCCCGATCCTACGAAAGGGGCATGCCCTGCCGGCCGGGAGCTCGGCTCAGCTCGCCTTGCGGTGGAAGACGTGCAGCAGATCGGACAGATGCCAGTGGTGGTGCGGCTCGGCCGGCGCCGACTCGCTCTCCGCCTGCGCGTCCGCCCCCGGCTTCGCCTGGGTGGGGACCGGGGCGGGGTGATGCAGGGAGTTCTGCACGGAGGACACCTGGCCGGCGCGCATGATCCGCACTATGTGCCCGTCGCAGTTCTGGCACGCGGGCCGGCTGAGCGGGGAGGGCACAACCTGGCCGTTCGCGACGTACATCACGAACTCACGGCCGTCGCCGTCTATGTGGTGCTCTATCTCGTACGACTGCTCCCAGCCATGCCCGCAGCGCATGCAGGCGAACGAATACGACTCGTGGACGACGGCGGTCGCGGCGCTGCGAAGGCCCGTGGTCTGCTGTGCGATCTCACTCATGCCAGCTCCTGTGGTCCGCTGGGTGGGACGGGTCGCGTCCCACAACCCAGTGGACTCCTCCGCATGAGTGAACGCACGCAATCTGTCCAGTGTTGGCGCCGACTTGGACGTTCCTTGCCGTAAGGCCCGGGTCCCTTTACCCCGGCATGGGGCGCACGCTCATGCGATATACGCCCTGCTCACCCGGCGTGTCACGCCCCCGCGTTCTTCGCCGCCACGACGGCGTCGAAGACCTCCCGCTTGGGCAGCCCGGCGTCCGCCGCCACCGCCGCGATGGCCTCCTTGCGACGCTCCCCGGCCTCTTCGCGGACGCGAACCCGGCGCACCAGCTCCTGCGCGTCGAGCTCCTCGGGCCCCTTCTGCGGAGCCCCCTCGACGACGACGGTGATCTCCCCGCGCACGCCCTCGGCGGCCCAGGCCGCGAGCTCCCCCAGCCCACCGCGCTTGACCTCCTCGTATGTCTTGGTCAGCTCCCGGCACACGGCGGCCCGCCGCTCGGCGCCGAACACCTCGGCCATCGCGACGAGGGTGTCGTCGAGGCGGTGGGGTGCCTCGAAGTAGACGAGCGTGCGCCGCTCCTCGGCGACCTCCTTCAGCCGCGACAGCCGCTCCCCGGCCTTGCGCGGCAGGAACCCCTCGAAGCAGAACCGGTCGACGGGCAGCGCGGACAGCGCGAGCGCGGTGAGCACGGCGGACGGACCGGGCACGGCGGTGACCTTGATGTCCTTCTCCACTGCCGCCGCGACCAGCCGGTACCCGGGGTCGGACACGGACGGCATCCCCGCGTCGGTCACCAGCAGCACCCGCGAGCCCGCAAGCAGCGCCTCGACCAGCTCCGGCGTGCGGGCCGCCTCGTTGCCCTCGAAGTACGACACGACCCGCCCCGCCACCTGCACACCCAGCGCCTGGGTGAGGCGCTTGAGCCGCCGCGTGTCCTCCGCGGCGACCAGGTCCGCACCGGTCAGTTCCTCGACGAGCCGGGGCGGGGCGTCCTTGACGTCGCCGATGGGGGTGCCTGCCAAAACAAGGGTTCCTGTCACGTTTCCATCCTCGCAGGGCGCATCCGCGCGACTCCCACAGACGTGTTCCCTACGATGGCGCGGTGACCAGTACAGCGTCGTCGATGGACTCCACGGACATCCAGCAGAGCGAGGCACCGCACGAGCAGCGGCCGTCGTGGCAGCAGCGGCTGCGCCGATTCGGCTACACGGCGGCGCCCAGAGGCGACGTACGCGAGCAGCTCGTGCCGCCGTACGTCCAGCCCAGCCCGCGGATGTGGCAGTTCCTCGGCATCTCGCGGCCGCTCGCCGAGCGGATCGCGCGCTGGTCGGCGTGGGGCGGCCCGCTGCTGGTGACGCTGCTGGCGGGTGTGCTGCGGTTCTGGAACCTGGGCAACCCGAAGAAGGTGATATTCGACGAGACGTACTACGCCAAGGACGCGTGGGCGCTCGTCCACCGCGGCTTCGAGGTCGACTGGGACAAGAACGCCAACGACCTGGTCCTCAGGCTCGGCGACCAGGTGCACATCCCGACGGACGCGTCGTACGTCGTGCATCCGCCGGTCGGCAAGTACGTGATCGGGCTCGGCGAGCTGGTGTTCGGGTTCGACCCGTTCGGCTGGCGCTTCATGACGGCGCTGCTGGGCACGCTCGCGGTGCTGATGCTGTGCCGCATCGGCCGCCGGATCTTCCGCTCGACCTTCCTCGGCTGCCTCGCCGGCACGCTGATGGCGGTCGACGGGCTGGCCTTCGTGATGGCGCGCACCTCGCTGCTCGACGGGGTGCTGATGTTCTTCGTGCTGGCGGCGTTCGGCTGCCTGGTCATCGACCGGGACCGGGCCCGCGCGAAACTCGCCGCCGCGCTGCCGTTGGACGCCGACGGCCGGGTCCGCCCCGACGCGCACATCGCCGAAACCTTGCGCCTGGGCCGGCGCCCGTACCGCTGGCTGGCCGGCCTGATGCTGGGCCTGGCCATCGGCACCAAGTGGAACGGCCTGTACTTCCTGGTCGCGTTCGGCCTGCTGACCGTGCTCTGGGACGTCGGCGCCCGCCGGGTCGCGGGCGCCCACCACCCGTACACGGCGGTGCTCAAGCACGACGTGGGCCTGGCGTTCCTCTCGACGGTCCCGGTGGCGATCGTCACGTACCTCGTGTCGTGGACGGGCTGGATCCTCTCCCCCACCGACGGCAGCGGCGGCTACTACCGCGACTGGGCGACCGCCAACGGCCGCACGAGCAACTGGTCGTGGCTGTTCCCCGACTGGTGGCTGAGCCTGTGGCACTACGAGCACCAGGTGTACGAGTTCCACGTGGGCCTGTCGTCCCCGCACACCTACCAGTCCAACCCGTGGAGCTGGATCGTCGCCGGCCGCCCGGTGTCGTACTTCTACGAGTCCCCCACGCCCGGCAAGGACGGCTGCCCCGTCGACGCGGGCGAGAAGTGCGCCCGCGAGGTGCTGGCCCTCGGCACGCCGCTGCTGTGGTGGGTGGCCGCCTTCGCGGTCCTGTACGTCCTGTGGCGCTGGCTCTTCCGCCGCGACTGGCGCGCCGGAGCCATCGCCTGCGGCGTCGCCGCCGGCTACCTCCCCTGGTTCCTCTACCAGGAACGCACGATCTTCTTCTTCTACGCCGTCGTCTTCCTCCCCTTCCTCTGCCTGGCCGTGGCGATGCTCCTCGGCGCGATCATCGGCCCACCCGGCTCCAGCGACACCCGCCGCGTGGCGGGCGCGACGGGCGCGGGCGTCCTGGTGCTGCTGATCGCCTGGAACTTCATCTACTTCTGGCCGATCTACACGGGCACGGCGATCCCCATCGACGACTGGCGGTCGCGGATGTGGCTGGATACCTGGGTGTAGCCCGGGGGCGGGCCGGGCGGGGTCAGTCCTGGGCGACGGTGTTCGGGCTGGTGCCGCCGTCCAGTTGGTCCGTGCCGGGGCCGCCGTACAGCTCGTCCGGGCCCGGTCCGCCGTAGAGCCTGTCCGTGCCGGGGCCGCCGTACAGCTTGTCGTCGCGCTTCTTGCCGAGCTTCTCGTCCCGCGACAGTTCGAAGCCGTCGCCCACCCTGCGCTCGCCCCATATCCGGTCGTCACCGTCGTCGCCGTACAGGACGTCGTTGCCCTCGTTGCCGGACAGCAGGTCGTCGCCGGGGCCGCCGTGGATCGAGTCGTCGCCCTGCTCGCCGGACAGGACCTGGTCGCCCTCCCGGCCCCGGAGCACGTCGTCGCCGGGGCCGCCCAATGCACTGGCCCCGTCGCCGACGGCGTGGATCGTGTCGTCGCCGGGGCCGCCCACGGCACTCGCCCCGTCGCCGGCGTAGATCGTGTCGTCTCCGGCGTTGCCGCTGACCTGCACACCGTAAGTCGCCGTCAGCTTGTCGTCGCCGGGGCCGCCGTAGACGGTCATGACCTCGTTCGAGGTGCCTGTCCAGGTGTCGTTGCCGGAGCCGAAGCTGAACACCGTGTAGCCCATGCTGGATTCGCCGACCCGGTGGCCACTGGCGGTGTCCTCTCCGTCGCCGAGTTCCACGAGCAGCGTGCGGTACGGGCTCGTGGCCATCTCCTCGATCTTCACCCTGCAGGAGACCTTGGTGCGGTCGGTGTCGCTGAGGTAGGCGCAGCCTCCCCCAGGGGCGATGGGGACCACGTCGTCGATCACATAGGTGATGATGTCCCCGTATGCGCCGGCCGACGACTCGGTGACGGTCACCCTGTTGTTCTGGCCCGGGGCCGCCTGGTAGGTGAGTCCTGCTACCGGCGCTGCCCGGTCTTTCCTCGGCCCTTGCTCGCCGACCGTCGCAGGCCGCGCCGGCTTGCCGCGATGGGCGCCGAGGGCGGCCGGCAGGGCGAGGGCCGTGCCGATCGCCAGTACCAGTACGGATGCGGCGCGAAACGTTCGAACCCTGGCGGTTGGATACGGCACGGGAGGACCTCCGGGGCCCGGTTGCGGTGACCGACGACTCGTCCGACCAGCGACCCCCGCGCTTGGTTGCCCGCCCGGCCCCTGTCGGAACGTGTCGACCGTCCGGCCAAGAATCGGTCGCACATTCGGACAACAAAAGAAAACAACTCCCACTGGTTTCCCTCATGTCACTTACAGTGCGGATGACATAACGGGGAGGGGACCATGTCCAAGGGGGTCAAGGTCGCCGTCATAGGCGGCGTGTTCGCGGTGATGGTGGGCGGGGCCGGCTACGGCGCCTACAACATCGTGTCGGCGTTGAACGGCGGTGGGGCGACGGGGGCCGCCGGGCCCGCACCGGAGAGAACCGGGCCGCCCGACGCGGACGAGGTCGAGGAGACCACGTCGAAGTTCTTCGCGGCCTGGGAGAAGGGCGAGGCGGCACAGGCCTCGACGTACACGAACAACGACGCGGCCGCCGAGGCGGTGCTGTCCTCCTACGGCGAGGACGCCCACATCACCGGCGTGAAGATCACGCCGGCCGCGGCGCGGGGCGCCACCGTGCCGTTCACGGTGACGGCCAAGGTGTCCTACAAGGGCAAGTCCAAGCCGCTGACCTACAAGAGCGAGCTCACCGTCGTCCGCGGGCGCACCACCGGGCGGGCCCTCGTCGACTGGCAGCCCACCGTGATCCACCCGCAGCTCAAGCGGGACGACACCCTCGTCACCGGCGAGGCGGCGAACCCGCCCATCGAGGCCGTCGACCGCGACGGGGCCGTGCTGACGAAGGAGAAGTACCCCTCGCTCGGCCCGATCCTGGACACCCTGCGCGGCAAGTACGGCGACAAGGCCGGCGGCGAGCCCGGCGTGGAGCTGTCGATCCGGCACGCCGACGAGTCACCGGACACCTCGCTGCTGACCCTGTCGAAGGGCAAGCCGGGCCAACTGGAGACGACGCTCAGCGCGAGCGTGCAGGCGGCCGCCGAGAAGGCCGTGAAGAAGTACGCCGACTCCTCCGTCGTCGCCCTCAAGACCGGCACCGGCGAGGTGCTGGCCGTGGCGAACCACCGCGACGACGCCTTCAACGCCGCCTTCGAGGCACGCGTCGCCCCCGGCTCCACGATGAAGATCCTCACCGCGGCGATGCTCATCGACAACGGCGTGACCACGATGAACGGCCCGGCGCCCTGCCCGCCCACGGCCACCTGGCAGAGCCAGACCTTCAAGAACCTCGACGGCCTGAAGGCCGACGAGAGCGCGACCGCCACGCTCGCGAGCGGCTTCCTGCGCTCCTGCAACACGGCCTTCATCAAGCTCGTCGACGAGGACCCGCTCACCGACGCCTCCCTGACGAACGAGGCCCAGGAGCGCTTCGGGCTCGGCCAAGACAACTGGAAGACCGGCATCATCTCCTTCGACGGCAGCGTCCCCGCCTCCACCGGCCCGGACCGCGCGGCCAACGCCATCGGCCAGGGCCAGGTCCAGATGAGCCCGCTGAACATGGCGTCGGTCACGGCCACCGCGATCACCGGCGACTTCCGGCAGCCGTATCTGATCTCGCCCGAGTTCGACGGGCGCCAACTGGCCACCGCCAGGGGGCTGTCGTCGAGCACCGCTGCCCAGCTCAAGCAGATGATGCGGCTGACCGCTACGCAGGGCACCGCGAGGTCGGCCATGTCGGGCGTCGGCGGTGACGTCGGCGCCAAGACCGGTTCCGCCGAGGTCGACGGCAAGGCCACCTCGGATAGCTGGTTCACCGGGTTCCGAGGCGATGTGGCCGCCGCGGCCATGTCCCAGCAGGGCGGTCACGGTGGCGACGCGGCCGGGCCGATTGTCGCAGCCGTGCTACGAGCGTCCGGCTGAACTTATCCCCCGCGGCACGGGACTCTAGGGTGGTCGTCGTCGTTGGTATTCGTGAGGTCGGCGGGGCGGCGGGGGCTCCTGGAATACGCGAGGGAACGGAAAGAAGTGGGCAACAGAAGGCGCGTCGCCGAGCGACGGAAGACCAACCCCGCCATGCTCGGCGGGATGATCGCCGTGGTCCTCGGCGGCGCCGGGCTCGGGGTCTACGCGCTGCTCGGCAGCGGCGCGGCCGCCGAGAACGGCACGGACTCGACGGCGGGCTCCGGCCAGAAGGCCAGGTCCGTCAAGACCGGGCCGCTGTCGGCGAGCGAGGTCACCACCGCGGCCCGGGACTTCCTCACCGCCTGGCAGGCGGGCAAGGTGACCGAGGCGGCCGCCGCCACGGACGACACCACCGCCGCCCGAGCCCTGCTGACCGGCTACACCAAGGACGCCCACATCAATGACGTCACCCTGACCGCCGGCGCCCGCGCCGGTGCCAAGGTCCCCTTCTCCGTGAAGGCGACGGTGTCGTACAAGGGCACCGCCAAGCCGCTGACCTACGAGAGCGCGCTGACCGTCGTCCGGCGCGCCAAGGACGGCAAGCCGCTGGTCGAGTGGCACTCGGCGATCGTCCACCCCGAGCTCAAGGACGGTGACACCCTGGTCACCGGCGCGTCCGGCACCCCGCCGGTCACGGCGCTGGACCGGGACGGCGGCGAGCTGACGGAGAAGGAGTACCCGTCGCTGGGCTCGGTCCTGGACAGCCTGCGCGAGAAGTACGGCGAGAAGGCCGGCGGCAAGGCGGGCGTCGAGCTCCAGGTGGTCCGGGGCAAGGAGTCCAAGAAGGCCGAGCTGTCCGACAAGACGCTGCTGGAGCTGAGCGAGGGCACGCCGGGCACGGTGAAGACGACGCTCAGCCCGGCGCTGCAGGCCGCCGCGGAGAAGCAGGTCGCCGCGAAGGAGAAGGCGTCGGTCGTCGTACTGCGGCCCTCGACCGGTGAGATCCTCGCCGTCGCGAACTCCTCGCACGGCTTCAACACCGCTTTCCAGGGCTCCCTCGCACCCGGCTCCACGATGAAGGTCATCACCTCCTCGCTGCTGATCGAGAAGGGCCTGGCGTCGGCGGACAAGGAGCACCCCTGCCCGAAGTTCTTCACCTACGGGCACTGGAAATTCCAGAACGACGACAAGTTCGAGATCAAGGGCGGCACGTTCAAGGCGAGCTTCGCCCGCTCCTGCAACACGGCCTTCATCAGCCAGGCGCCCGAACTGGACGACGACAGCCTCACCAAGCAGGCCCAGCAGGTCTTCGGCCTCTCGATGAACAACTGGTCCGTCGGCGTCTCCACCTTCGACGGAGCCGTCCCGGTGCAGTCGCAGGCCCAGATGGCGGCCGAGCTCATCGGGCAGGGCGGGGTGCGGATGAACCCGCTGAACATGGCGTCGGTGTCGGCGACCGTGAAGACGGGCACGTTCAAGCAGCCGTATCTGGTCTCCCCCGACGTCGACGGGCGGCAGCTCGCGACGGCGTCGCGCACCATGTCCGCCGCCACGCTGTCCCAGTTGCGCGAACTGATGGCGTACACGGCGTCCTACGGCACGGCGGCCGAGGCGATGTCCGGGGTCACCGGTGACATCGGCGCCAAGACCGGCTCGGCGGAGGTCGACGGCCAGAAGAAGCCGAACGGCTGGTTCACCGCGTACCGCGGCGACCTGGCGGCGGCGGGCGTGGTCCAGTCCGGCGGGCACGGCGGCGACACGGCCGGCCCGATCGTGGCGGCGCTGCTCAAGGCGGGCGGCTGAGCCTCAGCGCCCCAACTGAGCCTCACGCTCCACGGGTACGGCGGCGGCCAGATAGGTCCGCCGCAGGAACCTCATCAGCGCCTTCGTCTCGAACTGCACCACCGACACCCCTTGCGCGGAGTGGAACTCCACCACGGCCTGCACGCGACCGCACGGCCACACCCGGACCTCTCCACTCCCCGCGGGGGCGCGCAGCCCCTGTTCCAGGAGTGAGCGCGAGAAGGTCCACTCGTGGGCCTCACGCCCCGGCAACCCGATCCGTACCGAGCGGGGATCGGACTCCGGGTCGTACCGCAGCACCACCGGCACCGCGTCCTGGTCGACCGCGAGGATGTCCGCGTCCGTGACGATATGGGCTCGCGCGTACTGTTCGACTACGGACATCGGTCGACCCCTTACGCTGCGCAACCTGTGCGAAAGCTGTGCTTCCGCTCCCCCTCCAATGTCGCATATTTCCCGGATTCTGCCCGTTCGGGCAGAGGACGTCCGCACGCAGTTCCCAGCCCCTCGCTCTTGCAAGGAGTTCGCAACAAGCCACTATCATCGAACGGTGCACGTACCTGACGGATTCATAGACGCCCCCACCTCCGCCGTGACCGGAGTGGTCGCCGCGGCCGCGGTCGCCGTGAGCCTGCGCGGCGCCCGCCGTGAGCTCGACGAGCGCACGGCGCCGCTGGCCGGCCTGGTGGCGGCGTTCATCTTCGCCGTGCAGATGCTGAACTTCCCCGTCGCCGCGGGGACCAGCGGCCATCTGCTCGGCGGGGCGCTCGCGGCGATCCTCGTCGGCCCCTACACAGGGGTTCTGTGCGTCTCGGTCGTCCTGCTCATGCAGGGCATCCTGTTCGCGGACGGCGGCCTGACCGCCCTCGGCGTGAACATCACCAACATGGCCATCGTCACGACCGTCGTCGCCTACGCCGTCTTCCGCGGCCTGGTGAAGGTGCTGCCCCGCAGCCGCCGCTCGATCACCGTCGCCTCCTTCGTCGCCGCCCTGCTGTCCGTGCCTGCGGCAGCGCTGGCCTTCACGCTGATGTACGCGGTCGGCGGCACCACCGACGTCTCCATCGGCAAGGTCGCCGCCGCCATGGTCGGCGTGCACATCCTGATCGGCATCGGCGAGGCCGCGATCACCGCCCTGACCGTCGGCGCCGTCGTCGCCGTACGCCCCGACCTCGTGTACGGCGCCCGCGATCTGCGTCAGCGCCTTCGGCTACGGGTCAACGGCGAGCTGGTCGACGCGCCCGCCGCCGAGCCGGCCGTCCCGGTCGCCGCCCGCTCGCCGCGCAAGGTGTGGGCCGTCGGCCTGGTCACCTCCCTGGTGCTCGCCGGGTTCGTCAGCTTCTACGCTTCCGCCAGCCCGGACGGTCTGGAGAAGGTCGCCGCCGACCACGGCATCGACAAGAAGACCGAGGACCACGCCGGCTCCGACTCCCCGCTCGCCGACTACGGCGTCAAGGACATCACCGACGCCCGCCTGTCCGGCGGTCTGGCGGGCGTGATCGGCGTCGGTGCCACGGTGGTCGCGGGCAGCGCGGTGTTCTGGGCGGTGCGCAGGCGCCGTACGGACGACGTGTCGCCGTCGAGCACGAGCACCACCGCTGGTTCGAGCGCCTGACATGGGGGCGGGGCACGCGCACCGGCTCTACCGGCACGGGCACTCGCCCGTGCACGGTCTGCCGCCGCACACCAAGCTCGCCGCGACGTTCGCGTTCGTGGTGGTCGTGGTGTCGACGCCGCGGGAGGCGATGTGGGCGTTCGGCCTGTACGCCGTGCTGCTCGCGCTCGTCGCGTACGTCGCCCGGGTGCCGGCCGGTTTTCTGCTCAAACGGCTGCTGATCGAGGTGCCGTTCGTCGCGTTCGCCGTGCTGATGCCGTTCGTGGCGGAGGGCGAGCGGGTCGAGGTGCTGGGGATGTCGCTGAGCGTCAGCGGGCTGTGGGGCGCCTGGAACGTGCTCGCCAAGGGCACCCTGGGCGTCGCCGCCTCCGTCCTGCTCGCCTCCACCACCGAGCTGCGTGAACTGCTGCTGGGGCTCCAGCGGTTGAAGCTGCCGCCCCTCCTCGTGCAGATCGCGTCCTTCATGATCCGCTACGGCGACGTCATCGCCGACGAGATGCGGCGGATGCGCATCGCGCGGGAGTCGCGCGGCTTCGAGGCGAAGGGCGTGCGCCACTGGGGCGTCCTCGCGAAGTCGGCGGGCGCGCTGTTCATCCGGTCCTACGAACGCGGCGAGCGGGTGCACCTGGCCATGGTCAGCCGCGGGTACGCCGGTTCGATGCCGGTGATCGACG
The DNA here is from genome assembly GCF_055609385.1 of Streptomyces sp. NPDC036764. NCBI lineage: Bacteria > Bacillati > Actinomycetota > Actinomycetes > Kitasatosporales > Streptomycetaceae > Streptomyces > Streptomyces sp. NPDC036764. Next base: position 195,002 of record NZ_JBVJPT010000012.1, read on the forward strand.
AGGTGACCGCGTCCCGGGCGCAGTGGTCGTACGCCCTCACGCTCCCCTTCGCCGCCCTTGTCGTCTGTCTGCTGGGATGGGTGCTGTGACTGCTTCCCTCGAGGTCTCGGGCCTCGCCTTCGCCTACCCCGACGGCCACCAGGCCCTGTTCGGCGTGGACTTCCGCGTCGCCCGCGGCGAACGGGTCGCGCTGCTCGGCCCGAACGGCGCCGGCAAGACGACCCTCGTACTGCACCTCAACGGCATCCTGACCGGCGGCACGGGCACGGTGAAGGTCGCCGGGCTGCCCGTCGGCAAGCAGCACATGGCCGAGATCCGGCGCCGGGTCGGCATCGTGTTCCAGGACCCGGACGACCAGCTCTTCATGCCGACGGTCCGCGAGGACGTCGCGTTCGGGCCGGCGGCGGCCGGGCTCAAGGGCGCCGAGCTGGAGGCGCGCGTCGAGCGGGCGCTGGAGCGGGTCGGCATGGCGGAGTTCAAGGACCGTCCGCCGCACCACCTCTCCTTCGGGCAGCGGCGCCGGGTCGCGGTGGCGACGGTGCTCGCGATGGAGCCGGAGATCCTCGTGCTGGACGAGCCCTCCTCCAACCTCGACCCCGCATCCCGCCGTGAACTGGCCGACATCCTGCGCTCGTTGGACGTGACCGTCCTGATGGTCACGCACGACCTGCCGTACGCCCTGGAGCTGTGCCCGCGCTCCCTGATCCTCAGCGAGGGCGTGATCGCGGCGGACGGCAGGACCGGCGAACTCCTCGCGGACGACGAGCTGATGCGCGCCCACCGACTGGAGCTGCCGTTCGGCTTCGACCCGCGTTCCGTGACAATGGGCGCGTGACGAACGAGAAGTACGCGCACGAGGAAGCGGCCTCACTGTCGCTCGACCAGCAACTGTGCTTCGCGCTGTACGCCGCCCAGCGCGCGGTGACGGCCGCGTACCGCCCGCTTCTCGACGAACTGGGCCTCACCTATCCCCAGTACCTCGCCCTGCTGGTCCTCTGGGAGCGCGGCGAGACGACGGTGAAGGAACTGGCCGGCGCGCTGAAGCTCGACTACGGCACGGTGTCGCCGCTGCTGAAGCGGCTGGAGTCGGCGGGGCTGGTCCGCCGCCAGCGCGCGGCGCGTGACGAGCGCTCGGTGCTGATCGCGTGCACGGGGCGCGCCGAGGAGCTGAGGGAGCGCGCGGCCCATGTGCCCGGCTCCCTTCTCGCGGCCACGGGGCTGGACGGCCCGGAGGTCGCGCGGCTGCGCGAGGAGCTGTGGCAACTGGCGGCGAAGGCCGGGGCGGCGGCCGAGCGCACCCGCTGATCTCGGGTTACCCGCGGTTGCTACCCCCTGGTAACGGCAGGCCCCTTACCGCCCAGTACCTTGTGCACGATGTACTTGTGCGCACCTTTTCCGAGGCGCACCTTCCGGGGGGAGGGCCACCCATGACCGACGAGGGCACCACCGTCGAGACCCGTCCGACGAAGATCATGTACGTCGCCGAGGCCACCGCGCACGGCGGCAGGGACGGCTATGTCACCAGCCAGGACGGCCAGATCGAGCTGAGGGTCGCGATGCCGCCCGAGCTCGGGGGCGACGGCAACGGCACCAACCCCGAGCAGCTCTTCGCCGCCGGCTACAGCTCCTGCTTCCACAACGCGCTGGTGCTGGTGGGCCGTCGGTCGGGCTTCGACCTGACCGGTTCCACGGTCTCCGCGAAGGTCGGCATCGGCCCCAACAAGCAGCGCGGCTACGGCCTCGCGGTCGCCCTCAGCGTCTCCCTGCCGGTGCTGGAGCGGGACATCGCGGAGAAGCTGGTGGACGCCGCGCACGACGTCTGCCCGTACTCCAACGCCACCCGGGGGAACATCGACGTCACCATCCTGCTTGGGTAGAAGGGCACCCGCACGAGGCAGGACGAGGAGACGGACGTGGACGTGAACGGCGCAGTGGCCGAGGGCTTCGAGCCGGTCAGGGACGCGTTCGTCCGGAACTTCGAGACCCTCGGCGAGCGAGGCGCCGCGGTCACGGTGTACCGGGACGGCCGCAAGGTGGTCGACCTGTGGGCCGGCGCGAAGGACGTGGACGGCACCGCGCCCTGGCAGCGGGGCACCGCGCAGATCGTGCGCTCGGCGACGAAGGGCGTCGCCGCCGCCGTACTCCTCGCACTGCGGCAGCGCGGTGAACTGGACCTGGACGCGCCGGTGGCCCACTACTGGCCGGAGTTCAAGGCCCGGGGCAAGGAGCGGGTGCTGGTCAGGCATGTGCTGAACCACCGCGCCGGGCTGCCGGTCCTGGACCGTCCGCTCACGCCGGAGGAGTCGCTGGACCCGCGGCGCGGCCCGGACTCCGTCGCCGCGCAGGCGCCCGCGTGGGAGCCGGGCACCGATCACGGCTACCACGCGCTGACGTACGGCTGGATGCTCGACGGGATCGTGCGGCGGGTGACCGGGAAGGGCACCGGCGAGTGGATCGCGGACGAGATCGCCGGTCCGCTCGGTGCCGAGCTGTGGCTGGGGCTGCCGGCCGAGGAGGAGGCGGCCGGGCGCGCGGGCCGGGTCGGGCGCGTCGAGGCGCCGGAGCCGGCGTCGGGGGCGGTCCTGAAGGCCCGTCCGAAGCGTTCGGTCACCGACGCCTACCAGGACCCCGACTCCCTCACCCGCCGGGCCTTCGCCGCGATCACCCCGTTCCCCGACCAGAACGACCCGGCCTACCGTGCGACGGCGCTGCCCGCGACCAACGGCATCGCGACCGCCGACGGTCTGGCCCGCGTCTACGCGGCGCTGATCGGCGAGGTCGACGGCGTACGGCTCTTCGACCAGGAGACGGTGGAGCTGGCGAGGGCGCAGGAGTCGTCGGGCCCGGACCGCGTGCTGGTCGTGAACACCCGCTTCGGCCTCGGCTACATGCTGCACGGCACCGCGTCCCCGCTGCTGGGCCCCGGTTCCTTCGGCCACCCCGGACGCGGCGGCGCCCTCGGCTTCGCCGACCCGGAGGCGGGGATCGCGTTCGGCTATGTGACGAACGGCTTCCGCAAGACGGTGACGGCGGATCCGAGGGCGCAGGGGTTGATACGGGCGGTACGGGCGTCCCTCGCCGGCTAGGAGGGCCGGTTCACACGTGGATCGGGTGCGACGTGCGTCCCGAAGCCGCGTCGATCTCGCCGTGCGCCTTGGTGAGCATCTGCATCGCGAGCTCGTTCAGCGCGCGGGCGCCGGCGATCTCCTCCCCGACACGTGGCTGATTGGAGTCCGTGTGGTGCCGGGCGGCGTGCCCGTGGGCCCGGACCTCGGTCCCGTCGGGCAGCCGCACCATCGCGACGGCCCTCGTGTGCTCGTCGTCCTCCATGAACTCCATCTCGACATGCCATCCCACTGCGGTGTGCATCATGACGATCACCTCCGGAAGTACTGCTTCCAGGGTGCGCCTCACGAGGGCCGCGGACTAGTCGGCTGCGCCGAATCCCTCCCGCGGCCACGGGCTGCCCGGTCTGCCCCTCTCTGCACCCCCGCCCCACCGGTTACACACCCGGACGTAAGCCCGCAACTCGGGATCAGGTGAGACTCGGCACAGTCGCTTCGGTGGGCGGCCGCGGGCTGCTTCCATGGAGATGTCGTGCGCCGGACCTGGCCCCGCCGCCACCGCCACGTCCCCTGTTAACCAGTCCGGGCCACATGAAGGACATGCGCTGCTGCTTCTCCGCTCATCTCCCCGCTCTCGCAGCACTGTCGGCCTTCCCCGGCCCCTGCGAGGTGCTGCGCTCCGGTGCGCGCCTCGCCCCTGCCCTGTTGCGTTCGGCCTCCGCGGCCGTGCGCCGGGTGCGCTCGTGGCACCCCGACGACCTGACCGCCGTCAACCTGGAACTGGTCACCCTGACCGAGGACCGCGCCGTCATCACCTGGTACACCGGCATTCCCGGCACCGATGACGGCCTGGGCCACCCGCTGCCCGCGGTCACCGAGGGCGAGGTCGTCTACGGCACCCACCCCGCGCGACTGAACCGCACCGCGTCCGAGGGCCGGGCGACCGCCCACCACCAGGTCGAACTCACGGACCTGGAGCCGGGGCAGACGTACTACTACCAGGCCCGTTCCAGGGCCGTCGCCGCCACGCCCACCTCGCTGCACCTGGTGCGCGGCAACGCCGTGGGCACGTCGGCGTTCGGGCTCGGTTCGAGCGGCGGGCCGTACTCCTTCACCACCCCGCAGCCCCCGCCCGGCCGGCACCTGCTGTCGATCGCGCTCTGCAACGACCTGCACCTCGGCGAGACCACCGCCGGCCTCGTCGGCGGTCTGCCCCTGCTGCGCGGCGTGGTCCAGGAGGCGGGCCGCGCGCCCTACCCGGAGCTGATGAGCCGCGCGCTGGTCGCCGAGGCCCGGCGGCGCGGGGCGGACCTGCTGCTGGCCGGGGGCGACATCTCGGCCGGCGGGGCGGCCCACCACCTCGGCGAGGCCCGGCGGATCCTGGACGGTTTCGGCGCGCACGGCGAGGACTACTTCGTCGTACGCGGCAACCACGACCGCTCCCGGGACGACTCCTTCCACACCACGTTCCCGGGCGGGGGCGACGGGCCGGGCTACTTCGCCCGTGACCTCGGCGGACTGCGGATCATCGGCCTCGACACCTATGCCAAGTCCGGCAACGGCGCCGACGCGGGCGGGCTCGGCGCCGAGCAGCTCGCCTGGTTCCAGGGGCGGTTGCGGGAGCAGCCGGACCAGCCGACGCTGGTGTTCGGCCACCATCCGCTGACCGTGCGGGACTCCCTGTTCCCGGTGACCCGCGGCCAGTGCCTGGAGCGCCGCCAGGCCCGTGCGCTCGTCGACGCCTACGCCTCCGCGCCCGGCGTCTTCCTCCACCACGCCGGCCATACGCACCGCAACAAGCGCACCGTGCTGACGCGGGCCCCGCACGTCACCCATCAGGAGGTCGCCGCCGCGAAGGAGTACCCGGGCGGCTTCACCCTCGTGCGCATCCACTCCGGCGGCTACGCCCTCAACCACTTCAAGGCCGGCGACATGGCGGCGCGGCAGTGGAGCGAGCGCAGTCGGCGGGTGGCCGCGGGCCTGTGGCCGCACCACGCGCTGGGCCGCTCGGTCACCGACCGCAACAGCGTGCGGCCGCACGACCTGTCCGGAGTCGCGGGCCGTGAATAGCGCGTGACCGTGCGTGTTCGTAGCATCGGGGCATGGCGACCCTGTGGGACCTCATGCAGGACTGCATCCCCGACGACCACGCGCAGCAGGTCACCTCGCGCTACTACGTCGACGAGGTGATGGCCGCCCCGGGCGCGCCCGGGCTGGTCCTCGACCTCGGGTGCGGCCGCGGCACCTCGGCCGCGCTGTTCCGCAAGCACGACCCCGAAGTGCGGTGGATCGGCGTCGACATCCGTGACTCGCCGGAGGCCGGGCAACGCACGGCCGGTGGTGACCCGGTCGTGCACTACGACGGCGTCCATCTGCCCCTCGGCTGCGGCTCGCTGCCGTTGGTCTACTCCCACCAGGTCTTCGAGCACGTCGCCCGGCCGCGTGAGCTGCTCGCCGAGATCGCCCGGGTGCTCCGGCCCGGCGGCCGCTTCATCGGATCGACGTCCCAGTTCGAGCCGTACCACTCCTTCAGCCTGTGGAACTACACGCCGTACGGCTTCCGCAGGCTGGTCGAGGAGGCAGGGCTGGTGCTGGAGGAGATCCGGCCCTCGCTGGACGGGGTGGCGCTGATCATGCGCAGCTATCTCGGCAGGCCGCCGGAGTACAGCCGGTACTGGGACACGCAGTCGCCGCTGAACGACGAGATCGACAAGTGGGCGCGGCACGGGCGTCGGCGCACGGCGCTCGTGAACCTGCGCAAGCTGACGTACTGCGGCCAGTTCGCGTTCCGGGTGGCCAAGCCGGCGCTCCCCTGATCCCTGGAACAACGCCTCCAGCCCGCCGATCAGCGGCAGCGGGGCGATCGCCAGGACCAGTGCCGTCACCGCCAGCCCCGGCCGGATGTCCCGCTTGCCCAGGAAGCCCGCCACCGGGTGCCCGGCGCGACACCGTGGATGCGATGCAATCACAGATCCGTCACACGCCCCACGCGCGACAGATGCGTGAGCGGCCACCGCGTACCCGGAGGTTTCGCGTCGGGGTTCAACCCGCGTGCAGCATCAAGGCGATCCCGGCGACCAACAGCCCCGCCGCCGCGATCCGGGGTGCCCCGAAACGCTCCTTGAACAGGACGGCTCCGATGACCGCCCCCACGAGGATCGACGACTCCCGCAGCGCGGAGATCGGGGCCAGTTCCGCCTTTGTCTGGGCCCACAGGACCAGCGCGTACGCGGCGACGGACAGGGCCGCGCCCAGCAGCCCCAGCCAGGCGAACGGACGCAGCACCGCGAGCGTCTCCCCGCGCCAGCGCCACACCGCGTACGCCGGGATCACCAGGCCCTCGATCGCCATCAGCCAGGCGATGTAGCCGAGGGAGGAGCCGGAGGCCCGCACGCCCAGGCCGTCCACGACGGTGTACGCGGCGATGGTCAGCCCGGTCGTCAGTGCCGCGCCGATGGCCGCCCAGTTCGGCCGCCGCCCGCGCAGCCCCCACAGGGCGACGCCGGTGAGTCCCGCGCAGGACAGGGCGATCCCGGCGGCCCCCCAGCCGTTGGGCACCTCGTGCGCGAACACCGCCGCGAACACGGCGACCACGAGCGGCGCGGTGCCGCGTGCGATGGGGTAGGCCTGCCCGAAGTCGCCCAGCCTGAAGGACTTCATCAGCAGCGCGAAGTAGACGATGTGGATGAGGGCGGAGGCCAGAAGGTACGGCCACGCCCGAGCCGCCGGGAAGGAACCGAAGGGCATCAGCGCGAGCCCGATCAGCACCCCGCCGCCCGCGATGAGCGTGAACCCCACCAGCTTGTCGGTGATCTTGTGCGCGATGGCGTTCCAGCCGGCGTGCGTGACGGCGGCCAGCAGGACGGCGGAGGTGACCAGCGGGGTCACGAAGTCTGCTCGCGCACGTCCACCAGGGTCGCGCCGGCGTGGGCGACGAGGTCCTTGGGCGCCATGGGGAACACGGCGTGCGGGTTGCCCGCGGCGGCCCACACGACGTCGTGCTCCAGCAGCGAGCGGTCGGCGAGGACCCGGGTCTTCGTGAGGTGCCCGAAGGGCGGCACACCCCCGATGGCGTACCCGGTCGTCTCCCGTACGACGTCCGCCTTGGCCCGCGTCACCTTCTCGGCCCCGAGCTCCTGCCGCACCCGCTCCACGTCGACGCGGGAGGCGCCGTCCATGAGGACGAGCACCGGCACACCTCCCCCAAACTCTCGGCTTCGCTCGAGCAGGGGGGACCCCCATGCCGCGAAGATCAGCGACTTGCAGATCTCGCTGAGTTCACAGCCGAGCGCGGCTGCGGCCTCGGCCGCGGTGCGGGTCGCGTCCGGGAAGCGGCGGATCCGGGTGTGCAGGTCGGTCAGCCCGAGCTCACGCAGAGCCTCGGCGAAACGGGGGTGGGCGTGGGTTTCCGAGGACGTCATGCCCGGCAGGCTAACGGGCGGATACGTGCACCACGAACGAATTCCGGGTGGCGGACGCGACCCCAGAAAGAGGCCGGTGAGGGCTCCCCGTCCCCACGGGGCCCTCACCGGCCGGTCCACTTCAGCGACGGCCGCTCAGACGCGGGCCAGCGCGCGGTCCCCGTCGGGGTCCGTGTCCTTCTCGGCCTGTGTGCGCAGGCCCTCTCCCTCGACGTCCACGTTCGGCAGGGCCCGGTCCAGCCACTTCGGGAGCCACCAGGCCTTCTTGCCGAGCAGGGCGAGGACCGCCGGGACGATGGCCATCCGCACGACGAAGGCGTCGAAGAAGACGGCGATGGCGAGGCCGAAGCCGATCATCTTGACCATGGACTCGGACGAGCCGATGAAGCCCGCGAAGACCGCCATCATGATCACGGCCGCGGCCGTGACGACCCGCGCTCCGTACTTGAACCCGGTCACCACCGCCTGGCTCGGCTTCTCGCCGTGGACGTACGCCTCGCGCATCCGCGTCACGAGGAACACCTCGTAGTCCATCGCCAGGCCGAAGACCACGCCGACCATGAAGATCGGCATCATGGACATCACCGGGCCGGTCTCCTCCACGCCCATGAGGCCCGCGAACCAGCCCCACTGGAAGACCGCCACGACCGCGCCGAGGGCCGCCATCACGCTCAGCAGGAAGCCGAGGGCCGCCTTCAGCGGGACCAGGATCGAGCGGAAGACCACGATCAGCAGCAGGAAGGCCAGGCCCACCACCAGGGCCAGGTACGGCAGCAGCGCGTCGTTGAGCTTCTGCGAGACGTCGATGTTCATCGCCGTGGAGCCGGTGACCAGCACGGTCGCGTCCGTGTCGGCCTTCACCTCCGCGCCCTTGTCACGGATGGAGTGCACCAGGTCCTCGGTCGTCACCGACGACGGCTTCGACTTCGGGATGACCGTGATCGTCGCCGTGTCGCCCGCCTTGTTGGGCGCCGCCGGTGTCACCGTCACGACGTTCTTCAGGCCCTTGATGTCATCGCCGACCTGCTTGAAGACCGCGTCCGGGTCCTCCTTGCCCTTGGCGTCGACCACGACCATCAGCGGACCGTTGAAGCCCGGCCCGAAACCGTCGGACAGCAGGTCGTAGGCGCGGCGCTGGGTGGTGGACGTCGGCTGCGAGCCGTCGTCGCCGAGACCCAGTTCGAGGGAGCTCGCCGGGATCGCCGCCGCGCCGAGGCCGATGACGCCGAGCAGCAGCACGGCGATCGGACGGCGTACGACGAAACTCGCCCAGCGGGTGCCCATGTTGGGCCTGGCCTTGCCCGAGGCCGCCTTCTTCTCGGCCCGCCTGCCGCCCATCCAGCGGCTCTTGGTGCCCGCCGGGCGCACCTTCTTGCCCGCGTATCCGAGCAGGGCCGGGATCATCGTGAGCGCGATCAGCACGGCGATCACGACGGTGCCCGCGGCCGCGATGCCCATCTTGGTCAGCATCGGGATGTTGACGACCGACAGACCGACCAGCGCGATGACGACGGTCAGGCCGGCGAACACGACCGCGGAGCCCGCGGTGCCGACGGCCCGGCCGGCCGCCTCCTCGCGCTCGCGGCCCTCCGCCAGCTCGGCGCGATAGCGGGAGACGATGAACAGGGCGTAGTCGATGCCGACCGCGAGGCCGATCATCATCGCCAGCGTCGAGGTCGTGGAGCCCAGCTCCAGCGCGTTCGCCAGCGCCGTGATCGTGGAGATGCCGATGCCGACGCCGATCAGGGCGGTCAGCAGCGGAAGCCCGGCGGCGATCAGCGAGCCGAAGGTGATGACGAGGACGACCGCGGCGACCCCGATGCCGATGATCTCCGTGGCGCCGGTCTCGGGCGTCGTCTGGAGCGCGTCACCGCCGACCTCCACGGTCAGCCCGGCGTCCCGCGCGTCCTGCGCGGCGTCCTCCAGGGCCTCGCGGGAGGCGTCCTTCAGCTCCATGCCGGAGACCTCGTACTTCACCGACGCGTATGCGATCGTGCCGTCCTTGCTGACGGCCTTCGCGGCGTACGGGTCGGCGACGGAGGCCACCTCGGAGCCGTCGGACAGCTCCTTGACGGTGTCCTGAACGGTCGCCTTGTTGCCGGCGTCGGTCATCTTCTGGCCGTGCGGCGCCTTGAAGACGACCCGGGCGGTGGCGCCGTCGGCGCTCATGCCGGGAAAGCGCTGGTCCAGCAGGTCGAAGGCCTTCTGGGCCTCGGTGCCGGGGATCGAGAAGGACGTGGTGCCCGCAGCGGGCGCACTGGCCGCGCCCACACCCGCGAGGGTGAGCAGCGCGACCCATATCAGGGCGACGAAGTGCCGTCGCCTGAAGGCGAGCCGGCCGACTTTGTAGAGGAACGTGGCCACGAGGGCGACTCCCGGTCAGGTCGTGAGGTCGGGGCGCCGGTGCCGGGATTCCGGCACGGGCCCCAGGGCAGGGGTGATCAGCCCGACGACGTGAGCGGTTACGTCAGGTGGAGGGCTAGCTGAAGGGGACTCGTCAGTTGACGGGAACGCCGAGGGCGGGGAGGACCACGGCGTCGATGTACGAGGTGAGGAAGGACTGCGTCGGCGGCTGGTCGTCGATCAGCGTGCGCGTGGCGAACGCGCCGACGAGCATGTGCACCACGTAGTCCAGCGCGGGGCAGTCGGCGCGGATCTCTCCGCGGTCGACGGCCCGCCGGACCACCCGGTCGAACTCCGCCATCTCCGGCTCGATGAGCAGTTCCTTGAAGGCCTGCAGGAGGTCCGGGTTGGCGTGCACCGCCATGAACAGGCCCCGCATCAGCGCGGCGTTCTGCTGCATGGTGCAGTCGTCCTCACGCGAGGTGAGGGCGTGCAGGTCGCCCCGCAGGCTCCCGGTGTCTACGTCGCCGATGCTGCCCGGCTTGTTGTGCCGGATCGCCTTCGCCACCAGCTCCGGCTTGCCGCCCCACTGGCGGTAGAGCGTCGCCTTGCTGGACCGGGTGCGGGCCGCCACGGCGTCCATGGTGAGGGCGTCGTAGCCGACCTCCCGGAGCAGGTCGAGCACGGCCGAGTACAGCTCGGCCTCGCGCTCGGGGGTGATCCGGCTGCGACGTGCAGTTGCGACCTCGGTCACCGAACTCACCTTCCCACTCCGAACGACACGGTTTCGTACACCAACGACGATAGCGCATCTCGCATCGAAACGAAACGGTTTCGTTCGTGTCTTGGGTCACGCAGATCCTTATGTCACGAGTTGCTCTGTTCCGTCCGTGGGAAAAGCATGGGGAGGTGAGCTATCTGCGCCTGCCTCATCTCCATGACGACCTGCTGTGCTTCGTGGCCGAGGACGACCTGTGGCTGGCTCCGCTCGACGGACCGGGCCGCGCCTGGCGCCTCACCGTGGACCGCACCAAGATCGGCCACCCCCGCTTCGCGCCCGACGGCCGCCACATCGCGTACACGAGCTGGCGCAGCCTGGTCCCCGAGATCCACCTGGTCCCGGTGGACGGCGGCCCGGGCCGGCAGCTCACCCACTGGGGCTCGGCGGACACCCAGGTGTGCGGCTGGACTCCCGACGGGGTGATCCTCGCCGTCGCCTCCCACGGCGAGCCCTTCTCCCACTACACCTGGGCCTACAAGGTCCGCCCCGACGGCGACCCCGGCCGCAAGCTGCCCTGGGGCCCCTGCTCCGACATCCAGGTCGCCGACCTCGACGGCGAACGCAGGACCCTGCTGCTCACCGGCACCCCGCCGCACGAACCGGCCTCCTGGAAGCGCTACCGGGGCGGCGCCACCGGCCGGCTGTGGCTGCACTGCGAACGCCTGCTCCCGGACATCGACGGCCACCTGGCGTCCCCCATGTTCGTCGGCGGCCGGATCGCCTTCCTCTCCGACCACGAGGGCGTCGGCAACCTGTACTCGTGCGCCCACGACGGCTCCGACCTGCGCCGGCACACCGACCACGACGCCTTCTACGCCCGGCACGCCGCAAGTGACGGCACCCGGGTGGTGTACCAGTGCGCGGGCGACCTCTGGGTCGTCGACGACCTGACCGCCGACTCCGGACCGCGCCGCCTCGACGTACGGCTGAGCGGGCCGCGCGCGGGCCGCCGTACGTACCAGGTGCCCGCCGCCCAGCACGTCGACGGCGTCTCCGTCGACGAGACGGGCCGCGCGAGCGCCGTCGTCGTACGCGGCAGCCTGTACTGGCTGACCCACCGCGACGGCCCCGCCCGCACGATCACCGACACCGCCGGGGTTCGGGTCCGGCTCCCGGAGATGCTCGGCTCGGTCGGCCAGGTCGCCTATGTGACGGACGCGGAGGGCGAGGACGCGATCGAGATCGCCCATCTGCCCCGGGCGACCGGCGACCGCGACCCGCGCCGGCTGGCCTCGGGCGACGTGGGCCGGGTCCTGGAGATGGTCGCCGACCCCAACGGCGAGCGCCTCGCCCTCGCCTCGCACGACGGACGGCTGCTCCTGCTCGACGTGACGGAGGACTCTGGGGGCACCTCCCGGACGAAGTCTGGGGGAAGCGAGGTCACGGAGCTGATCCGGTCGGTCAACGGGCCCGTGCGGGACCTGGCCTTCTCCCCGGACGGGACCTGGCTGACCTGGTCGCATCCCGGGATCGGCCGTTCCCTGCGGCAGATCAAGCTGGCCCGCATAAAGGACCGCCTGATCGTCGACGTCACCGACGGCCGCTTCGAGGACGAGAACCCGGTGTTCACCCGGGACGGCCGCTACCTCGCCTTCCTGTCCTGGCGGGGCTTCGACCCGGTGTACGACGTCCACACCGGGGACCTGTCCTTCCCGCTCGGCTGCCGCCCCTACCTGGTGCCGCTGTCCTCCGCGACCCCCTCCCCCTTCGCCCTCAACCCCGAGGGCCGCCCGGCCGCCGGGGGCCTGGACCCGGTGCAGGACGAGGAGGGCGACGGCGGCGGCGCGACGACCGTCGAGGTCGAGGGCCTGGAGAACAGGGTCACCCCCTTCCCGGTCGCCGCCTCCAAGTACTCGGCGCTGTGCCCGGTCTCGGGCGGCGGGCTGGTCTGGCTGCGCTGGCCGATCTCGGGCGCGCTGGGCGAGACGTTCGCCAACCCGGACGACATGACCGGGCGCCCGACCCTGGAGCACTTCAACATCAGCAAGGCCAAGAAGTCCGAACTCGTCGACCATCTCGACTGGTTCACGGTCAGCGGTGACGGCACCCGGCTGGTCGTGGTCGACGAGGGCGAACTGCGCGCGGTCCCCGCCACCGAGTCCGGCGACAGCGACTCCACGGTCTGGATCGACGCCCGCCGCATCCTGCACGAGGTGGACCCGGCGGCCGAGTGGAAGCAGTCGTACGGGGAGGCGGGCCGGCTGATCCGGGCCTACTTCTGGGAGCCGGGCATGTGCGGCATCGACTGGGACGCGGTCCTCGACCAGTACCGCCCCCTGGTCGAACGCGTCGCCTCCCCCGACGACTTCGCGGACCTGCTGCGCGAACTGCTGGGCGAGCTCGGCACCTCGCACGCGTACGTCACGGCCGCCCGCCGGAACGAGGGCCCGCCGCACTACCAGCGCTGGCAGGGCCTGCTCGGCGCCAACTTCGTGCGCCGCGACGAGGGCTGGACGGTCAAGCGCATCCTGCCGGGCGAGTCGTCGGACTCCAAGGCCCGCTCACCTCTCGCGGGTACGGGGATCCGGGAGGGCGCGGTCCTCACCCACGTCGACGGCCGCCCCGTGGACCCGGACGCCGGCCCCTACCCCCTCCTGGCCGGCGCCGGCGGCACCACGGTGGAGCTGACGTTCACCCCGGCGGAGGGCGTGGCGGGCCGGGCGCGCCGCGTGGCGGTGGTCCCGCTGATCGACGAACGCCCCCTGCGCTACCAGGACTGGGTCGCCAAACGCCGCCAGGTGGTACGGGAGTTGAGCGGCGGCCGGTGCGGCTATCTGCACATCCCGGACATGGGCGGCTCGGGCTGGGCCCAGTTCAACCGGGACCTGCGGATGGAGATGTCCCGCCCCGCGCTGATCGTCGACGTACGCGGCAACGCGGGCGGCCACATCAGCGAACTGGTGGTGGAGAAGCTGACCCGCACGATCCTCGGCTGGGACCTCACCCGCAACGCCCAGCCGGTGTCGTACGCCTCGAACGCCCCTCGCGGCCCCGTGGTCGCCCTGGCCGACGAGGCGACCTCCTCGGACGGCGACATGATCACGGCGGCCTTCAAGCTCCTCAAGCTCGGCCCCGTCGTCGGCCAGCGCACCTGGGGCGGAGTGGTCGGCATGACCGGCCGCCACCGCCTCGGCGACGGCACGGTGATCACGGTCCCGATGAACGCGGCCTGGTTCGACGCGTACGGCTGGACCATCGAGAACAAGGGCGTCACCCCCGACCTGGAGATCCTGCGCACCCCCCTGGACTGGGCGGAGGGCCGCCACGCCCAACTCACCGACGCGGTCGAACTGGCCCTGGAACTCCTGGAATCCAACCCGGCGGCAACCCCCCCGGACTACTCACACGTCCCGGACCGGTCCAGGCCGAAGCTTCCCCCACGTTCTTAGGGGCGGCAGGGCAACTCCTCAGGGGCGCGGGGCTGTATCGATGTGCGGCTCCGCCACGCGGGCGCGACCAAGCGCTCACCTCTTGAGGCACAGCGGCGACAACTCCCCAGGGGCGCGGGGAACTGCGCGAAGAACCCCCACCGGCCCGCACCCGACAACGCACCCCTCAAGGGCAACGCAAAACGCGGGGCACCCACCGAACAGGGGGCACCCCGCGTCGCGTTCAGCGCGGCGACTGACTACCGGTCGTAGTCCTGGTCGAACCGCTCCTCGTCCTCACGCATCCGCTCGGGCTCGCGGTCGCGCTCCGGCCGCTCCGGACGCTGGGGGCGGCCCCGCTCCGGCTGCCCCTGCGGACGACCGCGGTCCGGCTGCCCCTGCGGGCGCCCGCGCTCCTGCTGACCGTGCTGGCGAGCACGCTCCTGAAGCTGCTCGGACTTCTCCTTGAACTGGTCCTTCATGCCCATGTGGGTTCACTCCCGTAGTGGGTGGGGATTGGCCCCTCGGTGGGGCCTCGACCAGATTCACACGGGCGATAACCCTGCGCATGTCGATCAGTTACGCCGCGTAATACGCTCCTGCTCATCGGCCGCGCCGCCCGCTCCGACCAGCCCCGTGCGCATGCCCTCGAGCCGGTCCGCGAACCGCCGCATCTCCCGCTGCCCCACCGTCCCGATGAGCGCGGGCAGATACCCGCGCACGCCCTGCATCCCGCGCAGCCACCACTGCCCGTACACATGACTGGAGCGCCGCTCGATGCCGGCCACGATCCGGTCGACCGCAGGACCCAGCGGATAGGTCTTGTTCGACGGCCACGGCAGCCGCTGCCTCAACTCCCGCATGACGTCGTCCTGATCGGCCCCGCGCACCATGTCGGTGTCGGTCCAGGACAGGTAACCGACCCCGACCCGCACGCCCTTGTAGCCGACCTCGGCGCGCAGGCTGTGCGCATACGCCTCCACGCCCGACTTGGACGCGCAGTACGCCGTCATCATCGGCGCCGGCGTGATCGCCGCGAGCGAGGCGATCTGCAGCAGATAGCCCCGGCTCTCCATCAGCACCGGCAGGAACGCGCGGGCCGTCACCGCCGACCCGATGAGGTTGACCTCGATGACCCGCCGCCAGGCGTCCGGGTCGGAGTCGACGAACGGCCCGCCGGTCGCGACGCCCGCGTTGGCGACGACGATGTCGACCTTCCCGAACCGCTCCTTGACCTCCTGCGCCACGCGCGCCATCGCCTCGTGGTCGGTGACGTCGGCGTACCAGTGGTCGCTGTCGCCGTGCAGCTTCTCGGAGACCTGCTTCAGGGCGTCCCGCTCCAGCCCGACGAGCGCCACCGACGCACCGCGTGCGGAGAGCTTGCGCGCGAGCAGCTCCCCGACGCCGCGCGCCGCGCCCGTGACGACGGCGACCTGTCCTTCGAGGCTCACCTTGCTCATGCGCCCTCCTTCACCTGCGTGTTCTTCGTGGCCTTGGGGGATGTGGGGACGAGTTCCCGTATCTTCGCGGTCACCAGCTCGGGCGCCTCGATCGGCGTCATGTGCCCGAGGCCTGGCAGTTCGGTGACACCGAGGAGCTGCGGCAGCGCGGCGGCGAGGGAGCGCGTGTGCACCGGCGGGGTGAGCCGGTCCGCCGTACCGACGAGCACCGCCGTCGGCACCGCCAACTGGCGTACGCCGTGGTCGAGATCGAGCAGGTCGAGCACCTGCGACCAGGCGTGCCGCACCTTGCGCGGGCACGCGTGCACGATCCGCGCGCACGCCTCGACCATGTGCGGTGCCGAACCGGGGCCCATCGTCGCGTACTTCAGGATCGCCCGCGCGATCGGCGTGACCGGCCCGAGCGGCGCCCGGGAGCCGAGGACGCGCGCGGTCAGCCAGGTGCGCAGCCGGCCCGCGCGTATGGGTACGACGGTCGACTCGGCGACCAGCCGCGAGGCGCCGGTGCTGCACAGCAGGACGGCGGCGGCGTGTTCACGGAAGCCCGGGCGCGCGGCTGCCGCCATCACCGTCATGCCGCCCATGGAGTGGCCGACGATCACGGCCTGCTCGCCGGGTGCGAGCGTCGCCTTCAGGACGGCTTCGAGGTCGTCGGCGAGGGCGTCGGTACCGCAGCCCGGGCTCGCCGGGCTTCGTCCGTGGCCGCGCTGGTCGTAAGCGATGACGCGGTGGTCGACGGCGAGTTCGCGGATCTGCGCCGCCCAGAAGGCGGTCGAGCAGGCCCAGCCGTGCGCGAGGACGACGGCGGGGGCGTCAGGGTCGTCGACGCGGCCGTGCACCTCTACGTGGAGCTTGGCGCCGTCGGCGGACACGGCCAGCAGCTCGCGGGCGGGGGCGGGCGGGGCGTACGGCCCGGACGCGACGTTCATCAGGCGGCTCACGCGGTCACCTCCGCGCTCTCGCCGGTCTTCGCACTGCCGCCGGTCTTCGCACCGTCTCCGGTCTTCGCACTATCGCCGGTCTTCGCACTATCGCCGGTCTTCGCACTATCGCCGGTCTTCAGGCTCTCGTCGGTCTTCACGCTGCCGTCGGCCTCCTCGCGTGTGTCGGCGGACGCCCGCACGACGGCGTACTCGGCGAGGTCCACGCGCCGGGTGGCCCGCCGGAACTCGCTCGTCGTACCCGGCCAGACGGTCGTGTTGCGGCCGGCTGCGTCCAGGTACCAGCTCGTGCAGCCGCCCGTGTTCCACACCGTCCGCTTCATGCGCTCCTGCACCCGCCGGTTCCAGGTGTGCACGGCGCTGGGACGCGCGTCGAGGGCGACCCGGCCGCCGAGGACGTCGAGCTGCCGCACGAAGTCGGCCATGTAGTTGAGCT
The DNA here is from genome assembly GCF_055609385.1 of Streptomyces sp. NPDC036764. NCBI lineage: Bacteria > Bacillati > Actinomycetota > Actinomycetes > Kitasatosporales > Streptomycetaceae > Streptomyces > Streptomyces sp. NPDC036764. Next base: position 211,817 of record NZ_JBVJPT010000012.1, read on the forward strand.
GGGACTCGATCATCAGGATCATGGACGAGTTCCCGAGGCCGGTGTTGGGCCCGATGATGGTCATCCAGTTCGGGAACCCGGCGGCGGAGGCGCCGCGCAGGGCCTCCATGCCGTCCTTCCACGCCTCGGCGAGGGTCCTGCCGTCGGCGCCCACCACCCGGTCGGCGATCGGCATGTCGGTGACGTGGAATCCCGTGCCGAAGACGATCGCGTCGACCTCGGCCTCGGTGCCGTCGGCGGCGACGACGGTCGAGCCGCGGATCTCGCTGAGCCCGCTGGCGACGACGTCCACGTTGGGCCGGGCGAGCGCCGGGTAGTACTCGCTGCTCAGCAGGATCCGCTTGCAGCCGATGCGGTAGTCGGGGGTGAGCTTGGCGCGCAGCGCCGGGTCCTTGATCGCGCGAGCCATGTTCTGCTTGGCCAGCCGCTCGACGAAGCCCAGCTCGCCCGGGTGCTTGGTGAACGCCTGGACCTGGAGCTCGCGGATACCCCACAGCAGCCCGCGGCGCAGTTGGGTGGTGAAGGGCAGAGCCCGGTGCAGGGAGCGCTCGGCGCCGCTGATGGCGCGGTCGACGCGGGGCATGACCCACGGCGGGGTGCGCTGGAAGAGCGTGAGCCGCTCGACCTCGGGCTGGATGGAGGGCACGATCTGGATGGCCGAGGCGCCGGTGCCGACCATGGCGACGCGCTTGCCGCGCAGGTCGTAGTCGTGGTCCCAGCGGGCGGAGTGGAAGACCTTGCCGGGGAAGGAGTCCAGCCCCGGGATGTCGGGCATCCTGGGGTCGGACAGCGGCCCGGTGGCGGAGACGACGAGGTCGGCCGACAGACTCCCACTGCTGGTCTCGATGTCCCAGCACAGCCGCTCGCCGTTCCAGGTCATCCGCTTCACCTCCGAGTCGAAGCGGATGTGCGGCCGCAGCCCGAAGGTGTCCGTGACGTGCTCCAGGTAGGCGCGGATGTGCTCCTGCCCGGAGAAGGTGCGCGGCCAGTCGGGGTTGGGCGCGAAGGAGAAGGAGTACAGATGGGACGGCACATCGCAGGCGCACCCCGGATAGCTGTTGTCCCGCCAGGTGCCGCCGACGCTGCCGGCCCGCTCCAGGACGACGAAGTCGGTCACGCCCTCGCGCCGCAGCCGTACGGCGGCCCCCAGCCCGCCGAACCCGGACCCGACCACCGCGACCCGCACATGTTCGCGTTCGGCCATGCCTGTGCCTCCACACTCGAACCGGAACCATGCCAGTGAACACTGGCGCAATGGGAGAGTAGAGGAGGTCCGTACCGACCGGTAGGGGTCGGGGCGAGGAAAGTTACCGCCAGTACGATTTAAGGTTCCGGGGTGACCGAGAAGCGTGAATACCGCATGGAGGAGCTCGCCCGACTGGCCGGCATCACGGTGCGCACCCTGCGCTTCTACCGAGAACGCAAGCTGATCCCGCCACCGCGCCGCGAGGGCCGCATCGCCTGGTACGACGAGCACCACCTGGCCCGGCTGCGCACCATCGCGGCCCTGCTGGAGCGGGGCCACACCCTCACCGGCATCGCGGAACTGGCGGAGGCCCTCGACCACGGCCGCGACGTCGCCGACGTCCTCGGCGTCACCCCGACCGAGGAGGAGCCGGTCCGCCTCACCCCCGAGGAGCTCGCCGCCCGCTTCGAGGGCCAGGTCACCCCGGAGAACCTGGCCGCCGCCCTGGACCTCGGCTACCTGGGCACCGACGGCGACGAGATCGTCCACATCAGCCGCCGCCTGCTGGACGTCTCCTCGGCCCTGGTCCGCGAGGGCATCCCCCTCGCGGAGGTCCTGGCCGCCGGCAAACTGGTCCGCGAACACGTGGACGCGCTGGCGGAGATGTTCGCCGAACTGGTCCTGCGCCACGCCCAGGAGGACGACCTACACCGCCTGCGCCCACTGGCCCGAAGCGTGGTGGAGGCGGAACTGTCACTGGCTTTGGACCGCCGACTCCGCAAGCAGTAGCACCCCAGGGGCGCTGGGAACGGCGCGACCAGCCACGATGGCGCCGCACCCGAACGACGACGCATCGCGGAGCGCTCAGCGGTCGTAGACCACCGTCACCGGCGCATGGTCCGACCACCGCTCCGCATGCGTCGCCGCACGCTCGACATGCCCCTTGAGCGCCCGCGCGGCGAGCCCCGGCGTCGCCACGTGGTAGTCGATGCGCCAGCCGGTGTCGTTGTCGAAGGCCCGCCCGCGGTAGGACCACCACGAGTACGGCCCCTCCACGTCCGGGTGCAGCGACCGTACGACATCGACGTAGCCGCCGGCGGACGGGTCGAAGACCTCGGTCAGCCACTCGCGCTCCTCCGGCAGGAAGCCGGAGTTCTTGGTGTTGCCGCGCCAGTTCTTCAGGTCGGCCTGCTGGTGGGCGATGTTCCAGTCGCCGCAGACCAGGACCTCGCGGCCGTCGGCGGCGGCGCGCTCGCGCAGGTCCTTCAGATGGGCCAGGAACTCGCCCATGAAGCGGACCTTCTCGTCCTGCCGCTCGGTGCCGACCTCGCCGGAGGGCAGATAGAGCGAGGCGATCGTCACACCCGGCAGGTCGGCCTCGACGTAGCGCCCGCTGTCGTCGAACTCGCTCGACCCGAAGCCGACCTGGATACGGTCCGGCTCCCGGCGGGTGTAGAGGGAGACGCCGGCACGGCCCTTGGCGGCGGCCGGCGCGTGCACGACATGCCAGCCGTCGGGCGTGCGGACGTGCTCGGGCAGTTGCTCCGGCTCCGCGCGCACCTCCTGAAGGCACAGCACATCGGCGTCGGTACCGGCGAGCCACTCCACGAAGCCCTTCTTCGTGGCGGCCCGCAGCCCGTTCACATTCACAGAGGTCACAGTGAGCACCACGGCACCCTACCGGCACACTGGACGGTGTCCGATTCTGGAAACCCTTGATCTTGAATTGATATACGGTATCTAGCATGTATATACGCCGCGTCCCCTTCGACCACTCCGACGCCGTGAAGCTCAACGACCAGGTCCAGGCCGAGTACGCAGTCCGCTACGGCGACGACGGCGACGCCACGCCCCTCGCCCCGGCCGATTTCACGCCGCCGAACGGCCTGTACCTGATCGCGTACGACGAGCTCGGCGTCCCGGTCGCCTCCGGCGGCTGGCGGGCCCAGGACGACAACGGCGAGGGCAACCAGGACGGGGACGCCGAGCTCAAGCGCATGTACGTCGTCGAGGCGATGCGCGGACGGGGCCTCGCGAGACGCATCCTCGCCGCGCTGGAGGACGACGCCCGGACGGCGGGCCGCGTCCGCATGGTGCTGGAGACCGGCGCCAAGCAGCCGGAGGCGGTGGCCCTGTACCGGTCCAGCGGCTACGAGCCGTGCGGGAAGTTCGGCTACTACCGCTTCCACGAGCTGAGCCTGTGTTACGCCAAGGCGCTGTGAGCGGTCACTTCCCCGTCGCGTTGATGCGGTACAGGTCCCGCACACACAGGTTGAGGACGACCGAGGCGACGACGAGGCCGGCGCATGCGACCAGCACCGTCCGGTTGTCCCACAGGCCCGCCGCGAGCGCGGTCAGCAGATAGCCGAGCGGAATCGCCAGCCGCTCGCCGACGCTGTTGAACGCGCCGAGGCGCCCCATCTCGCCCTGCGGCACATGCTGCTGAAAGGCCGTCGACCAGGCGACGATGGCGACGTCCAGCGCGATGCCGGCGAACAGCGTGGCCAACAGCACCCAGGGCAGCGGCAGTCCCCACCCCATGGCGAGCAGCGGGGCGGCGAGCGGCGCGCCCCCCGCGACGGCCACGGCCAGCAGGCGATGCGGCCGCCAGCGCAGACACACCACCGTCCCGGCCAGCAGCCCGGCCGAGAACGCCCCCTGCACCAGCCCCCAGTCACGCGCGCCCGCGTACTGCTCCGCCGCGACGACCGGGCCCAGGAGCTGGAACCCCGCGAGCCACGCGGCGACGAGGACGCTCCCGGCGGCCGTATAGGTCCACAGCCAGGTCCGCGACCAAAAGCCCGTCCAGCCCTCGCGCAGATCGGTCAGCGCGCTGGTGACGGTGACGGGCGCGTCCAGGCGCAGCCCGAGCAGCAGGACGGCGGCGACGGCGAAGGTGAGCGCGTCCCAGGCCAGCGCCCAGGCCGGGCCGCTGACCGCGACGACGGCGCCGCCGACGGCCGGTCCGAGCACCTTGACGGCGTTGCCGGGCAGCCGGAGCAGGGCGTTGGCCTGCTGCAACTGCTCCGCTGGCACGATCTGCGCCACGGCCCCCTGGTTGGCGGGCACGGTGAAGGCGACGGCCGTCCCCGAGACGAAGCCGCAGACGGCGACCGAGGTCGTCGACGCCTGCCCCACGGCGACGATCACGGCGAGCGCGCCCTGGGCCGCGGCGGCCAGCAGGTTGCCCAGGAAGAGCATGCGGCTGCGGGACATACGGTCCGCGAGTACGCCGCCCATGACGAGGAAGACGATGGTGGGAACGGTATTTGTGGCGAGCACCACACCGAGGTCCCCGGCTCCGCCGCCCTCGCCGATCACGGCGTAGGCGAGGGCGAGGGGCGCCATCGCGGACCCGGTGGCCGAGATCAGACTGGCGGTCACGAACCGCCGGAAGGCCCCGATCCGCAGCAGCACCGCACGCCCGGTCGGTAACGGTGCGGCGGTCTTCTCCACTGAACGCTCCCCCTCAGGACCGGGCCTCGCAGGCCTCTTGGGCGCAACAAAAATCCCGCCCGATCAACTGATCGGACGGGATCTCGCCAACTTCCCAAGTTTCCTTGGGGAGTCGTTGCTGTGGACCTGAGGGGATTTGAACCCCTGGCCCCCTCGATGCGAACGAGGTGCGCTACCGGACTGCGCCACAGGCCCTTGCAACGAGTGAAACTTTAGCACCCCGATCGGCCTGCTTGGAAATCCGTTCCTGGTCGGCCGCCTGCTCGCCCGGGGGCCGGCTACTCGTTCGCCGCGCGCGGCCGGTCGCCTTCCTCGTACTGGTCGAACAACGGCGTACGGCCCCGCTCACGCGCCCGGCGGGCGGCAGCGCCCGTGGGGTTCCCCCCGCGCGAGCGGGTTCGAGCGTGAGGGAGGGAGTCGCCACGGCCGTCCCCCTGACCCTTCTCGCCGCCGCGCGCCGACTCCGGCGACTGCGCCTCCCGAGCGGCTCCGTCGCCGCCCTCGGCGCCCGACTCCCGGTCCCGGGCGACGGAGCTCGACCGTGCCGAGCTCCAGGCGTCCGCCGCCCCGAGGTCCACGTCGGCGGAGGCGCGCGGCGCGACCGGCGCCGTCACGTACGTCGGCAGCGGCACCGGGACCGGGTCCCAGCTCTCCCCGTGGCCGGGGCGGCGCTGGCGCTCGCGCTGCTGGTCGACCCACTCCGCGTGATCGGTCTGCTCGACGAGGGCGCGTCGGTCCGCGGCGAGGGCCGACGGCCCTGTGCCGGTGCCTGGTTCAGGCCCCTCGTCGGGCTCGTCGACACCGGCCCCGGCGTCGGCGCTCCCACGGCGTCGGGACTGGCGTGCGTGCTCGCGCAGCCGCTGTGCGGCGGCCTCGGCCTGGCGCCGGTCCATCTGGTAGGCGAAGCGACGGCGCTCCTGCGACCGCAGATACGCGATGTACCCGCTGAGCAGCAGGGCGGGAATGCCGGGCGCCCACAGGAACGCGAGCCCGCCGACCGCCGCGACGATCGCGCCGAGGGTGAAGGCGAGGAAGAGGACGACGGTGGTGCGCCTGCGGCGGGCGAGCGCCTTCGTGCGCCGGGCCCGTGCCGCGGCCGCCTCCCCCGCAGGGGGACGCCGGGCCGCGGGCACCCGCTTGCGCGGCCCGCCCTTGCCCGCCGGGCCGGAGCCCGGTTCGGCCGCGGGTCCGCCGGTGCGCTCGGACGAAGGCTTGGCCGCCGACTTGGCCGCCGGTTCACGGGCGGGTTCCCGCGCCGGCTCCGGGCGCCCCGATGCCTGAACCGGCGCCTGGGTCTGCGGACGGGTCGGAGGCATGGCGAAGGCCCGGACGTCCACCGACTCGGTGGCGTCGCCCGGGTCGTCGGCGCTGGGCTCCCCCTCGGTGGTGGAGCGCGCGCGCAGGTCCTTGGCGTACCGGCGCTCCATCCCCGCCCGTCCGGACAGCAACCGGATGGCTGTGCTGAAGCGTTCCGTCGGACGGGCCTCGTTCAGCTCGTCCTGCCTACGGAGCCACATCGGCACCAAGTAGGCGGCCCAGGCCCCGACAATGACTGCGTAGATGAGGCCGCTGCTGCTCACGCCTCACACGGTAGAGGGGTTTGCGTGAGGCCATCCGCCAATTGAGCCGGTGTGTCGCACGATCTGGCTGATATTTCGAACTTTTTTTGTGACCGATGCGATCAGCAGCCCGCTCGGGGCGCGAATTTAATGCCCTGAGCCGGTCATCCGGCGATCAATTTCGAACACGCATTCAATTACCGGGCTACGCGGGATTCCTCTTCTGGGAGCGTGCCCGCTGCCAGCGGGCGAGCAACCCTTCCGGGACCTCTTCCGCGGTGAGCGCGAACACGAGATGGTCGCGCCAGGCTCCGTCGATGTGGAGATATCGCGGACGCAGCCCCTCCTCGCGGAATCCGAGTTTCTCCACGACCCGCCGGCTCGGCCCGTTCTCCGGGCGAATGCAGACCTCGATGCGGTGCAGACCGACGGTCCGGAAACAGTGGTCCACGACAAGCGCCACCGCCGTCGGCATCACGCCGCGGCCCGCCACCGCCTGGTCCACCCAGTAGCCGATATGCCCGGAACACATCGAGCCCCAGGTGATCCCGGCCACGGTCAACTGCCCCACCAGCCGCCCCTGGTACTCGATGACGAACGGCAGCATCCGGCCCGCGCCCGCCTCGGAGCGCAGGTGCCGGACCATCTGACGGTAGGTCGGCCGGTGCGCGATCGGCCCGCTGGGCGTGGGCGGCGGAATCGTCGCCTCCCACGGGCGCAGCCAGTCCCGGTTGCGTCGGTTGACCTCGCGCCAGGCCCGCTGGTCGCGCATCTTTATCGGCCGGAGGACGATGTCGCCGTCCCCCAGCACGACGGGCCAGGATGGGCTGTTCAGCTCGCACCCCCGCTGCTCGGTCTGGGGTGGTCGCCGCCGCGGATCTGGTCGACGGCGTGGATCAGAAGGGGCTCCAGGACGGCCAGTCCGTCCTTCACCCCACCGCTGGAGCCGGGCAGATTGACGATCAGCGTGCGCCGCGCCACTCCGGCCAGGCCCCGGGACAGCGCCGCGGTCGGCACCTTGTCCCGGCCGAACGCCCGGATGGCCTCCGCGATGCCCGGGACCTCGTGGTCGATCACCTCACGGGTCGCCTCGGGGGTGCGGTCGGTGGGCGAGATACCGGTGCCGCCGGTGGTGACGATGACGTCGTACCCGGCGTCGACGCCGGCGCGCAGGGCGGAGCCGACCGGGTCGCCGTCGGGGACGACCTGCGGTCCGTCGACCGCGAAGCCGAAGCGCTTGAGGCCGTCGGCGATCAGCGGGCCGCCCTTGTCCTCGTAGACCCCGGCGGCGGCCCGGTTGGAGGCGGTGACCACAAGGGCGCTGTACGGCCCGAGCAGTGCGCCGCCGATCGACGCGTCCGATGTCATGACCGGCTCCAGTCGCCCGACTTGCCGCCCGTCTTCTCCTCGACCCGCACGTCCGTGATGACCGCTCCCTTGTCGACCGCCTTCACCATGTCGATCACGGTCAGCGCGGCGACGGAGACCGCGGTGAGAGCCTCCATCTCGACGCCCGTGCGGTCCGTGGTCTTCACGGTGGCCAGGATCTCCACCGCGTCGTCCGCTACCGACAGATCCAGTTTCACACCGGAGAGGGCGAGCGGGTGGCACAGCGGGATGAGGTCAGGGGTGCGTTTGGCGCCCATGATGCCGGCGATACGCGCGGTGGCCAGGGCGTCACCCTTGGGGACCCCCTCGCCGTGCAACAGCTCGATCACGCGGGGTGAGACGAGGACGCGTCCGCTGGCGCGGGCGGTGCGCGCGGTGACGTCCTTCTCGGAGACGTCGACCATACGGGCGGCACCCGCGTCGTCGATGTGCGTGAGGCGGTCCTGCGTGGGTCGGTCCTGCGTGCTCATGCTCGTGTGGCGCTCCCGGTCCGGGCCCGTCGCGGTGCGGCGCACGGGCCTGCTGTGCGCGACACGGTACCGCCAACCAGGGCCGGTCAGCCGAGCAGGACCACCTCGACCTCGGAGCCGGGCTCGACGCTCTCGGTGTCCTCGGGGACGACGATCAGCGCGTCCGCGTGCGCGAGGGCGGCGATGAGGTGGGATCCGGCGCCGCCGACCGGGCGGACCTCGCCGTCGGAGTACTTTCCGCGCAGGAACTGTCTGCGCCCCTTCGGCGAGGTCAGCGCCTCGCCGGCGGTGAGGGTCGCGGTCGTGCGCGGCCGGTGGACGTCCTCCAGGCCCATCAGGGCGCGGATCGCGGGGCGCACGAAGATCTCGAAGGAGACGTACGACGACACCGGGTTGCCCGGCAGGGCGAGCAGCGGGGTGTGGTCGGGGCCGATGGAGCCGAAGCCCTGGGGCTTGCCGGGCTGCATGGCCAGCTTGCGGAACTCGATGCCGCTGCCGGCCTCGTCCTCGTCGCCGACGTGCGACAGCGCCTCCTTGACCACGTCGTACGCCCCTACGCTCACGCCGCCGGTGGTGACCATGAGGTCGGCGCGCACGAGCTGGTCCTCGACGGTGGACCGGAGCGTCTCGGCGTCGTCGGCGACGGCGCCCACGCGGTAGGCGATGGCGCCGGCGTCACGGGCGGCCGCGGTCAGGGAGAAGCTGTTGGAGTCGTAGATCTGGCCCTCGGCCAGTTGCTCGTCGGGCTGGACGAGTTCGCTGCCGGTGGACATCACGACCACACGCGGCCGCGGGCGCACCCGTACCGTGCCGCGGCCGATGGCGGCGAGCAGGGCGATCTGCGACGGCCCGAGGACCGTGCCCGCCGCGAGTGCCTTGTCGCCGGCCTTGACGTCGCTGCCCTTCGCGCGCACGTGCGCGCGTGCCTTCGCGGGCCGGTAGATGTGCACCTGGCCCCGCGCGCCCTCGGGGGCGAGGCTGCTGGCGCGCATCCCGGTCACCGGGCCCTCGCCGAGTCCTCCGTCGGTCCACTCCACCGGAACGACGGTCTCGGCGCCGGGCGGCAGCGGGGCGCCGGTCATGATGCGGGCGGCCTGGCCGGGGCCCACCTGGGGCGCATCGGCCTGGCCCGCCGCGACGTCGCCGACGACTTCGAGCACCGCCGGGAACTCCTCGCTCGCGCCCTCGACATCCGCGACCCGTACCGCGTACCCGTCCATGGAGCTGTTGTCGAACGGCGGCAGGGAGATGCGCACCGTGACGTCGTCGACCAGGACGCAGCCCTGGGCGTCGAGCAGTTGCAGCTCGATGGGTTCGAGGGGGCGGACGGTCGTGAGGATGTCCTCCAGGTGCTCGTCCACCGACCAGAGGTGGTCCTGACCGGCGGGGCGGGGCGCGGCGGTGCTCAACTCGCTACATCTCCTCGGCTACGTAACTGCGAAGCCAGGTCCGGAAGTCCGGGCCCAGGTCTTCACGTTCGCATGCGAGTCTGACAATGGCACGCAGGTAGTCGCCACGGTCGCCGGTGTCATAGCGGCGGCCCTTGAAGACGACGCCGTGCACCGGGCCGCCGACCTTCTCGTCCTGCGAGAGCTGCTGGAGCGCGTCGGTGAGCTGGATCTCGCCGCCGCGGCCCGGCTCGGTCTTGCGCAGTATGTCGAAGATGTGCGGGTCAAGGACGTAACGGCCGATGATCGCGTAGTTCGACGGGGCGTCCGCGGCGGCCGGCTTCTCGACGAGGTCGTGCACCTTGACCACGTCACCGTCCTCGGTGGGGTCGACGGCCGCACAGCCGTAGAGGTGGATCTGCTCGGGCGCGACCTCCATGAGCGCGATGACGCTGCCGCCGCGCTGCTCCTGCACCTCGACCATCCGCTTGAGCAGGGGGTCGCGCGGGTCGATCAGGTCGTCGCCGAGGAGGACGGCGAAGGGCTCGTCGCCGACGTGCGGGGCGGCGCACAGGACGGCATGGCCGAGGCCCCTGGGGTCGCCCTGGCGGACGTAGTGCATGGTGGCCAGGTCACTGGACTCCTGCACCTTCGCGAGCCGGTCGGCGTCGCCCTTCTTCTGAAGTGCGGACTCCAGCTCGTAGTTGCGGTCGAAGTGGTCCTCAAGGGGGCGCTTGTTGCGGCCCGTGATCATGAGGACGTCGTCGAGGCCCGCGGAGACGGCCTCTTCGACCACGTACTGGATCGCCGGCTTGTCGACGACCGGCAGCATCTCCTTGGGAGTGGCTTTGGTGGCCGGCAGGAAGCGGGTGCCCAGACCCGCTGCGGGGATGACAGCCTTGCTGATCCGAGGGTGAGACTGAGTCATGCCCGCAACCTTATCCGGTGCCTTTGTAGGGAATCTGAGGCTCCGGTTATTTGGCTCTCATATGAGCACATAGGGAAGGGTACGGGAGGACCAGTGAGTCACACCGGACGTCCGGACGAGCCTGACAAGCGAATGTTGCGGCGGGAGTTCCTCACGGTGAGAAACAGGTTGACGGCGGATGACGTGCGGTCATCGGCGACCGCGCTGGCCGGCCGGGCACTGGAACTTCCCGAACTGGCGCACGCGGGCACGGTGGCGGCGTACGTCTCCGTCGGGAGCGAACCCGGCACGCTCGCGCTGCTGGACGCGCTGCGCGCGCGGGGCGTACGCGTGCTGCTCCCGGCGCTGTTGCCCGACAACGACCTCGACTGGGGCGCGTACGCCGGGCAGGCCTCCCTGGAGCGTGTCCAACACGGCGGAAAGATGGCCCTCTTCGAGCCCGGCGGCGAGCGCCTCGGCCCGGACGCCGTGACCGGCGCCGACGTCGTGCTGCTGCCCGGGCTCGCGGTGGACGCGCGCGGGATGCGCCTGGGACGCGGCGGAGGGTCCTACGACCGCGTCCTCGCCCGGCTGGAACGCGCGGGCGCCCGGCCGGCGCTCGTGGTGCTGCTGTACGACGTGGAGGTCGTCGAGCGCGTCCCCGAGGAACCGCACGACCGGCCGGTGCACGCGGTCGTGACGCCGTCGGGGGTACGGCGGTTCCGCTGACGCGCTCGGCCCGAAGACGCGAGCGGCCGCCACGCGTGCGTGGCGGCCGCTCGAATCAGCGAACCCGGGTCAGGGCTTGAGCACGAGCGTGTCGCTCGTACCGTCGCCGACCGCCTTCTCCGAGAAGGACCAGTCGAGCAGTTCGCCGTCGGCCCACTTGTCCGTCTGGTCGGTGTAGTGCGCGTTGTAGGCGTGCCCGGAGGCGCCGGTGAGGTTGATCCACTTCGACTTGTCGAGGTCGCCGAGGTTGACCACCATGCGCATCGACGGCACCCAGACGACGCCGTAGCCGCCGGCCGCGTTCCAGCCGCTGGCGTTGACCGTGGCCTCGCCGCCGCTGAGCTTCCAGGGGCCGCGGTTGAGGGCGTACTGGAGGAACCCGGGGCCCTCGGTGCCGAGGGTCTGGTTCTTCAGGAACAGGCGGTGCAGCCGGCCCCAGTTCCAGGTGTCGATGTCCTTGCCGAGCTTGGCGGTCAGCTCCCAGCGGGCGTCGATCATCGCGCGCCTGAACAGCTCGTCGCGGTTGTCGGCCGAGGGGCGGGTGCCCGAGGCCGGCGTCTTCCACCAGTCGCTGTCCTCGTCGTTCATCAGGCTGCGCACGACCTCGAACCAGCGGTCGCCGCCGTCCGGCTGCGCCTGGTCGGGCTCGCGCTCCCCGCACTCGCGCACCTTGTCCGTCTCGTCCGCGGGGCCGGTGGTGTTGACGGGGTCGACCCACAGGCACTGGCCCTCGACCCGCAACTCCTTGGGCAGCTTGTTGCCGAACGCGAGCTTGAGGATGTTGCGCCAGACCGAGTTGAAGTAGGCGGCGGCCGCCGAGTCGGCGTCCTGGGTGTAGTCCCAGCCCTCCAGGAGCTCCTGCGCCTCCCGGATGGCCGCGGCGTCCCGGACGTCCTTGTCGGAGATGTCGATCTTCAGCAGCTTGGGCACCAGCAGCTTGGCGATCTCGCTGCTGTTGTCGAGCTGCATCTGGCGCATGTCGTCGGTGGAGATCTTGCCGCCGTCGTCGATCTTCGACTGGATCAGGTCGTTGATGCGCTGGCTGCGGGCGCCGTAGCCCCAGTCCGTGGTGAGCGTGTACGGGTACTTGGCCTTGCCGATCACGGCCTGGTTGGCGGTGACGATGTAGCCGCGGGCCGGGTCGTACTCGTACGGCAGCTCGTCGTCGTCGATGTAACCCGTCCAGCGCGACTTCGCGTCCCAGCCCGGCGCCGGGACGGAGCCGTCGTAGCCCTGCGGGCGCGTGGGGATCTTTCCGGGCAGCGTGTAGCCGATGTGGTTCTCGGTGTCGGCGTAGATCAGGTTCTGCGAGGGCACGTCGAAGAGGGCCGCCGCGGCGCGGAATTCGGTCCAGTTCTTCGCCTTGTCCATGGCGAAGACGGCGTCCATGGTCGTGCCCGGGTCCAGCGCGGTCCAGCGCAGCGCGATGCCGTAGCCGTCGCCGCGGTCGGGGGCGGCGGTGTCGACGGTGGCCTTGCGGCCGACCTTCACGAGCTCGTCGCTGCGGTCGGACAGCAGGGGCATCCCGTCCTTGGTCTCCCGGACGACGATCTTCTTGGGCTCGTCGCCGGCGACCTTGATGGTCTCCCGGCGCGTGGTGAAGGGCACCGTCTTGCCGTCGTACAGGTAGCCGTCGCCGGAGAGCTTCTCCAGGTAGAGGTCGGTGACGTCGACGCCGGAGTTGGTCATGCCCCAGGAGATGTTCTGGTTGTGGCCGATGACCACGCCGGGCATGCCCGCGAAGGTGTAGCCGCTGACGTCGTACTGGCACTTGCTGGAGACCGAGCGGCAGTGCAGGCCCATCTGGTACCAGACGGACGGCAGCGAGGCCGACAGGTGCGGGTCGTTGGCCAGCAGCGGCTTGCCGGTGATCGTGTACTGCCCACCGACCACCCAGGAGTTGGAGCCGATGCCGTTGCCGTTCACGCCGACGGCCGTGGGGAGGGAGTCCAGGACCTCCTGGAGGCCCGCGAGCTGGCCCTGCAGGCCCGCGGTGCCGGAGGAGGTGCCCGTGCCCGCCGTACCGTTCGTGGACGAACCCGCGCCGGCCGCGGAGCCCGTCGACCCGAAGGTCTTGGTGACCTCGTCGTACTGGCCCGCCTGGACGATCGTCTTGTTGCGGCTGTACGGGTACTGCGGGTACAGGTCCGCGATCTCCTTGGGGCCGAGGCGGCTGGTCATCAGGGCGCGGTCGATCTCGTCCTGCATGTTGCCGCGCAGGTCCCAGGCCATCGCCTTCAGCCAGGCGATCGAGTCGACCGGGGTCCACTTCCCGGGCTTGTAGTCGTTGGTGAAGCCGAGGGCCGCGTACTCCAGCGAGATGTCCTTGTTGTCCTTGCCGTCCAGGTAGGCGTTGACGCCCGCGGCGTAGGCCTGGAGGTACTTCTTGGTGGACGCCGACAGCGTCTTGTCGTACTCCTGCTTCGCGATCCGGTCCCAGCCCAGGGTGCGCAGGAACTCGTCGTTGTCGACCTGGCCCTTGCCGAACATCTCCGACAGCCGCCCGGACGTCATGTGCCGGCGTACGTCCATCTCCCAGAACCGGTCCTGGGCCTGGACGAAGCCCTGCGCCATGAACAGGTCCTCGTCGGAGGAGGCGTAGATCTGCGGGATGCCGTAGTCGTCGCGCTTCACGTCCACGGGCCCGGACAGGCCCTTGAGCGTGATCGATCCCTTGGTCTGCGGGAACGACGCGCGGACGGTGCTGATGGACCAGTACGCCCCGCCGGCCACGCCCGCTACGACGGCCAGCACCAGCACGAGGACGAGCAGGCGGGCTCTGCGCCCCTTCTTCCTGCCGGACTTGCCGGGCTGTTGACCCGTGGAGGCGGTGGTGTTGGGGGGCATCGCTGTCCTTGCTGTCCTAACGCGAGCGGCAGGCGGTCCTGGAGTGCTGGAGCAACCATAGGCGCAGGGCCCAGTCCAACTTGACGCGGAGTAGGGAACCAGCACGGACGGACGTTCGATCATGCAACGCGAAGCGTCAAGAAATCGTCAAGAGTTAGGTAAGGTAACGAAGTAGTTGGGTGCGGAGAACCGCCACTTCGTGTCCTATGTACGTGAGCCCTCGCGCGTACGCGCGTCGGCCAGGGAAGGGAACGGCCGCTGACTGTCCACGACCTCAACCAGCTCCTGCTCGTCTGCTCGCTCGTCCTGCTCGTCGCCGTCGCAGCGGTTCGGATCTCCTCGCGCAGCGGGCTCCCCAGCCTGCTCGTGTACCTGGGCATCGGTGTGCTCATGGGCCAGGACGGCATCGGCGGCATCCGCTTCGACGACGCCGAGCTCACCCAGGTCATCGGGTACGCGGCGCTGGTCGTGATCCTGGCCGAGGGCGGTCTGGGCACGAAGTGGAAGGAGATCAAGCCGGCCCTGCCGGCCGCCTCCGCGCTGGCGCTGATCGGGGTCACGGTGAGCGTCGGGGTCACGGCCACGGCCGCGCACTACCTGGTCGGCCTCGAGTGGCGGCAGGCGCTCATCATCGGGGCGGTCGTCTCCTCCACGGACGCCGCCGCGGTGTTCTCCGTGCTGCGCAAGATCCCGCTCCCCTCGCGCGTGACGGGCACGCTTGAGGCGGAGTCCGGCTTCAACGACGCCCCCGTGGTCATCCTGGTGGTCGCCTTCTCCCAGGCCGGCCCGATCGAGCACTGGTATGTGCTGGCCGGCGAGATAGCCATGGAGCTGTCCATCGGCGCCGCCATCGGCATCGCGGTGGGTTTCCTGGGCTCCTGGGGCCTCAGGCACGTGGCGCTGCCCGCCTCCGGCCTCTACCCGATCGCCGTCATGGCCATCGCCGTCACCGCCTACGCGGCCGGCGCGATGGCGCACGGCAGCGGCTTCCTCGCCGTGTACCTCGCCTCGATGGTGATGGGAAACGCGAAGCTGCCGCACTGGCCTGCCACGCGCGGGTTCGCCGACGGGGTCGGCTGGATCGCCCAGATCGGCATGTTCGTCCTGCTCGGCCTGCTGGTCACCCCGCACGAGCTGGGCGACGACATCCTGCCCGCGCTGGTCATCGGGCTGGTGCTGACCATGGTGGCGCGACCGCTGAGCGTCATCGCGTGCCTGGTGCCGTTCCGTGTGCCCTGGCGGGAGCAGGCCCTGATGTCCTGGGCCGGGCTGCGCGGCGCCGTGCCCATCATTCTGGCGACGATCCCGATGGTGAGCGGCATCGAGAGCAGCCGCACGATCTTCAACATCGTCTTCGTCCTGGTCGTCGCCTACACCCTGATCCAGGGGCCGACGCTGCCCTGGCTCGCCCGCAAACTGGACCTCGGCCAGGGCCCCACGCCCTCCGACCTCGGCATCGAGTCGGCGCCGCTGGAGCGACTGCGCGGGCATCTGCTGTCCTTCGCGATCCCCGCGGGTTCGAAGATGCACGGCGTCGAGATCAACGAGCTGAGACTGCCTCCGGGGGCCGCCGTCACCCTCGTCGTCCGCGACGGAAAATCGTTCGTTCCGCTGCCGACGACGGTGCTGCGGCGCGGGGACGAACTGCTCGTCGTCGCCACGGACCCGGTGCGCGACGCCGCCGAGCGCCGGCTGATCGCCGTGGGCGCCGGGGGCAAGCTGGCCGGGTGGCTGGGGACGAACGGGGCGAACTGATCGCAGGCGGCTCGACCGCCCGACGAACTGTTCACAGGTGAGACACCGCGCAGTGCTCATTTTCACAAGGTCAGCGGCCCCTGCGCCCTGTACTATGCAGGCGTAACCCCAGATCGAACCAACTCTGCCTGACGCAGAGCTGGCGCGACCGACCGTATGGCGGCCGGGACGTCCTTACCTCAAGTGGACGCCGGTATCTACCGCAGTTCCGCGCAAGAGGACAGCTCTCGGCGCCGCCCCCCACCCCAAGGGGCCGTGCTACCAGGCGGCAGAAAGGCACGGACCGTGGCGTCCACGGTCACCACCGAGCCGTCGAAGGACTCGCCGACCTCCTCCCGCCCCGGATACGGACAGTTGCTGCGCACCCGCGGCGCCTGGACGTTCCTGCTCCCCGGCTTCGCCGCACGCCAGCCGTTCGCGATGCTGACCATCTCCATCGTGCTGCTGGTCCAGCACACCACCGGTTCCTACGGTGCGGCGGGCGCCGCCGCCGCCGTCACCGGCGTCTCCATGGCACTGTTCGCGCCCTACAGCGGCCGCCTCGCCGACCGCTACGGGCAGCGCACCGTCCTGATCCCCGGCGTCCTCGTGCACACCGTGTCCGGCCTGACCCTGACGGCGCTGGCGCTGGCCCACGCACCCCTGTGGGCGCTGTTCGTGGCCGCCGTGCCGACCGGCGCCTCGGTGCCGCAGGTCGGCCCCATGGTGCGGGCCCGCTGGGGCGTGAAGCTCCAGGGCTCGCCCCTGATGACCACGGCCGCCGCCTTCGAGTCGGTCACCGACGAGCTGACCTTCGTCGTCGGCCCGCTGCTGGCCACCGCCCTGTGCACCACCGTCGACCCGTCCGCGGGCCTGGTGACGGAGGCCGCGCTCACGCTGCTCGGCGGTCTGCTGTTCGCCGCGCAGAAGAGCACCCAGCCCTCGGTCACGCCCGCCGGGCACGCACGCGTGGAGCACGCTTCCGCGCTGCGCGTCCCCGGAGTGCGCGTACTGATCGTGACCTTCCTCGGCATCGGTTCCGTCTTCGGCGGCATGCAGGTCTCGCTGGCCGCCTTCAGCGAGTCGATCGGCGAACCCGGACTCAACGGCGTCCTGTACGGCACCTTCGCCGCGGGCAACATGCTCTCCGGCATCGCCTGCGGCGCGATCGCCTGGAAGGTCGCCCCGCAGCGCCGCCTCCTCGTCGGCTACGCCGCCCTCGCGCTGGCCGCGTCCGGCCTGTGGGCCGCGCACTCGGTGCTCGTCCTGGCCGGCCTAGGTCTGCTCGTCGGCATGTGCATCGCTCCCGCGCTGATCACCGGCTACACGCTGGTCGACAGCCTGGTTCCGGCCGGTGCCCGCACCGAGGCGTTCACCTGGCTCACCGGTGCGGTGGCGCTCGGCCAGGCCGCCGCCGTGACGGTCGCCGGGCAGCTCGAGGACCGGCTGTGGGGCGGCGCCGGGTTCCTGGTGCCGATGGCCGGCACACTGCTGGCCCTCGCGACCCTGATGGCGCTGCGCTCCCGGCTCGCGGGGCGCCCCGTCAGCCGTACGGTCGCACGTGGCGTGGGTCACCGCGTGCCGGTGGCAGTGGACTGAGCGGCGGGAATACGTCACTATGGACCGTCGTTAGCACTCATCGAGTGAGAGTGCCAGGAGGAAGACAGTGCCGACCTACCAGTACCAGTGCACCGCGTGCGGCGAGGGCCTCGAGGCGGTGCAGAAGTTCACCGACGACGCCCTGACCGAGTGCCCCAACTGCCAGGGCCGCCTCAAGAAGGTCTTCTCCGCGGTCGGCATCGTCTTCAAGGGCTCCGGCTTCTACCGCAACGACAGCCGCGGTTCCTCGTCGAGCAGCTCGCCGGCTTCCTCGAAGTCGTCGTCCTCCTCGTCCGACTCTTCCTCGTCGTCCTCCTCCTCGTCGACTTCGTCCTCCTCGGACTCGAAGCCGTCGAGCGCCGGCAGCTCCTCCAGCTCCGCCGCGTAGGGCGCACCACTCCTTACGGGACCCTGTCGTCGTACGGCGACGGGGTCCTCGGCATATCCGGGTCCGGTTAGGGTGCGGACATGGCGAACAAGGCGAACGCCGACCTCGGCGTGATCGGCGGCTCCGGTTTCTACTCGTTCCTCGACGACGTGACCGAGATACAGGTGGACACCCCCTACGGGCCGCCCAGCGACTCCCTCTACCTCGGCG
This sequence comes from Streptomyces sp. NPDC036764, assembly GCF_055609385.1. Classification (NCBI taxonomy): domain Bacteria; kingdom Bacillati; phylum Actinomycetota; class Actinomycetes; order Kitasatosporales; family Streptomycetaceae; genus Streptomyces; species Streptomyces sp. NPDC036764. Next base: position 229,679 of record NZ_JBVJPT010000012.1, read on the forward strand.
AGATCGCCGGCCGGCGGGTCGCCTTCCTGCCCCGGCACGGACGCGGCCACCATCTGCCGCCGCACCGGATCAACTACCGGGCCAACCTCTGGGCACTGCGCTCGCTCGGCGTGCGCCAGGTCCTCGGCCCGTGCGCGGTGGGCGGCCTGCGGCCCGAGTACGGACCGGGCACGCTGCTGGTGCCGGACCAACTGGTCGACCGTACGAAGTCCCGGGTGGGGACCTACTTCGACGGACTGCCGCTGCCCGACGGCACCGTGCCGAACGTGGTGCACGTGTCGCTGGCCGACCCCTACTGCCCCACCGGGCGCGCGGCCGCGCTGAAGGCGGCGCGCGGGCGGGACTGGGAGGCGGTGGACGGCGGCACGCTGGTCGTGGTGGAGGGGCCGCGGTTCTCCACCCGTGCCGAATCGTTGTGGCACCAGGCCCAGGGCTGGTCCGTGGTGGGCATGACGGGCCATCCCGAGGCGGCGCTCGCCCGTGAACTCGAGCTCTGCTACACGTCGTTGACGCTGGTCACCGACCTGGACGCGGGCGCCGAGTCGGGCGAGGGCGTCTCCCACGACGAGGTGCTGCGGGTGTTCGCGGCGAATGTGGACCGGCTGCGAGGCGTTCTCTTCGACGCGGTGGCGGCGCTGCCGGCGAACGAGGAGCGGGACTGTCTGTGCACGAACGCGCTGGGCGGGATGGATCCGGGGTTCGTGCTGCCGTAGGGGCGGGGGCGGCGAGGGGCTGCGGCGGGTGGAGCCTGGGAGGGGCTGTGGCCGGTGGTTTCTCGGTGAGGGGCCGCTCCGACTGACGGCGGAACTTCTCGTTCGGGTGGGGGAGTTTTCCACAACCGGTCGGTAGTCCACGGGGCCCGGCGGGCGGCGGCGCGATGGCTCATCGTGGGCTGGCAAGCCGTTCCGTCGTCGCAGGTGGTGCCCCTCATGTCCATTGCTCCGTCCTTCCTGTCCTCGTCCTCTCCCGCCGTTGCCCTTCCGCTTCCGCCGGGCACCGATGCCCCGGCCACCTGCGAGGTGCCGCACTTCGCTCCGGTGCGGGTGCGCGGCGGACGGCATCGGCTGCGCCGACTCGTGCGGCATCGCAGGCGGGCCCTGGCGGCCGGGCTCGCCGTGACCGCGGCGGCGCTCGTCGCGGCCGGGCCACGCGAGGCCGACCGGGCGCGGGGGCACCCGGTGGCGGAACTGCGCCAGCACCGGGCCGTCGAGCGGGTGTCCGCGCCGGTGCGGATCGCCGACGGGGCCACCGTGCGGCTGCTGCGGCCCGGCGACCGCGTCGACGTGATCGCCGCGGAGGAGACCGCGACGGGCGGTGCCGCCCGGGTGGTCGCGCGCGGGGCGCGGGTGACCAAGGTGCCCGAGCCGCTGGACGCCGCCGTGGAGAGCGGGGCGCTGGTCGTGCTGTCGGTGCCGCGTGCCACGGCGGCCCGCCTCGCGGGAGCGGGCGCGACGGCCCGCCTGGCGGTGACACTGTGCTGAGCCCGATCAGGCGCGACCCGCCGTCAAGTCGCTCGATGGAGGGGACCGATTGGACAGGATGGCCGAGCGTTGACGTAGGTTGCGGAGCGGTCTGTTCCACAAGCTGTGTGTGCGAGGGGTGGCTCCGGAGTGAGCGAGAACAAGGGACCGAGCCTCTGGGAGGGCTTCAAGGCCTTCCTGATGCGCGGAAACGTCGTCGATCTGGCGGTGGCGGTGGTGATCGGTGCCGCCTTCACCAACATCGTGAACGCGGTGGTGAAGGGCATCATCAATCCGCTGGTCGGAGCGATCGGCACCAAGAACCTCGATCACTACAGTTCGTGCCTGAGCTCGTCGTGCGAGGGCGAGCAGGGCATCCAGATCCTGTGGGGCTCGGTGCTCGGCGCGACGCTCAGCTTCGTGATCACCGCTGCCGTCGTCTACTTCCTGATGGTCCTGCCCATGGCGAAGTACCTGGCCCGCATGGAGGCCCGCCGCAAGGCGAAGGAGAGCACGCACGAGGTCATCGAGGTGACCGAGCTGGAGGTGCTGAAGGAGATCCGCGACGCGCTGGTCGCCCAGCGCGGCTCGGGGCACAACGAGCAGTAACGGCTCAGATGTGGTGGGGCGGCTTCTCGTCGAGGAAGCGCTTCAGGTCGGCCGCGCTGTCGCCGCCGCCCGGCCGCTCTCCCCACCCGCGGTCCGTGTCGTCCGAGGACTGCTGGTCCAGCGGGTCGTCGAAGATCAGCACGGCCTTGGGCTCGCGCGGCTCGGGGGTGGGGTCGGCTGTGCTCATGCCTCCAGAGTACGGCCCCGGCGGCGAGGGCCCTCGCGGCGACGGCTGCCATGGTGACGGCTCCCACGGCGGCTCCCGAGCGGGCGGCCCGCCTCCCCCGCACACAGGTGATCCCTTACAGGAGAAATTCCCCGCTCCATCTGCTGTGCTTGTCCCCATGACGTCCAGTTCCACTCCCGCGCCGGACTCGCCCAGCCCCCACGGACGCCGAAGCCCGCTGCGCAGGCTCAGCGCCCGCGGTCGCGGTGAGAGTCACCGGGTCGCAACTCCGCTGGAACTCTTCTTCGACCTGTGTTTCGTCGTGGCCATCGCCCAGGCGGGCATCCAGTTGGTGCACGCGGTCGCCGAGGGCCATGCGGGCCAGGGGATCCTCGACTACGCGATGGTCTTCTTCGCCATCTGGTGGGCCTGGATGAACTTCACCTGGTTCGCCTCCGCCTACGACAACGACGACGTCCTCTACCGGGTCGTCACCCTGATCCAGATCGCCGGTGTGCTCGTCCTGGCGGCCGGCGTCTCCCGGGCCTTCGACGACCACGACTACCTGGCGGTCGTGCTGGGCTATGTGATCATGCGGCTCGCCCTGGTGGCGCAGTGGCTGCGGGTGGCCAGATCGGCCAGCGGGCCGGAACGGACCATGGCCCTGCGGTACGCCGGCGGTGTGCTGCTGTGCCAGATCGGCTGGCTGGGCCTGTTGGTCCTGCCCGAGGGCGCCAGGCCCTGGGTGTTCCTGGTGATGGCGACTCTGGAGATGTGTGTGCCGCCGTTCGCGGAGCGGGTGCACCCCACCTCCTGGCACCCGCACCACATCGCCGAGCGGTACGGCCTGTTCACGATCATCGTGCTCGGCGAGACCATCGCGGCGGCCACGGTCGCGGTGAAGACCGGCATCGAGGAGAACGACGCGCTGGCCGACGTGCTGCCGATCGCCGCGGGTGGCCTGCTGATCATCTTCGCCGCCTGGTGGATCTACTTCGTGGTGCCGATCCACGGTCATCTGCGCTCCAACAAGCAGGCGTTCCTGTGGGGTTACGGCCACTACGTGGTCTTCGCCTCGGCGGCCGCGATCGGCGCGGGTCTGGAGGTGGCGGTCGAGCACACCGTGGGCAAGGCGCACATCTCGACGCTGGCGGCGTCGGCCGCGGTGACCCTGCCGACGGCGCTGTATCTGCTCACGGTCTGGCTGCTGCACTCGCGTCACTTCAAGGTGGGCATCGCCCAGCAGTTGGTGCTGCCGACCACGGCCCTGCTGGTGATCTGCTGCACGTTCCTGGGTGACTGGGCGGTGCTCGCGGCCGGACTGGTCTCGGCGCTGGCGGTGGCGACCGGGGAGACGCTGTCGGCGCGCATGACGGCCCGGGAGCGCGGGACGACGACGAGAACGCCGGTCGCCTGACCGCCCCCGGCCGCCCGGCCCGGCGCCCCGCCCAGCCCGGCACCCCGCCCGGCCCGGCGCCCGGCGCACCCCGCGCACACCCCACATGGCCGGACCTCGCGGTGCCGTGCCCCGGCGCGGCGGGGGCTGGACGAGACTGGCCCCATGACAGTTGACGCTCTGACAGATGTCGCCGGACTGCGGGTGGGGCACGAGACGCGGACCGGGGGCGGTTGGCTCACCGGCACGACCGTCGTCCTCGCGCCCGAGGGCGGGGCCGTCGCCGCCGTGGACGTGCGCGGTGGCGGGCCCGGCACCAAGGAGACGGACGCCCTCGATCCGCGCAACCTCGTGCAGAAGGTCGAGGCGATCGTGCTGACCGGCGGCAGCGCGTACGGGCTCGACGCGGCGTCCGGGGTGATGGCCTGGCTGGAGGAGCAGCGGCGCGGGGTGCGAGTGGGAGTGGATCCGGCACATGTCGTGCCGGTGGTGCCCGCCGCCTGCGTCTTCGACCTCGGGCGGGGCGGCGACTTCCGGGCGCGTCCCGACGCGGCCACCGGGCGGGCGGCGGTCGAGGCGGCCGCGGCGAGCGAGCTCGGCGCTCCGGTGCGCCAGGGCTGCGTGGGCGCGGGCACGGGGGCCACCGTCGGGCCGGTCAAGGGAGGGATCGGCAGCGCGAGCACCGTCCTCGACTCGGGGATCACGGTGGCCGCGCTGGTCGTGGCCAACGCGGCGGGGTCGGCCGTGGATCCCGAAACCGGGGCGCTGTACGGGGAGTTGTTGCAGGGGCGGGTGAGGTATCCGAAGGAGGACGTCCATCAAGCGGCGCGGCTGCGGCTCGCCGAGATCGCGGCGAAGAACGCGCCGCCCCCGCTGAACACCACGCTCGCCGTGGTCGCCACCGACGCGGACCTCTCGAAGGCACAGGCACAGAAGCTGGCGGGCACCGCGCACGACGGCATCGCGCGCGCCGTGCGGCCGGTGCATCTGCTCAACGACGGGGACACCGTGTTCGCGCTGGCCACCGGGGAGCGGCCGCTCGAAGCCGGGCACCCGCTCGCGCTGAACGAGGTGCTCGCGGCGGGCGCGGACGCGGTGACACGGGCGATCGTGCGGGCGGTGCGCGCGGCCGTGCCGGTGGACGGACCGGGTGGAGTGTGGCCGTCCTACGGGGAGTTGTACGGGGAGGAGTAGGGGGCTGCTGCGGCGGGGGCCGGCCGACGGCCCTCGCTCCCGCTGCTTCGCGTGGGCGATTGTCGCGGTTCTGTCACGTGACTGCATTCACCGCGAACGCTGGGAACCCGGTCCCGGGGCGATGACCTCTTCCCCCCTGGAACGGAACGGATCCCGCAGACCGCACGAAGATGGAGCAGATAGTGACAACGCCGGACATAGCAGCGCGGCGCGTACTTGGGGCCTGTGCCGCCCTGATGATCGGCGCCCTGACGCTCACCGCCTGCGGTGGCAGCGCCAATGCCGACAACGACGACAAGGCCGGCAAGGACTCCAAGTCGTCCGCCGCGACGATCGAGATCTCGGCGAAGGACGGCTCCAACGGGGCGTCGATCAACTCGACCGGCGTGAAGGTCAGCGACGGCAAGCTGACCGAGGTGAAGATGACGGTGGCGGACAGCGGGCAGGCCGTGCCGGGCTCCCTGTCCGCCGACGGGGGCACTTGGAAGCCGAAGGAGCAGTTGGAGCGGGGGACGAAGTACCGCATTGCGGCCACCGCGAAGGACGGGGACGGGCGCAGCACCGCCGCCGACTCCACCTTCACCACCGTCTCCTCGGCCAACAGTTTCATCGGGACGTACACGCCCGACGGGGGCACCACGGTCGGCGTCGGGATGCCGGTGTCGTTCAACTTCGACAAGGCGATCGGCGACAAGAAGGCCGTCCAGTCGCACATCACCGTCTCCTCCAGCAGCGGGCAGAAGGTGGTCGGGCACTGGTTCGGCGAGCAGCGGCTCGACTTCCGGCCCGAGGAGTACTGGAAGGCCGGCTCCAAGGTCACGATGAAGATCGACCTGGACGGCGTCGAGGGCGCGAACGGCGTCTACGGCGTGCAGAAGAAGACGGTCACCTTCACCGTCGGCCGCTCGCAGGTCTCGACGGTCGACGTCAACACGCAGACGATGACGGTCGTGCGGGACGGGAAGACGATCAAGTCGGTGCCGATCTCGGCGGGCAGCTCGGAGTTCACCACGTACAACGGGCAGATGGTGATCACCGAGAAGTTCGAGAAGCTGCGGATGGACAGCAGGACCGTCGGCCTCGCCAACGCGTACGACATCCCGGATGTGCCGCACGCGATGCGGCTGACGCAGTCGGGGACCTTCATCCACGGCAACTACTGGTACAACAAGGGCAACCCGCCCTTCGGCCGCCAGGGCACCAGCCACGGTTGTGTCGGCCTCCAGGACGTGCAGGGCGGACAGGGGGACACGCCTTCCAAGTGGTTCTTCGAGAACTCGACGGTCGGCGACGTCGTGATCGTCAAGAACTCCCCCGACAAGACCGTGACGCCGGACAACGGCCTCAACGGCTGGAACATGACGTGGAACGAGTGGGTCGCCGGCAGCGCCGTGTGATCGCTGCGTGATCCACTGAAGTGGCGTCCGAGCAGGGATTCTTGACAGTTCGTCGGGCCGCGCGGGAACTTCTCGCGCGGCCCGCGCGTTTTACCGGACGTACGTTTTCTCGGTTCCCGGACATGATGTCCGACCGAGGGGCTACGGTATGCACCCACAAGGTGACATGCAGCAACGCCGGGAGAAACCTTGAGCGTTCCGTACGAGACGGCAGCGTACGAACCATCCGAGTCGGCGGAGTCTCCGGAGGAGCATCTCGCGCGACTCCTCGGCCGTGCCCTGAACTCCTTCGAGTTGCCGGACGAGGCCATACGGCGACTCGACTGCGCGCTGGCGCATGACAGCTCGCTGCACTCCGCGCACCACAGCGCCGGACTGCACCGCGAGACGTACCGGCACACCTGGCTGCTCGCCGACGGCTCGGCGCTCACCCTGTGGGAGCTCGTCCACAACACCGCGCGCGGCCGCGACCCGCAGCACGAGGTGTACGCCGACGAGGAGGAGCTGCGCGCCGCGACCGCGCGGCTGCCGCTGCCGCCGGACGCGCCGGACTTCGAACTGCCGGTGACCGTGCAGCTCTCGCCGATACCCGCACCCCGGCACGCGTACGTGCCGGACGACTCGGCGGACCACGCGCGCCGGCTGCTGCGCCGGGCGGAGAACACCGACCGGCCGGACGCGGAGACGACCGCGCTGCTGACCACGGCGTTCGCGCACCAGATCACGCAGGCCTTCGGGCGACCGTGCCGTGCGGGCCGCGCCGGACTGTGCTTCTCGCTCTACGAGCACGCCTTCTTGCTGCGCGACGGCAAGGAGGTCTCCCTCTGGGAGGTCGAGCACACGGCGACGCCGGACGGGCGGCACATGTGCGAGGTGTACGTCAGCGAGGACGCCGCGCGGGACGCGATGGAGCGACGGGCGGCGCAGGTCTCGTAACGCCGAAGGAGCGCTGAAGGAGCACCGGTGGAAGCGTCGGTGGAGGTGGCTCGGCCGGTCAGCGGCCGTCGCCGAGCTGTCGCACCAGGCCCGCGAAGGCGTCCCGTTCGGCCGGGGTGAGTTCGACGGCCTCCAGCTCGGGGGCGGTCTGTCGCTGGTGCGGGAGCCCGGAAAGCATCGGGTCCGAACGCCAGGGGGTTGCCCCGGGGCGGCTGCGGCGCAGGAGGCGGAGGAGTCCCATCACCCAGAGCACGACCGCCAGGGCGAGTACGACAGGGCCCAGTAGCTGGAGAATGGAGACGTTGTCCGGCATACGCCCCAGTAGACACCACGGTCCGGGCCAATAGGCCCGGACCGTGACGTATATCGCAGGTGCCGTGAACAACTCACAGCGCCCGAAAGGGACAAGCGGCTCGCCGGTGGAAGGCTACGCCGCCACCGCCTGCTTCGCCTGCGCGGTCGTGGCAGCCGGGGACTCGGCGGCCGAGGCGTCCTGCGGGACCGTCGTGCGCATGCCCTTCAGCAGGATGACCAGGCCCGCCGTGACGGCCGTACCCGCCGCGATGGCCAGCAGGTAGAGGAACGGCTTGCCGATCAGGAAGGTGACCCAGATGCCGCCGTGCGGGGCGCGCAGGGTCGAGCCGAAGGCCATGGTCAGCGCGCCGGTGACCGCGCCGCCCGCCATGGAGGCGGGGATCACGCGCAGCGGGTCGGCCGCGGCGAACGGGATCGCGCCCTCGGAGATGAAGGAGGCGCCCAGCACCCAGGCCGCCTTGCCGTTCTCGCGCTCGGCGGTCGTGAACAGCTTCTTGCGGATGGTGGTGGCCAGGGCCATGCCCAGCGGCGGCACCATGCCCGCGGCCATGACGGCGGCCATGATCTTCATGGCGGAGTCGCTGGGCGCCGCGACCGAGATGCCGGCCGTCGCGAAGGTGTAGGCCACCTTGTTGACCGGGCCGCCGAGGTCGAAGCACATCATCAGGCCGAGCAGGACGCCGAGCAGGATGGCGTTGGTGCCGGAGAGGCTGTTCAGCCAGTCGGTGAGGCCCTTCTGCGCCTCGGAGATCGGCTTGCCGATCACCACGAACATCAGGAAGCCGACGACCGCCGAGGAGACCAGCGGGATCACCACCACCGGCATGATGCCGCGCAGCACCGGTGGGATGTCGATGCGCTGGATGCCGAGGACCACTCCACCGGCGATCAGACCGGCGACCAGACCGCCGAGGAACCCGGCGCCGATCGTCACGGAGATCGCACCGCCGACGAAGCCGGGGACGAGTCCTGGCCGGTCGGCCATGCCGTAGGCGATGTATCCGGCGAGGACCGGGACGAGGAAACCGAAGGCCGCCGCGCCGATCTGGAACAGCAGCGCGCCCCAACTGTCGACCTGACCCCAGTCGAAGTGCTCGGTGACCGACTTGGCCTCGTTGATCTGGTAGCCGCCGATCGCGAAGCCGAGGGCGATCAGCAGACCGCCGGCCGCGACGAACGGGACCATGTAACTCACGCCGGACATCAGCCACTTGCGCAGCTTGCTCCCGTAGCCCTCACCGGGCTCACCGGAGCGCTCCACCGGAGTGCCGGGCCGGGCGGCCGCGGTGGCCTCGCCGCGCTCGGCCTTGGCACGGACCTCGGCGATGAGAGCGGCCGGGCGGTTGATGCCCGCCTTCACGCCGACGTCGACGGTGGGCTTGCCGGCGAACCGGTCCTTCTCCCGTACGGCCACGTCGTGGGCGAAGATCACGCCGTCCGCCGCCGCGATGACGGCCGGGTCGAGCCGGGTGAAGCCGGCCGAGCCCTGCGTCTCCACGACGAGCTCGACGCCCGCCTCACGGCCCGCGTTCTCCAGCGACTCGGCCGCCATGTACGTGTGGGCGATGCCGGTCGGGCAGGAGGTGACGGCGACGATACGGAAGGGGCGCTCGTCGTCGGTCGCGGCCTCGGCCGGCGTGGTGGTGCCCGTGGCGGCGTCGGCGGAGGCCGCCACCGACGACGCCACGGAGTCTGCGGAACCGGCGGTCTCGGCCGCCGGGGGCTCCTCGCCCCGGATCAGCGCCGCCGCCGACGCCGGTTCCCCCACCGACCGCAGCGCGTCCGTGAACTCGGAGTTCATGAGCTGCCGGGCCAGTGAGGACAGGATCGTCAGGTGGGCGTCGTCGGCGCCCGCCGGGGCGGCGATCAGGAAGATCAGGTCGGCGGGGCCGTCCGTCGCGCCGAAGTCGACACCGGCCGCGCTGCGCCCGAAGGCGAGCGTGGGCTCGGTGACGTGCTCGCTGCGGCAGTGCGGGATGCCGATGCCGCCGTCGAGGCCGGTGGGCATCTGTGCCTCACGGGCGGCCACGTCGGCGAGGAAGCCCGCCAGGTCGGTCACCCGGCCCTTGGCCACCATGCGCTCGGCGAGGGCGCGCGCCGCCGCTTCCTTGGTGTCGGCGGACAGGTCGAGATCGACCAGGTCCGGGGTGATCATGTCGCTCATCGCGGGCTCCTTCGCACGCGTATCGCCCGGGGAGTCTCGTGGGCGCAGAAGGGGACGGGGGCGGTGTGGGGGGAGGCGGGGGTGGAGGAGGCGGGGCCGGGGAAACCCCGCCTCCTCCGGGCGGCGGGGCGGCTCAGGAGGCCCCGCCGTCCGTCGACGGCCGTGAGTAACAGTGAGCTTGGCCGTTCGCCTGCCGAACCGGCAAGAACTGTGACATCCACGACATTCGTCATGACACCGGCTCCTTCAGTACGCGGTCGACCGGCACCTCGGCCGTGACCGTCACCGCCGCCAGGTCCAGGTCGGCCGGCGAGGGCATCACGCTGCCCGGCAGCCGGACGGCCGCCGCGCCGTGTGCGACGGCGGAGGCGAGCGCCTCGGGCCCGCTCCCCCCGGCGATCAGGAATCCGGCGAGGGAGGAGTCACCCGCGCCGACATTGCTGCGTACGGCGTCCACCCGTGCGCTGCCGAACCAGGCGCCCGCGTCGTCCACGAGCAACTGCCCGTCCGCGCCCAGGCTCGCGAGCACGGCACGCGCACCCATCCCGCGCAGCTCCTCAGCGGCCTTCACCGCGTCACCCACGGTGGCCAGCGGGCGCCCGACGGCCTCCGCGAGCTCCTCGGCGTTCGGCTTCACCACGTCCGGGCGGGCGCGCACGGCTTCGAGGAGAGCGCGCCCGGAGGTGTCCAGCGCGATCCGCGCGCCGCCCGCGTGCGCCCGTGCGACCACATCGGCGTACCAGGAGGGCGCGAGCCCGCGCGGCAGGCTGCCGCAGCAGGCGATCCAGTCCGCGTCGCGCGACTGCTCGCGGACCGTCTCCAGGAGGAGTTCCTGCTCGGCCGCCGACAGCTCGGGGCCGGGTGCGTTGATCTTCGTGAGCACTCCGTCCGACTCCGCGAGCGCGATGTTCGAGCGGGTGGCGCCGGCGACCGGGACCGGCGCGACCTCGATGCCCTGCGCGTCGAGCAGGTCGGCGACGAGCGCGCCGGGTGCACCGCCCAGCGGCAGAACGGCGACCGTGCGCTGCCCGGCGGCGGCGACCGCGCGCGAGACGTTCACACCCTTGCCGCCCGGGTCCATGCGCTCGCCGGTGGCGCGTATGACCTCGCCGCGGTCGAGGGAGGGGACCTCGTAGGTGCGGTCAAGCGACGGGTTCGGGGTGACGGTGAGGATCATGCGCGCACAACTTCCGTGCCGCCGCGCTCGATGGCGGTGGCGTCTTCAGGGCTCAGCCCGCTGTCGGTGATCAGCAGGTCCACGTCGCTCAGGTCACCGAAGCGGGCGAAGTGCTCCTGGCCGTGCTTGGAGGAGTCGGCGAGCAGCACCACCCGGCGGGCCGCGGCCACGGCCGCGCGCTTCACCGCGGCCTCGGCGAGGTCGGGGGTGGTCAGACCGTGCTCGGCGGAGAAGCCGTTGGCCGCGACGAACAGGACGTCGGCGCGGATCTCGCCGTACGCCCGCAGCGCCCAGGCGTCCACGGCGGCGCGCGTACGGTGCCGCACACGCCCCCCGATCAGGTGGAGCTGGATGCCGGGGTGGTCCGCGAGGCGGGCCGCGATGGGCAGGCTGTGCGTGACGACGGTGAGGGACGCCTCCAGAGGCAGCGCGGCGGCCATGCGGGCGACCGTCGTACCGGCGTCGAGGATCATCGTGCCCTCGGTGGGCAGCTCGGCGAGGGCCGCCTTGGCGATGCGGTCCTTCTCGTCGGCCGCCGTGCCCTCCCGCTCGGCGAGGTCCGGCTCGAAGTCCAGCCGCCCGGCGGGGATGGCGCCACCGTGCACCCGGCGCACGAGCCCGGCGCGGTCGAGGGCCTTCAGGTCCCGGCGGATCGTCTCCGCCGTCACCTGGAACTCCTCGGCCAGCGACAGGACGTCCACCCGGCCGCCGTCACGGGCCAGCCGGAGAATCTCCTGCTGCCGCTCCGGTGCGTACATGTCCGTTCGCCTCCGAACTGTGCCCGAACTTGTGGTTTCGGCAGGAGGCTACGCCCGGATTTCCGGAAAGTAAACAGGTTCGGGCTCAATCGGGCATGACCGGGCTCTCAGCGTGGGAAATACGGAAACGAGAAGGGGCCCGGCACCGAAGTGCCGGGCCCCTCCCCCGCTCTCAGCCCGCCGGCGCGGGCTCCGTCTCCGTCGCCGGTGACGCATCATCGGCAGCCCCCTCGACGTGCTGCGCCGGCCGCTTGGGCAGCGCGGACATCAGCAGGAAGATGACGCCCATCACCGCGGCGACCCACCAGAGCGCGTGCTGGAAGCCGTCCGCGAAGGCCAGGCCGGCCGCGGTGCGCTCCTTGGCCTCGGTCAGCCGGTCGTCGATGACGCCGAAGAAGACCACCGAGACCAGGCCGAGGCCGAGGGCGTTGCCCATCTGCTGCACGGTGTTGATGAGACCCGACGCCGAACCGGAGTGCTCGCGCGGCACCTCGGAGAGGATCGCGTCCGTCAGCGGGGCCACGATCAGACCCATGCCGACGCCCATCACGACCAGGGGCAGTGCCATCTGCCAGGGGGCGATGGACAGGCCGTAACGGTTCGCCTCCCAGATGTAGAGCAGGACGCCGAGCGCCATCACCAGCGCGCCCGCCTGGAGCACCTTGCGGCCGAAGCGCGGGACCAGCGCCTGCACGGACATACCCGCCGCCACCGAGACCGCGATCGAGAACGGGATCCCGGTCAGGCCCGCCTTCAACGGGCTCCAGCCCAGACCGAACTGCATGTACAGCGTCCAGACCAGGAAGAAGATGCCGAGTGCCACACCGAAGACGGTCTGTACGGCGATGCCGGCCGCGAAGCTCTTCACCTTGAACAGCGACAGTTCGACGAGCGGGGAACCGTCGCGGGCGGCCTTGCGGCGCTCGTACGCCACCAGCACCCCGAGGACGACGAGTGCGCCCGCCATCGACACGTACCCCCACAGCGGCCAGCCCAGCTCGCGGCCGCGGGTCAGCGGGTAGAGCAGCATCAGCAGACCGAGGGTGACGAGCGCGACGCCGACCAGGTCCAGCTTCAGGGCCTTCGGCGCCTTGGACTCCGTGATGTAGCGGCTGCCGAGGATCAGGCCCGCGATGCCGACCGGGAGGTTGATCAGGAAGATCGGGCGCCATTCGAGGCCGAAGAGGTTCCATTCGGTGAGGAGCGCGCCGAGGAGGGGGCCGGTGACCGCACCGAGTCCCACGACCGCGCCGAACAGGCCGAAGACCTTGCCGCGTTCGTGCGCCGGGAACGTGGCGTGCACGATCGACAGGACCTGCGGAACCATCATCGCCGCCATCGCACCCTGGAGGATGCGGGAGGCGACCAGCATCTCGGGGTTGGCGGCGAAGCCGCACAGGGCCGAGGCCAGGGTGAAGCCGCCGATACCGATCAGGAACAGCCGCTTGCGGCCGTGTATGTCGCCCAGGCGGCCGCCCGTGATCAGGCCGGCGGCGAAGGCGAGCGCGTAGCCGGCGGTGATCCACTGGATCTGGCTGAAGGACGCGCCGGCCTCCCGCTGGATCGACGGGATGGCGATGTTGACGATCGTGACGTCGACGAGGTCCATGAAGGCCGCGGTCATCACGATGGCCAGGGCGAACCAACGGCGGCGGTCGCCTGTCGCGGCGGTCTCCGCGGCCACTGCGGTCTCGGCGGCCGCAGTGGTCTCGGCGGCCGAGGTGGACGGGGTGGTGGGCTGTGCCTTGTCGCTGGTCACACGCGCCGGTTCTGTCTCGGTTGCGGTCATGGCTCAAAGCTATGGCTTCATTAGGTCAGGTCATGTCCTAGTTCTACGGCATCCTCGAATTCATGACGACGGACACTCCGGCACGGCTCCTCACACTCCTGTCTCTCCTGCAGACGCCCCGCGAATGGCCGGGCGGTGAGCTCGCCGGCCGGCTCGGGGTGTCCCGGCGCACGGTGCGGCGTGACATCGACCGGCTGCGGGAGCTCGGGTATCCCGTGCAGGCGACCAAGGGGTCCGACGGCGGCTACCGGCTCGTCGCGGGCAAGGCGATGCCGCCGCTCGTACTGGACGACGAGGAGGCGGTGGCCATCGCGGTCGGGCTGCGGGCCGGGGCCGGGCACGCGGTCGAGGGGGTGGAGGAGGCGTCGGTGCGGGCGCTGGCGAAGCTGGAGCAGGTGCTGCCGTCGCGGCTGCGGCACCGGGTGACCACGCTTCAGGCCGCGACCACGCCGCTGGTCAGTGGGGACGGGGGGAGTATCGCGCCCGAGACGCTGACCGTGATGGCGTCGAGCGTGGCGGGGCGGGAGCGGTTGCGGTTCGCGTACCGGGCCAAGGACGGGACCCAGTCGCGGCGTCTGACGGAGCCGTACCGGCTGGTGTCGACGGGGCGGCGTTGGTACCTCGTGGCGTACGACCTCGACCGGGGGGACTGGCGGACGTTCCGGGTGGACCGGGTGAGCGAGCCGTTCGCGACGGGGGCGCGGTTCGCTCCGCGGGAGTTGCCGACGGGGAATGCGGCGGAGTATCTGCGGCAGTCGATGTGGCGGCGGCAGGAGACGTACGACTTCTCGGTGACGTTCGATGCGCCGGTGGAGTTCGTGGCGGGTCGGTTGCCGGGGTGGGTGGGGGTGCCGGAGGCCGTTGACGGCGGGGCTCGGTGTCGGCTTCGGGGGTCCGTGGGGGATGCGGTGGAGTGGATGGCGGTGCGGCTGGCGATGGTGGACTGCGAGTTCGTGGTGGAGACGCCGGAGGAACTGGTGCGGTGCGTACGGGAGTTGGGCGGGCGGTTGAGCCGGGCCGGGGGTGGGGGTGGGGGTGGGGGTGCGCGTTGATGCCTGCGGCGCCTGTGCGGGGTGGGTGGGGGTGCGTGTAGCGCCAACGGTTCGGTGGGTGGGTCGGGGCCGCGCCGGGGGGTGTCCGTCCTCGGTCGGGCGGTTGCTGTCGGGCAGAGAGGCCACCGTCCCTTGACGCCCGCCGCTGCGGGCGGACACCCCCCGGCACGTCCCCTTACCGCCGTACGCGGGTGCTGCGCCAGCCCCGGCACGTCCCCTTACGCCGTACGCGGGTGCGGCGCCATCGCCGGCACGTCCCCTTACGCCGTAGGCGACTGCGGCCACGTCCCAACGCAGGCCGCCTGCAACCCCGCCAGGGGCGCGGGGAACTGCGCGACCGGCCACGACGAACCCGCAGCCACCGGACACGGTCGACACCCGCAGCCCCCTCATGACGCAGGCCGCCCGCAACCCCGCCAGGGGCGCGGGGAACTGCGCGACCAGCCCCCACGAACCCGCAGCCACCGGACACGGTCGACACCCGCAGCCCCCTCATGACGCAGGCCGCCCTCAACCCCGCCAGGGGCGCGGGGAACTGCGCGACCAGCCCCCACGAACCCGCAGCCACCGGACACGGTCGAAGTCCGCAGCCCCTCGTAGCGCAGACCGCCCGCAACCCCGCCAAGGGCGCGGGGAACTGCGCGACCAGCCACGACGGACCCGCAGACGCCGGACGTTGGCGACGGCCGCAGCCCCTCGTGACGCAGGCCGCCCGCAACCCCGTCAGGGGCGCGGGGAACTGCGCGATCGGCCCCCACGAACCCGCAGGCGCCGTACCCGAGTTCGTCGGACTGGCTCAGTGCGCTGTGATGTTCTCCCACGGGAAGTTCCGCAGGGCCGCCAGGTTGCGTAGGGCCTGGGCTGCCGGGCCCTGAGGGCCGTCCGCGGGGGCGTCTCCCGTTGCCCAGGTCTCCACGGCCACGCGTATGGAGGCGGCGGCCACCGCGGCGGCGAAGTGGAGGGCGGCAACGTTGTCGGTACCGCCTCTTTGCGCCAATGCCTCGGCCAGCTTCCCCTCGGACTCGTGGCACACCTCGGCCCAGACCTTGCGCAGGGCGGGGTTCGACGTGGCCAGGCGGACCAGGGTGCGGGCCCACTGCCAGGAGGACTCCGAGACGCCCGCGCCCGGGGTCAGAGTGTGGCGCAGGGCGTGTTCGAGGGCCTCGGGGACGGACAGCTCGGCGGGGGCGTTGCGGACCGCCTGGGTCCAGCGGTCGGCGCCCGCCGCGTAGAGCGGGGACACCGCCTCCTCCTTGGTCGCGAAGTAGCGGTAGAAGGTGCGCGGCGCGATTCCGGCGGCCTGGGCGATGTCCTCGGCTCGGGTGGCCCGCAGCCCCCGTCGCACGAAGAGGGCGGCCGCGGCGCGGGCGATCTCCATGCGGGTCGCCGCCTTGCGCCGCTCCGTCAGGGAGAGGGACGAGGTGGCCGAGGGCTGTGCGGGGGTGGGGCTGGTCACGTTCGGCAGGCTATGCCCATGTGACACAATCTGCCATCCGGGTGGGCCACCCCGTGGTTCAGGTACGGGGTGACCCGCCCGTCCAGGCGTGCGGAAGCAGAAAGAGCCGGGCCCCGGCACCCAGGGGGGATAGGCGCCGAAGCCCGGCTCAGGGGAAGTCCCGGCGCCGGGGGGAGTGCGTCGGGACTTGGTCTGGTGAGGCTGGGTCCGCTGGATCGATCTCCGTCCGGGACCCGAGGCCGGTCGCCTCGGGATCCGAACTCCCTTGCCCGGAAGTCTTGTTCCCGGTGCCCTGTGCATTGAAGCGGCGTTACATCGCCATGTTTGCGCGGTCTTTGGCCACCGGGCGTACGCGCCCGCCCCGGGGTGTACGCCCCCGCCCCTCCTGATGGAGGATCAGGCGGCCGCGTCGAAGCCGGTGCTGCGCGCCAGCTTCTTCAGCTCCAGCAGGGCGTGCTTCTCGATCTGACGGATGCGTTCGCGGGTCAGGCCGTGCTCCTTGCCCACTTCGGTCAGGGTGCGTTCCCGGCCGTCCTCGATGCCGTAGCGCATCTTGATGATGGACGCCGTGCGCTGGTCGAGGCGGCCGATCAGGTCGTCCAACTCCTCGCTGCGCAGCAGGGTGAGGACCGACTGCTCGGGTGAGACCGCGGAGGTGTCCTCCAGGAGGTCGCCGAACTGGGTCTCGCCCTCGTCGTCCACCGACATGTTGAGGGACACCGGGTCACGGGCCCAGTCCAGGACGTCGGCGACGCGCTCCGGCGTCGAGCCGAGCTCGGCGGCGATCTCGGTGTGCTCCGGGTCCCGGCCGTGCTCCCGGTTGAACTCGCGCTGGACCCGGCGGATCCGGCCGAGCTCCTCCACCAGGTGGACGGGGAGTCGGATGGTGCGGGACTGGTCGGCTATCGAGCGCGTGATGGCCTGACGGATCCACCAGGTCGCGTACGTCGAGAACTTGAAGCCCTTGCGGTAGTCGAACTTCTCCACCGCGCGCACCAGACCGGCGTTGCCCTCCTGGATCAGGTCGAGGAGGGGCAGGCCGCTGCGCGGGTAGCGGCGGGCCACCGCGACGACCAGGCGGAGGTTGGAGCGGATGAAGATGTCCTTGGCGCGCTCCGACTCGGCGACCAGGGCTTCGAGCTCTTCACGGGTGGCGTCGGCCTTGGCCTCCTCGTACCCGTCGAGGACCTGCCTGGCGAACACACCCGCCTCGATGATCTGCGACAGCTCGACCTCTTTGGCTGCGTCGAGAAGCGGCGTACGCGCGATCTCGTCGAGGTACATGCCGACCAGGTCGCGGTCCGCGATCTCGCCGCCATGGGCGCGAACACTGCTTGCCGCGTCGGCGGTCCCGCCGGTGGCGGACTGACGACGGGCGACGGCACGGGTTGCCATGCGTGCTCCCTTGCGGTGGTGTCCCCCCGCTCGAGCGCACTCGAGAAGGGGAGGGCGGGCGGTGGTTCGTGAACGATCGGGACTCTTGTCGAGTGCCCGCCGTTCGATGGAAACAACGACTGGAATCAGGACAGAATTCCCAACCCACCCCTCTATTTTTCTGATCTTGCAGTATCCTGCCGGGCCACAAGGAGGGCCGATGCCGTCGGAACGTACAGAGGTGCAGGTCAGGCCGGGAATCGAGAGTGACCTCGATGCCCTCACCGCCATCTACAACCACTACGTACGCGAGACGCCCATCACATTCGATACCGCGGTCTTCACGCCGGAGGAGCGCCGCCCTTGGCTGCTCTCCCACCCTGAAGACGGCCCGTACCGCCTGATGGTTGCCGCGGAGCGGGACTCCACAGGCAACTCTCAGCGGATTCTCGGCTATGCCACATCCGGCCCTCACCGGCCGAAGCCCGCGTACGCGACCTCCGTCGAGGTGACCATCTACCTCGCGCCGGACGCCGGCCGGCGCGGCATCGGCACGCTCCTCTACAAGGCCCTGTTCGACGCCCTGGCCGGCGAGGACCTGCACCGCGCCTACGCGGGCATCGCCCAGCCGAACGAGGCGTCCGTCCGCCTGCACGAGCGGTTCGGTTTCCGGCACGTCGGCACCTACCGCGAGGTCGGCCGCAAGTTCGGCCGCTACTGGGACGTGGCCTGGTACGAGAAGGAGCTCTGAGCCCACCGGGCGGGGCGGGCGGAGGCGCCGGTGACGGGGAGCTCTCAGCCGAACTGCACGGATCGCTTCGCCAGCCCCATCCAGAACCCGTCGATCACCGACTTCTGCGCCGCCTGCTCGCCGGCCGCGTCCGCCGCGCCCATCGTCACGAAGAGCGGGGCGAAGTGCTCGGTGCGCGGATGGGCGTAGCGGCCGGCCGGGGCCTTGTGCAGGAAGTCCAGCAGGGCGTCCCAGTCGCGGCTCTCCAGCGCCCGGCGGCCCCAGTCGTCGAACTCCACGGACCAGGCGGGGATGCCGCCCTGCCGCAGTGCGGCGAGGTTGTGGGTGAAGAAGCCGGAGCCGACGATCAGCACGCCCTCGTCGCGCAGCGGCGCCAGCCTGCGCCCGATCTCCATCAGCCTCACGGGGTCGAGGGTCGGCATGGAGATCTGGAGGACGGGGATGTCGGCCCCGGGGTACATCTCGACGAGCGGGACGTAGGCGCCGTGGTCGAGGCCGCGGCCGGGGATGTCCTGCACCGGCATGCCGGGGGCGCGCAGCAGCTTGCGTACGGACTCGGCGAGCTCGGGCGCGCCCGGGGCCGGATAGGTCACCTGGTAGTAGTGCTCCGGGAAACCCCAGAAGTCGTAGACGAGAGGAACGGTCTCTGTGGCGCCGATGGCGAGGGGGGCCTCCTCCCAGTGGGCGGAGACCATGAGGATCGCCTTGGGGCGCGGCAGGCCGGCGGACCAGGCCGCGAGCTCACCGGGCCAGACCGGGTCGTCCGCGAGGGGCGGGGCGCCGTGGCTGAGGTAGAGGGCGGGCATGCGCTCCTGTGTGGCGGCGGACATGACGTCGACTCCCTCCGGAGACCTGAAGCCTCATGTGCTTTAAGTCTAAACATTCCGTACCCGAAAACCGTACGTCCAGGTAGTTAAAACTTCAAGGAGAGCTCTCGTACAGTGGAGTACATGAATACGGCATCGACCCCCGCGTCACCCGCGTCCGCGCCCGCATCCGCCTCGTCCGCGCCCACGCAGGAGACCCGCTGGCTCACCGACGAGCAGCAGCGTGTCTGGCGCACCTACCTGGACGCGGTCACCCTGCTGGAGGACCACCTCGACCGCCAGCTCCAGCGCGACGCGGGCATGCCGCACATCTACTACGGCCTCCTGGTCAAGCTCGCCGAGTCGCCGCGCCGCCGGCTGCGGATGACCGAGCTGGCGATGTACGCGAAGATCACCCGCTCCCGGCTCTCGCACGCCATCGCCCGGCTGGAGAAGAACGGCTGGGTCAAGCGCGAGGACTGCCCCGACGACAAGCGGGGCCAGTTCGCCGTGCTGACCGACGCCGGCGTGGCGGTGCTGAAGGAGACCGCGCCGGGCCATGTGGAGGCCGTGCAGCAGGCGATGTTCGACCGCCTCACCGCAGAACAGCAGAAGGCCCTCGGCGAGATCATGCGGATCGTCGCCGAGGGCCTGCAGCCGACGGAAGCGGGTGCGGACCTGCCCTGGCTCCGCTGAACCGCTCATTCAGCGAGGCCGGGGCAGGCCCTGAAGGCCGTACGTACGGAGCGTCCCCATCCCCGTACGTACGCCTGGTCCCAAGGGGTACGACCGGACGGTCGTCGTCGCGCGACTAGTGCGCGACGACCGGCACCGCCACCTCGTCCTCGGCGCCCTCCTCGGAGGAGGCCACCGTCGAGCCGCCCGGACGGCCGGCGTTGACGAAGGTCAGCGCGATGGCCGCGGCCACGACCAGGATGCCGACGGCGAACCAGATGGCGCTGGTGTAGCCCTGCACCATGCCCTCGAGCTGGACGAGCTGCTGCTGGGACTTGCCGGACGCGCCGGCGATGTGGTCGGCGATGTAGGACGTGGTCGCCGAGGCGGCGATCGTGTTCAGCAGGGCCGTACCGATGGCGCCGCCCACCTGCTGCGAGGTGTTGACCATCGCGGAGGCGACACCTGCGTCCTGCGGCTTGACGCCCTGGGTGGCCAGGGACATGGCCGGCATGAACGCCGTACCCATACCGAGGCCGAGCAGCACCATCGCGGGCAGCAGGAGCGCTGCGTACGAGGAGCCGATCTCGAGCTGGGTCAGCAGCAGCATGCCGAGGGCGGCGACCAGGAAGCCGGGGCCCATCAGCAGCCGCGGCGCGACCCGGGTCATCAGACGGGTGCCGATCTGGGTCGAGCCCGTGATCATGCCCACGATCATCGGCAGGAAGGCGAAGCCGGTCTTCACCGGCGAGTAGCCCTTGACGATCTGGAGGTAGTAGGTCAGGAAGAGGAACAGGCCGAACATCGCGATGATCGCGAGGCCGAGCGAGAGGTACACACCGCCGCGGTTGCGTTCGGTGACCACGCGCAGCGGCAGCAGCGGGGCCTTGACCCTGGCCTCGACGAGGACGAAGGCCAGCAGCAGCACGCCGGAGGCGACGAACATGCCGACCGTCAGCGAGTCGCCCCAGCCGTTGGACTCGGCGCGGGTGAAGCCGTAGACCAGCGCGACCAGACCGAGGGTGGACAGGATCACGCCGGGGATGTCGAGCGCGGAGCGGTTGCGGCCGCCCTCGGGCTCACGGATGACGAACCAGGCACCGGCCGCGGCGACGATGGCGAACGGGATGTTGACGAAGAACGTCCAGCGCCAGTCCAGGTACTCGGTGAGGAAACCGCCGAGGATCAGACCGACCGCACCGCCACCACCGGCGATGGCGCCGTAGATACCGAAGGCCTTCGCGCGCTCCTTGGCGTCCGTGAACATCACGGCGAGCAGGGAGAGAGCGGCCGGGGCGAGCAGCGCGCCGAACGCACCCTGAAGGGCACGGGCGCCGAACATCATGGCCTCGTTGGTGGCCGCCCCGCCCAGCGCGGAGGCCGCGGCGAAGCCGCCCAGACCGATGACGAAGGCGCGCTTGCGGCCCCAGAGGTCGGCGATACGGCCTCCGAACAGCAGCAGACCACCGAAGGCGAGGGCGTAGGCCGTGACGACCCACTGCCGGTTGCCGTCGGAGATGCCCAGGTCCTGCTGGGCGGAGGGCAGGGCGATGTTCACGATGGTCGCGTCGAGGACGACCATGAGCTGGGCTATCGCGATGAACGCGAGCGCTTTCCAGCGATTGGGATCGGCGGCACCGAAGGCACTGCCGGGAGCCTTTGCGGCTGTTTCAGACATGGGGGTACCCACTTCGGGACTTCGTGACGGAAAAGATCAAAGGAAAGGGGACGGCTCGTCGGCTGTGACGGCCGGTGAGATTCAGGGATCGGGTGGTTCGATGACGTCGGGTGACTCGAACACGTCGACCGACTCGAACACGTCGGGTGATTTCGAATACGTCGGGTGATTCGAATACGTACGGTGTGGTGACTACATACGGTGTGGTGACTGCCGTGGTGCTCTGAATTGAGCGGTCAGGTCAGGCCTGGCGCAGGTCCTCCATGGTCAGCGCCGTGCCCGGCAGGACCGAACGGGCCGGGGCCCGCAGTCCGTCCAGGAATAGCTGAAGATGACGGTGGACATAGCGGTCGGCGATCTGGCACCCGGTTCCGGCCGGCGGCCGGCTGAGCTGGGCCGTGGCGATCATGACATCGCCGACGTCCACGTCGGAGCGGAGCTGGCCGGCCGCCTTGGCGCGGTCCATGATCGCCCCGATGAGGCTCTCGCACCGCTCGCGCGAGGCCTCCAGGTCCGGGTGATTCTGGTCGAAGGTGCTCTGGACCATCGGGCACAGCGCGCTGATCCGCTCGTCGGCGGCAGCGTGCACGAAGCGTTCCAGTGCCTCGAAGGCATCCCCGGTCTGCGTGAGCGCGAGTTCGGCCGCCGCCACCGTACGGTCCATGACGGAGCAGACGACCTCGCGGACCAGCGCGTCGCGGTCGGGGAAGTTGCGGTACACCGTGGCGTTGCCGACGCCGGCCCGGCGGGCGATCTCGTCGAGCGGCACATCGGGGCCGAACTCGACGAACATCTCCCGGGCGGCGGAGACGATCCGCTCCCGGTTGCGCAGGGCGTCGGCGCGCGGCCGGGGTGCCTTGCGCGTTACGCGGGTCACGGTCTGCACGACGTACTCCTGATGCTGCTGGGTGGCGGCTGGTGCCGCCGGGTGGCGATCCGGGGAAGCTGTCCCCGTTTCGCGCGGACACATGGCTAAACGGGGAGACGATCCCCGGTTATTTCCCGACCGGGAAAAGATTCCATGTGACCTGAGTCACATTCGATTGGGTATGCGGATTCCGGGAAGAAACCTCCGTTCGGTCTCTTCCAACGCGCGCCCGCGCACCCCTCGACACAGGGTGATCGAGAGGGTGCAGCGCGCAGGCCGGCGGGCTGCCATGGACTGAAGGGCCCATGCATGCAGCCGAGCCGTCGGATACGCCCCCGCCGTGTCGCCGCCCTCGCCTCCGTGACCGCCCTGACATTCGCGGTCAGCACCTCGGCAGGCACCGGGCACCTCACGGCGGGCACCTCGACGGTGGCCGGGGCGGGCCCGATCTCGCCGGAACACCCCTCCGCCCTGCGCCCCTGCATGATCACCGGCCAGCCGACGATCCAGATGTCGGAAGGAATGCCGACACCGCGCGGCTACTCCCGTTCCACCGGCACCGTCCGCGCCCTGACCGTCATGGTCGACTTCCCCGACGCACCCGGTCCGGGCCGCGCCCTCGACCGCTTCGACGAGTTCTTCCCCCAGACCCAGGACTGGTTCCGCACCAGCTCCTACGGCCGCCTCGACTACCGCACCGAGACCCCGATATCCGGCTGGCTGCGAATGCCCAAGTCCTTCCGGGCCTACGGCATAGAGCGCGGCGCGCCCTTCGACCCCGGCTACCGGAAGCTGGTCCAGGACATCGTGGTCGCCGCCGATCCGAAGGTGGACTTCCGCTCGTACGACTTCCTGAACGTCCTGGTGACCCCGAACGCCGGCCCGTCGGCCCTGGACACGGTCCTGTCGGTGACCTTCGCGGGCAACACCGAGGCCCCGGTCGCCGACGGCGTCTCGGTGGCCAACGCGTCCTTCGTCTACTCCCGCCAGGACGACGGCTCCGGCACCTACCACCGCACCGGCTACCGGGTCCTGCCCCACGAGAACGGCCATGTCTTCGGCCTGCCCGACCTCTACACCGCCGAGGGCGGGGGCGCGGTCGGCCACTGGGACATCATGAGCGAGGACTGGGGTGCCAACAACGACCTGCTCGGCTGGCACAAGTGGAAGCTGGGCTGGCTGGACGCCGCGCAGGTGCGGTGCGCGGTGAACCCGGGGACCACGGAGTACGCCCTCACCCCGCTGGCCCGCGAGGGCGGCCCGAAGCTGATCTTCGTACCGCTGAGCCGCCGCACCGGTTACGCCCTCGAACTGCGCACCCGCGAGGGCAACGACGAGTCCGTGTGCCGCCCCGGCGTCCTGATCTACAAGGTCGACGCGGACGTGGACACCGGGATGGGGCCGGTGAAGGTCCAGGACTCCCACGAGGACAGCGGCGGCTGCACCCGCAGCCCGAACGTCCACGCCGAACTGTCGGACGCGACGTTCGGCCCCGGGGAGGAGTTCCGGGATGAGGAGCGGGGGGTGCGGGTGACGGTGCTGGGGGTGGATCTGACGGGGAGCTATCGGGTGCGGGTGGGGCGGGAGTAGGGGGTGGGGCAGGGGGTGGGGGTAGGGGGTGGGGGTTCTGACGGGGAGCTATCGGGTGTGGGTTGGTCGGGGGTAGGGGGAGGAGTGGGGGCTGGGGCGGGTGTGGGTGAGTCGGGGCTGGGGTGGCGGGTGTGGGTGAGTCGGGGCCGAGGGTGGCGGGTGCGAGGGTGGCGGGTGCGAGCAGGAGTGTCGCCGGGGCTCCGGCAGGCGCCTCGGCCGGGGCATCGGGCCGGGCATCGGGCGGGGCATCGGGCCGGGCGTCGGGCGGGGCATCGGGCGGGGCATCGGGCCGGGCATCGGGCCGGGCGTCGGGCCGGGCGTCGGGCCGGGCGTCGGGCCGGGCGTCGGGCGGGGCATCGGGCGGGATATTGGTGCGCGGGCGTGTGCCCAGGTCGCCGCGGGCGCGCGTGGGGCGGATTACGGTTGAGGCTGCTGCGAACGCCGTACGGAGAGCCGATGCCCGCGAAGACGACCCTGGACGACGACCGTGCCGTGCCCGCGGAGGCGGTCACGCCGCTGATTCGGGGTGTGACGGTGCTGCGGCGGCTGACCGAGGCCGGCGGGACGCTGAGCGCGAGCGGGCTGGAGCGCCGCACCGGCCTGGCACGGTCGACGGTGGACCGGATCGCCTCCACGCTCGCGCGCATGGGGTACGTCCGCCTCGACGGCCGCGACATCGTGCTGGCGCCGCGCGTGATGGAACTGGGCAACGCCTACCTGGCGGCGCTCGCCCTGCCCTCCCTCCTCGCCTCCCACGCGGACGCGCTCGCCGACGAGCTGGACGAGTCCGTGTCCCTGGCGGTCGCCGACCGCGACGGCATCCGCTTCATCCATCAGGCGACCCGCCGCCGCGCGATGTCCCTCAGCTTCCGCATCGGCGACCTGCTCCCGGCCGAACGAACGTCGCCGGGCCCGCTGTTCGCGACGGAGTGGACGGACATGCAGTGGCGGGCGTGGCGCGAGCGCCGGGCGGCGGACCCGGACGACCGGGGCTTTCCGGCCGCACCGTGGCAGTCGCACCCGTCCTCCGACGAGGACTTCGAGCGCCGGGCGGCGCGGGCGCGCAAGGACGGCTGGGCGCTGGACGACCAGTTGATCGAACCGGGGCTGGTCGCGCTGTCGGTACCGGTGCGCGATCCGCGCGCGGGCGGCCGTATCGCGTGCGTGGCGAACGTGGTGAGCCACACCAGCCGGCACACCGCCGCCGACCTGCGCGACACGCTCCTCCCCCGCCTGCGGACGGCGGTGGCGGCGATGGAGCGCGAGCTGCGCGAGGCTCCCGAGCCGCGCCCCGCGACCGCTCCGGCGGGCCTCGCGACCTGGACGGGCGCCTCCAAGCAGGAACTGGGCAGGGAGTTCGTCGAGTCGCTGGCGCGCGGGCTGACCGTACTGACCGCGTTCGGCGAGGGCCGGGCCGAGCTGACGCTCACGGACGTGGCGAACGCGACCGGGCTGGCCCGCGCGACGGCCCGGCGCGCGCTCATCACGTACGAACACCTGGGCCTGGTACGCCCGTCGGGCAACCGCACCTTCTCCCTGACTCCCCGAGTCCTGTCCCTCGGCTACCCTCCCCTGTCCCGCACTTCCCTGGCCGAGATCGCGACCCCGCACCTGGCCGAACTGGCCGACAGAGTGCACGAGTCGGCGTCCCTGGCGGTGCTGACGGCGTCGGCCGAGGAGATCCAGTACATCGCCCGCGCCGCCACCAGCCGCGTGATGAGCGTCAACATCACGATCGGCACGCGACTGCCGGCGTACGCGACGTCGATGGGCCGGGTACTGCTCGCGGATCTCCCGGACGGCGACGGCCAGTTGACGGCCGCCCTGCGCGACCTGCGCCCACTGACCACGCGCACCATCACGGACCCCGCGACCCTGGAGACGACCCTGTCCAGCGTCCGCACCCACGGATACGCCCTGGTCGACGAGGAACTTGAGGCGGGCCTGCGCTCGGTGGCGGTACCGGTCCGCGACCGCACGGGCACGGTGGTCGCCGCCCTGAACGTAGCGATGCACGCGGCACGCCGATCAGTGCAGGAGTGCGTCCGGGACGTACTGCCCGAACTGGTGGAGACGGCGGGACGGGTGGAGGAGGATCTGCGGGTGGCGGGGCGGTTTGGTGGGGTTGGGGTGGGGTGAGGGGCGGGCCGGCGGCCGATGCGGATGGCATGGCCAGCCGCGCGCGTCGGCTGTCGCCTCAGCCGTCGTACGGCCTGGCGGCGCGGCCCTCGCGCAGGGTGAGCGCCCACCAGGCGAGCTGGTCCAGCAGCACGGAGGCGGCCTTGGCGGTGCCGTCCTGATCACGGGGGTGCCCGTTCTCGTCGAACTGTTCCCAGGCCATGTGAAAACTGACGGTGTCGCGCAGGGTGACGGCGTGCAGCTCGGCGAAGACCTGACGGAGCTGCTCGACGGCCCGCTGTCCGCCCGCCATACCTCCGTAGGAGACGAAGCCGACCGGCTTGGCCCGCCACTCCCGGTAGACGTAGTCGATGGCGAGCTTCAGGGACGCCGGGTAGCCGTGGTTGTACTCGGGCGTGACGACGACGAACCCGTCGAGCCCGCCGATGCGCTGGGCGAGGGTGGGAGCGTCGCCGGAGCCGTCGGACTGCTCCAGGGTGAGCTTGAGTTCCGAGGCGAGGTCGGGCTCGGACAGATCGATGACATGCGTCTCCATGTCGTCACGGCGCCCGATCTCGGACAGGAACCACGCCGAGACCTTGTCGGCGAACCGCGCGGGACGAACGCTGCCGACAAGAACGCCGATCTTGAGCGGGGGCAGGGACATGGATGTACCTCGATTCCGGAAAGCGGTCAGGGGTGATCGCGGGGCGCTTGTGGCCTGACCCCGCGAAAGCAACGTAAAATCTCAAGCTAACTTGAGGTCAAGCGGCCCCGGCCCCACGCTCCCGTCCACCCCACCGAAGATCACCGAGCCCCCACCGATCACCGACAACCGGCGCGAACCCCGAGGGACGAATCCGCTACGCTGTCAGGGCACCTTCCGCCTTCGTAGCTCAGGGGATAGAGCACCGCTCTCCTAAAGCGGGTGTCGCAGGTTCGAATCCTGCCGGGGGCACCAGGTTTGATCAGGGGTTAGGCCCCGGAACTCCCAGGTCAGGGAGGGTCCGGGGCCTTTCTCTTGCCCTCGGTCCCCACTCTGCCTACAGACTCCCTACGCCCTGGATACAGGCTTGGTACGCGAGCCGATCTCCTAAATATCTCCTAAACGATCAGCTCGTTTCCGCAGGTCAGGCCAGACATAAGGCGGCCCCCGCAACCGGTCAGAGTTGCGGGGGCGCCCGGTGCCGGGGTGCCGCCGGAGGGGGGCACCACAACGGAGGCTCCCCCGGCACGACTTGGCGACCTACGTGGTCCGCACACTCAGGTCTATCAGGAGGCACGCCTTCCGGTCTGTCGCCCATTCGTGTGAACGTGTGTTCGATTAAGTGAAACTACCTCCACCCCTGCGGCATATGCCAGTGCGCCGCAGGGGTGGGCCTTCCTATTCATGATCCAAAAAAGCCTCAAAGTAGCTGCTGACTAATGATCATGCGGGACAGAGCGTGTGTCGAGTGCCGCCCGCAGATCAGTCTGAGTGGATCCCGAATGCCCGCCGCGCGCTTGGTGTACGCATCCGGACACGGCGCCTCCACAGGAATCTCACACAGGAGCAACTCGCCGAGCGCGCCGGTCTGGACCGCTCGACCATCCAGCGCATCGAGGGCGGACTCAACGACCCGAGGTACAGCCACCTGCTCCGCATCGCCGACGCCCTCGACACCCCGCTCGCCGACCTCGTCCGCTGAAGGCCCGCCGTCGGCGCCAAGGGGTGCACACGACGGCGGGCCAGGGCCGCCTCGGGGGACTTAGCGGCCGCATCACCCGCCACCGGCACGATCGGCGCCGTCCCGGTAGCGGGGGTCTACCACTCGGTCTTGCTGTACGGGTGCCAGTGGCCACCCTTGCCGTCCCTTGGGGGGTGCCCGGCCGGCTCGGTGCAGTGGACGCGAGTGCTCGGATGCTCGTCCCAGCAGTAGCCGGAGATCCGGCCACGCATGCGGGGAAGGGTCTTCGTGCTCATGAGCGCCTCTCCTGGAGGGCGTAGCAGCGGCGCGCCAACTCGGCGACGTGCATAGCCGCGGAGCGCAGGCCAATACCGAGGTCGCCGGCCATTACCTTGCGGGCTTCGTCGATCGCCGTCTGCCGGGAGTACCACTCGGGCGTTCCACGGTTCAGCTTGTCCGCTGCCGCCTGCGCGACGGGCAGCAGCTTGTCGATGGCCGCGCGGAGTTGCTCGTCGAGCTCGACGAGCCGCTCGTAGGTCGGGAGGATTCCGGTCGCGGCAAGGCCTTCTTCGACCAGGCCGCGCACCTCGGTTTCCCCTGTGTGGCGTGTGCTTCCCGTAGTCACACCGTGACGGTAGGAGCGGGGAGCGGGGAGCAGGGGTGCAGTTTGCACCCCCTCGCTCATGCGGCCAGCAGCCCCAGTTTCACCGCGAGTTCCGAAGCGCGGCGACGCCGGGCCGGGCTCTTAGCCTCGGCCTCCTCCAGCACAATCCGCTTCGCGTACCCGTTGTACTTGATCGTCTCCGGTGCGGCTTCGTGTGCCTGGTTCAGCGTCGCCAGCGCAGCATCCGGCTGCCCGTCCAACTGGTAACCGCGCGCCTCCTCGATCCGGTGCCGGGCGCGGCGCGGCCGAGACGGGATCGTCACCGCGTCCGCCGCCGCGGCCTGCCGCACGGACTCCCCTCCCTGGTGTAGCTCGACGGCGACGGTGACCGCGTGCGCGCCCATGATGGCGCGGCCGAAGCTGGTGACCGGGTGGTAGTAGTCCGCCGGCAGCCGGTCGGCCATCGCGCGGGCCTGGTCCCAGTACCGCCACGCGGTGCCCGTCTCACCCCTGCGGGCGGCCGTGTAGCCGGCCTCGAAGGTGAGGGCGCCGGCGATGGCGAGGACGTCGTCCGAAGCGTCCGGCAGCAAGGGGTCCAGGTAGGTGAGCGTCTCCAGGTTCACGGCGTCCGCGGCGTCGTAGTGCGCGGGCCCGGAGTCCCGGTGTGCCTGGGCGGCGAGCCACGCGGCGACACCGATCGCGTGCGGATCCTCTGACTCCTGCGCGGCGATGAGCCCGCGGTCGGCGACGCGCCACAGCAGGGCGGGGTCCGGCTGATAGGCGCAGAAGAACTGGGCGAGGGAGTAGACCTCGGCAAGGATCGCGTGCGCGGCCCGGCGGTCGGCGCCGGTGTCTGCCTGCCGCACTGCGGCCTGCGCGTCCCTGATCAGATCGGGCAGCAACTCGCCCACGACCTCGCGGTGATTGGGCGCCTGGTGACGGGCAGCCCATGCCCGCGCGAGGCGGGCGCGAAGATGTGCGGCTGGCGGGGCGGGGCGCTGTGTGGTGAGGGGGAAGGCGTCGACGGCGGCCTTCACCTCCGGCAGGCGTGGGTGGCCGGGGCCGGTGAACAGGTCGACGTGCACGGACTGGTCCCCAGTGAGGTCGGACAGGTCCCGGACGCGGAGGATCTCAGCCAGCCGAAGGATGATCTCCAGCCGAGGGGTACGGCGCCGGCCTGTCTCGATGTCCTTTACCCATTGCCCTGAGCGGCCTGCGAGTCCGCCGAGTTGGTCGCGGGTGAGACCCTTGCGGGTGCGGAGGATCTGTAGCCGCTGGCCGAAGATAAGCGGGTCAGCGTAAGGGTCCGGGGTAGCATCAGATGGCACGGTCTCGCCCCTCTCTGTACAGCTCGTCACTGTCAGGGTATGGGGCGGGACCATCTTCGTGTGAGGCCTCTGGATTGGCCGGGGCACGCATGAGTGATTCGGCCCTCGGCTCCGTAGCCTTGTGCCATGCCCCTGAACTCCCCGCCTCCTGGGCTTGTGCGGCCTGCTGCCGTGGTGAACGCGGAGATCCGCGCGCTCGTCGTGGCGTGCGGCGGCTGGCTGTACGGGGAGACACGCGAGCGATACGAGCGGCTGGTCGCGGAGTGGACGATCGCCGTCGCCGCGGAACGCGGGCATGGGGGCATAGTGGAGGCTGCGTGACTGGGGCGGCTTAAGATCTCCACTCGTGAGTGACACCGACTTCCCCGAGGAACTGATCGCGCTGGAACGTTCCGCCTGGAACGCAATCCAGGCCGGCGCCCTCACGGCCAAGCAGGCACTCGCCGTTCATCGCGGCATCGCAGCATTCGCGGAGGAGGCCGGCCTGCCTCGCCTTCAGGTGGAGCAGGAGCTGAAGAACGCCGTGCGGCACCCCCGATCCGCCGACACCAAGACGGGCATGGACTAGGACACGACGAAACGCCCCCACCCTCCCGCCGTGGCGGAAGAGTGGGGGCGGCGCCGTCACACTCCAGTTCGGTTGTATTCCTCAACCAAGGGATGCGGGGGCTCAGGCTCGATCCCCGCCCTGTGTATCTGTCGAAGCCACCGGTCCGCGCTCCAAGAAAACGCGCGGACGATCGCCTCCAGTCGGGACATGCGTACCCGCAAGCTGCCGTTCTCCTCGTCGACGCGCTTGACCGTGGCCTGCAACACGGCCAGGTCAGCAGACCGGAGCGCGGGCGCTGCCTGCGCTTCAGCCGCCGCCTGTGTCGCCTCCGCTGTCGCCGCGGCTGCCTGTCTCGTGGCCCGGGCGGCGAACAGCCCAGCCACCACCATCCCGACCGTGCCGAACGCGGCCACGATCGCCGCCCAGATACTCACCCGGGCCCGCCTTCCTGGGCGGGCTGCGGTGCGTGGGGAACCGAGTACTCGGGCACCGCGCTCGCCCACAAGATGACCCCGACGTGCGAGGTGAGGTACCAGATCGCGACATACGCGCCGCGGGAGAAGTCGCCGCTGACGACAGCGGCCGCGTAGGCGATAGCCCACACCGTGGGGGGAATCAGGGCGACGACGAACCCGTATCGGTCCCGACCGATACGGAGGAACGCCGAGCCGGTGGTGATGAGACCGGCTGCGATCCACAGCCAGGACCAGTGACGGATGTCGCCCAGATCGGTCAGCAGGCGCAGCCCCTGTGTGGCGGGTGGGTCGACGAGCATGCCGAATCCCCAGCAGGTCTTGCCTACGCCGATGATGAGGAGGAAGGCGCCGCGGCGGCCCAGCATCTCGCGGAGCCGAGCCGCACGGCACACCACCTAGGCCGCCTTGACGAACGAGTCCTGCGCCTTGGCGCTGACGCCCACCGGCTTCCAGAACCCGAAGTGGCTGAGCACGCCGGTGCCGAAGCTGACGAGCGCCAGGACGGCCGCGGTGCCCACGCTGTACCCGGCGTCGTGCGGTCCGGCGTACTCGGTGACGAAGCCGGTTGCGGTGGACAGGGCGAGCAGGAGGACCGCCTTCCACCCGGCGTGCGTGACTCTGGTGGTCACCAGACCGACGAGGACGGGCAGGATGACGGAGACGAGGAGGCCCAGCCAGTAGGCATTGTTGAGGTCCACGGTCATGACGTTCTCTCTTTTCAGGAGGGGCTACGCGACGACCGCGAAGCCGTACTTCTTGCCGAGGCGGGTCAGGGAGTCCTTACCGGGGATGCCGTCGGCGTCGTCGCCCCGGTAGCTTCCGCCGTCCTTGGAGCGCTGCCAGTCGGCATAGGCGTCGACCGTCGCCGTGCCGTAGTGCCCATCGAGGAGCGGCTTTGCCAGCAGTCCTGCGTCGACGAGCGCGGCCTCCACGATGCGCACGCCGCTGTAGGTGACGGGGGTGCCCTTCGCCGTCGGGTTGGTGAGCGCGGCGTAGCGCAGCTTGGACAGGTCGACGACCGGCTTCGTCGGCTTGGGCAGCGGGGTGGTAGCGGGCTTCGTGCCGAGCCGCTTGGTGACGCGGTCGAGGATCGCGTCCCAGTCCATGCCGGGCCCGCGAGGGTCGACCTTGCCGGGCTGCCAGTCGAGGTGGCGCAGAGCCGACCGGGCGGACCAGCCGTGGTAGCGGCAGAGTGCGGAGATAACGCGGACGATCGCATCGATCTGCACGTCGGGCCACGGGTCCTTGTTGTCGCCGAGGTTCTCGCACTCGAAGCCGTAGAAGGCGCGGTTGCCGTCGACGGTGGCCTCGGTGTCGAGGGGCGGCCGCCGCTCGGCGATGACCGCGGCGAGGACGTCGGGGTCGCCGAGGCCCGCGTGATTCGCGCGGCCGTAGCCGACGAGGTGGACCCGGCCGTCCTTGGCGATGACGCCGTGACACAGCGGACCGGGCAGGGAGGCGTGCCCGTCGCGGCAGATCTTCACCGTGGCGGCGGTTCCCTTGGTCACGGTGTGGTGGATCATCACGCCATGCACGGGACCGAACGGGCCCTTGCTGTTGCGGTTGTGCGTCTCCCAACTGCCGACCTCGACGACGGATACGCCCTCGTCGATGAGGCGCTGAAGGAAGGTTCTTGCGGGCGGCGGTGTGGCCATGCGTGCTCCAGACATGCGAAGGGTCCCGGCCGGATGGCGCGGGACCGAAGGGGTGGGCGAAGGGCTACAGGCTGTCGCCGGCCACGGTGAGGCGAGTGACGCTGACGACGGAGGCGTTGGGAACGGAGCCGAGACTTTCGGCGAACGCCCGGACGGCGGCGTCCAGGGCGTCGGGTGTGACGCCGCCGGGCTGGCCACCAATAAAGAACTGGCAGGTGCTGCCGCCGTCCATGCCGCCGTCGTTGACGCGGACTTCGTAGGCGGGGCGGCTGCTGTCGTTTGCGGTGACGCGGAGTTCGAGCTCGGCCATTGGGGTCTCCTATGCGGCGGCTTCGTACACGAAGGTCATGCGGGTCTGTCCGCCGGAGGCGAGGGTCTCCGGTTTGCTCGCGGTCATGAAGTCGATGCGGGTGTCGTTTGTGGCGGTGGGGAAGAACGGGCTCATGGTTGTGGCGTTGCCGCTGATGACCGTCGATCCGAACCAGCGGGCAGTGCCGAGGTAGTGGGCGTTGCCGATGAGGTTGGCGCCGGCGTTGGCGGCCTGGAACGGGAGGCTCCAGTTGTAGTTGCCGGTGCCGTAGGTGGTCGTCGAGCCGTTGGTCTGGTTGATGGTGGCGATGACCGTCCGGCCGACCTTCATGCTGCGGCCGACGATCGATCCGTTGCCGATGTTCGGTGCGGTTCCGCTCGATGCCCAGGTCGGGGTGTAGCTGGTCCAGGCCGCGAGTATCGAGTTGATCTGATCGCGGATCTCTTGGTTGAGCAGGGCGGCGGTGACGACCTCGCCGACGACCCAGGTGCGGGGTGCGAACGTCACTGGTTCGCCTCCTCGACGAGCGGGGCGAGAGACTCGCGCGGGACACCAGCCAGTACCGCGGACGCGAGGGCGTTCGCCAGTTCCATGCCCTCAGGCTCCGGTTCCTTCGGTGCGGGCGGCCGGTCCCAGCTCTCGTCGTCCGGGTGCCACCAGTTCCGTTCGTGCGGCAGCCTGTCGGCGACGTCCGCCTCGGCGGCGTCCGGGTCCTCGGGGAAGACGAGCCGGAACCAGCCGGCGCCGCACTCGGTGCAGGCGAGCCGTTGATCGGCGGGGGTGACGACCTGCGCGGAACCGCACGGGCAGTCGGCCACCCAGCGGCCGTGGTTGATGCGGGCGTAGATCCTGTGCCCGAGGATGAAACCGTCCGGTGGTTCGAGGCGGCGCTGCTGGCGCAGCTCGACCCAGCGGAAGACTCGCTCGGCCGGCGGCACCAGCGCCCAGTAGCCGGGCGGTTGGCCGGGCGGTGGCAGGTAGAACGTCTCGGCCCGCACGACGGGGATGGACACAGCGCACCTCCTAGTAGGCGAGTCGGGTTGTGGAGTCGAGGACCGAGTAGGTCGAGTCGTCGAGGACCCACACGGTGTCGGTGTCCGCCCTGCTGGTGTGGAAGTCGAGGCTGTGCTGCCACAGGCCGATGCGCTCGGTGTAGCCCTCGACGATGGCGGTGGCGGTACTGGCCGGCGCCTGGTCCGGCAGGGCGGTCAGGCCGATGACGGTGGACACGTCGGCGTCCAGCAGGGCGCGGTAGGTGGCGACCGGCATGCTGTACGCCTCGACGGGCACCTGCCGCACCTCGGGCGGCGGATCGGCGTACCGGCTGATCAGCCAGTTCGCTGCGTCGGCCGCGGAGTTGTCCGTGTCCTTCAGGAGCTGCAAGTCCTGCGGCTTCTCGCCGTAGGCGTCGATCGAGTCCTGGCTGATGACGCGCTGCGTGGCGCCGCCCGGCCGGGACGCGGTGACGGCGTTGACCACCTTCTGATCGTCGTAGGCGTACTTGACGCCGTCGGTCTCCAGGTCCGCGTAGGCCAGCGTGAGGGCGGCCACGGGGTTGTACCGCAGGTCCCTGCTCTGGAACACCAGCGGCGTCCCGGAGCTGCGGTTGGTGAGCAGCTTCCCCGACTCGGTGCGGGCCACGTCCCGCATGTGTTCCAGCGCGCTGCGGCCGAGCTCGGCCTGCGCGGCGAGCGCGTCGAAGGTCGAGCCCTGCATGGTGACGGAGAGACCGGCGTAGGACGCCAGCCTGGACATGCGGACGTCCGCGTCCTCGCCGGCGTGCGCGGTGGTTCCCGTCGTGTAGTGCGGGGTCAGGGACGCGGAGGTCACCGACCGGACGTACAGCGCGACGTGGGCGATGGTGCCGTTCCACAGGCGGCCGTTCTGGAAGCCGCCGACCTGGAGGGTACGGGCGCCGTCGGTCACGCCGGTGGTCACCGCATACGAGGTGCCGTCGACGTGCACCGTCTGCTCGTTCTCGTTGTAGATCAGGTGGTGCAGGTTGCCGTCGGCGAGGTTCGGCGAGGCGGCCACCACGAACGCGGTGAGCGGGCCGCCGACGAACGACGAGTACTCGATCTGCACTTTGCCGGTGCCGGACTCCAGCGAGACGACGATGCGCTTGCTGGCATCCGACGACATCCA
Organism: Streptomyces sp. NPDC036764; assembly: GCF_055609385.1. Taxonomy (NCBI): domain Bacteria; kingdom Bacillati; phylum Actinomycetota; class Actinomycetes; order Kitasatosporales; family Streptomycetaceae; genus Streptomyces; species Streptomyces sp. NPDC036764. The sequence continues at coordinate 264,143 of NZ_JBVJPT010000012.1, forward strand.
GCCGAGCAGCACGCGCCCGTTGGTGCTGGTCGAGAACCACGCTTCAGCGCGCACACGGAAGCTGACGTTCGCGGCCTCGACGGTCCCGCCGAGGTCGGCTTGCAGATACTTGCCCGCGCTCGCCGACGCGGGCGTGAACACCGGCGCTGTCGCCCCGCCGGCTCCCATAGGCCCGGTGCCGGCCCCGAACTCCAGGGTTCCTCCGACGCTGGCCTGCACGAGGGACAGGGAGCCCACGTTCTGGGTGCCCGACAGGTCTCCGGCGCTGGTGCTGTCGGACGGCTCGGTCAGCGGGTAGTACGCGCTCGGCCGGTCGAGCAGGACCTCCTGCACCAGCATCGGCTGGAGGGCCTTGACGATGTTCGCCCAGGTGAGCAGATCCGTGCACGTGATAGTCGCGGTGGAGTGGAGACCCTTCCACTCGGTTGGCCAGTCCTGCACCAGGCCAAAGAACCGGGGGTGCACGGTTGCGCCGACGAGGTCCCACTCGCAGTAGTCGGCGACGCCGCCGGTGCGGGCCGCGGCGAATTCCACGGCGTGGGTCTGGCTGGTCACCCAGGACGGGGCGGCGAGGGAGCGGCGCGTCGTCCAGGTGGCGCCGTCGCTGGACGACTCCCAGAACACGGTGCCGCCCGACTCCCGTACCCGCAGCCACATGTAGCTGAACGGCGAGTAGGTGAACGTGACCGCAGCGCCGTCGGAGAACGCGGTCTGCGACTCGGCGGAGACGACGCCGGTCAGAGCGTTGTACCGCCAGCCCAACCGGGTGCCCGACGTAGTCGAGTTGACCCACATCGAGCACACCGCCGACGACGAGCCACCCGCCGCCGGGATCGTGACCAACTTCGCCGTGAGCTTGCTGGCGACCAGCGTCCACTCGCGGACCGACAGGTAGCCGGCCGTCACCCCGGGCGTGAGCGGGATCCGAGCGCGGCCGCCCACCTCCGACACGCCGCCGTAGCTGTTCGGCCACAGCGTGCTGGAGATGCGGTTGTCATCGAAGTCGTCGGCCAGCATGTCCATCGGATAGGGCGACGACCCCGTCCGCGGCGTGAACGTCGCAACGCTCACGCGGATCGGTACCCCCTTCTTGACGTTCGGGTAGTAGGGCGACGCGGCGCGTGCCGGAGTGAACCGGCCGTCGCTGTTGGTGAGCGCGATCCGGCACGTGCTCGGCTGGATCTCGGACAGTTCGTCCTGCGCGCCGCGGTCGATGTCGATGCCGCGGATCAGGTCGACGTACTCGCTGACGTCCGTCAACACAGGCGACGACGAAGTGAGCGTCGCGCCGAACGCGACCTCAACCAGGGTGTTCGTCACCGTCCCTCCCTTCAGGCAATGCCGAGTTCGCCACCACCGAGGTCGCGCTTGAGGGTGAGCAGCATCGTGCGGACCTGCCGGGCGACGGCCTGAGGATCAAGGGCGCCGTCGATCTGGACCTGGATGACCGTCCCGCCGGCGCCGCGTCCGGCCACGGCCGCACGGCCCATGACCGGCTGGATACCGGCCACGCGGCCGGACACTGCGGCCAGGGAACGGTCGAGGGCGGGCATGCCGTCGACCAGGCCGCGGGCCAGGCCCGCCGTGGAGAACTCGCCGAGCTTCGCCATGACGGTGCTGGGCGACTTGATGCCGAGCGCCCGTTTGATGCTCTTCTGCATCCCCTTGGCGATCTTCATCATGAGCTTCTCGATGTCGGCCTCTTGGGACTGCAATCCCTTCAGGAACCCCTTCGACGCGTTCTTGCCCGAGTCGTACAGGCGGTCCGCGCCGATCTCCCCGAGCTGGCGTGTGGCCACGTCGAGGCCGTGCTGCGTCTTATTGATCGCAGCCAGGGTGCCCTTGTCCGCGCCGGCCAGCGCGCTCGCGTAGGCATAGCCTGCTTCGGGCCCCATCTCCAGGATCTGCCGGAGCAAGGTCTTGTGCAGGCCCCGCGACGCGAGGCTTTTGACGTAGGCCGTGAACTGCTTGATCTTCGCGAGCTTGGCGCCCATCGCACCCTTGATGCCGCCCGCAGTCACAGCCCCTTCCTCGATGCCGAGGTTCCCGAGGGTGGCCGTGCCGCGCGCCGTGTTCATCGTGGTGTCGCGGAACGCCTTCGCCTCTGCGATCTTCTTGGCGACGGCATCCCGCTTCGCGGCCAGGTCAAGCAGCTTCTTCGACTGCTGGTCGACCATGCGGACCAGTCCGGACTCCTTGCGCCCGGAGAACGCCGTGCGGATGTCCTTGACCAGGTCTTTCGACACCGACTTGATCTTGTCGCGGGATCCGGTCAATCCTTCCAGGAACCCCTTGGCTACGTCCTGCGCCAGGGCCCTCGTCTTCTTAGAAGGCGACCGGATCTCCAACTCATCGCGGATCCCGGAGACAACGGCGCCCGCCATGATCCGGGCCGCCGCCCCGACTTGCCCGGTACTGCCAGCCATACCGACAGCGAGACCGCCCGCCACGGCCGCACCGGCGGCGGTCGCACCGCCGTCGGCGAACCCGCCACGGAAGCCGGCCATGCCGGGCAGCATCAGCCGCCCCGCGTTCAGGGCGTCGAAGAACGCCACCCCGTACCGCCGCACCATGGCCGACCGGATCACGTACTCCGTGTCCGACACCCGGCCGCGGGCGCCGGACCCGAACAGCGCCAGGATCGAGTCAGAGATACCGGTGCCCGGACCCCGGACATAGCCACCGTCCGGGAACGCCTGGATCTCACCACCGCTGGCGTAGCCGCGGACGCGGCCGCCGGACGCGTACCGGCCCGAGGCACCGAGGAAGCTGGCGCCATCCTTGCGGTAGTGAGCCGTGATGGTGATGGACTTGCTGTACAGCGAGTCCACGGCGCCCTTGACGTTCCGCACGTTGGCCAGTGCGGTACCGGTCTTGGCGCTGACGGTGACCGATCCGTTCGGCAGCCTTTTGACCTTCAGGCCGAAGCCCTCGAGGATCTGCTCCGCCCCTTTGGACAAGGTCTTGAGGGTGACGCTCTTGCTACCCGGGGACCGCTTGAGCGCGGCGTTGAACGCCCCCAGGTCGCGGGTGGCGTCCTCCTTCTCCATCCGCACGCGGGCGGTCTTGTCCGGGATACGCAGGATCTGGTCGGCCAGATGGGCAGCCTCGGATCGGCTCAGGCCCATGGCCTGAGCGTTCCTCATCAGCGCGTCCCTGCCGCGCGAGTAGATCCCGTTGACGGTCTCCCACGACGAGCCCGACTCCCTTGCCGAAGCTGCCGCGTCGTCGGTCTTCGACGCCAGGTCCTGAAGCGCCGAGGCCGCCGAGCGCGCCTTCTCCGAGTTGAGGTTGAGCTTGCCGCCGGTCATCTCCAGCGCGCCGGCGTTCTCCTTCGCCGCTTTCGCTGCTGCATCAATGGCCGCTTCGAAACCGATCATGCCGCCCAGACCCTGGCGCTGCATGTCGTTGAGGGCCTGGATCGACTGCCTCAGTCCGTCTGTCGAACGCTTCTGCGCGTCGAGCTTCGCCTGAACCTGCTGCGCCTGGGCGCCGAACAGACCCATGGAATCGGCCGCGAGATCCGCCTCGAACTTGGCGTCAGCGAGCGCGGACTTGTAGTCGCCAAGCTCGCTCGTGAACTGCTTGGCGTCGCCGCCGCCCTTCACATAGGCCGCGGTGTACCGCTTGAGAGCCGCGGCCGCCAGGTCCGCGTCGCCGTTCTGCACCAGGTTGGCGAGGCTCTTGTCGACGCTGTCGATCCACTCCTTGGCATCCTTCACCGGAGTGGAGTCCCAGCCCGTCCAGCCGACGAGGAACTGCTGCACCTGGTCAGTGGTCGACGGGTCGGTGAGCGCGCGCACCTTCCCGTACAACTCGCCGAGGTCGCTGCCGAACTTGTCCGCCGCCTCGCCGGTGACCTGCCCTGTCGCACCCAGACGCTTAAGGGAACTGGTCAGCTTGTCGACGTCCGGAGGTGCTTCCTTGCCGCGGTCCGACAGCTCGGACAGTGCGATCAGCAGCAGGCCGATCCCGGTACCGGCCATCGCGATGCGGGTCGTCCGGGACAGTGCCATGATCCCCGCGCGCACCGCCGCGAGCCGTGTCGGCGCGGCGGCCGCCGCGGTGTTCACCGCCACTAGGCTGATCCCGAAGCCGGCCAGCGCGGATCGCGCGGCGACCAGCCCGAGCGCGGCAGCCTTCGTGAGCTTCAGCGCGAGCGCCAACTGGAGGAACATGGCGAGCGCCTCGGGCGGCACCGCCGACACCAGATGAGCGATGACCTCGACCGCCTGGAGCAGGCCCACCCCGACGTCGCTACCCGCCTCAAGGACGTTCATCAGAGCTGTGGTGATGCTCGTCAGGACGCTCGCCACGGTCGGGCCCTGAGCACGCGCCCAATCCATAAACCGACGCGCGTTCCCGCCAACTTCCCCGCCCTCGCTGACGCGAAGCAGGTGGACGATTTGGTCGTTGACCCCGCGCAGTGTGCGCTGCGCGAAGGTAGTGAACTTACTGTTCAACGCATCAAGGCCGGGCGAGTTGATGGTGCCGCCGATGACCGTCATGAACCGGTCGGCCTCGGCGCTCGTTGCCTTGACCAGGCCGGTCGTCTTGGGCAGCAGGCTGTTGACGATGGCGATGCCCTTGCTGAACGGAGCCATCGTGTCGCCGGCCAGGCTGTCGGACCAGTCCTGATAGTCGTCCTTCAGGATGCCGAGTGCCGCGGCTGCCTCCCGTGTCGGGGCAGGAAGTTCTTCCATGGCTGCCGCGTAGGCAGCCTGCGCCTTGACGGCTTCCTCCGAGCGGGCCCCGCTCTTGGCGACCGCGTCCTCGTATTTCTTCTGGGCGTCGGATGCCTCGCCGAGCTTGGAGATCTGCGGGCCGAGCGCGGCGCCCATGGCACCCAGGGCGACGGCGACCGTTCCCGCCCCGGCGGCGATGGGCGCGAGGGAGGCGGCCGCTGGGATTGCGGCCGGCGCCAGCAGCATCGTGGCTTTCTTGAGGGCATCGATGCTCTTGCCGCCGGCGTCGGTGTCCCGCTGCAACTGCGAGAGCTGGTTGCCTGCGTTCGTCGTGAACTGGTTGAGCGAGTTGCCGGCGTCCCGCGTCGCGTCCCGGATGCGGTTCCTCAGTTGCGCGGCGTGGTGCCCGACGTTGTCGAAGAGGTGGCTGAGGCCGTCCTGTCCGGTCAGAAGAAAGTTCAGCGTGGGCATCACTCACCGCCTTCTGCTGCTTGTCGGGACTGGTGGCGGTGCATCCACGCGATGAGCCCGTAGAAGTCGGACAGGGTGAGGTCGTCTACTCCAGCAGGGGGGATGTGGAGGAGGTAGGCGAAGAGGCCAAGCCATTCGCCTCGGACGACGTCGATGTCGGCGTCGTGCTCGAGGACGGGTCCGGACTCGGCGGGTCCTGTGCCGGCGTCTCCTCGGCGTCCGGCTCTTTTGGGCCCTGCTGCTTCTCGGCGATCAGATGCTCAGCGTGCTCCGGGTCCGCTGCCACCTTGATGATCCGCTGAAGGACCGCGGCGACCTGATCGCGGGTGACGTCCGGGTCGTTGTCCACCACCTGGAACGCGTTCTCGATGTACTCGGTCACCTCCCGCCGGTCCATGCGGCTGGTCATCTCCCCGATGAGCGGGTCGAAGTCGCCGTACCGAAGCGAGGGTTCGTCGCGCTTCTTCAGCACCCAGACGATGGCGCGCATCGCTTCGGGGTCGTCCGAGTCGAGGCCCTGCTCGACCTCGCCCCACTTCATACCGGCCGTGCGCTGCACGATCGACGCTTCGGAGGTGCGCAGCGAGCGCGCATCGTAGTGCTGCGGCTCGCCGCCCTCGGGGGTGTAAACGATGATCACTCTGGCGCTCCTATTCCAGGTGACGGCGCACGTCGTCCACGACGCGCTCGACTTCACGGGTGATGCGGGGGGTGTGGGCGCGCACGGTCCTGTCCCACCATTGAGGCGTGGTGTTCTGCTGCACCCAGCGCCGTTTGTTGCCGAACACGGGGTGACGCAGCCGGCCTTCGTTCAGGCGGTTCACCACGCCCATGGGGATGTCCGGGGGCAGGAGGTTCTTGTCCAGCCATACCCTGGCGCCCGGGTTCCCGGTCGTGCGGACCGAGATCCTCACGGCCTCGGCGATGGTCGCCCGCAGCGGGCGGGTCGTCGGCGACGGGCCGCCGCGCCCTCCCGACTTGCGGGCCTGCGAGGTGATGCTCAGGTTGCGGATGACGTCTTGCAGGTCATCCCGCAGCGGCTCGGCCGCGCGCCGGATGCGGCGCTGCATCGAGCTGCGGATGTTCTCGTGGCCGGCCCGGCGCAGCGCCCGCTGTAGTTCGAGCAGTTGGCCGGTGCCGACCACGCGGAGGTCCCGCACCATGAGGTCACCTCACAGTGTGACGTCCGTGCTGATGTATTCGATCTTCGGCTGGTTCGTTCCGTCGAACAGGCCGGTGAAGTTGAAGCTGGGCTTCACGACGCCGAAGCCGTCGACCACCGGCGGCCCTTCGTCGAGCTTGATCGCAGGCAGGGTGATCCGGAACGTCTCGAAGAACGTGCTCGCGATGAGCGGGCCGACGAACTCCCAGACGAGGGAAGTCGCCCCGTCCGAGGTGTGCAGGTCGTCCAGGGTGGTGGCGACGTAGTCCGTCTCGAGCGTGCCGCTGATCTTGACCTGGTCGTTCTCGATGGGCTCCTTCTTCAACGAGGCCTGATTCGCGTAGAACCGCTCGACGTCCTGCGGGCGCTCGATCTTGCAGGACACCTTGCGGATGCCGTCGAGCGCGGTCTCCGTGCCGAAGGCACCGGTCTTGAGCGCCATCTGCCCGAAGTGGAACGGGCTCATGTTGCTGTACGACGCGGCGGCCAGGGTCTGGCCCTCGTCACAGTCCTTGCCGTCGATCTCGAAAGTGCCGGTGAGCATCTCGCCCACGCCGCACGCGAACTCGCCCGACGTGACCTTGCAGCCCAGGAACGTCTTGTCCACCACGGTGCCGGTCGTGAGCGGCACGCCCTTCTGAATCGTCAGGCTCTTGCCCGCGACCGAGGCCAGCGTGTGGGTCTGCAAATACGCAGCCGTCGCCCCCTGCTGCACAGGAGTGACCGTCGTACCCATCAGGGTCTGGAGGATCACCCCCATCCCCTTGTTGGAGATCTCCATGTCGATCGACCCGGATACCTCCTTGCGTGTGAGGACACGCCGCGACGACAGCGGCAGCAGACGGCCGGCCGCAATGCCTGCACTCTGGGCCGTCGTCTTCTTGAGGACCAGCGACTCCTTGGTGAACTCCAAGAATTTCGCCGGCGCGACGAACGTCCCGTAGCTGGACTCGGCAGCGATGCCGAGTTGGGCGCCGAGCCCGGATCCGATCGCCATGGATCAGTCCTCCTTCTGCGACGCCTTGGCCGCGGTCTTCTTGGCCGGAGCCGACTTGCTCGTCGGCTCCTCGACGGCCTCCCAGTTCGTGGGCTGGCAGACGTAGCCCTCGAACCTCTCGTCCGGTACCTCGACCACCTCGTCGGGGTGGACGACACGCTCGGGGCCGAGCTCGGGCACGGTCACCGGTTCCGCGCCCAGGTAGCGCACACGCGCCATGGGTCTCTCCCTCTCAGATCCGGGCGTGGCAGGTCACCGTGAACGCCAGGGCTGCCCGTGTGCCCTGGTCGGTGGAGTACTGGCGCAGCGACGCGCGTGTGAGGTGCGCCCACATCACGGTGCCGTTCAGGGTCGGCGCCTCGGGGTTCGGTCCGGTCGCCCGAAGCGCCTGCTCGACGACGCCGAGGATCTCGAAGGCCCGGTTGCGGACGGCGGCGAACCCGTCGTCACCGGACCACACGTCGACCACACAGGCGATGCTGAAGTCCTCGTCGCGTGTGCGGGCGCCCGCACCGTTGAAAGCCTGCGCGGTCTCGGCGTCTTGGGCTTCGCCACCGGACCAACCCACCGCCAGGAAGTCCTGAGTGGCGACGTCATCGGTCGGCGGGCCGTCGCTGATGAACACCTCGCTCAGGCCGCTCGCTGCCCGCAGGATCGCGAGCAGCGCGTCGATGGCGCCGGGTACTGCGGAGGTTGCCATCTACCCCACCTCCGGGCCGAGGCCGTCGGGGTCGAGGAGCTGCACGGCCCGGTTGGGGATCGCGAACCCCAGGCCCGGAATGGGCTCGGTGACGTCGAAGTCGTCCACGCCGCGCTGCGGCCGGCCAGGGCCCTGTCTGGTCCGCCACAGGTGCTGGAGGATGATCCGTGCGGCGCCGCGGATGTTCGCGGTCACCATCGACCGCCCGGCAACGTAGACGAAGCGGAGGGGGCCGTAGAGGATGCCGCCGTCGGTGCGGGTGACGATGCCGGTCACGCCGTCGAGGTGCAGGGTGTCGACGTCGTAGGACGTGCCGCCCGTGACGAGTGCTGTGACGCTGGTCAGTTCGACCGCCGGGGTGGTCGCCAGTACGAGCGAGCGGGCGCTCTTGAACTGCACGTCTTCTGTGACCGTGCGCATCGCCACGGGGCCGACGAACCGCTCTACGGCGCGCGTGGTCGCTTCGTTCCAGTCGCGGATCTCGTCGTCGTCCGTCGTGTCCGTCAGGGACTTCTTCAGGTGCCGCTTCGCTTCGAGCAGCGACAGGATCGTCGGCGGCGCCGCTTCCCGCACGTCGAACACATCGGTGTAGGCGCCGGCGTTGATGCCGGTCGCGACCCAGCGCACGGAGTGCCGACCGGGCTGCACGGTCGGGTAGTCATAGGCGTACTGCCCGGTCGCGGTCGGGACGACGGGGCTCACCGTCACGACGGTCCGGTCGGGCAGGGTGATGGTCACGGCCATGGACCCGGCGTTCGCCGGACTGCCTGCCGCGTCCGTCACGGTGGTGCCGAGGGGCACGACGGCGCCGAGGTCGAATGCCACGTCAGGACCCCCTCACTGTGGACGTCGTGCGAGGACGGGGGCCCGGCCCGGCAGGGTCACGCTGGAGCGGGCGCAGCCCGCCGGGCCGGACGATGTTGAGGCTGTCGAGTTCAGCGAAGTCGTCGATGCCGGCGTCGCGGTGCGCCTCGAACAGCAGGGACAGGTTCGTGTGGCCGACCCATTCCGGGGAGGCCGCCGTGCGTAGGACCGTCCAGGCCCGGCCGTCCGGCGATGCCTCCCACGACAGGGTTCCGGCGGCCTCGCGAAGCCTGAGCCACGCGTGTGCCGCTGGGTCGTAGGCGGGGAACAGGGCGGCGCCGTCGGCGTACCCGACACGCGAGTACAGGCCCATCGCGCCCTGTGCCCGGTCGACGAGGAACCCGGCGTCCGTACCCCCGGTGTTGGAGAGCACGAGGAACGACACGGCGGCGGTCGACGCCCCGCCGGCCGCGGGCGGGTACACCCGTGCCGCGACCTGCGACCACGCCAGGGAGTAGACGCTCGCCGTGCGGGCGCCCGCATACCCGGTGGTGCACGGCACCTTCAGGCGCCCGCCCTGCTCGACGGGATCCCCGTAGGACTGCGACCACCGCGCCGGGTCCAACACGCCGTCATCGAAGGCGTCTTGCAGCATTCCGAAGCCGGGCACCGGTGACCTCGCCTACGCCTTGCTCAGGTCCGCGCCCAGCACGGTGGACCGGGCCTTGCCCGCCTCCTCGGCGGCCAGGACGCGCGCCCGCTCGTCCTCGTCGGCCGCCTTCAGGTACTCGATGACCTCCGGCCCGGTGTGCCCGCTCGGGTCGAACGGCTTCGGCTCGTCGTCGCTCTTGGCGGCCGTCTGCTCCGGCGACGTCAGGGTCCGCTGCTCGCCGGGATCGGCGGTGGCCTGCTCGGCGGGCTGTGCCTTCACCGCCGTCGGCGCGGACGGCAGCGTGGCCGTCGGCTCGGCGAAGAGGTGCTTGTGCGACTTGAGGATCGGGTGCTTGTCGTCGACCAACTGGCCGACGGTGAACGACACCGGGGCGCCGTCCCGCCAGATGGTGAATGACTCTGTGCAGCGCTTCATGGTGCTCCTCAGCTATGCGCGATCGGGGTACGCCGCGGGAAGCCGCGCAGGATGACGGCGCCGAACGTGCCGCCCGTCGTAGCCCCGGACGTGGTGACGGACGCGCGCAGGTAGCGCTTGGAGCCCTTGTAGCCGAGCTCGAACAGGGCGTCGTCGTCGGTCGACGTGAGCGTCGGCGCGGACCCTTGCAGGTCAGCCGCTGCCACGGTGCCCCACGACGAGTTGTCGTCGGACTCTTGCAGGATGACGGCGTGCGAGCCGTCGGTGACGGTGCCCGAGTGCACGACGAGCATCGCGGAGCGGGACCCGTCCTTGTTCTCGTGCAGGTCCACGGATGTGCCGTTGACCGTGCCGTTCGTGCGCAGCGCGACGGTCAGCGTCGCCTTGGCCCGCGCCACGTTGTAGAGGCTCTGCCTCATGGGTGACTCCCTTGGGGGAATGCGGACGGCCGGAGGACCACGGGGTCCTCCGGCCGTACAGCGGGCTGGGTCAGGTGACGTTGAGCATCCGGAACGCGCCGTCGTTCACCGAGTCGGCGCCGACCCGGTACCAGGCGTACCAGCCGCGCTGACCGGTGGGCCGACGGTTGGCGCCCACCAGGTGCGGCAGGAACTCGATGCTCATGCCGATGCGGTCGGCGATGACGTAGTTGTCGAAGTCGCCGTACACCATCACGTAGTTCTCCTGCGTGGCGTTGACCACGCCGTCCATGTCCTCCGCTTCCAGGGCCTTGCGGCCGAGGAGCATCGGGGGGACGTCGGCGCCGATGCGCTCCCACAGGTTGGTGCCACCCGAGGAGTCGAACTGGCGGACCGCGTTGTAGATGCCGCGGTTGGCCAGCCACGACGCGTTCGGCCGGTATCGGCCCGGCAGCGCCGTGTCGGTCTTGTAGACGTCGCCGGAGGCGAACGTGTCGGTGGTCGTCGAGGTCACGATCGACGACGTGCCGGTCAGTGCGGTGACGATGCCGGTCGGCTGGCCGGAGCCGGAGCCGGTGATGAACGCTGCGGCCTCGAGCGTGTCCTTGCCGAAGGCGAGCAGGCGCCCGACCTCGGTGGTGACGTTGTCGGCGTCGTCCATCGCCTCGATGCTGATCGGAACGAATCCGTCGGCCTTGTAGACCGGGACGGTCGGCTGCGCGAAGGTCGGCGCGTTGTCGCCCGCCTCGGAGCCCTCCGCGGCCCACCGCCACGACACGGCGCCGGCGGACACGCCGTTCCACACATCGCCCGTGGCGACGACCTGGCGGGCCACCTGCCGGATCTGGTTGATGGACCCGTTCGACGTGATGATCACGGTCGGGTCGAGCTGGAACGGCACCAGGTAGCCGCCCGCGTTGTCCGTCAGGGACATCGCGCGCTCCAGCGCCTGCTGCTCCTCGGGGGTCACCATGTGGCCCTTGCCGCGGGCCAGCTTGGACCAGGCGCGCATGTACTCCGGCGAGGACGTCGCCAGGCACATGCGGGCGATGGAGCCGCGCTTGTCGTCCCACGCCTCGATGATCTGCGTGGCTGTGGACCGGATGCGGTCGTTGGCGCCCGCCATCTTCTCGACGGCGCACAGGGCCCGAGCGCGCAGTTCCTGCCCGACCTGCTCCGGGGAACGGTCGAAGGTGCGCATCTCGCCGAGGTCCCACGGGTTGCGGAACCGGCGGTCCTCGACCGAGTCGGGGTTCAGGATCGGGTCGGCGTCGTAGCCGGCCGAGCTGTACCCGGTGCCGCGCTCCAGAGCCGTGGCGGCCGGGCGGCGGTCGGCGGTGCTGCTCTGCGAGCGGATCCGCTCCAGGGCGGCGGTGCGCTCCAACTGGCGGCGGTGGTCGTCGACGTCGGCGAACTCGCGGGTCAGCTCGTCGAAGGACTGCTCATCCTCGGCGGTGAGCTTGTCCTTCGCCTGGAGGCGCTCCAGTTCCTGCTCGATGTCCTTGAGGCGGATCACCGCCTGCGGGTGGCTGAGCTGTACGGCCATGATCAGTTGTCCTTCTGCTCGATGGACTCCAGCACGCCGCGCATGAGGCCTCGGACTTCGCCGATGTGGGCCTTGCGTCGTGCGGTGTCGGGGTCAGGCGACGGGTGCCCATCGGCGGGCGGCGCGTCGGTGCTGCTCGGGGTGGGCGGGTGCTCGGGTGTGAGCGGCGCGCCAGTGGAACGAGTCGGGGCCGGGTGCTCAAGGACTGCGAGCGGCGCGGCTCCGCGCTGGTGTCGGCCGAGCGCCTCGCGCACCTTGGTGGCGAGTTGCTCGGGGTCGGTGGTGTCCGCCAGGTCGATGACAAGGCGGGGTGCATCCGCCCGCTGGTAGAGCAGGGCGGTGGCGACCTCGCGGCGCAGCTCGGGATCGTCCGGCACGCTCGGGGCCGCGGCGTCGCGGGCGAGGCTGTGCCGGATGCGGCGGGTCATCTCGTCGTCGTGGGCGAGGCCGTCGGCGACGTCCCGGGCCCGCACGGACACGCTGGTGCCCACGTAGGCGGGGAAGACGACCGGGCCGAGCTCGCGGCACTTCAGCTCGATCAGCTCACGCTGGAGGGGGCCACGGTCGCCAGGCATCCACAGGAGGTCGTAGACCTCTTCGGGCTTGACGAGCTTGCCGTTGACGTCGCGCCACTCCTCGCGGACGACCTCGAACCGGAAGCTCATCCCGTTGACGGACTTCTCGGCGATGGCGTCGCGGACGGGCTGCATGAGCCAGTTGTCCGTGATGCGTCCCTCGACGTAGAGGCCCTGGTCGTCCTCGCGCAGGTCGCTGATGGAACCGATCGGGATAGAGCCGATGAGCGGGTGCCGGCCGTGGTCGAACTGCATCACCGGGGTCTGCTCGCGGATCGTCTTCTTGAAGGCGCCCTTGCGGATCTTCTCGGTAAACGCGCCCTCCCACGAGTTGATCTCTGTGGGGGTGTCGAAGAGAGCCGCGTACCCGGACAGGGTCCGGCCGTCACCCTCCTCGTCACCGTCGGCGCGGATCATCTGGAACGGCACGGACCTTTCCAGGTCCCGCACCGCGGCGGTCAGGGGCATTACGAACCCTCCTCGGTCGGGGCGGGAAGCGCAGGCGCCTCGGGCTCGGCAGAGCCGGGCTTCTGCAACTGGACGGAGAACAGGCCGGTGTGGTCCAGCAGGGACCAGTCGGTGGCGGTCACGGCCGCCATGACGGACTCCGGGGTGTAGCCGGCGTCCACCAGGGTGCGAATCGTGCGGGACTGCACACCCTGGATCTCGGCGGCGTCCTTGGCGTCCTCGCGCAGGAACGGCACGTGCCGCGCGTCGTACCAGAGCCGTACCGCGCCCGAGCCTCCGCCACCGGGTGGCGTCACCAGCGGGGCAAAGCTGCCAGCCGCGTTCTGCCACAGCGGGTGGATCGTGCCGTCCGCGAACCGGCGCCGCGCCTGCCCATAGTTCGAGTAGGTCGCGGCCTTCAGTCCCTCCGACAGGCCCACGATGATCGGCGGCACTCCGGCCGCCGAGGCGATGCGGGTCTCGCCGGCGCCCTGCACGGCGCTGAAATCCATCTGCTGGAAGTCGGAGCCCACCACGCTGACATCGGCGCCGCCGCCCAGGTACAGCGTCTTGTAGGCGTTCTCCACGCCGCGGTGCCCGGCCTCCATCTTGTCCTTGAACTTCTTGAACGCATCGGGGGTGACCTCGCGGGCCAGCCGGACAATCAGGTTCGGGGTGGCCGCGTTCTCGAAGTACTTCCGCTTGTGCGCGGCCATCAGGTTGTCGTTCTGCGTCTCCCGCAGTACCGGCGTCAGCCACGACATGCCGCGGAACGTCGCCAGCGGGTCCGGGGTCGGCGCGAAGTGCGCGACCTCATCCGGCCACAGGAACACCGGGTCGCAGCCGGGCTCTTGGTACAGGTATCCGTACCGGCGCCACCCCAGGTCACCACCGTGCGGATGGCGACGCCGCTCAAGGACGATCTGCACCCAGTCCGGCCGCATCCGCACGGCCTCATCCTCGTGCCGCGTCCAGTAGCTGTTCCCCGCCAGGTCGGCATCCTGGAGGACCTTGTTCAGCAAGTCCTGCGTCGTCCCGCCCGGCCATGGCGTCTCCAGCAGCCGCAGCTCGGCTGTGCCGAACATCTCGCTCGGCATGCCGTTGTTCAGCCGCTGCCACGCGAACCGGGGCGCCGAGAAGACGCTCATCCGGGCCACCATGCACGCCCACACGACGGGATTGGTCGCGAACAGCGTGGCGTAGCCCGGGAGGTCCGTAGGCGCCCGCTCAGCGGCCTGGCCGGGCTGCGTGAGCGCCATTCCCAGGGCGGAGTATCCGCCGTAGCCCAGGGACGCCTGTAGCGCGGCCGCGTAGTCGTCGATCGTCGTGATGTCGCGCGTCTCCGACCGGGGTCGGCGGGAGCGCTGCCACAGGCTCGTCATGGGCTACTCCCGTCCGTGTCGGTCAGGAACAGGCAGTACGCCACCAGCAGCAGCCCGCCCACGATGAGACCGACCGCAAGGCCGAAACGCAGCCCCGTCCCGGACGCCGCCATCGCGCCGCCCACCAGGACCCCCGCCCGTGACCAGCCCGCACGGGTCAGCCGAACTCGGCCCACGGTTCCACCTCTTCCTCCGGCTCTTCGATCTCGACGAAGAGCCCCCACCGCGCTTCTGTGACGCCAACCAGCGGCGTGATGTCGACGCCGACTCCCTTGCGGGCCCACGCCCACGCCTCGCCGAGCTCGCGCTTCCTGGCGCCCGCCAGAGCCGTCGACAGCGGCGCCTGGTCGAGGTGCGAGACCCGGCCGGCGGCCACCGCGTCGTAGAACTGCCCGGTGGCCTGGACGACGTCTCTGGTCTTCATCTGCACGATGGGCACCAGGAGTCGCGGCTCCTCGTCTTCCGCGACCTCTTCGTCTGGGTCAACCCTCAGCGCATCGGTCACGTCCGTGATGAGCGAACCTGCCGGGCTGCCCGGGTCGATGACCACGCAGCGTGGCCCGTGCCGCTCGGCCAGTTCCCGCAGCCGTTCAGCAACCCATCCCGTGCCGGGACGGTTGTCCACGACCTCAACGTGCACGCCGTCACCGAACCGGCCGGCCACGCAGATCGACGCGTGGGACCGTTCGGGCGTGACGTCGACGGCGAAGGCCACCGGGTCGTCGGGCTGGCTCTCGTCGTCCGCCAGGGCCTCCCAGACCTCCTTGCCGATGACCTGCCAGGCGTCCGCTTCATCGGACGGGTACTCGCCCACGCCGAGCCTCTCTCGCGCGTATCCGTCCTTGCTCAGCGTGACCCGCTCGTTGGCGACCTTTTGCAGGGTCAGGCGGTAGCCGAGCGCTGGATTGGACTTCCGGACCGTCTCGTCCGAGTCGAGGTCGTCGTGCCGGTCGCAGTCCTTCGGGCACTCCTTGACGTGCAGCTCGGCGGACCACTCGAAGTACGACAGCGACGGGTCGGGGCGGCCGGCCTCAATGGCGGCCAGGGCCCGGCGGCGTAGCCGTGCGAGCTGTACGGACGGCGCGCCGAGACCGGCGCTGCCCAGGTACCAGATCTGCGGGTCCTCGACGGCCGCCATCGTCGGCAGCAGCGCGTCCATCTCGTTGTCGCCGAGGATCATGTCCTCGTCCATCATGTTGCAGTTGCCGGTGAAGCCACGGCCGGACCCCTTGGAGCGGGCTACGAACCGGAGCCACTGGCCGGTGTGCAGCTCGATGCCTTCCTCACCGGTGGTCTGCCAGTAGCGCTTGACGCGTTTGTGCAGGTCAGGGGTTCGTCGGATCAGGCGCTCGATCCGCTTGAACGCAGCCTTCGCCGTCTTGAACTCGTGTGCCGAGTGGAGGATCAGTTCCTCGCCGCCGATGAACAGGCCCCACAGCTCGCGGGCTTCGATGATCCCGCCCTTGCCGTTCTGTCGCGGCACGTTGATCGCTACCTCGAACGACGCCCAACTGCCGTCCGCCTTCTCGCCCATGCCGACGCGGAGGATGTGCTGCTGCCACGGGTCCAGGTGCAGACCGGCCCGGGCCGCCAAGTCGATCGCCTCCTGGCCCGCGGTGGTCACCGACGGTGGGGCGACCTCGATGGGCGGTTTCTGCCAGCCGTACACGGGGCCGTCAGCCACTGGCTTGCTCGCGTGCTGCGGCTCGGCGCTTCTTTCGCTGCTCAGCAATGTCATCGACCGCGTCCCCCTTCGCCTCGACGGGGGCCAGCCTCCGCAGGTCGGCCATGATGGACCGGAGTTGGTGCGCCGCCGCTGCCTTCGCCCCGGGGACGTTCGTGCTGTCGATCGCCTTGGCGAGGTCGAGGGCGACGGCCGCCATGCCCGGTGACGTCTCTTCCGCGTGAAGATCTTCGAGTTCGTCGGCGATCTTGTCGGCGACTGCCATGATCACCACCACCCGTCACACAGCGTGACGTCACACAGGGTGACCGTCGCTAAATCGCTGGCGTTCGCTTCGCCGGATTAGGGACTCGATTTGGCCGCGCAAAAAATCGGGCGACAAGGGCGTTTGGGTCGCCCGGTCCTCCAAATTTCACGATGGAGTCGGGCCCCCCTCCCGCCCTCATTCGAGCTCGTTCGAGGCTCAATGGATCACTGTCTGAGGTGCCATCACGGCCCGTGGCGGCAGGTGACCCCGCATGGTCACCCACCGCCACTCCCCTCCACCCTCACCGGTGGCCTTGCCGCCGCGCCCGTCGACCACGGGCCGCTGGCCGGCGAACGGGGCGCTCCCCGTGATCAGTTCGAAGCGATGATGAACGCGCGATCACCATGCGCGTGATGCCTGACGTGTGACTCTGTGTGCGTTGCGCTGCTTGTCCCGCTGGGTGTACCACCTGGTGGCTACTGCCTGTAGTGCGGGTGATCGCATGTCGGCGATGCGCTGCATGACGATGTCTCTGCCTGGGTCCACGGCGATGATCTCGGCTCCGTGCCTGCGGTAGCGGGCGAGCCACTTGGGGCTGGGCATGGTGTGGATGAGGTAGACGTCGACGTGGTCGACGTGCTTGAGGGCCTCGTCGATGGCGGCGTAGCGGGCGCGGTGGGCGACCTTGAGTGCGTAGCCGTCCTGTGTCCAGCTCGGAGCGCCGGGGCCGGAGAGGGCGGCGGTGATGCGGTCGAGGTCGATGACGATGTCGGTGGGTCTGGCCCGTGCCTCAATCCAACTGGACTTTCCCGCAGCGGGCGGGCCGGTCACGACGTACAGCATCGCTGCCATCCGGAGTCGTGGGTCGGGCGCCCGTGGCTGTCTCGGGGCTCGGGCCAGCCGGGGGCGACGGGCCCGTGCATGGTTGAGGTGAGGCGTCTGGTCCGGCGTGCGCCGCATCGGCATCGGTAGTAGGCGTAGAGGCCGCGTGCCTGCCAGTGCGGATCTCGGTGCATCAGGTGAGGCAGGCGCACAGTCACCACCTCCGTGCGGCTACTTGGGGTAGTCCGGGTGATCGGAGTACGGCTCGGCGAGTGCCTCGAGCACGTAGCTCGGCACGTCGTAGTCGATGTCCTCCCATGCCTGGAGGATCTGCCGTTTGGCCTTCGCCTCGGCGAGCATGCGGGCTGGGTGGAAGCGAGCGATGTGCTCGGCAACCAGCCAGTTAAGGCCGTCAGCTACGAGCCGCGCCCCGGGGAAGGTGTGGACGTGGCACGGCTGTGTGGGGTCGACAGCGTTGCCGATGTGCCACGGTCCCGGCGGTGCCTCTCGTGCCAGCGCTTCGTCCTCGTCCAGGCGGGCCTCGATGAACCGGAACAGGTCGTGCGTGCCTGCCACCTTCACCACCTCCGTGAGGCCCGTACCGGCTGGCGCTTGTGGTCGGTGCGGTTGCCGCGGGCGCTGTTGCAGCGGCGGTGCGCCGAGCGTGCGTTGGCAGGGTCGTTCAGGTCGCCGCCGCGGGAGAGTGGGATGGCGTGGTCGAGGGTGAAGGCGTCGCGGTGGCGGCCGGCGAGGGGGCCTGTGATGTCGTAGCGGATGGGCTTGCCGCACCACCAGCAGGGGAGGCCGAGGGCTCGCTGTGCGGCGCAGAGGCGGCGGTAGGGGCGCCCGTTGCGGGGGTTGCCGGCCACGGGCGCCTCCTTGCTACAGGTCGTCGCCGAGGACCTCTTGGCGGGCGGCGAGGGCCTTGCGGTTGAGGGCGCCGGTCATGCGGAACAGGGCGACGGTGAGCGCGAGGAAGCCTGCAACGAGCAGGACTTGGGTGATGACGCTGAGTACGGCCACGTCCTGTGTCCCCACCGCGATCATCAGCAGGATGACGTTGCCGCAGAGCCAGGCGAACCAGATGCGCAGCTTCTCGACGCGCACGGCGGTCTGGATGTCTCGGTAGTTGCTGCTCACGTTGCCCCCAATGACGGTCTGATGCTGTGGGCATCATCCGGCGCGTGTGGGCGGCGTGTGGGCGCTGTGGCCGGGTTGTGACCGTGCCGGGTGGTGGTGGCACGACGAAGCCCCGGTGCTCTGGACACCGGGGCTTCGTCGTGGGTCTGTTGGTGCCCGTGTGCGGGCATGGTTGTACACGCAGATCGTGACATTGCGCTGACCTGGGGGTCAAGCTCCAGCCGGTGTGGCGCGTTTGGCGGCGAGGGCGGCGACGGCGGTGGCGGCGTACCAGGGCTGTCGGGGGGTGCCGCCGGAGCGGGTGAGCTGGCCGCGTTGTACGAGCTTGCGGACGCCGGGGAGGCCGATTCCGAGGACGTGGGCGGTCTGGTGGGCGGTGAGGTGGCCGGGCCGTAGGTTCTGCGACTCCATGGCCCCATGATGCGCCCGCTACGGCCGCCACTCGGGGCGGTAGCCGGGCCGGTCCGCGTAGGGCAGGGCGAGCAGGCGCAGCGTCTTGCAGGGGTAGAACGGCTCGCCGCCCCGCACATCGCAGGCCATGCACACGTCGCCGTCCACGTACTCCATCTCGCCGGGCTCGTGCAGGTCGAGCAGAGCCCGCTTCGCCTCGATGTCGCGCAGCTTCTCTTCCGCGCGCTTGCGGACGGTCTCGGGCTTGAACCGGGCGACGAGGAGTGCGTCAGCCTCGTGTTCGGCGGCGTCCAGCCGCAGTACGGGTGTGCTCTCGGTCTCCACCCAGGAGTGATCGAGGTTGGTCCCGTAGCGCGCTCGCCAGCGTCCGGGGGTGGCCCTGCCAGCGGCCCACAAGTCCTTCTTCGCGTGCGCTTCGTCGTCCGCCAGTTGGACACGGAGCCACTGCACCAGTTCGTCCATGGGGTCATCCTCTCGCGTCAGGGAGGGAGGCGCGGCGAGGGATGCTGAACCCCCGTTTCCGGCCTCCCGAGGGGTGAGGGTCTCTGGTCTCCCTGGCCTCCCTGTGTGGCCATTTCCGCAGGTCATGTACAGGGAGGCGGGCCAGGGAGGCTGTTAGGGAGAACTCCCTGAGATCTTGGTGCCTCCCTACTCGTCGTCGATGTCTGTGGCCTCCTCGGCGAGGCGTTCAAGGATGGCGTCTTGGACGCGGGTGCGGGCGACGACCATGCGGCCGTCGGACTTGTACTGGTGGGCGCCGTAGGGCTCCAGGACCTTCTTGAGGTCGGCGGGGCCCCACTTGCTGTAGGCGTCGGGGTTGCGGGCGGCGAGCCGGTGGAGCAGCTCCTGTACGAGGACGCGGTTGTCGTCGCCGAAGACGGCGTTGACGTCGGCGAGTGGGTCGGCCGGCTCGAAGGTGGGGACCTCCCAGACTCCGTCGTCGTTCTGGTACGCCTTCAGGGCGCGCTCGACGACGGGGGTGACCTCGTCGGTGCCCTTCTCGGGGTCGCGGGCGACGTAGTAGGAGCGGATGACCTCGAAGGGCTTGTTGGTGAAGCCGACGGTGACGGCGGTGCCGATGTCTTCGCCGGGGATGAGGGTGGTGGCGGTGATGCCGGCTTTGTGGCGGCCGGAGCCGAGCAGGCCATCGTTGGCGACGTGGTCGCCGACGGCGAAGGCGACGCGGTGGCTGGTGTTGCGGGTGACGTCGCGCGGGATGCTGTCGGCGGTCGGGGAGACGGTGACCCAGATGAGGGTGATGCCGACCTTGCGGGCCTTCTTCATCACCTTCACGGCCAGCTCGGCGGCCTCCTTGCCGTACTCCTTGTGCATGAACAGCTCGTGGCACTCGTCGAACACGACGACCTTGGGCCGCATCCGCGGGTCTTTGAGGGCTAGTTCGCGTGTGAGCTTGGTGTTCTCGCCGCCGAGGGACTCCAGGAGCTTGCCGCGGTCGGTGACGTCCTGGCGGAGGTTGCGCAGGGCGACCAGGGCGGCGTACAGGTCCTCGTCCTCGTCGCCCTTGACCAGGACGCGCAGGCGGGGCTTGAGCGGGTCGTAGTCGACGTTGTAGGCCATGACGTAGGCCTCGACCTCGACGATCGGGTCGAGGATCGCGCCGAGGAGCAGGGCGATGACCAGGGAGGACTTGCCGGATCCCATGATGCCGCCGACCATCCAGTTGGCGGCCATGAGCTTGCCGATGATGGGCTCGCCGCGCTGGGAGACGGCTACGGGCACGCCCTTGAAGTAGTCGACGGTGCCTTCGGTGAGCAGGGGCCACGGCGGGACCTTGCCGGACAGAGAGCCCTGGTCGGCGACCCACAGGTCGAGGACGCCGGGGTGCTTGGGGGGCTCGGTCGGCCACACCTCGACGGGCTTGCGGAGCAGGTTGTGGGCGAGGACGTTCTTCTTGCCGTTGACCATCTCGACGGTCACGCCCATCGGCAGTTGGAGCTGGGAGTGCCAGCCTGGCCCGGAGCGGGTGGTGGGCTGGGCCCAGCGGGGTTGCCAGCCGTCCTTGATGGCCTTGTTGAGGGGGGCGATGCCGAGGTTGCCGAGGGCACGCAGAATGGCGCCTTCGTCGGGCACGACGTCCCGGGCCTCGGCGTCGACGGGCAGTGCCCAGGTGGGGGCAGCCTTCGCGTGTCGGCCGACTGCCCACACGCCGGCCAGGGCGATCCCGGGCATCGCGTACAGCAGGGGCTCCCAGACGACGCCTGCGATGAACGCGACCCAGCCCACGAACTCGATGACGGTGGCCATGGGGGTGAGCACGTCGCGGACGTCGTGGTTATACCAGGCGAGCATGATGCCGAGCATGAGCAGCACGCCGCTGCCGGCCACGGTGGTCGTGAAGACGGCTTTCGGCAGGTTGAGCGTCATCTGGAGCAGGTCCATGCGCCGCTTGTGGCGGGCGAACCGGTAGGCGTAGGCGCGCTGCTCCCACTTCTGCACCATCTCTTCGTTGCCCGCGGCCTCTGCGATGCGCATGAAGCGTTCGTGGCGGGCTGTGGTGCGGGCGTCCCAGGCGCGGCGGGTGAGTATGCGGGTGCCGCCGGCGATGTAGGCGCCGTGCCGCACGAGCGCCCGGTACGTGCCGTGCTCGCGGGCCTCGACGACGACGCGGCGCAGTGAGTCGATGCGTACCCGGCGGCGGGTGCGCGGCTCGGTGGTCATCTTGGTGACGGTTACGGGCGGGGTGGGCGTACCCGGTGGCTCGGGTACGTCGGGTACGGGTGTACCCGTGGCGGTGTCTGCCGCGGCTACGTGAAGGTCCGTCATGATGTGTGCTCCGGTCGTTCTGCTGGACGGTCCGGGCCACGGGGCGGCCGGTGTACCTGTGCCGGGTACGGCCGCCCCGTGGCGTACCTACTTGCCCTTCTTCTTGCGGCGCAGGGCCTCGTCCTCGATGGCCACGACACGCTGCTTCAGCCTGGTGAGGTTGGCGCGGGGCAGGACCATGCGGGCGGTCAGTGCGGTGATGCGTCGCTTCTCGGCGGGGGTGAAGTCGCCGAAGTCGAGGTCGCCCGGCATCAGCCGTCGCACCGGACGTTCATGAGGACCGTGGTTTCCGGGTGGTAGCCGGCCTCGCGGAGGCTCTGCTGTACCGCTTCCACGGCGCCGTCCTCGTTCGGGCCGGACACGTCACCGTGGATGGTCGGTCCGTAGTCCCCGTTGCAGGCGCGGGTCGTGGTCGCGTGGTCCCACTTGAAGCGCTGTCCCATGACTGGGTTCCTCTCGGGTTGGTGGGCCGGGCTGTCCGGCCCCACCGCACCCCCACGGGCGTGCCGCGGGGGACGGAAGGGCAGGTCAGCGGCCCTTGCGGATGTCGTTCCAGATGGAGCGCAGGACCAGGGCGAGGATCGCGACGGAGAGTCCGCAGATGGCGATGGCGATGGACGCGAACGCGACGCCGAAGCCTCCGACGCACACGGCGCAGGCGATGCCGATCCACTCGCCCGCGCTGCGACGCGGCTTGGCGTGGTCGTGCTGGCAGGCGTGTTGGGCCTGCTGCTGGCTCATGGCCTGCGCCATCGCCTGGCCCATGGCCTGCCCGAGCGCGGCGGCCCGCATCATCTCCAGGCGCTCGGAGTTCTGCGAGGCGGCCGAGGCCGCGTCGAGGGCCTTCTGCACATCCTCGTTCACGGCGTCCGCCTCCCCGCCGAGTGCACCCGGGCGCCGACAGTCAGGCCGAAGCCGAACGCGACGAGGACAGGCTTGGACAGCAGTGCCGCGGCGATGGCCACGATGATCGTCAGCAGCGACGGGTAGAGCAGCAGGACGGCGAGGACAGCACCGAGGAGGATCCACTTCATGTCCGCACCGCCTGTCCGGCGAGCTTCCAGGCGGCCTGTGCCTTGCGGAAGCCTTCTTGGATCTCCTGGGCGCGGGGCTGGCCGACGCGCAGCCGCTCCTTGATGGCGCGAATGGAGGGGAGGTCGCCAGCGAGGAGTTCGTCTTTGAACTGCTCGGCAGCCCAGCCGAGGCCGAGTTGCGTGAGCGGATCTTCCTGCGCCGGGTTGCTCTGCTCGTCGGGTACGTACTCGGCGTGTACCTCGGGCCGGGTAAGCGGCGCCGTCGCGGCGTGTGCGGGCGCCGGCCGCGCGGGCAGGGGGCGGGACACGATCGGCAGCAGGCGCGCGCCGCGGGGTACGGCCTCGGGGATGCCGGGTACGGCTGGGTCGATCTCCGGGTACGTCTCGGGTACGTCGGGTACGCGTTCGACCTCGACCTGCCACGGCGACGGCAGGGCGACGGTCGAGAGAGTGTCGGCGCTGCGGCGGGCGGCGAGGAGTTGCATGAGCGTCTCGCGCTGTGCGGGGTCGGTGGCGACGCCGGAGCGGGCGACCGCGGCGGCGAGCCGGCTGCGTCCCCAGCGCTTCAGGTTCGGGCGGGAGGCGAGGCGGACGGCGCGGGCGGTGGCCCGGTCGCGGGTGATCTGTTCGGCGGTGCGGTCGCGGGCGGCGAGGCCGAGCCACGACAGGAGGCGCTCGCGGAGCTCGCGTGCGATGACCGCGGGCAGGCTGCTGGATGCGCTGCCGGGTTTGGCGTGGCGCAGCTCGATGCCCATGGCGAGGTGCCACAGCAGGGCGGCGAGGATCGGTCCGACGACGGCGCGGACGGTGCCTCCGACGATCCCTGACTCGGAGTAGGCGGGGATGACCTGCACGCCGGTGATGAGCCAGACGAGCATGCCGGGCGTGCCGGGGGCTCCCTGGGTGCGCAGGTTCTGCCGGGCCATGAGCGCGCAGGCGAACAGGGCGAGTTCGGCGGCGGCGAACATCGCGGCCCGCTCGCCGGTCGACACCATGTCGAGGCTGTGCTCGGCGAACCGCCAGGACGTGTCGGCGCTGTAGGCGGTGCAGGCGAGCGCGGCGAGGGAGGCGACGGCGACGGCGGCCGGGGTGCCGCGCAGCGGGCGGAGGGCGAGGACCGTAGCGGCGAGGAGCAGCACGCTGGCGGTGGCGGCGGCGAGCGGGTGGGCGAGCGCCCACGTGGTCGCGGTGGTCACTGGCCGTCACCCCTGCGGATGTCGCCGGCGCCCGTGAAGACACGGAGGGCAGCGTTGGGCGGAGCGTCCGGGAGGGCGACGGGGTGTCCGCCGTGGAGCGCGGCGAGGAGGCGGGCGGCGTGGTACTCGCAGCCGTCGACGCCCCGGTTGTCGGAGTCGAGGATGGTGACGACGGGGCGGCCGGTGCACGGGCTGGTGTCGACGAGGTGTGCAGCCGGGCAGCGCTGCGGGGGCTCGGCGCCGTGGGCGCGGAGCATGAGGCGGAGGGCCTCGCGCAGGGCGGGGACCTGGTCGCTGTCGAGCAGATGTTGGGCGACGCAGATGGCGACGTCGAGGTCGCTGGGGTCGGGGGCCGGGCTGCGGGCGATGAGGCCGGCGGCGGTGTAGGACGGGGCGAGGTTGGTGAGGGCGCGCTGCTGCTGGCCCTTGGCGTAGTCCTCGGCGGCGAGGCGGTGCAGCTCAGCGACGCGCTGGGAACTTGCGGGCGTGTTCGGGCCCGCGACATGATCGGTCATGCCGACACTCCTGCTTGCTCAGGATTGTTCGGTAGAGGGTCGGGCGGTGCGCGCGCCCTCGGGTGTTCCAGCACCCGGGGAGCTACTGTCCGGCCCTCGCTGTCTATGCGGTTGTGTACTTCTTGATCGCGTTGGCCACGGCCGTCCAGCTCATTTCCAGGTCCTTGGCCACGGCGTAGACGCTGCCGAGTTCGTCGGCCCCGTCCTTCAGGGCTTGCGCTCGTCGTCTGCGGGCCTGCTCCGCTTGGTCTTCGAGCTGTTCCAGCAGCTCATCCTCCGCACGAAGACGGTCCCGCCATGGGGGCGTTTCCACCTCTCCGAGGCTATCACATCCCCCCTTACACACAAGGGGGCCTGTGATAATCATGCGGGCTCCGGCTGTGGCTGGTAGTGCAGCAGCAGCAAGAGGTCGGTCTCGCCGCGGTAGACGGTGCGGCACTGGCGGCATCGGATGCTGCTGTGCCCGGCCGTGTGCGTCAGCGTCGCCCCGCACACCGTGCCCTCGTCGTCAGTGACGGCGATGCACTGGCCGATCTCCTTGGGCCGGGGCGGCGGGTCACCGACGACCGACCGCGCCTGAAGCTCCAGGGCCCGCACCTCGCCCGCGAGCTCGCCGGCGGCCGGGAAGTTGGCGGCGATCCACTCCAGCTCCATCCCCAGCCAGCGGCAGTCGGCGGCGAGCCCGGACTGAGGCGGCGCGCTGTGGTGCGGCCAGCGGACGCGCTGCACGTCCACCCGCCACAGGTGCAGGACCTCGCTCGCCCGGACCACGTTGACCGTGTCGAGGACGTCCTCGTCGATGGGCGACTTCGGGCCGGCCGCGCCGCGCGTCGCGACGATCTCGCCCCACCCGGAGCGGCGCGGCACCAGGCACTCGGCAACCTCGGCGTACAGGGTGGGCAGGTCGGCGAGCCGCTTCGCCAGGGAGCGGGCGTCCCAGTTGCACAGGTAGGCGTCGCCGGTCGCGGCGCCACACAGACCACAGGTCATTCAGTCATCCCTCCGTCTCGGTGCCGTGCGGGGTGGCACCGTCGGCGTCGTCCGACCACACGGTGCACACGCCTCGCTTGCCGGGCTCGGTGGTGTGCCACCCGCCGGGATCCGGCCCGTCGTTGACGTCGCGCTCTTCGGGCCACTCAGGCATGCGGCTGGCGTCGTAGTGGCCGACGGTCGCCACGCAGCGGTGGACGGTGCCGGGCTTGAGCGGATCGGTGAGCGTGGCGGTGCAGGTGCTCGTCTCCGCCTGCTGCTCGATGGTGGGCTGCTCGGTGCCGTCGAGGGCGCTGCGCACTGAGTTGGCGGCCCACTTGATCCCGTTCGCCTCGATCACCTCGGCTACCGCGTGCACCCGCTCGATGGCGGCCTGCGCCTCGGCGAGCTGCTCCCACCACGGCCGTTCGACGGTCGGCACAAGGACGCTGCGCCACCGCTCGAACTGCTTGGGCTCGATGTCGGCCGAGCCGTCGTAGTACGACACGGGCCCGTCATGGGTGTCCTTAATCGGGCTGAACGTGGCGAGCACCTCGGCTAGTACGGCGGCGTGTTGGTCGCGGTCACGCTGCACCTCAGCCCTGACCCGGTCGGCCGCGTCCCGCTGTTCCTGGATCGCGTGCCGTTCCGTGGCCATCTCCTGGCGCTGCTCCAGTGCCCGGCGGGCTGCCTCGTTGGCCTGCTGGAGTTCGTCGTACATGACCTGCACGTGCCGCTTGTTCCCGGCCGCCACGGAGCGCGCGGTGTCTGCCTCGCGCACCTCGGCCTCAACGTGCTGCCGCAGCAGGGCTTTCTCGTCGGCCAGCATGGCGCCGCGCTCCAGCCGGGCCAGCATCAGGCGAAGGGCCGTGCGTCGGGCGTCGCGCTGGCCCTCCTCGCTGTCAGCTCCAATGCCGAGGATGTGCAGCGGACTCATGGGCTCGCGGCGGGTGGTGCGTTGGGCGTCCTCGTCGGCGGCCGGGGCCTCGGCCGCCGTGGTGGCGTCAAGGGCGGCGTTCACGGCGTACCAGATGATCGCGTTGCGGTGAATGCGGCTGGCGGGCACCTCGTCGCCGAGGCCGCGAATGTACGCGTACACGGCGTCGTAGGCGGGCTGACGCGCCTCGACGGCCTTCGCGTCCTCGCTCGGGATGGTGCTCACTGCTGCACTCCTCGGCTGTTGATGGTGGTGATCCAGTTCGAGATCACGGCTGCGCACTGGATCAGCTCAATCACCAGCAGCTCGGGGTCCGTCTCGGCGAACGCCTCGGCCACCTCCTCGGCGAGGATGTCCCGCCAGTTGTCGGCGCCCGGCCCGTTGGCCTTGCAGATGGCTCGCATGCGATCGGCCTGCTCGCGGTCGCCGGGGCGGCCGGTGCCGTCGGGGTGACGCTGCTCGCCCCACTTGGCGAGCTGGCGCTGACCTTCGGCGTCGACAGCCTCGGCGAAGTCCCGGACGCCGGGCGTGGTGAAGAGGGTCGGGTACATCAGAGGAGTGCTCCTGTCGGTACGTCGGTGAGGGCCGGGCGGTCGTCGTCCTCGTCGGGAGGGTCGTCGTCCCAGTCGAGGGCGAGTTGGGTGGGCTCGCGTTCGGGTACGGCGCGCGGGTGCGGGCTGGCGGTGGGTATGCGGAGGCGGCGGGGGCGAGGCGTCAGGAGGCGCTGTAGGCGCCTGCGGCAGACGGGCCCGAGGCGGAGCCGCCGGGATTCGTCGTCGCGCAGGAGGCGCCCGCACGCCATGCACGTCGCTGCCTCTGTGGTCGCCCCTCCCCCGCCGGTCACGCCACTGCCTCGCCGTCGGTGCCGTCGATGACGCGGAGGTGCCGGTGTTGGCGGGCGCGGTCGCGGTTGTAGGCGCGCTTGCTCTCGTCGTGTTCGTCGTCGGACTGCCAGCCGTCGAGGGCCGCGTCCAACTGGGCGCGGTGCGCGGCTTGTTCCTCCGGCGTCCACGGACGGACCTCGCGGCGGGCGGCGGCCGGGGGCCGGGCGTGGCCGAAGGTGCCGGTGGGGATGGCCTCGGCCATGAGCCGCTCGTAGGCGTTCACGCGAGGGTCACCTTCGCTTCCTGGATTCGGCGGGGGTGGACGTCGGCGAGTGGGGTGCCGGCCGTGTGGCAGGGGGTGCCGGGGTCGACCTGGCACTCGGGGCAGACGGCGACGGTGAGGGCCCACAGGCTGATGCGGGAGTCGTGCGGCTTCTTGAGCACGCGGCCGTTGACGCGGACGATGCACGACTGGTGCGCGCGGGCGTGGCAGTTGGGGTGCGGGCACGGGACGGAGCGGGCGGGGTGTGCGCGGGCGCGGAAGGCGTGGCGCAGATTCGCGGGCATCGGGGCGCCCTGGTGAAGGCCCACGGCTCACGCCTCCAGCCAGGTGATCGGCCGGGCGTCGGGCGAGTCGGGGTCGGACCAGTCGGCGACCCATTCCCAGGCAGGGTCCTCGTAGAGGTTCTCGGTGTCGGGCCTACGGATGACGGCCATGCGGTGGCTGATCCCGATCGCCCAGTCGGCGGCGTAGGCGCTGCGGTCGTCGGCGAGGTTGCGCAGGCCGCAGAAGACTCGGGCGTGCCGGTTGAAGGCGGCGAGGGCGCGGCGGGTGTCGTGATGTCCGAGCGCGATCATGTCGCCGTCCTCGCCGATGTAGGCGACCTGGATGCCGTAGTGCGTGGCTTCCATCTCCGGGTCGGTGACGATGTCGGGCAGTCGGCTGGTGGTCATGGTCTGGCTCCTGTCGGGTGTGGTGTGATCGGGGTGCCGGCCCGGCGCGATACCAGCGCGCCGGGCCGTGCTGCTGCTCATGCGGTCGCGTCGAAGTCGAGGACTCCCTGCTTGAACCGGTCCTTCGCGAGGTCGTGGTACGCGGGGTTGAGGTCGATGCCGACGTAGCGACGGCCGAGCTGACGGGCCGCGGCGCCCGTGGTGCCGCTGCCGGAGAACGGGTCGAGGACCGTCCCACCCGGGATGCAGCCGGCCTTGATGCAGCGCAGCGGCAGGTCGATGGGGAACACGGCGAAGTGCGCGGCCGGGTAGGGCCTTGTCGGGATCGACCACACGTCGCCGGGGTTGCGGCCGAGCGGGTGCCCGTCGACTCCGGGCTCGCTGCGCTGCGAGGTGGAGTGCGTCTGCGCGGGGAGGACGCCGAGTTTCTGCCGCTCCTTGTGGCCTCGAGGCCTGCGCTGCGGGCGCATGGTGTGTGGCTCGCGGATCGGGTCGAGGTCGAAGCTGTACCTCGAGGCCTTGGCGAAGAGGAACAGGTGCTCGTGCCGCGAGGACAGGCGGTCTTTGATGCTCTCCGGCATGGCGTTCGTCTTGTGCCAGATGATCTCGTTGCGGAGGATCCAGCCGTCGTCCTGATCTGCTCCAGGGCGTCGCCGAGCAGCAGGGTGACCTGATCGTCTTGGTAGTACGGGGGCGTAGTCATGCGCTCTTCCGTTCCTGGTTGTTGGCGTACTGCTGGCAGCCCTCGCACAGGCCGGTCGCGCCGTAGGGCAGCGGGATGGCGCACTCGGAGTCGGCGCACCGGGCGAGAGGTTCGCGGGCGCGGACCGCGGCGAGTGCCGCGTCGCGCGGCTTGCCCGCCTCTCCTGCACCAGTCGATGACTCGTCTTTGTCGGCCTCGCCCGCGCGCGGCTGTGGCTGAGGTGAAAGGCCAGCCATGTTGTGGTCGGGGAGGGGGTCCCTACCGGAGGTAGGGATGTACTGGTAGACCCCCGCCGCGGACGCTGTCCGGACCGCGTCCACGGACGCTTTCCGGGGGCGTCCATGGACGCTGTCCGGATCCGTGCTCGGGGGTTCGGAACCCCCGGTGCGGACGCTGTCCGGACCGCGTCCACGGACGCTGTCCGAGCGGTTTTCCACAGGGTCCGTGTCGCTTTCCACAGCGTCCGTGGACGCGGTCCGGGTGGCTCCGGCGATGCGCTCCGCTTTCGCCTTGGCGTGGGCCTTGCGCTGCCGGGTGTCGGTCATGTGGTGGATGTGCGACGCCCAGTCCAGGCCCTTGCTGCCGATCGGGATGAGCAGTTGGTACATCGCCGAGGCGTTCGGTCGGCGCTTGCGGGCGAGGACTCCCACCCCCAGCAGCACCTTGACCGAGCGGGTGACGGTCTCCTGTGAGCAGCCCGCCAGGGTGGCGAGGGTGTCCCGGCCGGGGAACGCGTTGCTGCCGTCGGCGTCGGCGTAGGTGGCGATCCACATGCCCACGGTCACGACGCGCGCCACTTCTGGGATGCGGCGGCCGACGCGCAGGACCTCGGCCCGGAGGGCGTTGGTCCACGCGTTGCGGACGCTCTGCACGCGGTCGTCTGTGCTCACCTGGATCTCGTCTCTCAGTTCGTTCAGGCGCGGGTGGTGGAGAGGGCGCGGCGTTCGTGGGCGGCGTTGCGCAACTGCCGCCGGTAGAGGGCGTCCTGGCAGGGCGGGCACAGCGGGATGCCGTGCCGCTGGTGCAGGTCGACGCCGCGGGCCTTGCCGCAGTAGCCGGTCCACTCGGCGAGGGCGGACGGGTCGTCGATGGTGTCGTCGTCCCAGGCGCCGACAGGCGCCCATCCCGCCGCGGTGGCCCGCTCCTTGGTGCGGCGGGCGAGGCCGGGGGCGACGCCGCACAGGACCGGGTCGGCGAGGCTGAGCCGGTCGTAGAGCGCGGCGACCGTGCGGGCCGTGGACACCGGCACGGCGGCCGTGTTCATCAGCCAGGCAATGGCGCTGATCGTGAGGCCGGTTTCGTGGGCGAGGCGGCGCAGCGGCCAGCCCGCGACGGACAGGGCCTGCACGCGGCGGCGTGTGCCCGCCGCGTGCACAGTCGGCTCCGGGCGGGCCGTCACGCCGCTGCCTCCTCGATGGTCTGGGCGGCCGCGTCGGCGCGCTCCCTCGGGGGCTTGGCGGCCCACAGGCCGAAGCGGTGGGAGTGCGCGACGGTGCCCTCGAACGACTCGGCGTAGGCGTCGCATTGGGTCTGGACGGGGCAGGTGCGGCAGATCGTCCGGGCGTCGGTGTAGCCGCCGCCGGGGCCGTCCTTGTGCCACAGGTCGGGGTCGACCTGGGCGCACAGCGCGGCGTCCATCCACGTGAGGTCACGACGCATCGCGGTGCTCTCCCTTCTGGTTGTCGCGGACGGCATCCCGCAGCCGGTCGCTTCCGGCAGCCATCGGGTCCGGTCCGGGCGGCGGGCCGAGCTCCTCGAAGAGGTGCGCCAGCCGGGCGAAGTAGGCGTCGAGGTGCGCGTCCAGCTCCTGCATGAGGCGCAGCGAGTCGGGGCCCTCGTAGCTGTCGCGGGCGGCGTCGATGATCCGGTCCCGCTCAAGGGGCTCGCGCAGCGCGCGGCGTACCTGCCACGCGCAGACGAGGGCGCCGACGATGCCGATGATCAGGAGGACAACGGCCCTTTCGGTGTTCATGTGCGCCTCCGGGCGGGCCGGATGATGAGGGCGAACGCGACGGCGGCGATGCCGACGGTGAAGCCGAGGCAGGCGAGGACCACGGCGGCAGCGGTGCTCACGTCATGCACCACCCGGAGTCGCACAGGCCGTCGGCCTCGTCGAACATGGGCAGTAGGTCGACGCCGTCCGGGATCGCCTCGCGCAGCGGCTTGTTGAAGCGGGTCAGGTAGACGTGGTCCTTGCCGAGTTCGTCGCGGCGTTCGTTGAGGAGTTCCTCGAGCTGGCAGGACTTCTCGAACAGCTCGGGCTCGTTGCGGCGTTGGTCGTGCCAGGTCTCTGGCCGGTGGAACGGGCAGAAGAAACACGATGACTTCGGCGGGACGGGCAGGCCGGCTTTGCGGATGATGCGGGCGCAGTCGGTGCGGCGGAGGCCGAGGTCGAGCAACGGGTACGTGATGACCTCGTGCGGCTCGACCTTCCCGCTGTTCGCCCGGTGGATCTCGTCGACGCTGATGCCGATGCCGATTGTCGCCGGGCTTTCCTCTGTCGCTCCGCGGCGCTTCAGTTCCCGGCCAACGACTTCGATCTTGTAGGTGGCGGTGCATGACCTGGTGCCCGGGGCCCCGTTGGACATGCGAACGGGAATCTTCAGCGACTTGGAGCCCTCGCGGGTGAGGTCCTCCCACAGAGTCCGCTTCTCGCCGGTGCGCTGCATGACGCGGTCGAGCACCACGAGTTCGATGCCGTGGTCGGCAGCGAACGGGCGGGCGTACTCATCGAGGTAGCGCAGGGTGCCGGGGTTCTCGGAGTCGTCACCGACGTTGGCCATGAGGAACAGCGGGAAGTCGATGCGCTTCTGGGCCGCGAGGACGAGCAGCGCGGTGGACTGGACGCCGCCGCCGTAGCTGACGGATCGCAGGGTCATGCCGCACTTCCGTTCCGGTATGCCGCGGTGCCGATCCAGGTGCGGCAGAGTGAGCGGTGGACGGTGGCCCTCTTGGACTGGGCGACGCCGGCCGCTTCGATGACGCCTCGGCGGGCGGCCGACCCGAACGCCGGGCCCCACTGGTTGGGGTTCTCGGGCTCGTCGACCAGGCCCTCGGCGATGAGGTCGGCGGCCTGGAACTCGACGCCGCGCCGGGCCATGAGCTCGATCGCGGCGGCGCACGCGTCGGCCCACGAGATGGGCGTGTTCGCCTCAGCGAGTGCCATGCCGTCGGCCTTCGCCGCCTCGCCGGCGGCGGGGTTGATGACGCCCTGCACGGGCTCGGGGAACTGGAGCTGCTCGGTCACGATGCGGTCTCCCTTCCGCAGGCGCAGACGACGCGGCCGTCGCGTGCGGTGAGTTGGCGCCAGCGGTGGAACGGGCAGGGCTCGACGAGGGCCTGGCCGGTGGGGTGCTGGACGATGGCGTAGCGGGGGTTGTACGGGCCGCCCATGGCGCGCAAGGGGTGCACGTCCTGGCAGGCGAGGCAGCGGCCGGCGCGCCCGCCGGGGAGTTCCTCGTACAGGCGGTCGCTGCGGGAGGCGGGGCAGTTCTTCGGCGGGTTGATGTCGCGCGGGCTGAAGACGAGTTCACGTCCGGCCGGGCCGTTGGTCTCCTGGCCGGCTCCGACGGACTTGCCGTCGCACATGCCGCAGACGAGGTCTCCGGCCGGCGGGGTGTCGCAGGACAGGAAGCCGCCCTGGACGTGGCCGGTGCACCAGAAGCTGTAGACGACGCGGCCGTTGCCGTAGCGGACGCCGGTGCGGGGCCGGTGCCAGCGGGTCATGCCGCGGGTGCGCACGAACCTCGGTCCCTCGAGGAGCGCCTCGGCGCCGACGAGGAACCGGCCGGGGGTGCCAGTGACGGGCGGCAGCAGTGCGACGGTCACAGCGCACCCCGCAAGCCAGCCGCCAACTGCTCGTCGCTACCGCGGTCGAAGAGGTCGTTGAAGTCGATGAACCCGGTGGCCTCTTCGGTCTCGCGGGCGGTGCTCCAGTCGCGGGCGCAGAACCAGATGACGGGCGGCTCTTCCTGGTCCCAGGGCTGCTGCTCGCGGACGTAGCGGAAGACGATGCGCGTCTGCCCGCACTGCGCGCAGACGCCTTCGTGCGCGGTGCCGAGGCGCAGCAAGATCTCCTGCCTGTCCAGCTCGGCCTGTACCGCGGCCCACGACGTCCCGCACCCGGCGCAGTCACCAGGCTGAGCAAGGGAGCCGAGCGGCGGCTGAATGGGGAAGGAGTGCTTGCAGAGCGAGATCTTCATCGCTGCCCCCCGTTCAGGCGCGGCATGGGGTCTCCGGCCATGACGGCGAGCTGCTCGTCGGTGGCCGCGTACATGGCACCCGGGACGGTGATGCGGTCCCACAGGTCGCGGACCCAGCGGGCGTCGGGCAGCGCGGTGTGCCCGACGTCGGGGGCCGGGGGCTCGACCTCGACCAGACGGGAGACGGTGTAGGACCGCCACGGCCAGCCGACCGCTGCGGTGATCCGGGGGAACCACGCGGCGACGCCGTGGCGGGCACGCTCAGCGGCCCGCCCGTACAGCGACCCGGCGGCGAGGGTGACGACGTCGAGGGTGCGATAGTGCCACGGCCGGGGCTGCGCGAAATACCTGCCGAGCAGGTGGGTCAGCATCTCGGCGTCAAACGCTGGGTTCGAGCCGATGAGGACGGCGCCGTCGAGGAGATCGTTGAGGCAGCGGGCGACGGTCTCTCGGTCGTCCCACACCCAGGACGGGTCAGAGGTCCGCTCGTAGTAGTGGTTCATGACCAGGGACTCGGAGTCCGCGTTCGTCAGGTCCGGCTCGACGCGGAAGGTGTGCTCTTCGTCCTGGCCGTCGACGCGGAGGATGACCGCGATCTCCCACACGTCGTGCAGGAACGGGTCGAGGCCGGTCGTCTCCGTGTCGACGAATGCCAGTAGCCTCGGCGGTTTCGTGGGTCGGGTGTTGCTCATGGTGCTCGCTTTCGGGTGTGGGGTGCCGGGCCCCGCCCGCCCTGGGGGAAGTCACGGGCGGGGCCTCGGCTGGCCGCGGAGCCCTGAACGGGGGGCTCAGCGCGGCCCTTCAGGTGGTCAGTGGCTGCGGATGGTCCGGCTTGCTCGGTGCCGGCCGTGCTGCGGGACGGGCTCGTCGTGCGCGTCCGGCGGGACGTGCCCGTGCCGCGCCCAGTGCGGGAGGTGCTGCTGCCGCATGTGGCTGGCGGCCCGGGTCAGCAGGTCCGGCACGTCGACGATCACGAAGGCCAGGAACACGGCCCACACGGTGGCGGCCCACAGCAGGACCTCGGTGACGCTCATGCGCTGTCGCCCTTCCTGGTGGTCTGGCAGTCGTGCTTTCCGGCGAGCGCGATGAGGTCGAGCAGGGTGTGCGGGCCGACGCCTTGGATCAGGCAGCCGCGCAGCGCGCACCGCAGCTCGGTCGCGGGGCAGTCGCTGCCGTCGCTGGTCGTGAACACGGGGGTGAAGTCCCGGAGTCGGCCGGTGAGGGCGGCGTCGTAGTCGGCGAGCGTCCGGGCGACCGAGGCGGCCGGGTCGTCGTCGCGGCGGTGATGCCGACGAAGGGCGAGCTCGATCACGTCGCGGCTCATCGCTGCACCTCCGGGAGGTCCCGGCCCACACGCCATTCACGGTGCAGCGGGCTGTCGTGCGGGTCCTCCAGGGCGGCGCGCTGCCCGGCAAGGAGGCTGCGCAGCTTCCGCACCTGCGGCGTCACCTCCGCGCACTTGCAGGCGCACGGGCAGCGGTCGCAGTCCTGGCACACTTCGTGCGGACAGTGACCGCAGTTGAGGCGCCGGTTCAGCGGGATCCCGCAGCCGGTGTGCGTCTCGTCCCGCGAGGTGGCCTCAGCCTTGTCGGTCAGCGTGTACGCGATCGGGTCCTCGTCGACCGTGCGGTCCCTCGCAACGAGTTGCGCCTCCAGCTCGTTGACCCGATCCCGCAGCCGCTTCAGCTCGGCCACGGTCTCCGGTGTCAGGAGCATCTGCTCGGAGTCGAGCGCGAGGGCGATGCCGGTGGCCGTCCGGTTCTGGGTGAGCGCGGTGTGGATGACGTCCGCCGCGGTGTTCACAGCCTTGGTGTTCATGCCGACACCGCCCTTGGGAATTCGTCCCAGGTCCGGCCGTCGAGCTCGCGGCCGGCCGCCTTCTTTCCGACACGCGCCAGCTCGACGCGGTGACCGAGTTCGTCGACGGGATCACCGGCAAGGAGCGTGCCCTTGCTGGTGCCGCCGATGACGAGGTAGCCGGTGGGCGCGTACTCGCCCCACTGCTTGAAGAAGAACGGGACGTCCGCCGCGGTGCACTGATCCCGGAGGGAGGTGGCCCACTGGGGCGCCATTGGGCGGGCGGCGGGGCCGGACTCGCCGCCGGTGATGACCCAGTCGATGCCGCGGGCGCGGACCCGGTCGCCCGATCCGAACGACGTGTACGCGAACTCACGGTTCGGGTCGCCGTCGAGGACCAGGCGTCCGATGTTGTTCCACGCGTGGACGTACCGGCCGGTGATGAGCGGCGGGTTGTGGCCGAAGCCGTCCTCCATACGGAGCGTGGCGCCAAAGGGGGGCGCGCCCTGCTGGTGCATGTCGCGGATCCAGGACCGGGGGCCCCGCCCGTAGTCGGCACTCCAGAAGTCCTCGATGCTGGTGCGGACCTGAGTGGGCACCCAGTCCGGCCACGCCCACTCAGACCACGTGGCCGGCGCCTGGTCGGCGGGGACCGGTGAGATGGGCGGCATCCACTGCGTGAGGTCGACCGGGCCGAGCAGCGGCTCGCACGAGAGGAATCGGACTGCGGCCGGCGTCTCCAGCAGGGCCGGGATGCGGAGGTCGGCGTACTTCTGGTTCTCGACGCTCGTGCCGATCCACACGTTCGGCAGCGGCCACCCGCTGCGGTGGTAGATGCCGTGCTCCAGGCCCGGCACGTAGGTCGGGCTGTGCGAGGTTGCGGCCCACTCCATCGCGGACCGGAAGTGCTCACCGGGCGGGTGGCCCGTTCCGCAGCGGCACAGGTCGGTGAGGATCCGTGCCGCCCGGTCCGGGCGCTTGGTCAGGATCTGGTACGTGTGCTGCGGCGTGGCGGCCATGACGGCGAACACCCGCACCAGGAACTCGCGCGGCATGCGGGCGTGGAACAGGTCGCTCATGCTGTTCACGAAGACGCGGCGCGGCTTCTTCCAGCGCAGCGGCTCGGTCAGGGAGTCGGGGTGGACGGTGAGTCCGAAGCCCGGTCCCGACGTGCGTGGGTCGCCGTCGTTCTGGTACTTGGCCTGGCCCATGCCCTTGAGGCGCTTGGCCATGGTCAGGGCGTAGCAGATGTCGCAGCCGGGGCTGATCCGGTCGCATCCCGTCGTGGGGTTCCAGACCTCGTCGGTCCACTCAATGCGCGTCACGCGGGCACCTCGTCGCGGTCGCGCTCCGCCTTCAGGCGGGCGATCTCCTCACGGGCGGCGGCGAGTTCTTCTTCCGCGTTCCTCTGCCGGTCAGCGGACTCAACGATGCCGTCGCGCCAGCGCTGGACGCCGGCGAGGACGCGCTCGGCGATGGCCACCTGATCGGCGGTCGGGGTGTCCCGGCTGAACATCAGCGTCACCGAGTGACCGCCCCCCATACCCGCGGGGTCGATGTACAGCGATCCGAGGGGCGGCGCTGCCGAGCGAACCTCGGCGTTGGGGGCCCAGAAGACGGTGATCTGGGTGGCCGCGGCCGTGCGACGGCTGGCCTCTTGGGTAGTCTCAGTGGTCACGGTGACCTGCTTTCTGGTTGGTAGGTACGCCGGTCGGGGGTCGCCGAGCTGGGGAGTTGGGCGGCCCTTCGGCGCGTCAGGGGTTCAGGCGGAGGCGGCGGCCGGGCCGGTGTACGGCTCCCTGGCGCCGAGCTCGCTGTTGCGGCGCAGGTCCTCGGCGGTGAACGTCAGGCGCCCGCCGTCGGTGTGGCAGAACAGTTCGCGCCGGTAGCAGCGCTCCTTCAGGACGCGGACGCTGGTGTAGGGCAGCAGCTTCAGTGCGACGACCTCTTCGGGGGTCCACCGGCGGAATTCGGCCTCGCCCGTTCCCGGGCTGGTGGGGGTGGGCCTGCGCGTCTTCGTGGCCTTGGCGGTCACGGCGTCTTCTCCTCGTCGGTGATGAGGTCCTCCGGAACGCGGAGGGCGGTGGCGATCTCATGGACCGGACCAGGGCCGACGTCCTGGATGTGTCCCCTCTCGATGCGCGAGAGGTGGCCGCGATTCAAGCCGGTCCGAGCTTCAAGCTCAGGAAGGCTCATCTTCCGGGCGACACGAATGGCTCTGATCAGCGATCCTCTGGGCTTCACGCTCACTATCTGAGCACATGTAGGCTCCAGGCACAACCACTCTGCCTACGCTTTCAGCACGGAATCTGAGCTTCATGCTCAGTTAAGTGTGGGGCAGAGGTGGCGAGATGCAACCGGAACCAGGCAAAGTGCCCATTAATGCGCAGGTCAAGACGCCGAAACTGAGCTATGGGCATGCAACTTGTGGTGGCATGATTGAGTGCCATGGATGAGGACACGAAGCGTCTGGGCTCAGAGCTTCAGGCTGCGCGCGAGGGGCGCCGGCCGAAGCTGACCCAGGCGACGATTGCGGAGCAGCTCGGAGTGGGCCGCACGACTGTCCAGAACATCGAGACCGGAAAGTTCGCCAAGGTGAACTCGACGATCCGCGAATACGCGCGACTCGTCGGGTGGGCCGACGGCACAGTCGACCGGGTCCTCGCCGGCGGGCCGGTCCTCGTACCGGCCGAGCGGCCGGCGGAACCTGCCGAGACCGGCTCACAGTTCGGAACCCTGGGTCTCTCCCCGGCAGTGGAGTACGAGCTGCGCGAGGGCGAGACGCTGGAGAACATGGTCATCCCCCTGGGCCCGGACGAAGGCGACGGGCACCTGATCGTCGCCCTTCAGGGGAAGAAGGGCGCATCCCCCGAGGAGATCGCCCGCATCGCGGCGAAGTTCCGCAGGGTGCGCCCGCGCCTCCAGGGCCTCACGTCCGATGACGAGGTTGCAGACTCCTGAAGTGTTGTGCGAGGTAGCTGCATTTATGCGTTGAGTGTGGTTGCATGCACAGAGAGTCGCTGGAGGGGGGCACCCGCTCGGCGGACAGGGGGTGCTGCGCCTTGCTGAAAATCGAGGTGTTGCACAAGGGCGGCGCGTGGTTCGCGCCGTACATAGAAGACGTGCCGGGGGGCTGTGTCTTCTGGTTCCACGAGGACGACATCACTGATGAGGGCTGCGGCGCGTTCGCCGACGTCTTCACGGAGCAGGCACGGCGCTGGCGACCGCGCGATCCCGGGGCACCCCGCGGCCCACGGATTCCCATCACAATGGAGCGGCGGCCCGTCATGCCGGAGGGCATAGCCATCGTGGTCGACGACCACGCTGAGTACATCGCGTACACCGTGCGGGCAGACCTGATCAGCGAGCGCGGCGCCCGAGAGATCACGCGCTCGCAGTCGGAACGAAGCCCGGACTGGGTCCGGGCGCCGGCGAACTATCAGGTGCAGATGCGCGCCGTGTGAGCGCGGAGGTGGGGTGAGCAATGGCATACGCGGAGAAGGTCTACAAGGTCCGCGGTGGCAAGAAGACGAAGCAATTCACCTGGCGGGTCAAGTACAAAGCTCCGGACGGGCACGTGCCGGCGGAGCTGTCCAAGTCCGGCTTCGCGACGAAGAAGCTGGCGGAGGACTGGGGGAACGAGCAGGAGCGGCTGATCCGGGAGGGGACCTGGATCGATCCCGCGAAGAGCACGGTGACGTTCGGCGAGTTCGCCCGCACGTTCATGAGATCGCGGCGCAAGCGCGGCCGCACCGTGGGCACGCGCTGGGACAAGCTGGAGGGCCACATCCTCCCGCGCTGGGACGGCGTCCCCCTACGGAAGATCTCGTGGTTCGATGTCGACACCTGGCAGCAGACCATGGCACTCGACGACGTCAGCCGCGGGCACTGCGTCAGCCTGATGTCGACCATCATGACCGCGGCCATGGACGCCGGGTACATCGTGGTCAATCCGTTGTTCGGCCGGCGCCGGACGAAGGACACGTCAGGCGATGCGGCTCGGCCGAAGGCGCCGAAGATCCAGCGGGATGGCGGACCGCGGCCAGAGGACGCCCTCCTGCTGGCGGAGCGGCTCGGCCCGGCGGTCGGGGTCCACGTACTCACCACGGCCTTCGGGGGGCTGCGGTTCGGCGAGGGCCTCGGACTGCATCGGGACAACACGCTGCTGACGCGGCGACAACCGTGGGGGTCGGGCGTGTTCGAGTGCCCGATCCTGCGCATCGTCGAGGAGTACGCCGAGTACCAGGAGCGCGACGAGGACGGCAACAAGAAGGGCTACGTCCAGAAGCTGGAGCCGACGAAGAACGACGGCAGCACCAGGGACGTGGACGTGCCGCCGTTCCTCGCCCTGCTGCTGCGGTACCACCTCGAGGACTGGCCGCACGCGCGCGTGTTCTGCACGCCGTCCGGGACACCGTGGCGGCGCGGCAACTGGGCGCGTACCTTCCGGCCCGCCTGCGACGGCCGCGAGGAACGCGCGAGGCGACAGGGCGTGTCCTACCGGGCGGCGTGGGAACCGATCCTGCCGGGCCTCGACATGCGGGCGCTGCGCGCTCTGCACGACACCCTGCAATCGGAGTTGGGGGTGAAGGAGCCTCTCGCCTTCGAGGCGGCCGGCCACCGGCGGCCCGGCATCAAACGCCACTACCAGAAGCCGACCCCCGCGATGCGGGCCGAACGACTCGACGGACTACAGGAGACATTCGAGCGGGCGATGCGTAACGTGGGACTGCGCACGCTGTGGGGACGGGTCGATCTCCGAAAGCACGAGCCACAGAGTTGATCTCCTAAGAATCTCCTAAACGATCACTCGCCGTGCAACCCCGGTAGGTCTGAGCAGCGGGCATCCCAGGTTCAAGCGCCATTCTCCTAAAGCGGGTGTCGCAGGTTCGAATCCTGCCGGGGGCACCAGCCAAAAGGCCCCGGACCGATCATGGTCCGGGGCCTTTTGACGGCACCCTTTGACGGCAGTCGCCTCTCAGGCGGCACGCAGACGGCGCTTGAGCAGCCGGTCCATGTGACTGATCGCCTCTCGCTGGGTGTCGTGCACGACGTGCGTGTACACGTCCATCGTGATGCTGATCTGGCTGTGGCCCAGGATCTCCATGATGACCCGTGGTGCGACGCCGGCCGCCGTCAGCAGCGTCGCGCACCCGTGCCGCGCGTCGTGTAGCCGGACCACTCGCAACCCTGCATCGGCTGCGACCCGCGTGAACGACCGGTAGACGTTGCGCGGCTCGACCGGTCGGCCGTTCCGGGTGGCGAAGACGTAGCCGCTCTCTGACCACTCGACGCCCGTGCGCGCGAACGCCTCCCGCTGCCGCAACCGGTGCCAGCGCAGCGGCGCGATGCACAACGCGGGCATGGGGACCACGCGGCTGCGACGGCTCTTGGGGTCGTCGTCGTACAGCGTGCCTCTGCGGCGCTGAGTCTGTTGGCGCACGTGCAGGACGCGGTTGTCGAGGTCTACGTCCGACCAGCGCAGGCCAACCAGCTCCCCGCGCCGCAGACCCATGGCGACGGCCATCACGAACGCGGCGTACAGCGGATCACGACGTGCGGCTTCAAGGAAGGTCAGCGTCTCCTCCAGTGACCACGGCCGGATCTCCCGCTGCTTCACGCGCGGCGGTTCCACGAGGGATGCGACGTTCCGCGTGATCAGTTCCTCGCGCACGGCCGCTGTGAGCGCGGTGCGCAGCACCCGGTGCGCTTCCTTGGCAGTCGCGGCTGTGTGGGTGGTCTGCATGCGAGTGATGAAGCGGCGAACGTCGGCGACGCTCAGGGTCTCCAGTCGCTTCGTACCCAGTAGGGGGATCAGGTAGAGGCGTACATGAGTCTCGTACTTGTCGTAGGTGCTGAGCTTGCGGCGTGGCTCGACGTAGTGCTTCAGCCAGTAGGGCAGCCACTCGGAGAGCTTGGCGGACCGAGTCGGCGTCGGGATGCCCTGGCGGTCACGGCGTACCAGCTCCAGGCGCTTGGTGTCGCACTCCGCCCACGTACTTCCGTACACCGTCTTGCGCTTGCGGGTGCCGTCGGGCTGAGGGACGTACACGCGCGCCTCGTAACGGCCGTCCTTCCGCTGCCAGATGCTGCCGGCGCCGTTGGGGTTTCTCTTTCGGGGGGCCATCAGGCTGCGTTCTCCTC
Source organism: Streptomyces sp. NPDC036764 (assembly GCF_055609385.1). Lineage (NCBI taxonomy): Bacteria > Bacillati > Actinomycetota > Actinomycetes > Kitasatosporales > Streptomycetaceae > Streptomyces > Streptomyces sp. NPDC036764. The sequence goes on from NZ_JBVJPT010000012.1 coordinate 304,781, forward strand.
AAGTCGGTCCTGCATGTAGTGGCGTATGGCATCGACCGGGATTCGGCGGGCGCGGCCAGACGTGTAGCTCGGGAGCTGCTTGGAGCGGATCAGGTCATAGACCTTGCTGCGGCTAAGCCTCAGAGCGGTCATGACCTCCGGGACTGTGAGGGCTTGGGGGTCGCTAGCGACGACGGTCAGCACGTTGAGACCTCCGGGAGAGGGCGGGGCCTGCAAATGGGGTTGGCTTTCAGAGACTTCTCAGGAGCCCGCGTGTGTCCGAGGTGCGGATTTCTGCGTCATCGCGTCACGCACGTCATTTGTGGTTCTGACCTGCGGTTATGTGGTGACGCGGGCAGCTCGGGGCGTGTCACGGGGCGGGGCGGGGTTCTGTCATCCGTGACGCGGGTGACGCGGGATGACGCGGGGTCGGCCGTCTGCGTCACCGCTGTAGCCGCTGGTCAGGGGCTGCTTTGGGGTGGCTGGTGACGTGGGTGACGCAGGGTCTCTTCTCTTAGGAATAGAGGGGGGTGGTGTCTGTGGTGGTGCGGTGCGGCTCTGGACGTGAAGAAGGAGCCGCTTCGCGGCGCGACCTGGGGCGGCGGCAAGCCGCCGGAACAGCAAGAGGAGCACGCCTCGCGCGGGGTGCTCCTCTTGCTTGTTCGGTGCGGCACTGTGGTGGCGCGGGTCAGAACGCCGCTTCCTGCTCGTTCGAGGGCGGGAGCGGGGGTCGGGTCATTTCGATGTAGCGGGCGGAGCTGGTGCGGCCCCAGTCGATGAGGACGCCGCGGGCGGCGAGGGTCGGCTGTAGCCGCTTGAGCCGGTCGGAGAGGACCTTGCCGGTGGTGGGCCAGCCCTTGGGCAGGGGACGGCATTCCTCGCCGCTGTAGAGGCTGGTGAGGCAGTGCAGCCACTCCGAGGACGACATGCGGACTTCCGTGCCAGCGTCGAGTCCGCCGGCGTGCTTGAGAACCGTCTGAGCGAGGAGGTCTCCTTCGATGACGTCGTCGTTGAGGTCGTCGAGGCTGGCCCGGTAGGCGGCCAGTGAGCCGAAGCCGGTTGCCGCGTCGAGCTGTGCGCACAGGTGGGCGAAGTCGGCCATCCGCAGGTCGGTGGGGGTCTCCGCCTGAGCGGCCCGCACCTTCACGGTCAGGTCCAGCAGGGAGCCGAGCACAATCGGCAGGATCTCCGCGTACTCCGTCCACAGTTCTGCCTCGGTGCGCCGCACCCGGGGCCGCACGAGACGCAGCGGCAGGAGGCGTTCGGCGAGGTCGGGCCGTATGACGCCGACGTCGATACCGGTCAACAGCATGGGGCGCCGGTAGCGGGAGCGGACGACGTCACCGTCGGTGAACAGCGCGCGCTTGATGCTCTCCGCGCCGGTGACGATGCAGCACATGAGGTCGGACAGGTCCGGGGGCAGGTGGGAGAGGTTGTCCAGGGCGGTGACCCAACCGGCAGCCACGGCCGTGATCATGTTCTCCTCGTCCTTCGGGGCCCGGCGCAGGTCCCCGCTCATCCCCTCGATGATCCGTACGAGCATCCGGCCGCCGGTGGACTTGCCCGCTCCTTGGGGGCCGGTGAGGAACGGGGCGGGCACGGGGACGGACGGTTCCAGGCAGCCGATCAGCCAGGCGATGGCCAGGCATTCGGTTTCGGCGCTGGCGAAGTTGCACAGGCGGAGCAGGAGGTCGATGCCCTTGCCGTTGGTGTCCTTGGCGGGCAGGGGGAGTTCGCCGGTGAGCTGGGTGCGCCGCCAGCACACCTCGCGGGGGTCGGGGGTGAGGATGGTCCAGCCGGTGGGGTGGATGCGGACGGACTGGCCGTCGTCACGGCCCAGGTCGAGCCAGGTCGCACCGTCGAACCCGGGGGCGACGCGGATGTGGGTGGGCTGTACGTCCTCGGTCAGCGCGAGTGCTTCGATCAAGTCCAACGCCTCCTTGAGTGCCGTGCCGTTGAACACGCCGACCCCGTCGCGGAAGAGGCCGACCATGAGTTCCTGCCGGTGGCTGCCCGTCGTGCCCTGGGAGCGGATGGGCCGGGCGACGGGGTGACCGTTCTTCTGCGCGTACACGGTGCCGTCGATGGTGCGGAAGTACCGGAAGTGCTCTTGCGCGTAGTCGGTGATGATCTGGCGGGCCGGTGTCTTCTCGTCCTCGGACATGGCTACATCCCCTGTGCGGTGCGGGCGTTGGTCCAGGCGTCCGTGCAGTGCCGAGGTGATTCGCCCTTGGCCTGCGCGGCGGTGAACAACCGAGCGACGTGAGCGTCGGTGAGGCAGCCGCACCGACCGTGCGTGGACAGCACGGCAAGGAAGGTCCGGTAGACGGTGGCGTGCACCGCGCTGCGGGCCTCGGTGATGCGCTGCTCGGCCATGGCGATGCCACGTTCGAGGAAGGAGGGTGTGCGGTGACGGCACTGCCCGCCACCGGTCAGCGCAGGCACGGTGACCGCCGCCGGCCGGGCCGGGGCGGCTGCCTTCACCGGCAACGCGCGCACGGAGTCCGGCAGGTTCGTCATGGTGCCGGTGCCAAGTCCCAACCACCGGGCGTATTGCATGGACGACTTGATGTCGACGCCAGGCCGTACAGCGTTGGCGGACTGCATGACACCCTCGTAGAGCCAGTGCTCACCGCGGGTCGTTGGCACGATCCGTGTTGCGGGCAGGCTCACGCGAGCCCACGCGATGGCTTCCGCGTTGTCGAGGTCTACGACGGTGAGACCGGCGCCGCCGGGGTGGTAGGCCACCGCTGCCGCTTCTCGCCACGCATGTGCCCAGCCTCGGGAGCGCAGGACGGTGGGGTCGGTGGTGGCAGCGGCCCATGCGTGGCACGGGTGCGGGCAAGCGCAGGGCCCGGCGTTCTTCATGTTCGGCCGGCCGCCGCACGCGAGACCGGTGCAATCGTGGCAGTTTCCGAACGGCACCTTTCCCGCCCGCAGGGGCAGGGGTGGAACGCCGCTCGCGGCCAGGCTCAGGGCGATGTCCAGTGCGTTCATGCTGCGCTCCGGTCGGTCAGCAGCAGTTGGTGCTGGGTGGGAATCGCTTGGACGACGCGCTCGCGCCATTTCAGGGCGTAGTCGATGCAGTTGGCGCAGTTCTTGTGCGTGTGGCCCGGCATCGGCGGGCGACGACGGGCGTGGGAGCTCCATGCAGCGGAGTCGGCGGAGGCCAGCAGGTGGCCGACCTTTTCCAGGCCGAGAATCTTGAAGCCGAAGCCGTGCAGTCGGAAGCCGTGCGCGGCCATCGCAGTGACGATCGCGGCACCCTGGCGGGTGGACTGCAACCGGCACACCGAGCCGAGCCCGACGACCGGTTCGGCCCGCAGGTCGACGCCGGCGTTCTCGTACAGCTCCACACAGCGCTCGTAGGCCGGGATGTTGTCGCCCTGAAGGACAGGAGCGATGCGCAGGTCGGGGGCGAGGGAGCGTAGTTCAAGGAAGTTCTCAACAGTGCGGCGCTGGTGCTCAGCGACGCTGAGGTGGGTGCCGACGAAGTACTGGCCGCCGAACCAGCCGCCCTCGATGATGGCCTTCTCGCACATCCAGTCCTGCGGGGCGGCCCAGTCGTAGGGGCCGACGTGCTCCCAGATGCGACGCAGATCCTGCACGTACTGGCGCGGCGTTCGCGTCCACGTGCCCTTTTCCTTCAGCTCCATAAAGCCGCCGGAGTCGACCGCGTACGGGCCCTGGGCTACATCCCACTTGACGGCACGGTCCCAGTGCTCCGACTTCAAGAACAGCGGCACATTGGTCCAGCGCAGCCAGTGCCGTTTGTGGGTGGTCAAGTAGAACCGCATGGGGGCGGGCGCAGCGGGAGCTCCCCGCGGTAAGGCTCGCGGGAGGGGGATGGGTTGGGTCATGCTGGGAGACCTCCACAGGTCTGTTGATGGCAGGTGGACAAGGGCGGCCCCGCGGCTTTGGCGAGACGAGGGGGCCGCCCTTGGCGTCGCTAGCGGTTCTTGGCCCAGAGGGCGTACTGCTGGCGGACGTAGGCACGCGGGTTGCAGCCCACGGCGGCTCCGTCCAGGGCCATCAGCCGGGCGGCCAGGTCGAACGCGGCGCTGCGGCTGGCGGTGTAGCCGGGGGTGAGGCCGTGGGCCATGCGGTCGGTGAGGGCGGCCCGGCGCAGCAACCACTCACGCCCTCGGCCCTCGCTGGTGCGCAGCCACTCCAGCTCATTGGCAGGCTCGGGCGCGGCGGCGTACGCCTGGGTGGCGTTGGGCCAGTGGGTGACGTCGTTCTCGAACACGGTGGTCCCTTCCGGATCAGTGCTTGGAGCGGGCGAGTTTCAGGCTGATGCCGCCGATGCTGAGGGGGCCGGTGGCGGCGGCGATGGCTGCGGCGGTGTGGGCGGCGAAGTCGAGCAGGGCGAGGAACGCGGCCACGGTGGCGAAGATCCCGATGGCCGCTGCTCCGGCGACGGCAAGCGGGATGAGGTAGTGGCGCAGCGGCCGTCCGGCCGGGGCGCTGGTGTGGACGACGATGACGACCGGGGCGCCGGTGGCTTCGGCGCGGCGGTAGGCGTCGGCGGGGATGTGCGGGGCGATGATCCCCGGCGGGTCGCGGTGGGACATTCGGGCTCCCTCGGGTGAGCCGCGAGCCCGCGCCATGGGTGTGACGCGGGCCCGTGCGGATGGGTGTCAGGCAGGTGTGAGGGGTGTGACGTGCCGCTGTTAGGGCGCGTCACACCTGCGCCTGCCTAGGGGTTTGGGTGTGACGCGGCCGTCACATGTGACGGGTGTCAGGCGGCCGTGAGGGCGGGGACGATCCGCCACCGGCCGGCGGTGTTCGTCGCCTCCAGTCGCCCCTCCAGGGCGGCGTCCTTGAGCCGCTTGGACACCCACGAGCGGGAGAGGTGGTGGCGGTCGCACCAGTCGGTGAAGTCGACCGGGCCCACGATCATGCGGCCCTCTTCCTCGAACTCTTCCAGCGCGCGGGCGAAGAGCTCCCGGGCCTCCTGCGGGGTGGGCTTGTGTCCGGCTTCCTGGCCGAAGATCGGGGCATCGTCTCCCTCCTCCGGCTCAGGCAGTTCCGCCTCCGGGTCGATGCCGGCGTTCTCGGGGTCGATCAACGGTCCGTCGTGGTCCATGTCGTCGTCCCCGTCCACGAGCGTCAGGCGCGGCCCGGCGGTGTCACTGTCGCCGGCGCGGTTGGTGTAGGCGGTTCCGGCGACGCTCGCGGCGGCGCCGGCGGTGATCGGGTCGGCGGGGGCGCGGTTGGCCAGGGCCCACCCGGCGAGTTGCTCCATGATCGGGGCGGCGCGGTGAGTGAAGGCGCGGGTGCGGCCCGGCGAGGGATAGCGGTCCTCATCGATTCCGGGGGTGACCAGGTAGCAGTAGCCCGGCCTGCGGTTGCCCCAAGCGCCCGGGTGGGCGCCGGCGTCGATAACCGTCTCCGGCAGGCTGAACCCCTCATCACGCGGGTCGCAACCGAGTGCGATCACGGACGTGAGGGATGCGCGGGTACTGGTGGACATCTGGTCGTAGGAGGGTCGCTGAAGCGAGACGATCAGCGAGATCCCAGCGGAACGTGCCTCCTGTGCGATGCCGGTGAAGGCGTCATCACCCAGGTTGCGCAGGGTGTTGGCGGCCTCTTCCATCCATGCGACCAGGTACGGCATACCCTCACAGCCGCACCCTCGTCCGTCCGCGCGGCAGGTGTGCGCGGTGCTGTTCTGCACCTGCGCTGCCGCCGGGATCCACTGGCGGTAGCCATGCCGACCCAACCAGCCCGTACGCGCCGGGATGACCGCTTGCAGAGCCGCGACCATGACCTCGGTGGGGCTGCCGCCCTCCGCGGCCCAGTCGATGCCGGGCAGCAGGGGGCGGAAGTCCTGGAACATCTTCGGATCCGACAGCCACAGCATCACGTCCGTGCGGGAGAGGATCTCCGTTTGGACGTTGAGGGCGGTGTCGCCCTTGCCGGATCCGGTGCCGCCCGCGATGAGCAGGTGGGTGGCGTTGCGGTTCGCCTCCGGATCCCCGGGCAGCCACAGCAGCATCGGGGAGCCGTCGTCGTAGCGTCCGATCACGATCGGATCGGCAATCGACCCACCCAGGTGCGACGGGCCCTCCCACTCCACCACGTCCGCCAGCATGTCCTCCGGAACGATGACCAGCTCGCCGCGCCGCTCGGAGCCCGGGTCTGGGCGGTAGCGGACGGCGTTGCGGGGCAGGTCGAGGGCGGAGGCGAGCCGGGACAGACTCTTGGTGACGTCGTCGTGGGTCTGCTCGCCCGCCTCCAGCGCGAGCGGTGCGGTGACCCGGTTCGGTTCCACCTTCACCGCCCCCACCTGCGCACGAGCGAGACCCACCTTGGCGAGTAGGCCCTTGTCGGTGCTTTCGCCGGTGGGGTCGGGGTTGCGGCGCAGGATCATCCGCACGTTCCACGACAGGGCCACGACCGGCCCGCCCATGAGGTACAGGTCATCGATCGGGCTTGTGGTCGGTCCGGCGAGGCACGCGGCGGTGAGCCAGGCGGAGCCGGCGGCGACGGTGATGGCGGAGTGGAGGCGGCGCTGCTGGCTGGTCGACTT